>NZ_CP107007.1:1259770-2519540 GCF_025725645.1 Halomonas sp. GD1P12 | reverse complement strand
CTCACTCTCTTCCTTCTCAATCTGCCCGCGGCCCTGCATCCAGTGCATCACGCCCCAGCAAATCGCGGCCCAGCACGCGCCGGCGGTCCAGCCGGCGAGCACGTCGGTCGGCCAGTGAACGCCGAGATAAACGCGGCTTGCGCCCACCAGCAGGGTCAGCAGTATCGCCAGTATCAACAGGTACGCTTTCAGGCGCAGCGCGGGCTGGATGCGGATGAGGAGGGCGGCCAGCGTGAGATACGTCACGGCGGACATCATGGAGTGGCCGCTGGGAAAGCTCGCGGTGTAGACCATGGCTTCGTGGGGCACAAGATCCGGGCGGGGGCGATCAAAACCCAGCTTCATCACGGTGCTGAGCAAAATGCCGCCGGGCACCGCCACCAGCGCGAAGAGTGCGGCGCGAAAGTGTTTGGCGAGTAGCAGATACCCAAGCGCCCCCAGCGTGAGCATTACCAGCACGCCCACGCCGCCGAGCGCGGTGAAGTCCCGGCCCATCTCCTCGACCCAGCCCGGGCCGATCGGGTCGTTCAGGTCGGCGGGGTTGCGAAGGGCGAGCAGCAGGCGCTCGTCGAAGCTCTGGGTGTCGCCCTCGATGACTTCACCCGCCAGCGCGACGAAGCCCCAAATGCCGCCGGAAATGATCGCCAGGCACAGCAGCAGGGCCAGTTCGTGGCGGCCAAGCCGCGACAGCAGGGAAAAAGCCTGACGCCCCATGTGGCCCATCCGTTTTTGATACTTCATTGGCAAATCCCTTGCGTTGATCGCGTTGTACCGCCTCGATTAAAGCGGGTTTTTTAATGCCAAGCGCCGTTCCCGTGCGCTCGACCGTAAGTGTTTTAACCTTGCCCGCTATACGGATCAAGCCCGCATGACTTCCCGCACCACCGCCTCATTCAAAATGCCGCGCTTGGCTTCCACCACGGTCAGCCACTCGCGGGCGCGGGTGATGCCGGTATAGACGAGTTCGCGCGTTAGAATCGGGTTGATCGTGGCGGGCAGCAGGAGTGCCGTGTGGACGAACTCCGAGCCCTGGGATTTGTGTACCGTCATCGCGAACACGGTTTCCACCGAGTGCAGGCGCGAGGGCAGCACCCAGCGGATGGGGTGGGCCGGGTCGCTCGTTGGAAACGCAACGCGTAGCAGCGACTGGCCGGGCGCGCGCGGGGCGGGCACGGCCAGCGTGATGCCGATGTCGCCGTTCATCAGTTTTAGCGCATAGTCGTTCTGGGTGACCAGCACCGGGCGGCCCTCGTACCAGCCTTTCTCCAGCGTCACGTCGTTGGCACTTAGCCACCCGTTGCGGCGAAGAGTATGAGCGATGCGCGGATTCAACCCTTCCACGCCCCAGGGGCCCTTGCGCAGCGCGCACAGAAGCTGAAAGCGCCCGTAAGCGGTCAGCACCTGGCCGGCCCAGGCGTCGAATGCGCCCGGGTCCGCCTCGAAGGAGGCGCCTTCGGGGCGCTGGGCCTTGAGCACGCTCAAATAGTGGCGGTAGCCGGTGGGCGGGGCCACGGGGTTACCCTTGTGATCGGTGCGGCCTTCGCCATTTTGCGCAAAGCCCGCGGGGCTGCCGTCGATCACCAGCGCGTCAAGCGCGGCATCGCCTTCGCTCGCGCCGCCCAGCACGCGGTGCTGTACATCCGGGTAGCCCTGGCGCAGTAGCTGGTTCACCGCCTGCTGTTTGTCACGCTCGCTCATGGCGTCGCCGGGCTGGTTGATCGCCTGGGCGAGCTGGCCGATGCCGCTTTGCTCATTGAAGCGGTGGCTGACCCGCAGCATGGTGATCGTCTGGTCCAGCGGTTGGCCCTGCTCGTCGATGAAGGCCTCCGGTATCGGCTGGCCGGTGGCGGCTTCGAGCCAGGCGGCGGTCGCCCTGGTGTAGTGGGCGGCCTCGGCGCGGCGGCACAGCTCGCCGAGCACCGCGCCGGCCTCGACCGAGGCGAGCTGATCCTTGTCGCCCAGCAGCACCAGCTGGGCGTTTGCGGGCAGGGCGCTGAGCACGGCGGTCATCATTTCGATATCCACCATCGAGGCTTCGTCGATTACCAGCACGTCGAGTGCGAGCGGGTTGTGCGGGCCGTGGCGGAAGTGGCGGGTGTCGGGGCGCGCACCCAGTAGCCGGTGAAGGGTGGTGACCTCGGTAGGGATGGCGCCGTCTAGCGCGCCATCAAAGTGCTCGCCCAGCAGCGCCTCGAGCGAGGCGGTGGGCAAGCCGCTGACCTGGCCGGCGATGGACTCATTGAGCCGCGCGGCGGCCTTGCCGGTGGGGGCGGCCAGGCGGATGCGTAGCGGCTCCGCCGGGGCGTGGGACAACCGCAGGGTTTGCAGCAGCGCGAGCAGGCGCACCACGGTGGTGGTCTTGCCCGTGCCGGGGCCGCCGGTAATCACGGCGAAGCGGCGCCGTGCGGCCAGCGCACAGGCGGTTTTTTGCCAGTCCAGGGTTTGGGTATTAGTGAAGAGGGTGTTTAGGGCCCGGGAAAGAAGGTTAGTTGCTGTGGCGTGATCGGGATGACTGGCGTCATCCATCGCCCAGTGAACTGGGCTCCTACCCGTATTAGCCTGCTCAAATACATCTTCGTTTGCGGTGAGGCGGGTGGCGATTTCCGCGTGCAGGGTCTGCTCGTACTGCCAAAAACGGCGCAGATAAAGGCGCGTGGCGCTGGCGACCAGTGGCGTGTTGCCAGGGCCGTAGCTTACCAGCAGCGGGTGATCGAGCGCGGCCTGCCACTGGGCAAGCGTTAGCGTTTCGAGCAGCGCGCTTGGCAGCAGCGGCGGCTCGATCAGGTCGTCGCCTTCCGGCGGCAGCGACAGCGCGAAATCCGGCGCGTCCAGCGTGGCGGCCAACTCCAGGCACACGTGCCCACGGCCGAGCTGGTGGCTGGCAAGCGCCGCCGCCAGCAGCAACAGCGCCGGGGCGTCCGGGGCTTCCGTCAGCAGAAAGCGCGCCAGCGCCCGGTCCAGGTCGCGCAGCCAGCCCCGCGCCACCCAGCGCTCGAGCAGATCGAGCAGCGCCTGAGGGTCAAAAAGCGCGGCGTGCGGTGCGGCTGGGGCGCTTGGCTCATGCGTGGCGGGCTCATCCGGCGCATCGAAAAGATCGAAGGTCTGCGTGTCCTTGCGGCTCATACGGTGGCCTCCTGCTGGGCGCCGGTGAACAGGGCGTCCAGCGCCTCGATCAGCGCGATGGGCGCGGGCTCGGCGTACACGCCCCGGCCCTGGCTCGAACTGCCGCGCAGGAACACGGTGAGCGAGCCGCCCAAGTGGCGGTGCGGGTCGTAGTCACTCAGGCGCGCTTTCAAAAGCCGGTGCAGGGCGAGCAGGTAGAGCGCGGCCTGCAGGTCGTAGCGTTTCTCCAGCAGCGCCTGGCGCAGCGCTTCCTGCTCGTAGGCGGCATCCGTCGGGCCCAGGTAGTTGGATTTCCAGTCGAGCACGTAAAAGCGGCCGTCGTGCTCGAAGGCCAGGTCGATGAAGCCCTTGAGCATGCCGTTGAGCGTGTCGCGGTCCAGCGCCGGGCGGGCGTGGCCGGGTAGCAGGTGGCGGCTTACCAGCGCGTCGATCCGGCGGGTATCCACCGCTTTCGCGGCCAGCCAGAACTCGAGCTCCACCTGGTAATCACTGAGCTCGGTCAGCGCCACGCTTTGCGCCCCACCAAGCGGCAGGGGCGTGGCTAAAAGCGCCTTTAGCCAGCCGGAAAGCGGCGCCTGCCACACCTGCCAGCCGCGAAGCTGCACCCGGCGCCAGAGCATGTCCCCGAAGGCCTCGTCATCATCGAGTGCGGCCTGAAAGCCGGCGCGGCCCGCCCACTCGAGCAGGCCGTGCAGAAAGGTGCCCGGCCCCGGCCCGCGGGGGAACTTGTGCAGGTGAAACGCCTGGGGCTCGGCCAGGTCCTGGGGCTCATTAAGCACCTCGAACGCGGTCGCTTCCTGGGCGGTAGTGGGCTCCAGCGGCGCGCTCGAAGGTGCGGTGAGCGTGCCGGAAAGGCGCAGCGCCGAATAGCTGGCGATCCACCAGTGCTCGCGGGCCGGCCGCGTTGGCACGCGGGCGTGGCCCAGCGTCTCGCTATCAAGCGCCGGGGCCAGCCGCAGCGCGGTGGGCGCCGGCGGCTCGGCCACGTGGATGTCGCTGCCTTTCGCAAGCGCCTCCAGCGCCGTGGCGAGCGCGGCGGGGGCGATGGGCTGGCCCGCGTTCAACAGATAGCCCATTGCGCTCGCCTCGCCCTCCTTCAGCGGGGCTAGGCCCAGCCAGGTCGCGTGGCGGGCGCGGGTCAGCGCCACGTACAGCTTGCGCAAATCCTCACCCAGGCGTTCACGCTCGGCAATCGTGAGTATTTCCTCGTCGGCGTTCAGGCTAAGGCGCAGCTGGCCGTCACCGTCGTGCCAGCGAAGCGGCAGATCGTCCGCCTTCACTGGGCGGTGGTTCTGGATGAAGGGCAGAAACACCAGCGGGTACTCGAGGCCCTTGGACTTGTGAATGGTGACCACCTTGACCAGGTCGGCGTCGCTCTCCAGGCGCAGCTTGTGGCTGTCGTTCTGACTGTTTGGGTCGGCAATGGCTTCCATCAGAAAGCGGATCAGGGCGTGCTCGCCGTCGAGCTCTTGGCTTGCCTGCTGTAGAAGCTCGCCCAGGTGCAGAAGATCGGTGAGTAAGCGCTCACCGTCTTCGAACTCGGCCAGAAGACGAGCGGGAATCTCGAAGTCCGCCATCAGCCGGCGCACCAGCGGAAGTACTCCCTGGCGCTGCCACAGGCGGTGGTAGTGACCGAACTGCACCACCCGCGCCTCCCAGGCCAGCTCGTTTTGCTGCAGGTGGTCGAGCTCGGCGAGGCTTAGCCCCAGCGCGGGTGTGGCCAGTGCCGCTCTCAGGTGCGCCTCGGCCTGGCGCGAGCTTGCCAGCGGCTCGGCGCAGGCGCGAAGCCACCGCTCCACCTGGGCGGCCATGGGCGAGGCGAACACCTTGTCGTGATCCGACAGGTACACGCTTTTTACTCCGCGGCTTGAAAGCGCCAGGCGGATTGCGCGGGCCTCGCTCAGGCCGTTGACCAGCACCGCCATGTCGGAAGGCTTCAGCGGCGTCAGGCCCTGCTCGCTTTGAAAGCCGCTTTGCCCCCGGCGGCCCGCCTCCAGAAGTGCGGCCATGTGAGAGGCGCAGCGCTCGGCCATCTCGGTCTGGTAGGCGCTTTTCGAGAGCGGCTCGTCGCTTGAAAGCGGCCAGAGCGTCATTGCGGCAAGCGGGGCGCCTTCGTGTACCAGCTGCTCGTTGCGCCCGCGGGCCTCCACCGGCAGAAACGGCAGCGGGTTGTCGCCGTGCTCGTCGCGAAACAAAAATGCGCCGCGCGGATGCGCGTCGGCGTAGCGAAAGCAGTGGTTGACCGCCTCGACCATGGCGCGGGTGGAGCGAAAGTTGGTCGACAGCGTCACGTGGCGGCCGTCGGTATCCTGGCGGGCCTGCAGGTAGGTGAAGATATCCGCGCCGCGAAAGGCGTAGATCGCCTGCTTGGGGTCGCCGATCAGCAGAATCGCGCTGTCGCGGCGTTGAGTGGCTACCTGGTAGACCGCATCGAAAATGCGGTACTGCACCGGGTCGGTGTCCTGGAACTCGTCGATCAGCGCGACCGGAAACTGGCGGCGGATCTGAGCCGCCAGCGCCTCGCGGTTGGGGCCCTTGAGCGCTCGGTCCAGATGGGTCAAAAGCTCGGTCGGGCCCATTTCGGCGCGGCGCTGCTGCTCGCGCTCCAGGCGCACCTTGCACCACTGCACGGCGTGAATCAGAAGATCACTGTAGGGCTCTGGCAATCTATCGAGCGCGGGCTTGAGCGCGGCCAGTGCCTGCCAGGCCTCGGGGCAGGGCGGCTCGCCCTCTATCCAGATCTCCGCCATGCCTTCCGGCGTCAGGCGCTTCCAGGCCGAGTCGGTCAGCGCCGGGCGCTCCTGATCGCTTTGGGCCCACTCCTTGAGCGCCCCCAGCCAGTTGGCGCGGCTTTTGGCGTTGAAACTCTGGCCCTTGAACGCCTTGGCCTTCGCCGCGTCTTCCAGTGCCGGCACCAGCTCGTCGAGCCATTGGGGCCAGGGGGCTTTCAGCGCCGCCAGCGCCTCATACTTTTGCGCCTCCACCGCGGCCAGGGTCGTTTGTGGGGCCGGGCGCGGCTCGCCAAGCGCCTCGCACTCCGCTAACAGCCGTGAAAGCGTCTCATGCAGTTCTTTCGGCGCTTTCCAGTAGCGGGTGATGTGGGCAAGCGCCTCGATATCCAGCGGGTAGTAGAAGGTGCGCCAGTAGTCGCGTACCACCTCCTGCTCGAGCTCGCGCTGGTCGTTTTCCAGGTTCAGTGAGAAGAGGCTGCCGCTATCGAAGGCGTGCTCGCGCAGCATGCGGTAGCACCAGCTGTGAATGGTGGACACCGCCGCCTCGTCCATCCACTCGGCGGCCAACTCCAGCCGGCGGGCGCAGGCGGGCCAGGCGCCTTCATCGTACTGGGCGCGAAGTTCACACAGCAGGTCGTCATTTTGGGCACCGCGAAACACCGCCGCGGCTTCCACCAGCCGCGCGCGAATACGCTCGCGAAGCTCCTGGGTGGCGGCATTGGTGAACGTCACCACCAGAATTTCCGGCGGGGTGAGCGGGCGCGGGTAGGCGGTGTCGTCCTCTTGAGAATGACCGCCCAGCACCAGGCGCACGTACAAAAGCGCGATCGTGAAGGTCTTGCCGGTGCCGGCACTGGCCTCGATCAAGCGGCTGCCGTGTAGCGGCAGGCCCAGTGGGTCGAGTGGGGCGGGTTGGCTCATGAGGTCTCCGGGTGCGGCAGGAAAAGGCGCCCGGAGGCGCAGGTTTGGCACTATATCGCGATGGTTTGAGGGGATCAAAAGGCGGGCGGCGTTTGCCCGGGCTGTGAGTCAGGCCCGTCACCTGCTAATCTTGTCGGCCAGCCACGCCAGGATAGCCGTCATACGCTGTCGTGGCTTTAAGTTTATGCTGACGATGAGACACCATGCTGACATCGCTTCTCGATAACGATTTTTACAAGATCACGATGCAAAACGCCGTGATCAAGCGCTTCCCCTACGCCCACGCGCACTACGCCTTCATCAACCGGGGAGAGCATCGCTTTCCTGACGGGTTTGGCGCCGCGCTTCGCCGGGAAGTGGACAAGATGGCATCGCTTGCGCTCAGCGAGGACGAGAAGCGTTATCTGGAAACCACCTGCCCGTACCTCGACCCGACCTACCTCGATTTTCTCGCCGGGTTTCGTTACGACCCCTCCGAGGTGGTCGTCGAGCAGCAGGGAAGCGACGTGTCGGTGGTCATCGAAGGCCCCTGGTACCGCACCATCCTGTGGGAAGTGCCGCTGATGGCGCTGATCAGCGAGCTCTGGTACGTGCTGCGCGACGAACACGCCCCGGACAACACGGCGGAGCTGATAGAAGAGCGTACCCGCGAGAAGATCGAACACTACCGCGATCTGGGCCTCAAGATCGCCGAGTTCGGCACGCGGCGGCGCTTTTCGTTTGCAGTGCACGACCGGGTCGTGGGCGCGCTTCGCCACTACGGCGGCGACACCTTCACCGGTACCAGCAACGTGCTTTTGGCCATGCGCCACGGGGTGAAGCCGATCGGCACCCACGCCCACGAGTGGTTCATGTTCCACGGCGCGCGCTTTGGCTTCAAAATGGCCAACAGCCTGGCGCTCGAGCACTGGGTGGACGTGTATCGCGGCGATCTCGGCATCGCGCTGACCGATACCTTCACCACCAAGGCGTTTTTCGAAAGCTTCGACAAGAAGTTCGCCAAGCTCTTCGACGGCGTGCGCCACGATAGCGGCGACCCGGTGGAGTTCGCCAAGGCGACCATCGAGCACTACAAGCGCCTGGGCGTGAACCCGCAAACCAAAACGATCATCTTTTCCGACGCGCTGACGCCGGAGCGGGTCGAGCGTATCCAGGCGTTCTGCCAGGGACGCATCGGTACCGCTTTTGGCATCGGTACCAACTTCACCAACGATGTGGGTGTGGAGCCGATGAACATGGTGATCAAGATGGTTAAGGCGCGCCCGGAAGGCCAGGGGTGGCTTCCGGTCATCAAGCTCTCGGACGTGCCGGACAAACACACCGGCGACCCGGACATGATCGCCCTGGCCAAACGTATTCTGTCGTTAAGCCACGCCACGCCGGAAACCTGCCCCTGATCGAGCCAGGCGCGGCTCGTACTTTAAAGCGCCAATCGGCGGGCGGTTAACGCCCGCCTTTTGAGTCGCTTTTCCTGTCAGCTCTTTTGTCACCTTTCTTGTCGCCCTTGACCGCCTTGAACAGCGGTGCATAAAGGCGCTCGACCAGCTCGGCAAAGCCTTCGCCCTGAGCGGTGCGGGCGGTGAACAGCTGCTCGAAGCTCGACCACTGGTGAGCGAGATAAGCGCTTTGGGTGACATCCCCCCTCTGGTAGCGCCCGCCCTCATAGGCACTTTCGGCGGCGGCAAACGCGGGGCTGTCCCGGTCGCTATCGGTCGTGCCGAGCTTGTTAAGCCACTCGAACCCGGCCTGCGTCGCCAGCGGCAGCGGCCCTTGCTGGCCCTGTTGCCAGGCATCGAGCTGGGTCGCAAGGTGCGCCTTCGCAGTGTCGGGCGCTACCGGCTCAAGCGTGACGCTACCGGCTTTTGAGATCAGCGCGGTGGTCATGGGGGCATCGAGATTGCCCGCCAGGTGCGCGACCCAGTGGCGCAGCAGGTGGTGCCACTGATATTTGCTCTGCTTCACCAGGCTCGAACTCAACAGCAGCACCCGGCAGCGCTCGCCGGCCTCGTTCAAACGCACCTCGCCCAGCCAGTCCTCGAGCGTTGGGCCTTGCTCGAAAGCGAGCCATACCCGTTGGGCGGCGCTCGCCTGGTGCGGCCAGGCGGCCAGCATTTCCTCGTACTTTTCGAACAGCGCCTCCATCGGCTCGGCGAGCGCGTCGCGCATGCGCTCGCCAAAGGCGCCGATGGCGAGCACGCCCTGGCCCTGAAAGCGCGACAGCTGCTCGTCGAGCGCCTCGATGCGCGGCTCGTTATTGTCCACCGCGCGGCGCTGGGCGGCGATCAGCCGGTCCTGAAGCTGCCAGTTCTGCAGGCCGTCCAGCGCAAAGGGTTCGGCGTCGAGCTCGGCAATCGCTTCCTGCTCGAAGTAGACGCCCAGTCGCGCGTTGAAAAAGCTCTTCACCGGCTCACGCAGGAAACTGCCCAGCTGGGCGAGATTGAGCGTGGCCGGCTCGCTCTCGGCAGGCGCGGTGAGCGGGGCCGATTCGCGGGCGCTCTGCGCGGTGTGCACCTCGCGCCACTCGTGGGCGTAGGTGAAAAGCGCATCGTCCTGGCCGAAGTAGCGCCGGCTGAAGGGCTGCAGCGGGTGTTCGGTGGTGAGCCGCGCCAGAAGATCATCGCCGTCGCGCTGCCAGCCGGCGGCCAGGTGTTCGCGCAGTTGGCCGACCAGCACCGACGGCGGGAGCGGGGCGTTGTCGATCTGGCTTTTGCCCACCCAGCTCACGTAGAGCTGGTCACGGGCGGAGAGCAGCGCCTCCAGAAACAGATAGCGGTCGTCCTCGCGCCGTGAACGGTCGCCGGGGCGGTAGTCGCCGCCCATCAGGTCGAAATCCAGCGGCGGCTGGGAGCGCGGATACTCGCCGTCGTTCATCCCCAAAAGGCACACCCGTTTGAAGGGAATGGCGCGCATCGGCATGAGCGTGGCGAAGTTGACCGCGCCGGCCAGAAAGCGCTGGGAAAGGCTATGCTCGTCGATCTGTGACAGCCAGTGCTCGCGCACCATCGAGAGCGGAAGCGCCTCATTGAGCGCGGCTTCCCGGGTACTCTCGAGCATCTGCTGCAGGCCGTTTTCGAGCTTTGCCAGCATGACGCTCTCGGCCGGGTCGTCGGTGAGAAAGAAGGTCTCCAACAGCTCGCGCAGCCGCGCCACCCAGGTGGCGGCGTCCACCGGCTCGCAAAAGCGCTCCCAAGTGGCTTCGAGTTTTTCCAGAAGTGTGGCCAGGGGCCCGGCCAGGCGCGCCTCCAGCCCGCCGATATCGTCAAACGGCTCGATGCCCTGCCAGGCGCCAGCCTCGCCCACGCTGTAGCCAAGCAGTAGCCGTCGAAGCCCAAAGGCCCAGGTGTTTTGGGCGAGCCCGCCGGGCAGCTCCAGATGCGCTCGGGCGCGGGCGTTTAGCCCCCAGCGAATGCCCGCGCCTTCCATCCAGCGCGCAAGCGTGGGCAGGTCGCGCTCCTCGAGCCCAAAGCGCTGGCGCAGCGCCGGCACGTCGAGCAGATCGAGCACGTCGCTGGTGGAGAGGCGAAGCTCCGGCAGGCGCAGCAGTTTTTCCAGCGCGATCATCAGCGGCAGCCGGTGGCGGCTGGCTTGGTCCGAAAGCGTGTGCGGGATGAAGCGCGGGTCGTCCTGATTGAGCTGGCCAAACACCGCCTCGATGTGCGGCGCGTAGCGGTCGATGTCCGGTACCATGACGATAATGTCCCGCGGGCGCAGGTTCGGATCACGGCTGAACGCGGCCAAAAGCTGGTCGTGCAGAATCTCGACCTCACGCTGGGGGCCGTGGGCGATGTGAAAGACGATCGAGTCGTCGGTATCAATCGGGGCCGGCCAGTGCTCGCGGGTCTCGGGCACCGGGCGCAGCTCGCGGATATCGTCCTGAAGCTGGCTCAAGAGCGTGCCGCCGCCTTCCAGCGAGAAGGGCTCGAACATGTCGATGCGCAGCGCGCGCTGCTCGAAAAGGCTCTGATAATCGCCGGTGTCGTCGTGCTCGTCGATCAGGCGCAGGTAGTCGCGGCCCTGTTTGCCCCAAGCGGCGAGCAGCGGCTGGGCGTGCAGGTGCAGCGCGCCCTCGGCGTCGCCGGTACCGAGTACGTCGAGCGCTTCCGGCATACCGGCCTTGCGGGTCTGGCGGTAGCGGCTGGCGCGCAAGAGGTCCTTGTGCTCGATGATGTCCGCCCAGTAGTACTGGCAAGGGTTATGTACGCAGAGCACGATCTGGCAGCAGCGCGAAAGCGCGGCCAGCGCCTCGAGGGTCTGGCTTGGCAGCGACGAAATGCCGAAGATGATCAGCCGCCTGGGCACCTTGGGCGGGCAGGCCTGGCCCTCCAGATGCTCGGTGGCCTCGAGAAAGCGCTGATGGACGCTTGCCCGGCTGCTCTCGAGCCCGCGGGGGCCCTGGGTGGCGGCGACGTCCTCTCTAAGACGGCGCCAGAGCGCGGGCTGCCAGCGCTGGTGCTCTTCCAACGCGCGGCGCTCGCCTCGGGCGCCGATGAGCACGTCGTCTTCTTTAGCCCAGGCGTCGAGCCAGTCCGCCCGGTACACCTGGTACTGATCGAACAGATCCGCCAGCCGCTCGGCGAGCTGGTAGTGCTTACGCTGGTCGCGGTCGAACTCGAGAAAGCGGGCGAGCGGCTCGAAGACCGGCTCTGCTACCAGGGCGGGCAGCAGGCGCAAGAGCCGCCACACCAGGCGCGACTTATCGAACGGCGAGGTTTCCGGCACCGCATCATCCGCGCCGCTTATGTGCGTCAGCACGGTGCGGTAGGCCTGCCAGAGAAAGCGGGCGGGCAGGGTCACGTCGAGCGCGGCGGCAATGCCCGCGCCACCGTTTTCGGGGTCTTCAGCGAGCGCGAGTTTGAGCCACTGGCCGATGCCGTTGCTCTGCACCAGAATGGTTTCGTTTTCCAGCGGCCCCAGCGGGTGCAGGCGCATCCACTCGATGGCCACGGCGCGTAGGTCCTCGAGCCGGTTGGCGTGTACCACCATGAAACCGGGCGTCAGTGGGGGCGTAGAAAGGCGCGACATGGACACATCCCGGCAGGTTGAACGTTTCGTCAGTAGGAGAGCGTGACGTTACCAATCCCCATCAGGCCAAGAAAGGTCATGCCCACGAACAGCAGAAGGTAGAGCAGCACCAGCACGCCGAAAATGGTGAAGTGGGTCTTGAGCTTTGAAAGCGCAAAGCGAAGCTCACGCTCGTCGCCGCTTTGATAGGCGCGCTGACTGGCACTGGCCGCCTGGAAGAGCACGACGCCCGCCCAGATCGGTATCCAGGCGACGATGATACCGACGACGGTAATCGCCGTTAACACCCCGCCCAGAATAAGCATGACGCCGATCAGCTGCATCCAGAGTTTACCGCGGTAAAGCGGCTCCGCGACGCTTTTCAACAGCTCGTTTTTCTCTTGCGGCTCCATGGTGACCTCACGGTGTCGTTTGAAAATCAATACGTTGTTGGAAGGTCATGATCTTAATGAGTTTCGACACGTTTGTCTTTACTCGCGGCGTGGGTAGAATTTTGCCGGATAATTGCCCTGTGCATCTTGCAGTGAGGCCCGCGCATCGCCAAGCTATGACGTTTTTTAGAACACGAAAAACATAAGGAGCCCGCCATGACCGAGCCGACTAGCCCTTCTCAGAACGCTTCACAAGACGCCACATCGCAAGACGCAGCGCAAGGCTCGCGCCGCCACTCCGCCCCCGTCGTCGACGGTCCGGGTAAGGCGGCCAGCCGCGCGATGCTGCGCGCAGTAGGCTTCAACGACGAGGATTTCAAAAAGCCTCAGGTGGGCGTGGCCTCGACCTGGAGCATGGTGACGCCGTGCAACAGCCATATCGGTGAGCTGGCCGAGCTTGCCCGCGAAGGCGCCGACGCCGCCGGCGGCAAGGGCGTGGTGTTCAACACCATCACCATCAGCGACGGCATCGCCAACGGCACCGAGGGCATGAAGTACTCGCTGGTTTCGCGTGAAGTCATCGCGGACTCCATCGAGACCGTGGCCGGTTGTGAGGGCTTCGATGGGCTGGTCGCGATTGGCGGCTGTGACAAGAACATGCCCGGCTGCGTGATGGGCCTTGCGCGCCTGGACCGCCCCAGCGTGTTCGTCTACGGCGGCACCATCATGCCGGGCAAGGGCCACACCGATATCGTCTCGGTGTTCGAGGCCATGGGCGCGCATTCGCGCGGCGACATGGACCTGATCGAGCTCAAGCAGATCGAAGAGACCGCGATTCCCGGCCCCGGCTCCTGCGGCGGCATGTACACCGCCAACACGATGGCCTCGGCGATCGAGGCACTCGGCATGAGCTTGCCGGGAAGCTCCGCGCAAAACGCCATCTCCCAGGAGAAGCGCGACGACTGTAAAGCGGCCGGCGAAGCAGTACTCGAGCTTTTGAAAGCCGACATCAAACCCTCCGACATCATGACCCGCCAGGCCTTCGAGAACGCGATCACCGTGATCATCGCGCTTGGCGGCTCCACCAACGCGGTGCTGCACCTGATCGGCATGGCGCGCACCATCGGGGTTGAGCTCTCGCTTTCGGACTTCACTGAGATCGGCAAGCGCGTACCGGTGGTGGCGGATCTACGCCCCAGCGGCCACTACATGATGAGCGAGCTGGTCGCCATTGGCGGTATTCAGCCGCTGATGAAGATTCTGCTCGAGGCCGGGCTTTTGCACGGCGACTGCCTGACCGTTACCGGCAAGACCCTGGCCGAAAACCTGGCGGGCGTCGAGCCCTACCCGATGGATCAGTCGATCATCGCGCCGCTCGATAAGCCGATCAAGGCGCAAAGCCATCTGCGCATTCTCTACGGCAACCTGGCGCCGGAAGGGGCGGTTGCCAAGATCACCGGCAAGGAAGGCACGCGTTTTTCAGGACCTGCCCGGGTATTCGGCTCGGAAGAGGAAGCCCAGGCGCGCATCAACGACGGTACCGTGGTCGCCGGTGACGTGGTCGTGATTCGCTACGAAGGCCCGAAGGGTGGGCCGGGCATGCGTGAAATGCTGACGCCGACCTCCGCCATCATGGGCCGGGGCTTGGGTAACGACGTCGCACTGATCACCGACGGGCGCTTCTCCGGCGGCAGCCACGGGTTCGTGGTGGGCCACGTGTCGCCGGAAGCCTTCGAAGGCGGCCCGCTGGGGCTGGTCGAAAACGGCGATCTCATCACCATCGATGCCGAGGCGGACACCATCGATATCGACGTTAGCGATGAAGAGATGGCCCGTCGCCAAAGCCAGTGGCAAAAGCCCGAGCCCCGCTATACCCGTGGCGTGCTCGCCAAGTACGCGCGCCACGTAAGCTCCGCCAGCACCGGCGCGGTCACCGACCAGGACGACTGAACACTTTTAGCCAACGCCCAGGGCCGCACTCGCGGCCCTTTTTTTGTCACGTCGGCGTCAAACGGCTGGGCTAGAGTGGGGCTTTCGTTTCATGAGGAGGCCTTTCGATGGCGAGTCGGCACGGGCGAGTTTTCGATGTCTTTCGAACGTTTTTGTGGCTGGGCTGCACCTCTTTTGGCGGCCCCGTCGCGCATCTGGGCTATTTCCATACCGAGTTCGTCGTCAGACGTCGCTGGTTGTCCGAGGCGGCCTATGCGGAACTGGTGGCGCTTTGCCAGTTTTTGCCCGGCCCGGCGAGCAGCCAGGTGGGCTTTGCGCTCGGGCTCTTGCGCGCCGGCCCCTGGGGGGCTGCCGCGGCGTGGGTGGCGTTTACGCTGCCTTCGGCGCTACTGCTGGCACTGTTCGCGCTGGGCGCGACAGCACTCGAGGGTCCGCTGTTCGAGCGCGTGATCGATAGCCTCAAACTTGTGGCCGTGGCGGTGGTGGCCCACGCCGTTTGGGGAATGGCGAAAAGCCTTTGCCCGGATAGAGCGCGGGCGGGGATTGCGCTGGGCGCGGTGTTCGTGGCCGCGCTCGCAAGCGGCCCGGCGGGCCAGGTCGGCGCCATTGCGCTGGGTGCGGCGGCGGGGCTTTGGCTCTGCCGGTCGCCGTCGCCCCGGGGGGAGGTGGATACATTCTCCTTTGGCGTCTCGCGCCGCGCCGGGGCCGTCGCGCTTGCGCTTTTCGCGCTGCTGTTGGGGGCGCTGCCGCTGCTAGCGCCGATGGCGGTTGGGCTCGATATGGTCGATGCCTTTTACCGCGCCGGGGCGCTGGTCTTTGGCGGCGGCCACGTGGTGCTACCGCTTCTGAGCGCCGAAACGGTTCAGCTAGGTCTTATCTCAAATGATGCGTTCATGACCGGCTACGGCGCCGCCCAGGCGATTCCGGGGCCGCTTTTCACCTTCGCCGCTTACCTTGGCGCGCTGTGGCCGGGCGTCAATGCCGGGGCCGGGGCGGCGCTGGCGTTGGTGGCGATTTTCGCCCCCGGCTTTTTACTGCTGGTGGGGGTGCTGCCGTTCTGGCACCGTTTTCGCCGCGGCGAGCGTGCCCAGGCACTTCTGCGTGGCGCCAGTGCGGCGGTCGTGGGCATTCTGGGGCTCGCGCTTTTCGACCCGGTGTGGGTCAGCGCGGTGCTGGTGCCTATCGATGTCGCGCTGGCGCTCACCGGTTTTCTTCTGCTGAGCGTGTGGCGCCTGCCCGCCTGGGCGGTCGTGATCATCGTCCTGTTGGGTGGAATAGTGCTGGGCTGAGTCATGGCGGGCTTATTCATAACGTGCTTATTCATGACGGGCCAAGCCGTGCTTTGAGCACAAAAAAACGCCTCGCGTTTGGCGAGGCGTTTATCGGTTCACACCTGGAGGCTATGGCGTTGGCGCCTCCAGCTCTAATGTGCGGCGCAGGACGTTGAGTTCGTCCAGATTCAGATGCTCGAGCCTTCCGGCGAGCAGGTCGCTGATCTTCTGGACGGGAAGGCCGGCCCGGCGGGCGATTTCGCGGCTTCCCAGATCCGATACGGCGACCAGACGAGTGATGATGCGCATCAAGCGCGTGCGTTTTTCCAATTCCCTGACGTCGAGGTCAGGGCTGCTTCGAGGAGGGTCCAGCGTTTCTGCGTGAGCAGTCGACGTTGCCGTACTCATGTGACTCCATGGGTCAAAAGTGACACCTACACAATGACGCTAACGGAAGCGCTTTTCAATGCCTGATCCGGCTAAAATTTCATCCACCGATCGAAGCCCCTAATTCGGCCCGCTCTGGTAAACTATGCGCCTTTAAAATTATAGCCAAGCCTTGCGGCTTTTCATCTTTTACCGATTGATGGCCTTCGGCCGAGGAGCGAATCCATGTCCAGCCGCGCACCCCAAGTGGGCGTAATTATGGGATCCAAATCCGACTGGCCCGTGATGGAACACGCCACCCAAATGCTCGAGCGCCTGGGCGTTGCTTTTGAGACCCGCGTGGTCTCGGCGCACCGTACGCCGGATCTGTTGTTCGACTACGCCAAGGGTGCGGCGGAGCGCGGGCTTCAGGTGATCGTGGCCGGCGCGGGCGGGGCGGCGCACCTGCCGGGCATGGTGGCTTCTCAAACGCCGCTTCCCGTGCTGGGCGTGCCGGTGGAGTCCAAATCGCTCAAGGGGCTCGATTCGCTCCTCTCCATTGCCCAGATGCCCGGCGGTATCGCCGTGGGAACGCTAGCCATCGGCAAGGCCGGGGCGACCAACGCAGGCCTTCTGGCCGCGCAGATCGTGGGGCTTCAGGATAGCGCCGTGCGCGAGGCGGTCGAGGCGTTTCGCGCCGAGCAGACCCAAGCCGTGCTCGATAACCCGGACCCCCGCATCGATACCGATCAGGCCTGAGGAGACCACCATGAACATTGGCGTTTTGGGTGCCGGCCAGCTCGGTCGTATGCTCGCCTTGGCAGGCTACCCGCTGGGCAATCGTTTCACCTTTCTGGACACCACCGGGAGCCCCAGTGCGGGCATTGGCGAGGTGATCGTCGACCCGCACAACGAGCACCTGGCCACGTTTCTCGAGAAGGTCGATGTCGTGACCTACGAGTTCGAGCACTTGCCGGTCGAGCTGGTGCGCGAGATCGAGCAGCACAAGCCGGTCTATCCCAGCAGTAAAGCGATCGCGGTGTGCCAAAACCGGGTAGAAGAGAAGGCGCTGTTCGACCGGCTTGCTATTCCCACGCCGGCCTACCGCGTGGTGGAGAGCGCCGAGGCGCTGGCCCAGGCCGCCGAGGAGCTTGGCTGCCCGGTGGTCGCCAAGTCGGTCACCGAGGGCTACGACGGCAAGGGCCAGGCCGTGCTCACATCCGCCGATCAGGCCGGTGATGCCTGGGCGTCGATTGGCCATTCCCAGCTGATCGTCGAGGCGTTCGTCGATTTCGTGCGCGAAGTATCGATCATCGCGGTGCGCGGTCGCGACGGCGAGGTCGTGTTCTACCCGATGGCGGAGAACCAGCACGAGGGCGGCATTCTGCGCTACTCCGTGGCACCGCTACCGGATCTCGACGACAGCGTCCAGGCACTGGCCGATGGCTATATTCGCCAGTTGCTCGACGAGCTCGACTACGTCGGCGTGCTGGCGCTGGAGCTTTTCCAAGCCAAAGATGGAAGCCTGTTGGCCAACGAGATGGCGCCGCGTGTGCACAACTCCGGCCACTGGACGATGGACGGCGCCGCGACCAGTCAGTTCGAAAATCATCTGAGGGCGATTCAAGGGCTGCCGCTGGGCTCGACCGAGGCCATGGCGCCGACCTGCATGGTCAACGTCATCGGCCGCGAAGGCGACAACGCCGCGCTTCTGGCAATCCCGCATGCTCACCTGCATCGCTACGATAAGGGCGAGCGCGCCGGGCGCAAGCTTGCGCACATCAACGTTCTCGCCGACTCGCACGCAGAGCTTTTGGAGAAAGTTCGTCGGTGCCAGACGCTGCTGCCGGAGGCCCCTTCGGTAAAGTGGAGTTTCACCCTGTAAGGGGCGCGATAACGCTTCATTAACCGCCTGCTATCAGGCGGTTTTTTTATAAGTCGATTTTGGTATTCGCTTTAACGAGATAAATCGTTTACAACTACGGCTCAAGACTTCATTGAACGAAGACGGGTTGCCTTTGTTTAGGCGATCCAACAGCACAGGGAATGGACATGCTGTGGAAGCTTAAACTCGCCGGGGTTGCCCAATATGGCCCCGTCGACGCCGATGAGCCGCTCTCGCTATGCGATCTTGAAGCGGCGAAAGTGGCACTTTTATATGAAAATCTATGGCAGCCCGTTGTCAGCAGCCTGGTCGTGGCCGCCTTTACCGCCGCGATCCTCTGGTCGGCGCATTCGCCGGTGGCCGTCATGGCCTGGTTTTTAACGCTTGGCGTCATATCACTGTTGCGGCTGGTGTTTGCTCGCTGGTATGAGCAGGGCACGGCCAGCGCCCATCAAAAACGGTGGCTCTACATTTTCAGCGCGGGCTCGCTTGGCTCGGCGGCCCTCTGGGGGGCCGCGGGGGTTCTCTTTTTTGCCCCGACCGATCCGACTCAAACCGCGGCGCTGGCGGTCATCGCCTGCGGTATCGCCGCCGGCGGCACGACCACGCTTTCACCGGTCAAGTGGCTTGGGGTTGGCTTCATCAGCCTCATTTTACTGCCGCTGGCCGCCGTCTTCTTGTTGCGAGCAACCATGCTATCGATACTGATGGGCATTATCGTGCTGGTATTTTTGGCACTGATGCTAACCACCTGTATCCGGTTTCATCGCATCATTCACGATAACATCGCGCTCAAGGTGAGTGTCGAGTCGCGCAAGGCGCAGCTGCAGGAGTGTGAAAACCGCTACCGCTCGATCTTCGATCACTCGCCGCTGGGAGTGCTGCACTTCGACCGCAACGGAGTGATCACCGACTGTAACGAGCAATTGCTCAAAATTCTGGGCGGCACGCGTGACAGCTTCATGGGTTATCGCATGCTCGACCGCTCGGCGAATCAGCAGGTCGCTCAAGGGGTACGCGACAGCCTCGAGAAGGGCTCGGGCTATTTCGAAGGTACGTTCTATCTGCCCGGCGCTGAGAAGGGTACGCCGCTGCGCGCCATTTTCAACGGCGTGAATTGCGACAATAACCATCGCATCGGCGGGATGGCGATCGTCGAGGATTTCACCGAGCGCACCCGGCACGAGGCGACCATCTACCGCCAGGCCTACTACGACTCGCTGACCGATCTGCCCAACCGGCGTCTGTTCATCGAGCGGCTGATGTCGCTTTGCAAGGAATCCTCAAACCGCGAGCGAACCGGCGTAGTGATGTTTCTGGATCTGGACCGCTTCAAGATGATCAATGATACCTTCGGCCACGCCGCCGGGGACGATCTGCTCATACAGGTGGCCAAGCGTCTCGAGGCTCACCTGGGCGACGACGACATGGCGGCACGGCTAAGTGGCGATGAGTTCGTGATGCTCAAACTGTTCGACTGGCCCTTTGACGACCGGGCCGAAGAGATGGCGAAGGCGTGCCTGGAAACGCTGAGAAGCAAGCTGGGCGGGTTTTATCACCTGGAGAGCCAGCAGGTAGAGGTGACGCCGAGCATGGGCTACACCTGCTTCAATGCCGACGAGTGCGACCATGCCGAGATCCTCAAGCAGGCCGATGTCGCGATGTACCAGGCCAAGGCGCAAGGGCGGGCGCGGCTTTGCCGCTACCGCCCGGAAATGCGCGACGTCATGAAAAAGGCCGCGCTGCCTGACCGCGTTACATCGCTAATTGACCGCTAAGCACCACCCAAAGCGCGATGAGCGCGAAGTGGCCCGGATACCAGGCAAGCCAAAGCCGCCGCGGCATGTTTTTGAACACCTTCGGGACGTAGCGGGCGCCGCCGGCGGCGAGGATGAGAACGACGATACACGTGCCCACGGTGAACGACTTGGACATGTCCGAGGCGTTCATCTGGCCGGCGATCCAGAGCACCGGAAACGCCGCCAGCCCCGCCCAGAGCCTCGATTTCAGCGCATTGTCGCTATCGTTGAGCGCGTACATGGCGAACATGAAAAACGGGATCAGCATCAGGCCGTTATGGCCATACTCGACCCAAAAGCCGAGCAGATACCAAAGCGTGACCGCCACCGCCGCCCCCAGTAGCAGCCAGCCAAACCCGAGCGTCTCCTGACGGTAGTGTTGCCAGCCCTGGCGGGCCAACGCCCCGAGTGCCAAACCGCTTGCCAGTGTAAAGCAGACGTTGAGGATGAAGGCATCACTCGATCGCGGCATCATCATGTACGGCACCTGGGCGATGAGACCGATGACCAGTACCCGCCGGGCGTAGCGCAGCGGATTACGCGTATTGAACAGCCCATGCCAGGCCACCATGGCCGCGAACAGCGGAAAGGCGATGCGCCCAATCGACGACCCCGCCCAGCTCAAATCCCATCTGTCCGGGAGCACGTAGCGCACCAGGTGGTCGATGGTCATGGTCAAAAGCGCCAGCCACTGCGCCCAGGCCGTCCAGTGTGATAGCGGGCGATCAACAGCCGCCGTGGGTCGCGGCGAAGAAGCCGGGGGGGCGGTATCGCCGGGAGCGTGTGCCATAAAACCTCCGTGTTGAGATGGCCAGAATGGCTTCAGACTTGATCGGTCGCGTCGAGTTCAAGCCCGGTCGCGCGTTCGCCGCTCAGGAGTATCGGCGCGTACGATTCATACGTGCGATCTATACGTACTCCATACGTACTGTCCATACGTACTATACCCCAAAGCTCTCAAGCGTTGCCCCAAAAGCAAAACCCCGGCGTTTGCCGGGGTTTTGCATACTTACTCGACGCTTACGAAAAGAGGTTATTCGCCGTCGAAGTAGCGCGCGTGAATCTCGTCGTAGGTGCCATCTTCCTGCAGCGTCGCGAGCGCTTCGTTGAAGCGTTCGGCCAGGTCTTCATCGCGCTGGCGGAAGGCGATGCCAAAACCATCACCGAAGTACTCCTTGGGTTCGGTGATCTGCTCGCCGACGATGGTGTAGTCGCCTTCGTCGCTTTCGACCAGCGTGGACTGACCGATCGGGAAGTCGAGGAAAACGATGTCCAGACGTTCGGCGTCCATGTCCAGCACCATGTCATCGGCGGTGGAGTAGCGGCTGATGTCGGCGATACTGCCGTACTTGTCGGTGACGTAGTTGTCCTGCAGCGTGCCGCGCTGAACGCCGATGGTCAGGCCGTCCAGCGTTTCTTCATTGGCTTCACTGATGTCCAGATCGCTTGCCGCGAACCAGGCCGACGGCATGGTGATATAGGGCTCGGAGAACAGCACCTGCTGGCGGCGCTCGTCGTTGATCGTCATCGACGACATCACGGCGTCGTAGTTGCGCGCCAGAAGGCCGGGAATGATGCCGTCCCACTCCTGCTCGATCCACTCGCAGGTCACGCCGACTTCTTCACACAGCGCGTTGCCTAGGTCGATATCGAAACCGGTAAGCTCGCCTTCCGGGGTGCGGTACTCCATGGGCACGTAGGGAACGTCCACGCCGATGCGCACGGTATCGTAGTCGCGCGCCTGGGCCGAGGATGCGGCGGCGACCGCAAGGCCTACCAAAGAGAGCGAAAGCAGTTTTTTCATCATCAAACTCCACTGTCGTGAACGGGTGTATTCAGTGATCCTCTTTAACGTAACCCAAGCGAGGGCGAGCGCAAAGTCGAAAACGCATTAAAAACCAACGTTCGTTTGACGCAGCCGCCGCTTACAGCGACGGCGGGCTCAGGTGCGCCAACAGCCGCTTTTCCAGAAAGCGGAAAAAGAACAGAATGGCGAAGGTCAGGCAGAGATAGATCAGCGCGACGAACAGAAACGGCTCGAAGGGCGTGTAGAAGCGCGAGTAGACGTAGCGCGCCGCGCCGGTCAAATCCATCAGCGTCACCACGCTTGCGATGGCGCTGGCGTGGAGCATGAAGATCACCTCGTTACCGTAGGCGGGCAGGGCGCGGCGAAAGGCGCTGGGAATCACGATGCGCCGCATCATCAAGGACTCCGACATGCCGTAGGCCCGCGCCGCCTCGAGCTCCCCCTTGGCGGTGGCCTTGATCGCGCCGCGAAAGATTTCCGTGGTATAGGCGGCGGTATTGAGCGTGAAGGCGATCAGCGCCGGATAGAAGGCTTCCCGAAAGATCGGCCAGAGAACGCTCTCCTGAATGCCATCGAAAAACACCACGCCGTAGTAGATGATATAGAGCTGGATCAGAAGCGGCGTGCCGCGAAACACGTAGGTGTACGCGTAGATGGGAAGGCTGATCCATTTGCGTTTGGAGCTTCGCAGGATGGCCAGCGGCACCGCCAGCACCAGGCCTACTACCAGCGAGAGAAACACCAGCTGCGTGGTGGTGACGAGCCCCTCCCAGTAGTGGGCCATGGTGGCCGGGGTGAAGATGGCGTTGCCGTCGAGCAGGTCGTGATACCAGGTAGAAAGATCGGACATGTCAGTGCTCCCCGAAGCCGATGTCGTAGCGCTTTTGCAAGCGCGCGAAGATCCACTCGGTGACGCTTGCGATGAGCAGGTACGCCACCGCCACGGGAATCAAGAAGACGAAGGGTTCGTGAGTTGCGCGCGAGGCCTCGGCGGCGACGCGCACCATGTCGGTCAGCCCGATCACCGAGACCAGCGCGGTGGTTTTCAACAGCACCATCCAGTTGTTGGAGAGGCCGGGCAGGGCGTGGCGCATCATTTGTGGAAAGCGCACGCGGCGAAAGAGCAGAGCGCTGCCCATGCCGTAGGCCTTGCCTGCCTCGATCTGGCCCGCGTCCACGGCCATGAAGGCGCCGCGAAAGGTCTCGCCCATGTAGGCGCCGAAGATAAAGCCGATGGTCAGCACGCCGGCGGCAAAGGCGTTGAAGCTTAAGTAGATATCGATATCGTAGTTGTAGTAGAGCACGTCACTGATGGCGTTGACGCCGATCTGACCGCCGTAGAACAACAGCAGCATCAGCACCAGATCCGGCACGCCGCGAATCAGCGTGGTATAGACGCCGGCCACGCGCCGAAGAATCCAGCTTCGTGACATTTTCGCCGTGGCGGTGATCAGCCCCAGTATGATCGCAAGCCCGAGCGAAAGCGCGGCGAGCTCGACGGTGACGAGCGCCCCTTCGAAAAGGCGCGGGCCGTAGCCTTGCAAATCCAGCATGGTCGCCTCGTCGGTCAGTGGTTGGGGGTGAGAAACTGCTTGAGCCGGGGCGAGCGCGGGTTGTCCAGCACCTCCCCGGGCGTGCCGGACTCCTCGATCAGCCCCTCCTGCAAATAAATGACCTGGCTCGAGACGTCGCGGGCAAAGTTCATTTCGTGGGTCACCACGATCATGGTGCGGCCCTCTTTCGCGAGATCGCGCATCACTTTCAACACGTCGCCGACGAGCTCCGGGTCCAGCGCCGAGGTCGGCTCGTCGAACAGCATCACGTCCGGGTCCATGGCGAGCGCCCGGGCAATCGCGCCGCGCTGCTGCTGGCCGCCGGACATCTGCGCCGGGTACGCCTTGGCACGCGCGGTCAGGCCCACGCGCTCCAAAAGGGCGTAGGCGTGTTCGGTGGCTTCCTTTTTCGATTGGCCCAGCACGTGCACGGGGGCTTCGATGATGTTCTCCAGAAGCGTCATGTGCGCCCAGAGGTTGAAGCTTTGAAACACCATCGAAAGCTTCGCCCGCATGGCAACGACCTGTTTCTTATCCGCCGGTTCGCGCCCCTGGCGCGTGTTCTTGAAACGGATGGGGTCGCCGTGGACGATCAGCTCGCCTTCGTCGGGCTGCTCCAACAGGTTCATGCAGCGAAGAAACGTGCTTTTTCCCGAGCCCGAAGCGCCGATCAGGGTGATGACATCTCCCTTATGGGCTTCGAGTGAGAGTCCCTTGAGAACTTCGGTATCCCCGAAGCGCTTTTTGATGTTGCGCACTTCAAGAGGGGTCGGTGTAGTGGCCATAACCAGGCTCCAGAGCAGAGTTGCCGCTTAAGCGAACGGTGTCGACACGGATATTCGTAGCGGCTGGCGCGAAAAAGGGAGCGATTCTATCAGGCCTTATACCCGATGCGCTCGTTGTTATGCGATTTAATGCGCTGATCCTGGCGGCCTGTGAGCGCCGCCTTCGATCGTGTTCAACGGTTTTGCCTAGTGTAGGGCGTTTATGGTCTGACTGCTCGGCTGGCGACCGGCGTGACCAAAAGTGCTGCCCGCGCGCCGATTTCTACCCGCGCGTTGGGGAACACCACATGAAGCGGCGTTTCACCGACGATGAAGTCGCCGGCCTCTTCGTCCTGGGCGAGTTTGGTGTGGGGTTCGAAACGGGTGAAGTTCGCCACGTCCTCGGCAAAGCAGAGTGTAAACGCCTGCGAGCGGCGCATCAGCTCGTGCTCGACTCTGAAAAAGCGCGGAAGCTCGGCGCCCTCTTTTGGCGTTTCGCCGGTGCCGAGCGCCTGGATGAGCTCAAGCATGGGAGCAAGCGGCGCCAGATCGTTTTGGCCAAAGGGCGCGTTTTGGCCAAGCTCGAAGGTAAACGCCTGGGCCTGATGGTAGTGCTTGCTGTAGTGAGAGAACGTGAAGCTCGACTGGTGCTGGTGCAGCACCGCCTGCATATCGGCGCCGGCAAGCCAGGCCCACTGGCGGGCGTTAGTGGCCGTTTCGCCAAAGGGCTCGACCACGAAGCGCGGATAGAGGCTTTGGCGGATCGCGGTGTGCAGGTCGTAGTGAAGCCGCGGGCGGCCCTCATGGCGCTCGAAGAAACGATCCACCTCGCGCATCAGCTCGCGCGCCCGGTCGGCCTCTTGGCCTTGTTGGGTCAGGCCGCGCTCGAAAAGCCGGTTCAGGTTGGTCTCCACAAAGCGGGTTTGCGCCTTGAGGGCGGGAATATTGCCCAGTATCACCAGCACAGGTGCGCTTAAGCGCGCGCTACCCGCTTCCAGCGCGCAGAGCCACTGGCCCAGAAGCTCCACCGGGGCGGTTTCATTGCCGTGAATCGCGGCGGAAAAGACGCAGGCGTAGGCATTGGTGTTCGAGGCGTTCGGGATGAGTTCCAGCACCCCGGGGGCGCCAAGGCGGTAGTGGCCGCTGGCGAAGCGGCCCTCACGCCTGGCGGGCATGTTGTCATCGAGCGCCCCGTCCAGCCACTGGCTCAGCATGCGCGATTCTCCCTATTGCTTTCGCGATATTTGTTGTTCGAGCTATCTGTCTTTCGAGCTATTCGTTTTCGAGACTAGAAGATGTAGCACGTTGGGCCGGGTTAAACAAAAAGCGGTGTCGCCAGGCTGTAAAAGAGGCGGGCGTGGGTGTAAGCCGACGTTCGCTTGGGCAGTGGGATCGCAGTGAACCGGCACAAAAAAGCGCCTGCCCTGTCGGGTCAGGCGCTTTGGGACGACATGAATTACTCGGCGCGCTGGCGCTGCATCTCGTCCTGGTACTCACCGGCCAGCGAGGTTTTCTGCTGTTCCGGCAGGCCGCGCCCGGCCAGTTGGAAGACTTCCTGCTCTTCCTCGTCCAGGTGGTGGGTCACCAGGTGCTGAAGCTCCTTGGCGTGCACCAGCCAGTTGCTGGCGCTGTAGTCGGTTTCGTCCAGAAGCTCGATCAGCTCGTCGATTTCGTGGTGCTCGGCGACGCTGTGGCGGGCCTTCTCCTGGGTGAGGTCGATGTCCATCATCGGAATGTACAGCGCGCGCTCTTCGGCGTTGGCGTGGTACTTGAGCTCGGCGCGGATCTGTTGATAGAGCGTATCGCGCTCGCTGCTATCACCGTGGGTTTCGACCAGTTTGGCCAGCAGGTCGCGCTGAATGTCGTGGTCCTTACGAAGCGCTTCGAAAATCGTCATGTAAAACTCCCTTTTTGCTGTGACGGTCGCATTGAAAACTAGTGCGGGATGGGCAAAAGCGCAAGATACAAACGCCGGCAATTCAAGCGACGCCACCGCGACCTTCACTTGGGTTAATTTTCCGCTAGGCTTAAAAGGCGGTTTATCTGTCGACTCAAACGGAGAGAGCAATGACCAAGGTACTGGTACTTTACTATTCCATGTACGGGCACGTGGATACCCTGGCCGCGGCCGTCGCCGAAGGTGCCAGGGAAGTGGACGGCGTCGAGGTCACGGTCAAGCGCGTGCCGGAAACCATGCCCGAGGAGGCCTACAAGAACGCCGGCGGCAAGCAGGACTTCGAAACGCCACAAGCCAAACCCGACGAACTCGCCGACTACGATGGCATCATCATCGGCACGCCCACCCGCTTTGGCAACATGGCTGGCCAAATGCGCACCTTCTTTGATCAAACCGGTGGCCTGTGGGCCAACGGCTCGCTGCGCGGCAAGGTGGCAAGCGTATTCACCTCCACCGGCACCGGCGGCGGCGAGGAGATGACCGTGACCTCCACCTGGACCACGCTTGCCCACCACGGCATGGTGATCGTGCCGATCGGTTACGGCATCGAAGAGCAGTTCGACATTTCCGAAGTCGCCGGCGGCAATCCCTACGGCGCGGCAACGCTGGCCGGCGGCGACGGCTCCCGCCAGCCAAGCGAGCGCGAACTGAAGCTTGCGCGCTTTCAGGGCAAACACGTGGCGGGCATTACCGCGAAGCTCACCCGCTGAGACCATGGGCTAATTGTTTGGCAGCTGCCAAGCGCTACTATAGTGCCCGTTAGCCCCGCAAACCCCACGCCCGTGGGGTTTGCGCGTTTTAGGGCATCAACCTGAAATGGGGCGTCCACCTGAAAGGAATCTCGCGTGAGCCGACTCGACAAAGCCCGCAATCTGCACGACTTCGAAGCGCTGGGGCGCCGTTACCTTCCGCGCCCGCTATTTGGCTATATCGCCAACAGCGCCGAGGAGGGCCATACCCACGCGGCGAACCGCCGCTGCTTCGATCAATTCGGGCTGATGCCTCAGGCGCTGGTGGATGTCTCATACATTTCGCTGCAAACCGAGCTTTGGGGGGAGACCTACCGCGCGCCCTTTGGTATTGCGCCGATGGGCATTAGCGCGCTGTCCGCTTACCGCGGTGATATCGTTCAGGCCCGAGCGGCGGCCCGCGAAGGCGTGCCGATGATTCTCAGCGGAAGCTCGCTGATACCACTGGAGGAGGTGCTGCGGGTGGGGGAGACCGACTGGTTTCAGGCCTACCTGCCCGGCACGTTCGAGGAGATCGAGGCGCTGCTGGCGCGCGTCGAGCGTGCGGGGTACAAAAAGCTCGTTATCACCGTGGATTACCCTGTGCCGCCCAACAGCGACAACAACCGCAAGAGCGGATTTTCGTCGCCGCTGCGCCCGAGCCTACGCCTGGCGCTGGATGGCATCACGCGCCCGCGCTGGCTGTTCGGCACCTTTCTACGCACGATCTATCATCACGGCATGCCGCACTTCGAGAACAACTACGCCACGCGCGGCATCGCGGTGATGTCGAAAAACGTCAATCGCGACTTCTCCGGGCGCAGCCACCTGCAGTGGGAGTATCTCGAGCGGGTCAGGGCGCTGTGGCCGGGCAAGCTGATCGTCAAAGGCATTCTCAACCCGGCGGATGCAAAACGGGTCGAGGCGCTGGGCGGCGACGCGGTGATCGTCTCCAACCACGGTGGACGCCAGCTCGACTACAGCCCGGCCGCGCTCGAGGCGCTGCCGGGAGTGGTCGACGCGGTCGAGCACATCCCGGTCATGATCGACAGCGGCTTTCGCCGCGGCACCGACGTGATCAAGGCGCTCGCCCTGGGCGCCGCGTTCGTGTTCATCGGCCGGCCGATGAACTACGCCGCCGCCGTTGCGGGCGAGGCCGGGGTGCGCCACGCCCTGAACCTCGTCAAGGAGGAGCTCGCACGCGACTTGGCGCTCATGGGCGTGACCGATATCACTCACCTTGGCCGCGAGCACCTGATCGACCGGCGCATCGAGGCGTCCTTTAAGCCGGTTTAGCCCGCGATTTTCTCGGCGATCGCGCGGCCCAGGGTCTCGGTCGTGCCTTGCCCGCCGACGTCCCGCGTCAACACCTTCTCATCGCCCGCTTCGAGCACCGCTTCGATGGCATCGACCATCGCCTTGGCGGCGTCCAGGTGACCCAGGTGTTCGAGCATCATCGCGCCGGACCAGATCTGTCCGATGGGGTTGGCGATGCCTTTACCCGCGATGTCCGGGGCGCTACCGTGGACCGGCTCGAACAGGCTCGGGAAGTGGCCTTCCGGGTTGATGTTGGCCGAGGGCGCGATGCCGATGGTCCCGGTACAGGCCGGGCCCAAATCCGAGAGGATATCGCCGAACAGGTTGCTGCCCACGACGACGTCGAACCAGTCCGGGTGGAGCACGAAGTTCGCGGTCAGGATGTCGATGTGGAACTTGTCGACGTCGATCTCCGGGTACTGTTTGGCCATTTCCAGCACGCGCTCGTCCCAGTAGGGCATGGTGATCGAGATACCGTTGGATTTGGTCGCCGAGGTGAGCTTTTTGCGCGGGCGCGTCTGGGCGAGATCGAAGGCGTATTTCAGCACGCGGTCGACGCCGGTGCGGCTCATCACGGTTTCCTGAATGACCACCTCGCGCTCGGTGCCTTCGAACATCCGCCCACCAATGCTCGAGTACTCGCCTTCGGTGTTTTCACGGACCACGTAGAAATCGATGTCGCCGGGCTCACGGCCGGCCAGCGGGCTCTTGATGCCCGGCATCAGCTTGCAGGGGCGCAGGTTGATGTACTGGTCGAACCGGCGGCGAAACTGCAGAAGCGAGCCCCACAGCGATATGTGGTCCGGCACTTTCGCCGGCCAGCCGACGGCACCATAAAACAGCGCATCGAAGCCCTTGAGCTGCTCGAACCAGTCGTCCGGCAGCATCTGGCCATGCTCAAGGTAGTAGTCGCAGCTGCCGAACTCGAAGGTGGTGAACGCCAGGTCGAGATTGAAGCGCTTCGCGGCGGCTTCAAGCGCGCGAATACCTTCGGGCATGACTTCGGTACCGATGCCGTCGCCGGCGATGACCGCAATGGTGTGGGCCATGAGTCGCTCCTTGAGTGGTTGAAGATCCAGCCGAGTGTAGCGGCTTTGGCGCGGGAAATAATCGGGCTATACTGCAAGGTATTGTTGCCTTTGAGTGGATAATGCGTGGCCGCCCTCGACGATCTTGCCTTTTTCCAGCACCTGGCCCGCGCCGGCAGCCTGACCGCCGCGGCGCGCACGCTCGGGCTTTCGCTGTCGGCGGTGAGCAAGCGCCTAAAGCAGCTCGAAGCTCGCCTGGGCGTGAGCCTTGCCGCGCGCACCACGCGGCGGCTGACGCTGACGCCGGAAGGCGAGCGCTACCTTGCGCGCGGCGCGCTGATTCTCGAGGAGCTTGCCGAGCTCGAAGGCACGCTCAATGAGGAGAAGGGCCAGGCGCTCAGCGGCGCGCTGCGCATCAACGCCACTTTCGGCTTTGGCCGCGCCCACGTCGCACCACTGCTGTCGGCGTTCTGCCACGCTCACCCTGGCGTGAGCGGCTGGTTGGAGCTGACCAACTTTCCCCTGAGCCTGTTGGATCACGGCCTGGATATCGGCATTCGCGTTGGCGAGCCGCCGGATTCACGGCTGATTGCCCGACGGATTCTCGAAAGCCGCCGGGTGCTGTGCGCCGCACCGGGCTATATCGAGCGCATGCCGGCACTCGACACCCCGCAGGATTTGACCCGCCACGCGTGTCTGGTGGTGCAGGAGAATGATACGGACTTTCCGCTCTGGCGCTTCGAGCCCAGGGGCGGGCGCGGCCCGGCGCAGTCGGTGAAGGTGAGCGGGCGGCTTTCGAGCAATGATGCTGAGGTGATCACAAGACTCGCGCTGGATGGCCATGGGGTCATGCTGCGCTCCTGGTGGGACGTACATGCGCACCTGGAAAGCGGGGCGCTGGTCGCACTTTTACCCGAGTGGTTAGGGGTGCGCGCGGACTTCTACGCAGTGTACCAGGCCAGACGCCATGCGAGTGCCCGGGTGCACGCCTTCATCGATTTACTGGCCCGCGAAATGGCCGGGCGCGTGCCGCCGCTGCCATAAGCTAGCGTGAATCAGGCGGTTTTGATGCGCCCCAAAGGCGCCTGGTTGAAGTAGTCGCACAGCAGCTCATAAAGTGCCGGGTAGGCGTTGACCAGATGATCCGGCGCGGTGAAGAAGTACTCGCAGCACACCGCGAAGCACTCGCCCGGGTGGCTGGCGGCGTAGTCGTCGATGGGCGGGGTGAGGCCCTTTTCGAGACAGGCGTTGAGATCTTCCCAAACGCTCGAGAATACCGCGTGCCAGCGCTTGGCCGAGAGCGAGCGGGGCAGCGGCGGAAAGCCGTCGATATCCATGGAGTTGCCCATGTCGAGCTTGTGGGCGAGCTCGTGGATGAGTACGTTGAAGCCGATGAAATCGCCACTTTCGATCAGATCGGCATAGGCGATGACCACCGGGCCCTGGTAGGAGGTTTCGCCGACACGCTCGTCGACGCCCTCATGCACCACGCCGAACTCGTCCATCTCTTCCACCTCGCGGGTGAAACTCTCCGGCAGGATCACGATCTCGTGAACGTTGGCGAAAGCCTCGCGGTGCTCGGCGTCGCTCCAGCCAAGCGTGAGCAGGCACGCCTGGCCTGCGATGGCCAGCCGCTCGGCATCCTCAAACGGCGCGTTTGAAAGCTCGGCGTGACGGGTCAGGCGCTTGGTGCGAAGAAACTGCCAAGCACGCTCAGCCAGAAGATCGGCCTCCGTCGGCGTAAGTGCGGCCAGAAGCGGCGTCTGCTGACGAGCCTTGCGCCAGATATCCGCCGATGGCGAGGTGGGGTCGCGGGTGAACCAGCGTTTGAACATGGGTCTCTATCGTGGCGTGCAACTTGCGTATTGTGGCGGAATCGACCAGCTTTCACCAATTCGATGCCAGATACTTGACTCAGGAGGTTCGCCATGTGGCAACAGCGTGACATCACCCTGGCGGCGCACCCGCGCGGCTTCCATCTGATTACCGACGAGATCACCCGCGCGCTCGATGAGATGCCCCCGGTCGAGGCGGGGCTTTTGCACGTATTCATTCAGCACACCTCGGCCTCGCTCACGCTCAACGAAAATGCCGACCCCACGGTGCGTACGGATTTCGAAAGCCATTTCAACCGCGCGGTGCCGGAGAATGCGCCGTACTATCAGCACGTGTTCGAGGGCAGCGACGACATGCCCGCCCACCTCAAGGCGAGTCTTTTAGGGGCCAGCGTGCAGGTGCCGGTGACTTGCGGGCGATTGAACCTGGGCACCTGGCAGGGGATCTATCTGTGCGAACATCGCGACCACGGCGGGCGCCGCCGGCTGGTGCTGACGCTGCAGGGCGAGTGAGCCGCTGTTTTAGCGCGGTTTGAACCCGCGAGACGTCGGGGCTGTGCTACGCTTGGCCGTTTTCGCTTCGTTTCTCAAAGATCGCTTCTCAACGTCCACTTTCTTGTCGAACATCTCGAGCGCCATGGCCCCACGTTCTCTTCGTCTGTCTCGCAAGCGCTGGCTGCGCCTTGCCTTTACGCTCAACCTGGCGCTGGTGGCGGGGCTGGTGATCCACCAGGTATGGCTCTACGCCGGCGAGCCGGAGTTCGAATCGCTTCACACGCTGGAGGTGTCGAAGATCCGCACGGCGTTGACCGGGCGCGACAGCTACCGCTTTGCGGTGGTGGGCAACATCAATAATTCCGTGAACGTGTTTGGCAAGACGATCGTGCCGAGTCTCAACGAAAGCGGGCTCGATTTCATGGTCTCGGCGGGCAACGCCGTCGCGAGCGGTCAGCAGGAGAGCTACCGGGCGATTTACGAAAGCCTCTCTAAGCTTACGATGCCCTTCGTGCTCACCTACGGCGACAACGAAGATAGCGACTTCGGCAGCTACCTGTTCTACGAGTATTTCGGCCCGCACTTCTACGCCTTCGTGGCCGGTGATAGCCACTTCATCTTTCTCGACGGGACGGGCAAATCCTCGACCTCCTGGCAGCTCGATTGGCTCGAGCGCGAGCTCTCGGCCTCGACCGCCACGCACCGCTTCGTCTTCGTTGGGCTGCCGCTTCACAATGTGATCAGCGAAGCGCCACCGTTCGAGGCCGATAATTACCTGAACGATCCGCGTATGAGCGAAGGCATTCAAACGCTCGCCGAGCGCTATCAGGTGGACGCGGTATTCTCGGCCAACCTGTCGCTGTTCTCTCACCAGACCTTGAACGGCGTGGATTACGTCACTACCGGCGGCGCCGGCGGTATCCTGACGGACCTTCAGGACAGCTTTCACCACTACGTGGTGGTCGAGGTGGGCGAAGACGGCGTCAAGATCGCCCCGGTTCGCCTCAACGTCGATCAGCCCGGCTGGTGGCGTCTGATTGGCAGTATCGCCTCGACCATCTACGCGTTTTTCTACGTCAGCTACCCGCGCTTTCTCTTGATCGTCGGGCTGTTGACGCTGTTGGCGATGCGCCTTTACCGGCTGATTTTCGAAGAGCGCGACTACTACCCCAACTTCGATCTCGACCCGACCCCGTATCTTGGCAAGCCTCTGCGCGTGGCGATGGTGTCGAATAACTACTTTCCGTTCGTTTCCGGCGTGTCGATCTCCGTCGAGCGGCTGCGCAAAAGCCTGGCAGCGCTTGGCCACAGCGTCACTTTGCTGGTGCCGCGCTACGCCGAGCAGCGCCAGGACGATGACGGCGTGGAGCGCCTGCCCACGCTCATCGCCTTCGGTGAAAAGCGCGAGTTCCGCCTCACCAACCCGTTCAACCGCCGCTTTCGCCAGCGCCTTCGCGCCTATCAGCCGGATGTGATTCACGTGCACCACCCGTTCTGGCTGGGGTCGATGGGCCTCTGGATGGGGCGGCGTTTGAACGTGCCGGTGATCTACACCTATCACACTCGGCTCGAGCACTACGCCCACTTCGTGCCGCTGCCCGGGGCGCTGTTTCGCAACCTGATTTCGCACTACCTGATCAAGCGTTTCTCCAACCGCTGCGACGGCGTGATCGTGCCGACCTACTCGGCGGAGGAGTACCTGCGTATGATCGGGGTGAAAACGCCGACGCTGGTGCAGCCCACGGGAATCGATACCCGCCGCTACGCGAAAGCGAACGACGCGGAGGTCGAGGCGCTCAAAAAGCAGTGGAAGATCGATGAAAACGAACGGGTGTTGATCAGCGTCTCGCGGGTGAGCCGTGAGAAGAATATCGGCTTCATGCTCGACGCGCTGGCCCAGCTTCAAGGCCAGGGCGGCGAACGCCTACGGCTTTTGCTGATTGGCGACGGGCCGGACCGGGAGAGCCTGCAGGCACGCATCGACGAGCTTGCGCTGACGGATCGGGTGACGCTCACCGGCGCCGTCGCGCCGGAGGCAATGGCGAGCTACTACCACCTGGGTGATCTGTTCGTGTTCGCCTCGACCTCGGAGACCCAGGGCATGGTGATTCTGGAGGCGATGGCGGCGGGGCTACCGGTGGTGGCGGTGCGCTCGAGCGGCATCGACGACGTGGTGCGCGATGGCTATAACGGCTTCAAGACGCCGCAAAATCTGCGGGTGTGGGGCGAACGAGTGCTCGAGATCAGCGGGGACGCCGCGCTACGCCACACCCTGGGCGAGCAGGCCAGAACCTTTGCGAAAGACTACGACGTCGAGCGCTTCGCCGACGCCATCACCCACTTCTACGCGCAAACCCTGGCCCAGCATCACACGCCGTCGCGCTGATCCTTGCACGTTTGTTCACGCGCTTCTTCACCTTGGGCTTCGCGCTGCGCCTCACGCTGCGCCTTGCGTCGCGCCGAGCGCGCATCGGCGTAGCGCTTCAGGGCGTAAAGAAGCGCCGCACCCAGTGCCAGCCCACCGAGCGCAAAGGCGACTTCGCGGCGGCTGGCGGCGGTCAGGAGCGCCCCGAGCTGGCTGCCCAGCAGAATCACCGCCGCCAACCCCGGCACGATGCCGATCGTCGAGCCGATCATGTAGTCGCGAAAGCGCAGGTGAAAAGCGCCGGCCAGCATGTTGGTCAGCGGAAACGGTGCCAGCGGCAGCACGTTGATCACGATCATGGTGCGAATGCCGCGCTTGGAGAGATAGCCCGACAGCCCCCGCAGATGGCGCCCGCCGTAGTCCATCAGCGCGTCGCGCCCCAGCCAGTGGCCGATCCAGTAGGAGAGCACCGAAAAACTCAGCGTGCCGATCGTGGCGTAGAAAAGCCCCCAGGCCGGGCCGAACAACAGCCCGGTGGCCACCACCAAAAGCGTCAGCGGAAACATCACCAGAAGCGTTCCGTTGTATACCACCAGCACCGCGGCGAACATCCAGGGGGCGTCGCGCCACCGGCTGACGTACTCGATGGCGTCGTTGAGCCCCTGGGCGCTCATGTACCCGGAGTGCTGCAGCCAGCGCCAACCGAAGGCGAGCGTAACAAGCAGGGCGACCAGGCCCAGGCCCTTTAAAAGCGTGCGTGACATTCCGTTCACCACCGGCCGTTTCAAAGGGCGCCAGCATACGCTAGCCGGCCGGTGGGTTGAAGATGGCGCTAACGATAAGCGGCCTGAATGACCGGCCAGGCCGGTTCGCCGTCTTTGGTGGTGACATCGGCCAGCATCGCCTCGACGCGTTCGGGATGCTCGGTGATCCACTGCCGCGCCACCTCGTCGAGTTCGCCTTCGTCGCGCCCGAAGGCCTGAATCATCCAGCTCTGCTCGTCGGCGCTGAAGGTGAACTGTTCGAAAAAGCCGACCAGGTTCGGATGAGCATTGGCGTAGTCGCCGCGCAGCACTGTGAGCACCTCGCTTTCACCGTTGTTCTCGCCGAAGAGGTCGTTCGGGTCGTCGAGATAGCGCATCGGAAGCTCGAGATTCATCCAGTGCGGCGTCCAGCCGACCCAGACCACGTCCTGCTCACGGGCGATCGCATCCTGCGCCGCGCTGAGCATGCCGACCTCGCTGGTATCACGCAGGCGCCAGTCGCCGAAGCCGCTCACGTCGTCATCGATCGCCGCCTGCAGTATTTCACTCGCCGCCGAGCCCGCGCCGAAGCCGAGAATTTCGCCGTTGAAGGCGTCGCGGTGCTCGGTCAGATCACTGAAGCTTTGAATGCCGCGCTCATACGTGTATTCGGGAACCGCCAGCGTCATCTGCGCGCCGTCGACGTTGTTGGCGACATCGACCAGCGTGCCGTCATCGCGCCGGGGGGTGAACATGGCGCGCTGGGCGGGCAGCCACACGCCCAAAAACGCGTCCACATCGCCGCTTTCGATACCCTGATACACCACCTGCAGGCCGAGCTCGTGCGCCTGGGTGTCGTAGCCGAGTCGGTTGAGAAGCTGCTCGGCGATCTCGGTTTTGACCGTGATACCGGGCCAGGCGGGCACGCCGAAATCGAGCGTATCGTCATCGGCCACTGCCTGGGGCGCCGTGCTCAAGGCGATGCCTGTCATCAGTAGCGGGGCGGCCAGGCGAGTGTTGGGCAACTTTTTTCTCATGGGGTCTCCTGTCGTTTTTTTAGGATTTAGCGCTTTTATTTTGGCGTAATTTCTGTGCCGCGCTTAAGGTGAGTGACGTTTCCAGGATAGACAGGGAAGCCGAATCGGTCGAGCCAGCCGTTTCACAACCGGCGCGATAAATAGTCAAAAGCGGCGCAGTATCGGCGAAAAGGCGCAAACTGCTTGCCATTTTGGTGCAGGCGTGAAGAATGAGCCGGCTAATTGCGTCATATCTCGTCATAACAAGGGTACAGGTTTATGGATTTTTCTCTTCCGTCACTTTTGACCGGCCTGGTCGATCGTGGCAACGGCCTACTGTGGGGCAGCGTGCTGATCTATCTGCTGATCGGTGCCGGGCTCTACTTCACCGTGCGCACCGGCGCGATCCAGGTGCGCTATTTTGGCCACATGTTCAAACTGCTGCGCGGCTCGCGTCAGGCCAACGGCGGCATTTCATCGTTTCAGGCGCTCTCGACCAGTCTGGCCGCCAGGGTCGGCACCGGTAATCTGGCCGGGGTGGCGGTGGCCATCTACTACGGCGGCCCCGGTGCGATCTTCTGGATGTGGATGACGGCGATCGTCGGCATGTCGACCAGCTTCATCGAGTCGACGCTAGCCCAGGCCTACAAGGTCGATCACGGCGACAACACCTTTCGCGGCGGCCCGGCGCGCTACATCGAGCGCGGCCTGGGGCTTCGCTGGCTGGCGGTGCTGTTCTCGATCTGTCTGATTATCGCCTTTGGCCTGGCCTTCAACAGCGTTCAGGCCAACTCCATCGCCCAGGCCATGGAGCAGGCCTTCGCCATCCCGACCTGGATCATGGGGCTGGTATTGATGGTGATCGTCGCGCCGATCATCTTTGGCGGTTTGAAGTCGATCGCGAAGGTGGCGGAGCTGGTCGTGCCGCTGATGGCGCTGCTCTACCTGATTCTGGCGCTGGTGGTGATCGCGCTGAACATTTCCGAGCTTCCGGCGGCGTTCATGACGATCATTCGCGGTGCTTTCGGCCTCGAACAGGCCGCCGGGGGTGTCGCGGGCTATGCGATCTCCCAGGCGATCATGAACGGCATTCAGCGCGGGCTCTTCTCCAACGAAGCGGGCATGGGCTCGGCACCGAACGCCGCCGCCACCGCCAGCACCCGCCCGGATCATCCGGCAGCTCAGGGTTTCATTCAGATGCTCGGGGTGTTTTTGGATACGCTGGTGATCTGCACCGCGACCGCGGCGATCATCATCATGTCCGGCCCGGAGCTTCTCTCGGGTAGCGAAACCAACGGCATCCAGCTGACCCAGATGGCGCTTTCAAGCCATGTGGGTGACTGGGGCAGTATCTTCGTCGCCGTGGGCATTCTCCTGTTTGCGTTCACCTCGGTGATCGCCAACTACTCTTATGGCGAGTCGAACATCGAGTACCTGGCCGGCGGGCGCGCGCCGCTGGCGATCATGATTTACCGTTTGGCGGTGCTGGGCATGATCATGGTGGGCTCGGTCGCGAGTCTGGGGGCGATCTGGAACTTCGCCGATCTCTCCATGGGCACCATGGCGATCATCAACCTGATCGCGATTTTGATGCTTTCGCCCATCGCCTTTGCGCTGTTTCGCGATTACGAAACCCAGCTCAAGGCAGGGGTGGAGCCGGTGTTCAGACCCCGCGAGTTCCCCAGACTCGCGCACAAGGTCGACCCCAACGCCTGGCCGGACCGCGACTGATTCCCGGTCAAGCGCCATTAGCAAACCCCGCCCTTACCGGCGGGGTTTTTTTTCATTCGTTTTTATCGATTTAGTGCCGCGAAAGGATGCGCTTCACATTGCAGAAATTCGATTTAAAATGGCGCGATTCATCATCCGCACAAGAGAGCTTTGTCATGAGCACCCGCGTTTTACTCGTTACCTCCTCCATTCTGGGCGAACATGGCCAGTCCAATGCGCTGGCCGAGCACTTCAAGAACCAGGCCGAGGCGCGCGAAGGCGTCGAGGTAAGCGTACGCGACGTGGTGAAGTACCCGCTGCCGCACCTGGCGCTCGACGAGCTCGGTGCCTGGCAGACCCCGGTGAATGAGCGCAGCGACGAGCAGATGCGCTTGGCGGCCATCTCCGACAAAATGCTTTTCGAGCTTCGTGAAAGCGATGTGATCGTGCTGGCGGTGCCGATGTACAATCTGGGGGTGCCAAGCCAGCTCAAGGCGTGGTTCGACCGCGTACTGCGCGCCGGCGAAACCTTCCGCTACACGGAAAACGGCCCTCAAGGGCTCATCGAAGGCAAGCGCGCGATCATTCTGGCCGCCCGCGGTGGTATGTACGCCGGCACCGAGATGGACAGCCAGACCCCGCACCTGAAAAGCATGCTGGGGCTGATGGGTATCACGGATGTGAACGCGATCTACGCCGAAGGGCTCAACATGGGTGACGACCGGCGCGAAAGCGCGCTCAAGGAAGCGTGTCAGGCCATCGACCAGCAGGTGGCCGCGCTTTAAAACGATTTACCGACGACGGGGTGGTCCATGCGTGCAGCGCTTCTTGAGCAGATCTACACCATCGTGGCCCAGATTCCCGAAGGGCGAGTGACCACCTACGGGCGTATTGCGAAAATGACCGAAGGCGCCACGGCGCGCTCGGTCGGCTCCGCCATGCGCCATCTTCCCGAGGGTCACGAGCTGCCCTGGCACCGGGTGATCTCGGCAAGCCTTGCCTTGGCCGATCACGGCGGTGCGGCCCGCCAGCATGAAAAGCTGCGCGCCGAAGGGGTTGCCTTCGATGAAAAGGGGCGGGTGCCGCGTCATCTGGTATGGCCGGACAATCCTTGATCGCACCTCTTGAGCGCACCATAAAAAACGCCGCCCAACCGGGCGGCGTTTTTCATTCACCATTCACGAATCGCTATTGACCAATCCTCAGTCGTCCAGATTGGCGCCGGACTTCCAGGACCAGTCGCGCCAGCGCAGGTCGAACAGATCCTTGCGGCGGTCCTTGAGGTTGGTCACCGAGCCTTCGGCGCGCACCACCGTGAGCCGCGTCAAATCCAGATCCGAGAAGAAGATCATCTCGGTGTTGGGCGTGGTTTCCGCCAGCACTGCATCGTGAGGAAAGGCGAAGTCCGAGGGCGTGAACACCGCTGACTGGGCGTACTGGATGTCGAGATTCTCGATCGATGGCAGGTTGCCCACACTCCCGCACAGCACCACGTAGCATTCGTTCTCGATCGCTCGGGCCTGGCCGCAGTGACGCACGCGCAGGTAGCCGTTCTTGGTATCGGTCCAGAACGGCACGAACAGAATGTCCATGTCCTGATCGGCGAGCAGCCGGCCAAGCTCCGGGAACTCGACGTCGTAGCAGATCAGAATGCCCACGCGCCCGGCGTCGGTGTCGAACACCTGCAGGTCATCGCCGCCTTCGATCACCCAGTCGCGGCGCTCTTGCGGGGTGATGTGCAGCTTCGCCTGCTTTTCGATCTCACCGTCGCGGTGGAAAAGGTAGGCGACGTTATAGAGACGGTCGTCCGCGCCCGCCTCGATCATCGACCCGCCAACGATATTGATGTTGTAAGACACCGCCATGCGGGAAAGCTCGCTTTTGAAGCGCTCGGTGAAGCCGGCCAGAAAACGCACCGCGGCCATCTGATCCTGCTGGGCGGCGCGGTCCTGTAGGCCCATCAGCGGCGCGTTGAAAAGCTCCGGGAAGACGGCAAAGTCGCTCTGGTAATCCGACAGCGCATCGACGAAGTACTCGATCTGCTGAAGGGCGGCTTCCACCGAGGAGAACTCACGCATCTGCCACTGCACCGCGCCGACGCGTACCTGGGTGGGGCGGGTATCGAGCACGCTGTCGGCGGGCTCGAACAGAATGTTGTTCCACTCCAAGAGCGTCGCGTAGCCGCGGGACTGGGCGTCCTCCGGCAGGTACTTACGCAAAAGCCGCTTGACCTGAAAGTCGTTGGCCAGCTGGAACGACAGGATCGGGTCGTAGATCTCCTTGCGCGAGACCTTGTCGATGTACTGAGCCGGCGTCAGCTCGTCGGCGTACTGGTGATACTCCGGAATGCGCCCGCCGGCGAGAATCGCGCGCAGGTTGTGCGAGCGGCAGAGCTCCTTGCGCGCCTCGTAAAGGCGCCGGCCCAGCCGGTAGCCGCGATAATCCGGATGAATCAGCACGTCGAGGCCGTACATCGCGTCACCTTCCTCATCGTTGAGGATGACTTCGCGATGGCCGATCAAATCGTCGTAGCGGTGGGGGTTGGAGAATTCGTCGTAATCTACCTGAACGGTAAGCGCCACGCCCACCAGCACGCCGTCGTCCTCGATGGCGATCTGACCGTCGGGGAAGGCCTGGATCAGCTTGTCGATGGTGTGCTTGGGCCAGGCGCCGCCGATATCGTGATAAACCGCGTCCATCAGCGTTTTCAGCTGGTCGTAGTCGTCGCTCGTCAGGTTGCGAAGATTGAGATGCAGCTCTTCAAGGGACATAGTCGTGGGTACCCACCGTTGATAAAGACGTGGAAAAGAGTGTGACTAGTGTATCACTGCTGCGCGCTGCGGGCCTTTTTGCCGGCCATACCCACCAGCGGGCGAGTGAGCGTCTGCGCCATGATCACCCCGGCCAGAATCAGTAGACCGCCGTACAGGTGAAAGCCTGCAATCCGCTCGCCCAGAAACGCCATGGCGATCAGCGCGCTGAAAAGCGGCATCAGGTTGATGAAGATGCTCGCCTGGTTGGCGCCGATCTGGCGTACCGCGCGCATCCATAAAAAGGTGGTGATGATCGAGGCGGGAATGCCGGCGTAGAGAATCAGCCAGACGTTCTGACCGTCGATCGGCGTCATCGGCCCCAGAAGATAGGGCGGCAGCAAGAACAGCACCGCAAAGCAGACCTGAGCGTAAAGCATCACCCAGGGGGGCAGGTTCATCTGCCAGCGCTTGAGCATCACCCCGTAAAGGGCGTAGCAGATCGCGGCGATCACCATCAGCGCGTCGCCAAAGGCGACCTCGAGCTTCAAAAGCGACAGCGGGTTGCCCTGGCCGAGCAGAATGCTCACGCCGACAAACGCCAACAGCCCGCCGATCACCCCGCCAAGCGTGGGCGGCTCGCGCAGAATCAGCGCGCTCAAAAGCACCGTCAAAAGCGGCACCATGGCGGCGAGAATCCCCATGTTGGTGGCGGTGGTGGTTTCCGCCGCCACGTAGCCAAGGCCCTGCCAAAGCCCCATGCCGAGTAGCCCGAGCGTTGCCAGTTTCGGCCAGTGGCGACGAATTTCCGGCAGGTGCTTGAGCGTGGCCGGTAGCACCAGCGGCGTCATCACCAAAAGCGCCAGAAACCAGCGCAAAAAGGCGATGCTGCTCGGCGCGATGGTGCCAACGGTGAGCTGGTTGATGGTCATGTTGCCCGACCAGATCAACACCGTGGCCAGCGGGGCGAGGAAGTAAATCAACGGCATAGCGGGTTCCTTGTTCGTTAGCCGGTTAATGTGACGCGCTTTTAGCGTGTGGGCAAGGGGGTGTAAAACCAAACCCCTTGCGCCGCCACCGGGCGCTGGCGCTGTACGGCGGCCGGCCAATGTCATACGCTTGTTTGAATATCGCTTGAAAGGCGCAGCAAAATCCCTCGCTACGATTTCAACGACGATGTCAGCAACGATTCCAATAACGATTCCAGCAACGCCGAGAGACCGTGATGACAAAGCCGTCCGCCTATCCGCACCTGTTCACGCCCATAACGCTTGGCCCCTTGACGCTACCCAACCGCGTGCTGATGGGCTCGATGCACACCAATCTCGAGGAGATCCGCGGCGGCTTCGCCCGGTTGGCGGCGTTCTACGCCGAGCGGGCGAGGGCCGGGGTGAGCCTGATCGTGACCGGCGGCATCGCGCCCAACCCGGAAGGTGCGGTGTTCGAAGGCGCCAGTGCTCTGACCGACGAGGCGCAGCTTTCTGAGCATCGCCAGGTGGTAGAGGCCGTGCACGCCGAGGGCGGGCATCTGTGCATGCAGATTCTGCACGCCGGGCGCTACGCCTACTCGCCCGCGCTGGTCGCGCCCTCGGCGCTGCAGGCGCCGATCAACCCGCACGCTCCAAGAGCGCTGGAGACCCACGAGGTCGAGCAGCAGATCGACGACTACGTGCGCTGCGCACGGCTCGCGCAACAAGCGGGCTATGACGGCGTCGAGGTGATGGGCTCGGAAGGGTATCTGATCAATCAGTTCATCTGCCGGCGCACCAATCAGCGCGATGACGAGTGGGGCGGGGATTTTCAGGCGCGCATCCGCTTTCCGGTGGAGATCGTAACGCGCATTCGCGAGGCGGTGGGCGAGCGCTTTCTACTCATCTTCCGGCTTTCCATGATCGACCTGGTCGAAGAGGGCAGCAGCTGGGAGGAGGTCGTCGCACTTGGCCAGGCGATCGAGGCGGCCGGGGCCGATGTGATCAACACCGGCATCGGCTGGCATGAGGCGCGCGTACCCACCATCGTCACCAGCGTGCCGCGCGCCGCCTTCACCGAGGTGACCCGGCGGATCCGCTCGGCGGTTTCGATTCCGCTGATCACCACCAACCGCATCAACATGCCGGAAGTGGCCGAGCGCGTGCTGGCCGAGGGCCATGCCGACATGGTCTCGATGGCGCGCCCGTTTCTCGCCGACCCGGCTTGGGTGCAAAAGGCCGCCCGGGGCGCGAGCGATGAGATCAATACCTGCATCGCCTGCAACCAGGCGTGTCTGGATCACACCTTCGCCGGCAAGCTGACGTCGTGTCTGGTCAACCCGCGGGCGTGCCACGAAACAGAGTTCAGCCTCGCGCCCGCCGACACCTCCCGACGCGTGGCGGTGGTCGGCGGCGGCCCGGCGGGGCTTGCCACGGCGGTGGCGGCGGCCGGCCGTGGCCACGCGGTGACGCTGTTCGAGCGCCGGGGCGAGCTTGGCGGGCAGTTCAACTACGCGCGCAGGATTCCCGGCAAGGAGGAGTTCGATGAAACGCTGCGCTATTTCCACGTCATGCTGGATAAATACGCCGTGGAGGTGCGCCTGAACGTCGAGGCCACCGCCGAGGCGCTTACCGATTTCGACGTGGTGGTGATTGCCACCGGCGTGACGCCGCGCACGCTGGAGCTTCCCGGCGCAGATCATTCGAGCGTGCTGAGCTACGCCGATGCGATCGAGCACCCGGACCTGGTCGGGCCCGAGGTGGCGGTGATTGGCGCCGGCGGCATCGGCTTCGATGTCTCCGAGCTTCTGTCCCACGTCGGGCACCCAGCGCTCGATGTAGACGTTTGGTGCCAGGAGTGGGGTGTGGACCTGGCGGTCGGCGAGCGCGGCGGGCTCACGGCACCCAACCCGCCGGTGCCGGTCCGGCGTATCACCATGCTTCAGCGTAAACGCTCGAAGCCCGGCAAGGGCCTTGGCAAGACTACCGGCTGGGTGCACCGCGCCGCACTCAAGGCGCGTGGGGTGAAAACTCTCGTTGGCTGCGAGTATCTGCGTATCGACGATGAAGGGCTGCATATTCGCCAAAACGGCGAAGAACAGGTGCTGAAAGTGGACAGCATCGTGGTCTGCGCCGGGCAGGAGTCGGTGCGCGATCTCGTCACACCGCTTGAAAGCGCCGGGGGCGAGGTGTACGTGATCGGCGGCGCCGATGAGGCCTCCGAGCTCGATGCCAAGCGGGCGATCGACCAAGGCATGCGCCTGGCGGCGACGCTTTAGGCGGGCGTTTAGAGCCCGTGTGACGCCTGTATCGAATTAGCGTTAGACTGAGACGCTCTTGCCCGCGGCGCATATCCCCCGCTGCGGGCGCTTTCGTAACGCATCCGGCGCGGGGCGAGTGGCACCCAGCTCGCCCCGCGTCCGTCAGCATAAGGACCCAACCGCCATGCCCTCGGAGTGCACCCCCCGGTTTCTCGCCAGCGACAACACCTCGGGTATCTGCCCGGAAGCGATGCAGTACCTGATGAAGGCCAACGATAGTGACGATCTGGCCTACGGCAACGACACCTGGACCGCGCGCGCGGCGGACCGCTTTCGCGAAATGTTCGATTTCGACTGCGACGTGTTCTTCGTGTTCAACGGAACCGCCGCCAATTCGCTGGCGCTTTCCGCCATGGGGCGCAGCTACCATAGCGTGATCTGTCACGAGCTCGCCCATATCGAAACCGACGAGTGCGGCGGCCCGGAGTTTTTCTCCAACGGCGCCAAGCTTTTGACCTCGCCCGGCGCCAACGGCAAGCTCACCCCGGAAGGCATCGAGGCGCTGGTCACCAAACGTTCCGATATTCATTACCCCAAGCCCAAGGTCGTCTCGCTCACCCAGGCCACCGAGGTAGGTACGGTGTATTCGCGCGAGGAGCTGTTGGCCATTCGCGCGGTAGCGGACAAGTATGATCTTCGCCTGCACATGGACGGTGCGCGCTTTGCCAACGCCTGTGCAAGCCTGGGTGCAAGCCCCGCGGAGCTGACCTGGCAGGTCGGCGTGGACGCGCTCTGCTTTTCCGGCACCAAAAACGGGCTGGCCTTCGGCGAGGCGATTTTGTTCTTCAACCGCGAACTCGCTGAAGACTTCTCCTATCGCTGCAAGCAGGCCGGCCAGCTCGCCTCCAAGATGCGCTACGTCTCCGCCCCCTGGCTTGGGCTCTTGGAAAGCGGCGCCTGGCTGACCAACGCCCAGCACGCCAACGCCATGGCGCGCTATCTCTCGGAGGGCTTGCAGCAGCTTCCAGACGTATCGTTGATGTTTCCCACCCAGGCCAACAGCGTGTTCGTCGAGCTTCCCGCCCACGTGGTCGAGACATTAAGAGCCCGCGGCTGGACGTTCTATACCTTCATCGGCGCCGGCGGGGCGCGCTTTGTGTGCGCCTGGAATACCACCGTCGAGCTTCTGGACCAGCTTCTGGCCGACGTTAGTGAGGCAATGGGCTCACGCTAGAAACGCGCGCGCCGCACGTGAGAGTGCGGCGCGCGGTGCAGGCAAGGCGGGATCAGGGCGAGATTTGCTGGCTCGCGCTGGTAAAGCCCATGAGCGACAGATTCAGATCCAGACGCTGGCCGTCCGGTGCGATGGCGCTGACGGTCGCGGTAGAGCCGCCGCGAAGCTGCTGCAGAAGGCTTGCTTCCAGCGGCAGATCCGCCCGGCAACCCTGCTCCTGGCAGAACTGGTAGGGAAAGCCCACCGGCTCGTTGCTATCGACCTGAAGCTGCATGCCCGGCGCCAGGTTGACGCCCAGCGGCATGACGAAGGCCATGACCGCCATGCCCTGGGCCTGGGGCGGGTAGCCCACCATGGCGCGCATCAGCGGCTCGTTGCTGTCCGGATTGTTGACGATCTGGTTCATGGTGCAGCTTTGCTGGCCGGTGTTGCCGGCGGGGCAGCGCACTTCCCAATCCTGAAAGCGTTGGGTGTCGACGTTCGGGGCGCTCTGTTGCGCCTGAACCGTTGAAGCGGCGGTGACCGCCATCAGGGGGAGTAAAGCGGTAATCAGCGCGCGACGAATCGGCATACGTTCATATCTCCGGGTATTGGAAAAGTGAGTGTTGGAAAAGCAGATGTTGGGAAAGCCAGTGTTGTAAAAGCCTGGGTGGAAAGCAAGCGTGTCAACGCTCAAATAGCCGCCTGCCGCCAGATCCTTTGTTTGTGCTCCCCATTCGAACATGAGCCGCGCCCTGGGTTCCAGTACCGCGTTCGAGGGGCTTGCGAAACATCCTGTTTCCAACCCGAAATTCACGCTAGCGTTGAAGTTTTTATCACTCTTTTTCGATTAATGCTGTCTACGCTAATAGAGCGATACCTCGTTTGGTGCACCGCGTTGACAGGGTGGTTGAGCGGTATACCTGAGGCTGGGCCACAGGAGAGTTCAATGAGCATCTTTGATCACGTTCAAGACCGATTCGCCCGTATTCAGCAAGAAGAGTTGACCCTCGAGGAGTATCTCGCCCTTTGTAAACGCGACCCGAAGGTCTACGCCAGCGCCGCCGAGCGGATGCTCGAGGCGATCGGCGAGCCCGAGGTGATCGATACCGCCAAGGACCCGCGTCTTTCGCGCATTTTTTCCAACAAGGTGATTCGCCGCTACCCGGCGTTTGCCGAATTTCACGGTATGGAAGATGCCATCGAGCAAATCGTGGCCTACTTCCGTCACGCCGCCCAGGGCCTTGAAGAGCGCAAGCAGATTCTCTATTTGCTGGGCCCGGTCGGCGGCGGCAAGTCGTCGCTTGCCGAGCGTTTGAAGCTCTTGATGGAGCGCATTCCCTTTTACGCGATCAAGGATTCGCCGGTGCAGGAGTCGCCGCTGGGGCTTTTCTCGCCGGAAGAGGATGGCGAGCTTCTGGAGCAGGAGTACGGTATCCCAAGGCGCTATCTAAAAAGCGTGATGTCGCCCTGGGCGGCCAAACGGTTAAAGGAGAACGGCGGCGATATCTCGCAATTTCGCGTAGTGCGCCTGTATCCGTCGCGACTCAATCAGATCGCGATCTCCAAGACCGAACCGGGCGACGAGAACAACCAGGACATTTCATCGCTGGTGGGCAAGGTCGATATTCGTAAACTCGAGCTCTTCTCCCAGGACGACCCGGACGCCTACAGCTTCTCCGGCGGGCTTTGCCGCGCCAACCAGGGGCTGATGGAGTTCGTCGAGATGTTCAAGGCGCCGATCAAGGTGCTCCACCCGCTTTTGACCGCGACCCAGGAGGGCAACTACAACCCCACCGAAGGCATGGGCGCGATCCCTTTCGATGGCGTGATTCTTGCCCACTCGAACGAGTCCGAGTGGCAGGCATTTCGCAACAACCGTAACAACGAGGCGTTTCTCGACCGCGTCTACATCGTCAAGGTGCCGTACTGCCTACGCGTTTCCGAAGAGATCAGCATCTATCAAAAACTTCTCGAGGAGTCCTCGCTCAACCAGGCACCCTGCGCGCCGGATACGCTGCGCATGCTGGCGCAGTTCACCACGCTTTCACGGCTCAAGGTGCCGGAGAACTCCAGCGTCTACTCCAAGATGCGCGTCTACGACGGCGAAAACCTGAAGGATACCGACCCAAGGGCGAAGTCGATCCAGGAGTATCGCGATGCCGCCGGGGTGGACGAGGGCATGCAGGGGCTTTCGACCCGCTTCGCCTTCAAGATCCTGTCGAAAGTGTTCAACTTCGACAGCACCGAGGTCGCCGCCAACCCGGTGCATCTTTTGTACGTGCTGGAGCAGGCGCTGGAGCGCGAACAGCTTCCCGCCGAGGTGTTCGAGCGCTATATCGGGTTCATCAAGGAGTTTCTGGCGCCGCGCTACGTCGAGTTCATCGGCAAGGAGATCCAGACCGCTTATCTGGAGTCCTACAGCGAATACGGCCAGAACATTTTCGACCGCTACGTGACTTACGCCGACTTCTGGATTCAGGACCAGGAGTACCGCGACCCGGAAACCGGCGAGCTCTTGAATCGCCAGTCGCTCAACGAGGAGCTCGAAAAGATCGAGAAGCCTGCGGGTATCTCCAACCCAAAGGATTTTCGCCACGAGGTGGTCAACTTCGTGCTGCGCGCGCGCGCCCAGAACAACGGCATGAACCCGAGCTGGCAGTCCTACGAAAAGCTTCGAGGCGTGATCGAGCACAAGATGTTCGCCAACACCGAGGAGCTTTTGCCGGTGATCTCCTTCAACGCCAAGGCGTCGAAATCGGATCAGAAAAAGCACGAGGACTTCGTCGAGCGCATGGTCGAACGCGGCTATACCGAGAAACAGGTGCGCCTGCTGTCGGAGTGGTACCTGCGCGTACGTAAATCCCAGTAGCGCTGGTTTTACTGGCTCGGGTTTCAGTCGCCCTTGTTCAAGGAGGTCGCATGACCTACTTCATTGATCGCCGGCCCAACGCGAAGCACAAAAGCGCGGTCAATCGGCAGCGTTTTCTCGAGCGTTATCGCCACCACATCAAGCGCTCGGTGGAGGAGGCGGTCAACCGCCGCTCGATCACCGACATGCAGCGCGGCGAGAGCGTGTCCATTCCGACTCGCGATATTTCCGAGCCGGTTTTTCAGCACGGCCCGGGCGGGAAGCGAAGCATCGTCTCGCCCGGCAACAAGGAGTTTCTCGAAGGCGACCGAATCCGCCGTCCGCCCGGCGGCGGTGGAGGCGGTGGGGCGGGTGAAGGCAAGGCGAGCAATCAGGGCCAGGGCGACGATGAGTTCGCCTTTACCCTGAGCCGCGAGGAGTTTCTGGAGTTCGTGTTCGACGGGCTGGAGCTTCCGCACCTGCAGCGCAAACCGCTCAAGACCATGGAGGAAATTAAAATGGTGCGCGCCGGGCTTGCCCGTGACGGCGTGCCGTCGCGCATGAGCGTTACCCGCTCGATGCGTGAGGCTTACGCCCGGCGCATTGCCATGCGCGCGCCGATCAAGCGCGCGCTGATGGAGGCGCAGCTGGCGCTGGCCGAGGAGCTCGGCAAGGATTCGATTTTGCGAAACCCGGCGCGCATCGCTGAGCTCGAGGCGGAAATCAAGCGTCTCGAAAAGCGCATCGAGTCGGTGCCGTTCATCGATACCGTGGATCTTCGCTATCATCAGCTCGCCCCGGAGCCCCAGCCCTCGAGTCAGGCGGTGATTTTCTGTGTCATGGACGTCTCCGGCTCGATGACCCAGAACCACAAGGATATCGCCAAGCGCTTTTTTTTGCTGTTGTACCTGTTTTTGGAGAAGCACTACGAGAAAGTGGAGCTCGTTTTCGTGCGCCACCACACCGCCGCCCGCGAGGTCAGTGAGGAGGAGTTCTTTTACTCCAGGGAAACCGGCGGTACGATCGTTTCGAGCGCGTTGAAACTCGTTCACGGTATCGTCGAGAAGCGCTACCCGGCGAGTCAATGGAATCTCTACGTCGCCCAGGCCTCTGACGGCGACAACTGGGACGACGACTCCTCGATCTGCCGCGATCTCTTGATCAAGGAGCTGATGCCGAATCTTCAATACTTCGCCTACGTGGAGATTACCCCGCACGAGCACCAGTCGCTCTGGCACGAGTATGAAACCGTGGCCAAACGGTTTTCCGAGCGTTTCGCGATGCGCCAGATTTTCGAAGCCGGCGATATCTACCCGGTGTTTCGTGAACTGTTTAAACGCCGGCTGACCACGTCGCCCTGACCCGATCCTGTTTTTCGAGGAGTACGCGATGCGAGTCTCTTCCGATGCTACCGCTCAGGGCCCCATTGCCACGGGCTCTGATTGGAATTTCGCCATACTCGAGCGCTTCGACGAGGTGTTGGCGGTGCTCGCCGACGAGTACCGGCTCGATACCTACCCCAATCAGATCGAAGTGATCACCACCGAACAGATGATGGATGCCTACGCCAGCGTCGGGATGCCGGTAGGCTATCACCACTGGTCGTTCGGCAAGCAGTTTCTCGCCGTACAGCAGGCCTACAAGCGCGGCCAGATGGGGCTGGCTTATGAGCTTGTCATCAACTCCGATCCCTGCATCGCGTACCTGATGGAGGAGAATACGCTGATGATGCAGGTGCTGGTCATGGCCCACGCCTGCTACGGCCATAACTCCTTTTTCAAGGGTAACTACCTGTTTCGTACCTGGACCGAGGCCGACTCCATCGTCGATTACCTGGTGTTTGCGCGAAAATACATTGCCCGGTGCGAGGAACGCCACGGTACCCACGCCGTCGAGCAGCTGCTCGACGCCTGCCATGCGCTGCAAAACTACGGCGTGGACCGCTACAAACGCCCCTCGAAAATCTCCGCCGCCCAGGAGGCCGCCCGTCAGCAGGAGCGTGAGGCCTACCTGCAAACCCAGGTCAACATGCTCTGGCGCACCATCCCAAAACCTTTCGAGAAGAGCGAGGCGCTACCGGGCGGGCTTCATGACGAGGACGACCCGCTGGGCCTGCACGAAGGCGGGCGCTACCCGTCGGAGTCTCAGGAGAACCTGCTCTACTTCATCGAGAAAAACGCGCCGCTGCTCGCGCCCTGGCAGCGCGAAATCGTGCGTATCGTGCGCAAGCTCGCCCAGTACTTCTACCCTCAGCGCCAGACTCAAGTGATGAACGAGGGGTGGGCCTGTTTCTGGCACTACACGCTGATGAACCGGCTCTATGACGATGGCCACGTGGATGAAGGGCTGATGCTCGAGTTCTTGCAATCCCACGCGGCGGTCATCAATCAGCCGGATTTTGACAGCCCCTACTACAGCGGTATCAACCCCTACGCGCTGGGCTTTGCGATCTTTCGCGACATCGAGCGCATCTGTATTGCGCCGACGGACGAGGACCGCGCCTGGTTTCCGGATATCGCGGGCTCGCCCTGGCGGGAGACACTCGAGTTCGCCATGCGCAACTTCAAGGACGAGTCGTTCATCCAACAGTTTCTTTCGCCGAAGGTGATTCGCGATCTCAAGCTGTTCGTGATGGTGGACGACGATCAGAGCGATACCCTGGCCGTGGGCGCGATCCACAACGAGCAAGGCTACCGCCGGGTGCGCAACGCGCTCTCCGCCCAGTACGCGCTATCGCTTCGCGAACCCAACATCCAGGTGTTCGAGGCGGCCATTCGCGGCGACCGGTCGCTAACGCTGCACCACGTGCAGGAGAGTCGTCGGCCGTTGGAGCGCAGCGTCTATCCGGTCATGCGCCACCTGCAAAAGCTGTGGGGCTTCCCGGTGCATCTGGTATCGATGGACGAGGGGCGTGTCACGCACCGCTATCGCTGGCCGGTAGAGGAGGGCAGTGCTGAAGGCGCGTCGTAACGCTTGAAGGGGGTAGGGCCTGGCCTTACCCCTTCGAAGTCCAGGACTGGCACCAGCCGTTCGGGGCGACGCTGTTTTCCGGGAAAAGCTGGCAGCCTTCGTTGGACTCGGTGAAGAACATGCAGTTGGAGCAGAGCTCGCCTTCGCTAAAGGCGGGGTGGTCGCTGGCGCTTTGCGCCTCTTCCACGTAGTTGAGTGCCTGGGCGGCGGGGGCGCTCGGGTCGAGCCGGGGCAGCGACTGAGCGAACGCGGTTTTCGATAAAACGCCGGCGCCCAGCGGTAGGGCAGCCAGGCCCAGAACACTGTTGCGCATGAACGTGCGGCGGCTTTGATCGGCCATGGTATCTCCTGATCTTGCAAACGAAGCGCCCGTCATCCGGGCGAGCTGTCACGAGTAGGTAGCGGGCGAGGCGCTCGAGCGCTCTAAGTATCGCCTCATGATAAAACATTCACCGACCAGGCATCTTAACCCATGAGGACAGGCGCCTCTAATGGGTTTTGGGCTGCGCGGCAATAGACCGCGTCAATCGCGGCGTTTGGCCCGCCGAGTGGGGCTGGTATACTCGCAGACTTGAAGACGCAGACTTTCATTACGTTGACCTACGAGGGCGCCATGCAAAACGCTGTCATTTTGATTAATACCGAAAAGGGCCAGGTAAAAGGCGTGGCCGAGCGGTTGGCGGAGGTCGAGGGTATCAGTGAGGTGTACTCGACCTGTGGGCGCTACGATCTGGTCGCCATCGCTCGCACTCGGGATTTCGAAAGCCTTGCCGAGCTCGTCACCGAGCGCTTGAACGCGGTGGAAGGCATCAGCGACACCGAAACGCTGAACGCCATGCAGGTGCACTCGCGCCACGATCTGGAAACCATGTTTTCGCTGGGCTGGTAACCGCACCGCGTAGACAACTGGATAACGACAGAACTGAATAATTAAAGAACCATCAGCGTCGCGCGGGCAGCGGCTACAAGGGAACGTGGGGAGAGAGTCGTTGGGTAAATCGCTTGTGCGCTGGCGTCGTCAGGGGCGGCGCTTTGGCATTGCGCTGCTGTTCGTGGTGGTGGGAGGCGGGCTTTGGGAGTATCAGGAGCGCCACGCGCTGCAAAACGTCGTCTGGATGGGCGCGCCGACCTGGGACGAGCTTGGCTTCACCAACTTTCATCGCGTGCTGCGAAACGATGGCTTCGTCGTTGGCTGGTCGGACGTACGCGTCAACCCGCTCTGGGTCAGCTACCAGGTCGCCGCGGTCGCCGACGATACCCGCATTGGCTCGCGGCCAGGCTTTCGCCCGGACTGGCGAACGCTTTGGCCAATCGGCACCGACAGCTACTCCGGCAGCGGCTATGACCGCGGCCACATGGCACCCAACTACGCGATCGCCGCGGTTCACGGCAAAAGCGCCCAGCTCGATACCTTCCTGATGAGCAACATGAGCCCTCAGAAGCCCAACCTGAACCGCCAGCTCTGGCAGCGGCTCGAGGAGTCGGTGATGGATCACTTCGCCCCGCGCTTTGACGTCCTGCAAGTGATTACCGGCCCTATCTTTCCCGAGCGCTTTACAGACAACGTCATGAACCGTGTGGGTCTGGTCGAGGTGCCGGAGGCGTTTTACAAGATCATCGTCGCCCCCCACGCCGACGCGCCGCTGGCGCTGGCCTTCATCATGCCCCAGGACGTGCGCGGCAACGAGCCGCTCGCGGACTACCTGGTCACCATCGACGAAATAGAGGCGCGCACCGGGCTTAATTTCTTCCCGCGGCTGTCGCCAGCGGTGGAATCGGTACTGGAAGGCGAGGTCAACACCCAGGGCTGGGCGCTCGAGGATGTTTCGAAACGTCCGGGGCGGTTTCAGTAGGGGGATGACAGGTAATAGTGGGAATCGATGGGCGTCAGAACACGGCGTCGGTTCGAATACGGCTTGAAAAGCGCGACCGACCAGGCGAGTTGAAGAGAGTTTTTAAAAAGTATACGGGGAATCAAAAAAGCGGGAAGGCCAGTGCATGATGCGGACGACACCTTGATGGTGCCCAGGAGAGGACTTGAACCTCCACGTCCATACGGACACTAGCACCTGAAGCTAGCGCGTCTACCAATTCCGCCACCTGGGCGCATCATATGCTCGTATTCGATTGGTGCCCGGGAGAGGACTTGAACCTCCACGACCATACAGTCACTAGCACCTGAAGCTAGCGCGTCTACCAATTCCGCCACCCGGGCGAATACGAACCGCTTGTTTTACACCGCTCAATATCGTGAAAAGGGGATAACACGATGTCGATTGGTGCCCAGAAGAGGACTTGAACCTCCACGTCCATACGGACACTAGCACCTGAAGCTAGCGCGTCTACCAATTCCGCCATCTGGGCAAGTGGCGCGTATGATACCAGGCCCAAACCTAAATGCAAGTGTTCAGGCGCATTTTTGAATCAAAAATCGATCGAATGCGGGCGCGGACGGTTGGGTGATTGAAGCGGCGGCGCTATACTGCACCGATGACCAAAGACACCATGACTATTTTTGGCGCGTTTTGCCTAGTCAAAGCGCCTGCCTCCTTATCGAAGGCGTGCTTTCGCACGGCCTTTTTTTCCTGCCTTTCGCACACGCCATCAGGGACGACGAACGCATGAAGTACTGGACGTTAAGTGATGACCCGCACGCTGAGCGTGAGGCGCACAAATACGACAACCCCGCGCCCAGCCGTGAGTATCTGCTGGCCGCGCTCGAAAGCTACGGTAAGCCAATCACTCACGAAAACATGAGCCGGATGCTGGGCATCGAGGACGAGGATCATCTCGAAGCCGTGCGCCGGCGCATGGCGGCCATGGAGCGCGACGGCCAGGTGCTGCGCGACCGCCGCGGCGCCTACGCGCTGATCGACAAGCTCGATTTGATCAAGGGCAAGGTGCAGGGCCACCGCGACGGCTTCGGCTTCTTGCTGCGCGACGACGGCAAAAAGCCGGATATCGTGCTGCCCGCGCGACAGATGCGCCGCGTCTTCCACGGCGATCACGTGCTGGTGCGCGTCAGCGGGCGCGACCGGCGCGGGCGCGACGAGGGCACCATCGCCGAGGTGATCGGGCGCAACACCCAAACCCTGGTGGGCGTTTATCGCAGCAATACGCCGGAGTTCGGCATTCTGATCCCGGAAAACCCGCGTATCACCCAGGAAGTGTTGATTCCGCATACCGCCAACGAAGGTGCGAAGGATGGCCAGGTGATCTCGGCCCGCATCACTCAGCAACCTGCGACCCGCGTGCAGCCGATGGGCGAGGTGATCGAGGTGCTGGGCGAGCGCATGGACCCGGGCATGGAAATCGACATCGCCATTCGCAGCTACGAGATTCCCGCCGAGTTTCCGCCGGAAGTGCTCGACCAGACCAGCGGTATTTCCGCCGAAGTACTGGAAGAGGACAAGAATCACCGGGTGGATCTGCGCGACATGCCGCTGGTCACCATCGACGATGAGTCCGCCAAGGATTTCGACGACGCGGTGTATGCCTGGAAGACCAAGTCCGGCAGCTGGAAGCTGATCGTTGCGATCGCCGACGTGTCCCACTACGTGCGTCCGGGCACTGCGCTCGACGACGAGGCGCGCACCCGCGGCAACTCGGTCTATTTCCCCGGCCAGGTCGTCCCCATGCTGCCGGAGCTTCTCTCCAACGGGCTCTGCTCGCTGAACCCGCACGTCGACCGCCTCGTAATGGTCTGCGAGATGAATATCTCCAAAACCGGTGCGATTAGCCGTTACTCGTTCTACGAGGCGGTGATGAACTCCCACGCGCGACTGACCTACAACAAGGTCGCCGCGATGCTGGAGCCGGAAAGTGAGCAGGGACAAAAGCTTCGCGAAGAGCACAAGGAGCTCGTCAAGCCGATCGAGGACCTGCACGCGCTTTACAAGCTTCTGCGCGAGGCGCGTGAGGAGCGCGGGGCGATCGACTTCGATACGACCGAAACCGCGATCGTGTTCAACGAAGAGCGCAAGATCCAGGAGATCGTGCCTAGAAGTCGCAACGATGCGCACAAGATGATCGAAGAGTGCATGCTGGCGGCGAACGTGGCGACCGCACGCTTTCTGGACAAACACGACCTGCCGGCGCTTTACCGCATCCACGAGCGCCCGACGCCGGAGCGTCTGGACAAGCTACGTCTGTTTTTGAGCGAGCTGGGTCTGTCCGTTGGCGGCGGCGACGAGCCCACGCCCCAGGACTATCAGGCGCTCAGGGAAGCGATCAGCGACCGCCCGGATGCGGACATCATCCAAACGGTCATGCTGCGCTCGATGAACCAGGCGGTCTATTCGCCGCAAAACGAAGGTCACTTCGGCTTGGCCTACCAGGCCTATGCCCACTTCACCTCGCCGATTCGCCGCTATCCGGATTTGCTCGTGCATCGCGCGATTCGCTCGGTGATTCGCGGGCCGCGCCAGACCAATACCGTGGTGCGCGTCGAGGGTGCGCCGGTCGAGCCGCCGAGTAAGTGGTGCCCCTACACCTTCGAGCAGATGGTCGAGCTTGGCGAGCACTGCTCGATGACCGAGCGCCGCGCCGACGAAGCGACCCGCGACGTCGAAAGCTGGCTCAAGTGCGAGTTCATGTCCGATAAGCTCGGCGAAACGTTTGAGGGCACCATCGCCTCGGTCACGCAGTTCGGTCTGTTCGTGCGCCTGGACACCTTCTTCGTCGAAGGCCTCGTGCATGTGACCTCGCTACCCTCGGACTACTACCATTACGAGGCCGAGAAGCATCGCTTGAAGGGCGAGCGTACCGGCACCACCTACCGCTTGGGCGATGGCCTGACGGTACAGGTGGCACGAGTCGACATGGACGATCGCAAGATCGACTTCGAGCTCGGCGACGAAAAGCCGCGTCCGCGCCGCCAGCCGCGCAAACGCCCCGGTGGCGGTGATGCGTCCGAGAAGCCGCGCCGCTCGCCGTCCAAACGCGGCGGTGGCAAGGCATCAGAAGGTAAGACCGCGGAAGCAAAGGCCGAGCCTAAAGGCGGTGAGCGCTCGCAAGCCTCTTCGAGTAACGCCGATGCCAAGCCTGAGCCGGTGGGCGAGACCACGGCCACGAAAAGCGGCCCGCAGCGCAGTCGCCGCGCCCCTAAAAAACCACCGCTAAATAAGGGATAAGGATGAAGTCATCGTCTAGGCGCGGTACGCGCGGCGGCCAGCGCAGCGCGCCGCCGGTGCCAGTGCCGGAAGGCCTCGACCAGGTGTACGGTGTTCACGCCCTCGAAAGTCTGCTGGAGCGGGGCGAGGCGCCTCGCGAGCTTTGGATTCAGCAGGGCGCGGGTAAGCGCTTGAACCTTTTGATCGAGCGCGCCCGTACCCAGGGCGCTCGGCTCAAGGAGCAGCCGCGAGAGCTTCTCGACCAGCTCACTGCCGGCGCCGCTCATCAGGGCGTGGTGGCGTTTTGCGCGCCGCTGACGGCGGAAGGGGAGGAGTCGCTCTGGCTCAAGCTGCGCGCCTGGAATCAGGCCGCGCCACCGCTTCTGCTCGTGCTCGATGGCGTGACTGACGTGCACAACTTCGGCGCGTGCCTGCGTAGCGCCGATGCCGCTGGCGCCCACGGCGTGATCGTGGCGAAAGACAACGCCGCACCGCTGAACGCCACGGTACGCAAGGTTGCCTGCGGCGCGGCGGAGGTCGTGCCGGTCTATCAGGTCACCAATCTTTCCCGCACGCTTGAAAAGCTCAAGGAGTTCAACGTCTGGATCACCGGCACCGCCGGGGAGGCCGACGCTTCGCTTTATGAGCTCGACTTCAAGGGCCCCACGGCGCTGGTCATGGGCGCCGAAGGCAAGGGCATGCGAAGGCTGACTCGCGAAGGCTGCGATCATCTGGCGAAACTGCCCATGGCCGGCCAGGTGTCCAGCCTGAACGTCTCGGTCGCCGCAGGGATTTGTCTGTTCGAGGCGGTTCGCCAGCGCCAGCTTGCAAGTTGACCTCAACGCTTCTAAAATGCGCTCGCCCGTTTATTCGTTGCGGGCGCCTTGAGGGTTTTTCCCTCACACCAATGAAAGTTCTGCTTGATGCCCAGGCGACTAATCGGCGCTTCATCGTGGCCCCCACGATATTAGAAGCGCGTTGGCGAAAGGCATTCAGTTAACTCCTTGCTTCCCTGCCAAGCCCGAGCGGCGCGCACCGGAAGCTGTCAAACCGCAAGGAGATTCCATGCGTCATTATGAAATCGTGTTTATGGTCCACCCGGATCAGAGCGAGCAAGTGCCGGCTATGGTCGAGCGCTACACCAGCATCGTGACCGAAAATTCGGGCACCGTGCATCGCCTTGAAGATTGGGGCCGTCGTCACCTGGCTTACCCGATCAACAAGATCCACAAGGCTCACTACGTGCTGATGAACGTCGAGTGCACCGGTGAAACTCTGGAAGAGATCGAAAACATCTTCCGTTTCAACGATGCCATCATCCGTAGCCTCGTGGTCCGCTGCAAGGAAGCGGTCACCGAAGCCTCGCCGATGATGAAGCCGGCAGAAGAGAAGCGTCCGCGTCGCGAAGACAAGCCGCGCAACGATTCTGACGTCGATGCCGACTCCGAAGCAGAAACCGAAGAAACTGCCTAAGTTTATTCACCGCACGTATTAAAGGAGCTACTCCATGGCACGTTTTTTCCGTCGCCGTAAGTTTTGCCGCTTCACCGCTGAAGGCGTCAAGCAGATCGACTACAAGGATCTGGACACGCTGAAGGCTTACATCACCGAAACCGGCAAGATCGTTCCAAGCCGTATCACCGGTACTAAAGCACGCTACCAGCGCCAGCTGGCGACCGCGATCAAGCGTTCGCGCTACCTGGCACTACTGCCCTATTCCGATAGCCACCAGTAAGCACTTGACGTGATGCTGGCACTAGCACGATGGCTGATGCAAAAAACGCCCTACGCCGTTGGCGTGGCGTCGCTTGCAACGCTCGTGCCTTGGCTTTTTTGGTTGGGAGCCGCCATTGCCGCCTTAGTGACACTGCGTCGCGGGTTCGCCCCGGCGCTGCCGGTGATTCTCGCCGCCGCCATCCCCGCCGGTTTTTGGTGGGTGCAGGGCGACGTGATTCCGCTGGCAAGTGTGTTGCTGGTCACGCTCATGGCCGTCATTCTGCGCGAGCGGATGCGTTGGAGCGAAGCGCTGATCGTCGGCACGCTGGCGTCGGCCTTCATGATCCAGCTCGGGATTTTCAGCCTGCCCGGTGGGTCGGAGCTGATGCTCGAGCAGCTCAGGCAGAGCTCGGTAGAGGTGGACAACATGCTCACCGAGTTCGCCCGCCAGGGCTACGACACCGAGGCGCTGGCCGCATTGGTCGTCGGTGGGGTCACCGGTCTGATCGTGCTGCTGGCATCGATCGCCTGTCTGGCCCTGGGGCGCAGCTGGCAGGCCGGGCTCTATAACCCGGGCGGCTTTCGTGAAGAGTTTCACGCGCTGCGCTTGAGCCCTAAAGAGTTCGCGCTGTTGGCGATTCTTGGCGTGGTGGGGCTTTTGCTGGGCGGCGAGGCGCTTTTGATCGTTGGCTGGGTGCCGCTGTTGGTGGCTGGCATTGCGTTAGTGCACGGATTTATTGGACTAAAGGGGATGAACGGGCTGTGGCTGGCGGTATTTTATGTGCTGCTGATCACAACCTTGCCCACGATTCTCATTGTGCTGCTGTTGGGGCTGATTGATACTTTCGCGAACGTTCGCGCACGCCTTACCCGCAGCAATTGACTAGAGGTTTACGAGATGGAAGTCATTCTGCTCGACAAGATTGGTAAGCTGGGCGGCCTGGGTGACAAGGTCACTGTGAAGCCCGGTTACGGTCGTAACTACCTGGTACCGTACGGCCTGGCCGTACCGGCGACCAAAGAGAACGTTGAAGCGTTCGAAGCGCAGCGTGCCGAGCTCGAAGCTCAAGCCGCCGAGCGTAAATCAGAAGCCGAAGCGCGCGCCGAGCAGCTCAACGACATCGAACTGTCGCTGGTCTCCAAAGCGGGCGACGAAGGCAAGCTGTTTGGCTCGATCGGTCCGCGCGATCTGGCCGATGCGATCTCCTCTGCCGGCATCGAAGTGGCCAAGAGCGAAGTTCGCATGCCCGAGGGCCCGATTCGTCAAACCGGCGAATACGACATTGCCCTGCACCTGCATGCCGAAGTGGATGCAACCGTACGCGTAGTGGTGGTTGCAGAGTAATCCCGACGGATGCTTTGCCACCTCCGGTGACGCCGAAAAGGGCGCGGGTTATCCCGCGCCCTTTGTTTTTGAATAACGTTTTTGATTCGTGTTTTTGACTCGTATTGAGCCTCGTGTTTGTGCCGCTTAAGGCACGCAAGGGAGTCGATTTTGCAAGGCCTTGCCTTGCAAAATCGTTTTCAGCACCGCCGGGCGTAAGCGCTCAGGCGGGCTCATGAGTCACATGGGGCCACGTATCAGTGGCTCCGCGTAGTACGATTGCACGCGTAGTACGATTGCCCGCGTAAGACGCTATTGAAAGGAGCCCGGGATGGATGAGTCCCCAGCGGATCAGGAAACGGCGGCGCTGAAGCTTCCGCCGCACTCGCTCGAGGCCGAGCAGTCGGTGCTTGGCGGGCTGATGCTCGACAATCAGGCCTGGGACAACGTCGCCGAGCGCCTGGCTGCGGATGACTTCTACCGCTACGAGCACCGGCTGGTGTTCAACGTCATGATTCATCTGGCCGAGTCTGGCCAGCCACTGGACGTGGTGACGCTCTCCGAGGCGCTGGAAGCGCGCGACCAGCTCGATAGCGTTGGCGGGCTCGGGTTTCTGGCCGAGCTTGCGCGCAACACGCCGTCAGCGAGCAATATTCGCGCCTACGCCGATATCGTGCGCGAGCGGGCGACGCTCAGAAAGCTGATTCGCGCGGCCAACCAGATCGCCGATGGCGCTTTCTCGCCCCAGGGCCGGCCCGCCGACGAGCTGTTGAACGAAGCCGAGCGGCTGGTATTTCAGATTGCCGAGGAGCGCCCCAAGACCGGCGGTCCGATCGGCATGAGCGAGCTTTTGACCAAGGCCGTCGACCGTATCGACGAGCTCTTCAACATGAAAGGCGAGATGACCGGGCTCTCATCCGGGTTTCGTGATCTCGACGAGATGACCTCGGGCTGGCAGCCTTCGGACCTTGTGATCATCGCCGGGCGCCCGTCGATGGGCAAGACCACCTTCGCCATGAACCTGGTCGAGCACGCGGTGATCTCGAGCGACAAGCCGGTGATGGTGTTCTCCATGGAGATGCCCGCGGAGTCGCTGATGCTCAGGATGCTGTCGTCGCTTGGGCGCATCGATCAGACCCGCGTGCGCTCGGGGCAGCTCGAGGACGAAGACTGGCCGCGGCTGACCTCGGCGGTGAATCTTCTAAAGGACAAGCAGCTTTTCATCGATGACACTGCCGCGCTTTCGCCCAACGAGATGCGCTCGCGGATTCGTCGCGTCGTGCGCGAACACGGCAACATGGCGCTGATCATGATCGATTACCTTCAGCTGATGCAGATCCCCGGCTTTTCGGAAAACCGCACCGGCGAGATCTCCGAAATCTCGCGCTCGCTCAAGGGATTGGCAAAAGAGTTCGGCTGCCCGGTGGTCGCGCTTTCCCAGCTCAACCGCTCGCTGGAGCAGCGCCCCAACAAGCGCCCGGTGATGTCGGATCTGCGTGAGTCCGGCGCCATCGAGCAGGACGCCGACGTCATCGCCTTCGTCTACCGCGACGAGGTCTACAATCCGGACAACCCTGATAATCAGGGGCTCGCCGAGCTGATCATCGGCAAGCAGCGTAACGGTCCGATCGGTACGGTCCACATGGCGTTCATCGGCAAATATACCCGCTTCGAGGATCTGGCCCCGGACAGCTACGGCCAGGCCTTTGGCGAATGACTTGAGCCGCGGGGCGCAGCCCGTATAATGCCGCCCCTTTAAAGTGAAAACCGACTTTGTAAAGTGACGTCGGCGTGGCCAGCACGACCCAGGGCATCCATTGATCCCGGTGTGGCCACGTTCGATCAAACGTTCAATCGACAGGAGCAGCGCATGGCTGGTGGTGGTTTTAAGCGAGGCAACAAGAAGCGTCTTCCCAAGCTCGAAGGCCGGGGTGAACTCGAATCGCTCGAGCGCGAAGGGCCGTTCAAGGAGTGGCTGGGCATGCCGGATCTTTACCGCTACCACCTGGTGGTCAACGGCGAGGCCTTTAGCTATCAAACCGAAGACGGCGAGCTGCCCGTGGAAATCGGCGACAAGGTGGTGTTTCGCTACAAGGAGACCAAGGGCGGCAACTGGATCGACCGCAACTCTCTGGGCAAGGCGATCGACCCCTCCCAGTATCAGTAAGCAGGCCCTGGGGCTCTTCAGCAAGCCAGGTTCCTGATAAAACACTCTTTTGTTACGTTAGCGCTCGAGCGCCTTAGTGAAGCGTCACGATTTGCGCTACTGTTATCCTGATAGGGTAATAAAAATGTCATGGGGAAGCGTCAGGCTGTGCCCCATGACCACTAATAACAGGAGAGATTCATGGATTTGAACGAACTGAAAACCTTTGTCGAAGGCTCCAGCAATTTCGAAATACGGGTGATTACCCACTCGGGCAGCCGTTTTTATCAGGTCGAGCTCGAGGATGTCGAGGGCAGCCGCCATATGCTGACCCAACGGGGCAAGCCGATGCTGTTTCGCTCGCTCGACGACGTCTATCTCGAACTCAAGCGGGCCGACATCCACCGGGCGTATCTGGTCCAGCACGTGCCCCACGACGAGATGATCGGCCGCGACGCGCACTACAGCGAACCCTTGACCTCGCGCATGCCGCTCGTTTTCTAACGCGGCGCTGGTCTTTCACCGCGAGCGCGTCTTACGTCTTTCAACCCACCGCCCCAGCCGTACACGGTAGCGGGCAAACAAACGGTAGCCTGCATTCATCACCCCGCGCAGGCCCGGTAAGCAGGAAACCCACACCATGCGCCGGTAGCCCAGCACCGCATACAGGGCCCGGCTCGCTTCCATGCCGATGTACCACTTCCCGTTTTGATCCCTGACGTGCAGTTTCCCCATCAGATCCTCGAAAGGGCGCCCCAGGGCGACGGCGTCGAACGTGCTGGCCTGAATGTCCACCAGTTCGATACGCGCTCGGCGCGGGTGCTTTTCAAGCCAGGCCACCTCCTTCAAGCAAAACGGGCAGTGGCCGTCGTAGTAGAGCGTCACCGGGGCGCGGGCGTCGAGGCTTTCAAAGCGTTGGCTGTTCACGTTAATGGCTCTTGTATCCTTGAGTGTGATGTTTCTGGCCGTAGCCCTGGCGGGTCGAGAGCTTGCGCAGAAAGCTTTCGGCCTGCTGGCGAATCGCATCGCGCTTGTCGTCGCCCATTTTATTGAGAGAGCCGTAAATCAGCTTCATGCGCGGGTTCTGGCTCAGGCGTTTCTCGTTCTGCTCGAGAAAGTGCCAGTAGAGGCTGTTGAACGGGCAGGCGTGGGTGCCGGTCACCTGTTTGGGCGAGTAGCGGCAGTTGGCGCAGTGATCCGACATGCGGTCAATATACTTGCCCGACGCGCAGTAGGGTTTGGAGCCCATCAGGCCGCCGTCGGCGTGCAACACCATACCAAGCGTATTGGGAAGCTCCACCCATTCGCTGGCATCGGCGTAAACCGCCAGGTACCAGTCACACAGCGCCTCCGGTTTGACCCCGCACAGAAGCGCGAAGTTGCCCGTCACCATTAGCCGCTGAATGTGGTGGGCATAGGCGTTGTCGATGGTCATTTGAATGGCGCGGTTCATGCAGCGCATATCCGTTTGCGCATCCCAGTAGAAATCCGGCAGCTCGCGGCGAAAGTTGAGCCGGTTCTCGCGCTTGTAGCCTGGCATCTGCGTCCAGTAGAGCCCGCGCACGTACTCTCGCCAGCCCAGTATCTGGCGGATGAACCCTTCCACGGCGTTGATTGGCGCCTCGCCCTCGAGGTAGCTTTTTTCAGCAGCCTCGCACACTTCCAGAGGCGAGAGCAGGCCGATGTTCATGGCCGCAGAGAGCCGTGAGTGGTAGAGCAGCGGGTCGCTGTCGCTGATCGCGTCCTGATAGCGGCCGAAATCCGGCAGCGCCTCGTCGATGAAGTGTTTGAGATCCGCCAGTGCCTGGCGGCGCGTGACCGGCAGGTTGAAGTTATCGATGCTGCCCATGTGATCACCGAAGTGACGCTCGGCGTCGGCAAGCGCCGCCTGGGTGATCTCATCCTGGCGGTGATGGGGCAGGGTGGGAAAGCTTTTCTGCCCCTTCAACGGCTCACGGTTGTCGTGATCGAAATTCCACTGGCCCCCGGCGGGCTCGCCGTCTTTCATCAAAAGCCCGGTGAGTTTTCGCTGCTCGCGGTAGAAGTACTCCATGCGCGGCTGCTTGCGCCCGCGGATCCACTCGGCGAATTCGTCCGGCGTGGTGAAAAAGCGCGTGTCCTCACCGAGAAGCCATGGGATTTTAGCGCTCTGGCGATCCTGCATCGCCTCCCATAGACGCCACTCGCCGGGGCGCGTGGCGTGGATCTCGTCGCAGCCGTGAGCGCGCGCGAGCCGCTCGGCTTCCTCGAGCAGCGAGTGGGTATTCTGCTCATCGTCGAGATGGCTGTAGGCGACTTGAAAGCCTTTCTCCTCGAGCGCTTTGGCGAAGTGGCGCATCGCCGCCAGAAACAGGCCGATCTTATGAATATGATGGGGGACGTAGCGCGCTTCTTCCTTGACCTCGCAAAGCGCCACGACGGCGTTTTCCGGGGCGTTTTGCAATAGCGGAAGCGATAGCGACAGCTGGTCGCCAAAGACCAGCAGCATCGGCTTGGACATAAATTGATCCATAGTTATACGAATAGTGTTCATAGTATAACTTCATGCCGCGACTTTGCTGAAAAGTGATAAGCTTTGGCGACTCAATCTGCAGGAGATGGCCATGAGCGACACCGTTTCGAAAGATGCACCCGGCGAAGGACGCTTGACCCACGCGCCGGCCTCGCACCCGCCGGTGGCCCGTAAGCGGGTCGGCGTAGTGCTGGCCAACCTGGGGACGCCGGACAATACCGACTACTGGTCCATGCGGCGCTATCTCAATGAGTTTCTCTCGGACAAGCGGGTCGTGGACTACGCTGACTGGAAGTGGCAGCCGCTTTTACAAACCATCATCCTGACCAAACGGCCGTTCTCGTCGGGCAAGGCGTATAAAAGCATCTGGAACACCGAGCGTGACGAAAGCCCGCTTCGCACCATCACCCGCGCCCAGACCGAGAAAGTCACTGACCGCTTGAAAGCGCTGTTCGGCGATGACGTGGAAGTGGATTACTGCATGCGCTACGGTAACCCCTCCACGTCCAGCGTGCTCGAGCGGATGCAGCAAAAGGGCTGCGAGCGGATCGTCTTTTTTCCGCTCTACCCGCAGTACGGCTCGCCCACCACGGCGACCGCCAACGACCAGGCGTTTCGCAGCCTGATGAAGATGAAGTGGCAGCCGGCGATTCGCACCGTGCCGGCCTATTTCGACCACCCGAGCTACTTGAGGGCGCTGGCCAACTCCGTCGAGGAGGCTTACGCCGGGTTCGAAACGCGCCCCAGCAAGCTGGTCGCAAGCTATCACGGTGTGCCCGAGCGCTATCTGCTCGAAGGCGACCCCTATCACTGCCACTGCCAGAAAACCACGCGGCTTCTGCGCGAGACCCTGGGGTTCGATGCAAGCGATATCGATACCGCCTTTCAATCCCAGTTCGGTCCGGAGAAGTGGGTCGGGCCTGCGACCGTCGACCACGTGGCAGAACTCGCCCGGCAGGGACACACCCATATCGCCGTGATGTCGCCGGCGTTCTCGGCAGACTGCGTCGAAACGCTGGAGGAGATTCAGGAGGAGATTCGCGAAAGCTTCCTCCACGCCGGTGGTGAAACCTTTAGCTATATCCCGTGTTTGAACGACCGCGAGGATCACATGGAGGCGCTGGTCGAGATTATCAAAAACGAGCTGGGTGGCTGGCTTTCAACGCGTGAGTAACGAAATAATGTGAATGATTTCAATCGCTAAAATAGCAGGCTAAGTAAAATAGCGGTCCTGTTCGCAGGCGGGTTTTGTGGAAACGGCGCCGCGGCTGCTATAAGGTGAGGCATACTCAATCACAGTTATTCAACGCAGTGAACATGGATGTGTCGCCGCGTCGAGCCCATTACTTGGGCGGTTATCAGTCAGGGAGATCGTGTCAGATGCAGCTCGCCATCCTGTTGGGTTTTCTACTAGCGGCCTCGGCGCCGTTGATCAATCGCTGGTTCGGTGAGCAGGCGAGTTTCATACTGGCGCTATTTCCCGCCACTATCGCCGCCTGGCTTCTGAGCCAGGCCGGTACCGTGGTGGCCGGCGAGCCCTTGCTGCTCGAATGGGCTTGGGTTCCCTCCCTTGGCATTAGTCTTAGCTTCATGATCGACGGGCTATCGCTGCTTTTTGGCCTCTTGATCACCATCATCGGCACCTTCGTACTGGTCTATGCCGGGGGCTATTTGAGAGGCAGCCCGGATATCGCCCGCTTTCACGTCGCCATGCTCGGCTTCATGATGTCGATGCTTGGGTTGGTCATGGCCGATGGGCTTTTGACGCTGTTCGTGTTTTGGGAGCTCACCAGCGTTACTTCGTATCTGCTCATCGGCTTCAACCATACCGATCTAAAAGCGCGTAACTCCGCCCGCCAGGGGTTGTTCGTTACCGTGGCCGGCGGACTTGCGCTAATGGGGGGGCTGGTGCTGCTGGGCATCACAAGCGGTAGTTGGTCGTTTTCCGAGGTGTTGGCCGGGGGCGAGGACCTTCGCGAGCATCCGCTCTACACACCGATGGTGATCTGCCTGCTGCTCGGCGCCTTCACCAAGTCGGCGCAGTTTCCGTTTCACTTCTGGCTCCCCAACGCCATGGCCGCACCGTCACCGGTGTCGGCCTACCTGCACTCCGCCACCATGGTCAAGGCGGGCATCTACCTGATGGCCAGGCTACAGCCGGAGCTGGGCGGCACCGAGCTTTGGGTCTGGACACTGTCGCTGGTGGGCGCGACCACCATGTTCACCGGCGCCTTTTTGGCCATTCATCACACCAATATCAAAAAGCTTCTTGCGTACTCCACCATCATGGCGCTGGGCACCTTGACCATGCTGCTGGGCATCGGCAGTGACTACGCCATGACCGCCTTCGTTACCTTCATGCTGGCCCACTCGCTCTACAAGGGGGCGCTGTTCATGGTGGCGGGCATTCTCGATCACGAAACCGGTACCCAGGACGTGACCGAAATGGGCGGGCTGCGCCGGGTCATGCCGGTCACCGCGGTCATCGCTTTCGTCACGGCGCTGTCGCTTTCCGGCGTGCCGCCGCTGTTTGGCTTCATCGGCAAGGAGCTAATGCTCGAGGCGGTACTCGGCGCCGAGGGTTTCCAGGCGGTGCTATTGGGGCTTGCCTTCGCCTCGGCGATTCTGACGATTGCGGTGGCGGCCATCGTGGCCATACGCCCGTTTTTTGGCAAGCGCCGGCAAACGCCCACCGAGGCTCACGAGGCGCCGTTCAGCATGCTCGTGGGCCCCGGACTTCTGGCGTTTGGCTCGCTGTTTTTTGGTCTGGCGCCGGCGTTTTTCGGCATCGATGCGCTACTCACGGCGGCGGCCAGCGCCATCGTCGGTCAGACGCTGGAGGTGACGCTGTCGCTTTGGTACGGCGTCAACGCCGCGCTGATTTTATCAATTGTGAGTCTGGCGCTCGGATTTTTACTCTTCAAACGCTGGGACAGCGTGCGCGGCAAGCTCTCCGTGCTGGCGCCGATTCAGCGCCGCGGGCCGGAAGCGGGCTACGATGGGGCCCTGAATGTCATTGTGCGCGTCGCAGAGTGGCAAACCCGGCTTTTGCAAAACGGCTACATGCGCAACTACATTCTCGTCATGCTGGTGGTACTCATCGCGCTGGTGGGCTATTCGCTTTTGGTGCGCCACGCGCCGGTGTTGCGTTTGGAGCTCGATGCGCGTTTTCACGAGATCATCGTGGTCACCACCATGGCGATGGGGGCGCTGTTCGCTACCATCTCGCGCTCGCGGCTGGGGGCGGTGGTGTCAGTGGGCATCATGGGGTTTTCGATCGCGCTGATCTTCATTCTCTTTAGCGCGCCGGACTTGGGCATCACCCAGCTGTTGGTCGAAACACTGACGGTCATTTTGCTCGTTTTGGTGCTGTTTCGTCTGCCGCGCTTTTCCAATCTCTCCACTAGCCTCGAGCGCTTTCGCGACGGCGTCGTCGCCGCGGCCATGGGCGTTTTGATCTTTTTGCTGGTGATGACGGCCTGGAGTATCGACCAGTTCGAACCGATTTCCGCCTACATGGTGGAAAACAGCGCGCCGCTGGCGTTTGGGCGCAACATCGTCAACGTCATTCTGGTCGATTATCGGGCGCTGGATACGCTGGGCGAAATGTTCGTGCTGGCGCTGGCCGCGATCGGTGTGATCGCCATGCTCAAGTTCAACCACGCCGCCGCCAGTGCAAAGCGCAAGGACGCGCCAAGGGAGCCTTACGATGGTTAAATCCGGCACGATCATCCTCAATACCGCGGCGCGCTTTTTGATGCCACTGCAGCTGATGTTCTCGGTGTTCTTGCTGCTGCGCGGCCACGACGAGCCCGGTGGTGGCTTCATCGCTGGGCTCGTGGCGGCGGGCGGCTTTACGCTTTATCTCTTCGCCTTCGGGGTCAGCGCCACGCGCGAAGTGCTGCGCATGCTCGACCCGCGAGACCTGATCGGCATTGGACTTCTGCTCGGCATGATCTCGGTGGTGCCCGCCTGGTTCATGGATCAGCCCTTTTTGACCGCCCAGTGGTGGACCATTCCGGTGATCGAGTTCAAGGCGTCGACTCCCTTGATCTTCGATATCGGCGTGTATCTGGCGGTGCTGGGCTCGGTGATCGGTATGGTCATGGCGCTGATGGAGGTGGACAAGGATGAACCCTAAAGGACAGGGAGGTTACCCATGGAGCCGATAATGGCCCTGGCGATCGGGCTTTTGTACGCCACCGCCATTTTCATGATGCTTAGACGCTCGATCGTCAAGCTCGTCATCGGTTTGCTGCTGCTTTCCAATGCCGCAAATCTTTTGATCTTCACCGCGGCCGGGATGACCCGCGGTGCGCCGCCGCTGATTCCCGAGGGCATGTCCCAGCCGCTTGGCGAAGTGGCCGACCCGCTGCCTCAGGCGGTGGTGTTGACCGCCATCGTCATTGCGTTTGGCGTGCTGGCCTTCGCCGTGGTGCTGATCCGCCGCGCCTATGAGATCGTCAAGGCAGACGATCTGGACAAGATGAAGGATACCGATACGTGAGGCCCGAAGTCGCTCTGCCCGTTCTGCTGCCGCTGCTCTGTGGGGCGCTTTCGCTGCTGTTCTGGCGCTCGCGGCCGATGCAGCGCTTTTTGGCCGTGGCCGGTAACGCCGCGCTTTTGCTCGTCAGCCTGTGGCTGTTCGTGTCCGTACTGGAAGATGGCTACGTCACCATTCAGATGGGCAGCTGGCCGGCGCCGTTTGGCATTACATTGATTGCGGATATGCTGAGCGCGGTCATGATCCTCATGACCGGACTCATCGGTTTGGCTATGGGAATCTACTCGCTGGCCGCCACCGGCCACGGCCACGAGAAGTTCGGCTACTACCCGCTCATGCACCTGCTGCTGGCAGGGGTGGCCGGGGCGTTTCTGACCGGCGATATCTTCAATCTGTATGTCTGGTTCGAGGTCATGCTGGTGGCCTCTTTTGCGCTGTTAATTCTGGGCGGCGAACGCGCGCAGATGGAAGGGGCGATCAAGTACGTCACCCTTAACCTGCTGGCGTCGGTAATTTTCCTCACCGCGATCGGGCTTTTATACGGCAGCGTCGGCACGCTCAACATGGCGGATATCGCCGTACGTATGGAGCAGATGGAGCACACCGGCATGGTCGAGGTGCTGGCGGTGATGTTCATGGTTGCTTTCGGTATCAAGGCCGCCGCGTTTCCGCTCTTTTTCTGGCTGCCCGCCTCCTACCATACGCCGCCGGTGGCGGTCTCGGCGCTGTTTGCCGGCCTTCTGACCAAGGTGGGGGTGTATTCGCTTTTCCGCGTGTTCACGCTGATTTTCGATCAAACCATGGGGTATCTGCAGGATATCCTGATGTGGGGCGCGGTGTTCACCATGGTAACCGGCGTACTCGGCGCGGCGGCGCAGTACGAGTTTCGCCGTATTCTGTCGTTTCATATCGTCAGCCAGATCGGCTACATGATTCTGGGGTTGGCGATCTTCACTCCGCTGGCGATTGCCGGCGGGGTGTTGGCGATCGTGCATAACATCGTGGTGAAGACGAATCTCTTTTTGATCAGCGGTATTACCCATCGGCTGCAGGGCACCTATCAGCTCAAGAAGATGGGCGGTCTTTATCGCCAGTCGCCGGGGCTTGCCATTGCGTTTTTCGTCTCGGCGTTTTCGCTGGCCGGAGTGCCGCCGCTGTCCGGGTTTTTCGCCAAGTTCGTGCTCATTCGCGCGGGTTTCGAGGCCGAGGCCTACGTGGCCACGGGCATTGCGCTGGCGGTCGGGCTGATGACGCTCTACTCGATGGTGAAAATCTGGAACGAGGTGTTCTGGAAGGCGCTGCCCGAGGACAATCGGGTGCCCGAAGCGCCTACACCGGTGGGCGATGACGGGCGCCTCTTGAAGCCAGGCCTTTGGCTGATGTATCTGCCCGTGGTGGCGCTGGCGGCGGTGACCCTTTTGATTGGCGTGTTCGCCGAGCCGATCATGCGCGTAATGACGCTGATTGGCGAGCAGCTTTTCAACCCGGCGGGCTACGTAGAAGCAGTGCTGGGAAGTCCTGACGGCGCCGAGGCGAGCATCAATGAGCCGCTGGAGTCTGACGCCGAGCCTTCCGGCACCCTCAGGGAGGAGCTGCCATGACCGGTGCTATCTGGAACCTGCTGCTGGGTCTTGCCTGGGTGCTATTGAGCGGCGATTTTACCGGGCTGAACCTGTTGGTGGGGATGATCTTTGGCTATATCGCGCTGGTACTGATCGAGCACCAGGTGGACGCGCTCAAGGGCTACCCGGCGCGCATTCCGCGTATCCTTCGCTTTCTTGGCTTTTTCATCAAGGAGCTGATTCAGGCGAATCTCCGCGTTGCTTTCGACATCCTGACGCCGCCCTGGCACATGAAACCCGGCGTCATCGCCATGCCGCTGTCGGCGCGTACCGAAATGGAGATCACACTGGTGGCCAATCTGATCTCGCTGACGCCGGGGACGCTGAGTCTGGACGTCTCTGACGATCGCCGGGTGCTCTACATTCACGCCATGTTTCTGGATGACGAGGACGAGCTGCGGCGCAACCTCAAGGAAATGGAGCATCGCGCACTGGAGCTGTTTCGCTAATGAGTACCGTCATTTTAATTTGCCAGATCATCATGGGCCTGGCGCTGATGCTGACGTTCGTGCGGGTGGTGAGAGGCCCAAGCCTTCCCGACCGCGTGGTGGCGCTGGAGCTTTTTTCCACCACCGTCGTCGGGCTCGTCGGGGTGTACGCCGTGCAGTCGGGTGTCGCCAGCTTTCTGGACGCTGCCATCGTCATCGCACTGATGGGGTTTCTGGCCGCGATCGGCTTTGCCCGGTTTTTGGAACGAGGAGGGCCGCGGGATGATTGAGTTCATCAAGGGGGCGCTACTGCTCAGCGGCTCGCTGTTCATTTTGCTGGCCGCCATTGGCCTTTTGCGCCTGCCGGATTTGCTGACGCGCATGCACGCTACCACCAAGGCCGCCGCGCTTGGCGTCATACTGATCATGCTGGCCTCGGCCATGCACTTTGCCGAGGTGGGCGTGGTAGCGCGCTCCTTTGCCATCATCCTGTTCATTCTCATGACCGCGCCTGTCGCAGCTCACGTCATTGGGCGGGCAGGGTACTTCGTTGGGTCCAGACTTTGGAGCGGTACGGTCAAGGATGAGTTAAAGCCCAATTACGACCCGCTGACTCACGAGCTCAAAAGCGGCCTTGAAACCGAAGAGAACGCCAAACGACCGGCAAAGAGTGGGGATTCCGAGTAGTCAGGGTCAACCATCAAAAATTGTACCACTCGATTTTTAACGGTTTTAAAACAGTATTTTAATAACCTATGTTATTAAATAAGCCGCCTTCAACAGGGCGGCTTTTTTGTTTATAGCTGAAATGGCTTGCAAAAAAGGTGGTTGTTTAATGTACAATAATTGTATTGTATAAGATAATCTGTTCAGTAATTACGCTGTAAACGTTTTGAAACCCGTTACTGCTGCGCCCTGGAGTTGGTGAAAAGCCTACGAGGACCGCGTTCTATACTCGCGTTCATATCGTATCGAGGATGGACGCACAGCTGATGTGGAGCGCTAAAGCGGTTACTCCGCCCATGCACACCCAGCCAGCAAGGTACGCCAGGAGACTCTTGATGCAAGCGACTACCGATATTGTCTTGATAAACAATAGCCTAAGGGTATCAGACAATCCGTTATTGAGATTCGACTCCCGTCCCGATCAGCTTATTTGCCTTTTCGTACTCGACCAGCGCCTACTCGAGCCTGCTTTACCCGGAGAAGCGACGCCGCGACTGGGGCCTGCGAGGCTGCGGTTTTTATGGCAAAGCCTGATGGCGCTTCGTGGTGAGCTTCTACAGCGCGGTAGCGATTTGCTGGTGCGCATCGGCGAGCCCGCACAAATAGTTGTACAGCTTGCTAATCAATACAGAGCGCGTCGCGTGCGGACGATGGAACACGCGGGCGTCGAAGAGTCTCGCTTGCTCGACCAAATCGATAACACGCTGCCCGACGAGACAGCGCTCGAGCGCATCGAAAGCGGCTATCTTTTTAATCGTGAGGAGCTTCCATTCGAGCTCGACGACATGCCCGGTAGTTTCTCGGCGTTTCGCCAGCGGATCGAAAAGCAGTGGTCGTTTGGCGAAGCGCTCGCCGCTCCCTATACGTTGCCTGGCTGGCCGGAAAACGCCTCGCGTGGTTTTCCACCGCTTAAAAAAGTGAGCGAAGAGAGCGCCTTCTGGCAGCCCGATGACCGCCAGGGGTTCAACTTCATTGGCGGCGAGGCCGCCGCGCGTGATCGCCTTCATGACTACTTCTGGCATATCAACGGTGCCGGGTCCTACAAAAAGACCCGCAATGGTCTTTTGGGTGACACCTTTTCAACGCGGTTTTCGCCCTGGCTTGCCTGTGGCTGTCTTTCCGCGCGACAGGTCTATGAAGAGGTCAAGGCCTGGGAGGCGGTCAACGGTGCCTGTGAGTCGAGCAAGTGGATCGTGTTCGAGCTGATGTGGCGCGACTATTTTCACCGCAATGCCCAAGTGGAAGGTCCCAAGCTGTTCGGGGAACAAGCGCTATCGAGGCCGTGTGAAAATTTTGACCGCTGGCGCGAAGCCAGAACCGGTGTGCCGTTCGTCGACGCTGCCATGCACGAGCTTAGCCATACTGGCTGGATTTCGAGCCGGTCGCGTCAGAACGTGGCAAGTTTTTTGGTCAGAGATCTGGGGGTCGACTGGCGCCTCGGGGCTCAGTGGTTCGAACACTGCCTGATCGATTATGACGCTGCCAACAACTGGGGTAACTGGAGTCATATTGCCGGTACTGGTCGCGATGGGCGAAAGGACCGTTATTTCAACGTTTTGAAGCAGGCCAAACAGTACGATCCGAAAGGCCTCTACGTAGCTCACTGGCTTCCCGAGCTCGATAACCTCGATTTTGGTGTCGATCGTCATCAGCCTTGGCGTAGCGATCCGCAAAGCTTCGACCCGCCTTGTGTCGAGCCGGAAGAGTGGGATCGCTGGCTTATGGATAGGCCATTATCGAGCAGCGCCGATAAGGGTGATACTTCCGATAAGGGTGATACTTCCATTCGGGTTAAAAGTCCGCTGGAGCGCCAAATTGCGCGCAACGATTCGAAAGTGTCGGCATCCGAGAGTGCGCGCCAGGCTTCCAGTCTATCGATCGAGGAGATCGAAGAGGCCGAAGAGTAGCGGCGGAGTGGCGTTGATGGAATCTAGCGGCCACGCTGGCAAGCCGTGCGTTTCCAAGCCATTATCAGTCTCTGCCAGGGATAGCCAAGAGATTGAAACCATGTCGTTGAAAACCAGTATGTTTGCAGGCTATCGGGGCGTTCAGCTCGGTGCCTTGAGTCTTGCGGCGGGCTTGGCGCTCGCCAGCCCCGCCTACGCCAATCTCGAGCTAATGAGCGAAGTGGACGCCCGCGGCGCCGAAGAGCTTCGCTATGCCAACTTCGAGCAGTGGCGCGATGAGTTTCGCCGATACGCGCGAAGCCAGGGGATCAGCGAAGCGACGCTGGCCTCGGCGTTCGACAACGTTCGCTATCGCGAGCGCGTCATCGAGCTCGACCGCTATCAGCCGGAGTTCGTGCGCCCGATCTGGCAGTATCTCGACTCTGCCGTATCCGATACGCGTGTCAGCAATGGCCGCGAAAAGCTTTCAGCGCACCGTCAAACCGCCGCCGAGATGCAGAGCCGCTTCGGCGTTCCGGCCGAAATCATTGTGGCGATCTGGGGGATCGAGAGTAACTACGGCAGTAACTTCGGCGATTTCTCGACGCTCGAGTCGCTCGCCACGCTGGCCTTCGACGGGCGGCGCCGCGATTTCGCCCGAGGCGAGCTTCTGGCCGCGCTTCGAATCATCGATGAAGGTGACATCACCGCCGAGCGTATGAAAGGCTCTTGGGCCGGGGCCATGGGCCACACCCAGTTCATTCCTTCGAGCTTCGAAGCCTACGCCGTCGATGGCGACAACGACGGCCACCGCGATATCTGGGGCAGTATTCCCGACGTCATGGCCTCTACCGCCAACTATCTTGCGAAGGCCAACTGGCAGCCGGGCCAGCCCTGGGGTCGTGAAGTCATGCTGCCCAATGATTTCGACTACGCCCAGACCGAGCGCCGGTCGACCCGCGAGTGGGCAAGCCAGGGCGTGCGCGCGGTCAGCGGGGAGCTTCCCGACTTTGATAGCGCAGCGATCATCGTGCCCGCCGGCGCCCAGGGGCCCGCCTTTCTGGTCGGCCCCAACTTTCGCTCCATTCTTCGTTATAACAACGCCACCAGCTACGCCCTCGCGGTGGGCACACTAGGCGACGCCATCGCCGGACGACCGGGCATTTCACAGGCCTGGCCGCGCGACGAGGCACCATTGACGCGCGACGATGTCAGAAGCCTTCAGCAGCGGCTCAACGCTGCCGGCTACGCCGTGGGCACGCCGGACGGTATCATGGGGCCCAACACGCAAAGCGGGCTGCGCGCCTTCCAGCGCGACCAGGGGCTGACGCCGGACGGCTTCGCCACGCAGTCGCTGCTCGAGCGCCTTCGTTAGCGCTCGATCCATCAACGAACGCCACTGTTTTTTTCATCAGGGATGACTGTCAATGAGCAAGGCTTTTTCACACGTACTGGGGCTATGCGCGCTTTCCGGGGCACTCATTGCGAGTAGCGCCGTTTCGGCTGACGAGCGCAAGGTCTACGGCTGGGTCGAGAACGCGGTGATCGATCACTGGGATATCATGGTGAAGGCGAAGCTCGATAGCGGTGCGCTCACCTCATCGCTCGACGCCCGCGATATCGAAACCTTCGAAAAAGAGGGCGAGGAGTGGGTGCGCTTTCGCCTGCAGCTCGAAGACCAGGGCAGCGGCGACACCTTCAGCGATGAAATCGAGCGCCCGTTGCACCGCGAGCAGACCGTTCGCGGCGCCGGCGGCCGCGACGAGCGCCCGGTCGTGCTGCTCGACGTCTGCATGGGCGACACGGTCTACGAAGAGCAGTTTAGCCTTCGCGACCGCGAAGAGATGATCTACCCGATGCTCTTGGGTCGGCGCACCATCAGTCATTTGGGCCTGCTCGACGTGGAAAACACCTTCTTACAAGAACCCGAGTGCTCGGACGATTCCAACTACGTTGCCTTCGACCCCGAAGACGATCAGGACTAACAACCGCGTAGCGGCGCATCAAAAGCGCTTTGAGCAGATCAGAATAGCTTGAAGAAGTTAAAATAGTTTCGATAGCAGCGCCGTCACCGCGGTTTCGACCCGTAAAATGCGAGGGCCCAGATGAATGCCCTCGCAGCCCGCCTCCAGCAGCTTTTCCACTTCCCAGGGAATGAATCCGCCTTCGGGGCCGACCAGTAAAAGTGTGGGCTCGTCGACCTCGCGCGGGCAGGCGTTAGGCATGCCCGGGTGGGCCAACAGCCCGCGCCGGTCTTTTAGCAGTGCAGGAAGCTGATCTTCCAGAAAGGGCCTGAACCCCCGGCAGAGAGTGATCTCGGGCAGGATCGTGTCCTGGGTTTGCTCCAGCCCCAAAATGAAATGTTGGCGTATTTTATCCGGGTGAAGCTCCGGCGACTGCCAGTAGCTTTTCTCGACGCGGCTGGTATGCAGCAGCGTCAGCGCTTTGACCCCCAGCGCGGTCACGTGCTCGAGAGTGCGCGCGAGCATACGCGGGCGTGGCAATGCCAGCACCAGGTGCACGGGAAGTGCCGGGGGCGGTGGCTGGTTCAGTACGGGCACCTCGAACACCGCGCGCTGATCATCCAGCGCGGCCAGGCGTGCCCTGCCCACGCCCTCACCCAGCACGCCCACGGTAAAGGTATCGTCGACTTTCGCCCGGTGAACGCGGATCAGGTGCTCGAGGCGCCTGGCGTCGGTCAGGGTGGCGCGGCGGTCGGCGTCGAGCTCGTCGGGGGCCAGTAGTATCAGGTTCATGTGGTTCGCTAAATACTCGTCAATGAAAGGTCTAGAGGCGGAGTTGACCGACTCGGCTTGCATGCGTGCGCGTTGCAGGCACAATACGGGCAACGGCGACAAAGCCTTTACCGCGTTTAAGGAGATGCGCTGTGCGCGTGATTCGCAAATATGCCAACCGGCGGCTGTACGATACGCAGCAAAGCCGCTATGTAACGCTTGAAGACCTGCGGCGGTTGATTATCGACGAAGCGCCTTTTCGCGTCGAGGATGCCAAAAGCGGTGAGGACTTAACGCGTACGATCCTGCTGTCGATCATCATCGAGCAGGAGCAGGCCGACAGCGATGCCGAAGTGTTCTCCAACGATCTGTTGGCTCAGCTCATTCGTGTCTACGATATGTCGTCGCCGCTGCCGCTGGCGCGCTACCTGGAGCAGGGCACGCAGCTGATGCTGCAACAGCAAAAGCGTATGCAGAACCAGTGGCAGCAGGCGCTCAAGAACTCGCCCATGGAGCTGATGCGCGAGCTGGCCGAAGAGAACATGCGTTTTTGGCAAAGCGCGCTCAACAAGCCCCACCCGACCGAGCCCTCAAAAGAAGACGACGATAGCAAGCCCTCGTGAGCAAAGGCGCTGCCGGGTCCGCCCACCGGGTGAACAGGTGTGGCATAATGCGCCCAGGTAACGCACCCGTTTGAGAAGGAAAGACATGAACGTTTTGATGATAGGTGGCGGCGGGCGCGAGCACGCCCTGGCGTGGAAGTTGGCGCAGTCGAGTCTGGTCGAGAAGGTGTTCGTCGCGCCGGGCAATGCAGGCACCGCCATTGAGCCTTCGCTTGAAAACGTGGCCATCGATGCCACCGATATCGACGCGCTTGTAGCCTTTGCCCAGCGCGAGCGCATCGGGCTGACCGTCGTTGGCCCCGAGGCGCCGCTGGTGCTGGGCGTGGTCGACCGCTTTCAGGCGGCGGGGCTTGCCATCTTTGGGCCCACCCAGGCGGCGGCTCAGCTCGAGGGCTCCAAATCCTTTACCAAGGATTTTCTTGCCCGCCATCAGATTCCCACGGCGGCCTATCAGACCTTCACTCGGGTAAACGCAGCGCTTGAGTATTTGGACGAGGTCGGCGCGCCCATCGTGATCAAGGCCGACGGCCTGGCTGCGGGCAAGGGCGTGATCGTTGCGATGAGCGAGGCCGAGGCCGAGGCCGCCATTCGCGATATGCTCGAAGCCAACGCCTTTGGCGATGCCGGGGCGCGGGTGGTCATCGAGGAGTTCCTCGAAGGCGAGGAGGCGAGCTTCATCGTCATGGTCGACGGCGACAATGTCGTGCCCATGGCGACCAGCCAGGATCACAAGCGCGCTTTTGATGGCGACACCGGCCCCAATACCGGCGGTATGGGCGCCTACTCGCCGGCGCCGGTAGTGACCCCAGAGGTCGATGCCAGGATCATGGAGCAGGTGATACTGCCCACGGTGCGCGGCATGCGTGACGAAGGCAACGCCTATACCGGCTTTTTGTACGCGGGGCTGATGATCGACGAGGCGGGCAACCCCAAAGTGATCGAGTACAACTGTCGTTTTGGTGACCCGGAAACCCAGCCGATCATGATGCGCCTGACCTCCGATTTCGCCGCGCTCTGCCTGGCCGGCGCCCAGGGCGAGCTTGCCGGCCTTACCTGCGAGTGGGATTCCCGCGCTGCGGTCGGTGTGGTCATGGCCGCCGGCGGCTATCCCGGTAGCTATGCAAAGGGCGATACCATCGAGGGCCTGACGGCAGCCGAAGCGCAGCGCTGTAAGGTGTTTCACGCCGGTACCGCGCAAGACGATGAGGGGAATGCCGTGACCGCCGGTGGGCGCGTGCTGTGCGTGACCGCGCTTGGCGACAGCGTGTTGGAGGCCCAGGCCCAGGCGTATCTGGGCGTAGAGAAAATACGCTGGGCCGGCGCAGAGTACCGGCGCGATATTGCGCACCGGGCGATTGCGCGCGAGCAGTCACTTTAACCAAAGGCTTTTTCCATTACAGGTTTGTTCATTAAAGGCTTGGCCGGGAGGCGGGTATGGAGCGCGTAACGCTGGAATTCCCTGAGGCGATGATCGTTCATCGCCACCCCCTGTCGGTGCGCATCACGGACATGAACTATGGGCGCCACCTGGCCCATGACGCCGTGGTGACGCTGCTGGCGGAAGCGCGGGCGCAGGCCTTCGTCGCGCTCTCCTGCCCGGAGTGGGACATGGGCGGCTACCCAAGCGTGGTCGCGGATTTGAGCGTGACGTTTCAGCGTGAAGCCCGCTTTCCCGACGCGCTCGTCATCGAGACCGCGGTGCCCGACCCCGAGGGCAAGGCGCTGGTCGTTTATCATCGAATACTGAACCACCGTCAGGAACCGGTGGCGACGGCGCGGGTCACGCTGCTATTGATCGATACGACGGCGCGCAAGCCCGTGGCCATCCCTTCCGAGCTTACCCGCGCGCTTGACGCCGCTCGAGGTGATTGATGTCGCGTGAATATCCCATCATTGCCGTGACCGGCTCTTCCGGGGCGGGCACTACCACGGTGCGGCGAAGCTTCGAGCGCATGTTTCTGCGCGAGGACGTGCACGCCGCGGTCGTGGATGGCGACGCCTTTCACCGCTATACCCGCGAGGATCTGCAGCGCATCTTTCGTGAAGAACCGGAGCGCAAGGATGAGCTTTCCCACTTCGCCGTCGAGGCCAACCTGCTCGACCGGCTCGAAGGGCTTTTTGCCGAGTACGGCGAGCACGGTTCGGGCACGTTTCGCCACTATATCCACGCCGAGGACAAGCAGAAGATCGAAGCCGGCTACCGCGTGGGTACCTTCACCGAGTGGCAATCGCTGCCCTGCGGCACGGATCTGCTCTTTTATGAGGGCCTGCACGGCGGACTGGTAACGCCGGAGTACGACATCGCCCGCCACGCGGATCTTTTGATCGGCGTGGCCCCCACCATGAATCTTGAGTGGATTCAAAAGATCGACCGCGACACCAAGCTTCGAGGCTACTCCCAGGAAGCGGTGATCGATACGATTCTCGGGCGCATGGACGACTACGTGCGCTATATTCAGCCGCAGTTCTCACGTACGCACATCAACTTTCAGCGCGTGCCCACCGTGGATACCTCCAACCCCTTCGAGGTGCAGGACATTCCGACGGACGCGGAGTCTTTCGTGGTGATTCGCTTTCGCGACCCCTCCACGGTGGATTTTCCCTGGCTTCTGGCCATGATCAAGGATGCGTTCATGACGCGTCCGCACACGCTGGTCGTTCCCGGGGCGAGGCTTTCGCTGGCCATGGAGCTGATTCTGGCGCCGCTGGTGCGCCATTTGCTCGCCCAGCGCCGCTTTCGCTAGGGTAGAGGCCAAGCGCCGCTCGCCGTGGCCTTTCACTGACCGTTTAGAGTCGCCGTTTCACCGACAGGAGCCTGCCATGGAGTGTCTTTTCTGCAAGATCATCAACCGCGAGATTCCCGCCGATATCGTTTATGAGGACGAGCACGTACTGGCGTTCAACGATATCGACCCCAAGGCGCCGACGCACCAGCTCATCATTCCCAAGCAGCACATCGCTACGCTCAACGATATCGAGCCCGAGCACCTGGCCGTCGTCGGCCGTCTGCAGTACACCGCCGCGCGCCTGGCCAAAGAGCAGGGCTTTGCCGAGGACGGCTATCGCGTGGTGATGAACTGTAACGGCATGGGCGGACAAACGGTCTATCATATCCACATGCATTTGATGGGCGGTCGCCAGTTCACCTGGCCGGCCGGCTGAGTCTGACTGTCGGACAATCGAGGTTACCGTGATGCGCGAACGCCACTTGAGCCGCTCGGATCGCTTTATTTCGCACATCGATAGCGCTTTGCGCACGCTGATCCCCAATACCCGGGGTGCGCAGCGGGTCAATCCCAGCGCGAGCATGGCGGAGTCCGAGCTCGGTGAGCTCGAGCGCCGTCACGCGGCGAGCACCCTGCGCGTGCTGCATGTGGCCACCGCCGGCGTGCAGGGGCTTTGCCAGGGGCAGGTGGGGCTGGTCATGCTGCCCCGTGCGCGTCAGCAGATCGACCACTCCCAGCGCGAAGCCACCGATCATCTGGCCTGGTGCCAGCAGCGCCTGGAGCAGCTCGAAAGCCGCACCAGCTACTTCACGCCGGTTTATTACGGGGCCGGGGTAGGGCTTGGCATCGTGACCGGGCTGATCAACGACCGCTTCGGGCTGGGCGTGGTCGCGGCGACCAAGGAGCTCATCGGGCGTCAGGTGAGTGAGCAGATGAACTATCTACCCGCGGATGACCAGCGTTCGCGCACGCTGCTGCGCCAGGTCGTATCGGATAATACGCACCACGCGCAGCTGGCGCTGGAAGCGGGCGGCATGCGCTTTCCCGCGCCGATCAAGTGGGGGATGGGGCTGCTGGGCGGGGCGTCGTTGAAAAAGGCGCGCTATACCTGAACCCGATTACTGGGCGTTCGTGCCTGCGCCCGCACCATGAAAAGGTGTGGTCGGTAATCTTGTTCGACCGCGCATAAAAAAGCCCCTCGCGAGGGGCTTTTTTGCGTCGGGCTTTTGTATTTTCAGCCTTAAGCGTCGATGCGCTTGTACTTCATGCGCTTGGGCGTGTCGTTGCCCACCCGTTTTTTGTGATCTTCCTCGTAGTCGGTGTAGTTACCATCGAAGAAGACCACTTCCGACTCGCCTTCGAACGCGAGAATGTGGGTGGCGATCCGGTCCAAAAACCAGCGGTCGTGAGAGATCACGATCGCGCAGCCCGGAAACGCAAGGAGCGCTTCTTCCAGCGCGCGCAGGGTCTCGATATCCAGGTCGTTCGACGGCTCATCGAGCAGCAGCACGTTGGCACCCTGTTTGAGCGTTTGCGCCAGCTGCAGGCGACCGCGCTCACCACCAGACAGCTCATCCAGGCGTTTCTGCTGGTCGTTGCCCTTGAAGTTGAAGCGGCCCACGTAGGCGCGCGACGACACTTCGTAGCCGTTGATGTTGAGAATGTCCTGACCGCCGGACACCGCTTCCCAGACGGTCTGCTTGTCGTCCAGGGCGTCACGCAGCTGCTCGACGTAGGCGATATCGACGGTGTCGCCAGTGACGACTTCGCCCTCGTCCGGCTGCTCCTGGCCTGTGATCAGCTTGAACAGCGTCGACTTACCCGCACCGTTGCCGCCCACGATGCCGATGATGGCGCCGGGCGGTACGCTAAAGGAGAGATCCTGATAAAGCAGCTTGTCGTCGAAGCGCTTGGTCACGTTGTGGAATTCGATGACCTTGTCGCCCAGGCGCGGCCCCGGCGGAATGTAGATCTCGTTGGTCTCGTTGCGCTTTTGGAAATCGCCGGACTGCATCTCCTCGAAGCGATTGAGGCGCGCCTTGCTCTTGGCCTGGCGGCCCTTGGTGTTGCTGCGTACCCACTCGAGTTCCTGCTTGATCGCCTTTTGACGCGAGGCTTCCTGCTTGGCTTCCTGGGTCAGGCGCTGCTCTTTTTGCTCGAGCCACTGCGAGTAGTTGCCCTCGAAGGGGATTCCCTGGCCGCGGTCGAGCTCGAGAATCCAGCCGGCGACGTTGTCGAGGAAGTAGCGGTCGTGGGTGATCGCCACCACGGTGCCGCTGTAGTCGTGCAAAAAGCGCTCGAGCCACGCCACGGACTCGGCGTCCAGGTGGTTGGTCGGTTCGTCGAGCAGCAGCATGTCCGGGTTGGAGAGCAGCAGCCGGCAAAGCGCGACGCGGCGACGCTCGCCCCCGGAAAGATGCCCGACCCGGGCGTCCCAGGGCGGCAGGCGCAGCGCGTCGGCGGCGACCTCGAGCTTGCGCTCGATATTGTGGGCATCGGCGGCCTCGATGATGTTCTCAAGGCGCGCCTGCTCGCTTGCCAGCGCGTCGAAATCCGCATCGGGCTCGGCGTAGGCGGCGTAGACCGCGTCGAGCTTCTCCTGGGCGGCTTTTAGCTCGCCCAGCGCCTCTTCGACGGTCTCGCGAACGTTTTTCTCATCGTCCAGCTGCGGTTCCTGGGGCAAGTAGCCCACGTTGATGCCGGGCATCGGGCGAGCTTCACCTTCAAACTCCGTATCGACACCGGCCATGATGCGCAGCAGTGTGGATTTACCCGCGCCGTTGAGACCCAGTACGCCAATCTTGGCGCCGGGGAAGAACGACAGGGAAATATCCTTGAGAATTTGCTTTTTGGGCGGCACGACCTTGCCAACCCGATTCATGGTGAATACGTATTGCGCCATGGAAATCCGTTAGGTTGTTGAGAGTGGTGTCAGAAGCGACGTGGGCCTAGATGATAGTGCCCAGAACGCGCAAAGGCCAGAAAGCGAGGCGATGAGTGGAGGCGGCAGAACCGCCAGGGCCGAGCCTGGTGACAAGGCGCGTCAAGAGAGGCGTCGTCGAGCGTTACTCTTCTTCGTCCCAATCGTCCTCGATGGCGCGTTTGAGGCTACGCTCCTCGAGCCACGCTTCCACCTGACGGCGGGCACGCAGGGTGTCGGACTTGCTCGCTTTTTGCTTGCTATAGGCGTCGTCATTGACCGCGTCGAGGCTTTCGAACTCATCGACTTCGAGCGTCGAGGCGGCGAAGGAATCGCGATTCAGGGGGTCACGGCTCATGAGAGGCCCTCCAACCCAAGCCGGCGCACCGGCATTGTAACGGCTTGGCCTGGTCATTCGGCCAAGCGCCCAAGCGCGACGTTTGCGCTTAGGCGCTATATAGCGCCGCTTGGGTCGAAGTTCAAGCTTTAAATGTCGGTAACATCGATCAGGCGCTTTCGTGCTTTTTTTGAAGATCAGAAAGGGCGATCTGTGCCTCGACGCGTTCGGTCACGTCCTTTTGTACGCCAACGCAGTACATCAGGTTATCGCTTTCATCATAGACCGGTGTGATGGAGAGCTCGTTCCAGAACATGGTGCCGTCCTTGCGATAGTTGCGGAGCACTTCGCGGGAGGGGCGGCCGCTACTGATCGCTTCGCGAATGTTATCGAGGGCGTCCTGGTCGCGATCATCGTTTTGGAGAAAACGGCAGTCGCGATAAAGAATTTCGTCGGCGGTGTAGCCGGTCAAGCGTTCAAACCCTTTGTTGACGTAGATGAGAATGTTTTCATCGCCTTCCTGTTCGGAGACGACGATACCGTCGTCCGAGGCGTCGACGATCCGTTCGAGGAGCTCGGGGTTGATGAGAGGAGATCGTTTCATAAAAGGGTTCCTGTTGCTTGTCGCTCATCCGTTGCCATGGCGCTGTGCATCAGCACGGACAACAACGGTGTATAAACACTTCAACCAGCATTAACATAGGCAGCTACGTACGCGCTGGCAAATTATCTCGCTCGATCCACGTACTTGCACGCCTCGTCACTCTACTTCAGGCAGCCGATAGGCGCTGAGTAGCGCAAAAAATGCCGTCACCGCCAGTATCAGCAAAAGCCAGGCGCTGCCCAGCCACTGCGATAATGCTCCCACCACGCCGCCCACGGCCAGCATCAGGATACCCGTCAGCGTGTTGGAAAGCGCGACATAAAGCGCCCGGTTGTCCTGAGTGGCGATATCGACCAGGTAGGTCTTGCGACCAAGTCGCACGCCGTGGTGAACGATCGTCAACAGGGCGTACACCAGAGCGTAGGGCACGACGCTTTGCGCCCATTGGTCGGGAAGCTGGATCAAACTTGCGCCCAATACACAGCAAGCCGTGGTGCCCAGCGCGGCGTAGCACATGACGCGGCGGCTGGACTGGTCGGCCAGTTTACCCCAAATCGGGCTTGCGACCATGGCGGCAAGCCCCGACACCACCACCAATAGCCCAAGATTGCTCAGATCATCGCCACTTTGCTGCTGGCCAAGTAGCGCAAGGTAGGGAAGCGCCAGGGCGCTCGATAGAAGGAGTGCGCGCGACACGTTGAAGTGTAAAAAGGCGCGATCGCTTTTGAGAAGCGATACACCCGTCTTGATGCTGCTCCAGGCGTTTTCCCCGCCTTCGACCGCGCCGGGTTCTTCCTTGATGCGTGCCACGCAAAACGCGTTGAGCAGCCAGCCGAGCGCGGCCACGCCTAAAAGCGCCGCCAGTGCCCACTCGCCCGGGCGATTCCCCATCAGTACGAGCACGCCGCCCGCCACCAGCGTGGCCGCGCCGGCGATGCTGCCGCTGTAGCCCATTAGCGTTCCGCGGCGGCGCTTGGCGATGGTCTTGCCCATCACGTCCTTGGTGGCGATGGAAGAGACGCCCCGCGAAAGCGAAAGCAGCACAAGGGCCGCCAGTACCAACGCACCGCCAAACGTGCTTTCACCCCAAAGTGCGAGCAATGCCAAACAGCCGGCACAGACTGCTTGCAGCAGGGCGCCGGCGACCCACACCCATTTGCGCTGGGGTTTGGGGCGAATGAAACCGGCCACGAAAATCTGGGGCAGCAGGGCGCCGGCTTCGCGAATCGGTACCAGCAAACCTACCATCCAGACCGGCGCACCGATCAGCCCCATCAGCCAGGGCAGCACCAGGCGAGCGCTGGAAAGCTCGTCGGCGAGCTTATTGCCCAGCGCGGCAAACAGATGCAAGAAGAAGTTACGCGGCTGCTCCTTGCACGCCTGCTCCGGAATGTCCTCGCACATCCGGCTGTCGTCATCGCCGGTCAGCCGTTCGAACAAGCGGGTCTGGGAAATGGGCGGCTCGGCCATCTCGATTCCTTGGAAGTTGTTGAATCAGGGTGACAGAATGGCGGTTAATCGCATTTTGTCAAAGCTCAAAAGGATAGCTTCATGTCTCGCATCCACATTCGTTATTGCACCCAGTGTCAGTGGCTTTTACGCAGCGCCTGGTATGCCCAGGAGCTGCTGTCGACCTTCGGCGAGCAGCTGGATGAAGTCGCGCTTTCGCCTTCGCACGGCGGCACGTTCGAAATCTGGTGCAACGATACGCTGCTTTGGGAGCGAAAGCGCGACGGCGGCTTTCCGGACAGCAAGGAGCTCAAAAAGCGCGTGCGCGACATCGTAAGCCCGGATCAGAACCTTGGGCATATCGACCGATGAGTCAGGATCGGTTGGCCATAACGTGCGGGCTGGGGGCGGTGGCGCTCTGGTCTACCGTCGCGACGGCGTTCAAGGTGGCGCTTTCGTTCATGAGCCCGCTGGAGCTTATGTGGATCGCCTCGCTGGTCTCCTGGCTATTGATGGGCGCGCTGGTCATCAAACGCGGGCTTTTGCGTCAGGCGGCAAGCGGGTGGAAAACGGCGGCCTGGGCGGGGCTGATGAACCCGGTGGCGTATTATCTCGTGCTGTTCGCCGCGTATGATCGCCTGCCGGGTCAGGAAGCCATGGCGCTCAACTATACCTGGGGGCTGACCATGGCGCTGCTTGCCGTTCCCCTTCTGGGTCAGCGATTGTCCATGTCTGATTTTGCCGCCGGGTGCGTCGCCTACGCTGGCGTGTGGGTGATCGCCACGCGAGGGCAGGTGTTCGATGTCGCCTTCGAGGATCCAGTGGGCGTGGCGCTGGCGCTGGGGTCGACGCTTATCTGGGCACTCTATTGGCTGCTCAACACGCGCGATGCGCGCGAGCCGCTGGTCGGGCAGTGGCAAAATTTCTCCATCGGCTTGCCAATACTGACATTACTACTACTTTTAGGGCCGGGGATCACAGGGCACGGCCTTGCTGCGCTAGGCGCTGGCGTTTACGTCGGACTCTTCGAGATGGGCATCGCATTCATCTTGTGGCAGCTGGCGATCCATCGTGTATCGCGCACTGCGCGCGTCACCAACCTGATTTTTCTATCGCCGCCGGTCTCGCTTTTTCTACTGCATGTGGTGGTGGGTGAGCCGCTTTTGGTGTCTACCTTCGCTGGGCTCGCGTTGATTTTAACGGGGTTGGTGCTGCAGCAACTAACCAGCCACAAAAAAGCATGAAAAAAGCTGCAGAGGTTTTGTAGTTCTTAATTGTAAATATTTGTGACTTTTGTTTTGATGGCTTGTGCCTGACGCTTATTTACTTAAATTAAGTAGTGTGGGGGAAATAATCCTTGACACTTGGCTTTTGAAAAGCGCGCTCAGCGTTTCGGCCGGTGCGGGAAGCAAGCGGCAAGGGGTGTCGTGGTTTCAACGTTCGAGTGGAACGCTCATTGGGGATTCATGGATATGAAAGATAACGTTACAAACAAGCTTAAGCATTTCTTCTCTGCGCGGGCGATTCGCCCCTTGACCATGACGACCATGGCCTGTCTGCCGCTCTCCGCTTTGGCGCAGTCTCTACCGGCCACTCTCTACTCGCCGGGCTCGACCGACCTGCCAAGCGCCATTCAGCAAACCATCATTACCAACCCTGAAGTCAATGCTGCATGGGCAAATTTCGAGGCCTCGGGAAGCGACATCCGCGCCGCGCAGGGCGGTTATTTGCCCACCATCGACGTGCGCGCCGGCGTGGGGATTCAGGATCAAAGCAACGACGGTCGGGGAAGCTATGATTCCGACTTTGCCGAGCTAACGCTGAGTCAAATGGTGTTCGATGGTTTCGCAACCCGCAGCGACGTCGAGCGTTTGGATCGCGCTCGTCTGGTTGCCTATTTTCAGCTTTTAGGGGCGAGTGAAGAAGTCGCGCTGGAAGCGTTTCGTACCTACCTCGACGTGCTTCGCTACCGTGAAATGGTGCGCTTGGCCCAGGACAATTACGCCCAGCATCAGCGCGTATTCAGCCAAATCGAAGAGCGCACGCTTTCCGGCGCCGGTCGCGGGGTCGATCTCGAACAAATCAGCGGCCGCCTGGCTTTGGCTGAATCGAACCTGATGACCGAGGCATCGAATCTTCACGATGTGACGGCGCGCTATCAGCGCATCGTGGGCCAGTTGCCTGCGCAAAACATGGCGCCTGCGCCGTCGCTCGAAGCCAACGTGCCCGCTGACGTTGCTCAGGCCGTGAGAATGGCGTTCGAAGGCAACCCGGATTTCCAGGCCGCGATCGAAAACATCGCCGTGGCCCGTGCCGAGCAGGAGAGCGCCCGCGCCGGTTTCATGCCGCGTCTGGATATTCAGGGCCGTACGGGCACCAACAACGAGGATAGTGTCGTACGCGGACGTACCGACGAACACAGTATTCAGCTTGTAGCGAGCATGAATCTGTACCGCGGAGGCTCTGATCTGGCAAGCTTCAACGCGGCCGCTTCGCGTATCGAGCAGGCGCAAAGCCAGCGCGAGCTGGCCTGTACCAACGTGCGCCAGACCACCCAAATCGCCTATAACGATACCCAGCGCATTCGCGAGCAGCTCAACTATCTCAACGAGCACCGCCAGTCCATCGATCGCGTACGCGGTGCCTATCAGCAGCAGTTCGATATTGGTCAGCGCACCCTGCTGGACGTGCTTGACAGTGAAAACGAGTACTTCGAGGCGAGCCGTGCCTATGCCAATGCCGAGTTCGACCTGACGCTCGCACAGGCGCGTACCCTGGCGTCCATGGGCCAACTGATGCCAGCGCTCAACGTAACGCGAGAAGATATCCCGAGTCTGGACGAGCTGGGTTATGACGGTGCTACCTTGAGTTCCGCCGATACCTGCGCCCTTGACGGCCCTCGTGGATTTACGCTGGAGGACTTTACCCGCGGTATCTCGATACCCCCGGCGCCCGAGGCTTCTCTTGACGCAGCCGCCTACCCCGACCCGGCTATCTCTGACGACCCAATGACCACTCCCGAGTATTGAGCCCGGACTCGGATTAGGCGCTCTTTTCGAGTGCCCGTACGTGCCTTTCGCTCCGCCTGCCGTTGTTGGTGGCGGGGCGTGGGTAAAAGGTCCGGCGCTTACAGGCGCGATGCTTACGAGGGCCAGCCTTTCGTTTAATCAAATACGTATCTTATACCGCTGTATTAAGCTTATTGCCCAGCGGCCGATGGTATCAAATATACCGAAATTTTCGGCTTGAATGCGTCGCGGCGAAGGTTTTGCAACGGTCGGTTGGGTCCATCGGCACCGAACGATTCAACGCTTTCGATGCTTGCGGCAGCCGACGGACAGGAGATCAGGTTTTAGTGGCTCAAGATAAACAGGTCGTCTCTACCCCTACCCGCGAACGCTCGGACGACGAGCTTCTCGAATGCCTAAAAGCGATTGCTTCTTACCACCAGCATGAGGTGTCGTCCGAGGCGCTCAAGGCGGGGTTGCCGCTTGAAAAGGGCAACTTGACCCCGTCGGTGTTTGGCCGTGCGGCGCATCGTGCAGGTCTCACCGCGCGTATCGTCAAAAGCCCGCTGTTGGGCCTCAATCCGTCGCTCTTTCCGGCGGTACTGTTACTGGAACCGGGGCGAGCCTGCGTGCTGCTGGCGCTGGATACCAGGCAGCAAAAAGCGCGCGTCATTTTTCCCGAGCTTTCCGAGTCCGCCGTCGACGTAGCGCTCGATGAGCTCAACGGAGGCTATAGCGGTGAAGCGATCTACGTTCGCCCCCGGTTTCAGGCCGACAACACCTCCGAACCCGGCGTCGAGAAAAAGCGCGGTCAGCACTGGTTCTGGGGCGTCATCAAGGAGAATCGCCGGCTTTACCGCGATATCATCAGCGGGTCGATTGCGATCAACATCTTTGCGCTGGCCATGCCACTGTTCGTGCTCAACGTTTATGACCGCGTCGTGCCCAACCAGGCGACCGAAACGCTCTGGGTCATGGCGACCGGGGTTTTCATCGTACTCTGTTTCGATCTGGTTCTTCGTTTGATGCGCAGTGGCTTCGTGGACCTCGCCGCCAGCCGTGCGGACGTCAAGCTGTCGTCCTCCATCATGAGCAAGGTGCTGGGCATGCGGATGGAAGAGCGTCCGGCCTCCACGGGGTCGTTCACCTCGACGCTGCAATCCTTCGAGTCGGTGCGTGCCTTCATTGGGTCGGCCACCATCATCGGGATCGTCGATCTGCCGTTCGTGCTGCTGTTCGCGGGTATCATTGCGCTGATCAATCCGTGGCTGGTTTTGCCGGTCATCGTGGGGATTCTTTTCGTATTGCTCTACGCACTCGCCGCCCAGGGCAAGCTGCATGAGCTTTCCGAAACCACCTGGGAGGTTGGCGCTCAGCGTAATGCGCTGCTGGTCGAGTCGGTTTCTCAACTCGAAAACGTCAAGGCGCTGCGTGCGGAGAGTCGTATTCAGCGCCATTGGGAAAAAGCCACGGCGTTTCTTTCGCGTACCAGCGCACAGCTCAAGTTAGTGAGCTCATCGGTGTCGAGCGTTGCACTCTGGGCGCAAAACAGCGTGGCGGTCTGCGTCATCATCGTGGGCGTTTACCAAATCGTTCAGGGCAATCTGACCCAGGGCGGGCTGATCGCCTGCTATATGCTTTCGTCACGCGCGATGGCGCCGGTCAGCCAGGCAGCGGCCCTGCTGGCGCAGTATCACCAGTCTTCTACGGCGCTCGAGGGGCTCAATCGCGTCATGGAGAAAAAAGAGGAGCGCCACGAAGGCAAGGCCTACGTGGAGAAGCCCAGCGTGACCGGCCGTTTGGAACTCGACAAAGTCACGCTTCGCTACCCCAATGAGGAGCGTGATGCGCTGCGCGACGTCTCCATTGCCATCAAGGAAGGCGAGAAAGTCGCGCTATTGGGGCGCGTCGGCTGTGGCAAATCCTCGCTCAACAAGCTGCTATTGGGTTTTTATCAGCCCAGCGCCGGCGCTGTGATGCTCGACGGCGTGGATATTCGTCAGTTGGATCCGCTTCAACTGCGACGCCATTTGGGTTACGTGCCTCAGGAGGTCAGCCTGTTTTCCGGCTCGCTTCGCGACAATATCGTGGCCGGCGGTGGAAGCGACCATGTCGATGACCACGCGCTGCTGCGAGCGATCAAGATCGCCGGGCTGGAAGCGCTGGTGAATAGTCATCCCAAGGGAGTCGATCTGCAGGTAGGTGAGCGCGGGCAGGCGCTATCCGGTGGTCAGAAGCAGGCGGTCGCCATTGCTCGGGCGGTGGTACAGGACCCGCAGGTACTGCTGCTCGATGAGCCGACCAGCGCGATGGATAACGCCAGCGAAGAGGCATTCAAGGCGAACCTGACTCGTATTGGTGAAGGTAAAACCATGCTGATCGTCACTCACCGCACGTCACTTCTGTCGCTCGTCGATCGCATCATCGTTATGGATGCGGGCAAGGTTGTCGCTGATGGCCCGCGTGATAGCGTGGTTGAAGCGCTGCGTAACGGCCAGATCGGGAGGGCATCGTAATGGCGAAGAACTCCTCCACCAGTGAACAAAAAGGGTTCGAGGCGATTGGTCGTTTCTCCGAAAAAGGGCAAAAGCCGTTTCGCCCGTTCATGGACCGACTGTTTGCGCGCCGGGTAAGTTCGGCTCACCTCAACCGCGACTGGGCAAGCGACACCGACTGGGCGCGCATGCAGCAGGAGCCCATCCGCGCACGGCTGTTTTTGTACGTGACATTGCTGGCCTTCATTGCCGTCCTCGTCTGGGCCTATTTCGCACCCATCGATGAGGTGACTCGCGGTAGTGGGCGCGTGATTCCAGCAAGCCACCTTCAGCGCATTCAGTCCTTCGATGGCGGCGTGATCGAAGAGATCAATGTGCGCGAGGGTCAGGTCGTAAGCCAGGGCGAAGTGCTGATGCAGATCGACCCCACGCGTTTCGTCTCCGATTTCCGCGAAAACCGTGCTCAGCGCTACGCGCTGGAAGCGCGTGCCGAGCGGCTGCGGGCGCTGGCGACCGGCACCGAGTTCGAACCCTCGGAAGAGCTTCGCCAGGAAGTTCCGCATATCGTCATGCAGGAGCGCGAGGCCTACGAGAGCAGTCTTGTGGAGCTTCGCGAGCAGGAGAACGTGCTCGAGGATCGCGTTCGCCAGCGTCAGGAAGAGCTCAGAGAAGCTCAGGCGCGTCGCGATACGGCGGGGCGTGAAGCCAGTATGGCCAGCCAGGAGTTGAATCTGACTCGACCGCTGCTGGCGTCCGGCGCCGTATCCGAGGTCGAGGTGCTGCGCCTTCAGCGCGAAGTGTCCCGTGCGACTGGCGAGCGCAACCAGGCCGATGCCTCGGTATCCCGTCTGCAAGCCGCCGTTGAAGAGTCGCAGACTCAGCTGCGCGAGCAAAGCGCCGAGCGGCGCAGCCAGTGGCGCAGTGACCTGGCTCAAGCGGTGGGTGATTTGAACGCACTTCAGCAGTCCGGCACCGGGCTACAGGATCGGGTGCGTTTGACCGAGATTCGCTCGCCGGTCGATGGCGTCATCCAGCGCATCCATATCAATACCATCGGCGGGGTAGCGCAGCCCGGCCAGGAGGTCATCGAGATCATCCCGAGCGACGACCAGCTGTTGGTCGAGGCCCGTATTGCGCCCCAGGACATCGCTTTTCTGCATCCGGGGCAGGCCTCTACTATCAAGCTCACCGCCTACGATTACGCTATTTACGGTGGCCTGCAGGCGGAGCTTGAGCATATCAGCGCCGATACGATTACCGACGACGACGGCAATACCTTTTACCTGGTACGCGTACGCAGCCTGCAGGACGAGAACGCTACTGAAGGGCTTCAGGTCATTCCAGGCATGACAGCGCAGGTCGATATCGTGACAGGTAAACGAACGGTGATGCAGTTTTTGCTGAAGCCCGTTTTAAGAGCGTGGCGTGACTCAATGGGAGAGCGCTAATGAAACATGTTTTTATCACACGTGATGGAAGTCTCAAGGCGCGTTGGCAAGGCGCTCTACCCGACGCGATAGCCGTTACCTCTGACCAGGCGATCACACGTTCAGAGTCTGGGGATGTGGTTTGGATCACCACGACCGTCGAGGACTGGCGCGCGCAAACCACGGCGATTAGCCGCCAGGGCGCAAGCGTGGTGGTCATGAGCTACGCCCCTAACGACCGCGAGGCGCTGCTGGCGCTTGAGCTGGGGGCTCGTGGCTATACCCATACGCTTTCTGCACCCGAAGTGCTCAAACAGGTCGCGCTGGTCGTTACCCATCAGGGTGTCTGGGTGGGCCAGTCGCTTTTATCGCGTGTGCTCACAGGCTCTGTCCAGGCGCTGCAGCAGCGAACCGGTGACGATATCACCCATCAGGGCCAGCAGTTTCTTGCCACGCTGACAGAGCGTGAACGAGCGGTAGCGCTAGCCGTTGCCCGCGGGGGCGCTAACAAGGAAGTCGCTCGAGAGCTTGCGATTACCGAGCGCACGGTAAAGGCCCACTTGAGCGCCATCTTCAAGAAACTGGCGGTACGCGATCGCCTGCAGCTCATTTTGAAGCTTTCTTCGGACGCCGAAAAACGCATTTCTTGAGCTAACGCCCAAGCGCCTACCCGCAGAGCATGGATGCCCCTCTGCGGGCAGCAAGTTACATTACTTTACTGTCCTTCAGTACAATAGGGAGGGGGCGCCGAATCCCTTACTATTGCGCTATAAGCCGTTTTTTTCACTCGCACGACGGGTGAGCGGGCGGCCACTAATACTCATCGGGGATTTACCTAAATGGCAACAGCAACGGTCATCGCTATCACCGGGGACGCTTGGGTCACGGATGGAAAGGGTAACCGGCACGAGGTCAAAATCGGCGATACGCTTATCGAAGGCGAAACACTGATTACCTCGGACGGTGGACGAGTCGAACTCGATTTTGGCGATGGCGCAGGGGCAGACGTGGTGGAAGGCGGGCAGTCCATGGAGCTGACTCCGGACCTTGATCGTGAAACCGTTGTCTCTTCCGATGAAGCCAGCGTGCTGGATGACGATATCGATGCCTTGTTGGCCGCTCTTGAAGACGACGATATCGATCTTCTTGATCTTCTCGACCCCACCGCTGCCGGCGGTGCCGGTGGCGGCGGCGGCGGGGGCAATAGCTTCGTTCGCGTGGCGCGTATCTCCGAAGAGGTAAGCCCCCTAAGCTTTACTACCGCTGGCCCCACGGCAGGTACACCGCCCGTCTTTTTTACGCTAAATCCCCCCGGCCCCGATGACACAGCCCCCGATACCGATATCCCGCTAAGCCCGGACGACCCCCTGATCCCCGGCGATGATGACGGTGATGCCGATGCAGACGCTGATGCAGATGCAGATGCGGATGCTGACGCCGATGCGGACGCAGACGCTGATGCAGATGCAGATGCAGATGCAGATGCTGACGCCGATACGGACGCTGACGCAGATGCGGATGCAGATGCTGACGCCGATACTGACGCTGACGCTGACGCTGACGCTGACGCTGACGCAGATGCGGATGCCGACAGTGATTCGGACTCTGATAGCGATTCGGATTCCGATAGCGATTCGGACTCCGATAGTGACTCGGATTCCGATTCGGATAGCGATTCGGACTCTGACAGTGACTCCGATTCCGACAGCGATTCAGACGCCGACAGTGACTCGGATTCCGATAGCGACTCGGACTCTGACAGCGATTCGGACTCCGACAGCGATTCGGATTCAGACAGCGATTCGGACTCCGATAGCGATTCAGATTCCGATAGCGACTCGGATTCCGACAGCGACTCTGATTCCGATAGCGACTCCGACTCGGATAGCGACTCCGACTCTGACAGCGATTCGGATTCCGACAGTGATTCGGATTCCGACAGTGATTCAGACTCCGATAGCGATTCAGATTCCGACAGCGACTCGGATTCCGATAGCGATTCAGACTCGGACAGTGACTCGGATTCCGATAGCGACTCCGATTCCGACAGTGATTCAGACGCCGACAGCGATTCGGACTCCGACAGCGATTCGGACTCCGACAGCGATTCGGACTCCGATAGCGACTCGGACTCCGATAGCGACTCCGATTCGGACAGTGATTCGGACTCCGACAGTGACTCGGACTCCGATAGCGATTCAGATTCCGACAGTGATTCCGACTCTGACAGCGATTCGGATTCCGACAGCGATTCGGACTCCGACAGTGATTCCGACTCTGACAGCGATTCGGATTCCGATAGCGACTCGGACTCTGACAGTGACTCCGATTCCGACAGCGATTCAGACTCCGACAGTGATTCCGACTCTGACAGCGACTCTGATTCCGATAGTGACTCTGATTCGGATAGTGATTCGGATTCCGACAGCGACTCTGATTCGGATAGCGATTCGGACTCCGACAGCGATTCCGACTCTGACTCTGACAGTGACTCGGATGCCGACAGTGACTCCGACTCTGACAGTGATTCTGACTCCGACAGCGACTCTGATTCCGACAGTGATTCGGATTCCGACAGCGATTCGGACTCCGACAGTGATTCCGACTCTGACAGCGATTCGGATTCCGACAGCGACTCGGACTCTGACAGCGATTCGGATTCCGACAGCGACTCGGATTCTGACAGCGATTCGGATTCCGACAGCGACTCGGATTCTGACAGTGACTCCGATTCCGACAGTGATTCGGACTCCGACAGTGATTCGGACTCCGACAGTGACTCGGATTCTGACAGTGACTCCGATTCCGACAGCGACTCCGATTCGGATAGCGATTCGGACTCTGATAGCGACTCGGATTCCGATAGTGACTCCGATTCCGATAGTGACTCGGACTCCGATAGCGATTCGGATTCCGATAGTGACTCGGACTCCGATAGCGATTCAGACTCCGACAGCGACTCGGACTCGGATAGCGACTCGGACTCGGATAGCGACTCCGACTCCGACAGCGATTCGGACTCTGATAGCGATTCGGACAGTGATTCCGACTCTGACAGCGATTCTGATTCCGATAGTGACTCGGACTCCGATAGCGATTCGGATTCCGATAGTGACTCGGACTCCGATAGCGATTCAGACTCCGACAGCGACTCGGACTCGGATAGCGACTCCGACTCCGACAGCGATTCGGACTCTGATAGCGATTCGGACAGTGATTCCGACTCTGACAGCGACTCTGATTCCGATAGTGACTCGGACTCCGACAGTGATTCAGACTCCGATAGCGATTCAGATTCCGATAGCGACTCGGACTCTGACAGCGATTCGGATTCCGACTCCGACTCCGACAGCGACTCCGATTCGGATAGCGATTCGGACTCCGATAGCGATTCAGATTCCGACAGCGACTCGGATTCCGATAGCGACTCCGATAGCGACTCCGACAGTGACTCCGACAGTGACTCCGATTCCGACAGCGACTCCGACTCTGACAGCGATTCGGACTCCGATAGCGATTCGGATTCCGACAGTGATTCCGACTCTGACAGTGATTCGGATTCCGACAGCGACTCTGACTCAGACAGCGACTCCGATTCGGACAGTGATTCGGATTCCGATAGCGACTCCGACTCTGATAGCGATTCGGACTCCGATAGCGATTCGGATTCCGACAGTGATTCCGACTCTGACAGTGATTCGGATTCCGACAGCGACTCTGACTCAGACAGCGACTCCGATTCGGACAGTGATTCGGATTCCGATAGCGACTCCGACTCTGATAGCGATTCGGATTCCGATAGCGACTCGGATTCCGACAGCGACTCCGACTCCGACAGCGACTCGGATTCAGATAGCGACTCCGACAGTGACTCCGATTCCGACAGCGACTCGGATTCAGATAGCGACTCCGACAGCGACTCGGACTCCGACAGCGACTCTGACTCTGACAGCGATTCGGACTCTGACAGCGACTCTGACTCAGACAGCGACTCCGATTCGGACAGTGATTCGGATTCCGACAGTGACTCCGACTCCGATAGCGACTCAGATTCCGACAGCGATTCAGACTCCGACAGCGACTCTGACTCTGACAGCGACTCGGATTCCGACAGCGATTCAGACTCCGACAGCGACTCTGACTCTGACAGCGATTCGGATTCCGATAGCGACTCGGATTCCGATAGCGACTCGGATTCCGACAGCGACTCGGATTCCGATAGTGACTCGGATTCCGATAGTGACTCGGACTCTGACAGCGACTCTGATTCCGACAGCGATTCAGACTCTGATAGCGATTCGGACTCCGATAGCGATTCAGATTCGGACAGTGACTCCGATTCCGACAGCGACTCCGATTCGGATAGCGATTCGGACAGTGACTCCGATAGCGACTCCGACTCTGATAGCGATTCGGATTCCGATAGCGACTCGGATTCCGACAGCGACTCCGACTCCGACAGCGACTCGGATTCAGATAGCGACTCCGACAGTGACTCCGATTCCGACAGCGACTCGGATTCAGATAGCGACTCCGACAGCGACTCGGACTCCGACAGCGACTCTGACTCTGACAGCGATTCGGACTCTGACAGCGATTCGGATTCCGACAGCGATTCGGATTCCGACAGTGATTCAGACTCCGATAGCGATTCAGATTCCGACAGCGACTCGGATTCCGATAGCGATTCAGATTCCGACAGCGACTCGGATTCTGACAGTGACTCCGATTCCGACAGCGATTCGGACTCCGACAGTGATTCCGACTCTGACAGCGATTCGGACTCAGACAGCGACTCTGATTCCGATAGTGACTCGGACTCGGATAGCGACTCCGACTCTGACAGCGATTCGGACTCTGATAGTGACTCGGACTCCGACTCCGATTCCGACAGTGATTCGGATTCTGACAGTGACTCCGATTCCGACAGCGACTCCGATTCGGATAGCGATTCGGACTCTGATAGCGATTCGGACTCTGATAGTGACTCGGACTCCGACAGCGACTCGGATTCCGACAGCGACTCGGATTCCGACAGCGACTCCGACTCTGACAGCGATTCAGATTCTGACAGTGACTCCGATTCCGACAGCGATTCAGACTCCGACAGCGACTCGGACTCTGACAGCGACTCTGATTCCGATAGTGACTCGGACTCCGACAGTGATTCAGACTCCGATAGCGACTCGGACTCTGACAGCGATTCGGATTCAGACTCCGACAGCGACTCCGATTCGGATAGCGATTCGGACTCCGATAGCGATTCAGATTCCGACAGCGACTCGGATTCCGATAGCGACTCCGACAGTGACTCCGATTCCGACAGCGACTCCGACTCTGACAGCGATTCAGATTCTGACAGTGACTCCGATTCCGACAGCGATTCAGACTCCGACAGCGATTCAGACTCGGACAGTGACTCTGATTCCGACAGCGACTCGGACTCGGACGGTGATCACGATCCGGACTCGGATAACGAGTCCGATGGTCCCGAGGAGGAGGAAGAGGAGGAAGAGATAAAAGCCACGATCACCATTGATAACGTAACCAAGGACAATGTTGTTAATGGGGAAGAGGCGAAGGGGCCTGTCAAAATTACCGGCACCGTGGGCGGCGACGCCAAGGCCGGCGACACGGTCACCCTGACCGTGGGCGAGAATACCTACGGCGGCGAGGTCGTGGCCGACGGTGAAGGCAACCTCACCTACGCCATCGACGTGCCCGGATCGGAGCTGGCCGAGCACACCGCGATTACCGCAAAAGTGACCGGCACCGACACGGACGGCAACGCCTACAGCGCCGACGCCGAGCGCGACTACAGCGTGAACCTGGACGCCAGCGCCACGATCACCATCGACACCATTGCCGGTGACGACGTGGTCAACGGCGAGGAAGCGAAGGGCGACGTGACCATCACCGGTACCGTGGGCGGCGACGCCAAGGCCGGCGACGCAGTCACCCTGACCGTGGGCGAGAATACCTACGGCGGCGAGGTCGTGGCCGACGGTGAAGGCAACCTCACCTACGCCATCGACGTACCCGGATCGGTTCTGGCCGACAACGACACGATTCGTGCCGACGTGACCGGCACCGACGCGGACGGCAACGCCTATACGGGCGAAACGGACAAGACCTACACCGTCAATCTCGACGCCAGCGCCACGATCACCATCGACACCATTGCCGGTGACGACGTGGTCAACGGCGAGGAAGCGAAGGGCGACGTGACCGTGACCGGCACCGTGGGCGGCGACGCGAAAGCGGGCGACACCGTCACCCTGACCGTGGGCGAGAATACCTACGGCGGCGAGGTCGTGGCCGATGGTGAAGGCAACCTCACCTACGCCATCGACGTGCCGGGAGCGATGCTGGCCGACAACGACAGCATCACGGCCGAAGTCACCGGCACCGACGACGCGGGCAACAGCTACCGTCAGGACGCCGAGCGCGGTTACGAGGTCAACCTGGACGCCAGCGCCACGATCACCATCGATGTGATCGCCGGTGACGGCGTGGTCAACGGCGAGGAAGCGAAGGGCGACGTGACCATCACCGGTACCGTCGGCGGCGACGCCAAGGCAGGCGACACCGTCACGCTGAGCGTGGGCGACAACACTCACACCGGCACCGTCGGTGAGGATCTGACCTACGCCATCGACGTGCCCGGATCGGAGCTGGCCGAGCACACCGCGATTACCGCAAAAGTGACCGGCACCGACACGGACGGCAACGGCTACAGCGCCGACGCCGAGCGCGACTACAGCGTGAACCTGGACGCCAGCGCCACGATCACCATCGACCAGATCGCCGGTGACGACGTGATCAACGGCGAGGAAGCGAAGGGCGACGTGACCATCACCGGTACCGTGGGCGGCGACGCCAAGGCCGGCGACACCGTCACCCTGACGGTGGGTGACAACACCCACACCGGCACCGTCGGTGAGGATCTGACCTACGCCATCGACGTGCCCGGATCGGAGCTGGCCGAGCACACCGCGATTACCGCAAAAGTGACCGGCACCGACGCGGACGGCAACGCCTACAGCGCCGACGCCGACCGCGATTACGGCGTGAACCTGGACGCCAGCGCCACGATCACCATCGACGAGATCGCCGGGGACGGCGTGGTCAACGGTGACGAAGCGAAGGGCGACGTGACCATTACCGGCACCGTCGGCGGCGACGCGAAGGCGGGTGACACCGTCACGCTGAGCGTGGGTGGCGAAACCTATTCGGGCGATGTGCTCGAGGGCGATAACGGCGCTCTGACCTACGCCATCAATGTGCCGGGCTCGGTATTGGCCAACCACGACAGCGTTAAAGCGGAGGTAGTTGGTAAGGACGAGGCAGGTAACGATTACAGCGCAGAGGCTAACCAGGATTACAGCGTTTATCTTGACGCCAGCGCTACGCTGACTTCCAAGCTCCAGCCGGAGGCCGATGAAGATGGTGCGACGGTCACTTATACGATCACGCTGAGTTCAGCACTTGAGACCGATACAACATTTACATTCGATGTGAATGAAGAGGTGCAAAGCATCACGGTCGAAGCAGGGGCTACCACGGCATCGAGCAGCTATTACTACAGCGATTCTGATGTCTATGTCGATGACGATACCATTAGCGCGCCGTCTGACTTGCAAGTGATTGGCGATAATGGCAGCTGGAACTGGAGTCTGTTGAATGAGGCTGAATCCTATTACATCGAGGATTCCATCGATGTAACGACGGTCAACCTGAGTGCCTCTGTCATCAAGACGTCGATGATAGACGTCACCAACGTCGATAAATCCGATAGCTTTACGGTAACGGCGTACGGCACTGATGGTGAGCGCGGAGAGATTTCTCGGGTCACCGGTACCAATCACGATGGCTTCGGTGTGGTAGGCAAGACCTCTGGTAGCGCGGCAAACAGCGAGTTGGGCTATGGCACTAACGGTACCAGCGAAAAAATCGTTATCGACTTTAATAACGAGATCGAAAGCTTCGACGTCCAGTTCGCATGGCGAAACAACCGCGAAAAAGCCCGGGTCGATTTTAAGGATGCCGATAACAATCCTGTGGGGCATGCCATCATATCGGGAGGCGGTGGCTCAAACGCACGGGTGACGTATTTCAACGCCAATGATGAAGAAGTGCGACAAGAAAGCGTGCAGGGCGGCTCTGATCGTGTAGATCTGGCCTATACGTTTAAACCTGAAATTGGCAAGACGTTTACCAGCGCTGAATTTACCGCGGTAGATAATGACGACGACTACCTCATCCACTCCATCGCTTATAAGGAGGTGGTCAAGGGTGGGGCCACTACCATCAGCGGTGAGTCAGAGGTCACGTTCGTGGTCGAAACGTCCAACCCGCCCGATGTTACTCAATACACCTTCCAGGGGGATGACTTCCCAACGGCGATTGTTGAGATCGATGGTGAGCGCCATACCGTCACTCTAGACCGCGACGGAAAAGGAGCTGTAACGGTCAATGTCGATGGCAGCGGCGACCTGAACGCCAAGGTAATCGAAGTCAACGGCAACTTCGAGAAAGTCGAGGTGCCGGTCAGCCTGACACTGGAAAGCACCACGGTCGACGACGCCGTGGCCCAAACGCCCACGGTGAGTATCTCGCTGGGTGACGCCACCGCGATCGACAAGACGGGAACGATCGAGGCACAGACGAAGTCATTTGAGCTTACGCTGGGCGATAAGCGCGGCGATGGCAATATCTCGGGCTCGTGGTGGTATGACTACTCAGAATCTGACCCCAAAACGTTCGATTTCGGTAAGGTACACGCCGGGCAGGAAGTCACTATTACCTTGCCTCACACGATTCAGGGCACCTGGAATTCGGGCAATGGTGTTTACAACGATAACTGGGTAGTCAAAGTCAACGATGGGAAGGAGTTCGTGTTCAAGGACTACGGTTCTCCCGCGAACTACTACCTGAACGAAAACTATACGGCAACGATTACCACTACTCTCGATAATGACGGTAAGCTGAGATTGGACTTCAGTGCATCGACAACCGAGACGAGTGAAATCGTTAAGGTCAATGGCGCAACGGCCACCGTTGGCGCGATCGAAATTACCGAAGTAGACGCGTATCGCTATGAAGTCGATTTAAACGCCGCACTCAACGATACCGATGGTGACGAGACGCTCAGTATCCGCGTGACCGGGGTGCCGGAAGGCGCAACCTTGAGCCAGGGCGCATTGCAAAGCGACGGAAGCTGGTTGATCGAAGCGTCCGGCGATACGTTCGCAAGCGACGGTTTAACGTTGACAGTGCCTGCTTCGTTGGCCGGCCAAGGCATCCAACTAACGGCGGAAGCCATTGCCACAGAGCTGAACGCGACGGATGAGGCTGATAGGCAAGACAGTGCGTTTGCCAGCACGGTTGAGGTCACCGTACCTACACCGGCTTCACCAGATAATGAAGACGTCAAACCTGAGTCTTCCTCTGTGAGCATCGATAGCGTCGAGACTGCTCAGGAAGCAGGTGTGGATGTACTTGCCAAGGTATGGGGAAGTCTGGGAGGTCATAACTTTGGTGTCTCCGGTAATCGAGTCGATACCAGCGACACGAACCAGACCGTGTCGAGTAGCCACCTGAACGTGGGTAACACGAGTAATCTCTCGGTTCGTTCACAAGCGGGTAGCAACGAAACGGCATACTTCCAGGTAGGTGATACGTACAAGCTGAGCTGGACGGAGTCGGTGACCCAATACTATGTGAAAACGTGGTATGGCATCCCCATCGGAAAATACCTGCACACTACGTATGAAGAAAAAGCCATGGAGGGTACGGTTACTCGTTCGGATAAGTCGGGCGTTAACGGTACCGAAACTGACATAGTGGTTTTCAGTGGTCATGTAGACGGTAAGGCGCAGACTCTGGTGCTCGATAGCAAGGGAATCAGTAATGCCAACTATCTCGTGAATGACCAATTCTCTGAGACCACCGTCGGCTTCCGTGAAATGAAGGTAGCTGGCTCGGCCGGTCCGGACGCAGAGGTGAGCATTACCGATGCAAGCGGTAAGGTAGTCGATACCGTCAAGGCAGATGCCAACGGCGAATGGATCACGTCCCTGAAGCGTATCGAAAGCTCCACCGGCGAGCTCAAGGCCACCGCGGTTGATGCCAATGGCAACGTCTCGACGGATATCAAGCACTTCGAGCTGGGCGACAAGGGCAGTAACATGCTCACCGGTACCGAAGGCAACGATATCCTTTACGGCGGTGCTGGTAACGATATCCTGATCGGCGGTGCCAGTGACGACGTGCTGATCGGTGGAAAAGGCGACGATGTTCTCTATGGCGGATCCGGTAGCGATACGCTGATAGGCGGTCCGGGTAACGATACGCTTTACGGCGGCGGCGGTGCCGATACGTTCAAGTGGGAGTTCGGTGACCAGGGAACAAGCACCAAGGCGGCCGTGGATACCGTCATGGACTTCAACAAGGGGGTGTATGGCAAGGATGCTCAAGCGGATCGCCTGGATCTCTCCGATCTCTTGAAGGGCGAAAGCGATGAGGCCATCGATCAATACATCCGCGCCGAACAGAAAGGCAGCGATACCATTCTGCACATCAAGTCAGAAGGTGGCTTGTCGGCAGATAACAGTAACGCGGATCAGCGGGTTGTACTGAAAGACGTCACCATGCCCCAGGGCGAAAGCTCGTCGGACTTCCTGCAAAGCATGCTGCAGGATCATCAGCTGAAGATCGACCAGTAAGACATCACGTTACGCATCGTGTAACACCAAGGCCGCCTCCGGGCGGCCTTTTTTAACCTTGAACCCTGTTTAACGAGAGAAGGGGGTTGCCATGTTCTATATCAAACGCAATGCCGACGGCGACATCGTGACGCTAAGTAAGGAGGCGACCAGCGAATCTTCCGAGCAGGTGAGCGCAGACGACCCGCAGGTGCTGGCGTTTCTGGCCAATGAGCCGGGCTCGAAAGCGAACTTTCTTGCTTCGGATCTGGCTTTCGTGCGGGTAGTGGAAGACTTGATGGAGGTGCTGCTGGACAAGGGGGTGATTTCGTTCACCGACCTGCCCCAGGCGGCGCAGAACAAGGTGATGCAGCGTAAATCGCTGCGCGCCAAGAACAACGTCAATTTGATTGGCGAGGACGGCGGTATCATCTGATACCGCCGCCATGGCGGCGGCCGGGTCAGTTTGGCGTGCGTATCGCCGGGCCGGTCACGCCGTCGATGCCCATGCGGAACAGCTGGGCCAGCTCCTCTTCGGATTTTACGCCTTCGGCGATGACCAACAGCCCCAGCGAGTGGCAGAGCGTGGTCAGCCCGCGCAGTATGCTTTGCTGCTCGGCGGAGGCGTGAATGTCGCGCACCAGGCTGGCATCCACCTTCAGGTAGGTAAGCCCCACGTCGTGTAGCTCGGCAAGCTTGTTGAACTCGGCCCCCACGTGCTCGATACCGAACTGACAGTCGAGATGTCTGAGCGCGGCGCAGAAACCGCGCATACTCGCCAGCGCCCGGGAATCGAGGGTCGCCGGAATTTCGAAGCAAAGCCTGGACGCCAGCGTGGCGTTTTTCTCCAGCAGGGTGCGCAGCCCGGTGACGAAACGGGCGTCGCTGATGGCCGCGATCGACAGGTTGATGCCCAGCCACTGCTTCGGGTTTTGGCGAAGCTGCTCCAGCGCCTGTTTGATGACGGCCATATCCAGCGACGGCTCCAGGTTAAAACGCGCAAGCCAGGGAATGAAAACTCCCGCGCTTTGCCACTGCTCGGCCAGCTGCAGCCGGGCCGGGCTTTCGTAATGTAGAACGTGCTGCTGGGCGTTCAGTACCGGGAAACGCCCAAGCTCCGGGCCCTGCAATAGCGCCGTATCCAGCGCCGTACGCCACGCCGCGTGCGTGGCAAAAAGCGGCTGACGCTCGCGTTCGCGCACCACAACTGGCAAGCTGCCCTGAGCGCTTTCTGCCTCTGCCAGGGCCGTGTCGAGCGTGGCCATCAGGTCGCTGCGCTCATCTCCCGGCGCGTAGCTGGTAATCGCCGTTGGCAGTCGCAGCTCGCTCGCCGGGGCGAGCGTTGCAAGCGCATGTTTCAAGCGAGCGCTGAACTCCTCGATGTCGGTTTCAAGCGGTACCACCAGCATGAAATCGCTGCCGTTGAGCCGGCCGATCAGCGTCTCTTCCGAGGTGGTATCGAGTGTAGTCAGCTGCTCCACCAACCCCTTCAGCAGGTTATCCGTGGCGTCGTGGCCGAGGCGGTCGTTCAGCCCCACCAGATCCTCCACGCGAACGATCGCCATGAGCCCCGTCGCCCGTGCATCGTCGCTGTCCAGAAGCGCCGCCAGTCGGGTCATGAAGGCACCGCGATTGAGCGCGCCGGTCAACGCGTCATGCTGCAGGTCGCGGCGCAGCTCATCGAGTTTCTGACTTTCGTGGGTCAACATCTGGCGCACGTTGTGAGAGAGCACGTTCATGGCCCGGGCTACCTCGCGAAGCTCCCGGGTGCGCGGCTCCTTGATGGTGGTAAAGCGCCGCGCGCTGATATTACGCGCTTGCTCCACCACGCGATTGAGCGGGCGCTTGATGGTACTGACGATCACCGCTGCCAGCGCGAGGCTTGCGATCCCTGCCGCGATGAACCAGGCCGTCAGCTCCATGAAGCTTCGCCACAGGGCCCGGTAAGCAAAGCTGTACTGACTCTGAAGGGTCAGCGTACCGAACTGCTGCCAGCCTTCCTGAATGGTGGCCGTGCCCGGCGGAATGTCGAAGTCGATCAGGTGGCGAAACCAGCCGGGCACGTGGCCCTGGTACTCACTCGCCACGCGCTCGACCAGTACGCTGCCATCGGTGTCGCGCAGTACGATCTGCTGATAGTAGCCGGTGTCGAACTGCGCCGAGATCAAAAGCTCGAGAATGACCAGGTCCTTGTCGAGCTGCGTCATGGAGAGCGCCAGCGCCGTGGCGTTATCCTCGTTCTTGATGCTGATTTCCTGCTCGATGTAAGCGCGACTGGTGGTGATGCTGATCACAAGGCTTCCAACAAAGGAGAGCAGCAACAGCCCGATGATGGCCAGCCAAAGCTGTTTGATAAGCGACATAACGGCACGTCCTTTTGTTGAAAACTTTTTGTTAAAAGCTCTTTATTAAAAGCTCTTTATTAAAAGCGCTTGTAAAAACCTTTCTTCGAGGTCTCTAGAGAAAGCCTTGAGATTGCATACGTTCCAGTACGCTGCGCCAGCGCGACAGGCGCGCCAATGGATCCGCGCGCGACTGCGATGAGCCGCCGGCCCAAAGCCCTTCGCTATTGAAACTGAACACCGGATCGAGATCGGTACGCTGCGAGGCGGGCGAAATCGAGGGCGCCATGTTGTCGAGCACCAGCGGCACGGCGCTCGGGGTATCATAGTAACCCAGCACCATGTGCGCTTGGGTAATACTGCTGCGGCCAATGCGGGCGCGTACGTAAATCATGCGCAGGCGCTCGCCGGGAACTCCGAGCTGCTTGAGCGTGATGTACTTGGCGATCGCGTAGTCCTCGCAGTCGCCCTGGCCCTTGCCCATGGCCTCGAGCGGCGTGGCCCAGTAATCCTCCTGCCCCCACACGACGATATCGTCGACCCAGCGAACGTTGCGGTTGAAGAAGTCGTTCACCTCACGAAGCTGGGTTTGAATATCCTGCCCCGCAGCGCGCTGTAAAAGCGCGAACCACCCCTCGAGCACGTTGAGCCCTGCCTGGCCGTACATCGAGCTCATGCGCTCACGCAGCCGCGTCGGGTCGAACGCCGATGCCTGAAAGGGGTACAGACCAAGCCCCGCGCCCAGCGCCAGAAGCCCGGCGGACGCGAGAAACGTTCGCCGGGTGAGACCCGCAGGGGTAGAGGAAGAGCACCGAGGCATAGACGTCCAGCCATGGCCAAATGAAGCTTAAGACTACAAGCTGGCGTGCGTCAGTGCTATATAACTCATCATAAAAATGACGAAAAGCGGCAGGTTTTTAATAGGGAATGGTGGGTTACATCCAAAGCGCTAGGGCGCTTGCTAATGCGCCTGCTCCAGCAGCGGCTCGACCATTGGCCATACGTTCTCCAGAATGAGCGGCTGGGCCTCGGCGGTCGGGTGAATGCCGTCGCTTTGCATCAACGCGCGATCCAGCGCAATGCCCTCCAGCAAGAAGGGGAGTAGCGCCACGTCGTACTCGTCGGCAAGCGTGCGATACACGCCGGTGAAGGCATCGCGATAGGCTTGGCCGTAATTGGGCGGAATATCGATGCCCAGTAGCAGCACCTCGGCATCAGCGGACTGGCTTTGCTCGATCATGCCGGCCAGGTTTTCGCGCATCTGCGCCGGGGGAAGCCCGCGCAGGCCGTCGTTGCCGCCCAGTTCCAGCAGCACGATATCCGGGGCATGCTGATCAAGAACGCTTTCGAAACGCTCAAGGCCTCCACCGGTGGTCTCACCGCTAATACTGGCGTTCACGACCTGCGCCTGATCGTCAAGGCGGCGCTCGAGGAGGCGCACCCAGCCCTGGTCCTGCTCGATGCCGTAGGCCGCGCTCAGGCTATCTCCCATCACCAGCAGCGTCGGGCGCGACTCGGCATTGGCAAGGCCTGATTGAAAGAGCACTATCAGTGCGACCAGCCCGGCGGTTACCATGCAGGCAAGCCGATGCCACATAAAAGGGATGCCACGCTTCATGTCCTACTCCTCTGACAAGGATTCGACTAACGCCGCTCAACCGGACGTCGAGCGTTCAAGCTTAACCGATGAGACGGCCAAGGCACACGCCCGCGATACGCATCAGGGGCCGCCGGTGCTGCTCGCCGAGAACCTTTGCAAACAGGTGAAAAGCGGCGAGCGGGCGCTGACCATTCTAAAGGATCTCTCGCTGTGCGTGGCACAGGGCGAAACGGTGGCGATTCTGGGTAAAAGCGGTGCCGGAAAATCGACGCTTCTGGGCATCCTGGCCGGGCTCGACACGCCCAGCGACGGCGAACTGAATCTGTTCGGCCACCCCTTGAGCCGTTTGGACGAGGATGGCCGTGCATCGCTTCGCGCCGGGCGCGTGGGCTTCGTATTTCAAAACTTTCAGCTTCTGCCCACGCTCAGCGCCCTTGAAAACGTGCTGCTGCCGCTGGAGCTATCGATTCGCGCCGGAGAAACCCAGGCAGCGCACGCTTGGCTTGAGCGGGTAGGGCTGACCGAGCGCGTCGCGCACCTGCCCAAGCAGCTCTCCGGCGGCGAGCAGCAGCGCGTGGCCATCGCGCGCGCGTTCGTCACCGACCCGGAGCTGGTCTTCGCCGACGAGCCCACCGGCAACCTGGACCCGGAAACCGGCGCCCAGGTGATCGATCTGCTGTTCAGCTTGAACCGCCAGGCGCATACCACGCTGATTCTCGTTACTCACGATTACGCCCTGGCGCGGCGCTGCGACCGCTGCCTGCGCCTGGAAAGCGGGCGGCTGACGGCTTTCGAGCCCGAGCAGGCCTTGTCAGGCGGTGGCGATGAGTAGCGTTAACTGGCGTCTGGCCGCGCGCAGTCTCAAACGCGATCTGCGCGCCTCGGACGTGCGCGCGCTCTTTATCGCGCTGGTACTGGCCGTCGCGGCGTCCACCATGATCGCGTTTTTCCTGGATCGACTGGAGCGCGGCCTGGAGCGCCAGGCGGGCCAGATGATGGGCGGTGATCTGGTGCTCGAGCAGCGCGAACCCTTCGATGATGCGCTGCGCGAAACCCTCGAACGAGCGGGCTTTTCGCTCAGCGATCAGGTCGATCTGGTATCGATGATCAGCCAGGGGGAGCGGTTTCAGCCCGCCAGCCTCAAGGCGGTCGACGACATCTACCCGCACTACGGCGCCACGCGGGTGGACCGCGGCAACGGCACCGAAGAAGTACCGGCCGGCCCCGCCGCCGGCGAGGCCTGGGTCGACCCGCGGCTCTTTGAGCTGCTCGCGCTTGAATTGGGCGATCGTGTTCAGGTCGGTGAGCTTTCGCTTGCCGTGACCGGTATCGTCGAGCGCGAGGCTGACCAGTCCGCCGGCTTTAGCAGCTTCAACCCGCGGCTGATGCTCAACACCCAGGATCTTGAGGCGACCAACCTGCTCCAGCCGGGCTCGCGCATCGAGTTCGAACTGCTGGCCGCAGGCCCGCCCGCCGCGCTCGAACGCGTTCAGCCGCTGCTGGACGAGCTTCGAGAAGCGGGGGTCGAAGTACGCGATGTGCGAGTCGACCGCCCGCAGCTGGGCAACGCGCTCTCTCGGGCAGAAAGCTATCTGGGGCTGGCAGGGCTGGTCGCCGTGCTGTTGGCCGGGGTCGCGGTCGCCATGTCGACCCGGCGCTACGTCGAGCGTCACCTGGATACCGCTGCGCTTCTGCGCTGCTTCGGCGCAAGCCAGGCACAGCTGGTCACCATTTTCGCCCTCCAGCTCGTGGGCCTTGCGCTGATCGCCTCACTGCTCGGTGCGCTGCTCGGCCTGTTGGGGCAGGCGGTGCTTCTGTGGCTACTGGCGCAGTTTCTCCCACTGACGCTGCCCGCGCCCGGGGTGATGCCGCTGGGCCTTGGCGTGCTGACCGCGCTGGCCGTGCTGGTCGGATTTGCCGGGCCAGCGCTTTTACGCATCAAGCAGGTCAGCGCCCTGAAAGTGCTGCGCCGCGAGCTCGACCCGCTGCCGCCAGCGGCCTGGCTCGTGGTGGGTGTGGCCGGTGCGGTGTTTGGCGGGCTTTTGTGGCTTTATTCCGGAAGTCTGCCGCTGGCGGCCGGGTTGCTGCTCGGCGGTGGGGCGCTGCTGGGCGCGCTGTGGGCGGCCAGCGCCCTGGTGCTCAGCCTGGTGTTGAAAGCAGTTGCGAAGCTCTCCGGCGCCACGCCCTGGAGCCAGGCATTTCGACTCGGCGGCCGCCAGCTCGCTCGGCGTAAACAGGCGGGCATGGGCCAGCTGCTGGCGTTTTCCGTCACGTTTTTTGCCATGGCGATGATCGCCCTGGTGCGTGGCGACCTGCTCACGACCTGGCAGGATCAGCTGCCGGATGAAACGCCCAACTACTTTGCGATCAACATTCAACCGAGCGAGCGAGACGCCTTCGACGCCGCCATCACGCCCCGGGTGGATACCCAAAGCGCGCTTTACCCCATGGTGCGCGGGCGTATCACGGCGATCAACGGCGCTCCCCCACGGGAGTTTGTGCCCGTCGAGGCCCGCGGCGATGGCGCGCTGCGCCGCGAACTCAATTTGACCTGGCAGGCAACGCTTCCCGAAGGCAACGAGGTAGTCGCCGGCCAGTGGTTCGACGGCCAAACAAGCGAACCCCAGGGATTCATGAACGAAGTGGACGCCAGGCCAGCCAGCGCCGCCGTGCCGGGCACCGCCGTGCCGATTTCCGTCGAGCAGGGCTTGGCCGAGCGGCTAGGGCTTACGCTTGGCGATACGCTGGCCTTCTCCATTGGCGGCGAGACGATCGACACCCGCATCGAAAGCCTTCGAAGCCTCAACTGGGATAGCTTCAAGCCCAACTTCTTCGTCATCTTTCCGCCCGGCGTGCTGGAGAGCTTTGGCCACAGCTACATCACCGCGTTTTATCTTCCTGAGCGCGAGCAGGATCTGATCACGCAGCTGGTGCGTGGCTTCCCCGGCGTCTCGCTTCTAAACGTCGATGCGATTCTGGGGCAGGTGCGCGAAGTGTTGGGGCAGGTCACCCGCGCGGTCGAGCTGATTCTTCTATTGGTGCTGCTGGCCGGCGTCAGCGTGCTGTACGCCGCGCTCACCGCCAGCCGCCCGGTGCGGGCCCACGAAAGCGGGCTTTTGCGCGTGTTCGGCGCGGGCAACGCGATGATTTCCCGCGTACAGGGCGCCGAGTACGCGCTGCTGGGGCTGGCAAGCGGGCTCATGGGCGCCTTTTTGGCCGAGATAGCCAGCGCGGCGCTCTATCTTTTCTGGCTCGATTTGACCCCGCGGCTGCACCTGACGCTGTGGCTGGTTCTGCCGCTGGGCGGTGCCGCCCTGATTGGCCTGATCGGCCACGCGCTGTCGCACAGCCTGCGTCGTCAGGCGCCGGCGGCAAGTCTGGGGCTGATCGGGGAGGCCTAGCACGCTTGATGAATCCGGCTCATGGTGCGGCTGAGCCGGATGCGATGAAAGTCGCCTCCGGCTGAGGTATCATGGCCGCCTTGCTTTTTTCGATGCCCTAGCCTACGAGGTTTGCCCCATGTTCAGCCGCGATATGACCATTGCCGGATTCGATGATGCGCTATTTGATGCCATGCAAAAGGAAGTGGCGCGTCAGGAAGATCACATCGAACTGATCGCCTCCGAAAATTACGCCAGCCCGCGCGTGCTCGAGGCCCAGGGCAGCCAGTTGACCAACAAGTACGCGGAAGGCTACCCGGGCAAGCGCTACTACGGCGGCTGCGAGTTCGTGGATATCGCGGAAAACATGGCGATCGACTACGCCAAGGAGCTGTTCGGCGCCACCTACGTTAACGTACAGCCTCACTCCGGCTCCCAGGCCAACAGCGCCGTCTTTCAGGCGCTGGTCACCCCCGGCGACACCATCCTCGGCATGAGCCTGGATGCCGGGGGCCACCTGACCCACGGCGCCAAGCCCAGCTTCTCCGGCAAGCACTACAACGCCGTTCAGTACGGCCTGAACGACCAAGGCCTGATCGACTATGATCAGGTCGCCGAGCTTGCCCGTGAGCACCAGCCGAAAATGATCATCGCCGGTTTCTCCGCCTACTCGCAGATCATCGACTGGGCGAAATTCCGTGAAATCGCCGACGAAGTGGGCGCCTATTTGCTGGTCGATATGGCCCATGTGGCTGGCCTGGTCGCCGCGGGCGTCTACCCAAGCCCGCTGCCCCACGCCCACGTGGTGACGTCCACCACGCACAAGACCCTGCGCGGCCCGCGCAGCGGCGTGATTCTATCCGCTGAAAACGACGCCGAGATCGAGAAGAAGCTGCAGTCCGCCGTCTTCCCCGGCGGTCAGGGTGGCCCGCTCATGCACGTCATCGCCGCCAAGGCGATCTGCTTCAAGGAAGCGATGGCGCCGGAGTTCAAGACCTACCAGCAGCAGGTGGTCAAGAACGCCCAGGCCATGGCCAAGGTGTTCATCGACCGTGGCTTCGATATCGTCTCCGGCGGCACCGAAGATCACCTGTTCCTGCTCTCGCTGGTCAAGCAGGGCGTGACCGGCAAGGATGCCGACGCCGCGCTGGGCCGCGCGCACATTACCGTCAACAAGAACGCCGTGCCCAACGACCCGCAAAGCCCGTTCGTTACCTCGGGCCTGCGCATCGGCACTCCCGCGGTGACTACCCGCGGCTTCGGCGAAGAGGAGTGCACCGAGCTTGCCGGCTGGATCTGTGATCTGCTCGACGTGCTCGCTAGCGGCGACGACACTACCGCCGTCGAGCAAGAGATCGCCGGGAAAGTGGCGAAGGTCTGCGCGAAGCTTCCGGTTTATAAATAAGCGCCTGCAACACCAGACCGGTCAAACAGTGGGCGCCTTCGGGCGCCCATTTTGTTGTGAAGTGTAAAAGACCTACAGGAAGGAAGCGTTCATGAATCGCTGCCGAAAAGGTCGCGCGTAAACACCTTCTCTTCGATGTCGCGCAGCTCCTCGGTCATGCGGTTGGCGACCACCACATCGCACAGCGATTTAAAGGCCGCCAGGTCGCGAATGACCGCCGAGTTGAAAAAGGCGCTTTCCTCCAGAATCGGCTCGTACACCACCACCTTGATGCCTCGGGCCTTGATCCGCTTCATCACACCCTGCATGGCGCTGGCGCGAAAGTTGTCGGAGCCGGCTTTCATGATCAGCCGGTAGATGCCCACGACCTGGGGCTTTCGCTTGAAGATGCACTCGGCGATGAAGTCCTTGCGGGTACGGTTGGCATCCACGATCGCCTGCATCATGTTGCTGGGCACGTTTTGATAGTTCGCCAGCAGCTGCTGGGTATCCTTGGGCAGGCAGTAGCCGCCGTAGCCGAAACTCGGGTTGTTGTAGTGCTTGCCGATACGCGGGTCCAGCCCCACACCCTCGATGATTTGGCGCGTGTCGAGCTCGTGGGTTTCGGCGTAGGTATCCAGCTCGTTGAAATAGGCAACGCGCATGGCCAGGTAGGTATTGGCGAAGAGCTTGATCGCTTCGGCTTCGGTGCTGTTGGTGAAAAGCGTGGGAATATCCCGCTTGATGGCCCCTTGCGATAGCAGCTCGGCAAACGCGTGGGCGCGGGGGGTGCGCTCACCGACCACGATGCGCGAGGGGTGAAGGTTGTCGTAAAGCGCCTTGCCTTCACGCAGAAATTCCGGTGAAAAAATCAGGTTGTCGGTGTTGAAACGTTCGCGCGCGTTGGCGGTATAGCCCACGGGAACCGTCGATTTGATCACCATCACCGCGTGCGGGTTGATCTTGATCACCTGTCGAATCACGGACTCGACGCTCGTCGTATCGAAGGTGTTGGTGTGAGGGTCATAGTCGGTCGGCGTGGCGATAATGACATAGTCGGCGTCTTGATAGGCGACTTCCGGCGCCAGTGTCGCGCTGAACTGAAGGTCATCGCGGGCGAGAAACGCCGTAATATCAGCGTCCTCGATCGGGGAGATGCGCTGGTTCAACAGCTCGACTTTATCGGGTCGAATATCGAGCGCCGTGACAGCGTGATGCTGAGCCAACAGCATCGCGTTGGATAGCCCGACATACCCCGTTCCCGCCACCGCGATTTTCATACCCAAACTCCCCGAACCCTGCCCATGGTAGGGGCTACTTTAACAGCCGTTTCTTGCAAAGCCATTAATGAGCGCTACAGCGTGCCCAGCGCTTTTAAACTCTGCTGAACCAACTGCTCGGCCCGGGCGGCCGAGCCCGCCTCACCGTAGCAGCGAAGCTCCGGTGCGTTGCCGGAAGGGCGCAAATGGACGATCTCGTCGTTTGTAAACGTCACCCTCAAGCCATCGGTCGTATCTATAGCGGCAATGTCCTCTATAAGCCCGAGCGCGCTTTGAAGCTTTTGCGGCGAGTCAGACCACTGCTCCAATAGCGCCCGGCTTTTTTCCACGGGAAACGCCTTGAGCCGGTCGCTGGCGGTATAGCGCTCGGGTAGCGCTTTATTGAGCGCCGACAGTGTTTGGCCTTTCCGGGCGGCTTCCACCATCAGCGTAAGCGCCGGTAGCAGCGCGTCGCGAGTGGATAGGGCGGCCAGCGTGCGGCCCTCTTTTTGCAGCGGGGTGTGAAGCAAAAAGCCGCCGTTGGCCTCGAACCCGGCAACGCTTGAAAACGTGCTCGAAAGCGATGCCATGCCTTCGAGCACAAACGGCGAGCCAATGCGCGTGCGCACCACTTTTTTGAACGCCCCACACGCCTCGATGGCGGTATTGCAACTGATCGGTACCGCCAGCGCCTCGATACCCAACGCTCTTGCGCACAAAAGCCCCACGATATCGCCTCGAAGCCAGGTGCCGGTTTCATCGCCCAAAAGCGGGCGGTCGGCGTCACCGTCGGTGGATAGCAGCGCGTTGAGGCCGTGCCGCTGCGTCCAGGCGCGCCCCCTGGCCTGGTCATCGGCACTGACGGCTTCGGTATCGACCGGCACGAACGCATCGGTGCGACCCAGTACGACCACATCGGCGCCCAGGGCATCGAGAATATAGGCGCTCAAATCGCGCCCGGCAGCGGAGTGTTGATAAAGCCCCACCCGCCACCCCTTGAGCGGCTGATCGACGAACCAGCGGGTATAGCGCTCGGCGTAGGCTTCGTTCGCCGCGTCAGAAAACGCTTCGCGGGCAGGCGCCGAAAAAAAGGGCAGTTCAGCCTTCGCCGATAAAATAGCGGCCTCGTCGGCCTTGGTGATTTCGCCGTCCGGGCGATAGAACTTGATGCCGTTGCGATCAAACGGAATATGGCTGCCGGAAATCATGAGGCAAGGCACGCCGTGTTTCATCGCCTGCAGCGCCAACGCCGGGGTTGGCAGTATGCCGTAGTCGTCGACGCCAAGGCCCATTGCCCTGGCCGCACTCGTACAGGCGGCGGCCATGGCCGGGCTACTGGGTCGGCGGTCCATGCCGATGGCGATACGCTCGAACGTGAACGACTGGCGCATGGCGAAAACGAAGGCCGTCGTAAACGCGGCACAGACGTCATCGGTGAACTGCTCGGCTGGCCCCCGGGCGCCGCTCGTACCGAAGCCAATGCCGCTTTGCGCGATGATGTCCGATGTGAGGGGGCGCGTGGTCAATGTAGGACTCCCGGGAAGGTAGAGGATGGTGCCTTGCGTGTGCGAGCGAGTTTAGCATTACCTTGACCGGTTACCGCTAGAGGATACCCACGAAAAAGCCCCCGCGGGTGCGGGGGCTAATGGTGGAGTCAATGAGGGGTTAGAACTCGCCGCCGCCCAGATTCAGGCCGACCAAAATGGGGTCGTGGTCGGAGCTTCTAAACGCATCCGGCGCGTACAGGTTTTCATCCTGGCGCTCGCTGGTGAAATCGGTGTTGTAATCCAGTGCACTCGCTTCATCCGCGTTGATGTGCCAGGTAGTGGTGCCCGTGACCTGGCCGGCGAGAGATTCGCTTGCCAGAGCGTGATCGAGCGAGCCCCAGAAACCATCGAACACGTAGCTGTAGTCATCGTCGAGCAGCTCGAACCCGCCCTCGACCAGCACCATGATGGGATCTTCCATCGCATAAGCGTTCAAGTCGCCCAGAATCAGCACGTCCTGATCGCTGCTGCCGGTGGGGTTGGTTTCAAGCCACGCCATGAGCTCCTTCGCCGCCTCGACCCGCGTCGGGTTGTTGTTGCCCTGGCCGTCGCCAATGGCGTCCTCGCCGTTGATCACGCTGCCCTTGGATTTGAAGTGGTTCACCACCACCGAGAACTGTTCACCGTTTTCATCGCTGAACGTCTGCATCACCGGCGGGCGGTTGCCATAACCAAACGCGCCCTCGGTCGTGGTCGCGGCGGCGCCTTCGGGGGTGACCGCTTGGCTGTTATAAATGACGCCCACGGTGATGGCATCATCGCCGGCGCTGACGATATTACCGTCGCCGTCACGCGGAATGCTGTACGCCCAGGTGATCCCTTCGATGCCTTTGGCGGCGATGTCGGCATTGAGCGCGTTGACCAGGCTTGCCAGCGCGCTGTCCTCGCCATAACCGTTGTTCTCGATCTCCATCAGTCCCAGCACATCAGCGCCGCTGGTATTGATGGCTTCGACGATCTTGGCTTCCTGGCGGGCGAACTCTTCGGCGTTGTCAGCGCCACGCGGTGAATGCGTAGTGCCATCCAGCGTGCGTGTGGGTTGGCCGCTATCGCCCAGCGTATTGAAGTAGTTGAGTACGTTGAACGAGGCTACCTTGATGGTCGCATCGCCCAGAGCCTCAACGTCCGGCGCGGTCGGGCGATCAGAACCCTGGAAGTCCAGGCCTTCGACATTTTGAACTTTCCACTCGCCAAAGTTGAAGTCCAGCACCCCGTCCAGCGTCTCGAGCGTATCGCCCCCACGCAGCGGGTTGGAGGCGGAAAGCTCTTCTCCGCCACGCCCATGAATGATCGGGTCCGGATTCTGGGACGAGTTGGCGTCATCGAGCTTGATGGTGCGCGCCTCGGCGTCTTCAAGCCACGCCTGGTAGCCCTCGACACTCGGCGCATTGACCTCGGTGAACTGCTCCAGGCGCCCACCTGCGGAAAGCGTTACCTCGCCATAACGACCCAGTTCGTAAAGCTCGGTGACGACCAGCGGCTGGCCGTCCATCGCTTCGATGGCAACTCGCATGCCTTCAAACGCTTCCAAGCCTTGCTTGTTGGCGAACGGCAGCTTGATGACCTTGCTTTGCGGCAGCGGCTGATCGTGTTGGAGAATCTTCAGGCTCGAACGCTCGGCGGTCAGCTGGGTTTTATCGTAATACTCCGACACCGTGCCACCGATACGAATTTGATCGCCGGCCGAAAGCGTGGCCAGCCACTCGGCACTGCCGCTACCGGCGTAGACGAAGATACCCTCCGAGGTATTCGGGTTATCGTCGTTGTCTGCGTCTTCTTCCTGAAGGAAGAAGCCGTCAAGACCGGGTGTCACCATGGTGACGATCGCTTCCAGCGTAACGCTTTCGCCATCCAGCGCGCTGGTGCCGCCTTCGCCTTGTACCGTCGAGATCAGGGTCAGCGCGACCTCGGGCTCGACCGCCACGCCCGGCGAGGCGAGGGCGGGCACATCGCTGCCGTCACCTCCTAATGCGCTGGAGGCGAGCGCGCCTTCTTCATCCGGCTGCGTAAAGGCCTGACGGTCCACGTTCCAAGACGCCGCGTCGTGGTCAGAGGTATCCGGATAGGCTTCGAACCCGATGCGGTTACCGTCCACCAACGGGTCGCCCTGCCAAAGCGTAACCGCATCGCCACCGCTGCCAAGGCCTGCGGCGTCATCGGCGAAACCGATCTTGAGCGACTCGATACCGCTCAGGTTGCTCCAGGCGGCACGGAACTCGCCAACCGCGTCGACACCACCGTCAACGATGACGATGGCAGATTCGCCCGGGGCGAGCGTGGTCAGCCCTTCGATGCGCACGGCATCCTGAGGCGAGGCGCTATCGTCGTCGTAGTAAAGCGGCGAGCTGGTGAAATCCAGCGTCTCATCGGAGCGGTTGGTAATCTCGAACCAGTCTTCGGTGATGTCCGAGCCAGACTGGCCGGGCCAGATTTCGGTGATCGCAAGCCCGATATCGGCCTCGCCCGGAACGTAGGGCGCCTCCATGGTGCCGATGCGAAAAGCCTGGGTCAGCCCGTCGGGCATGGCGCTACTGGCGAATTCCCAGTTATCGGGGTTAGCGATGACGCTTAACAGTGCATCGACGGTGCCATAACCTTCACCGGTGAATGCAGCATTTTTGGCGCTACCTACCGCAACCGCCGTCAATCCTTCCTCAAGCCCCGGCGGCAGGGCTGAATCGTTGGAGCTCGACGCCGTCGCTTGCCACTCTCCACTATTGGTTTGTACCGCGTAGATAAACGATGGGGCAGTATCCTCGCCGACGAAAGCGATGACTTGATCACCACCGGTCGATAGGTTAAAGCCGTTATTGCCCACGGCGGGGCTATTGGCATTGATAAACTGATCGGCGTTGTTGACCGAAGAGATTACCGTGCCCGGCGCTACGCCGCCTTCCGGAGCGGTCCATTTCACGGCGCCTTCGTTGGCGCGAAAGCCGTCTTCCTGCCAGCCGGAGTCGGTGAAAGTGATCTCGGCGCCTTCCGAGATGCCCTTGAGCGCCACGAACTGGAACTCCTTGTCGCTGCCGCTGACCGCGATCACAGCGATATCGCCGGGGCGAGGAGTTGTGTCCGGCAGCGCCTCAAAAGCGATGTCGAGACCGATGAACTGCTGCTGAGCGTCCGGTAGATCCTTGGATTCGCGGCCGTCCTCGAACCAGTCCACGGTGCCGCTATCGAACAGCACGCTTGCCGATACGCCGTCATCGCTGATCGCGATATCAAAAATCGATTCGGGCTTGGCGCCAATCGCTTGGGGTATGGTGTTGAGATCGACGCCTTCGATTTCACGCACCGCGTGATCGCCGTCCCAGAAATAGAGGCCAAACCCCGTTTCCAGACTGTCGTCTTCAGGGCCGGCCAGAATCAGGTAGCCCTGATCGCCGGCGGGCTCGATGGCACGCACCGCGCGGCCGTCCAGGTCCAGGCGAAGCGGGGTGCCGAAGTCGGCTTCACGCGCCGAACCGTTCACGAGATCGACGGCGTTTTCGACCGGGATGAGCTGCGCAAAGCCATCATCCAGCGGCGCGCGCAGCCCAAGATAGAGCGCATCGTCGATGAACACCGCGCCTTCGACGTTGATACCCAGCTCGAGCTTCAGCGCGCTTTCGCCAAGCCCATGGCCATTACCTCTGTCCCAGCTCAAGAGCTGCTCATTGAGATCCGTGAACTGACCGACCACATTGATCTCGAGATCGTCGCCGCTACCGGTGACCTCTGTTGCGAACACCATCGAGCGCTGACCGCTCTGGTGCGAGCCCAGCCAGTATTGAACCCCTTCATGAGTCGCCACGGCTTCGAGGTCCGCTTCCTGACCCTCGCTTAGCCCCAGTGCCTGGTTGAGATCGAAGGATTTGACCGGCTCGCCGCCGTCCTCGCGGTCATAAAGGCGCAGCGTCTGGTCTTCATCGTCGGCGACCAGCATGAGCGTCTCGCTAATGGCAACGGCGGCGGAAGCGTCGGACGCGCCCTTGAAGTAGCGTTCGCCGAATTGAAAATCGGGCTGTGGCGTCTGCTCGGGTTCTTCGATCGGCTCCTCGGGCTCCTCGACCGGCTCTTCTGGTTCTTCGACAGGCTCCTCAGGCTCCTCGATGGGCTCTTCTGGTTCTTCGACCGGCTCCTCGGGCTCCTCGATGGGCTCTTCTGGTTCTTCAACAGGCTCATCGGGTTCTTCGATCGGTGCTTCAGGCTCCTCGACCGGCTCCTCGGGTTCCTCGATTGGTTCATCAGGCTCTTCGACCGGCGCTTCGGGCTCTTCGACCGGTTGGTCAGGCTGTTCGATGGGCGTTGTGGCTTCATCTTCGATACGGCGAGTGATATCGCCCAATACTGCTTCGAAGTCAGCGCTAGAGGCGCCGGTGTTGCTCAAGGTAGAAAGCGTTTGGACAGACTTTAACTGCTGGCTTTCATAGCTTTGAGCCAAGGTCTGCGCAACGTCCGCTCTTGAAACGCCCGAGGCGAGCTGGGCAAGCCAAAAGTCGGTGCTTTCGGGATCCGGCGAGCGCCCTAAAAAGGCCGAGTAGGCCTGGTTCAACCAGACCGCCGACTCCTGATTGGCGATCGCTTCAAACTCTGCCGAGCTTTGCAGGCTGGCTGTAATGTCGTCGATGCTCAACCCTTGGCGATGCATTTCGACCCAGTAAGCGAGGCCGTCGATATCGGCCGGGCGTAGCAAGTACGTTTGGTAAAGATCGACGATTGGCTGAATAGCGGTATCGAATTCGTTGCCCATCATAAAATTCTGCGCGACACCGCCGGTATCGAGCGTGCCGTTCTCCAGCTGCTCGACCCAATAACTCAACCCGTCTTCATCGGGTTGGCGTAGCAGAAGTGTTTGATAAAGCGAAGTGACGATCGTTTGGTAGTCCATCGAGAAAGCCCCAAGAGCAGTTACGCAATAGTTATAAAAAATAGAGAGAAAATAACAATTTCATTTTTTGTTGCTTAAGGTTTCTGGTTGTTACGAATGAGTGAAACAACGTATCGGTTAAATGTGTCGTTACCGTGACGTGATGGTTGGGCTTTTATTTCAAATAAATGAATTTCGGCGTCTTTTTCCTCGATTGGTCAGATCCGTATCGAGTGAGATTTATCGAAAGTGTCATCTTTTCGTCATTGTTAGCTCGCTAGTATCTCTTCGCTTTGTAAGCTCGCTTGGCCAACCGCTACTAAAAATTGAAGGGATCGAACATGAGCAACTTTCAGCTACAGCTTCTGCACGCCTCGGATATGGAAGGGGGCGGAGGCGACCTGCTCAACGCGCCAAACTTCGTTTCAATCGTCGATTATCTTGAAGATCAGTACGCCAACAGCCTGTTCGTAAGCTCTGGCGATTTGGTGCTGCCGGGTCCGTATCTGAACGCCGCGGCGGAGGCGAGTTTACAATCCGCTTTTCAAGCGGCGGTCGAAAACGTCTACGGTTTAGAGGCCGGTTCCATGAGCGGCATTACGGCGGCCTCAGGGCGTGTTGAAGTGCTGCTAATGGATTTGCTTGATGCCGCTGCAATAACGCTTGGCAACCATGAGTTCGATCTTGGCACCGGCTTGATCGCCGGCATGATCGCCCCGTCGGTCAACGGTGACACTGCCGCAGACGTTGAATGGCTAGGCGCCCAGTTCCCCTACCTTTCGGCGAACCTGGATTTCTCGAACGATTCGAATCTCAGCGGTCTGGCCACCAGGGAAATCTTCTCTAACGAAGCGTTTCAATCCACCTTGCAGGACGTGCTGGCAGGTGCCGACAAGCCCAAGCTGGCGCCGGCAGTCATCGCTGAGGCTGGCGGCGAGCAAATCGGCATTATCGGTATCACCACCCAGATTCTCGAAAGCATCTCTTCTACCGGCGATGTCGATGTCATTACCGGCGGTAGCAACGATATGCAGGCGCTGGCGGGTGTCATTCAGCCCGTAATCGACGAACTCGAAGGCCGTGGCGTTAACAAGATCATTCTGAGCTCGCACCTGCAGCAGATTCAGTTCGAGGAAGAGCTTGCCACGCTGCTCGACGGTGTCGATATCGTCATCGCCGGCGGCTCGGATTCACTGCTTGCCGACCAGGAAGACATCGACCGCGGCCTTTTCCCCGGCGCGGCCGAGCCCTACAAGTCCTACCCCATCTTGACCAAGGACGCCTCGGGTCGTGATGTGGCCATCGTCAACACCGATGCTGGCTGGCGCTACGTGGCGCAGCTCGTGGTCGAATTCGACGAGAACGGCCATCTTCTTCCCGAATCGATCAACCCGGCGACTTCCGGCATTTTTGCCTCGACCGATGCACAGGTCGAAGCGCTGTGGGGGAGCCTGGAAGCCGCATTCGCTGACGGCACCAAGGGCCAGGTCGCTCAGGAACTGGTAGGCGCCGTTGGTGAATTCGTCGCTGAACAGGATGGCAATATTCTGGGCCTGACCGATGTGTATCTGGTAGGCGAGCGAGGCTCGGTGCGCACCGAAGAGACGAACCTGGGAAATCTTACCGCCGATGCCAACCTTTGGTATGCGCGAAAGCTCGATAGCGACGTCATGGTCTCGTTCAAAAACGGCGGCGGCATTCGCGAGCCGATTGGAGAAGTCGTCGTTCAGGGCGGCGACAGCGAGCAAAGCTACCAGCCGCCCGGCGCCAACCCGGTTATCGGTAAGCCCGAAGGCGGGGTATCGCAGCTCGACGCCGCGTCATCGCTTCGCTTTAACAACGATCTGACTATTTTGACCGTTTCGCGCAGCACGCTGGTGGAGGTGCTCGAGCACGCCGTGGCGGCCTCGGCGCCCAACGTCACGGCGGGCCAGTTTGCCCAGGTCGGCGGTATTCAATACAGCTTCGATTGGGACCAGCCTGCCGGCGAGCGTATCCAGAGCGCTGCGGTTCTCAAGGAAAATGGCGAAATTCACGATGTACTGGTAGCTAACGGCCGTTTGGTAGGGAACGCCGAGGACACCATCAAGGTCGTGACGCTGGGTTTCATGGCCGACGGCGGCGACGGCTATCCGCTGGGCGAGGGGGTCTATATCGACCGCGTCGACCTGGTGGATGCCTACACGTTGGAGGGCAAGTTCGATTTCGCCGATAACGGCACCGAGCAGGACGCCTTCGCCGAATACATGGGTGCCACGTACAGCGAAACGCCCTTTAGCGAGGTCGAAACGCCGGCAAGTGAGGACATGCGCATTCAGAATCTGGCGGTGCGCGACGACGCCGTATTGTCTGACGCCGTCGATCCGCTGCTGCGTCTTTACGATGCCGCTTTCGATCGCGATGCCGATGGCCAGGGGCTTGGCTATTGGCTGGATATCAGCGAAGAGTTCGAGCTGATCGATATCGCCCACGGCTTCCTCGCATCAGAAGAGTTTCAGCAGCAAAACGGCAGCCTCCAGAACGATGCTTTCATCGATTTGATGTACGCCAACGTATTCGAGCGAGAGGCCGATGCGGCGGGCAAGCAGTACTGGCTCGATGAAATGGCCGGTGGCGTCGATCAGGCAACTGTAATGCTGGGCTTCGTGGAGTCTCAGGAAAGCATGCTGTTGGCATGATGTGTTCTTCAGAGTAAGGCAGCAGGCTGAACCCGCGCCCCTACCCCTGGCAGGGGCGCTTCTGTTATGCTTTCGCGATTCTGCCTCGCACGATTTTCTCGAAATTACGGTGATCCTTCCATGTCAAAGCAACAGGAAGCAACGGACCTGCAGCGGGCGTTGAAAGCCTGCAAGGGTTCGTTCATGTCGGTCGGTTTTTTCAGCATGTTCGTCAACCTGCTGATGCTCGTACCGCCGATGTACATGCTTCAGGTATACGATCGTGTTTTGACTACTCAAAGCTTCGATACCCTTTTGATGCTCACCCTGGTGGTCGTGTTTCTTTTCATGGTCATGGGCGGGCTCGAACTCGTACGCTCGCGGATGCTGGTACGCGTAGGTAACCGGCTGGATACGTCGATCAACGAGCGCCTCTACAGCGCCATGTTCCGCAGAAGCCTGTTTGCCCAGGGCAGCCAAAGCGCGCAGCCCTTGAACGACTTGACCAGCCTGCGCCAGTTTCTGACCGGCAACGGGCTGTTTGCCTTTTTCGATGCTCCCTGGGTGCCGGTGTACCTGGGCGTACTGTTTCTGTTTCACCCGTGGCTTGGCATTTTCGCCACCTGCGCGGGCATCATTTTGCTCGCACTGGCGGTGGCGAACGAAAAGTCCACCAAAACGCTGATGGCGGATGCCAACAGCGAACATATCCAAGCGCAGAATCTCGCCAACTCCAACCTGCGCAACGCCGAAGTGCTTCACGCCATGGGCATGCTGCCCGGTATCATGGGTCGCTGGTCGAAGCGCCACCACGAATTTTTGGCAAAGCAGTCCAAGGCCAGCGACCGCGCCGGTGCCTTGACCAACGTGTCGAAAGTGATGCGGCTGATGTTTCAGTCGCTCATTCTGGGGCTAGGGGCACTTTTGGTGCTGGAAGGCGAAATGAGCCCGGGCATGATGATTGCCGGCTCCATTTTGATGGGACGTGCACTGGCACCGATCGACCAAATGATCGGCGGCTGGAAAAGCTTCGTCAGCGCCCGCGGCGCCTACGGGCGTTTGAATGAGCTGCTAACGCAAATTCCCAGCGAGCAGCGCAAGATGTCGCTGCCTGCACCCAAGGGCGATATCGCGCTGGAAAACGTTGCAGCGGCGCCGCCTGGCGTGCGCATGGCCACCATTCGTGGGATCAATTTCAGCGTGCCCAGCGGCGAGCATATCGGCATCATCGGCCCGAGTGCCGCGGGTAAATCGACGCTGGCCCGTGTGCTGTTAGGCATCTGGCCCTCCCAGGTGGGCGACGTTCGTTTGGATGGCGGGGTCATCACCCAGTACAACCGCGACGAGATCGGCCCCTACATTGGCTATCTGCCCCAGGACATCGAGCTTTTCGACGGCACCATCAGCGAAAACATCGCCCGCTTTGGCGACATCGATTCCAAAAAGGTCGTCGAGGCTGCGCGCAAGGCCGGCGTGCACGAAATGATTCTCGAGCTGCCCAACGGTTACGATACCGTCATTTCATCTACCAGCGGCGCGCTCTCCGGCGGCCAGCGCCAGCGCGTGGGGCTGGCCCGAGCGCTGTATGGCGACCCGGTCTTCGTCGTGCTGGACGAACCCAACGCCAACCTGGACGACGCCGGTGAGCGGGCGCTCGGCCAGACTATTGCGCTGCTCAAAAGCGAAGGCGTGACGCTGTTCGTCATCAGCCACCGCACCAACGTCCTCAAGAACATGGACAAGCTTCTGGTGATGAAAGAAGGGCAGGTCAGCATGTTCGGCCCGCGCGATCAGGTGCTGGCGCAATTCGCCAAAAAACCGAACAAGCAGGTCGGTCAGCAGAGTTCAGCCCGCTTGTCCGCCATTTCCGGCGGGCGTCAGGGCGAGGAGTCGTAAATGAGTAACGATAAGCGCGATCTCACCTCTCAGGGCGAGATCGACGTCACCCCCAAGGGCCCCGCTACCATCGATGGCGAGGCTACCGAGAAGCTGCCCACCAGCGACAAGGGCTACCGCAAGCTTGGCTATGCCATTTTGATTTTTGCTCTCGGCGGCTTCATTTTATGGTCGGTCACGGCGTCGCTGGCGATTGCCGTGGTCGCACCGGGCAGCGTATCGATCGAATCGTTCAAGCGCACCGTTCAGCATCTCGAAGGTGGCATCGTGCGCGAGATTCTCGTCGACGATGGCGATACCGTCGAAGCCGGCGATACGCTGGTGGTGTTAAGCGACACCCAGGCCCGTTCGCAGCTCGAAATCGCGCGTTCGCAGTTTTTGATCAACCGCGCCATGGAAGCGCGTCTGCTCGCCGAGCAGGAAGGCGCCGATACGATGCAAATTCCTGAAGATATCCAGGATGCAGATAATCCTCGCGTTCAGCAAGTGATTGCCGTTCAGCAGAGCCTGTTCGCCGCGCGCAAACAGTCGTTGGAAAGTACGCTACAGTCGCTCGATGAGCAGATCGTGCAGATGCAGGAGCAGATCGAGGGTTTGCGAGAGCGCTCCAGTGTCAATACACGCCGTATTTCGTCGCTGCGCTCTGAGGCGGACGATTTCCGCTCGCTCTACCGGGAAGGGTTGGGCGACAACCAGCGCTTGCGTGAGCTCGAGCGCCAGGTTCTTCAATACGAAGGCGAAAACGCCGAGTTCCAGGCCAATATCGCCCAGCTGCGCTCGCAGATCAGCGAAAATCGCATGCAGCGCGAAATTCAGCAGCAGGAGTTTCAAAAGGAAGTCGGCGAGCAGCTGCGTCAGGCCCAGGCGCAAATCGCCCAGGCCGAAGAGCAGATCATTTCGCTCGGCGATCAGGTCGAGCGCACCGTCGTCACGGCGCCTGTCTCCGGCACCGTGGTAGGTCGTCAAATTCACACCGTCGGCGCGGTCATTCGCCCGGGCGATGCAATCATGGATATCGTGCCCAACAATGACGGCTTCGTTGTGGAAGCACGTATTCCCACGCGCGATATCGACAATATCTACATCGGCCAGTTTGCCGAAATCCGCTTTAGCGCCTTCAACCAGCGCCTGACCGATGAAATCGACGGTGAGGTCATCTACGTCAGCGCCGACAGCTTCGAAGACGAGGCGACCGGTCAGCGCTACTACCGCGCCCGCGTTCGCGTCACCGAAGCCGGCCACGAACAGATGAGTGAACAGATGCAGCTTCTTTCCGGCATGCCGGCAGAAGTCATGCTGCGCACCGGCGAGCGCACGTTCGCAAGCTATATCGCCAAGCCTGTCACCGACATGCTGGCTCGCGCCATGCAGGAGGACTAATGCGTTTTTCGCCGATTCGAAAGAGCATTACCCGCAGGCAAGGCGTACTGGTGGGATTGATGTTGGGCATGACCAGCGTGTCGGTCTACGCCCAGCAGGGCGGGCCAGCGGGCGATTCGATGGCCGCCCCCTTGGCCGAGCAAAGCGCGCTGGACGAGCTGGCGGCGCTGGACGCGCGCCCGGGCCAGACCGATGCACGTCAGGCCCCGACGCTGCCTTCGCTGCCGGGGCTGTTCGCAAGCGCTTTGGAGCACGATGCGGATCTTTCCCGTCAGCGTTTCGAGCTTGCGGCCACGCAGGAAGAAGTGCCCATGGCGCGCTCGCAGCTGCTGCCCCAGGTATCGGCGTCGGGTTCTTATCTTTGGCAGGATTCCACCAACATTCAAACCTCGCCGGACGACTTCGGCCTCGACCAGCCCGCCCAGCGCCCCGGTGAAATCGAGGAGAACGTCTGGGGGGTTCAGCTCCAGCAGCCGCTTTTCAGCCTCGAACGCTGGCGCGGCGTGAATGTCGCTCAGGCACAGGTCAGCGCCGCCGAGCTTCAGCTTGCGGTGGTCGAGCGCGATTTAGCGCTGCAGGTAGCCGAGGCCTACATTCAGGCGTACCTTGCCACCCAGCGCCTGGGGCTTTTGAAATCGCAGCAGGAGTCTCTCGAGCTTCAGGTGCGCCAGGCGCAGCGCGCTTATGACCTGGGCATTGGTGATCGCATCAATCTTTATGAGGCGCAGTCGCGCCTCGACCAGGCCGTCTCTGACGCGGTTCAGGCCGAAAACGAGCTGAACAACGCACTCAGTACGCTCGAACGTTTGACCGGCACTTTCCCCGAGTTCAGCTCGCTGGGCGTGGGTGAGCTTTCAAGCGCCACCCTCAACCAGGAGTGGGGCGACCCGCAGGCGTGGATCGCGCGCGCAGGGCAAAATCTGGATGTGCAGCTGGCCGCTGAGCAGGCGCGCATCGCGACCGCCGATGCCAGCACCCGGCGAGCGGGCTATTTCCCGGAACTCAACCTGAACCTCTCCTATTCGGATCGCCAAAGCGACGACGCGCTGCGCGAAAGCGAGGACTACCGGGCAAGCGTCGAGGTCAGCGTGCCCATCTATCGCGGCGGCTATACCACGGCCAACGTGCGCCAGGGGGAGCGACGCATCGATGCAAGCCAGGCCGATCTGGACAACCAGCTCAACCTGGCGGTTCAGGAAGTTCGCCAACGCCTTCGCTCATTGAACGGCCACGTACGCCGCGTTCAGGCCCTCAGCCAAGCCATCGAATCCAGCCAGCTGTTTCTCGACGCCGCCGAGCGCGGCGAGCAGTTGGGCCTTCGCGATCTGGTCGACGTGCTGGACGCCCGGGCAAGCTTGTACGATCAGCGCATTCAGTACGTCGACACCATCGGTGAATACGCGCTCGATAGCTTGGCACTGCAGTCCGCAGTCGGTGATCTCTCGAGCCAGGATTTGAGCGATATCATGACGCTCTTGCTGTCTTTCACGGATCTAACGGTCACCAGTCAGGGATAACGCCGTTGCATGAGTGGGTTGAAGGGAGCTCCGCATAACGATTGGCTAAGACGCGCCATGCGCTGCTTCGATGCAGGCATTGCGCTGGTCGTGTCGTGGATCGCGCTGTGGGTGATGCCCAATATCACCTATCACGGCGAAGAGTATATGTTCATCATGGTGATCGGCAGCCTGCTGCTGCCTGCCGTAGGTGAGCTTTTGGGGCTTTATCAGCCCTGGCGCGGCCGTAGCCTTTACTCGATGCTGGGCGCCTACGCGCTGAGCTGGTGCATCACGATCGTATTGATCAGCCTTCTGCTGGTCGCCACTCAAACGACCCAAAACTTCTCCCGGCTTTGGATGGGCGTGTCGTCGTTGACGGTGCTGGGGTTTGGCAGCGTCATGCGAGGCGCGCTCTATATTTATCTGCGGCGTCTGCGCGCTCAAGGCAAGAACTGCAAGCGTATCGTCATCATCGGCCGCGAAGAGAACCTGCTGCGCCTCAAGGATCATCTGCTGGCGATGCTCAATGCGGGCTATATGCTGCATAGCGCCAAGGTCGACGACGACTCGGACCGCTTTCATCAAACGCTCAAGGAGCTGGTCGATGACAGCGCCTTCAACCGCGATTTCGACGAAATCTGGTTGAGCTACCCGCTAAGCGACGGCGACAAGGTGCGGCTGGTTTCGACCAGTTTGATCGACATTCCCATTAGCGTTCGCTACTTTCCCGATCTTTCCGACATTCGCCTGCTCAATCATCGTATGGTGCAGGTCGTTGGGCTCTACTCGCTCGAACTCAACTACAGTCCGCTGGACAGCACGCCGCTGCGGCTGGTCAAAAATATCGAGGACCGCTTGATAGGCGGTGTGCTGTTCATCGCCTTTTTACCCGTCATGCTGGTGATCGCCGCGCTGGTCAAATGGAAAATGGGCGGGCCGGTGCTGTTCAAGCAGCACCGCCACGGCATCGACGGCAAGCGCTTTCGCATCTACAAGTTTCGCAGCATGAGTGTGCATCAGGCGCGCACCACCGTGGCGGCCACCAGGGAAGACCCCCGCATCACACCGCTCGGCGCGTTTTTACGCCGCACGAGCCTGGATGAGTTGCCACAGCTTTATAACGTGCTCCAGGGGCGCATGTCGCTGGTCGGGCCGCGCCCCCATGCGCTGGATCACAACCAGTACTACCAGGGCGTCATTCAAAACTACATGCAGCGCCACCGGGTCAAGCCCGGCATGACCGGATGGGCCCAGGTCAATGGTCACCGGGGCACTACCGATACCCTGGAGCAGATGCAAAAGCGTGTCGAGTTCGACCTTTACTACATCGATAACTGGTCGCTGGGGCTCGATTTGAAGATCTTGATCATGACGCTAACCCGGGGCTTTGCCAACAGCCAGCCGTGATACGGCGGATCGCTGCAACGCCAACAGATCCAACAGCTTTTCGGGATAAATGATGATTTTACCGGTTATTTTGTCTGGTGGGAGCGGCTCGAGGCTGTGGCCGGTTTCCCGCGAGCATTACCCCAAACAGTTTTTGAACCTCCACCAGGACGATGTCAGCCTGCTGCAGGAGACGGCGCTGCGTGCGCAAGGCCTCGCCTCAAGCGAGGCGCCGCTGATCGTGTGCAACGAGGAGCATCGTTTTCTGGTCGCCGAGCAGATGCAGGCGCTGGGCTTCAAACAAAGCCGTATCCTTCTCGAGCCCTGTGGGCGTAATACCGCACCAGCGCTTGCCCTGGCGGCGCTGCTGGCAAGCGAACAGAATCCTGACGCCGACCTTCTGGTAATGCCGGCGGATCACGTCATTCAGGATAACCAAGCGTTCGCCGACGCCATCGAAAAAGGGCTGGAGCTTAGCCACCAGGGGCAGCTGGTGACCTTTGGCATCACGCCTTCGAGCGCGCACACGGGCTACGGCTATATCAAGCGCGGCCAGGCGCTTTTGCAGGGCTTTGCCGTGGAGGCTTTCGTCGAAAAGCCATCCCAGCAGATCGCCCAGCAGTATCTGGAAAGCGGCGATTACGTCTGGAACAGCGGCATCTTCCTGGGCAAGGCCGAGCGTTTTTTACAGGCGCTGGCGCAGCACGCGTCGGATATTCTCGAAAGCTGCCAGGCCGCGTTTCAGACGCGCACCCAGGATATGGATTTTCTGCGCATCGACGAGGCCGTTTTCGGCCAGTGTCGCAGCGAATCGATCGACTACGCGGTAATGGAGCATACCCGTCAGGCGGCGGTGGTGCCCATGTCGCCGGGCTGGAGTGATATCGGCGCCTGGGATGCGCTTCACGCGCTACGTGGTGAAAAAGACCCCGAGCACCACAACGCCGTGCGCGGCGACGTTTTGCTTCGCGATACTCGCAACAGCCTGGTCTACAGCGAATCGCGGCTGGTCGCCACCCTGGGCGTTAGCGATTTAGTGGTCGTGGAAACCGACGACGCCGTGCTGGTCGCCCACCGCGACCACGCTCAGGACACCAAGCAGATCGTCAGCGCGCTCAAAGAGGCCGGCCGGCCAGAATGCCAGCTCCACCGAACGGTCTATCGCCCCTGGGGGCATTACCGTAGCATGGAGATTACCGAAAGCTTTCAGGTCAAGGAGATCGTGGTTAAACCCGAGGCGGCGCTGTCGCTTCAAATGCACCACCACCGTGCCGAGCACTGGGTCGTGGTCGAAGGTACTGCGAAGGTGACCCAGGGTGAAACGCCCGGCATCGACGCCACATTGAGAAGCTTTCTGCTCTCGGAAGACCAGTCCACCTACATACCGTTGGGCACCGTACACCGGCTGGAAAACCCCGGCGTCATCGCGCTCAAGCTGATCGAAGTGCAAACCGGGTCTTACCTGGGCGAAGACGACATCGTGCGCTTTGATGACAAGTACGGTCGTGACCAGGAGCCCTGACGCGCCATGAAGGTCGCGATCGTCCACGACTGGCTGACCACCTGGGCCGGCGCCGAGAAAGCGTTGGCCGAGCTTGCAAGCTGCTTTCCCCAGGCGGAAATTTTTACCACCGTCAATTTCCTGGCCTCTGATGATATGCCCGTGCTCAAAGGGCGAGCCATCCATACCAGCGTCATTCAGCGCCTTCCCTTCGCGCGAAAGCACTATCGGCGCTATCTGCCGCTGATGCCGCTGGCCATCGAGCAGTTCGATTTAAAAGGCTTCGATCTAATTCTGTCGAGCAGCCACGCCGTGGCCAAGGGGGTGCTCTGCGACCCGGGCGCCGTACATATCTGCTACTGCTACAGCCCGATGCGCTACGCCTGGGACATGCAGCACCAGTATCTTCGACAAACCGGTAAGGAGCGCGGCGTGGCGAGCTGGCTGATGCGCTGGCAGCTTCACCGACTTCGGCAATGGGATTTCATCAGCGCGCAGCGAGTCGATCACTTCGTTGCGATCTCGCACTATATCAAGCGGCGTATCGCCCGCTGTTATCGCCGCGATGCCGAGGTGATCTATCCGCCGGTACAGGTCGAGCGGTTTCGCCACGACCAGCCTCGCGACGAGTTTTATCTCACCGCCTCGCGCATGGTGCCGTACAAGCGTATCGACCTGATCATCGAGGCCTTCAACCGCCTGCCGGATAAACGCCTGGTCGTCATTGGCGACGGCCCGGATCGCGCCCGACTGAGCGCCATGGCCGGGCCCAACGTGACCGTGCTGGGCTACCAGCCGGACGACGTACTGGTGGATTATCTGGAGCGCGCCCGTGCGTTTTTGTTCATGGCCGAGGAGGATTTCGGCATTCTGCCCGTGGAAGCCCAGGCCGCCGGCGCACCGGTCATTGGCTACGGGGTAGGAGGGCTTTCCGAGACCATGCTTGATGACACCACCGGGCTTTGGGTCGCCGAGCAAACCAGCGCTGCCTTGATCGAGCGGATTCATCAGTTCGAACAGCGCCGCCGATCCGAGCCGGACGCTTTCTCACCCGCCGCGTGCCGGCAAAGCGCCGAGCGCTTCGCCACGGCCAACTTTCGCCGCGCGATTTTCTCGCTGGTGGAGCAGCATCTGAACCGCTAGCGCCGATTACTCCCCCAGGTGCTCCCCAACGTCGCCAGCGCCTGGCGGCACGGCAGTTGGGTAATAGTGCCGACACTGCTCGAAGGGCTGGTCGTCAAGCCACTCGATCAAGCGCTGCGTGTGTCGCGTGCGCGCTTCATCGACCAGGTGATAGTTGGTATCGAAAAAGTCGTCCGCCCCGTACATCGCGGCTTCCGGCTTGCCTACCCACTTGAGCCCTGCACGGCGTATCTGAGCCGGAAGATTGGTATAGAAGTTCGCCTCGATAGGGGAGTCGGCGTAGTACGGCTTGTACAGTAAAGGCGCCGGCAGGAATATCGGGCAGGCGCCTCTGGCCAGTACGTTGTCGCGAAAGGCGCGCAGCGTCTGGCCATCGAAGCGGCCGCGGCGCGCCGTTTCACCGTAGGTTTCGGCGTTCAGCGAATTTAAAAAACGCCAGTGGCGCGGCTCGCGTTGTGCGCGGGCGGTGCCGGTCTGGTCGCCGCGCAGGTCCAGATGATGTGCACCGTAGTCGCCGTTGACCGTAAAGCCTTCGGGCACGCCTCGGTAGCCTTCCAGAAGGCGGCGCAGCGAGGTCTGCGCAATGACCCCGAGCGCGCGCTTTAGCGGTAGCGCCCAAAGGGCCTCGGGGTGGCTGTTCGCCCAGTGCACCAGCGACGCCGAGACGGCCTCGTTGCGGTTATAAAGCGAATACTCGAGCGGTAAAAGCACAAGGTCACCTGCCTCGATGACCGGCTCGGCGCTTGCCAGTATCACCGGTAGTGACAGCCCTGCGTTGACGCCCAGGTTGACGGCGGGGCGCCCGAAGGCGGTTTCCAGAGCGCCGCTGTCGATACCGAACATCGCCGACGATCCGGCCACGATCAGGATTTTGGGTGAGGGCAGTGCCTCGGCCCTGGCCAGTTTGTAACTCAGCGCGCCTTCGATCCACGCGTTATTGGGGTGAGCGCGCCCCAGCTGGCCCGCCCACAACAAAAGCCAAAGGCACAGTGCGCCCAAAGCACCCGCCAAAAGCCCGGCCCAAAAGCGCTTTGTGGTTGGTTGTGTGCGTATCGCTAAACGTCGTGTCATCAGCATTCAAAAGTTGAAATACAAAAAGGCCTGGCCTGGCAGATCGACCATCGCCTTCGCCGCGGCCATGAAAAAAGCGCCGGCTACCGCGCCTTGCCACCAGGCACGTGTGGGCTTGGCCAGCCACCTTGCCCACACCGCGCTTCGCGGCGTGAAAAAGGCGATGAACGAGCCGAGCAGCAAAAGCGCACTGCTGGTGCCCAGCGCCATAACGCGCTGGGTCAGGTCGCGGTAAAGATCGCCAAGCGCCCCCCACTGCCACTGCCCAAGGCCTGCGTAGAGCGCGACGGTATGCGAAAGGCTCTCGGCGCGAAAGGGCACCCAGGCCAGCATGACCAGTGAAAGCGTCAAGAGCCAACCCAAGGGGCGCGGCAGGCGCAGGCAGGTAAAGCGTTGCCACAGCAGTAGCGCGGTCAGCATTAGCCCGTGCAGCCCGCCCCAGAGTAAAAACTGCCAGCCGGCACCGTGCCAAAGCCCGCCCAGCAGCATCGTCACCATCAGCGCCGCAATGTGGCGGGGCAGGCCATGCCGGCTGCCGCCCAGAGGAATATAAAGATAGTCGCGCAGAAAGCGCGAAAGCGTGATGTGCCAGCGCCGCCAGAACGCCTGGATATCACCGGCGCGGTAAGGCGAGGCGAAGTTTTGCGGCAGTCGAACGCCAAACAAGAGCGCAAGCCCCATCGCCATGTCCGCATAGCCGGAAAAATCGAAATAGAGCTGCAGCCCAAAGGCCCAGCCCGCCACCAGCGTATCGCCGGCCACGATGGTCTGCGCAGGCAGCGAAAAAAGCCTCTCGACCAGCGGTGCCAGGTTGTCGGCCAGCATCAGCTTTTTGCAAAGCCCGAAAGCCAGGAGTACCAGGCCCACGCGCACCTGAGCAGACGAAGGGCAGCCAAGGCGGGAAAGCTGCGGCGCCAGGGCACGATAGTGAACGATCGGCCCGGCGATCAGCTGTGGATAAAAACTCACGAATACTCCGTACAGCGAGGCCTCGTGCAGCGAGCCGGTTTCTCGCCGGGCGTGGCCCCGGCGAACGTCCACCAGGTACGCGATCTGCTGAAAGGTAAAAAACGAAATGCCCAGGGGAAGCACCAGCGGGCTCAGCGAGTGGGGCGCTATATGCAGCGCCGACAACAGAAACACCGAGTACTTGAACCAGCCAAGCAGGCCCAGATTGAAAGCGACCCCTACCCAAAGCCACCCACGCTGCCTGACTCGCCCGGCCAGCCAGTAATTGACGCCAATGCTTGCCAGCAAAAGTGGCAGCAAGCGGATGTCCCACACCGCGTAGAAGAGAAGCGACGCCACGCCGAGCCAGGCCAGCAGCAGCCTCGGCAGCGCACAGCGCGCCAGTAGCAGATAGATCAGCCAAACGGTGGGCAGATACAGCAGTAGAAACGAAGGTGTGCTAAAAACCATGCGCGAGCGCCAAAACGTTGACCGGCCAAAGCGCTAGAGCACAGCGCGAGCGTGAGCATACCATAGCGATGTGCGGCGAATATGACAGCGCGGTGTGATTAGGCCAGCAGTGGTGTGACCACAGCACTTGGCTTAACATTGCGCGCAGATGCCGCCTGACCAGCACGGGAAAAAAGGGAAAACCATGCTTGCATCCCTCAAGGGAGCCTGGCGTTATCGCCAGTTCATCGCCACCTCGATTCGCCATGAGTTGGTGACGCGCTTTGCCCGAAGCCGCATCGGCGGTGCCTGGATGATTATCCACCCGCTGGCCATGGTGCTCATCTACGCGCTGGTGCTATCAAAGGTGCTGTCGGCGAAACTGCCCGGTATCGAAAGCCAGTACGCCTACGCCATTTACCTCACCGCGGGCATGCTGGGGTGGAGTCTTTTCAGTGAACTGCTCACTCGCTGTCTGGGGATTTTCATCGACAACGCCAATCTGATGAAAAAACTGGTCTTTCCCAAGGTGGCGCTGCCGCTGATCGTGACCGGTTCGTGTTTGATCAATAACCTGGCGCTGTTTCTGGTCACGCTGGTGGTGTTCGCAGCGCTTGGCCATTTCAACGCTGCCACCCTGGCCTGGGTGATGGTGCTCACCGGTATCACGGTGCTTCTGGGCCTGGGGCTTGGCATGACGCTGGGCATACTCAACGTGTTTCTTCGCGATATCGGCCAGCTCATGCCCATCGTGCTGCAGTTTCTGTTCTGGTTCACGCCGGTGGTCTATCCCGCCGAGATCGTCCCCCAGGCGCTGCAAACGCTGATCGCCTTCAACCCCTTGTACCACCTGGTAGGCGCCTACCACGACGTGCTCGCCTACGGGCAGGCACCCTCGCTTGTGGCCCTGGCGACTTTGACGGCGCTGGGCTTGGGCCTTGTGCTCTTTAGCGCGCTGCTATTCGAGCGGGCGAGCCCGGAAATGGTGGACGCCCTATGAGCGCGCTTTTGGAAGTACGCGAGCTTGGCAAGGTGTACCGCCGGTTTCCCAACGAGCTGTGGCGCATCGTGAGCTGGTTTAGTTCGGTCGCGCCCGCCGCCGAAACCTGGGTGCTACGCGATATCGGCTTCGACATCGCCGCCGGCGAAGCGGTGGGGATCGTCGGGCAAAACGGCGCGGGCAAAAGCACGCTGCTCAAGATGATCACCGGCACGCTCGTCCCCAGTGAAGGCTATGTGCGCACCCGCGGGCGCATCGCGGCGATTCTGGAGCTCGGCATGGGCTTCAACGGCGAGCTGACCGGGCGCCAGAACGTGCTGCACTCGGCGGGGCTGATGGGCTTTGGCCGAGCCGATATCAGCGCGGCAATGGACGACATCGAAGCCTTTGCCGAAATCGGCGACTATTTCGACAAGCCCATGCGCGTTTACTCCAGCGGTATGCAGATGCGCGTCGCCTTTTCGGTGGCCACCGCCTTTCGCCCCGACATTTTGATCGTCGATGAAGCGCTTTCGGTCGGCGACGCCTACTTTCAGCACAAAAGTTTCGACCGCATTCGCGAGTTCCAGCGGTTGGGCACGTCGCTTCTGATCGTCTCCCACGACAAGGCCGCGATTCAGAGCCTTTGCGACCGTGCCATCCTGCTGGAAAAGGGGCGGGTGCTCCAGGACGGCCCGCCCCAGGACGTCATGGATTACTACAACGCGCTGATCGCGCAAAAAGAAAACGATAACGTCGAGATCAAACCGCTCGAGACCGGCCAGATCCAGACCCGCTCTGGCAGCGGCGAAGCCCGCATCGAACGCGTCAGCCTGCACGGTGAAAACGGAGCGGCCATCGACGTGGCCGATGTCGGCCAGCCGGTCGAGCTGCAGGTAGCGGTCAGCATTCACGCACCGCTTGCCGAGCTTGTGCTGGGGTACAAGCTCAAGGACCGGGTCGGCCAGGACGTGTTCGGCACCAACACCTGGCACACCCACCAGGTCGAGCGAGACGTGGCAGCGGGCGAGCGCTTGATCTACCGGCTGCGTTTTGACGCCAACCTTGGCCCAGGCAGCTACTCGGTGTCGCTGTCACTTCACAGTGGCGACACCCATTTGAGCCACAACTACCAGTGGGTCGACCACGCGCTGGTGTTTCAAATGATCAACGCCGAAAAGGACTTTTTCCTCGGCAGCAGCTGGGTCATGCCGGTGATCCAGTGTCAGCGTCACGGCGCGCCCTATCCAGCCTCCAACGAGTCAGCGTAATGGATTTCTATACCCGTTTTACCCACCACTTTCGCGGCGATGAAAGCGTCATCAAGGCCCGGCTGGAGGTTTACCTGCCCGTGCTAGCGCCGGTTCTGGCGCGCTATCCCACCGCGCCGGTGGTCGACCTGGGCGCCGGGCGGGGTGAGTGGCTCGAGCTGATGCGCGACAACGGCTGGCCCGCCAGCGGGATCGATACCAACGAAAGCATGGCCGGCGAGTGCAACGCACGCGGGCTGAGAGTCGATACACGTGACGCCCTGACCGGGCTTCAGGCCCTGGAGGACGACAGCCTCTCGGCGGTAACCGGCTTTCACATCGCCGAGCATCTGCCGTTCGACGATCTGGTGGCGCTGGTGCAGCAGGCGCACCGGGTGCTACTGCCCGGTGGCGTGTTGATACTGGAAACGCCCAACCCGGAAAACCTCACCGTGGGGCTTTGGAGCTTTCATCTCGACCCGACCCACCAGCGCCCACTGCCACCGCCGCTTCTGCACTTTCTCGCCACCGATACGGGCTTTGCCAATGCCCGCATTTGGCGACTCAACGGCCCCACGCCGCCAAAGGATAGCGCCCCGGTGCGCGACTATCTGGACTGGGTCGTTTCCGCCTACCCGGACTACGCGCTGATCGCCCATAAACACACCGATGACGAAAGCGCGCCCTGGTTCGAGTACTTGGAAACCCAAGCCCAAACGCAGCAGGGCAGTCTCGACACGCTAGCGGCCAAAATCGAGGCTCAGGCCGAGGCGCTGGCGGATGAAACCGACAGGCGCCAGCGTTACCAGGCGCGGGTCGAACAGCTCGGTGAGGAGCTGGAGGGCGTTTATCGAAGCCGCTCCTGGCGGCTGACAAAGCCGCTGCGCGGCGTCATGCACACCCGGCGTCAACTCGCTGGCGCTCAGGGCCGACTGATACGCAAAACCGCGCAAGTGCCCTGGCTCAAGCGGCCGGCGCTGGCCGTTCTCAACCGCTTTCCGGCGTTGAAAATGCGCGTGCTTAAGCAGATGGCCGGGAGCAGCGAGCTTTTTAGTCGTAAGGGGCAGTTTCGCCCGGAGGATTTCGTCGATCTGGACACGCCCGTGCGCGCTCGGGTGCGCGTTGAGGCGCTGACACTGCGCGATACCACCGCCAGCGTATCGGCCCTTCGCGGCCTGCGCCTGGAAGGGCACGTCAACGGAAGCTACAGCCTGGCCGCGGTCAACCGCCACCTGCTCACACGGCTCGCCCAGAGCGACAACCCCCCGGCGCTGTGGCTTGCCCCCCACGAGGCCTTGCCGGAAAAGCGCGTCAACTCAACGCCTGGCGGCGAGGCGGAAGCCGCCCGTCTCAACGGCCTGCTCGACCCCAACCCCTGGCAGGCGTTAGCCCCCAATGAGCGCATAGCGCTTTATCACCGCTACCCGCTCATAACACCCGACCCTGCCTTTGGAACGGCCGTGGCGCTGTTTTTCTGGGAGGAGTCCGCGGTGCCGGCGGACATGATCGACACGCTCAACCGCCACTATCACGGCGTGATCGTAACCGCCTGGTTCGTCAAGAAAGTGCTGATGGATAGCGGCTGTAGGTTGCCCATTCACGTCGTTACTCTGCCGCTGGTGGAAAACCCGTTGGCCGCCGAGAGCCAGGCGCTGGATCTGGAGCGGGCAAGCCAGGGGCGCCCGGTACACCTGCTGCACGTCTCCTCGGCCTTTCCGCGCAAGGGTGTAGACGTATTGCTGCAGGCCTTCGAGCGTCTGGCAGGCGAAGACTCGGCGCTTACCCTCACGCTCAAGAGCTTTCCCAACCCGCACAACCAGGTCGAGGCGCTGATCGAAACGTACGTGAGCAGCGCCTACCGCCCGCGGCTCACGCTCATCATGGAAGACTACAGCGCCGAGCAGATGGCCGCGCTGTATCAAAAGGCCGATATCGTGGTGCTGCCCACCCGTGGCGAGGGCCTTAACATGCCCGCGATCGAGGCCGGCGAGTTCTCCCGCGGGCTGGTCGTCACCGGCTTTGGCGCGCACACCGACTTCCTGAGCGCCGACACGACCGGCTTCATCGACTACTGCTTCGATCACGCCCAGTCGCACTTTCAAAACGACCAGGCACTGTGGGTCGAACCCGGCGTCGACAGCACCGTGGCCGAAATCACGCGCCAGGTGCAGGCACTTCGTTTGGGCGGTAAACATGCCTACGCGGCCCCAGTGGCGCTGAACGAGGCCATTCGCGCGCGCTTTTTCGCCCCCGGCGCGGTGGCGTCGATTCTGGCAGCGCTGGCCCGGCTCAAGGCGCTGACGAACACCGCAGCCCCTGCGCTTTCCGTCAGCCTGTTTTCCACCTGGCGCGAAGCCTGCGGCATCGCTCAGTACAGCGACCACCTGCTCGAGGCGCTTTCGCACGACGACGCCATCGCGCTCACCGTGCACGCCCCGACCGCGCCGCTGGATGGCGCCGCTTATCCCGTTCGCGTTGCCGAAAAGAGCTGGCAAAAGGGCGCAAGTCCCGCGCTTTCTGGGGCCTCGGGCAACGTCGTCTGGTTGCAGCACCACTTTGCCTTTTTCGAGCTCGACACCGCCCTGGCGAGGGAAGTGGTGCGCTGTCGCGAGCAGGGCAAGCGGGTTTACATCACCCTTCACACCACGCGCCCGTTGATCGATTTCGACACCGCCCGCCGCCGCGCGGCGGCTGCCACGCTGGCCGAGTTCGACCGCGTGTTCGTCCACACCCTGGACGATCTTAATCACTTGAAGCGCATCGGCCTGACCGACAACGTAACTCGCATGCCTCAGGGCGTGGCCCAGAGTTGTGAGGCCACCGTTGAAGCCACTCCCTCCAACGGCGCGCCGATCATCGGCTGTTTCGGCTTTTTGCTGCCCCATAAGGGCGTCAATACGTTGATCGAGGCCTTCGCCGCGCTGATAAAACGCCAAGCGCTGCCCGAAGGCGCCAGGCTACGCCTGGTAACCTCGGTACGCGACGAGCCCGCCTCCCAGGAAGAGCTTGCGCGCTGCCAGCGCACCGCCAAACGGCTCGGTGTCGAGCGCTACCTCGAGTGGTACACCGATTTCATGCCTCTGGACGAGGTGCAGCGCCGCTTGGCCGAATGTAGCCTTGTGGTGCTGCCGTACCAGTACACCCAGGAGTCGAGCAGCGCTGCGGTGCGCACCGCCGTGGCGGCGTGCCCGATGATTTTGACCACCCCAGCGCCCATTTTCGACGAAGTGGCGGGCGTGGTGTGGCAATCTGACGGCTTCGAGCCCGAGGCGATCGCCTCGGCGGTTGTTCACGTGCTCAGCGCCAACGAGCAGGAGCGGGCGGTTTACCGCCAGGCGCGCGCTGACTGGCTCGAACAGCGCCGTTGGGCCACGCTTGCCCGGCGTTATCAAGCGCTGATGAACGCCGCGCTCGTTGACCAAAAACTGTAACACGCGGTGATTACACTCTGTTACCTTTAAGCGCCAGCAGCGGGCGCAACGGTTTGAGTGAGGCGAGCATAAAATGATGGGCGAGCATAAAAAGAGCGGCGCGTTGACCGCGATCGTCACGGGGATAACGGGGCAGGACGGCGCTTATCTGGCCGAGCTTTTGCTGGAGAAGGGCTACACCGTGTACGGCACGTTTCGGCGCACCAGCTCGGTGAATTTCTGGCGTATCGAAGAACTCGGACTCCAGGGGCATCCCAACCTGCACCTGGTCGAGTTCGACCTGACCGACCTGTCCGCCAGCATTCGCCTGCTGCAGCGCTGCCGGCCGCAGGAAGTCTACAACCTCGCGGCCCAGAGCTTCGTCGGGGTCTCGTTCGACCAGCCCATCACCACCGCCGAAATCACCGGGCTTGGCGTGGTCAATCTGCTGGAAGCCATTCGCATCGTCGACCCCGCCATTCGCTTTTACCAGGCCTCCACCTCCGAGATGTTTGGTAAGGTGCAGGAGGTGCCGCAAACCGAATCGACGCCGTTCTACCCCCGAAGCCCCTACGGCGTGGCCAAGCTCTATGCCCACTGGATGACGATCAACTACCGCGAATCCTATGGCCTGTTTGCCGCCTGCGGCATTCTGTTCAACCATGAATCGCCGCTGCGAGGGCGCGAGTTCGTCACGCGCAAGATCACCGACGGTGTGGCGCGTATCAAGCTTGGCCTGCAACCCCACTTGGCGCTGGGCAACCTGGACGCCAAGCGCGATTGGGGCTTTGCCCGCGAGTACGTCGAGGGCATGTGGCGTATGCTGCAGGCCGATGAGCCGGACACGTTCGTGCTGGCCACCCACCGCACCGAAACCGTGCGCGATTTCGTGACGCTCGCCTTCAAGGCAGCGAACATCGAGCTTCGCTGGGAAGGCGAGGGCGAAAACGAGATCGCCCAGGACGCGGCGACGGGCGAAACGCGGGTGGTGATCAACCCCGAGTTTTATCGTCCCGCCGAGGTCGAGCTTCTGATCGGCGACCCGGCCAAGGCCCACCGCGAGCTTGGCTGGAAGCCCGTGGTCCCGCTGGAGACGCTGTGCAAAATGATGGTCGAGGCGGATCTGCTGCGCGTGCAACAAGGCGTCAGCGTCTGAGTCGCCGATCACCTTTTGGTAAGGGAGCCACCATGACCACGAGCCTGGTCACCGGCGCCAGCGGCTTTACTGGCCGCTACCTCGTCGCCCATTTGAAGCGCCAGGGCCACCGTGTAGTGGCCTTGGCAAGCACGCCCTGCGGCGCCGATGAAACGCATCACATTGATCTAAGCGATGCCGCGAACCTTTCTCGTCTCGTGCAGCAAAGCGCACCGGACCAGGTGTTTCACTTGGCGGCGCTGTCGTTTGTGGGCCACCCGACACCGCTCGATTTCTATCGCGTCAACGTGCTGGGCACCGAGAACCTGCTGGCCGCGCTGAGCGGGCTGGCCGCGCCGCCCAGGGTGCTGCTCGCCAGCAGCGCCAACGTCTACGGTGCCAACGGCCAGGCGGTTATCGATGAAAGCGTGGCCCCCTTGCCGGTCAACCACTACGCCCACTCCAAGCTCGCCATGGAGCACGTTGCGCTTACCTACGCCCAAAAGCTCCCCTTGTTGATCGCCCGGCCGTTCAACTACACCGGCCCCGGCCAGGCGGGGCACTTTCTGGTCCCGAAAATCGTCGCTCACTTTCAGCGCCGCGAGGCGGTCATCGAGCTTGGCAACACTCACGTCAGCCGCGACTTCTCGGATGTGCGCGACGTCGTGGCGATTTACGCGCGGCTTTTGGCGCACTGGCCGCAAGGCGCAAGGAGCGCCAGCGTGGTCAACGTGGGCAGCGGCCAAGCGGTATCGCTGAAAGCGCTGATTCAAACGCTCGAGCGGCTGGCAGGTCACGCCATCGAGATTCGCGTCAATCCGGCGTTCGTGCGCGCCAACGAGATTCCCAAGCTCAAGGCGTGTACCCAGCGTTTGAACGCCTGGGTACCGGGACTCGAGCGAACCCCGATCGAGCAAACCCTGACGGCGATGCTGGAAAGTCAGATGATAAACGATGCCCGAGGCAAGCAGTGAACGCCAGGGTAGCGCATTGGCCCCAACATCTAGCCCCAAAACCGGCGGTGCATGGAAAGGCGGCGCTTCAGGCTCACGGGAAGGCGGTTTTCCGCCTTGCCCAGCCGGTAGCCCAGGTACTTGAGGCAAGTTCTGAGCCCGGCCTCGGGCAGGCGCCAGGGGGCGTGACGCAGTAAATAGCGGATTTCCGAGCGCACGAAGCGCCCGCCTTCGCCTTCCGCCTTGCCCAACCACGCCAACAGCCAGCCCTCGCGGTGGTGCAGCACGCCGATATCGAAGTAGCGCTTGAACTCCTGGCCCAGCGAGTAGTTGTGCGAATGGTGAACGCACGCCTTGGCGCAGTAGGCGAGCTGCCAGCCGTTTTGTAAAAGCCGCGCACCGGCAATCATGTCCTCGCTCAGGATGGTGCCGGTGGGAAACCCGCCCGCCGCCAAAAGCGCCTCGCGCCGGTAAGCGGCAAACGAGTTGGATAAAAACGCCGTTTTGAGGCCAAGCGTTGGAATGTCGGCTTCGTTCACCACTCTCGATTCTTCCGGGTAGTTAAAAAGCCTTGCGTGGGCGGCAATGGGCGTGGCGTCGTCGTGCGGCAGCTGGCGACCAAAAACCGCGCCCACGTGGGGCGCCTTGAAAGCCTCATTCAGCGCTGTCAGCGCGTTTTCATCGGCCACCAGCGCGTCCTGGGTCAGAAACACCACCACGTCGCAGTCGGCCAGTAGCTCGAGCGCACGCTGGCGGGTGCCGCCGTGATCGAACGCGTCGCGCGCAATGTGCTGTACTTCCCAACCGCGCTCCGCGGCCAGCGAAGCGGTGGCGTCACTGGAGCTCGAGTCGATCACCAGCCGGCGGTGGGCTGCGGCCAGCGCCGGCTCGGCCCGGTTCAGCCATTCAAGCCAGCTTGGGCCCGCGTTGAGCGTCGGCACGCAAACTCCGAAACGTGGCGTATGCAACCCCATACCCGCTACGACTCCCGCAGCAAGCGGCTTTTCACCTTGCGCTGCCAGCCCGCCGGCACGTGCCGCGATAGCCCGCGCAGCAGCGGCCTTGCGCGTAGCCAGTAAAGTGTCGACACCATCGCCTTGCGCACGCGCATGGTCGTGGTGTCTTTTTGTGCCGCGTGTACCTGCCAGTGCGAGGGGAGTGCGGCAAGCTCGGCCTCGGGCCGCGCCGGGGCAATGGGCGTCACGTAGCGTTTGGCGTAGAAATCCGCCTGACCGTTGTCCCAATCGCCAGGGGCCGCCGTTTCGATGGTGTTGGCCGCCCGCGCAGGCAGCCCTTCGAACCATTCACACCACTGTTCGGCGGTGCTGTCCCAGGCCAGCAGCCAGGAACAGGGCCGCGCCTGAAGGCGTTCCGGCAGGGCGCCCAGGTTGCTTGCCACCACCGGCAGGCCCAGCTGTAAACAGGTGCTCAGCGTATAGCTGTAGGTTTCCGGCCAGATCGGCGGGAACCAGGCAACATGGGGCTGCCACGCGCTGACAAGGGCGGCCAGCTCGTCGTCGCGGTAGGCACCGGTGACGCTCAGGTTGGGTAGCGGCTTGAGCGAGCGGTAGGCGAATCCAAACAGTTTGAACTCGATGTTCAGCCCTTTTTTGCTGGCAAGCGCGGCCACACTTTCGAGCACGTCCGCGCCCTTGATGATCGAAAGCGCGCCGATCACCGCCACGCGAAGCGGCTCGCCCTCCACGGGCGCCTGCCAGGCAGGCGCCGGGTAGCGAACGCCTTCCTGGTCCGGGTGAACCGCTACCTGAACCTCGAGTTCGGGAATGTAGCCCTTGAAGCGCTCGGCGGCGTCCTGGCTTGGCGAAATTACCCGGTCGCTTTTGAGCAGCCAGGCCGCGTGGCGCTCGCGCCACTGGGTAATGGTGCTGCCGTCCGGCGCCGGCTGCTCGGAAAGGCACTGCCGGCACTGCTCGACGCCTTTCTCACCGCAGTAGCGATGATCGATCGGCGTCAGTGAAATTTGCGGGCACACGGCGTAGTAGTCGTGAAGCGTCACGTCCTGGGTGGCGCCCAGGGCGCCGGCGAGGTCGAGAATGCGCTTATCGAAGCCCAGCACGTGATGAAAATGCACGTGAGTCACGCCCAGCGCCTTGAGCATGTCGACCAGTTCGTCAAAGGCGTCCGGCAGCACGTAATCCAGCGCCATGGATTCGGCCTCATCGAGCATGGTCAGCCGCGCCCCACCCACCGGGCTTGGCCGCAGCATCAACCACTCCACTTCGCCTTTCAGCGTGGCCGCCAGCTCTTGGCAGTGGCGCTCGGTGCCGCCGCCACGCTGATGATTGACCATCAAAACGCGCGGTTTGGCGCTTTTTCGAAGCCGCGCCACGTCGATGTTCAGCCGCGCCTGGCGGGCCGGGTCCACCCCGATGAACGTGTGTACGCGAGATTCGTAGTCCGGGTGCAGCTCGTGCAGCACCTGCAGCGCCTTGGTCACGCGCTCCGGCTGGCTTTCGCCAAAGCTCACGCTGCCCTTGTGCCAGGCGAAGACGTCGAGGGCGTGCAGGTGGCACCAGCCGGCTTTTAGCGTGCGCATACAGAAGTCGTTCTCTTCGCCGTAGCCCTTGCCGAAATTCTCGACATCGAACAGACCCACGTCATTGAGCGCTTCGCGGCGAATGTACATGCAAAAGCCAATACCCGTGGGGATTTCCACCGCCTGGCCTTTGTTGGTGTCCGCTACCAGCCGGTCGAGCTCGGAAAGCGTGAAGCCTTCCGGCAGGTGGTTGTCCTCGCAAAAGCGCGGGTAGCTGCAGATGGTCGCGTTGTTGGAAAACGGCGTGACGCTCGCCACCGGCCGGGTCGTGGGGCGGTAGGCGGCGTCTATAAGGCGGTCCAGCCAGTCGTTGACCACTTCGGCGTCGCTGTTGAGCAGCACCACGTCAGCACTTTCCGAGTGGGCCATGCCGCGGTTCACCGTGCCCACGAACCCCAGGTTCTCCTCGTTTTCCAGCAGCAGCATCGGGCGGGTCTTCGCCACCTCGCGAAGCCACTCGGTCAGCGCCGGCTCCGGGCTTGCGTCGTTGATCACCACCAGCCGGTAGGCGTGCTTCGAGTTGGAGGCCCACACGCTCTCCAGGCAGTCGCGGGTCTCGTCCAGGCCCTTGTAGACCGGCACGATGACATCCACCGCGCCCACGGGGGTTTTCTGTTTGGCGCGGGCGATCGGCAGGTCGTCGTCCGGTGAGGCGAAACGCTCCTTGAACGAGCCGTTTTTCAACGCTCTGAGTTGCTCGGTCAGCCAGCGAAGCGGCGCGGTCAGGCGCATCGAGCGCGAATGGCGCAGCGCGTGAAGCTCTTCACCGAGCACATGGGCGCGGTGCTCGGCATCGGCACGGGCTTGCTCGAGCGCGAGACGCGCGTGATCGGCCCCGGCCAGGCGCTCATGCAGGTGGGTGCTTTGCTCTTCGAGCGCCGCGTGGCGCTCGCGCAGCGCTACGAGCGCGTTGGCGTCCTGCTGCAGGGTGTCGATACGCGAAAGCGCCTGCTCGTGCTCCTTGCCCAGCGCATCGAGCTTTTCCCACACCCCACCGTGGGCCTGGTGAAGCTCGCTGTGAAGGCTCTGAAGCTTCTCGTAATGCTCACGAAGCTCCAAAAGCTTGCCTTCGCGCTCATGATCGCGCTGGTGAAGCGCCGCCTCGCTTGCGTGAAGCTGACGGGTGTCCCACTCCAGCTGCTCCAGCCGGTCGACCAGTACGGCCATGCCGTTTTGCAGCAACGCCTCGTCCACCCGGGGGAGCCACTTTTGCCATACCGCGCGGCGGGCCGCTTGGAAGGCGTCGATATCGCGCTGCTGCGAAAGGCCAGACTCGCCCAGCCCCAGCCGGTAAGTCGCACTCGGCCCCGGTACGTGAACGAACGCACCGGTTTGCGCCAGCGTGAGCCAGAAATCCCAATCCTCGAGCTGCTCGAACTGCGTATCGAAACGACAGTCGTGCGCTTTCACAGCGCTTACGCGAAACAGCACCGCGTGAATCGGCAGCGTATTGTGAAGCAAAAGCTCGCCGGCCACCCAGGGCGTGTCCATGGTAGAAACCACCTCACCGGTGGTTTTCTCCAGCCGCACCCCGGCGTAGGCTGCCGGCGCCTCATCATGGGCGTCCAGCGCTTCGACCAGGCGTGCGATGTGATCGGGGTCGATCGTGTCGTCGTCGTCCAGAAACATCGCGTAGGGCGTCTGCACCGCTTCGAGCGCCTTGTTGGCCGCCTTGGCGCGGGGAAGGGGCGTGTCGGAGTCGACCAGCCGGCAGGGCACGTCGAGCGCGGGCAGCGCGCTATGCGGCTCGCCCTTGGCGTTGACGACCAGAACTTCCAGGCCCGCAAAACGCTGTGCCGCGATACCGGCCAGGGCGTCCTGAAGATGAGGGCGGTCCATGCTGCGGATCAGCAGGCTCACGCGCGCGGTGCTCGAGCCGGTGTTGACCAAAACGTTCGAATTAGACGATGACATAAACTTCCTGATGAATAATGCGCTTAACCGCGCCCTAGTAACGATTTTAGACGCGAAAGCCAGCGCCAGCCTCGGGTGGCGTAAATGGCCTGAAGCTCCTGTTCGGCGCCGCGTTTGGCCTGCTCGCTCTGCGCCAGCGCCTGGCGGTCCTCGTGGGCTTGATCGACAAGCGCCGCGTTTTCCCTTTTCAACGCCTCGATCGCGTGAACGTGCTCGGCCTGCATTTGACCCAGGGCTTGGGCCTGCGATTGAAGCTGGGCTTGCGTTTGAGCCAGCGCGGCTTCGCAGCGCCAAAGCGCCTGGTCCTGCACCGAAGGCAGTTCGATATCAACGCGCTCGCCGGCCGCCAGTACGTGAAACGCCTCGGCCCGAGTGACCGAAAGCCCCAGCGTATAGCTTCTATAGCGATTGAGCCCGTCGATCTGATCAGCGTAGCGCTGCTCGGCAAGCTGCGAGGCAAAGCACTGCATGGCCCTGGCTTTTAGCTCGCCCTCTTGGGATATATCCACGAGCTGGTTGGCGCTCAGCGGCACGCCGATCTCGTAAAGCGCGATGGAAAGCGACGCGTTATGCTTGGCAACGAAGCGCTCGCCGGCCTTGAGCGCGGCGTCGCAGGCAGCGCGGTGGTCCGGGTGCATCTCGAAGCTCGAAGGCGCCAGCAGTAAATCCGGGGTGAACGCCTCGAGCGCTTCCAAAAGCGTGTCGGCCAGCGCATCAATGGCCTGCTCCAGCCCCCGGTCGGGAAAGGCCCAGTTGATCGGAGCGGGGTAGCCCAGCACCGCAGCGGCGCGGGTCGATTCCGCCAAACGCAGGGTTGCCTGGGGCCCCTGGGTGGCGATCACCACGCGAATCTCGGCGCCCCTGGCGGCAAGCTGGGCCAGCGCGCCTCCACAGCCGAACACTTCGTCGTCCGGGTGGGGGGCCAGCACCAGCACGCGCGAGCCTTCCAGCGGCGTGGGGGTGTAAGGAACGTACCAGGCTTCTCTCATGCAATGACGGCCTTTTCCATGGTCTTGTAAGCGGCGCGGCGCTGCTTGTGTCCGCGGCTTTTTATAATGGTGGTTTTATCCTTCACCAGCCGGGGCGCAGGTGCAAGGTCGGCTTAGCGGAAATCCGTGTCGCCGCCCATCAGCCACCAGCGGTTTTCCACCTCCAGGCCCAGCGCTTTGCCATTCACCTGGCTGCCCGGCACCACTACGTCGGTATCGGTCAGCTGCGCGCCGGACGCCGCAAGCGCACTTGCCACGCTCGGTGAAAGCCAGGCGGTGAGCGTATCGCACCCAAGCCGGGCGGTCAGATGGCGAGCGCTTTCGACGACCCGGGGCAGCGCCTTCGGCGGGGCGACCAGGTCCAGAAGCTCGACCTGGCGCTCGTGCTGGCGCAGCACGCAAATGCCCACCGGGCGCTTGGTCAAACGCTCCACGACCAGCCACTGCAGGTAGTTGCGCCCCGGCACCTGGCGGTAGCGGTGATCGAGCCAGCGGCTGTCGCGCTCGCCGATCGCCACCTCAGGCAGCGCCTCGCGCATGGTTTGCCAGAGCGCATCCACGGTGGCGGCGTCCTGGGGCGTAAGTGGCCGGGCGGTGGTGAGCAGGCGGCGTTTGGGTTGGGGCGACCACTCGGCGGCCCGAATCACATCGGTTTCGCAGTAGAGCGACAGCGCCCGGCCCAGGCGGGCGTGGCGGGCGTGGGGAAAGCCGAAGGCGTAGCGGTAGTCGAGCGTTTCGCCCACCTTGTCGCTAAAGAAGGCCTGCACCACGCGATAAAACGGCCCCTTGCGGGTGAGAATGCCCCGATACGCCGGGTCGACCATCACATCGCCCATCTGCACCGCCCTGTGGCGCTGGCCGTCGACGAACACCGGGCGCGGCATGCCGCCGTTGAACGCCACGAGCTCACCGTTATCCACGCACACCACGCCGGGGCTGTCGGCAAAGCGGTATTTCCAGCGCCACTCGTCCAGGGACATGGTCGCGCCGAAACTGCGCTCGAAAAGGCGCAGCAGGGCGGGGGTGTCATCAACGGTGGCCCAGCGAATCTGCCACTGGTCGCTTTTGAGCGCGGTGTCAGCCATGGCTGGCGCCCCCGGGGGTGCGCGGCTGCCACTGGTGGGGCAGGCGCACCACGCCGCGGGCCACGCTCGTTTGGGTCACGTGGAAGCCGCTGATCGGGTCGACCCACTCGTAGCTGTGAAGCCCGCGCTCGCAGAACAGGTACGCCCCCACGTGGTATTCGCCCTTGAGCAGCGCCAGTTCAGGAAAGCAAATCGAAAGCCGCCCCTCGCCGCGCTCGCTTCTGGTGAGCGCCACGCCTTCCTCCCAGCTGCCCGAGCTGGTGACGATCTGCCCGGAAGGCGTCGAGATCGTTACCGCCACGCCCGGGCAGGCAAGCGCCGGGTCGCTGGCAAAGTGAATCTCGATCTCGAGCGTACTTTCACCGCTGACCGCCGGGTAGCGAGCATCCGGCGTTTTGCCGTCTACCAGCACGGTGGTCGACAACAGCCGCGCGCTGCCCGATGGCGCTACGTGGCGCTGCTCGTCGGCCGCGCTTTCGCGCACCCCCCGGCTTTCCACGGTGTCGCCCAGCAAAAACTGCTCGTAGCGCGGGATCACGATCGAGGGAATGTCATCGGCCAGCACTTCGCCGCCTTCCACCCACAGCGCCCGGTCGCACAGGTTTTCCACCTGGTAGAGCGAGTGCGAGCAGAACAGAATCGTCGCGCCGCGTTCGCGAAGCGCCATGATGCGATCGAACGACTTGCGCGCAAAGGCGCCGTCGCCGACGGAAAGCGCCTCGTCGACCACCAGAATGTCCGGCTCCACGCTGGTGGCCACCGCAAAGGCCAGGCGCACGTACATGCCGCTGGAGTAGGTTTTCACCGGCTGGTCGATGAAATCGCCAATACCGGAGAACGCGTGGATCTCGTCGAACTTCTCGTTCACCTGAGCGCGGCTGAGCCCGGCGATCGCCGCCGACATGTACACGTTCTCACGCCCGGTGAACTCCGGGTTGAAACCCGAGCCCAGCTCTAAAAGCGCCGCGATCTTGCCGTTCACTACTACCTCGCCCGTGGTGGGGGAGAGCGTATTGCACACCAGCTGCAAAAGCGTCGATTTACCCGCGCCGTTACGGCCAACGAGGCCCACGACTTCGCCGCGCTTGACGGTCAAGTCCATCGCCTTCAGGCCGCTGATGGTGTCAAAACGGGCGCGCTTGCTAAGCGCCTTGAACTGCAGCAGCAGCCGGTCGAGCGGGCGCTCGTAGCGGTAGAACGTCTTGCTGACGTTGGTCAGCGCAATAGCGGGCTGGTCGCTGCGGGTAACGGTCGTATCAGAGCACATCGGCAAACCCCCCGCGCAGCTTGTTGAAGGCCCAGCTACCGCTTGCAAGCAGCAGGGCGGCCACCACGGTTAGCCCCACCACGACCTTCACGCTCGGCCAAGCGCCCATGAAAATTACGTCGCGAAGCTGGGTGATCAACAGCGCCAGCGGATTCATCAAATATACCCCTTGCCACTGCTCCGGCACGTTGGAAAGCGGGTAGAACACCGGCGAGAGAAACATCAAAACCGACGTACACAGCGCCATGAACGGGCCGATATCGCGAAGATAAACCCCCAGCGCCGAAAGCCACAGCGAAATGCCCACCAGCACGCCGGCAAACGGCAGGATGACCAGCGGAAGCGCAAGCCAGGTGACGTTAACGCCCACCAGCACCGCGGTAATCAGCATTAAAAGCACCAGACTCACCAGCGCTTGAAAACTGGCCGCCAGCACCGACGAGAACGCCAGCAGCGGCAACGGAAACACCACCTTCGTGACCAGGTTGGGTTGGCTGGTCACCAGTATTGGGCCGCGATTGACCACCTCGGCGAACCAGTTAAAGGATAAAAGCCCGACGAACACCTGCAGCGCGAAATCCATCTGTGGGGTGCCGGTGGCCTCGACCGGCCACTTCAAATCGAAAAAGCCGTAGAACACCAGGGTAAAGGCACCCAGCATTAAAAGTGGCGAGAGCAGGGTCCAGCCAAGGCCCAACAGCGACCCCCGGTAGCGCCCGGTAATATCGCGGCAGGTGAACTGCCACAATAGATGCAGGTGGCGGTGTAAGTGTAAAGCAGCCAAGGCGCGCTCCCGGTAAACAGAAAGGCCGCTATCTTACCCGTGCGCTCCCATGGTGCCAACCGGGGGAAAAATGAACAGTGTGGCGTTTTTAAACACTTTTTTTTCCGTAAGCGTCACAACGCGTTTGAGAACAGCGCTTTAGCGAACGATGTTTCAAAACCCCGAAATGCCCGAGACACGTGGTCCTGTCATCCCGCCGTCACTGAAAGGTGATAAACGTTCGAGCCGCGCTTGAAAACTTAAGTAGGCTTGCGATCAACGCGGCACAAAGGCATAGTAATGCGTTACCGGAAGTTACTTGCCAAGCCACCCTGGCGCGGCTATAAAGAGTGGCGTGGAGCCTTCTCGGCAGCAATGGCGGCGCGTAGCGCGCATACCCGTTGCCATTTCCATAACGCAATATCGCAAGAACTGTGTAAACAGCAACTTGCACGTAGTAAAAACTGGTTAGAATTTTAAGCCTGTGCTAGCGTAGCTAGCGCGGCTTTTAATGAGCCTGACAACGTTGTCAAGAACGCAAGGAGTTTCACCAAGATGGCTATTACCAAGACTCAAGCAGTACAGGGCCTCGCCGCTCTGATGTTCGGCCAGGCAGTAGGTACTGCTTCCGCCGCTAACTTCCGTGAGATTCTGGCGACCAACCCCAGCATCTACGACCTGGCCAACAACCTGGCCGCGACCGACGCGTTCAACAGCCAGTTCGAAGACGGCGCCAGCACTCAAGACAAGATCGACCTGATCCTGGGCCGTCTGGGTCTGGAAGAAGACACCGTTGGCTACGACCGCGCTAACGATTTCATTAACGCTCGTCTGGAAGCCGGCGTTCCGGCTGGCCAGGTCGTTGCCGAAATCGGTGAGAAACTGCTGGGCGACACCATTCCGCGTGGTCTGGAGCAAGCCTCTCTGAACCTTCAGGATGCTATCGAGCGCTCTAATGCGTACCTGGAAGCTGGCAATGAAGGCAACCAGCCACTGCTGCTGGCTGATGGCCTAACCACTGCTCTGCTGGCTGATGCTATCGAGCAGCTGCAGGCTACCATCGAAGCGCGCGTTGAATTCTTGGAAGATGCTTCTGAAGTACAAGCACTTGGATTGGTTGGTGCTGAGTTCGATGCTGAAGCAACTGCTACTGCAATCGATACCTATTACACTGAGACCGCTGGCGTACTCTCTACTGCTACTGGCGATGGACAGTTTGCAACCCGTTCTGCTTCAACGCAGGACACTTTGATCGCTGAAGAGCAAGAAGAAGCGAACACTGCAGTGGCCGACGCTGCTGAAGACCTCGAAGACAACGTTGTTACTGCTGTTAATAACGTACAGGCACGTGTTGCGGCAGCTAATAATGCTGTTGAAGCGCTGGGCAATGCTCAAACTGCTTTTGACGCACAAGCTACCACTTTCCTTGCAGCTAACGACACATATACTACTGCCATCATCACCGGCACCGATTTGCAAATCGACAGCACTACTGTTGCAACTCAAGGACCGGATGGAACGTTTAACCTTGTTAATCAAGCTACAGTAGATATTAATAGTCTTCAGGGTTTTGATGCCCTTCTGTCTGCGGCCAACGTTCAGGGTCGTGCCGAAGTTGCTGTTACTTCAGCAGAAGACAGTTTGAACGCCGCTGTCGCCAACGTAGCTGAACTGCTGGAAGATTCTGAATACAACGACGGTGATTATGTAGACGTCGATGCAACTGACGGCACATATTCTGTAACTTTCGACGACACTGCTGGTGATGCGATCGAAGCATACGCCGGCGTGAGTGCTTATCTCGATGCTCTTACTGATCGTCAAGTGCTCAACGATGCCGTCGCCGATTTCCAAGAAGCTCGCGATCTGAACACTCAGCTGATTTCTCTGACTGAAGCTCGCGACAACGCTGAAGATGTCATCACCGAAGATTATGACTTCAACATTGTTGAAGGTCTTGGTGATGCAACTAACGATAATGACCTGTACATCTTCGAAGATGCTACTGGCAACTTCGGTACTGACACCGATATCGATAACTTCGGCGACGAAGGTACTGATTACATCTTCTTCGGCGAAGGCTACACCGCTGTAGCGCTGGGTGACGGTGCAATCACTGACCGCGTTGGTTCTTCTTCCGCGCTGGAAATCTTCTGGCAGCAGGACGGTGACAACCTGGTACTGTATGTAGAAGCTGACGCGACTGCCGGTAACTCTACCGCCACCGCTGACATCACCGAAATCACTCTGACCGGTGTGAACGTTCAAGACGTCGACTTCTCCAACGGCTTCCTGTCCGTTAACAGCGCTGCCTAAGGTTGACCTGGCAACCGGGTAGGGTGGTGTAACCTGCCCGCGCTGTGAGACACCCGGCGGCCCAGGCCGCCGGGTGCAGCAAACAAGAGTTTGCTTGCCCGAACGATGCAGTACCCCAACCCCCGACCTTTTGGTCGGGGGTTTTTTATTGCCCGCTGTTGGCCCTTTCGACCAGTCGGTGCGACGTGCACCGGTGATGCAAGCGCTTTTTCTTGAATAATCACGTATACCGCTATATTCGCCGCTTTTATGACTAATTTATTCACCCTTTTTTGAAAAATAAAAAGGCGTTTTTTGATGCTTGGTCGTATGATGGCCGAGCCGATCAGCGCGGGGCGCAGCGGCCATCAAGGGTTCTCACAATAAGTCTTTTGCCCGCACATGCGTCGGGTAGAGGTAGAAGAAGAAATGAACGATCTCATCATTACCCAACCCCAAGCCTTTCACTATAACGAAACCTCTAGCGGCGACGTCGATGCCTACGCCGCGCGCACCGATGCGTTCGGCCAGCCCACGCTGGCGGCCTGGCGCCTCGACCACGCGGGCTCCAACAGCTGGACCGGCTCGCTTGCCTCCGGCGGGCCAAACGACAGCAGCGATGCCTTCGTGTTCGAAGTGCCCCAGGGGCGTGAGGTTCAGGGTATTTCACTGAGCATCAGTAACGTGCAAATCAACAGTGGCTCGACCTTCTTTCTTTCCACGCTGGACGGGCAGTGGTGGACCGAGCGTCCGCTGACCTCGTTCAATGACCCTTTGCTGTTGAAGCCGGGCCAGTACAGCCTGATGATGGGCAACGGCACGCTGGTGCTGGATTACGAGCTCAATTTGAACGTGGTCAGTACCCAAATGAATACCGCGCCGACGCTCGATGCAAACCCCCGCCATCATGTCGATGCCCACAATAACGCCTTTCTGTTTTCTGATGTGACGGCAAAGACCAACGACCCCAACCAGTATTTTACCCAGCTGGAATTTCACGTGGCAGGCGTCAAGGATGGGGCCCTGGAAGTGCTTACGCTATCCGGCGTCGACATTCCCTTGACCCCGGGTGCGCTTGGGGTATTTGGTACCGGGCACTACCAGGTTTTGAATGATATAGACGGGATAAGCGTGCAGCTCAATCATCAGACCATGGATGAATCTGCGCTTTCCAACCTGGTCGCCGGTGCTCGTTATCAGCACACGGGAGATGCCCCGACCGGTGGCAACCGCGAGATCACGCTGGTATCGATCACCGACAATGGGGCGGATCACAATTTCACGCCGCTCGATATCACCACGAGCTTCGCCGTACAGGGTGTGGCTCAGCCCCCCGTGCTGCTACCAGGCATCGAGCACTTCACGTTCATCGAAAAAGGTCTCCCTCAGCTCATCGACCCCTTCCTGATGCTGATCGATACCGACAGCCCCACGCTTGCCAGCGCCACCATAAAAATCATCAATGGTTTTACGCCAGGCGATATGCTGCTTATGCAGCCCTTCCCGCTGGCTCCGTTCGGCACAATTCAGGCCGCTTTCAACGCCCAGACCGGCGTACTGACGCTGACCTCGTTAGAGGTGACCACCACGGTGGTGCAGTGGCAGGAAGCACTTCGCGCGGTGGCGTACTCCAACCTCAGCCATAGCCTCGTCAGCGGCAAGCGGGTTTTCGAGTTCAGCGTCAGTGACGGCCAGAACGTCAGCCAAACCGTGACCCAATCATTGAGCGTGCAGGCGGTCAATGATGCGCCCAAGCTGGCCATCAATACCGGCGCCAGTGTCGCGGCGGGCACAAGCGTAGTGCTCGATGAGAAAATGCTCGGCGCGGTCGATGTCGACGACGCGCCAGAGGGCTTGACCTACACCCTGAAACTGGCACCGCTCGATGGCACCTTGATGCTTGACGCGCTGGTATTGAAAGAGGGCGACACCTTTACCCAGGCCGATATCAACGCGGGCAAGGTGCGTTTTGAAGCGGGCAGCAAGCCCGGCGTTCACGCCATGACGTTCAGCCTGGCCGATGGCGGCGAGGATGGCGTACTGCCGATTACCGGGCAAACCTTCGCGTTCACCGTGGCCGCCGCCCCGGTAACGCCGGGGCCGGCCCCCGCGCCCGTGCCGGTCACACCGCCGGCCTCGAACTGGCTCGAGCCGATCACGCGCCAGCCGCTTTCGGATACCGCCTCGGGTGAGTCGGCGCTTCGCGAGGTGATCGTCAACCGTGCGGGGCAGGACGGGGCGCTCAGGCTGGTCGAGAACTCCGGCAGCGCGAACGTGGTGACCGCCACGCTTCCCGGCGGCGCGACGCTGACACACGAAGGCGCGCGCAGCGCCATCACCCTGGGCGCGGCCCAGGTGGATCTGGTGGCAGCGTTGAGCCAGAAAGCGCCGGCCAACCAGGGCCTGCAGGCCGAACTTGCCACGCTTTGGCTGTCGTCGCGCGCGGATGCGTCGATGATCGATCTGCGCACGCTGAGCTTCAGCGCGGCCTCTGAGCTTGGCTCGTCGATCAAGCTCACAGGTGAACCCAGCCCGCTTTTGAACGCCGCCAAGGCGTTCGTGATCGATACCACGGGCCTTCCCGGCGGCGCCCGGATCGATCTTGAGAACATCGAATTCGTCAGTCTGAAAGGCGGCGCCCGTATTACTGCCGGCGCCGGCGACAGCGTCATCATTGCCGACGATGCCCCGGTGCAGGTCACGCTGGGCGAGGGCCGGGGCATCGTGGTCGGCGGCGCCGGTGACGACGTGTTGATCGGGGGCAGTGCGGCCAACTACCTGGAAGGTGGCGAAGGCAACAACCGCTTCTACACCAAGGGCGGCAACGACACGTTGGTGGGTGGCAGCGGCGTGGACACGGCGCGCTTTGATAGCTCGTTCGAGGCCGCGGCGCTTGCGCGTGACGAAGACGGCCGGCTGGTGGTCACCGCGGATGGCGCGGGGCGCAACACGCTGGTGAACGTTGAGCTGTTGCGTTTCGACGATCAGGTCGTGCTCGTCGATGACCCGACGCTTGCGGATGCGGACATCGTGTTGTTCGACGAGGCGCTCTATCTTTCGCGCAACGACGATGTCGCCCAGGCCGTGGTGCGGGGCGAGTACGCCAGCGGGCGCGAGCACTTCGATCGTTTCGGCGTTTTCGAAGGGCGTTCGAGCGCAAGTGATGCCGACACCGCCAACATGGCCTTCGACGAGGCGTTCTACCTTGCCCACAACCTGGACGTGGCGGCGGCGGTGGCTCAGGGCGTATTCACCAGCGCCTTCGAGCACTACGCGCGCTTTGGCGAGCAGGAGGGGCGCAACCCGAACGTGTTGTTCGACGAGCGCGCCTACCGGGCGGCGAATGTCGATGTGGACGCGGCGATCGAACAGGGCCTTTTCGAGAGTGCCTACATGCACTACCGCCTGGCCGGTGAAAGCGAAGGCCGCACGCCGTCGAGCTGGTTCGACCTGGCGGCTTACAAGGAGGCCAACGCCGACGTGGTCGCCGCCAACGTGGGCGTGCTGAGTCACTACTTCGAGTACGGCCGGGCGGAAGGGCGTTTGATCAGCGCGATCGACGATGGCTTCTGGGGCTGATTCACGGCGCCAACGCTATAAATCAACGTGCAACCCCGCCCACCGGCGGGGTTTTTGTTTGGCGCCGATCAATGCATTCAACCGTCGCTTAACGCCGCGGGCGGTCATTGAAGTGATGATGGTCATGCCCACCGACACGATACGCCCGGAGACTCTTTTTGGCACTTTACCCCGCCGCGTCTGTCCCACCGAGGCCGCGATCGTTTTCCGCGTTGAATGGTATAATCATCGTCATTCGTGGGCTTTTACCCGGCAAACGGGTGTTCTTCAAACCGAGTAAGGATGCATCATGTCCAATCCGCTAACGCTAACCCCCACCGAGTGCGAAGGCAAAGCCTGGCATCCGCCCCACACCGTTGATTTCGCCGCCTCGACCACATTGATGCCGCTACACGGCCGTGAACTCGCCCGCGCGGCGGCCTCCATGCCGTTGGCGCTGGTGAATCTGAGCGGCACTTGGCAACTGATGGGAGTGTGTGGTTTGGCTGAGGGCCACAACCTGTTCGTGCGTGAAGGCAGGTGGCTGGGGAACTACCGCCCCGAGTGGCTCTCGACCTGGCCGTTCAAGGTGCTCACCCAGGGCGACAAGGGCTATGTGACCTTCGAGCGCGATAGCGGTCTGGAGGCTGAAGCGGGGGCAGGCGAGCCTTTTTTCGATGACCAGAACCAGATGCTCGACGAGGTTTCCAAACGCGTCGATACCTTGAAAGCGGGCTTTCCGCGCCACCAGGTCACGCTAAAAGCGGTGCAGGCACTGGTCGACGCAAAGGTCGTCACGCCCTGGCCGGATTCGCTCAGAGAGCAAGCGGGTGTACGCCTGGAAGGTCTTTGCATGATCGACGAGCGGGCGCTGGCGAATCTTTCGGACGAGGCGTTTTTGGCGCTGCGCGCCGCCCAGGCGCTGCCGATCGCTTTCGCGCTCAATCTCTCGCTGACCCAAACGCACCTGCTGACGCGCCTTGCACGTATCAACCCAGGCCATACCAACGCCCCGGAAAATCTGGATGCTCTGTTCGACGGCGACGATGACGAGTTCAGCTTCGATTTCGACAGCTAATCGCTCGAAGCGGCTTAGCGCTGATCTTCGGCGCTTTCGTGCACCTGCAGGCGAAAGCCACTCCGAAACAGCTCCACGATGGAGGCCGGGGTCAGCACGGTCACTTGCGTGCCTGAGGCGGGCAGGGGAGTGGCCGGCCCATAACCCTCGAAACTCCAAGGGAACAGGTGATCTTGCGTGACCAGATACGCCTGGCCACCCAGATCGATCAGGGTGCCAAAGGGCAGCCCCTCAAGAGCTGCCTGAAAGGTTACCTTGTGGCCGCCACGCCGGGCGCGCTCGGCATGCAGGGTTTTGTCGATGTCCGCAAGGCTTGGCTTTTCGATGCCCGCCCGCGGGTTGGCCGCAAGCCAGGCGTGCTTGAACGCCTTGAAGCGCTGCTGGCGACAGGACCCGCACGGGCGATGCCCGGCGGCAAACGCGGTGGCCTCGTCCAGAAAAAAGAGCTGGGAATAGCGCCCGGGTTCGAATACCGGGCGTTCATGGCCTGGAAAGTGCGTCACGCAGGTGACCCACTGCTTGTGCGCCCAGGGCCGCGTGATGGTTTTATCGTCATCGTGCAGTAGGCCGCGATTGCCCATTAGCGCGCCGCGAGCACTGACGCTGCAAAGCTGGCCGTAGGGGTCGATGCGGTTTTGTAGGGGCATGAGCAGGCTCTTTTTTGGCAAAGTGAAGTATTACGTTCAACGGCGTACCGTATGTTAAATTGATCGCTTTTTATAAAAACGGCCAAATAGTGTATGGTTTTGCCCCTTTATGGCTAGCGGTGCTGCCCCCATGTCGCCCTCACTTTTCAACGCATTGCACCTGACCAAGGTGTTCGGAGCGCTGCTGGTAGTGGCCTGTCACTATGCCGGTCACTATTATCAGTTTTCGTTTTACAGCAACGGCACGGGCTGCTTTTTCATTGTGGCGGGATATTACGCGCTGAATTGGGAGCACAGTCGAGGGCTTCATTATCTGGTCAAGCGGCTGCTTCGTTTATACCCAGCGTACCTGGTGGCCGTGGTCGCATACCTGCTCACACAGTGGCCGCCAGTTTCGAGCTGGCCGGCGTTGCTTTTTCACCACCTAACGTTTCTTTTGACCGTACCCGATAAGGCCACGGTCTTTGCGCTGAACCCGCCGTTCTGGTCGATGCCGGTCTTTTTTACCTTTTTTACGCTCGTGGCATTTTTGCCTCGGGTAACGCCGCGCGCTTGGCAGGTAGGGGCGCTGTTGCTGGTAGCCGTGGCGACGTTAAAAACACCGCTGATCGAATGGCACGATGGATACATCGAACTATGGGTATTTCCGTTGCACCTGTTTGCGTTTTGGCTGGGGGGGCTAATCGGCCATGTGGCCCATCGTCGTGAGATCAAGCCTTCCAAAACCTATAGCTGGCTGACGCTGGCCCTGATGGGCGTGATCATTGCCTGCGGCTTCTTTTACCAGACATTTCTCGAACTGACTTCTGAGTTTTCGGGGTTTTATTTTCGCGGCGTGATGGTACTGCTGTTCGGGCTGCTGTTCTGGGTGGTGCTACACAGCCACCTGACTGTCCGCTCGTCTCGGCCCTTGGCGTTTCTCGGCACGATCAGTTTTGGGGTGTATCTCTTTCACAACCTGCCGCCGATGTGGCTTGACCCCGTGGTCTCTGGCGTAGGGGGGATGGCGGCTGCGCTGATACTTTCGATTTTGCTGGCTTGGGGGTCCTGGGTTTTGGTCGAGGCGCCGCTGCTTCGCTTTTGCAAGCCACGCCTTGCGCGCTGGATGAGCGCGCCTTATTAGCGGTCTTGGCCTTCTAGCATTAGCCGAACACGAGCCTTGATTTCGGTAGCATTCGCACACCAATAGCCAAAATTAAACTAATGAAAAAAGTGACTATTAGGGCAAGAATAATAAAAAGCCCTGTAGGCAATTCAGTATTACTAGCCAAGGCATTCGATATTTTGTCCAACACCACGACATGGACGAAATATATAACGAACGTTTTTTCCGAAACGAAGCTTACGGCTTTTTGAGTAGAAAAGCTTGGCGTTTTGATCTGGCTAATTAGCACCATGAATGAAATTGAGGCGATAAACACGTTAGGCGATAAGTACTCGTAAGCCGTTTGAATGGCCATGTCATATCGATCTGACAACATCCACGTGTATAAAAAAGTTATGAGCGATGACGTGATGAACGCAACCAAAGCGATAAAGACCTGAAATCGGGAGACGCCTTTCGTGGCAAGGTATGACTTGAAATATGCTCCAAATACGAAGTAACCCGCATAGCTTGGCAACCCTTTGTCAAATACAAGGCCATACAAACCTCCTTGCCAATAAAAAGGTAGGCAGTTGACGATAAAAAAGAGCACCAGAAAATATATGGCGTAGTCGACTCGTTCCACTAGCAGGTCGGTTATTTTCTGTAAAATGGGGATCAACAGATAAACACCCAATAGCGCATAGACAAACCACAGGTGATACATCGCAGGGCTTTGTAGAATGCTAAAAAAGTCGATACTTTCTCTTGTATAATAGGAGGTATAAAAAAGAAAGAGAGTACTCCATATGATCAGAGGTAGTGCAATTCTTTGTATGCGCCTAAGCAGCCCTTTTAACGAAGGAGCAGAACGGTGAGGCGTAATAATGAGAAATCCGGACAGAAGAAAGAACAATGGTACCGAAATGCGAGATATCGAGTCGATCGCATTTGCTGATAACCAGTTACCCGTATCAAGCGTGGAAAACTGATAAAAGCTGTCAGCACTGGCGTGAATTGCAATGACCCCCAGGGTGGCTATCACACGGCAAAGATCGATCCAGTATATGTTGGATTCCATTCCATTCGTGATTTTTGACATTCAAACCAGCCTTTTAATTTTCTCGTCGCGGCGTTCCCCCTTTATGTTCACTATTGAGTTGTCATCAATGTCAGGGGGATAAATAGGAGTTAAATTTTATCATGTACTTAAAAGCTAATCGAATGTTAGGGCCATAAGGTATCACCAGCAAAGAGCTTCGCGGTGATGGGTAAGTCGATTCGTAAACCGGTTTGAGTGGGCGCACTGATCTGATGGATGCTCAAGGCGCCAGCCAGTCGGTATAAATATCGTCCACGCCCCGCGACCGGTAGTACTCCAGTTCGCGCTGGGTGTTCACCGTATGCACGTAGGTCGCAATACCGGCCTCACCCAGGGCTTTTCCATCGCCGCGCTCGGCCATTCGGCGCGGCATGGAGACCGCGAATAGCTCCATGTCGTTGGCGTGATCGATAACCTCATCCAACGGCATGAGGTAAACCTTGTAGAGCCCCCAAATGATATCGCGATAGCCCAGCGCGCGAATCTGCTCGTACTGAGCGGGGTCATACATCTGCGCTATCACATGATCGTCCACCTGATCAAACCGCTCGGCAATGCGCGCAAGCCCTTCCAGTTCACGCTCCTTGATATCCGGTACCAGGCGCTTTCCCGGGTGCGCCTTGAGCCACTCAACGAGGGTATCGAGCGTGCAGTTTTTAACGTAGGGGTTCTCGCTAACGAGCTGCTCGAACTCGGCAAGGGTGGGGCGGGTATCGAAGCGGCGCTGAAAAATATATTCGGCGTTGTACTGCCAGTCGTGTACGCATACCAGCTGATCGTCGGCGGTCCAGGAGAGGTCGATCTCGAAAAGCTCGAAGTGGTCGCGGTTGAAATCGAGCGCCTCGAACGTGTTTGTGTAGGCCCAGTTGTTGACGCCACCGCCGGCGTGGGCGACTCGCGGCAAATCGGTCGCCGTGTCGCCACAGCCGGCGAGCGCCGCCAGTCCAGCCAAAAGTACGATGCGAAAAGCAAGCATGGCGAATCTCTTGTAGTATCCGTGCCGCAACAGCGCACCGTGTGGGGAAGGGCATTACGTGACTGACGCTTTGCTCTGCCAATACGGCGAAATGCTATCACGCCCCGGTAGCGTCTTGCCCGGATAGCACCTGATTTTATAGGTCAATGGTTTTAAACGAGCCCCCCACTGGCGGGCGAACGGCTTCTTTTGAGTATGCTGTATGAATGCAAAGTGTTACCCGTTGACCTCGCCCGCCGCGTGGCGGTTTTGGATGACGCCACTGGGGGTTTTCGGACTTTGCCTGGTGGCTGCGTTGGTGGTGCGCGTGGCGGTGTTGCAGGACATGTCGAGCGCGGTATTGAGCTGTCGCTGGTGCGCGACGCCTGCCGTCATTAAAGCCGATGTGCCTTATCTTGTGGCGCTGGCGCTGCTGTTTGCGGTATCTACGTTGAGGCCTGTGCGGTGGTGGGCGCTGCTTTGGCGGGTGCCTGCGGTGATGGGGTTTTGGCTGTATGTGCTGGATATCGCCACCATGGTGCAGTTCAACTCTCGTTTCATGATTGCCGATGCCCGTATCTACCTGGCCGACGCCGAGCTGGCGGTAAGCGTGTTGGATCAGGCGCCCTTGTCGGTCGCGATAGCGTGTACGTTATTGGTCGCGCTCAGCGGGTGGTGGTGGATACGGATATCACCCCAGCACGCGTTGAGTCGCCGGTTCGGACTGACCGGTGCGGCGCTGATGCTGAGCGTCGCCGGGTTGGCCCTTTTATTGCCCACACCTGGGTACGTACACCAATGGGCGCTTGAAAACGTTCTGGCCGCCAACTGGCCAACCGGCATCGACGAGCGTTACGGTGCGCAAAACCTTGGGCATCTTCAGACGGACCCTGCGCCGTATTACTGCACATCGACGCCTGCGCACCGCGATAATGTGGTCGTTTTGGTGCTGGAGTCCTGGTCGCCTTATCACAGTCAGCGCTGGTCAGGGCTCAATGATTGGACACCGCGGCTGGACCGCTTGGCGGGTGAGGGCACCTGGTTCTCTCGCTTGCACGCTGGGGGTTCCACCACCAACGATGGGCTAGTGTCGCTGCTGACCGGCCGGCAGCTGGTACTGCCGTTTACGCCGCCCACGCAAACCGAGGCTTTCGAGGGTGCCTGGCGGCGTGCAGAGCAGGCGCTGCCGCACGCGCTAGCTGCGCGTGGCTATGAACGTAGCTTTCTTACCTCGGGCGACCTCTCTTTTACCCATAAGGGAGAGTGGCTTTCGCATATCGGTTTCGACACGCTGCAGGGTCACGACACCCCCGCCTTCGATGGCTTGGCGCGCCATCACTTCAACGCCGTGGAGGACGCCGCACTTTATGAGCATGCCTTGTCGTTCCTGCGCCAGCGCCAGCGCTCGCCTCATCCTCAGTTCGTGGTGATCGAGAACGTCAGCACGCATCATCCTTTCGTTCATCCTGATACGCACGAGCGAAGCGAAGAACAGGTTTTTCGCTATATGGATGACACCGCCGCCGACTTTATCGAGGCCCTGAAGCGCGACGGATTTTTCGGCAATGGCCTGTTGGTGGTGGTCAGTGATCATCGTGCGATGACCATGATGAGTCGCGAGGAGCACGCGCTTTTAGGGCGTGCGGCGGCCTCGAACGTTCCCGGGTTCATTCTCACCGGCGAAAAGGGCGTGGGCGAGGTCAGTGGGCTCTATCATCAGGCCGATTTGATGCCAACGCTTTTGGCGCATGTTAGCGAGCCCCCGTACTGTCATCAAAGCCCACCGCGTAGCCTGCTGAACCCGGACGACACCTGGCCTGCATGTGTCTTTCATGCACGGGGTGATCAGCGCGATCTCGTGAATGTTTTCTGCCCGCAAGGTCAGGGCGTGATTCGAGTTGACGGCGACGATAGCCGCTTTGTACGTGCATCGATGCTTTCCAGACCGCTCAAGCGCGACCTGTTGCAGCGGTTGGCTCGCGAGCGCCAGTAGCCGGTGCGTTGGGGGGTGCCCGCCGGTGTTTGCATGTTATCCTTGTGCGCTGGATCGCTGCTTTCAATGGCCTGACGTTCGGGCCCTTCAAAACGGCAGTTGCACAATCTCAAGGTCATGCACAAGGCAGTCATTATGAAGCTTCTAGTCACGGGTGGAGCAGGATTCATCGGCTCGGCAGTCGTCAGGCACCTCATCGCCAACACCGACCATGAGGTCGTCAACGTCGATGCCCTGACCTACGCCGGTAACCTGGAGTCGCTGGCTGACGTCGAGGGCAACGAGCGCTACGTCTTCGAGCACGCCAACATCAATGACGCCGCGCACATGGCCCGGCTTTTCGAGCGCCACCAGCCGGATGCGGTGATGCATCTGGCGGCGGAGTCTCACGTGGACCGCTCGATCGACGGCCCGGCGGCGTTCATTGAGACCAATATCGTCGGGACCTACACGCTTTTGGAAGCCGCCCGCCAGTATTGGAACGGTCTCAAAGAGAGTCGCCCCGAGAAAGCCGCCGCGTTTCGCTTTCATCACGTCTCCACCGATGAAGTGTACGGCGATCTGGAAGGCCCGGAGGATCTGTTCACCGAAGAGACTCCCTACGCGCCGAGCTCGCCGTACTCCGCCAGCAAGGCAAGTTCCGATCACCTGGTGCGCGCCTGGTATCGCACCTATGGCTTGCCGGTGCTGCTGACCAACTGCTCGAACAACTATGGGCCGTATCATTTCCCGGAAAAGCTCATTCCGCTGATGATTTTAAACGCTCTGGCGGGCAAGGCGCTGCCGGTATACGGCGATGGCCAGCAGGTGCGCGACTGGCTCTTTGTCGAAGACCACGCCCGGGCGCTGGTGAACGTAGTGACCGAGGGCAAGGTCGGTGAGACCTACAATATCGGTGGCCACAACGAGAAGGCGAATCTGGAAGTAGTCGAGACGCTTTGCGATCTGCTTCAGGAGCTGGTGCCCGCCGAGAAAAGCTACCGCGAGCTGATCACGTTCGTGGCCGACCGGCCGGGCCACGACGTGCGCTACGCGATCGACGCCGACAAGATCGAGCGCGAGCTGGGCTGGCGCCCGGAAGAGACCTTCGAGACCGGCCTGCGTAAAACCGTGCAGTGGTACCTGGACAATCGGCAGTGGTGGCAGCGCGTGCAGGACGGCAGCTACCAGGGCGAGCGGCTAGGGAGCTTATGATTTGGCAAAGCGATCATCGATCATTCTGATTTAAAAGGATTTGACCATGAAGATCCTGATTACCGGTGGTAATGGGCAGGTGGGCTTCGAGCTCAAACGCCAGCTGGCGACCCTGGGGGAACTGCTGGCTCCTTCGCGCCAGGTGCTGGATTTGGCCGATGGCGAGGCGGTGGATGCATATCTTGCCACGCATCAGCCGGATGTCATCGTCAACGCGGCGGCCTATACGGCGGTGGACCAGGCGGAATCCGACGAGGCGGCGGCCACGCGCCTGAACGCGTCGCTGCCCGCTCAGCTTGCCGCTCACTGCGCGGTGAACAACGCGCTGCTGGTGCACTACTCGTCGGACTACGTTTATACCGGTGACGGCGATACGCCCTGGCGCGAGAGCGACCCGGTCGGGCCGCGTAATGTCTACGGCGACACCAAGCTTGCCGGCGACGAGGCGGTGTGTGACAGCGGCTGCCGGCATCTGATCTTTCGTACCAGCTGGGTTTATAGCGCCTTCGGCAAGAGCTTTTTGGCCACCATGTTGCGTTTGGGCGCCGAGCGCGAAAGCCTCAACATCATCGACGATCAGGTGGGCGCGCCGACCCCCGCTCGCTTGATCGCGCTGGTCACTCAGCAGGCGCTGACCAGATGGCTGAGCCCGGACGGCAGCGATCTCAAAAGCGGGGTGTATCACCTGGCACCGCGCGGGCACACCAGCTGGCACGGCTTTGCCTGCGAAATCTTCGAGCACGCGAAAAAGGCCGGCCTGCCACTTTCGATCACCGAGCAGGGCGTGGGCGCCATTCCCACCAGCGACTACCCCACGCCCGCTACCCGGCCGCTGAATTCCCGCCTGAATGTGGGTAAACTCGAGAAAGCATTGGGAATCACGCTGCCGGATTGGCAAAGCCAGGTCGCGTTGACCGTGCAAGAAATCGCAAGCTCGCGTTAAAGCGAGCCTTGAGCAAGGAAGGACACCATGCAACGTAAAGGTATTATTCTGGCCGGGGGCAGCGGCACGCGCCTGCATCCCATCACCCGCGGCGTCTCCAAGCAGCTGCTGCCCATTTACGACAAGCCGATGATCTATTACCCGATCTCGGTGCTGATGCTGGCCGGCATCCGCGAGATTCTGATCATCTCGACCCCGGAAGATTTGCCGCAGTACGAAAACCTGTTAGGCGATGGTAGCGCCTTCGGCGTGCGCTTCGAGTATGCCGTGCAGCCTAGCCCGGACGGTCTGGCCCAGGCGTTCATCATCGGTGAAGAGTTCATCGGCGAATCCCCGGTGTGCCTGGTGCTGGGCGACAACATCTTCCACGGCCAGCACTTCTCCGAGCAGCTCAAGCGCGCAAGCGAGCAGCCAAGCGGCGCTACCGTGTTTGGGTACCTGGTGAAGGACCCGGAGCGCTTTGGCGTGGTGGCGTTCGACGAAAGCGGCACCGCCGTTTCCATCGAGGAGAAGCCGGCCAAGCCGAAGTCGCCCTACGCAGTGACCGGGCTCTACTTCTACGACAACGACGTGGTCGAGATCGCCAGAAAGGTTGAGCCTTCCGAGCGCGGTGAGCTCGAGATCACCAGCATCAACAATGCTTACCTGGAGCGCGGCGACCTGCGTGTCGAACGCCTGGGCCGCGGCTTTGCATGGCTGGATACCGGTACTCATGACAGCCTGTTGGAAGCCAGCCAGTACGTGCAAACCATCGAGCATCGCCAGGGGCTGAAGGTGGCGTGTCTCGAGGAGATCGCCTGGCACCAGGGCTGGCTGAGCGATGAAGCGCTTCGCGAAAGCGCCAGCGCGCTATCCAAGACCGGTTACGGCCAGTATCTGCTTGCGCGGCTCGATAGCAAGGGAGGTCACTAATGCAGGTCGAACAAACGTCATTGCCGGGCGTCGTGATTCTGACACCCAAAGTATTCGGCGACGAGCGCGGCTTTTTCATGGAAAGCTTCAATCAAAAGGCGTTCGAAGAGGCCACCGGCTGTACACGTGAATTCGTGCAGGACAACCACTCGCGCTCGCGTCAGGGGGTGCTTCGCGGCATTCACTACCAGCTCGAGCAGCCCCAGGGCAAACTCGTTCGCGTCACCCAGGGAAGCGTCTTCGATGTGGCGGTCGACCTTCGCCGCGATTCCAGCCACTTCGGCCAGTGGGTGGGCGTCGAGCTTTCCGCTGAGAACAACCGCCAGCTCTGGGTGCCGGAAGGCTTCGGCCACGGTTTTGTGGTGATGTCGGATACCGCGGACTTTCTCTACAAGACCACCGACTACTATCACCCGGCCTCCGAGCGCAGCATTCGCTTCGATGACCCCGAGCTTGGTATCGAGTGGCCCACGCTTCCCGTCGAGTTCGCGCTTTCCGAGAAGGACCAGGCCGGTAGCAACTTCGCCGCCGCCGACGTGTTCGAGCGCTAAGCGCCGCCCATCGAAAGCCATGAGCGCCCACCGCAGCCACGCTGAGGTGGGCGTTTTTTTATGCAGAAGCCTAATTTTACTTTTGGTTGCGAGTGGGGGTAGGGTAGTGGCCACGACCGCTTGATGATCCAAAGGGGGCGAAATGGTAAATCACGGGGGAAAACCAGCGCTTTCCACGCTCGTTCACCGGGGCGGGGCTAATGGGGTGACCGGGAGCTGCCATCAGCTTTATGCTCGTGCCGGGCCGTCACTGCTGATCGACTGCGGCTTGTTTCAGGGCCAGGACGCCGACCCGGCGCGTTTCGATCAAATGACGGTCGATTTCGACGTCGACTCGATCAAGGCCGTGGTCATTACTCACGTGCATATCGACCACGTGGGCCGCTTGCCCTACCTGCTGGCGGCGGGCTTCGATGGCCCGGTCATCTGCTCGATTCCTTCCGCTCGGCTATTGCCTCTGGTGATCGAAGACGCGCTCAAGATCGGCTTTACCCGCGACCGCGCGCTGATCGAGCGCTTTCTGGAGCGGCTGGAGCAGCAGGTGGTGGCGCTTGAGTACGACCGCTGGCACTCGGTCGTCAATAACCAGGATCTGGTCATGCGCGTCAAGCTGCGCCGGGCGGGGCATATTCTGGGCTCGAGCTTCGTCGAGGTTGGTTTACGCGAGCCTGAAACCGGCCAGCGCGAGCGTGTGGTGTTCTCCGGCGATCTGGGCGCGGCCAACTCACCGCTGCTGCCGGCGCCCACATCGCCGGCCAAGGCCGATGTGCTGGTGCTGGAGGCCACCTATGGCGGTCGCCGCCACGAACGACGCGAAGGCCGAACCCAAGCACTCAAAAAAGCGATCGACGCTGCGCTCGACCACCAGGGGACCGTGATTATTCCCGCGTTCAGCATTGGCCGCACCCAGGAGCTTTTGTATGCGCTGGAGGGCATCGTTCACCGGGCGGCGGGCCGAGGGCGGTGGGGAGCGCTCGAGATTATCGTCGACTCTCCCCTGGCGGCGCGCTTTACCCGGGTATATCGCACACTCAAACCCTACTGGGACGCCGAGGCCCAAACGCGCGTGCGCGCCGGCCGCCACCCGCTCGATTTTGAATCGCTCTATACCGTGGATAGTCACGAGGCGCATCTGCGTACGGTGACGTATTTGGCCCAAAGTGGGCGGCCTGCCGTCGTCATTGCCGCCAGCGGCATGTGCGCGGGCGGGCGCGTGGTCAACTATTTGAAGGCGATGCTCGAAGATACCCGCCATCAGGTGCTGTTCGTGGGATATCAGGGTGAGGGCACGCCGGGCCGCGATATTCAGCGCTATGGGCCGGCGGGCGGCTGGGTTGAGCTTGAGGGCGAGCGTTTCACCATTCGCGCCGGCGTGACGTCGATCAGCGGCTACTCCGCCCACGCCGATGAAGGCGGGCTGTTGCGCTTCGTGGCCGGCATGCGCCGCTGGCCGCGCGAAGTGCGCCTGGTGCACGGCGACTCAACGGCGCGCCTGGCGCTGAAATCGGCGCTGGAAGCGTTGGCGCAAAAAAAGGGCAAAGCGCTGACGGTTACGCTCCCCGATAATCAGCCGTGTGATTGAGGCCGCGAGCCTGCGCGCGAGCTGTGCTACTATCCGAGCTTTTTACGCGTTACACGTAACCATCTACAAGTAACCACTTAAAAGTAGCAATGAGTAAAGGCACCAGGGCCGGAGCATGGCGCATCATGGACAATAGCACGACAAGGGAAGCCACACTGCCTGCGGGCCCGTTAGCGCGTTATGTGAGCGTGTGCGTATTTCTAATGGGGGCGCTGGCGCTGGTGGTGCCTTCGGGCTACTCCATTGGCGCCGCGCTGTTGCTTCTGGCAAGCGTTTGCCTGCTTTCTCGCCGCGTGGGAATGGCAACGCTTACGCGTCAGGATCGATGGCTCATCGCGGCACTGTGCCTTTATGGCCTGGCGGTCGGTGTACTTTCGACCATCGAGTTGGGCGCGCGCGGCTTTGACCGACCATCACGGTTTCTGTTGGCCGTACCGGTGCTTTTGCTGGTGCTGCGCTGCCCGCCGCGGCTTTCATGGCTCTGGAGCGGGCTGGCGCTTGGTGCCATTGGCTCCGGGAGCTGGGCGCTCTGGCAAAACCTGGCGCTGGATAGGGCGCGCGCCGACGGCTTCGTGTACGTGATTCAGTTTGGCAACCTGAGCATGCTGATGGGCGTTTTGTGTTTGGCCGGGCTTGGCTGGGCGTTCGCTCAACGGCGCAGGGCGTTTTGGCTTTTGCTTCTGCTGCTGGGGGCGTTTCTGGGTATGCTGGGCTCGCTGTTATCGGGCAGCCGCGGCGGATGGATTGGCCTTCCGTTCATCGCGTTCGTGCTGTATCGCGGCTACGGTCGCGGGCTTTCGTTAAAGGTCAAAGCAGCGGCGGTGGCGCTAATGCTGGCCGTTGTCGTGATCATGTACGCCACGCCGCAAACCGGGGTGCAGCAGCGCGTTCACGCCGGGATCAATGATGTAGCTCAGTATATCGGTGGGGGCGAGCGCGATACGTCGCTCGGGCTTCGTTTTCAGATGTGGCGCGGCGCCGGGCTTTTGATTGCCGAGCGTCCGGTGCTGGGGTGGGGCGAGCAGGGCTACGTCGACGCCATGCAGGCCCTGGCCGAGCGCGGGGTCATCAACCCGGCAGCGGCCGGATTCGACCACGCCCATAATGAGTTCATCGATGCCACCGCCAAGCGCGGCGTGGTAGGGCTCGCTATTTTGCTGGCGCTTTATCTCGTGCCGATGCGGTTGTTTGTCTCGGGGTTTTCGCATGCCGACTTGCGCGTTCGTTCGCTGGCGGTGGCGGGCACGCTACTACCCGTAGCCTATATCGATTTCGGTCTCTCGCAAACGTTCATGGCACACAACAGCGGCGCCATGTTCTACGCCTTCTGGCTGGCGGTATGGTGGGGGGCGTATAGCGCTTATCGGTGCCAATCAGCCGCCGTTGCCGCATCGTTCACACGCTGAGCGCTGCTCTCATCAAAAAGCCGGGCCTGGCTTAACGTGGCGGGATGCGTTATAGCTAAAAGGCGGCGGCCGGGCGAGGGAGTCGTTGTTATCGCAAAGCGGGCCAAAGAGCCCGTATTGGCCGCTCGAGCGCGACAAGAAGCAGGGAAAACGAGCTGCAACAATAATGCTGAGAGGCAAGACCGATGCTGACACCGACTCAATACATACAATCCTACTATCTGGCGCTTTTTGGCCGCGCCGCCGACCCGGCGGGGCTTGCGTACTGGCAGGAACAGATGGACGCCGGTGCCCTTGAGTCGCAGGATGTGCTGTTTTACATGCTGCAGTCCGATGAGTTCGTGGCCGGCCGCCAGGCGCTTTCAGCGCTTCCTGGTAACGGCTGGGTCAACGAGATCTACCAGCGCCTGTTCGCGCGCGATGCCGAGCAGGCGGCGGTCGATTACTGGGGAGCGCAGGCCGATAGTGGCGTTTCGGATCAGGTATTGATCGAATCCATCTTGGCTTCGGCCAGCAAAACGGATCTGGAGGCGCTCGATGCCTATACGTCGGTGGCCCAGTTCTATTCCCAAAACGTGAGCAATGAGAACTACGACGCCGACCAGCCGCTGGTGCAGGACGGTTTTCGCAGCAACGAAGAGCTTTATGACGACCTGCAGGCCCTCGATGCGCGTTTTGACACGCTGTCGCTGACTCAGGCCGGCGAGTCGATCGAAGGGCGCCCGCTCTTTGCTGCAAGCGTCGGTGACGGGCCGCGCAAGCTGATGATCGTTACCCAGCAGCACGGCGACGAGCCGGTGGGTACCGAAGCCGCCATGCATTTTCTCGAGTGGCTGAGTGGCGATAGCGAAGGGGCTATCGCGCTTCGTGAGCAGGTGAGTGTGACCGTGATGCCGCGGGTCAATCCGGACGGTTTCGCGCGCTGGGAACAGTTGGTGGCCGGTGAACTCGACCCGGAAACGACGCTGGACCCGCGCCGCAACGCCGCCGATATCGATTTGAACCGTACCTGGGACTCCTCCCAGCCGCTGGATGCCACCCAGGCACCGGAAACCGCGGCGATTCGCGCCGTGCTGGCCGCCTTCCAGCCCGATATGCTGCTCGATTATCACAATCAGAATAATTATTTGAATGCTGCCGGCGAGCTGGAAACCCAGTCGGTGCTATGGCCGACCAATGAAAACGTCGCGCCGGGTATCACCGCTACTGCGCAGCAGGCGGCTCTGGCACTTGCCCAGGGGCTCGAGGCATTCGACTATGGCTATCTGTCGCTTTTCCCCGGCGGCGACGCGGCGGATATCGGCCGTAACGGCATCGGTCTCGACGGCACGCCGGTGTTGCTGGTCGAGCAGCGCGGGCTCGAGGAGTTCGAACTGAAAGCGCTGGAAGGGCTGACGCTGGATTTCGACGCGGTGGCAAGCGCTCTGACCCTTGAAGGCGTATTGGGCATGTTGGGTATCGCCCGGGCGCTTGGCCTGGATGGCTTTGCCGGCCTCGACCCGGCGCTGGCGCTCCAGATTCCCGAGCGCGGCGAACGCACGCCGTTCGAGGAACTTTACGGCGAAGAGATCGAGTGGGCGTTTGACGTGGCGAGTATGGATGCACCCGCAATGGCGGCAATGAACGAGCCGGTGACGCCGCTGATGCTGACCGGCGTGGCGGACACTTCAATGGCGGATTATCAGGTAGCCTGAAACGTTTTATCAGGTTGAATGGTCTGTCACATCAATGAAAAAGCGGCGCGCTACCCGGTAGCGCGCCGCTTTTTTTGGCCCCAGAAAAGCCGGTATTAAACCCCGGCTACGCTACCAGCCGCCCTGGGCTTCCAACAAACTCAGCGTGTTGTTATTGATCGGCAGTTTGAAGTCGGCGGTGGCCAGCACCATGGCGTCGCCGGCGCGCACCACGCGAGTGCTGACATAGATATAGTTCTGCCCCTGGGCATAGGTGCCCATCAGAATCGAGCGGGCGTTGCTTTGGGCGCCAAGGCGCTGTACCTGGCGTGAAAGGATCAGCTCGCCGACGTTCTCCTCGACGAACATGCTGTCGCGCATCTTGACCTCGCGCACCTGCATGCCCTGCTGGGCCAAGGCGGATGCCATGATCTCCGAGCTGATGCGCCCAAACGTGGAGGACTGGGTCAGATTATCGATGCTCACGAACGTGGCGGCGATCATCGGGCTGTAGCGGGTCATGTCCGGGTTGTGGGCGACCATGCGCGCCGCCGCTTCGTGGGCGAGTTCGGAAAGATCCGGCTCTGGCGGGGCGGGTTTAGGGCCGCGCTGGTTCAGGCCCGCGCACCCGGCAAGCATCAACACGCCGAGAATGAGCAGGGCGCGACGCAGATGAATGAGCAGTGAGGTCGAAGTGAGTACGGGCATGGCCTTACCAGGTATCGGTGAGCGGAATGGCGGGGTCCGGGTAGTGCACCCGCTGCGGCGCGTACTGGCGCCGGTCGCCGCCGTTGATGTAGTAGATGTTCGACGACGAGTAGAGAATGCGGTCGCCATCGACGACCTGCGTGGTGATGATGATCTCTTCGTTGCCGGTATATGTCCAGCTACCGCTGAAGACGTCCGCGGCGATACCGGCAGGAATTAGTCCCAACGCCGGCTCGGCCCAATGATTGATGGGTATGGTCGCCACGGCGATGCCCGCGGTCAGCGCGGTGAACGCGCCGGTCGGCGGGCGAATGAACCCACGGTCGCGGTGCTCGACGATTTCGACGTCCACGATCACGTCGACGCTGTTGGCCCCGGCGGCGGTGGTCACGTTGGCGCCACGGGTCACCAGCTCGCTGGTCAAGAAGGTGCGAAAGCCGCGGTCGAACTCGCCGCCGCTATAGGGAACGTAGCCGTCCGGGTGCGGATTTTTGATGTGCAGGTCGCGAAAGCGCACCCGCTCGCGCTGGAGGATCTGGCTGGCCTCGTGGCGGGCGAGTATCTCCCAGTGGTGCGCAGCCTGCATGCGCTGCTGCTCCGAGTAGGGATAGGTCGTCGCAATCGGGGCCTGGGAGGTGTTGGCGTAGAAGCAGCCGCTCAGAGCAAGACTCAAAAGCCCCACGCCGAGTGCGCCTGCCACGCGCGTCGTTCCAGCTAAAAGACGGGTATACAACGGCTAGTTCCTTCTCTTCGCAAAAGGGGTTTTTGATAAACTGGCTTTCCATACGAGTACTTATCGGCCAATCGCTCGAACACTTGAATGAGTAATCACGCCCATGCTTGAAGATCACCGCGGCGGCTCGCGCCACGACACGCTTTTGTCCGCGTATCCGGCTGAGGACGGCAACAGCGGCTGGATGATCAGCTATCTCGATATCATGACGCTGCTGGTCGCGCTGTTCGTCGTCATCATCGCGGCGGCCAATATACGCCCGGGCTTCTCGAGCGACGAGCCGCTCGAGCTTTCCAGTTTCGACGGGCCTATCGTGCTGGAATCAATCCTCGATGTGCCGCTGCCCGCACCGCTGACCCGCGCCGCCACGGCGCTTCCCATCCCGAACGCGGGTGAGCTAAGCCCGATGGCGATCAGCGCCGCGCTGGGCGTGGTGGGGCTGCCGGGTAGCCGGATCGTGCCGCCGGCTCCGGCCACTATGGCGCCGCCTGCGCTTTTGGCTCATACGCCTGCGCCCGTGGAACTTGAGGAGGTGCCCGCGGCGCCCGCCTTCGAGTGGCTGCTGCCCGCGCCGCTATTCGCCGAACGCGCAAGCCAAGCGCTTAGGCCTGTAGGCGCGGCGCCGCTTGCCGACTACATGGTGATTCTGACCGATGAGCCGCCGGTCAACGCGGTGCCCATCAGTGAAGAAGCGGTACGCGGCGCGGTCAGCGTGGCCGAGCGTTTGAACGAGTCGCTCTATTTGCCGAGTCTTGACGGGGTGGAAGTCGCGCGCGTGGCCGAAGGCATCAGCCTGCGCGTGCAGGACCGGCTGCTGTTTCCTTCCGCCACGGCAGAGCTGACCGATGACGGCGCCTCGCTGGTGGGAAGCCTTTTGGAGACCATTCAGCGCTTCGATGGTGAGGTGTCGGTCGAAGGTCACTCGGATAGCCAGTCGATCAACACGCCGGAGTACTCCTCGAACTGGGCGCTATCCAGCGCCCGGGCGATCGCCATCGTCGAGGCGCTGCAGGCCGCGGGCGTCGATGCGTCGCGGCTGCGCGCGGTGGGGCTCGCCGCGACGCGCCCGCTGGCGGATAACTCGACCGTCGAAGGGCGCGCGCGCAATCGCCGCGTCGAAGTAGTGATTCACATTGAATAGTGATCACGTCGAACAGAGTGGGGATGTCGCGATAAGGCCTGCGAAACGGTTTATAAAGCAGTTTATAAAACGGTGTACAACGCAGTTTATAAAATGATGGCCAAAAAAAGACCCGCCGGGGGGGGGGCGGGTCAGCTAGGGCTTGGCTCGGTGTAGTCTGCTGGCGTCAGGTGAGGGGTGTACAAGGCCGCCAGCAGGTACAATTTGAGTATAGACATTTTCGTGCTTCTGCCAAGAGTTTTTTTCAAATTTTTTTATACGCCGATTCAAGGCTTGTCCAACTTTGCCTTTTCGTGGCGTTCGCCACGCTCAAAAAAACGCACATTTTCTGCACCAAAATAGAGCTTTGGGGGTGCGCTCTTCTAGTGCTTTCTGCCTTTATATGGTTCATTCACTTTGCAATGCACTGATTGAAAAAGTGTTTTATCGAGTGGCACACAATCTGCTTGGATGAGAGACAAGCCAATGCGCCGGGATGGATCAAGGCTTTTTGAAGGCCATCGCCTCGTTGGCTTGCGCGCCGTTCAACCTAAAGCAGCGTTTGACCTAAAGTAGGTAATGCCATGACGGAACATGCCTCTTCGAGCAAGCCAACGCACTCCCGTGAAACGTCAACGGCAGACACGCCGGCGCTGGAGCTCGCTTTAACGCCGCGCCTGGTGGTCACCGACCTGGACGGCTCGTTGCTCGATCACGACAGCTACGATTTCTCGCCTGCCCGCGCCACGCTGACAAGGCTTCGCGTGCTCGGCGTGCCGGTCATCCCTGTGACCAGCAAAACCCGCGCCGAGCTCATCGCGCTTCGCCAGGCGCTGGATCTCACCGCAACGCCCTTCGTCGCCGAAAACGGCGCGGTCATCGGTTTACCCCCGGGCTGGTGTCACCCGAGCCTTGACCGCCCCGGTAGCGCCCGCGACAGCCTCGTCATCAAACATACCGGTGTGGATAGCCGCTTCATTCGCGCGCGCTTGAACGTGTGGCGCGAGCGTCTGGGCGTTCGTTTTATCCGAATGGGGGAGATGTCCGTCGAGGAGCTGATGGCGCTGACCGGGCTCGATGAGCCGCGCGCGCTCGCCGCGCGCCAACGCGAAGGCAGCGAGCCGCTCGTGTGGGAGGACAACGACATCGCCCTCGACGCCTTTCGCCTGGCGCTGGAAAGCGACGGGCTGACGTTGACCCAGGGCGGACGGTTTTATCACGTGATGGGGGCGTCTTCGAACAAGGGGAGCGCCGTGGAGTGGCTGGTCAAGCGCTTTAGCGCCCTGAGAGGCAGCCGCCCACTGACCCTGGGGCTGGGCGACGGCCCCAACGACATCGCCATGCTCGAAGCGGTGGATCAGGCGGTGGTCATCAAGGGGCGCCACGACTTGGCGGTCGAGCCTCAAAGCGCCGCGCTTTATCGCACCGACGCCTTTGGCCCCGCTGGTTGGGTCGAAGGTCTTACGCACTGGTGGGGCGGCCAGGATGAACGGCCAAGCCTTGATACCGACACGCCCTGACCGAACGCGAACAAACTAAAACGCAGGCGCTACGCCAGAGAGGGCATATGAGCGATTTTCATCAGAATGGATTGATCACGGACTTTCATAACCTGACCCGCCGCCCCGTCGCGGAGCTGGAGGCGGATCTTTGCCGGTTCGCCGAGCGCCGCCCCATGGGATTGATTCTGCCGTCGCTGTTTTCCGAGCTCGAGGGGCCGGCGCTGTCGGCGATCATCGATGAGCTCAAGGACGTACCTTATTTGGGCGAAATCGTGATTGGCCTGGATCGCGCCGACCGCGAGCAGTTTCTCTATGCCCGGGAGTTCTTTTCACGCCTGCCCCAGCATACCCGCATTCTCTGGAACGACGGCCCGCGCTTGACCGCGCTACACGACGAGCTCGAAGACCACGGCCTGGGGGCGGTGGAGCCGGGCAAGGGGCGTAACGTCTGGTACTGTTCGGGCTACCTGCTGGCGTCGAACCGCTCGAAAGTGGTGGGGCTGCACGACTGCGATATTCTGACCTACGATCGGGGGCTTCTGGCGCGCCTGATGTACCCGCTGGCCCACCCGCGCTTCAACTACAGCTTCTGCAAGGGCTACTACCCGCGTATTGCCGAGGGCAAGCTCAACGGGCGCGTCTCGCGGCTGATGGTGACGCCGCTTTTGCGCGCGCTGAAAACCGTCTGCGGGCCACTGCCGTATCTGGATTATCTGGACAGCTTTCGCTATCCGCTTTCCGGCGAGTTCGCCATGCGCAGCGAAGTGCTGGAAGGCATTCGTATTCCGGCGGACTGGGGCCTTGAAATTGGCGTGTTGTCAGAGCTTCAGCGCAACTACTCGATGCGCCAGATTTGCCAGGTCGATATCGCCGACACCTACGATCACAAGCACCAGCCGGTCAGCGAAGAGGACGCCTCCGGCGGGCTCAACCGCATGAGCCTCGACATCGCCAAGGCGCTTTATCGCAAGCTCGCCACCCAGGGCGTGAGTTTCAGCAGCGAGGATTTTCGCACCCTGAAGGCGACCTACTACCGGCTGGCGCTGGATCTGATCGAAGCCTACGACCACGACGCCACCATGAATGGCCTGAGCTTGGATCGCCACAGCGAAGAGCAGGCCGTCGAGCTTTTCGCCAGTAACCTGCTGGAGGCGGGCAACCTGTTTCTGGACAACCCGCGCGAGCGCCCCTTCATTCCCAGCTGGAGCCGCGTACAGGCCGCCATTCCCGATCTGCTCCCGCGCATGCACGAGGCCGTGGAGCTTGATAACCAGGGCAAGGTATGAACGGGCGTTGAAAACGCCGCGCCCGGTCGACGAATCGACCGGGCGGCGGGTTAGAAAGCGGCGAGGGCGGGGGTGGAGCTCAAGGACGCAGGCGTGGGCGAAGGCTCACTGGCGTTGATACGAAAGTTGGCGACCGCCTGGCGCAGCTGATGGCTGAGCTCGGAAAGCTGCTGGGCGGTGTGGTTACTCTGCTGCACCAGCCCGGCGTTTTGCTGGGTCATTTGATCCATCTGGGTCACGGCGTCATTGACCTGCTCGATCCCGCTACTCTGCTCGATGGTCGCGGCGGCGATCTCCTGTACGAGCGTGCTGAGCTCGCGAATGTCGCCAACCACGCGATCAATGACCTCGCCTGTACTGCGCACCTGCTGGCTGCCGTCGGCGACCTTCGTGCCGGAGTCCTCGATCAGCTGTTTGATCTCCTGGGCGGCGGCGGCGGAGCGACTGGCCAGCTGGCGCACCTCGCTTGCCACCACGGCAAACCCGCGGCCCTGCTCGCCGGCCCGCGCCGCCTCGACGGAGGCATTGAGCGCGAGAATATTGGTTTGAAACGCGATGGTATCGATGGTGTTGACGATGCTGCTCATCTGGCTCGAGCTTTGGCTAATGGCTTCCATCATGCTGACGACGCTGAGCATGGCGCTGCTGCCGCGCTGGGCGTTTTCCGCGGTCGAGGAGGCGAGCTTGCGCGCATGATCGGCGTGTTCGGCGTTTTGTTTCACCGTGGCGGTCAGCTCTTCCATGCTGGAGGCGGTTTCGGCAAGCGACGCCGCCTGCTGCTCGGTGCGCGTGGAAAGCTCTTCGTTGACCCCCGCAATTTGCACGACGCTGCCGTTGACCTCATCGGCGCCCTGATGAATCTCGCCGATGGTGTTGGCCAGGCTTTCTCGCATCCGGTTGATGTCGAATAGCAAGCTTTGCTGGTCCGTATGGGCAAGCCGGGTACTGACGGTCAGATCACCATCGGCGATGTGGCGAACGACGCCGGCGGCGTAGCGAGGATCGCCGCCCAAGCGTTTGGCGATATCGCGAATCACCCAGCCCATGAGCAGCGTCATGGGTAGCCCCAGTAGCAGCAGTGCCAGCGCGGCCTTGATCAGGCTATCGATGAACGCCGCGTTGATGTCATCGATATAGACGCCGGTGGCGATGCCCCAGCCCCATTCGGGGACGTAGGCGACGTAGCTCATCTTGGGAATCTGCTCGTCTTCACCGAGGCGGGTGGTGGCGTAGTAAACGTGCCCGCCGCCGTTCTGGGCGGCCTCGAGCAGATCCGCGTAGAGCCGCACGCCGTTGGCGTCTTCGTAGCCACTCATATCGGTGCCGGTGTCTCGCGTCGGGTGTGAAATGACGCGAAGCTGATCGTCGAAGGCGAACAGGTATTCGCCGTCGTTGTAACGGAGATTCGAGATGAGCTCGACGGCGCGTCGCTGCGCCTCCTGCTGATCGAATTCGCCCTGGCTTGCCCTCGCCTGCAGCGCTTCTACCTGGCTTTGAACGCCAATCACGATATAGCGGATGCTGGCTTGTCGTTCGTCGGTGAGCGTTTGGCGGTTATCCCAGGCCAGCCACCCCACGAGAAGCAGCATCGATACCCAAATCACCGCCAGTGTGCCCCAAAGCTTTTGTGTCGTTGTTAAACGCTTCATGGAAGATCCTTTTATTATTGATATGTCTTTTATCGGCCTCCTTGAGGGGCGCATTAGAAGCGAGTGGGTACTCTTTAGTCGTAGTGGAATCGGCTTCGGTGCGCCTGAAAGTGTATCGGGCGGCTTAGGGCGCCTCACCACCCATCATCTCGATCAGACGCTGCTCGCTCGGCAAGCCCTCGATACGATCCAGGCGTGTATGCCCCTCTTCGGTTTGGCGCTGAAGGGCGGTCGTGGGCGTGGCGACCAAGCCCAGCCCTTCGAAGAGCTGGTTGTTGGCGTAGACCTGCTCCTCGATCTCGATGGCCTGGGCGCCGGGTTCGAGCGGCTCGCCTTCGCTGTGGGCCGTCAGTGCGGCGGTGGGGTCCTCGGCGGCCAGTATCGTGGCCGCAAGCGCCGGGCTCGTGGGTGCCAGAATGCCGACCATAATATGACGAATCTGCACCTGACCGGCCTCGACCCAGGGGCGCGTTTGGCGCCACAGCCGCTTGCAGTAGGTGCAGTTGGCATCGGTGAACATGTAGAGCGTGCGCGGCGCGTCGACATCGCCGTCCTGAATCCAGTGGCTCTGCGCCAGGCGCTGCCAGGTCTGCGCCTCCAGCGGCACCCGAACCGCGGCCTCGAGCTGCGCCTCGGTCAGGTTCTCGCCGCTTGAGTCGAAAAGCGTGCCGACCACGGCGTGCTCGCCATCCGGCGTCAGGTAGACGATCATCTCCTGGCCCTGGCGGCTCGCGCCAAAGCCCGTCAGTCCGCCAGGGGCGTCGATACGCTCGTGAATGGCGATGCCTTGCGCCTTGAGCGCCTCGATCGGGGCAGGCAGCGGCGCGGCGCTGGCGGCGGTGGCGAGAACGGCAAGCATCAGCGCGGCAGTTGAGGCGGTCTTGCTAAAAGTCGCCATGGTGAGTCTCTTGTGTGAGTGGAAAAGCGGGCGGGTTCATCGTCTCGATCCATATCACCTCAACCGCCGTCGCTCACCAGCCAGCGAACGGCGTAGGGCGGCAGGGCGTTTTCCGGCGTCCAGGGCGTGGCATCGGCCAGTAAGCGCCACTGATTCGCGTCGAGCGCTTGCGTGAGCTCTGCACCGCCGTCACCCGGCGGGGCGGGCTGGTCGGTCACGTTGAACAGCGCCAGCAGCGTGCGGCCATCCTCGAGCGGGCCGCGTGTGATCGCCAGCAGGTTGTCGCTGGTGGCCAGCACCTGCTGGGCCGCCGCCGGGTTAAAACAGGGCTCGGCACGGCGCTGGCGCAGAAACTCCTGCAGCGCGAAGAATATATCATGGGTTGGCGTGGTCGGGCTTTCGAGCAGCAAATCGAGCTCATCGAGCGACCAGCGGTGGCGGTTGATCGAGCGCAGCCGCCCGCTTCGCTCGACGCCCTCATGATCGTTGAGCGAGCCGGTCAGCGTGTGAATGTAAAGCGCGGGAATACCCTGGAGCGTGAGCATGATCGCCTGGCTGCAAAGAAAGCGAGCGATCTGCCAGGGGTCTGGTCCGCGCCGGGTGCCGCGCATCGCCTCGAACCAGGTGATGTTGATTTCGTAGGCGGTGTCGGTGCCGTCCGGGTTGCTGCGCATACTGACGAAGCCGCCAAAGCGGTGCATCAGCTCCAACAGCGCGTCGCGCTCGTGATCCGGCAGCAAACCCTCCAGCGGTCGCACGCCGATGCCGTCGTGGCTGGCGGTGAAGTTCAGGTAGGTGCAGTTATCGGGCAGCGGCGGCAGACTCGCAAGCCAGGCCTGCATGGTCACGGTTTCGCCGCGGGTCAGGGTGTGAAGTAGAAGCGGCGGCAGGGCGAACTGGTAGACCATGTGCGCCTCGTCTGCGGCGCTTGCGCGCTCCGGGGCGCCCGGCGCCAGCCGGTCGAGGCCGAAGTAGCTGATGTTTTCGGCGTGAGGTACGTTGGTTTCGGTGATGAGTAGCGTTCCCGGCGCAATTTCGTCGACGATCGCACGCAATAGCCGCACGACCGTATGGGTTTCGGGAAGGTGAATGCAGTTCGTGCCCAGGCGTTTCCACAAAAAGGCCACCGCGTCGAGGCGAATGATGCGGATGCCCTGCAGCAGGTAAAAAAGCAGAATGCCGACGAATTCGAGCAGCACGTCCGGGTTCTCAAAATTAAGGTCGATCTGGTCATCCGAAAACGTGGCCCATAGATGGCGCGTACCCCGGCGGGTGGCCACGGGCACCAACAGCGGACTGCTACGCGGGCGGGTCACCTGGGAGACATCGGTTTCCGGGTCGACCTCGATGAAAAAGTCGCGCCCGGGAAGGCTGCCGGTCAGGTAGTCGACGAACCAGAGCGACTCGCGAGAGACATGGTTGAGCACCAGGTCCCCCATCAGGTCGAAGTGGCTGGCAAGCTCGCGAATGTGCGACCAATCGCCTAGCGCCGGGTTGACCTCACGATAATGGATGACCGAAAAGCCGTCGTCGCTACTCCAGGGAAAAAATGGCAGCACGTGAACGCCGCTGATGCAGTCGCCTAACCGTGCGCGCAGAAAATCGCTCAGCACGGTCAGCGGCGCCGTATCGCCTTGAACGATCGAGTCGCCGTAGCTGATCACCCACTGATCCTTTTCGCTCCAAAGTGGTGCGTCGGCGGGCGTGCTGGTCACGCGAGCAACCGGCGTGCCGTCCTGGCTTTCGCCGCGCTCACGTGCGTTTCGATAGTATTCCAGGTGCTGCTTGACGCGCCGCGTGACTTCGCCGGCGCGGTGGCCGTACAGGTGGGTCAGGTAGCGGTGAAGTGTCTGTTCGAAAAGCGTCATGGCGCCTCCTCCGGGTAAACTGTCACAAACGCTGCAGCTTGTGTGCCAAATCGTTACAATGCTAGGTTATGCCCGCACCTGTCAGCGCGGCTTCAGGGCGCCCGTGATTAAAAAAACGCGTCAGGCAGCGCGCTTTTTTAATCACGTATCGGTGTCGACGCGCCGGCTTCGATGCGCGTTGACCTTAATAGGTGCGTTCTTTACTGCTTTAACCGTTACTGTTTTAACCATAGCTGCTGCTTCGACCGCTGCTTCAACCATAGGTGAACGGCCATGCATTGCCCTTTTTGTGGTGCTCACGATACGCGGGTGTCCGATTCGCGCCTGGTGGCCGACGGCGACCAGGTGCGCCGGCGCCGCCAGTGTGCCAGCTGCCAGGAGCGCTTCACGACCTACGAAACCGCCGAGCTGATCATGCCGCGGGTGGTGAAGTCCGACGGCTCGCGGGAGAGCTTCGACGAGGTCAAGCTGCGCGCCGGCATGCTGCGTGCGCTCGAAAAGCGCCCGGTCAGCGCCGAGGCGATCGAGGCGGCGGTCGAGCGCATTCGCCAGCAGCTGCGCGCCCGGGGTGATCGTGAAGTCAACGCCCGCGATATCGGCGAGGCGGTCATGAACGCGCTCAGCGGGCTCGACCAGGTGGCCTATATCCGCTTCGCCTCGGTCTATCGCAAATTTCAGGATCTCGACGAGTTTCGCGCCGAGATCGACCGCCTGGCGCCTCAGGGGCCCAAGAGCGACGCCGGCAAGCCCCGCGAGGAGAGCTGATGGACGCGCCGTTTTCCAACGCCGACCACGTGCACATGGCCCGCGCCATTACGCTGGCCAAAAAGGGGCTTTACACCACCGACCCCAACCCGCGGGTCGGCTGCGTGATTGTTCAAAACGGTGAAGGGGGCGGGCACGGCCTCGTCGTCGGCGAGGGCTTTCACGAGCGCGCCGGCGAACCCCACGCCGAGGTGCACGCGCTTAACGCCGCCGGCGACAACGCGCGCGGCGCAACGGCGTTCGTATCGCTCGAGCCCTGTTCGCATACCGGGCGCACCGGGCCTTGCGCCGAGGCGCTGGTCGAGGCCGGCGTGGCGCGCGTGGTCGTGGCCATGGTCGACCCCAACCCGAAAGTGGCCGGGCGCGGTATCGAGCGCTTGAAAGCCGCGGGCATTCGAGTCGATGTGGGGCTTTTGGAGGCGGACGCCCGCGCGCTCAACCCGGGGTTCGTCTCACGCATGCAGCGCGGTGTGCCCTTCGTGCGCCTGAAAATGGCGATGAGCCTGGATGGGCGCACCGCCATGGGCTCCGGCGAGTCGCAGTGGATCACCGGGCCCGAGGCCCGGCGCCAGGTACAGCGACTGCGCGCGCGTTCGAGCGCCATTTTGAGCGGCGTCGAGTCGATCATTCTGGACGACGCTCGCTTGACGGTTCGCGCCGAGCAGCTGGGCCTGGAGAACGCCGAGACGGTCGTGACCCGCCAGCCGCTTCGCGTGATCATGGACTCCACGCTTCGCCTGCCGCTGGCCGCGGCCTGCCTGCAGGAGCCGGGCCAGACGCTGGTGATCACGACCGAGGCGCATAGTGAAGAGAAGCGCCAAAAACTCGAAGCGGCGGGGGCGCGCATTCACGTCATGCCCGCCGTGAAGGCGGGGCGGGTGTCGCTTTCTGATATGCTCGGCTTTTTATCGAGCGAGTATGATGTCAACGAAGTGCTGGTCGAAACCGGCGCGACCCTGGCAGGCTCCCTGCTCGATGCAGGGCTCATCGACGAGCTGCAGCTATTTGTCGCGCCGACACTTTTGGGAGGCGAGGCGCGACCGCTTTTCGCCCTCCAGGGGTTGAGCGAAATGGCGGACCAAAAGCGCCTCGATATTCAGGATATTCGTGCCGTCGGCAACGATTGGCGCATTATCGCCACGCCCCGCGCGGTGGCGCCTTGAAAGAACGTTTTCGATGATCGTGACACGCGCAGGCCAGGCCTTGCGCGCGCTAAATCTGGCGCGGCGGGGCCAGCCACGGTACCCTGCGCGCAACATCGCACGACGGTGCGGCTACTTTACGGGAGTTTCCATGGTGCAACCCTCTTTTGATGGTTTGTCCCCGATCAGCGAGCTGGTCGAGGATATCCGCCAGGGCAAGATGGTGATCCTCATGGACGATGAGGATCGCGAAAACGAAGGCGATATCATCATGGCGGCCGAGAAGGTTCAGGCCGAGCATATCAACTTCATGGCACGCCACGCCTGTGGTTTGATCTGCATGCCGATGACGCGCGAGCGCTGCGAGCGGCTGAACCTGCCGCTGATGGTGGGCAACAATGGCTCGGGCTTTGGCACCAAGTTCACGCTCTCGATCGAGGCGCGCGAAGGGGTCACCACCGGGATCTCGGCCGCCGACCGCGCGCGCACCGTGCAGGCCGCCGCCGCACCCAACGCCCGCGCGGCGGATATCGTTCAGCCTGGCCACATCTTTCCGCTGATGGCCGAGCCCGGCGGCGTGCTGCGCCGAGCGGGCCACACCGAAGCCGCTTGCGATCTGGCCGCCCTTGCCGGGTGCGACCCGAGCGGGGTGATCTGCGAGATCATGAACGATGACGGCAGCATGGCGCGCCGCCCGGAACTCGAGGTGTTCGCCAGGGCGCACGGGATCAAGATGGGCACCATCGCCGAGCTCATTCATTACCGTATGGTCAACGAGCAGACCGTCGATCTGATCGAAACCACTCAGGTGGCGACCGCACACGGCCCGCTTGCGCTGCACGTGTTTCGCGACCGGCTGCAGGGCGGCCACCACCTGGCGCTGGTGAAGGGGCGGCCGTCGCCGGACACCACGACGACGGTGCGTGTTCACCTGGAGGACACGCTCAGAGACGTGCTGGGGCTCAAGCACGAGGCGTCATCGCGCTGGCACGCCCATCGGGCGCTCGAGGAGATCGCAGCGGCAGAGGCCGGCGTGCTGGTGCTGATCGATGAGGGTCACCCGGCCCAAGATTTGAAGGATCAGCTGGATATCTTTTTGGGACGCGTGCAGCCGCCGCGCACCAGCGACTCCGACGGCTCCGGCCACTATTTGACCATCGGCACCGGATCGCAGATTCTGCGCCATCTGGGCGTGGGCAAAATGCGCCTTTTGAGCTCGCCGTGGAAGTTTTCAGCGCTGTCGGGGTTCGACCTGGAAGTGGTCGAGCTGGTAAGCCCCGACAACGGCACCGATTCAGCGTCCGTGTGAGACGTTCTGATACGCTTATTGAGTAGGATGAAAGAGATGCAATCCCTTATGCAAGTTGAAGGCAGCTTCGTCGATGTCGACGGGCGCTACGTAATCGTCGTTGGGCGGTTCAACCATCACGTGGTCGATAGCCTCGTCGAAGGCGCGGTCGATAGCCTGACGCGTCACGGCGTCGATGCCGACAATATTCATATCGTCCACGTGCCCGGCGCTTGGGAGCTTCCGCTGGCGGTCAAGCGCGTGCTCAAGACCATGAAGCCCGAGGCGGTCATTGCGCTGGGCGCGGTGATTCGCGGCGGCACGCCGCACTTCGAGTACGTGGCCGGCGGCTGCAATACGGCCATCAACCACCTGCAGCTCGAATTCGATACGCCGGTGGCCAACGGGGTATTGACCGTGGAGTCCATCGAGCAGGCGATCGAGCGCGCCGGCACCAAGGCGGGCAACAAGGGCACCGAGGCCGCGATGGCCGCCATGGAAATGGTCTCGCTCTTGCGTGCCCTGCCCGGAGACGACTCATGAGCGAGCGTCCGGAGCGTAAGCAAAGCGCCGCCCAACAGGCTCGTCGCGCCGCGCGCGAACTGACCGTTCAAGCGCTCTATCAGTGGGACATGACCGGCAAGTCCGCCACCACCGTCGAGGCGGAATTTAGAAGCCAGCTCGCCGACGATGACCTGGAAGACCACGAAAACTGGGTCAAGGTGATGGAGATTGCCGACAAGGCACTGTTCCATACGCTGTTGCACGAAACCGTGCGCCACAAGAGTGAGCTCGACCGCGAAATCGCGCCGCTTCTGGATCGTCGCCTCGAGGATCTCGACGCGGTGGAGCTGGCCATTTTGCGCCTGGGCGCTTATGAGCTTGCCAAGCGCCCGGAAGTGCCTTACCGCGTGGCGATCAACGAAGGCGTGGAGCTGGCCAAATCCTTCGGCGCGACCGATGGCCACAAGTACGTCAACGGCATCCTCGATAAGCTGGCGAATCGCTTACGCAGTGCCGAGGTCAGCGCTCGCCGCCTGTAAGGCGCAGCGCTTGAATTGCGTTAAGGGGCCATTGTGTTTGGCGAATTCGAACTCATTGAACGGTTTCTAAAGCCCGCGCCCGCCGCGCTCGATCGCGGCGTGGCGCTGGGCGGCGGCGACGATGCGGCGCTTTTGATCCCGCAGGCGGGCTTTGAACTCGCGGTAAGTGTGGACACCTCGAACGCGGACGTTCATTTTCCATCCGATGCCCCCGCAAAGGCCATCGGCCATCGCGCGCTGGCGGTGGCCTTGAGCGATCTGGCGGCGATGGGCGCGCGTTCGCGCTGGTGTTTGATGGCGCTGACAACGCCTGGCGGTGCGTTTGAAGACGAAGCCGCCGCCGCGTGCTGGCTCGAAGGCTTTGGCCGGGGGTTCCACGCGCTTTGCGATCGCCACCAAATGGTGCTGGCAGGCGGGGACGTGACCCGCGGGCCGCTTGGCATCAGCGTGACCGTGATGGGCGAGGTGCCCAAAGGACAAGCGCTCACCCGCGCTGGCGCCCGCCCGAGCGATTTGATCGCCGTGACCGGGGCGCTTGGCGGCGGCGCCGGAGGGCTTGCGCTTTGGCAGCGCGGCGAGCGCGATCTGGCGCACCCGCTGTTAAAGCGCTACCTGCTGCCCGAGCCCCGGCTCGAGGCGGGCATTGCGCTGCGCGGCATCGCCAGTGCCGCGCTTGATATCTCCGATGGGCTGCTGGCCGATCTCGGCCATGTGCGCCAGGCGTCGAACGTGGGCGCCGAGCTCGATATGGATGCGCTGCCTGCCGCCGAGGGCCTGATCGAGGCGCTGGGCGAGGAGCAGGCGCAGGCCGCCATGCTCGGCGGCGGCGACGACTACGAGCTGCTGGTGACGCTGGCACCCGGTGAGCTTGAAAAGGCCCAAAAGGCGCTGGCGGCTGTGGGGCTCGCGCTTTCTGTGATCGGGCGCTGCTGCGAGGCGCCGGGCGTTTATGGCGTGCCGGCGGACGCGGCGCCAGGCTGGCAGCATTTTCATCGGGGGCGGCCATGATCAAGGCTCCATCAAGCGTCTGGCGACGCCCCACGCACTTTTTCGCCTTCGGCCTGGGTAGCGGCATGGTGCCCTGGGCGCCGGGTACCTTTGGCACGCTGGCGGCCATTCCGTTTTACTGGATCATGGCGGATCTGCCGCTGGGCTGGTATTTGAGCGTGGTGCTGGTCGCCTTCATCGTGGGCGTGTGGCTGTGCGACAAGACCTCCCACGATCTGGGCGTTCACGACCATTCGGGCATCGTCTGGGACGAGTTCGTCGGCTACTGGATCACCATGGCGGCGGTACCGTTCTCCTGGGAGGCGGCGCTTTGGGGGTTCATCGTGTTTCGCATCTTCGATGTTTTCAAACCCTGGCCGATCCGCTGGGCCGACCGGCGGGTCGCCGGCGGCTTTGGCATCATGATCGACGATGTCATGGCGGGCATCTATGCCTGGAGCACCATGCACCTGTGGTTCTGGCTGCACTAGGCCAGAACCGGGTCTTTCATGCCGGTGTCACGGGGCGGTATTACGCTTTAAAGCGTCGTGTTCAGGGTGATGCGTTTGGCCTTAGCGTGTAAAAGCAATAAGGTGATTATCCATAGACGTGGCTAAAGCAGCGCGTAACCCAGGCAATACGCAACACAAGCAATACGCAACAAAAGCAGCACGGTCACGCAGCGGCCCGGCACGTTGGAAGAGGGCGCCTGATTTCGGCTATCCAGGGAGATGGCATGCGCAAGGAACGTCTTATAGTCCCGATCATCGTCGTGGCGTCGCTCGTTTGGGCCGTCGCGCAGTTGATCTCGAGCGTTCTGTTCGAGCGCAGCCTGAGCCAGGCGCTGGAGGATCTGGAAGCGCGCGGCGAGTGGCGCGTCAGCCGCCCGGAGAGTCGCCCCGGCTGGCTCTCGTCTCAGGGACGGCTTTTGCTATCGCCGCTGCTGGGCAGGCCCTGGCAGTTGGAAGTCACCTACGATGCCCGCCACGGGCTTTTGAGTACCGACGTGCAGGGCACGCTGGTGCCGCGGCTGGGAAGCGCTTTGCAAAAGGCAGTGGGCGAGGTGTCGGCGCTGTCGCTGCCGCGCTGGCAGGGGCGCTACCATACGCTGAGCGGCAAGAGCGAGCTGCGCCTGGCGCTGGCGCCGTTCGTCATTCAGCAAAGCGGGCGCGAGCTCGATGTGCGCGGCGCGCGCCTGCGCCTGGAGGGCGTATTCGGCGACTGGCGCCTTCGCGCGCTGTTCGACCAGCTCACGCTGAGCGATGGGCCGGCCTACCTGCGCTTTGGCCCGACGGTACTGGAAAGCCGCTACACCTATATCGAAGACGCCTACCACTTCGCCCAGCGCGACCATCTTACCGTCGAATCCACCACGCTCTTTTATCCGGGATACGAGATCACCGTTGCCCCGACGGAAGTGCAAAGCCAGATGGTCCTGGATGAAAGCGAGCTGCGTCTGAAAGGGCGGCTGGCGCTGGGGGATGTGCATGTACCCAGCGAAGCGCCGGATACGCCGCTTGTGAGCGGCGAGATCGAGGCGGAGCTTTCAAGGCTCAACGCCGACGCGGTGCGTCAAATCATTCGCCGCCTGCGCCAGGAAGCCGCCTGGGGCGACCCGGAGCGGCCGATGGCCGAAGGCGTCATGGCGCGCATCGAGCCGGAGGTGCTGCAGCTTTTAAGCGACTCTCCACGCCTTGACGTGACCCGCATCCAGCTCGAGAGCCCGCTGCTGGGTATCGATGTCGCCGCCGACGGCGCGCTTTTTTTCGACGGCCGCCGCCTCGATGCGCTCCGTCTCGAGGATCTGAACGACGCCAAAACGCGCTGGCGCTGGCGCGACCGGCTCGACGGGGACTTCGTCTGGTACGACGCGCCCACGGTCGCCGCGCTCTGGCTGGGCCTGCCGTTGGGCACCCAGGAGCTGCAGTTCGACGTCATTCGCGGCAGCTGGCGGGTCAACGGACGGCCGCTGCCCGAGCTATTGCCCCAGTAACTCGCTGTTCGCTGACCGGTGCGGGGCACCCCTGGCGCGATACGGTTATCTGCCCAAGGGTTGAAGTTTCATCGCGCTGCCCACATTCCATTGAACATGCCAGACGGCGTGGCCGTCAGTCTCAGTCGATGGAGGGCGCATGAGCGACCAGGATCATGAACACGATAACGATTCACCCGTTTGGTTGACCGACGAAGACGTCGGCGATGACGATACCGCTCAGGACGACGAGCATCGCGCCGACGAACATCGCTCCGATGGCGAGCGGGTTCACTCACTCGTCTCGGCCAGCGATATGCTCCCGGAGCGCATCTACCTGCTCCCGATCCACAATCGCCCCTTCTTTCCCGCCCAGGTACAGCCGCTGGTCATCAACAAGGATCGCTGGGAAGAGACCATGCGCCGGGTCGGCAATACCCCGCACCACACGTTGGGTGTCGCCTTCGTGGGCGAGCAGGGCATCGATTCACTTCATGAGGGCGACTTTCCCGCCATCGGCACTGCGGTCAAGGTCCATAAGCTCAAAAGCGAAGACCAGCAGATTCAGTTCATCGCCCAGGGCGTGCGCCGCTTCAAGATTCAGCGCTGGCTCTCGAAAGAGCCGCCGTATCTGGTCGAAGTGAGCTACCCCAAGGAGCCGGTCGACGCCGAGGACGAAGAGACCCGCGCGTATGCCATGGCGATCATCAACGGCATCAAGGAGCTGTTGCCGATCAACCCGCTTTACGGCGAGGAGCTCAAGCACTATCTCAACCGCTTTAGCCCCAATCAGCCCGGCCCGCTGACCGACTTCGCCGCAGCGATCACCTCGGCCAAGGGCCCGGAGCTACAGGACGCGTTGGCGACCCTGCCAGTGGCGGATCGCATGCACAAGGTGCTGCCGCTTTTGCGCAAGGAGATCGATGTCGCCAGGCTGCAAAGCGAGATCAGCGAGCAGGTCAACGCGCAGATGCAGGAGCGCCAGCGCGAGTTCTTCTTGCGTGAGCAGCTCAAGGTCATCCAGCGCGAGCTGGGGATTTCCAAGGGCGACCGGGAAAACGATGTCGACACCTTCCGCGAACGCTTGAAAGCGCTCAAGGTGCCCGAGCGCGTTCAGGGCCGCATCGATGACGAGCTCGAAAAGCTCAGCGTGCTGGAAACCGGCTCGCCGGAGTACGGCACCACCCGTAACTACCTCGACTGGCTGACGTCGCTGCCCTGGGGCATCACCAGTGAAGACAAGCTGGACTTGAACCACGCCCGCCAGGTGCTCGATCGCGACCACGACGGGCTTGGGGACGTGAAGGAGCGCATCGTCGAATTTCTCGCCGAAGGTACCTTCAAGGGCGATGTCGGTGGTTCGATCGTGCTGCTGGTCGGCCCGCCCGGGGTGGGCAAGACCTCCGTGGGCCGCTCGATCGCCGAGGCTTTGGGGCGCAAGTTCTACCGCTTCTCGGTGGGCGGCATGCGCGACGAGGCCGAGATCAAGGGCCACCGGCGCACCTACGTCGGCGCGATGCCGGGCAAGCTCGTCCAAGCCTTCAAGGAGGTCGAGGTCGAAAACCCGGTGATCATGCTCGACGAGATCGACAAGCTCGGCCAGTCCTTCCAGGGTGACCCGGCCTCGGCGCTTCTGGAAGTGCTCGATCCGGAGCAGAACGTCGATTTTCTCGATCACTACCTCGACGTGCGTATGGATCTCTCGAAAGTGCTGTTCGTCTGCACCGCCAATACGCTGGACTCGATTCCGGGGCCGCTGCTGGATCGCATGGAGCAGATTCGCCTGTCCGGCTATATCGCCGAAGAGAAGATGGACATTGCCAAGCATCACCTGTGGCCGAAGCTTCTCGAGCGCAACAAACTGCCGAAAAAGCGCATCAACCTGACCGACGCCGCGCTCAAGCAGGTCATCGAAGGTTACGCCCGCGAAGCCGGGGTGCGTCAGCTCGAAAAGCAGCTTCACCGCATCGTGCGTAAGTCGACGGTAAAGCTTCTGGAGTCGCCGGAAGAGACGGTGAAAATTTCGGTCAAAAACCTCGAGGAGTTCCTCGGCGCGCCGCTGTTCCGTAAGGAGAAGGTGCTCAAGGGCCAGGGCGTGGTGACGGGCCTTGCCTGGACCTCGATGGGCGGGGCGACGCTTCCGATCGAGGCGGGCAAGGTGCATTCGCTGGACCGCGGCTTCAAGCTGACCGGAAAGCTTGGCGATGTAATGCAGGAGTCCGCCAACATCGCTTACAGCTACACGCTGGGGCACTTGAAGGAGTACGGCGCCGACCCCGAGTTCTTCGACAAGGCGTTCGTGCACCTGCACGTACCGGAAGGCGCCACACCCAAGGATGGGCCTTCTGCCGGCGTGACCATGACCACGGCGCTGTTATCGCTGGCGATCAACAAGGCGATCGACCGGCCTTTGGCGATGACCGGCGAGCTCACGCTGACCGGTCAGGTGCTGCCGGTGGGCGGCATTCGCGAGAAGGTCATCGCCGCGCGGCGCAGCGATATCTTCGAGGTGATTCTGCCCGAGCCCAACCGGCGCGATTACGATGAGCTGCCGGATTACCTGAAAGAGGGCATGACCGTTCACTTCGCCAACCGCTACAAGGACGTGGCCAATATCGTGTTCAAGTAAATAGCGCTAAAACGTTAGACTGATAACTTTAATACGCCACTCTCATTAAAAAGAGTGGCTTTTTTTATGCCTATTCGGCGAATTAAACCTTGGGAGGATCAGGATAATGCCTCAAACCCAACTTTAATAATTGTTGACGGGAATCCAAGGTGCGAAACAATCAACCTGTGACTCAAAAAGAGTACGTGCTCGGCGACGAGACCGTTTTGATTTCCCGTTCGGATCTGGAGGGAAACGTCACCTACGCCAGTGCCGCGTTCGTCGAGGTCAGCGGCTATTCCCGTGACGAGCTGATGGGCTCGCCCCATAACATGATTCGTCACCCGGACATGCCCGAGGCGGCGTTCAAGGATTTCTGGCACACCATCAAGGCAGGCAACACCTGGCAGGGCCACGTCAAGAACCGGCGCAAGAATGGCGACCACTACTGGGTGAACGCCACGGTCGCCGCGCTTCGCGATGGCGACCGTATCGTTGGCTACACCTCGGTGCGGCGCAAGGCGCAGCCTGAGGCCATCGCGCTGGCGGAAAACGTCTATTCGGAGCTTCGCGAAAAGGGCGCCTCGAGACGCTACCGCGTGAGCGGGGGTGCCATACAGCGCAAGGGTATCATGGGCCTGCTTGGCCGCTTTCAGCTTGGAAGCCTTAGAGCGCGACTGACCGGCATGGTGGTCGTGGCGATGGTGCTGCTGGGGCTTGCCGGGGCGCTTGGGGTATACGGGCTGGTCAACGCCGGCGATCGTTTGGCACGGCTCGACGACGGCGGACTTCAGTCGATCGCTAATCTACAAAGCATCGAGCGGCGGGTAAGTGAAACCGTGCAGCAGGTGGAGCCTGCCGTGCGCAACCCCCGAGGAGCGGACATTGCGGCCATCACGGCGAGCGCCCAGCAGCAGCTGGTTGAAATCGACACCCGGTGGAGCGCGTACCTGGCCGCCGAGGACGCCGCGGACACGGTCATACAAGCCTTCGATGGCACGCTGAGACAGTGGAGCGCCGCGCTGAATCAGACGATGGCAGCACTTGGCGCCGGCAGCAATTTTGCCGCTTTTGAGGCGTTCAACGATACCGCCTTGCCGGCTACCGGCACGCTTCGAGAGCTTTCGGATCAGCTCGTCGAGCAGGAACGTGCCGACGCCCAGGCGCTGGTCCAGGAGGCGCACCGCGACCGTGAGCAGATGCTCGTTGCCCAGCTGGTACTGATCGTCGTGGGGCTTTTGGCCCTGGTGGGGCTCAGCATCGTGATTCTACGCTCGATCTTCAAGGGGCTGGAAGGCGCCCGCCACATGACCTTTCAGGTGGCGGCCGGCAACCTGGCCGCGCGCGCCCAAAAGCAGGGAAGCGACGAGCTTGGCAATCTGCTCTACTCGCTGGATACGATGCGCTTTAGCCTGGCGGCGGTGGTAGGCGAGGTCGAAAGCCGCGTTTCTGTAGTGACGCCGGCGGTCGAGCAGATTGCCGAAGAGAACGACGTGCTTTCCCAACGCACCGGCCAGCAGGCGAGTTCGCTGGCGGAGACTGCCTCCAGCATGGTGCAGATGACGGCGACCGTGGCGCAAAATACCGAAAACGCGCGTCAGGCAAGCGACCTTGCCGAGCAGAACGCCGCCAGCACCCGCGACACGCGTAAACAGATGGAGCAGCTCGTCGAGCGCATGCAGCGTATCGCCGACAGCGCCGATAAAATGACCGAAATGATCGGCGTAATCGACGGTATTGCCTTCCAGACCAACATTCTCGCGCTCAACGCCTCCGTCGAGGCGGCGCGCGCCGGCGAACACGGTCGCGGCTTCGCGGTGGTGGCAAGCGAGGTGCGAAGTCTTGCCGGACGCTCCGCCGACGCCGCCCAGGAAATCCGTCGCATGATCGACAGCGCCACCGAGGAAGTCGACGGTGGTCGCACCGCGGTGCAGCAGGCGGAAAAATCGATCGAAAATGTCATGCGCCAGGTGAGTCAGGTCAGCGAGCTGATGGCGTCCATCACCAGCGCCTCCGATGAGCAGAGTAGCGGGATCAGCCAGATCAACGGCGCGATCGCGGAAATGGACAGCACGACCCAGCAAAACGCCCACAAGGTGCAGATGATCGCCGACTCCGCTGACAACCTCACCGTCGAAGTATTCGAGCTTGCCAACGTGGTCGATGCGTTCCGTTTGAAGGGCGCTCAGGAGGAGAACATCCAGGCCTCGCTCGAGAAACTTGCGCGGGTCAACCAGTCGCTGAAAAGATCGAGCCCCGCGCTTCCCGCTTACTAGACGGGCGTGCCCGGTTTGAGCCGGGCAGTAAGGGTGTGTGCCCGGTTCGAGAGATCGCTAGCTGGCGCTTGCTCCTACCAGGTTTCGTAACCCCGTGCTTTGGGACATTTTGAAGGCTTGCCGTCCCGTGTAGGAGCCCGCTTCAGCGGGCGAATGGCGCCAACAGGCGCCTTGGGTTAGGCAGGAAGCAAGCGCCTGGGTGCCCGATGCGAGAGGTCGCTAGCTGGCGCTTGCTCCTGCCAGGTTCGTAACCCTGTGCTTTGGGACATTTGAAAGCTTGCCGTCCCGTGTAGGAGCCCGCTTCAGCGGGCGAATGGCGCCAACAGGCGCCTTGGGTTAGACAGGAAGCAAGCGCCTGGGTGCCCGATGCGAGAGGTCGCTAGCTGGCGCTTGCTCCTACCAGGTTCGTAACACTGTGCTTTGGGACATTTGAAGGCTTGCCGTCCCCTGTAGGAGCCCGCTTTAGCGAGCGAATGGCGCCAACAGGCGCCTTGGGTAAAGCGGGTGCCTAAGGGCGAATGCTCGGTTCGAGAGAGCGCGAACTGTGGCTGTTCCACCCATACTCATGTTCAAAACCCGCCTGCAAAAATTGTAATGTGGGGTTTAAATCAGTTCCGTGCTGTCAAAGCGCTTTTCGTCACGCAGTTTATCGCGGGCGATGTAGAGCGCGGCGATGGCGCGGGCTTCGTGGAAATCCTCGCGCAGCAAAAGCGCGGGCAGCTCTTCGAGGGCGTGCGTTTCCACAATCAGCGGCTCGGGCTCGTCGCCGGGCAGGCGCTTTTCATACAAGTCGGTGGCCAGCACCACCTGGATACGGTGGCGCATGTAGTTCGGCGCTAAAGAGAGCTCGACCAGCGGCTCCAGCTGGTGTGCCCCGACGCCACACTCTTCCATCAGCTCGCGGTTGGCGGCGGTGAGGATGTCCTCGCCCGGGTCGACCAGTCCCTTGGGCAGCGTCAGCACGTACTCCTCGAAACCGGCGGCGTATTCGCGAATCAGCAGCACGTGATCCGGGTCCGGCATCGCGACGATCATCACGGCAGGGCGGTCGCTGCCGCTCAGGCGCTCGAAGCGGCGCTGTTCACCGTTGGAGAAGCGCAAATCCAGCGCCTCGACGTGAAAGAGCTGGCTTTTTGCCACGCTTTCGCGGCCCAGAATGTGCGGTTTGATGGGATCTTGACGGGACATGAGGCCTCCATGGCTGGACAAAACGCCGTGCGCTACAATAGCACGCTTACCGTTTCGACTGTCTCTTCAACACCGGAGTGGCCATGATTGATTGGCGCGAGATCGACACCGTCCTGCTCGATATGGACGGCACGCTGCTGGACTTGCACTTTGACAGCCACTTCTGGCTCGAGCATCTGCCCAAGCGCTACGGCGAGCTACACAAGCTCGACCAGGCCACTCAAGACACGCTCAAGGCGCGCATCATCGGCGAGCAGGGCACGCTCAACTGGTACAGTCTCGCTTACTGGAGCCGGGAGCTCGATGTCGATGTCGTGGCGCTCAAGCGCGAGATTCAGCATCTGATCGGTTTTCGCAGCGACGCGCTGGATTTTTTGACCTGGCTCAAGAACGCGCACCCCAGGGTCGTGCTGGCCACCAATGCCGACCGGGCCAGTTTAAGCCTGAAACTGCCGCTGACGGGGTTGGAAAAGTACCTCGACGCCATCATCTCATCGGAAGACGTGGGCGCGGCCAAGGAGGAGCAGGCGTTCTGGTTCGCGCTTCAAGAGCGCGAGCCGTTCGACCCGCAGCGGACGCTGTTCATCGACGACAACCCGAGCGTGCTCGAAAGCGCCCGGGAGTTCGGCATCAAGTACCTGATGGGGATCAAACAGCCCGACAGCCAGCGCCCCGAAAAAGCGCTTCAGGAGTTCGTTGCTTTGGACCGATTCGCCCAACTGCTTCCCGATGACTTACCGGCACAGCAAGGAGAGCCTTAATGAGTGATAGCGTTCGCCTGGACAAGTGGCTCTGGGCCGCGCGGTTTTTCAAGACCCGGGCACTGGCTAAAAAAGCCATCGAAGGTGGCAAGGTTCACTACGACGGCGACCGCGTGAAAACCAGCAAGAACGTGGAAGTCGGCGCGCTGATTCGCGTACCCCAGGGCTGGGACATTTACGAGGTCGAGGTGGTAAAACTCTCGGATCAGCGCCGCGGCGCCCCAGAGGCGCAAACGCTTTACGCCGAAACCGAGCAGAGCCAGGCCAGACGCGCCAAGGAGACCGAAGCGCGCCGCCTCAACAACGAGGTCATGCAGCACCCCCTGAAGCGTCCGGACAAGAAACAGCGCCGCGAGATTCAGCGTTTTCAGCGTAACCAGGGCGAGTAGCCTGAGTCCGCGTTTTTCCTCCCGCTTCACCTCCTTATTCTTTAACTTCATTTCCACTCGTTCGATGGCCTTATATGTCTGATCAGATCCAGCGTTTCATGTTCGACCAAACCAACGTGCGCGGCGAAATCGTGACCCTCGCCGACACCTACCACGAAGTGCTGAGCCGCCACGCCTACCCGGACGCGGTCAACGCGCTGCTCGGCGAGCTTCTGGCCGCCGTGGCGCTATTGACCGATACGGTCAAACTCGACGGTACGCTCAGTATCGAAGTGCGCGGCCAGGGCGATCTGTCGCTTTTGATGGCAGAATCCAACCCCGGCGGCGAGCTGCGCGCCATTGCGCGCTTGAACGAAGAGGGCGCGCTGCCCGATGACTCGGCCGGCTTTCGTGATCTGGTTGGCGAAGGCCAGATCGTCATCACGCTGGACCCGAAAGAGGGCAAGCGTTACCAGGGCATCGTGGCGCTGGAGTTCGACACGCTGGCAAAGTGCCTGGAAGCCTACTTCAGCCAGTCCGAGCAGCTGCCCACGAGGCTATGGCTCGCCGCCGACGGCGAACGCGCAGGCGGGCTTTTACTCCAGCGTCTGCCGGACGCTTCGCAGAATCAGGATATCGATGCCTGGGAGCGCAGCGTATATTTGGCCGACACGATCAAGCGAGAAGAGCTTCTAGGGCTCGAGCAGCGCGAGGTGCTCTACCGGCTCTATCACGAAGAGACGGTGCGTGTGTTCGACCCCAAGGCTCTGCGCTTTGGCTGCACCTGCTCGCGTGAGCGCATGAGCCATGCGCTTTACTCCTTGGGCGAGGCGGAGCTCAAGGATATTCTCGAAGAGCAGGGCTCGATCGAGACGCAGTGCCACTTCTGCCACACGAAATATCACTACACTGCGGCAGAAATCGAGGCGTTAATCGACGATCCCGGAAGCTCGGCGCCGGTCATTCACTGATCGTGTAGTCGCCGCGCTTTAAACGCGTTGGCTCGGTTGATCGGTGGCGGCCCAGCTAACAAGCGGCATCCACGACTAAAGACGAACGCGCGTTTGAAAAGTTACTGCAGCGCAGCACGAAAAATGCCCGAATTGTAGTAGTTTAACTACAAAAAAGGCGCGCCAAGCCCCCGTTTGACGGGGGCTTTCTTTTTGCCATAATGCGCCGGTCTTCAGCGCTCGGCCCGCTCGTTGAGCGGCTACGCGACTCCCCAAGCGCACGACCCAGCCCTCGTCGGCTGTGTATCGAGCACTCGCGCCGAGCATTCATACCGAGAATCGGCCCCTGGCCCAGGAACTGACATGACCACGACTCAAGCCGCTCCCAACGCCCACATCAACCTTGGCAGCGCCGAACTGATCGAGCGCGCCGTGGCCCGGGGCGAAGGCCGCCTCTCGGCGGACGGCGCCCTGGTCGTCAACACCGGCGAGCGCACCGGCCGCTCGCCCAAGGACCGCTTCATCGTCGATGAGCCGACCACCCGTGATGACATCGACTGGGGCAGCGTCAACCGTCCCTTCGATGCCGACAAGTTCGACGCGCTCTGGGCGCGGGTGGAAGAGTACCTGGGCGGTGACGAGCACTTCGTCGCCGAGCTTCACGTGGGCAGCGACACCACCCACTATCTGCCGGTACGCATTACCACCGAAACCGCCTGGCAGAACCTGTTTGGCCGCACCATGTTCGTTCGCCCCACCGCCTACAACCCGGCGGGCAAGGAGGCCTGGACGATTCTCAACGCCGCAGGCTTCGAGTGCGACCCGAGCCGCGACGGTACCAACTCCGACGGCACCGTGATCATCAATTTCGCCCAGAAGAAGGTGCTGATCGCCGGCATGCGCTACGCCGGTGAAATGAAAAAGGCGATGTTCTCGGTGCAGAACTTCCTGCTGCCGGCCTCCGACGTGCTGCCGATGCACTGCTCGGCCAACGTGGGCGAGGATGGCGAGACGTGCCTGTTCTTCGGCCTTTCCGGTACCGGCAAGACCACGCTCTCCGCCGACCAGGGCCGCTACCTGATCGGCGACGACGAGCACGCCTGGGGCGACGACATCGTCTTCAACATGGAAGGCGGCTGCTACGCCAAGTGCATCGATCTCTCCGAGAAGAACGAGCCGGTGATCTGGAACGCCATCAAGTTCGGCACCGTGCTCGAAAACGTGGTGCTCGATGACCGCCGCACGCCTGACTATGCCGACGACAGCCTGACCCAGAACTCCCGCGCCGCCTACCCGCTGGAGCACGTTGAGAAGCGCGTGCCGGAGAATCTGGCCGGTGAGCCGAGCGCCATCGTGTTTCTGACTTGCGACATGTCCGGGGTGCTGCCGCCGGTATCAGTCCTCTCCAAGGAAGCCGCGGCGTACCACTTCCTTTCCGGCTACACCGCCAAGGTCGGCTCGACCGAGATGGGGTCCTCTGAGGGCCTGGCCGCGACGTTCTCCACTTGCTTCGGTGCACCGTTCTTCCCGCGTCCGGCGCGTGAATACGCCGATCTTCTGATCAAGCGCGTCGAGAAGAAGGACGCTCAGGTCTATCTGGTCAACACCGGTTGGACCGGCGGTGCCTATGGCGAGGGCGGTTCGCGCTTCTCGATCCCGACCACCCGCGCGATCATCAGTGCGATTCAGTCCGGTGTGCTGCGCGATATCGAAACCCGCCACATCGACGGCTTGAATCTCGCCGTGCCTACCGCCGTTCCCGGCGTCGACTCGAGCCTTCTGAACCCGCGCGACACCTGGGAAGATCAGAGCGCCTTCGATCGCCACCAGCAGGAACTCGCCACCAAGTTCGTCGAAAACTTCAAGAAGTTCGAAGGCGTGGACGAGGCGATCATCAAGGCCGGCCCGCAGCTGACCTGATCGATGTGAGGTAGCGGTGTTGAGGTAGAAAAGGGGCAGCGCGCAGGCGCTGCCCCTTCTCGTTGGGCGCTTGAGAAGCCTTGCTCAGCGGCGCGACATTTCATGCCAGCGCCATGGCTTTGTGATACCGTGTCGGCATTTAAAAGCCGGCATGAGTTAGTGGCACGTATGGATGTGAATCAACGGATTATTTCGCGCCTGGCCGACGAGCTCGGCGTGAAAACGCAGCAGGTCAGCGCCACGGTGGCGCTGTTGGACGAAGGCGCGACGGTTCCCTTTATCGCCCGCTACCGCAAGGAAGTCACCGGGGCGCTGGACGACAGCCAGCTTCGAAATCTCGACGAGCGGCTTCGCTACCTGCGCGAGCTTGAGGAGCGCCGAGCCGCGGTGATCAGTGCCATCGATGAGCAGGGTAAGCTCGATGGCCCGCTGAAAGCGCGCATCGACGCCGCTGACACCAAGCAGCGCTTGGAAGACTTGTACCTGCCGTTCAAGAAAAAGCGGCGCACCAAGGCGCAGATCGCCCGCGAAGCCGGGCTCGAGCCGCTGGCAAACGCGCTGCTGGCCGACCCGACCCTCGATCCCGAGCGAGAGGCGCAGGGCTATCTGCGCGCCGCCGAGGGCGACACGCCGGCCATCGAAGACGCCAAGGCCGCACTCGACGGCGCCAAGCAGATTCTCATGGAGCGCTTCGCCGAGGACCCGGAGCTGATCGGCCGGCTGCGTGAGCGGCTCTGGGACGAGGGCGAGCTGAGCGCGCGAATGTTGGACGGCAAGGCCAACGAAGGTGCCAAGTTCTCGGATTACTTCGAGCACGACGAAAAACTGGCAAAAGTGCCTTCACACCGGGCGCTGGCGATGTTTCGCGGGCGCAACGAAGGCGTGCTGAGCCTGGCCATTCGCCTGCCGGGTGAGGAGGAGGCGCCGGTGCACCCGGCCCAGGTCGCCATCGCCAAACAGGTCGGCGTTCGTGACGAAGGGCGCGCGGCGGACAAGTGGCTGATGGAAGTAGTCCGCTGGACCTGGCGGGTGAAGCTCTACACGGCGCTGGAGACCGAGCTTCTGGGCCGGCTTCGCGAGCAGGCCGAGCAGACCGCCATCGACGTGTTCGCCGCCAACCTCAAGGACTTGCTGTTGGCCGCCCCGGCGGGCCAGAAGGTCACGCTGGCGCTGGACCCGGGCCTGCGCACCGGCTGCAAGGTCGCGGTGGTGGACGCCACGGGCCAGTTCGTCGACCAGGCCACCGTCTATCCTCACGCGCCGCAAAACCGCTGGGATGAGTCGCTTTCCGAACTCACTAAACTGATCAAGCGCCATAACGTCGAGCTGATCGCCGTGGGTAACGGCACCGCCAGCCGCGAAACCGACAAGCTCGCCGGCGAGTTGGTGAAAGCCCTGGCCCCGGAGCAGCGCCTGAGCAAGGTGATGGTGTCCGAGGCGGGCGCTTCGGTCTATTCGGCCTCCGAGTACGCCTCCCGCGAGCTTCCGGATCTCGACGTCACCGTGCGCGGCGCGGTCTCCATCGCCCGGCGCCTGCAGGACCCGCTCGCGGAGCTGGTGAAGATCGAGCCGAAGTCGATCGGCGTGGGCCAGTACCAGCACGACGTGTCTCAGGTTCAGCTTTCCAGAAGCCTGGAGGCCGTGATCGAGGACTGCGTGAACGCGGTCGGGGTGGATCTCAATACCGCCTCCAGCGCGCTTTTATCGCGCGTGGCGGGGCTCTCGGCGGTGATCGCCGAGAACATCGTCGCCCAGCGTAATCAGCACGGGGCGTTCAAGAGCCGCAAGGCGCTTCTGGACGTCAGCCGGCTGGGGCCGAAAACCTTCGAGCAGTGCGCCGGCTTTCTGCGTATTCACGACGCCGAGAACCCGCTGGATGCAAGCGGCGTTCACCCGGAAGCCTACCCGGTGGTCGAGCGCATCGCGCGCGAAAGCGGGCGAGAGGTGAAGGGCCTGATCGGCGATAGCCAGACGCTCAAGGGGCTGAACCCGGCGACGTTCGCCGACGAGCGCTTCGGCGTGCCGACGATCAGCGACATCTTCAAGGAGCTGGACAAGCCCGGCCGCGACCCGCGCCCGGAGTTCAAGGCCGCGGAGTTCCGTGAAGGCGTCGAGAAACTCAGCGACCTGCGCCTTGCCATGGTGCTCGAAGGCACGGTCACCAACGTCACCCACTTCGGCGCGTTCGTGGATATCGGCGTGCACCAGGATGGGCTGGTGCATATCTCGGCGCTGTCGGATAAGTACGTCGAAGACCCCAGAACCGTCGTGAAGGCCGGCGATATCGTCACGGTGAAAGTGATGAGCGTGGATATACCGCGCAAGCGCGTGGGCCTCTCCATGCGGCTAAGCGATGAAATCGAAAGCGAAGGGGTTGGGAGCGAGACGCGCGATAAAAAAGCTTCGAGGGCGCCAAAAGGCGGGCGCAATCAACGCGATAAGCCCGCCGCTGAGAGCTCGATGGGCGCGCTGGGGGCGGCGCTTTTGAAAGCGAAGCAGGGCAAATAGTCGCGCGCCTTGAATAATTCGCGCATCGCGCCATATTCTTGGTGCTATTGAGGGCTAGCCTGATGGCAATACCCGTAGACTTTACCAGGGCCCGATCCAAGGCCCTTTCGACAAGGAGTGTTCGTTTTGGCTGAGCCACTCACTGTGCCTACCTCGCTGACCGCCCAGATCGAGCGCCTGCTGCCAAGCGCACGTTTGGGCCGGTTGGGGCGGCTGCGGCGTGGACTGGAAAAAGAAGGGCTGCGGGTCGACAAAGCGGGTCATATCGCCCAGACGCCGCACCCGGCCGGGCTTGGCTCGAAGCTGACCCACCCGCACATCACCACCGACTACTCCGAATCGCTTCTGGAGTACATCACGCCGGTTTATACCGAGCCGCGTGAGGCGCTGGCGTTTTTATCCGATCTGCATACCTTTACCTACCAGCATCTGGACGACGAATGGATCTGGCCGGGCAGCATGCCGTCCAGGCTCTCGGGTAACGACAGCGTTCCCATTGCCGATTACGGCACCTCGAACGTCGGCACGATGAAGCATGTCTATCGCAAGGGGCTGGACGTGCGCTACGGGCGTATCATGCAGGCCATTGCCGGTGTGCACTACAACGTATCGCTGCCCGAGGACATGTGGCACGCGCTGCGCGAGCTCGAGAAAGCGACGAACATTCCGTTCAACGACTACCGCTCGACGCGCTACTTCGGCATGATCCGCCACTTCCGCCGTCATAGCTGGCTGCTCTTGTACCTGTTCGGCGCGTCACCTGCGATCGACAAGAGCTTTTTGCCGGAGGGCAAGGTGCCGGAGAAGCTGGCCCCGCTCGGTGACGATACCTATTTCGCCGAGTACGCCACGACGCTTCGAATGTCGGATCTCGGCTACCAGAACAAGGTGCAGGAGCAACTCAAGATCTGCTTCAACTCGCTGTCGAACTACGTCAATACGCTGCGCCACGCGATCTCCTCGCCCTGGCCAGACTACGAAAAGCTTGGCGTGAACGTCGATGGCGAGTGGCGCCAGCTCAATGCCAATATCCTGCAGATCGAGAACGAGTACTACAGCGACATCCGCCCCAAGCGGGTCGCCAAACACAACGAAACGCCGAGCCAGGCGCTCGAGGCGCGCGGCGTCGAGTACATCGAGGTACGCTGTCTGGATTTGAACCCCTTCGATGCCCTCGGCGTGACCGAAGACCAGATGCGCTTCGTCGACGTGTTCCTGCTGTGGTGTTTGCTCAGCGACAGCCCTTGGATTTCCGACGAGGAGTGCGACCGCCTTGACGATAACCGCCGGCTGGTGGTCGAGCGCGGCCGCGACCCGGCGCTAACGCTGACGCGCGATGGGGAAGCGATTTCTTTACCCGCCTGGGGCGAGCAGATTTTCGCCGAGATGGGCGAGGTAGCCCGCCTGCTCGACGCGGTGGAGGAAAACGCCCCGCATCAGGCCGCGCTGGATGCGCTGGCACCCCGGCTGCAAAACCCCGAGCTCACGCCGTCAGGCCAGCTTTTAGCGCGCTTGAAAGAGGGTAGCGGCTCTCTCAGCGATACGCTGCTGGCACTTGCAAAAGAGCAGAAACAGGCGCTGGATTCGAGCCGCATGCTGCGTTCGCGCGAGGCGCTGCTGGATCAGTTGATCGAGACCTCGCACCAGCAGCAGCGCGATATCGAAGCCGCTGACACCGAACCCTTTAGCGACTTCATCGATCACTACTTCACCAAAGCCCGTGAAATGCGAAGCTTTTCGTCCATTACGTCCGAGGAACTGGAATGACCCCCACCTTCATTCGGCCCACTGCCTGGGCCGGTGTGGCTTTTTGCGTGCTCATGATGACCGTGGCGCTGATGCTGGAGCACGTGGCGGGGCTTGAGCCCTGCCCACTGTGCATTTTTCAGCGGGTGGCGGTGATCGCCGCGGGGCTAGTGCTGCTGCTGGCGGCGCTACACAACCCGAAAGGCGCGGTAGGCAAAAGCGTGTACGGCGTGCTGGGGCTTGCCGCCGTGGGTACCGGGGCGTTCATCGCCGGGCGCCACGTTTGGCTTCAAACGCTTCCGCCCAGTGAAGTGCCCTCCTGCGGGCCGGGGCTCGACTACATGATGGACATTCTGCCAATGCAGGAGGTCGTCTCCATGGTGCTCACCGGCTCTGGCGAGTGTGCCAATATCGACTTCACCTTTTTGGGGCTATCGCTACCTGCTTGGACGCTCATCGGCTTTCTGATCCTCGCTATCGCGCCGCTGCGCATGCTGTGGCTGGCCTATAAGCGTTAAAATGGCTTTTGAGCACCATTTTATTGATGGGTGCTGGGGGATGAAATTACTACGCAGCGTGATTGACTTGCCTTGTAGGAAAGGTGAGTCTCTAGATCTGACTCAATGGCTACGGGCAAGGAGAACGCCATGCTGGAGAATTGCAAGAATGCCCAGGAGCGATGGGGCGGAGTGCACAGCCTGATCGATCGTTGGCTGGAGCAGCGCAGAACCTTTTTGATCAGTTTCATCGAGCTAAAGGAAGCGTGCGACTCGGAACTCGAGGCGGTCAGCAAGCCGCGCATCGACACGTTCAGCGAGCTATTGATGGATTACATCAGTGCCGGGCATTTTGAGATTTACCCGGAGCTTGCCCGCGAAGCCAAGGCTTTCGAGGACGATAGCGCCCTGGAGATCGCCAGCAAGCTGCTGGAGCGTCTGGAAATGTCGACTGCCATGGTGCTGGAATTCGATGAAGACTTCACCACCGTCGAGCACTGCCAGACGAATCTCAACCGGCTACCCGCCTGGCTCGACCGCTTGGCCAAGGGGCTGGCAGAGCGCTTTGCGCTGGAAGACCAGCTCATCGCGCGCATGCACGCCGCCCACAGCCCGCAAAATGCCTGAGGGCCGTTAACGGCCCGACCCTTCTGTTTACAGGCGCTGCCCCGTAGTGCCTGCTCTCTCTAGTCTTTGTCCAAGCGCATCACACTGACCGCTTACGCCCTTTGATCCCGCTTGCGCAGCCGGCCGCCGATGACCAGCATGCAGGGGGTCAAGAGCAGGGTGAGCAGGGTGGCGAAGGTGAGCCCGCCGGCGATCGCGCTCGACATCTGTGTCCACCACTGCGCCGAGGGCGCGTTGAACCCAAGTGCCGGGGCGAAAAGGTTGACGTTGATGCCCAGCACCATCGGTAAAAGCCCGAGTACCGTGGTGATCGCCGTGAGCAGTACCGGGCGCAGACGCAAGCAGCCCGCTTCCAGCGCCGCCTCTCCGGGGGCCATGCCCTGACCGCGCAGCTCGTTATAGGTATCGATCAACACGATATTGTTGTTCACCACGATGCCGGCGAGGGCGATCACGCCCATGCCGACCATGACGATGCCGAAGGCCTGGCCGGTGATCAGAAGTCCCATCAGTACGCCCGCGGTGGAGAAGACGATCGCGGAGAGCACCAGCGCGGCCTGGTAGTAGCTGTTGAACTGGGTGACCATGATCAGCGCCATCAGGCCGATGGCCACGAGAAACGCGCTCACGAGAAACTGCATCGACTCCTGCTGGTCTTCCTGCTCCCCGGCCACATTGACCATCAAGCCCTCCGGCAGCTCATTCTGGGCCTCGTTCATCAGCGCGCCCAGGCGCTCGTCGGCGAGATAGCCCGGCGCCAGGTCCGCCTCCAGCGTGATGGCGCGGCGGCCGTCGATACGGTTGAGCGTGCCGACCTTCGGCGCCGGGGAAATCGTCACGAAATTCGAGATGGGCACCTGACCGCGCTGGGTGTTGATACTCAGGCGACCGAGCTGGTCCAGTGTGCGGTAGCGCTCCGGCATGCGCAGGCGAATGTCCACCTCGTCGCTGACCGTCGGTGGGCGGTAGCTTGCGACCTGAAGGCCGGTCGTCAATAGCTGTACGGCGCTGCCGATGGTGGTGATGTCGGTGCCCATACGCGCGGCGGCTTCGCGGTCCACGTCGATCTGCCACTCCACGCCTGGCAGGCTGCGGTTATCCTGAATATTGGTGAAGCCGCCCAGGCGCTGCATCAGCTCACGTAGCTGGTCCACCCCCGCATCGGCGATATCCGGGTCGGCGGCGCTGATCTCGAGCACGATAGGCTTGCCGCCGCCGGGGCCCTGTTCCTGCTCCTGGAACTCCAGCGTAATGCCGGGGAGGTCGCGGGTGCGCTCGGCCATTTCGTTCAAAATGGTGCGCGCCGGGCGGCGCGCGTACCAGTCGATGAACTGGAACTGCAGCACGCCGACCACGTCGTCGCCCATCTGATCATCGGCCACGAACGAGCGCGCGTAGAGCGCTTCGACTTCGCTCATGGTGCCAAGGCGCGCTTCCACGCGCTGAAGAATCGCATCCGCTTCATGCACCGAGAAGTCGCCCCGCGCGTGCACCAGTACCTGAGCGCTGTCCGGCTCGACGTTGGGGAAGAAGTCGACGCCATGATTGAAGCGAGCATAGCCGGTGTATAAAAGCGCGATGACGAGTAGCGCCAGCGCCAGCACCCAGCCCGGGCGCGCGAGAAGCCTCGACAGCACGCGCCGGTAGCCGCGGCCAAGCGCGGTCGTTTGCCCAAGCGCGGCGGTTTGGCTGGCCGGGTCGCTCACCTGCCGGGTAAAAAGGCGGCCAAGCGTGGGGAGAAAGATGAGCGCCATGGCAAGCGATGCCAGCAGGCAAAGGATCACCGTGGCGGGCAAGTATTTCATGAACTGGCCCACTACGCCTGGCCAGAACAGCAGCGGCAGAAAGACCGCAAGCGTGGTGGCCGTCGAGGCGATGACCGGCCAGCTCATTCTGGAGGCGGCATCGAGCCAGGCATCGAACGGCGCCTTGCCTTCGCGCAGGTAGCGATCCGCCAGCTCGCTGACCACGATGGCGCCATCCACCAGCATGCCCGCCACCAGAATCAGCGCAAACAGCACCACGATGTTGAGCGTGAACCCGAACGCCCACACCAGCATGATGCCGGTCAAAAACGCCCCGGGAATGGTTAGCCCCACCAGCAGCGCCATGCGCAGCCCCATAACGGCGACCACCACGATCAACACCAGCACCACGGCGGTCAGGACGTTGTTCAAAAGCTCCGAGAGCATGTCGGCGACGGTGGCCGACTCGTCCAGAATGGTGGTCACGTGGAGCTGCTCGGGTAAGAACTCACTCGCCTGGTCGAAGCGCTCGCGCACCGCATCGATGGTTTCGATGATGTTGGCGCCGGCGCGCTTGGAAATTTCCAACACCACCGCGGGCTCGCCGTCGATGCGTGCAAAGCCCGTCGGGTCCTTGAACGTGGGGTGAATCCAGGAGACGTCGCCAAAGGTCACGACTCGGTCGCCGTCGATCTTGACGGGCATGTTCATGACGTCTTCGAGCCAGGTGATCACGCCGGGCACCTTGAGCGCCAGCCGTCCGGCGCCTGTATCGAGGCTGCCCGCCGCCACCAGCCGGTTATTGCGCGAGACCTGGTTGAACAGCGCGTCGAAATCGATGCCGTAGCTCTCCAGCACCAGCGGGTCGACCACGATCTCCAGTAGATCCTCCTGCTCGCCGGCGATCTCGACTTCGAGCACGTTGGCCACACCTTCGATCTCTTCTTTCAAACGCCTTGCAATGGCAATACGCTCACGGGTGTCGAGCTGACCGGAAAGCCCGATGCTGAGCACCGGAAACTCGGAAACGTTGACCTCCATGACGCGCGGCTCGTCAGCTTCCTCCGGTATTTCCGCCCGGGCGATATCGACCCGCTCGCGCACGTCCGAAAGCGCCGTATTCGGGTCGAAGCCCGGGTCGAACTCCAGCGTCACCGAGGCGTGGCCTTCGCTGGACTGCGCGGTGAACTTGCGCAGCCCTTCGATGCCTCGAAGTTCCTGCTCCATGGGGCGTACCAGCAGCCGCTCGCCGTCCTCGGGGCTGACGCCTTCCAGCGTCAGCGAGACGTAGATCAGCGGAATGGTAACGTCCGGGTTCGCTTCCTTGGGAATCACCTGCCAGGCCGTGACGCCCGCAAGGAGCAGCCCCATCAGCAGTAGCAGCGTGGTGCGGGTATGGGTGAGCGCGGCATGAATCAGCGTGCGCATTCAGGAACCCGCCGCGATGGTGCCGGTGGCCGGCGCGCGCTGGTCGGTATCCTCCACGCGCACTGGCGTGACCGTTTCGCCCGGCTCGACCAGCCCGGCGCCCAGCGTGATCAGCTCCAGCGTCTCGGGTAGCCCCGCCACAAAAGCGCTTTGTAGCGTGGCACTGAGCAGTGTCACCGGCGTCTGTACGACGGTGTCGTTTTCCCCCAGATGCTTGACCGAGAGTTCGCCGTTGTCGTCCAGGCTCAAAAGAGCCGGCGACAGTGCGTGGGCCTGGCGCGGCGGCAGGGTCAGGGTGAACTCGGCGCTGCTGCCGGCCAGGCGCTTGCGCTCGGGGTTGTCCAGCGTCACTTCCATGTAGAACGAACGGGTCTGCTCTTCGGCGCGGCTGCTGATAAAGGCCACCTCGCCCTCGAGCGACTCACCGCTCAATAGCCGCGCAGTGACCGGCAGCCCCACGCTTAGCCGATTGATCTGCTGCTGGGAGACCCAGGCCGTTCCGGTCAGCGTGCGGTCGTCGATCAGCCGGCCCCACTCTTCGCCCGGCTGGAGCAAATCGCCTAGTTCGACCTGTACGCGATCGAGTACGCCTGCAAAAGGTGCGGTGGGGCGGGTGTCGGCCAGTTCACGTTCGAGCTGGGCCACCTGCGCGGTATTGGCGCTGACCCCGCTTTGCAGGCGCAGAAGGTCCGGCTGGGAGATGAAATTGCGCTGGCGCAGATCCTGGGCGCCGGCGTACTCGGCCTCGGCCACGGCGAGCTCGGCGCGGGCCTGGCGCAAGCGCTCCGGCAGGGCCTGGTTGTCCAACACTAAAAGCGTCTCACCCGATCTGACCGCGTCGCCCTGAGCGACGGGTTTCTCCACCACGTAGCCCGCGACGTTGGCGCGCAAAAGCGCCTCCTGACGCGCTTCGAGCTGGCCCTGGAATACTTCCTGCGGAACGTAAGGCGTGCTTTGCTGGCGGGTGACTTCCACCCGCGGCGCCTGTACGTCTTGCTCGGCGGCGGCGTCCGGCGGGGCACTTTGAAAGCGCTGAAAATCGCCAAACGCCAACCAAACGGTCAGCGCCAGCACGAATAAAAGCGCCAGCGCGTAGGAGAAGGGAATTCGTCGCATGGGTAGGGTCGGTCTCGATATCAAACAGGCGTTGGAATTGGCTCTTACCATAGCGTACTCGCGGCGCGGCAGCGAGTGCTGGCAGGCGGAGAGGCGGGCGAGCGGCGCATGTCTAATTGAGTTTTTGTCTCGCTGGGCATACCATCTTGGCGTCTTGAGTTCTGTCGACCCACCCCAAGGCGAATCAACCAAGGAGCAGTGATGAAAGATCCCGTACGTATTGCGATTACCGGCGGTGCCGGCCAGATCAGCTACTCACTCATTTTCCGTATCGCCGCCGGCGACATGCTGGGACCGGATCAACCCGTCATTCTCCAGCTACTGGAAATTCCCCAGGCCATGGACGCGCTCAACGGCGTGGTGATGGAAGTCAACGACTGCGCTTTCCCGCTGGTGCAGGACATCGTCGCCTCTGACGATCCGAACGTGGCGTTCAAGGACGCGGACTTCGCCCTGCTCGTCGGCGCCCGCCCGCGCGGCCCGGGCATGGAGCGTAAGGACCTGCTCGAAGCCAACGCCGCGATCTTCTCGGTTCAGGGAAAGGCGCTGAATGACCACGCCAGCCGTAACGTGAAAGTGCTGGTCGTCGGTAACCCGGCCAACACCAACGCGCTGATCGCCTCCTGCAACGCGCCGAATCTCGACAAGGGTCAGTTCACTGCCATGACCCGTTTGGATCACAACCGCGCGCTGACGCAGCTGGCCCAGAAAACCGGTAAACACGTGACCGATATCGAAAACATGGTCATCTGGGGCAACCACAGCGCGACCCAGTACCCGGATATCGCCCAGTGCACCGTCGACGGCAAGGCCGCCAGTGATCTGGTCGAGCGCGACTGGTACGAAAACGACTTCATCCCGACCGTTCAACAGCGCGGCGCGGCGATCATCAAGGCGCGTGGTGCCTCTTCTGCGGCGTCTGCGGCGTCTTCTGCCATCGACCACATGCGCGACTGGGCGCTGGGTACTGACGGCATCGTCAGCATGGCGATTCCGTCTGACGGCAGCTACGGCATCGACGAAGGCATCATCTTCTCCTACCCGGTTCGCTGCAAGGGTGGCAACTACGAAATCGTCCAGGGCTTTGAACTCGACGAGTTCAGCAAGGAGAAAATCCAGGCGACCGAAAAAGAGCTGCGCGAAGAGCGCGCCGCCGTCGAGCACCTGCTCGGCTAATCGGACCGCCCGGCTTTAAGCAAAACCCCGCACATGGTTGCGGGGTTTTTTTTAGATTTCTCCGTAGGAGCCCACTCCAGTAGCGTTCTGATATTTCATTGAAGAGGGGTATGAGCCTTTCCGAGAGTGTGGTGCCAACGTTAAGAGATCGCTGGCTAGCGCCTGCTCCTACGGGATTGGTGGATACGTTTCGTAGGAGCCCAATTCATTGGGCGAAAGGAGGGCGTCAGCCCTTCCAAATTTCAGCAATACATTAAAAGTTACTAGCTGAAGCCTGCTTTTGCGGTGAGTGCCCTGCATTTGCTGCCGGCGTTAGTCTCGCAGGCTCATGATGCGCCACTGGCGCTCTCTAGCGACCCGGCGAAGCGTTGCGTCCGGGTCGACGGCGACCGGGTTGTCGACGCGTTCGAGCAGCGGCAGGTCGTTGTGGGAGTCGCTGTAGAACCAGCTGCCTTCCATGGTGTGATCCTGCGTCTCTAACCACTCTTCCAGGCGGGTGATCTTGCCTTCGCGGTAGCTTGGGGTGCCGGTCACCTTGCCGGTGTAGCGCCCGTCGATCTTCTCGGGCTCGACGGCGATCAGCGCATCCACGCCCAAACGCTCGGCGATTGGGCCGGTGATGAAGCGGTTGGTGGCGGTGATGATCAACAGCGTATCGCCCTGGGTGCGGTGGCGGGCCAGCAGCTCCTCGCCCTTGGCCAGAATGTGTGGTTCGATCTTGCTGGCCATGAACTGCTGGTGCCAGGTCGCTAGCTGCTCCGGGGAGTGTTCGGCTAAGGGCTTGAGCGCCACTTCCAGAAATGCCGCCATATCGAGTGTGCCCGCTTCGTAGTCGGCCATGAAGCGGTCGTTGGCCTCGCGGTACGCGACCGGGTCCACGGCGCCCTGTTCCAGCAGGAACTCGCCCCAGGCATGATCGCTGTCAATCGACAGTAATGTGTTGTCCAAATCGAAAATGGCCAGGCTCACCGCGTTCCCCTTGTGATTTATGTGGTGCTAATAGTGTTGGCTGGGTAAAGCGCGGCGAATTATGTCAGAGACCCTCTCCCTTGCCCACCGTCCCGGGCGGGATTGCAGGCGTTATTGGCAGCGAGCGTTATATTGTATTGATACGCTTGTCTGCCTTGTGGAAAAATGGGGACAACTGAAAATTCAAGAAGGTGAAGTCCGTGATCGACGCTGACGGCTTTCGCCCCAACGTTGGCATCATCATTGTCAACGGCCAGGGGCAGCTGCTTTGGGCGCGTCGGGTAGGACAAAATGCGTGGCAGTTCCCTCAGGGAGGCATTAAAGCAAGCGAAACTCCACAACAAGCGCTCTATCGTGAACTGTTTGAGGAGATCGGCCTGACCGCCGACGATGTTGACATTGTCGCCTGCACCCGGGGGTGGCTGCGCTACCGCCTGCCACGACGCATGATTCGTACCCACTCGCGACCGGTCTGTATCGGTCAAAAGCAGAAGTGGTTTTTGCTCAGGATTCGGTGTCAGGAGAACCGGATCTGTATGACGGCAACGCCAAAACCCGAATTCGACGGCTGGCGCTGGGTCAGCTACTGGTACCCCTTGGGGCAGGTAGTGCCGTTCAAGCGCGAAGTCTACCGGCGAGCGCTGCGCGAGCTTTCCCCACGCGTTCAGCGCCTGGCCCTGGGCGACGATTAGCGAGAGTTGGGGCGCCATTGATCGCGCCCCGCTTTAAAATCTGAGCCGCCGTGTTGCCCACTTCTCAGCGAGGATAACAACAGTGAACTCTAAAGCATCCATGCTGGAGGTATTGAGGCGCGTCATTCAGGAGGTGAATGGCGCGCGAACGCTGGATGCGGCCCTGTCTACCATGGTGCGCCGTATTCGCAAGGCGATGCAGACCGATGTCTGCTCGTTCTATCTTTTCGATCGTGATCTTGAGTCTCTTGTGTTGATGGAAACCATCGGCCTGCGCACCCAGGCAGTGGGGCGGGTCGTGCTGCCGCTGGGCGAGGGGCTGGTGGGGCTGGTGGCTAAACGCAGCGAGCCGCTGAACCTGGAAGACGCCCGCGCCCACGCCCAGTTTCGCTATTTCGAGGCCACCGGCGAGGAGCGCTACTCGAGCTTTTTGGGGGTGCCCATCATCCATCAGCGCTTGATGCTGGGCGTGCTGGTGGTGCAGCAGGCGGAAAAGCGCCGTTACGACGACGAAGACGAAGCCTTTTTGGTCACCATGGCCGCGCAGTTGGCGGGGGTGCTGGCGCACGCGTTGGCCACCGGCAACCTGACGCGCCCGGCGCTGCCCGGCGGGCAGGCGATGTTCAAGGGCGTGGCGGCATCGCCCGGCATTTCCATGGGCGAGGCGGTGGTCATTAGTCCGCCGGCGGACTTGAACAGCGTGCCGGATCTGATCCCCAGCGACCAGGATTTCGAGGTGGCCCGGTTAAAGGAGGCGATCGCCCAAACCCGCCGTGAGATTCGCGCCGCCGCCGAGCGTTTGGCGAGCCGCATTTCCGCCCAGGAGCTGGCGCTCTTTGACGTTTATCAGCAAATGCTGGGCGAAACGGCACTTTCCGAAGAGGTCGAGAAGCGCATACGCGAAGGCCAGTGGGCCCCCGGGGCACTGGCGGATGTCGTGCGCCGCCACGTGCAGTATCTCGAGCGCGTCGACGATGATTATCTGCGCGAGCGGGCTGCTGACATTCGCGATTTGGGGCGCCGGGTGCTTTCTCACCTACAGCAGGATACGCCTTCGACCCCGGAAACCTACCCGGACAACGCCATTCTGGTCGGTGACGAAATCAGCGTGGCGATGCTCGGCGAGGTGCCCCGGGGCAAGCTCAAGGGGCTGGTATCGGTGCGCGGTTCGAGCACGTCGCACGTGGCGATCGTGGCCCGTGCCATGGGAATTCCCACGGTGCTGGGCATGGTCGATTTACCGCTGCCACGGCTCAACGGCGCGCCGGTGGTGCTGGACGGTCATCGTGGGCGGATGTTCGTGCGCCCATCTGCGGAGCTCAAGACGCGCTACGCGAATTTGATCGCCGAAGAGCAAGCGCTAAGTGAGCTGCTCGAGCACGAGCAGGATTTGCCCAGCGAAACACCGGACGGTCATCACGTGCCGCTGATGGTAAATACGGGGCTGGCGGTGGACGCAAGCGGGCTGCTCAAAAGCCGGATCGGCGGGGTCGGGCTTTACCGCACCGAAGTGCCATTCATGATCGCCGAGCGCTTTCCCGGCGAGAAAGAGCAGATGCGCATGTACCGCGAGCAGCTCGAAGGCTTCGCGCCGCTGCCGGTGGTCATGCGTACCCTCGATATCGGCGGCGACAAGGATCTTCCCTATTTCCCTATCGACGAAGCCAACCCATTTCTGGGCTGGCGCGGCATGCGGGTGACGCTGGACCACCCGGAAGTGCTGATGGTGCAGCTTCGCGCCATGCTCAAGGCTTCACAGGGCATCGATAACCTGTACGTGCTGTTCCCGATGATCACCAATGTCGACGAAGTCGATGAGGCGCTGAAGATTCTTGACCGCGCCATCCTCGAGCTCGGTGAAGAGGATATCGCGGTGACCCGGCCCAAGGTGGGCGTAATGATCGAAGTACCCGCGACCATCTATCAGATGGATGCGCTGGCCAAGCGGGTTGATTTCTTTTCGGTAGGCAGTAACGACCTGACCCAGTACCTGTTGGCGGTGGATCGCAACAATCCGCGGGTATCGAGCCTTTACGATGCGCTGCACCCGGCGCTATTGGGGGCGCTTCAGGAGATCTCCCAGGACGCGAAGCGCTTGAACAAGCCGATTTCGCTGTGTGGAGAGCTTGCAGGCGACCCGGCCGGCGCGCTTTTGCTCATGGCCATGGGGTTTTCGAGTTTATCCATGAACGCCCCGAGCCTGCCGAAAGTGCGCGCGGCGATCCGCCGGGTGCCGTTTAGCGATGCGCAAACGCTGCTCGGCGAAATCATGGCGCTGGATACGCCCTCTCAGGTGCATCAGCACCTGAACCTGCGTATGGACGAGTGGCAGTTGAGTCATCTGCTGCCGCCCCGGGATTGAGCGAAACGTCAGGCTAGCGCGCGAGGCTGAGCGAGCGTGGTTTCGCCTTCAAAGCGACCCATCGGGCCAAAGCGCTGCTCGGTGATCTGAACGCGCCCGGAAGCCTCCAGGCTTAGCCAGCTCGTGGCGCGCGTGCCGTACTCCTCGCCAACGATGAACGCCGCCGAAAGCCGGCGCTCCAGTTCAAGCGCAATGCCGGTATCCGGCAGGGCGCTGTCCGGGGCAAGCGTTGGGTCGTGCAGCGCCCGTTTCGTAGCGCTCTGCCAATCGTCATTTGCCTCTTTTAGCGCCTTGCGCGCCGCACAAAGCTTGGGCCAAGGGGTATCGAGGCTTGCGTTGGAGAGACCGTGTACGCCCGGGGCCACGCGCTCGAGGTAAACCCTTGATGCGCTTCGGTGCAGATGCCAAAGCGAGTGGTTTTGGGCGACCAGCAGGTTGAAGCCGGCAAAGCGGGTGGCCTCTTTCTTGACCAGGCGTTCAAGCCAGGCCTCGATATCATCTTCACGTAACGCGCGCGCGATAAGCTCGCCGCGGCTGGGGGCCGGTGCAGTCAGGGGTGCTCCGGGTTCGCGCACGTTGGTCAGGGCGGCCACCACGCCCCGATCATTGGCCGCAAGCCAAGTGCCGCCGGCTTTCAGGTCGCGCCCGCCCAGAAGGCCGGGCACCTCTTCCCAGTAATGAAGCGGTGCCGTAGGGCGGGCGTGAAACTCGTCGCGGTTGCCGGCCAGTTTCAACGGCGTAGCGCTGCCCGGAAACCAGGCGAAGGTGAGTAGGCACATGGGGTCGATACCTTGTGTGAATCAGAAACGACGCGTTCGTCAACCGGCCCATCGCCTGACCGCGCCCGCGCAAAACGATCCTTGATGTTACCATTAGGCGGGCGTGGGCGACGCGCTGTGATACCTCAATGAGGCCGCGCTCCAGAGCGTTTCCGGGGCCTCGTCTTTCGCTCATGCACGTTTGCACGTTTGCACGTTTGCACGTTTAACCATCGCTGAGAACGCTTCATATGACTATCGCGATCACGCTACTGGGGTATCTCTCTCTTGGCGCCGCCGCCGGAACGATGGCCGGGCTTTTCGGTGTGGGCGGAGGCATCATCATCGTTCCCGTGCTGGTGTTTGCGTTCAACCTGCAGGGCGTCTCGCAGGAGATCGCCATGCACCTGGCCGTGGGGACATCGCTTGCCACGATCGTCGTGACCGGCGCTTCCTCGGCGCTGGGCCACTACCGCAAGGGCAGCATTCATCGGCCCTGGTTCATGACGCTACTGCCGGGATTGATGCTCGGTGCTATCGGTGGCGTGTTCATTGCCGGCAATCTTTCCGGCACCGTGTTGGGCACGCTGTTCGGGGTGTTCGTGCTGATGCTGGCCGCCAAAATGACGCTTGGGCTCAAACCCAAACCCGGATCGGTGGCGCCCGGTAAAGGCGCCATGGTCGTTGCGGGCGGCGTGGTTGGTGGAATATCGGCGCTGTTCGGGATCGGTGGTGGGGCGATGACCGTGCCCTGGCTTTCGCGCTGCGGCGCGACCATGACCCAGGCTGTGGGCACCTCGGCGGCCTGCGGGCTGCCGATTGCGCTGGTGGGAGCGCTCACGTTCATCGTGGTGGGGTGGGGCAACCCGCTGCTGCCGGCCTGGTCCACCGGCTTTGTGCTGTGGCCGGCCTTTTTCGGGATTATCGTGGCCAGCGTTCCTTTTGCCCGCGTAGGCGTTAAGCTGGCGCACGTCTTGTCAGCGCGCGTATTACGGTTATCCTTTGCGCTGCTGTTGGCCGTGGTGGGGCTTCGTTTCGTGTTGATGTAACGAACCAGGCGATACCTCGGTGATTCCGGTTTGCTTACTTAGAGACGTTTGATGATCAACTATCCCACGATTGACCCGGTAGCGATTTCACTTGGGCCCTTGCAGGTTCACTGGTACGGCTTGATGTACGTGGTGGGCTTTGTCGCAGCCTGGTGGCTGGGCTGCAAACGCGCCGCGCGTATTGGTTTGACCAACGATGATATCAGCGATCTGCTGTTTTACTGCGCCGTGGGTGTGGTGGCCGGCGGGCGCTTGGGTTACGCGCTGTTCTACGGCCTCGATCAGTGGCTCGCCGACCCCTTGTGGGTGTTTCGCGTCTGGGATGGCGGGATGAGTTTCCACGGTGGGCTGATCGGCGTACTGCTGGCGGCGTGGCTGTTCGCCCGTCGCAAGCAGTTGGCTTTTTTCACCCTGACCGATTTTATCGCCCCTCTCGTGCCGATCGGGCTGGGTGCCGGGCGTATCGGTAATTTCATCAACCACGAGCTGCCCGGTCGGCTGACCTCACTGCCCTGGGGCATGCCGTTTCCCGGCATGGGGCCCGAGCCCCGGCACCCATCGGCGCTTTACGAGGCGTTGCTGGAAGGGTTGGTGCTGTTCGTGATTCTCTGGTGGGTGTCGGCTAAGCCGCGCGCTCGCGGGTTCGTGTCGGGGCTTTTTCTGCTGGGCTACGGGGTGTTCCGCTTTCTGGTCGAGTTCGTACGCATGCCGGACGCCCACATCGGCTTCATTGCCTTTGGCTGGGTGACCATGGGCATGCTCTTGACGCTACCGATGATTGCGCTGGGCCTGGCGTTCATGGCGTGGTCGCGTACCCAGCCGGTAGATACCAAAGCAGCGTGACTTTTGCACCGCGTAAAGCCGAGAGCGGCACCTTCCCCCTGGTAGGAGCCCATTTCAGTGGGCGATGAACCAAACTCGGCGACGCTGACTACGTGCCTCTATCGATAGGTCGCTAGCTAACGCTTGCTCTTACGGTTTTGAATACCGAATGCCGTGCATAACGAGGGCAGTGTGTCGCCCCCGTAGGAGCCCACTTCAGTGGGCGAAGGCGCCTGACAAGGCGCCCGGCTTAAGCCACCACAAGCGAGTTTGAGTCAAAACCGGCCGGCCCCTCTTTGGCCAGTAGCGGGTTAAAACGTGTTGCAAAAGTAACGGCGTTGCCAGGTGCATGCTGCAGCCCTAGAATACAGCCTTTACTGACCTGCACTTTTAATCCGCAACTCTGGATGCGCCGTGACCGTTTCAACGCCTGCAACGACCGACCCGAAAGCCACTTCTAGCGCGCTGGAACAGCCCTATCTGAAATTGATGCGTACCGTGCTGGAGCAGGGGAGCGATCGAAGCGATCGCACCGGCGTGGGCACCCGTTCGCTGTTCGGCCACCAAATGCGCTTCGATCTGGCGCGGGGATTTCCGCTGCTGACCACCAAGAAGCTGCATTTGCGCTCCATCGTTCATGAGCTTTTGTGGTTTCTCAAGGGCGATACCAACATTGGCTATTTGAAAGAGCACGGTGTACGTATCTGGGACGAGTGGGCCGACGAAAACGGCGATCTGGGGCCGGTATACGGCTACCAGTGGCGAAGCTGGCCCGACCCCAAGGGCCGGGAAAGTGTCGATCAAATCGCCAATGTGCTCGAGCAGATTCGCACTAACCCGCAGTCTCGCCGGCTGGTGGTGTCGGCCTGGAATCCGGCCCAGGTGGATGAGATGAAGCTTCCGCCATGCCACTGCCTGTTTCAGTTCTACGTGGCAAACGGACGGCTATCGTGTCAGCTTTACCAGCGCAGCGCCGATATCTTCTTGGGCGTGCCGTTCAATATCGCAAGCTACGCGCTGCTGACCTGTATGGTCGCGCAGGTAACGGGGTTGGTGCCGGGGGAGTTCATTCACACCCTGGGCGATGCCCACCTTTACAGTAATCACTTCGAGCAGGCGCAGGAGCAGTTGGCGCGCGCGCCTTACGCGCCGCCCGCACTTTGGCTGAACCCAAGCGTCACCGACCTTTTTGATTTCACCTTCGACGATATCCGTATCGACGATTACACCAGCCATCCTCACATCAAGGCGAAGGTAGCCGTATGAGCCAGTCGACCGACGTTGAACCTTTGGTACCCGTCGCCATGATCGTCGCCATGGCCAAAAACCGCGTCATTGGCGTTGAAGGCAATTTACCCTGGTACTTGCCTGAAGATCTGAAATTCTTTAAACGTAAGACCCAGGCAAAGCCATTGGTCATGGGGCGCAAGACGTTCGCCTCGATTGGAAAGCCATTGCCCAATCGGCTCAATATCGTGGTGACCCGGGACGAAAGTTTCGAGGCCGAAGGCGTACGCGTTTGTCATGATCTTGAAAGCGCGCTGGCGCTGGCCGATCAGCATGCCACGATCGAGGCGGCAGAAGAGATCATGGTGATGGGCGGCGGCGAGATCTATCGTCAGGCCATGGCTTACGCCCAAAGGCTTTATATTACCGAGGTGGATATAGAGGTAGAAGGTGACACCCACTTTCCAGCGCTTCCGCCCAATACGTTCGAAGAGGTACAGCGTGTCGCGGGGACGCCTCACGAGGGGCAGCCTCACTACGATTTCGTCGTGTTTGATCGCACCGCCGACTGATTAGCTCCAGGGAGGGCGCCATGGCCGCCAGCGTACAAGAACTCATCGAATCACTGGAAGCGCATTTGGCGCGTACCCAACACGAACTCCAGCAGCTGCGCGAGGAGAACGATCGGCTGAGACAAACGATTAGTGAACAGCGCTTGTCACTCGAAAGCTCTCAAAGTGAGCCATTAGCGCAAAACGCTGAAGACCCGCCGGTCGAGGCTCAAGCGCCACGTCCTTCGACGGCACTGGGCGCTGATTCAAGTGAAGAAGGTGTTCACTCTTCGGTAGCTAAGGCTCAGGCACAGACCAGTCCGGCCAACCTCGGAGATCAAAAGAGCGAAGAGGTTGCCGCAGCACCTACGCCTCCCTCTCCGCATGCGCTCTTGAAACAGTGGTACGAGCGCTACCCCAACGCTTTCTTCACCGGTCACACAAAGCCGCTCAAGGTAGGTATTCATCACGATTTGGCCGAGCGCGAGCGCTGGTCAGGCAAGCTGATTCGCCGGGCGCTGGCCAACTACGTCAACCTGCCGCGCTATGTGAAGTCCATGCGCGAAGGCGCCGAGCGGGTCGATCTGGATGGCCGGCCGGCCGGCCTGGTGGACAAGGAAGCCTCGCAACACGCAAGTGAGCGGCGCCGGGAGCCCGTCAGTGAAAAGCCCTTAAAAAGGGAAAACCGTGAGGAGCGTGATAAAGCCGTCAGTAGGCCGAATCAGACACAGCGAAAGTCGGTAAAGCGCGCGGAAGAACCTCACAAAGAGACACCTTCTTCAAACAATGCGCCTCAAAAACATGAAGATATGAAACCGCTCAGCATGGAAGAGAAGATAAAAGGGTTGCTGCAGAAATTCGAAGGCCGCTGAGACCTGCTTACGCTGCATGGGTTCCATAAAAAAGCGTAAATAGTAAAAGAACACTGTTTTTTTCTATTGCGTTCCCTCGAATCCCGGTATAGAGTTTGATTTGCGAGCATTGGACTATAACAAGGCCCAAGTGAGGACATGCCGCATACCACCGAATTACACGGTGTATGAGAAAAGAGCATGACCCATCGGCCAACCTGCAGGCTTATAAAAGCCCGGCAGATACGATCGAAACAGTAAGCTAGTAAAGGAACCTACCTCATGAAAAAGACACTTTTAGCGACTGCTGTCATCGGTGCTCTGAGCGCCTCTGCTGCCGCTCAAGCCGCTACCGTGTACGACGAAGACGGCACCAAAGTTGATCTGTACGGCCGTATCGCGCTTGGCGTTGCAGGCGGCGGCCCTGAGTACAACGGTGCTGGTCTGAAAATCGACAACGATCCTGAATTCGTTGACGTATTCTCACGTCTTGGTTTCCGTCTGAGCCAGGAAATTACTCGTGACTTGACTGCTTTCGGTCGCCTCGAGTGGCGTTTCCGTGCCGACGAGTCCGGTACACGTAACGGCAACGACTTCGACGCGTTCTCTGAAACCCGTCAAGCTTACCTGGGTGTGACCAGCAACCAGTACGGTACGTTCCAAGCTGGTAACTTCGACAGCTTCTATAACCAGTTCGTTTCACTGCCGTTCGATGTTTATATCGACCGCGGTTTCCGCTTCGCTGGTCACCCGAAGCAGTCGCGTGGCGACTCCATTGGTTACTACACGCCTGATCTCGAAGGCTTCACTGCTTTCTTGCAAGCCAAGCATTACAGCGAGCGCGGCCTGATCGACGAAGATTACTTCTTTGACCCGATCACCGGCGCACCGGCTGGCCGTGAAACCAGCAGTGATAGCAGTGAATTCGCCACTCAAGGTGGTGTTCGCTACGCTCAGGGCCCGGTCACTATCGGTCTTGGTTTTGTTGATGACGTCGTAGAAGGCGACGGCGGCAACGACGAAATGCTTTACGGTCTGGTAGGTTCCTACGACTTTACCGATAACTTCTCTGCACGTCTTGGTTATGAAGGCCGTGAAAACGGTGACGAAGATGTCAACGCGGCAATCGGCCGTGGCGGCTACGATAGCGTTGGTATCGGCGGTACTTTCACTACCGGTCCTTGGGCATTCAACGTCGATTACTACAACATCGATCGTGACGATGCTGAAACCAGCCGTTCCTGGGCGACTGGCGCTTACTACAACGTTTCCAGCAACTTCGACGTATTCCTTGAAGTGGCTAACGAAGACGCGCCGCGCGTTAACCGCAACAACTTCGTTGACGATCTGGGCGACCTGACCGACGACGTATACTGGCTGACAGGCGCACGTTACTTCTTCTAAGCTCGGGTTTAGATTCGATTTAGAACGTAATACTGCAGCAAATAGAACCGGCTCCTTTTGGAGCCGGTTTTTTTATGGGTTGTACTAATTTGTTTAGCAGAATTTATTAGTAATGGTTATCATTATCTTATTTACTTTTTTATTGTTATGTTGTAACATATCTTTTGGTAGCTATTTCATTATTTGAGCTTTATTAATTAAAAGAGCAAGGGCGGGCAATGAAGGTGAAAGCAGTATTTAGGGCGGCGCTTATGGGCGCAGGCGTTATGCTGGCAGGGGCGGCTCAGGCGACAACGACTATTTATGACGAAGAGGGCACTCAGCTAAGTGTTTATGGACGTATCTCTATCGGGGTAGCAGGCGGAGGGCCGGACCAGGACAGCCAAGGCCGTTTCATCGACAACGATCCCGAATTCGTGGATATTTATTCCCGCCTTGGTTTTCGCATGCGCCAACAGATTAATCCCGATCTGGCCGCATTTGGCCATCTGGAATGGCGCTTCGCCGGTGACGAGCGCATACGTGGGCAGGCTTTTAGAGAAACACGTCAAAGCTATATCGGACTGGAAAGCGAGCGTTTTGGCACGGTGCTGGCCGGTAATTTTAATAGCCTCTATTACCAGTTCGTTTCAGTGCCGTTCGATGTTTATCTCGACCGAGGTCTATTGTTCAACTCATCGGGGCTTCAATCCCGCGGCGATTCCATTGGCTACTTCACGCCCGAAACCAACGGCTTTACCAGCTTCGTTCAGGTGAAACACTATGGTGACCGGGGTATGACAGTTGCCGAGCAGAATCCTTCAGGTAGCGAAACTGCCTTTCAGGGAGGTATACGCTTTCGCCAAGGCCCGCTCTCTATTGGATTAGGCGCTGTTGAAAATGAAGTGCGTGGGGGGGGCAACGGTGAAACGCTTTACGGATTGATCGGCTCTTACGACGTGCGCGATAACTTCACCGCGCGTGCGGGCGTCGAAACGCAAAGCGATAGCAGTGAGTATGGAGGTGGCTTCGACTCCTATGGCCTTGGTGGTACCTTCACTACCGGTGCCTGGGCTTTCAACGCTGATGTCTATCGTGTCGAGCGCGATAATCAGGACGATAGTAACGCCTGGACTCTGGCAAGCTACTACACGTTATCGAGTAATTTCGATGTCTTCCTCGAGGTCTCTGAGGCGGACTCGCCGGCCATTCGAAGCTCGAGCGACAACGTGTACTGGATCACCGGTGCGCGCTACCTCTTTTAGATGACGGTTTAAACGCTTTTCGTCAGCTACGATTCAAGGCCGGAATTGTATTCGATTAAAGACGGCATGTGCCGTAGCTTTGAATGCTAACTTTCCGGACTTCCGTATCACTTGTCTTGAACGCTACCTCAATGAATTTTGTGTAGCGTTTGAAGAGCTACGCCTGTTTCTATAGTAATATCTTGAGCCATTTTATTTTCAGGGATGGACAAGTAAATGAACGGGAAGGCGCAGATAAACGTCATCGTCGAGGCATTTTATAACCACACTCCTGACGCGAAAGTGGCCGCCGAGCGCGTAGCGTTTGGCACCTCCGGCCATCGTGGTCGCGCTTTGGATCGCACCTTCAACGCTGCGCATATCTGGGCGATCACCCAGGCAGTGGTGGATTATCGGCGTGATGCCGGCTACCAGGGACCGCTTTTTTTGGGTCTCGACACTCACGCGCTATCGCGTCCGGCTTGGGAGTGTGTGCTACAGGTGTTGGCAGCCAATCAGGTCACTGTTTATATAGAAAAAGAGAAGGGCTACACGGCTACACCCTTGGTTAGCCATGCCATTTTGCACCATAACGCCGATACCAATGCGCCCCGGGCGGATGGATTGATCATCACGCCGTCGCACAACCCGCCGGAAGATGGCGGTATCAAGTACAACCCCTACCACGGTGGCCCAGCGGACACCGACGCGACCGGCTGGATCGAGGCGCGTGCCAACGACTATCTGACACGCCTTGACGATGTACCCCGTGTTTCGCTCGAAGAAGCGCTCGATCATGCTACGGAGTACGATTTCACAAAGCTTTACGTCGACAACCTGCCCCTGGTGATCGACATCGACGCGATCGAGCAGGCGGGGCTCAAGCTGGGTGCCGATCCCATGGGCGGCGCGGCCTTGCCGGTGTGGCAGGTCATTGCCGAGCGCTTCGCTATCGATCTCGAGATAGTGAATACCACCGTGGATGAAAGCTTTTCCTTCATGCCGCCGGACCATGATGGAAAGATCCGCATGGACTGTTCGAGCACGGCGGCCATGGCGAAGCTTTTGGAGATCAAGGACCGCTTCGATATCGCGTTTGGTAACGACCCGGACGCCGACCGTCACGGTATCGTCGATGCCAACGGGCTGATGAACCCCAACCACTTTTTGGCCGTCTGTGTGGACTATCTGCTGAGCTATCGTCCGCAGTGGCCGAGTCATGGGGAGGGCGCGCTCAAAATTGGCAAAACCCTGGTGTCGTCTTCGATGATTGACCGGGTCGTGGCGTCTCACGGGCGAGAGCTTTTTGAGGTGCCGGTGGGATTCAAATGGTTCGTCGATGGCCTACACAAGGGCTATCTGGGGTTTGGTGGCGAAGAGAGCGCGGGTGCGAGCCTGTTGACCCGAGAGGGGCGGCCCTGGTCGACGGACAAGGATGGCATCGCGCTTTGCCTGCTGGCTGCGGAAATCCTGGCGGTGACGGGTAAAACGCCGAGCGCTTATTATGCGGAACTTACCGAGCGTTTGGGCACCCCGCACTATAAGCGCCTCGATACCGCCTGTAGTGCGGAAGAGAAGGCCGCGTTCAAGCAGCTGACCAAGGGCAGCGTGACCGCCGACACCCTTGCCGGGGATGCGATTACGGCGGTGCTGTTCGAGGCGCCGGGTAATGGCGCTACCATCGGTGGTATCAAGGTGACCACGCAAAGCGGCTGGTTCGCCGCACGACCCAGCGGCACCGAGTCGCTTTACAAGATTTACGCTGAAAGCTTCAAAAGCGCAGCGCATCTGGATGAGTTGATTCAAAGCGTCCAAGCATTACTCTCAAGTGTACTGAAGGGTTGAGCCAGCAGGTCCATTGATGCCAATTGGTATTAAAAGCGCGTCCATGGTACAGGTTGGCAACTCAAAGAAGGTTTAACGTTTCGAAAACCGTATTCAAAAGGACGATTAGATGACTCAGGTGCGTAAGGCCATCATTCCAGTAGCAGGATTCGGGACGCGTCTATTGCCTATCAGTAAGGCGATTCCCAAGGAGATGGTACCGGTCGTCGACCGCCCGTTGATTCAGCATGTGGTCGAGGAGGCACTGGCGGCGGGCATCAATGAAATTATTCTGGTGACACGCACGGGAAAATCGGCCATCGAAGACCACTTCGATGCCCACTTCGAGCTCGAGTACTCGCTTTCCAGTAAAGGCAAGGACGCGATACTCGAAACGCTTTCGGCCATCGCGCCGCCCAAACTCAGAATTACCAGCGTACGCCAAGCCAATGCCAAGGGGCTGGGCCATGCCATTCATTGCGCTGCCCACTTACTGGATGAAGGCGAGCCCTTCTCGGTGATTTTGCCCGACGTTCTAGTGAAGCCTCAGGTGGGCAGCCAGGAGTGCGATTTGGGTAGCATGATCGAGCGCTGGAACGCTCAGAGCGCCTCGCAAATCATGGTTGAAGCCGTGGCTCAGGAAGAGGTCTATCGCTACGGTATCGTCGATTGCGACGAGCCCAATGCGGGGGAGAGTGCCAACATGCGTGGTGTAGTCGAAAAGCCCAAGCCGGAGGAAGCGCCGTCACGGCTATCGGTCATTGGCCGCTACGTTCTGCCGTACCGTATCATGGAGCTTTTGGCCGACCAACCCCCAGGTGCCGGCAACGAGATTCAGCTCACCGACGCCATCGACCGGCTCATGCAGGAGGGCCAAACCGTTCAGGCATTTCGTATGCATGGACGTACGTTCGACTGCGGCCATATCGAAGGCTGGCTGCAAGCCAACACGACACTTGCTCGCGAAGCCGGCTTCGATATCTAAAGCGCTCAGAAACAGGCGTGCCGAGCGTTTTACAGGTATGGCCAGTTTTAAAAGCCATCAATTTTCGCGAAGATGAAGGTCATCACATCTTCATGAATGATCTGCGTCGAGTATCTGAAAGGGCCGAGTGAGCGACTCGGCCCGGAAACTCACTCTTATTGACTGAGTATTGGGCGCGACTTCGCTGATTTTATATCAGAAATAGCGACCGACTATCAGGAGAATGTGGCTCACTTTTTCATATTTCAGGCTTGCGCGTCATCTCTATAGTTGTGCCATAAAATGGTACCAGCCGAATATGAAAAGCACCGGTAACGGTGTAATGTTGCGCAGTTTGGCTCTTTGAATGTCTGAAAATACATGACAATGAGAGGACAATCCCTTGAGCGGTTGCTCGGATAGTGACCTTTCCTATGTAAGTGATTAAGGTAGACGTCAGAAGGGACTAGAGTCAGCCGTGCTGACGAATGTCGGTCGTGAGTGTCAATACGCCGTTTTATATGGGTAAAGCAACTCTCTCGGCGGCGTTCAAAAAATACATCAATGAGCAGGAATTCCCGGTGCTGCCAGCCCCGTTACGAACAAGAATGATCCGCTTTCGCTCACTAAAAAGCCGCCTGCTGCTGGGGCTTTCCATCTTACTGTTGGTACTGGCTGCCGTTATGCTGGGGCTTACCTGGCAGGTGGGCAAGAACATGCTTCAGGCGTCCAACGTGACTCACTTGCGCTACGAGGCCAACATTCTGGCCGATGAGCTGACCCAGCAGGTCGAAAACCGCATCGATGCGCTTCAGCGGTTCAGCAGTGCCATTGGTGCCGCTGATGATGCTGCTTGGGTTCAGTATGAGTTGGCCAAAAATGACTCGCTGCTCTCCTGGTTCGATGGCGTCGTGGTCAGCAATGAAGCCGGCACGATCATCGCCGATTGGCCGAGCGTGATTGGCCGGGTGGGGCTCGAAACCGGCGACAGCGAAAACTTTAAAATGCTACGGGGTACACGCACCCCTTACGTCAGCGAACCTTTTCTGGGGCGGGTCAGCAATGAACCGCTGGTGGTGATCGGTGTGCCGCGCCTGAACGGCGACGGTGAATTTCGCGGAACGGTCGGCGGTATCGTACGGCTGAATTCCGGCGGGCTGTTTAACCGGCTTGCCAAGATTCGATTGGGTGATGATGGCTATTCAGCCATTTTCACCGCTTCGGGGCGCATTCTTTTTCATCCGGATAAAACCCTTGTGAACACCGCCGTGAGTTCTCTGGACGATCACCCGTGGCTCGATTCGGCACTGGATGGCTGGGAGGGCGACGGTCTCGGTAATCTTCTCAATGGCCAGAGCGCTTATCAGTCCTATTCTCAGGTATGGCCCGCGAACTGGGTCGTAGGACTCTATTTGCCGGTCGAGCAGGCGCAGGCGCCGCTTTCCGATTTCATCTATCGGCTGTGGTGGATCTGGTTGGCGCTGGCGCTTTTGTTGATGCCGCTGCTCTGGTGGCTGTTGGCGCGTATTTTATCGCCGTTGAATCGGCTGGAAGCGCAGATCGATGAAGTCGGGCGCGCCGAGCGCTCCCACGTGAATCTCGCCACGAGCATGCACGAGCTGCAGGAAGTGGCGAACACCTTTAATCGCGTCGAGGACGAACGCCAGCAGCTGTTGAACAACCTCCATGAGCGCGAGGCGTTTTTGGACTCGGTGCTCAACTCGAGCCCGGAAGGCATGTTCGTGGCCAATTTCGATGGCGTGATCACGTACATGAACCCCGCGCTCTTGATGATGCTCGACATCCCCAAAGAGACGCTCATGGAGGCGTGGCTCAAACAGATTCACCCGGACGATTATCAGGGCGCCGTCGATCTTTGGCAGCATAGCCTCAAAAGCGGCAAGGATTACATCCGCCAGCTACGGTTCATCAAAAGTGACAGCGAAATCCTTTGGCTCGATATTCATGCCCGGGTGGTCATGCTCTCGCAAAGCGGCCACTCGCTGGGGCTGGTTGGCGTGGTCAAGGACATCACCGAACGTCGCCAGCAGGAGGCGCTGCAGCGTTGGGAAGCAGAGCACGACCCGCTGACGGGCTTGCTCAACCGGCGCGGATTTTTACGCCGCCTGGATGAAGCCTATGCCGACTTCCAGAAAACCAGCACGCCCTCGGCGCTGCTGCTGTTCGACCTCGACCACTTCAAGCCGATCAACGATGAAGGCGGCCACGCGCTGGGCGATGAAATGCTTCGGCGAATCGCCCAGGTCATTGCCTGGGAAGTTCGCCGCAGCGACCACGTGGCGCGCCAGGGCGGTGACGAGTTCGGCGTCCTCTTGCCCAGCTGTACGTTGACGCAGGCTCAGCGCATTGCCGAGTCGCTACGCCAGGCAGTAAGCGAGGTCTCGGTCACCCACGCCGATAAGGTCTACACTGTGACGCTCAGCATGGGCGTGACACGCTTCAACGATGAGGATGACTCCGTCGAGGATGCGCTGAACCGTGCCGATGCCGCCAGTTATGAGGCCAAAAGCCGTGGGCGCAACGACGTGGTTGTCAGTAACCCAAGCGAATTCGACCCCATGACGCTTTTTTGATCGCCTTGGCGTGCTGGCCCGGCAGGCACCAAGGAAAACCGGGCCGCTACGCCGTTGGATTAGAGTAAATCCGTGAACCTGATAGAGCTATTCGCACGTACGCTGGATATAACCCTGCCGGTTTTCGCCATGGTGTTTTTAGGCATCGTGCTGAAACGCCTCCGGTTGATCGACCGCGCCTTCGTGTCGACCGCGTCCACACTCGTGTTTCGTGCCACGCTCCCCACGCTGATTTTTTTAAGCCTCATAAAAGCGGATATGGGCGTGGCGCTGGATATACCGCTGCTGCTGTTCTTTGCTCTGGCCACGCTCGCCCAATTTTTCGCCAGCTGGCTGTGGGCATACTACCGCGTGCCCTATGAAGAGCGAGGCATCTACGTGCAGGGGGCGTTTAGAGGCAATGGCGGCGTAGTGGGGCTGGCATTGGCCGCCGGCATGTACGGTAACTACGGTCTCTCGGCGGGCAGCCTTTTACTGGGGCTGGTCATCGTGCTCTATAACGTACTGTCGGTGTGGGTACTCTCGGCCTATCAGTCCGGCCAAACCACACGTTGGTCCAGCCTGCTCAAAAAAATTGCCACCAATCCCTTGATCATCTCTGTGCTGCTGGCAATTCCATTTACAGCGCTGTCTGTCGAGCTTCCCCGCTGGGTCATGACCTCGGGCAACTACTTCGCCTCGTTGACACTGCCGCTGGCGCTGATCTGTATCGGTGCCACGCTGTCGGCGGCCAGCCTGCGCGACGGTCGGGCCGTTGCGCTGAGTTCGAGCGTAATGAAAATGATCGTACTGCCCGCGGTATCGACGTTCGCGGCTTGGCTGTGCGGGTTTACAGACGAGCAGCTGGGCCTTCTATTCCTGTTCTTTGCAAGCCCCACCGCCGCCGCCAGCTTCGTCATGGCCAAGGCCATGGGCGGCAATGTGACTTTGGCCGCGAACATCATCGCGCTCACTACCATCATGGCGAGCCTCACCATCACACTCGGCATCTTCGCCCTGCGTCTATTAGGCTGGATTTAAGCAGGCTGGTTGGCCTCACTTCACCGGCGCGCTATACTACGCGCCGCTTTACCCGCCCACGTCCCTGTAGCTCAGTAGGATAGAGCAGCCGCCTCCTAAGCGGCAGGTCGCAGGTTCGACTCCTGCCAGGGACGCCATATCCCGTAGACCTAGCTTTCTAAACAGCACTCGAAGCCACCGTCCTCTAAAACGCGCGGGCATTGTTTCCTCGCTGATGGCTATCACTCACTTTCCGTACACCGATGATAGCGTAACAACCCCGTCGATAATTCATCCATCCCTCTTACACCCAGCAGTGCCATATTCCGCTCTAGTTCACTTCCCAGTAGCGTAATAGCTTTCTCTACTCCGGCTTCACCAGCGATGCTGGCGGCGTAATTAAAAGGGCGGCCGAGGAATACGAAATGGGCACCTAATGACAGTGCCTTGAGTACCTGGCTGCCCCGCCGGAAACTACCGTCGATCATGACAGGCACGGCACCCTGAACTGCGTTCAGTACCTCGGGTAACATGGTGAGCGGTGCGACCGTACCATCGAGCTGGCGGCCGCCGTGGTTGGAAACAATCAAGCCATCGGCGCCGGCACTGACCGCCCGCCGTGCGTCTTCGGGGTGCAAAATCCCTTTGACCACAAGTGCTCCCTTCCAGCGCGAGCGAACCTGATCCAGAGTCGACCAATCCAGGTGTCGACGGCCCGAGAAATCCCGGTTAGCGTTTTTAGCCAGTACCGGCACGCCGCGCACGGCGGCGTTGTTCTCGAAGTGTGGTACGCCGTGATGCCACAAGGTTTTCAGAAACGTTCCGAATAGCCAGCGGGGGCGCATCAGCCCGTCCCAGGCAAGCCTGGGACCAGGACGTAATGGCGATGAAAAGCCAGCACGGCGGTGGTTCTCGGGATTGGGCGGCACGGCATAATCGACAGTGATCACCAGTTTGCTGAACCCGGCGTGCTCAACACGCGCAAGCAGCGCATCGATTTCCTCCAGCGTGCCGGGAAGATAGGCTTGAAACCAATCCGAGCCGTTCGGCCCCGCCAAATCTTCCATGGGTATCAGCGAGGTGCCGCTGACAACCATGGGAATGCTCGCTTTGGATGCCGCTCGGGCCAATACCTGATCGCCCCTATAAGCGGTGAGGGCGCTAATGCCCATGGGGGCTATACCGAACGGGTAGGCATAGCGATGGCCAAAAAGCTCTGTGTGCGTCGAAACGCCCGAGACGTTGATCAGCGACCGAGGTAGAAACGCGTAGGCATCGAAGGCTTCACGGCTCGCGCGGGCCGTATGACCGTCTTCGGCCACGCTTGCCACATAGCCAAAAAGGGGACGCGGTAAATAGCGCCGTGCTTCACGCTCGAAATCATCGAGGCTCAGGATGCGTTCCAGATGTCGGGGCATCATGTCTCCTTGGCAGCATTGGCAACGCGTTGGCAGGTATCTTCATTAACACCATTGCGTGAGCCGTGGCCGGTGAGCACGCTCAACAGGTTATCGACGGCCAATTGCGCCATAGCGGTACGCGTTTCATGGGTGGCAGAACCGATGTGGGGCGTTGCCACCACATTGTGCATGGTACTCAAGGGGGAGTCGGCGGATAGCGGCTCCTGGGCGAAAACATCGAGCCCCGCTGCACGAATTTTGCTGTAGCGAAGGGCATCGATCAGCGCCGATTCATCGACCACCTTGCCTCTCGCCACGTTGACGAGAGCGGCCGTTGGTTTCATGCGCGCCAAGGCGTCGGCGTCGATAAAATGGTGTGTATCAGTGTTATAGGGCACGCAGAGGCAGACGATATCTGCCTCTGCCAGCAGTTCATCGAGGGTGCGCCGCTGTGCGCCCAGGCGCTGCTCGAGCTCAGGTTTGGATGATGCGGAGGTATAGAGAATGGGCATACCAAAACCCAGCGCCCCGCGCTTGGCAATCGCTGCACCAATGCGGCCTGCCCCCACAATGCCTAAGGTTTTACCATGCACATCAATGCCGAAATGCTCGATACCGATATGGGCACGCCAGTCACCCTCGCGAACCAGGTTCGCCAGTTCCACCAGCCGCCGCTGAACCGCCATAATGAGTGCAAACGCCGTGTCGGCGGTGGTTTCGGTCAATACATCGGGCGTATTGCATACTAAAATGCCGCGCTGGTTCAGTGCGTGGAGAGGCAGGTGGTCATAACCTACCGAAATGGTAGCAACTACTTGTAGCTGCGGCGCTTGCTCGAGCATGGCTTCATCGAGTTCGAGCTTGCCGCCAATCAAAGCGTGAGCCTTTGAAAGCGCCAATAAAAAATCGGCCTGGTTTGAGCTGTTCAAGTCTTCGAAATAGGTCACCTCGGCGACCTGGGAAAGCGCTGCAAGCTGGGCATCGCTAAGTCGCCGCAGGGCAACGACACGCCATTTTTGGGGTTTCTCAGCCATGTTTCGCCTCATCCAGCCCTTCCATATTAAACCCTGCTTCATGAAGCAACGTGATGAGCTCAGAGGCTTTTTGATCATCGAGCTCTACTAAAGGGGGGCGCACGCGCTGCCAATCGGTAATGCCCGAGAAGTGCGCAGTCGCGGCTTTCATCGCTGGAATCAACGGATACTTTTCGAATAAATCGCGGATCACGTTTAGACGCCGCTGACGCTCGTCGGGATCGTCTTGTTGCCAGTGCTGGGCTACGTCGATGATGGCTGACGGGTTAACATTTGCCGTCGCGCTGATACAGCCAGCGCCACCTGCCCGTAGCGTATCCAACAGAAAACGTTCGCTGCCCGCATACACGGCAAAATCGTCGCTAGCAAAGCGCTCGACTAACGCCTGGGTATGGGCCCAATCGCCACCGCTATCCTTGATGCCGGCAATGATACCTGGGAACGCCTCACGCAAGCGCTCGATCAGGTCAAAAGAGAGCGGTACCTGGGTGACCGGGGGAATATGGTAAAGGTAGATACGAAGGCGTGAATCATCGATGCGATTGATGACCTGGCTAAAGTAGCGAAACAAGCCTTCGTCGCTGACGCCTTTATAGTAGAAGGGCGGTAACATCAGTACACCCGCACAGCCCAGGGTAACAGCATCCTGGGTGAGCGCCACACAGTCATCGATCGAACAGGCCCCCGTGCCCGGCATGACTCGGGCAGGGTCGACGCCGCCATCCACCAATGCTTTTAACAGCGCCTGTTTTTCAACGACGGACATGGAGTTGGCTTCGGAGTTGGTGCCGAAAATGGCCAGCCCAACACCATTCGAGTGAAGCCACTGGCAATGCGAGACAAAGCGCTTGGTGTGCGGTGCCAGGTCGGCGTTGAAAGGGGTGATGACCGGTGACCAAACGTCGCCATTTGCTTGGGGCATGATGTTTTCCTTGTTATTGGTAGAACGCTCGTTTTAATAGAACGCGATCTTTAATAAAAAACTTAGCGCCAGGGCTCAATGGCGTAGCGTTCAAGCGCCGATTGATCGAAGTCGAAGCCAAGACCTGGCGCCGTGGGTAGCAGTAACTGGCCGTCGGCGAATTCCAGCTGCGTATCCACTAAACGCCTGAAGTTAAGAACCTGGTCATCAGCAAAGAACTCGACCATTTTGACGTTAGGCGCTGAGGCAACCAAATGGACATGCAGGTCGTGGAACCAGTGGGGATAGACATCGACGCCGAAACTGGCGGCGGTGGCGGCAATGCGTCGAAACTCGGTAATGCCTCCACATACGGCTGCATCGGTTTGTAAAATCATGGCGGCTTCTTTTTCCAGCAACTCCTTGAAGCGCCAACGTCCCGCTTCGATTTCACCTGTGGCTACTGGTACGGGGGTACGCTCTGCCAAGCGGCGATGGTTGTCGGTGTCGTCCGGGCTGAACGGCTCCTCGATCCAGAAAGGGGTATAGGGTTCGGCCATGCGCATGAAGTTCAATGCTGAAGGTAGGTCCTGCCAGGCATTGTTGGCATCCATCATCACCTGTACATCCGGGCCTACTGCCTCGCGTACGGCCGCCAGTCTCGCTTCTTCTCCAGCCAAATCTTCTCGGCCTACTTTCATCTTCACGGCTTTAAAACCTTGTGCCACGTAACCGGCCATTTCCTGGCCGAGCATGTCGGGTGTCTTGCCCTCCAAGTAGTAGCCACCGCTGGCGTAGGCCGGCACGCTGACCGAGTCGCTTGCGCCCAGGTACTTATAGAGCGGAAGGTTCGCGGCGCGAGCGTTACGATCCCAAAGGGCGGTATCCAGAATACTAATGGCGCGCATGACCGAACCGCTGCGACCATGCAGCAGCGATTCCTGGTACATGGCTTGCCACAGGGCTTCGGTCGCATGGGCGTCCTTGCCCAGGAGTACTGGCGCGAGCAGCTCTCTAACGGCATTGGCGACGAGAGAGCCCGCATTGTTACCGCCGTAGCAAAAGCCAATACCCTTATAGCCATCATCGCCCACCACTTCGACCAACACGTAGTCGCGCTTGAGGACCTGTCGATTGGAAAAACTGGTGGGGTTATCCAGCGGTATACTGACTGTTCGAGTACGCACGTCCGTTATCGTTGTCATAATGAAGCCTCGAATTTAAATTAGTTTTTTAAGCCTGAGCACGCTTGCGAAACGGTGCCCGTATCCAACGAAAGAAAGGGGTGGCTTGGAGTACCGACAGCAAGGCAATACAGAGCAGCACCACGGCGATAGGGCTTGTCAAGAATATGCTAATGTTGCCTTGTCCTATCAGCATCGATTGCTGGTAGCTGGTTTCCATGACCGGGCCAAGAATTAGGCCGATGACCATGGGTGCGGGCGATACGCCGGCCTTATTCATCCAGTAACCAAATAGCCCGAAGCCCAGCATCAACCCCACCTCAAACAAGCTGTTATTGATGGCAAAGGCACCAATCACGCAAAGCGTAATGATGGAGCAGGCGACAAAACTATCGGGTACGCGCGTTACGCTGACGCAAAGCCGAGTGAACAACAGCCCCACCAGCAGCAGGCCGATATTGGCGAAAATCACTGCCCAAATTAGGGTGTAGGTAACATCCCCGTAATCGGTTAGCAGGTTCGGCCCGGGCAGAATGCCCTGTACCATTAGCGCGCCCAAAAGAATCGCGGTCGAGGAACTGCCGGGTATGCCCAGCGCAATGGTGGGTATCAAGGCGCCACCAACCACCGCATTGTTTGCGGCTTCAGGGGCCGCGACCCCTGAGATATCCCCTTTGCCGAAGCGGCTCTTGTCTTTAGCGAAGCGCTTGGCCTCGTTGTAGGCAAACCAGCTGGCGGTATCGCCCCCGGTGCCTGGAATGAGGCCCGTAACGATACCGATGCCGCTGGAGCGGAAGATATTGGGAAGTAAGCGACGAATTTCGGCGAGCGGCGGAATCAACCGGTCGGTGATCTTGCTGGCCGTCTTCTGGGTACCATGAGCATTCTCGATCAATATCAAGGCTTGGGGAATCGAGAAAAGTCCGATCAGCGCAACGGTGAACTCGATACCCGAGAACAGGTTGATCACATCGAACGTCATTCTTGGCGTACCGGTGATCAAGTCCATGCCGACCGTGCTCAACAAAAGCCCCAGCGCACCTGAAAGCAGGCCACTGATCACCGAACCTTGGGAGAGCGACCCAATAATGGTGATACCCAATACGGCAATGGCAAACAGCTCGATAGGGCCGAATTTGAGCACCAATACGCCGAGCAGCGGCGCTGCGGTGAGCAGGGCGATGCCGCTTAGCAGTCCTCCGATAAACGATGCAAATAACGAAACGCCCAACGCTTTACCGGCCTGGCCCTGTTGGGAAAGCGGAAAACCATCGAGTACCGTCGCGGCGGCAGAGGGGGTGCCGGGGGTCTTCAACAAAATGGCGGCGATAGAGCCACCGTAGGAAGCACCCACATAAAGTGAGGCCAGCATGCTAAGACCTGATGCTGGATTCATACCAAAAGTTAGCGGTAACAGCAGCGCCAACGCCATGGTGGCTGAAAGCCCAGGCATGGCCCCGACGAATAACCCTAAAAGGGTACCGCCCAGTATGAGGCCAATATTGGCGAACGAGAGGACATTACTCAGGCCCACCAGAACGAGATTATCCATATGACTAGACTCCAAAAGCCTGCGTCAGACACTTGCCCCCGGCTCGCTGCAATGGGTTACCAGGCAGTAAGAGCGGGGATCAAAGTTATTTAATTGTCATGATGAGAAGCGTTGTAGTTATAAGGAGCTTCGTCGTTATGAGGAGAACGGGGGCGGCAGTAGCGATACGGGCAGGCCCAAAAAGCCGATGAACACCGCACACACCACCGCGACCAGCAGCACGATACCTATTGCTGCAAAACGCCAGGAGACATGGCCTATCATCGTTAATGCCAGGACCATGAAGCTCACTGTCGCGATCAGGTACCCCATAATCGAAATGCTGTAGAGGTAAACCGCGGCCAGCAGGAAAACCAACATCGCCTTCCATGGCTTGCGGTGTGTGACCTCGTCGCTGACTGCTTCTTCCGCAAAGGCATCGCTTCCGGGCGTTGCTGCCCCGTCAATGGGTGCCTGACGGCGGCGCAGAATACCCAGCACCTCTTGGCCTACCATCGCCGCGCCCAACAGGGCCACGACAACCGAATAAATAAGGGGCATGTTCGCCGCTTTAGCCGGATAGCCCAGCGCAGTGATGAAAAAGGCCGCGGCTACTCCAATGGCAAATACGCCCAAGACCAAACGACTTATGTTCATTTCACACCCCATTAACGATCGTCGAATACCCGTGCCCCTTTAACAGCTTACTGATTGACCTCATCCTTGACCTCTGCCCAGATCTCTTCAAACTCGGCTTCCATGTTCTGGATCATTTGGCCGTAGTCATCCCCGGTGCGGATATCGAGAACCATGGCACGTTCTTCAGCAGTTGCCTGGAACTCTTCATTATCGCGGAGGGCTTCGAAGGCAGCGATCAGCTCATCACGCGCCTCATCAGGAATGTCCGCCGGGGCACTATAGCCACGTGAAGAGCCCGCCACGACATCGATGTCTTTTTCCATCAACGTGGGCACATCCGGCAGGATATCCAAACGCTCCTCGGTGAATATGGCCAGCGGGCGTAAGCTACCCGACTGAATGTGGCCAAAAACGTTGCCCAGGTTGTTGAAGCTGGCGTCGACCTTGCTGCCCAGCGCCGCTGTGGCCGAGGGACCGTCACCCTGGAAAGGGACTTTCTGGAAAGAAAGCCCGGTCGCTTTTTCGATCATGATGGTGGAGAAAAAGTCATCGCCCCCCACCCCTGAGTTCGCCACGGTGATCTGCCCCGGGCGTTCTTCGGCCGCGGCGAATAAATCCTCGACTGTTTGATAAGGGCTATTTGCCGGCACCACAATAATGCCTGGGTCGGTGACGACGTTGGCGATGGGCGTCAACTGCTCGATCGAGTAGTTGATGGCGTCATTCATGATGTAGTTCGTCATTAGCATGGGCGTGTTGGTGATGCTGATAACGCTACCATCGTTGGGTGATTGGTGGGTCAGCCGGGTCCAGGCTATCGCACCCGTGGCGCCTGGCATGTACTCGTTAATGAACTCCACCCCCAGCGTTTCGCGTAAAAATGGCTGCGTCAGCTGAGCCAGGGTGTCGCTACCGCCACCTGCCTTGAACCCTTGCAGTACCTTGATTTCGTCGGCTGCTGAGTATTGTGCCTGTGCAGCGCCAGAAAGCATCAGCGCTGACAGAAGGGGAGCGGCGTACAGGTTACATATCTTCATTGCTAATTCCTCAAGTGCTGTTTGTCGTTGTGTTGCACAGGGTCATTAAATACCACACACGTTCAAACGTAGTTTCTGACCTCCATTATTGTCAATAATATTATCAATAATCTTGCCAAGCAGATTTATTCCACCTAGCCTGCGTTTAAGAACCCGGCGTTTCTGAGCTTTGTAGTGCTCAAATCGCCAAGACAGGCCTTGTGACAACGCTCGAATATCGGGTCGCGAATAACGAGCCATGAATAAATAAGTCGTCAATGAATAGAGGACATCTCGATGAGCCAAAACTTCAAAAACAACGGTAAAGCAAGCGAGCAAGAATCCGGCACGTCAGGCTCGCCTCGGGGAATGTCTAACCGTTTGACCAACTACGGCGATGCTGATTTTTCACTTTTTTTGCGCAAGGCGTTCATCAAGGGCATGGGTTACACCGATGATGCGCTTTCGCGTCCGGTGGTGGGTATTGCCAATACCTATAGCGGGTACAATGCCTGTCACGGCAATGTGCCGGGGCTAGTAGAGAGCGTAAAACGCGGAGTTATGCTGGCGGGGGGGCTGCCGGTGGATTTTCCCACCATTACCCTGCATGAATCCTTCGCCAACCCCACCAGCATGTACTTACGCAACCTCATGGCGCTGGATACCGAAGAGATGATTCGCGCTCAGCCGATGGATGCCGTGGTACTCATTGGCGGTTGTGACAAGACTGTTCCCGCCCAGCTAATGGCGGCCGCAAGCGCGGGTGTCCCCACGGTGCAAGTCGTTACCGGCCCGATGCTTGCGGGCTCGCACCGTGGTACCCGTGTTGGCGCCTGCACCGACTGTCGACGCTATTGGGCCGCATATCGCGGAAACGATATCGATGAAGCGGAGATTAACGAAGTCAATGACAAGCTCGTTCCCACCGTGGGGACCTGCTCGGTAATGGGCACCGCAAGCACCATGGCGTGTTTGGCTGAGACGCTTGGCATCATGCTGCCCAATAGCGCCACCGCGCCAGCCGTTTATGCTGACCGGCAGCGCATTGCTGAACAGTCCGGCGCTCAGGCCGTGGCACTTGCCCGCGCCGGCGTTACGCCAGAGCAAATTCTTACGCCTGACGCCTTCGAGAATGCGCTGCGCGTACTGCTCTCCTTGGGAGGCTCTACCAATGCCTTGATTCATTTGACCGCCATTGCAGGACGGCTTGGCATCGACATCGATCTCGAGCAGTTCGATCGCATGAGCCAGGAAACCCCAGTGCTGATGGATCTCAAGCCCTCCGGGGAAGGCTACATGGAAGATCTACACCGGGCGGGTGGCCTGCCCACGTTGCTGCGTGAACTAAAACCACTATTGCATCTCGATGCCATGACGATCAACGGCCACACCCTGGGCGAGAATATCGATGCCGCCGTCCATATCATTGATCAAAAGGTCGTTCGGCCCAAGGACAGCCCGGTTTATGCCCAAGGGGGGATAGCCGTGTTGCGCGGCAACCTGGCGCCCTCCGGCGCTATTATCAAGCAGTCCGCCGCCTCGGCGGACTTGATGACCCATCGCGGCCGCGCCGTCGTTTTTACCGGGTTAGAGGATTTGGCTAACCGCATTGATGACCCGGATCTGGATGTACAAGCTGATGACGTGCTCGTGCTGCAAAATATCGGACCCAAGGGCGCGCCGGGCATGCCTGAAGCGGGGTACATTCCAATTCCCAAAAAGCTTGCCGCTCAAGGCGTCAAAGATATGGTGCGTATATCCGATGGGCGTATGAGCGGCACCGCTGCAGGTACCATCGTGCTTCACGTCTCTCCGGAATCCGCCGAGGGTGGCCCATTGGGTCTGGTACGCGATGGCGATACGATCTCGCTGGATGTGGCTAATAATCAGTTGAGCCTGGAAGTAGATGCGGCTGAGCTCGATGCCCGTAAGCAGGCCTTCAACGCAAAAGAGAGCGAAACGCCGTTATTGGGCTATCGTCGCCTGTTCATGGAGCAGATTCTTCAAGCTGAAGAAGGCTGCGATTTCCGCGCTTGTCGACCCGAACCTACGTGTCGAATTCCAGGACGCCATGAAGGCTAAAGTCGATTTTGATATACTCGCTTCCCTGTGCACCTAAATGAATGCTGAGAAAGCGACCATGACGCGAACCGTTCAGCCCCTCACGTTTTGTGACGCCGATACATTGACCTCTACTCCCACAAACGCTGTCGATATCATCGTGGCCGCTATAGAAGAGGATATCGTGCTCGGTCGTTTGCACCCGCGCGAGAGGCTGGTCGAAGAAACCATGATGGAGCGTTTTGACTGCAAGCGGCACGTTGTTCGTCAGGCGCTTTTTCGGCTCGACAGCATCGGGTTAACCGAGCGCATCAAGAATAGAGGCGCCTTTGTCCGAAGCTTCCCTCCTCAGGAGGTCGAGGAGATTTACGCCATGCGTGAAATTCTCGAACTGGCTGCCGTAAACGCTCTGCCTCTACCTGGCTCATCTGAATGGCTTGCCGCATTAGAGGACGTTCATAAGCGTCATAGCGAAGCCGTTCAAGCTCACGATCTTCGCCAGGTTTTTCATCTGAATATCGCTTTTCACCGCACGCTATTTGGTGTCTGCGGAAATGCCTATCTTTACGCGACAATCAACGAGTTTGCTCAGAAGGCGCATGGTATTCGCTTTATTGCCATCACCGATCGCGATGCGCTAGCCCAAGCTCGCCAAGAGCATCAATTGATCATCGATGCCATTCGCGATGAAGATCGCGAACGTCTCGCTAATCTATGTCGTCAACATTTACTGCCTTCCAAAAAACGGTATCTGGAACTTTATGCCTGATCGTTGAGTAATATCGTACGCACGCATGAGACGATTTTGCTTATCCAGATTAACCGTCAGCCGTGAAACCCTGGGAGGTAGTCATGATTCGCTACAGCTTATTGCTCGCTTCCCTGATCATGCTGTCTGGCTGCACTTCGCCAGGCTTGGAAGGAGACGATCAGTCACAGCAAATCGCCGTTGATTTCTGCGAACGCGAGGGCGGGGAAGTGGCAACCCGCCAGGAAAGCGACACTATGCGCCAGTACTGCCACTTGATGGAAGGGCGGGTGATCGAGGTGAACCGGCTTTACCGCGCCGAAGGGCTGACCATCGATTAATCGAATTACGTGTATAAACGACAACGCCAGCATTCGCTGGCGTTGTCGTTTTGAAGAAAGGTCGTAAAAAACAGGTATCAGCGCGAAGTGAATGTCCGCTTATTAGCCGAACTTCTCATTCTCGCCCATATCCGGCGTTTCATTCTTTTTGATGTTGGCCTTGGCGATTTCGTAAAGCTGATACACCTTACTTTCGTTGGCCTTCCAGTGCTCGCCCATGTGAATCTTGATTTCGAGTAACGCTACATCCGGGTCGTCCTTGCCTTCCGGGAACCAGGCGGCGATGAAGGGGCTCCAGTACTTGGCCATCAGGTCGCGGTCATCGGACAGAGTGGCCGTACCGGACAGGGATACGTAGGTGCCGTGCTCCTGGTCGGAAAAGCTCAAGCAGACGTCGTGATCCTTTTCCGCCTCGAAAACCTTTTCAGCACTGCGCCGCGTGAAGAACCACAGGGTGCCATCGTACTCTTCCTGTACCAGGTGCATGGGCCGTGCGCGTGGCATATCGTGGTCGATAGTGACCAGCATACCCACTTTGATATCCTTGATCATTGACCAGATTTTTTGCTTGTGCTCGGGGCTCGACATCGCTTCATACTCCTTATGAATGGCTCTCGATCCAGCGAAGGTCATATCACGCTTCGCTTCCAATGAGTGTAGAAGAGTCGTGCACGGTCGTCCTCTTAAAAGAGGTTAACCGGGTTACATTCATACACATAAAGCCATCGTTCGAAATATTCAGAAAGCTTATTAAACATAATTTTGTTTCTATCGGCTCTTAAATTGACGCTATAAATTGCCTCTAATAGTGTGATGAAAATAAGGTCAAAAACATTACGCTAGTCATAATAAATAGGCAGCTACTCATTTAAATCGCGTTTCTCTAATAAGTAGAGCAGTAAAGCAACGTGCTCGAGCGCGTTTGATTATCGGGCTTTGTATACAAGGCAGGTTTGTTGGATGCATTCAGGCCGGTGGTTAATCACTACAAGGATTCGTGCCGATTTACTACAAGCCGTTTGGCTTAAAATAAAAGGTGGGTTCCATGCCCTTTTTAGCAAAAGTTTCTCCATTGGATGGCAATGTACAGGCTTCGCAAGCGTTCGAGTTTGCCAACGATATGGCGTTGTCTGAGCCCAGCCGCGTACTTTTGCAGGTATCGCCGGATGAAGTTGCTTCCATGGTGCGAAGCGGCAACGATCTTGTCATCGAGTTGACCAACGGAGAAACTCTGCGCATTGCCGATTTCTATTCGAGCCTGGCCGAAGAGGTGTCAAGCAAGCTCTATCTTACCGGCGAAGAAGATCAGTTCCTGCCGATCGACAAAACGGTGCTGTCCAATGGCGAGGTATCCTTCGCTCCGCAGTATCCGGCGGGGGAGTACTCGGGCTTCGAAACGGCGCGTGAAGGTTTTGCATTCTTTACAGGTAATAGCGCCGTTACTACCGCGGCCGGCGGCATTGGTTTGGGCGCGACCGGTTTAGCCGCCAGTTCAGCGCTGTCATCGTCCTCGGATTCTGGAGCAGGCAGCGATATCGACGACCCTGCGATCCCCGGTGCCCCCGAAGAGCCGACCCTACCGGGTAATGACGAGGATCCTCAACCGGAGCCAGAGCCACAACCCACGCCCGAGCCCGGTCCGACGCCAGGGCCCACCCCTGCGCCTGAGCCAGATCCTGCGCCCGTACCCGAGCCACAACCGACGCCAGAACCTGTTCCAGAGCCAGAGCCAGAGCCAGAGCCGAACCCTGCGCCCGAACCGGCGCCCCAGCCAGAGCCACCCATCAATCCCGGCGTGCCGGCGGTACCGCTGGCGCTGCGGTTGTTTCTCGTTAATGACACCAGCGAAGGGGCCATGACGACCAGCGACGGCAGCCTTCGGATCAGTAACGTGCAAGCGGGCGCTCGCTGGTCCTACTCTCTGGATGGCGGCACGACATGGCTCACCGGCCAGGGCACGCGTTTGGTCCTGCCCGAAGGCGAATACGCCGCCGGTCAGGTACTGGCACGCCAAACCAGCCCCGAGGGGATAACCGGCCCCGCGGGCCAAATGGCGGCTGTTGTGGTCGATATGACGCCACCGTCGGCGCCTGGTGCGATACTCGCCAATAACACCGGCGTCGTCGCTGGTGTCACGAGCGACGGCAACATTACCGTGGGCGATATCGAAACAGGCGCGACCTGGTGGTACAGCATCAACGGCGGTGCTACCTGGCAGCAGGGAGGCGATAGCGCCTCTTTCTCGCTGGATGAGGGTATTTATGCCACGCGTCAGGTGCTGGTTCGCCAAATCGATCTAGCGCGAAACGTCAGTGCCGAGGGCAACCTGGGCGCGGTCATCGTGGATCAGACTCCGCCGGAAAAACCCACCCTATCGATTGCCGGAAATATCGTCACCGGGGAGACGACCGATGGCACCATCACGGTGGGAAACCTCGAGGAGAACGCGTCCTGGCAATTCAGTCTGGATAGCGGGCGTACATGGCAGTCGGGGATAGGCCGCTTTTTTATCCTCGCAGAAGGCTCCTATTCGGCGGATCAAGTGCAGGTCCGTCAGATTGACCGGGCCGGTAATGTCGGCGAGTTAGAAGCCCTGAACGCGCTGAGCGTGGTGGGTAGCGAGCCCGAGTCGCCGGGCAATCCCGACCTGGCGCCACTTCTCACGCTTGTCAACGACACGGCAGAACTCGACGGCATTACGTTCGATGGGACGATCCAGGTCGACGGTCTCCTTGCGGGGGCGAGCTGGGAGTTCAGCTTGAATGGCGGGGTGACGTGGCAACAAGGAATCGGCGAGCGCTTCGTTCTGCCTGAAAATGATTACGCTGCCGGGCAAGTGCAGGTGCGTCAAACGACCGCCGATGGCGAGCTGGGCGCGGTGGGCACGATGGGCCGGGTGATCGTCGACGTCACCGCCCCGGATCAACCGACACTATCTTTGGCCAACGATACCGGAAGCCGTGATGGGATAACGGCCGACGGTACGGTGCTGATCGGCAATATAGCCGCCGATGCCGTCTGGCAGGTGAGCTTCGATGGCGGTCAACGCTGGCAGACGGGCAGCGGTGATCGGCTGATTCTGGCCGAGGGTGATTACACCTCGACTCTTTTTCAGGTGCGCTCGATCGATCAGGCCGGTAACACGAGCGAATCGGCAACGCTATCGATCGTGGTCGACCTGAGCGCCCCCACGATACCGACGCTGTCGCTGGCTCGTTCGAACGCCATCATCAATAACCCCACGGTCACGGTGGGGGGGCTCGAGGCCGGCGCGTTTTGGGAGTACAGCCTGGACAGCGGCTTGAATTGGACGACGGGTAGCGGAGCGCAGTTCGTGCTGCCCGACGGATATTTTGAGCTCGGCCAGGTACTGGTTCGCCAAACCGACGGCGCCGGCAATCAAAGCGGTGAAGCGCCGCTTCGTGCGGTAACCATCGATACGACCCCGCCCCTGGCGCCAACGCTGACGCTGCCCGGTGGCGCCATTACCAACGTGGCTTTCGTGGAGGTCGCCGGCATCGAAGAGGGTGCCACCTGGGCGTACACCCTCAACGGCGGCGCCTCCTGGACGCTGGGTGTGGGCACACGTTTTACTCTGAACGAAGGCGAGTACGCCTTTGATCAGATACGGGTACGCCAAACCGACGCCGCCGGTAACCTGGGCGCCGAGGCAAGCCCGGGTGCGATGATCGTGGATACCACGCCGCCTTTGGCGCCGCTTTTGACACTGGCCAACGACACCGGCGAGCTCGATGGCGTGACGCTCGACGGTACCGTGCTGCTCGGCGGTCTCGAACCCCAGGCGCGGTGGCAGTACAGCCTTGATGGCGGCCAAAGTTGGCGTGATGGTAGCGGCGACCGCTTCGTGGTACCGGCGGGTAGCTATGCTCAAGAGCAAATCCTGGCGCGTCAGATCGATCGCGCTGGCAATACTAGCGACTCGACACCATTAGGACCGTTGACCGTCGAGCTATCTCAGCCGCCCTTACCGGGGGCGCCAGAGGCGCCAACGCTGACGCTGGTCAACGATACCGGTGCGGTCGATGGCATTACCCGTGATGGCACGCTGCGTATCGATAACCTGGCGGCGAACGCGACCTGGGAAATCACTCTGAATGGTGGCGCAAGTTGGCAGCCCGGCGGTGAGCAAACCTTCATTCTGGCAGAAGGGGTTTACGCGGCGGGGATGGTTGCGGTGCGCCAAACGAATCAGGAAGGGATCATCAGCCCCGTTTTTTCATTAGGCGCCGTGACCATCGATACGATCGCGCCGGTTCCACCCCGGGCGCTGCTCGACAACGATACCGGCGAGATCGACGGCATCACCTCAGACGGTACGGTACGCGTTCTGGATATCGAAGAGACGGCCACATGGGAATACTCGGTCGACGGCGGCGCTAGCTGGCAAAACGGCGCGGGGGACCGATTCATTCTGCCCGAAGGGGAATATGGCTTGGGGGCCGTACGCGTACGTCAAACCGACCCCGCCGGGAATGTCAGTGAAAGCGTCGAACTGGGCGCCGTTACGATTGTCACGGCGCTACTGGAAGCTCCCACCGTTAGCGTGGGCGGGGCGCTGACCAACAACCCAGTTGCAACGGTCGGTGGACTGGCCCCGAACGCTACGTGGGAATACTCGCTGAACGGTGGGGTTACCTGGCAAAGCGGTGAAAACGGTCGCTTCGAGATCCCCGAGGGTCGTTACGTCGCGGAGCAGATTCAGGTACGCCAGATCGATGGCGCGGGTAATATCGGTTCGCCGGCAAAACTCGATGCCCTCGAGATCGATCTGACGCCCCCCTCGACGCCAACGCTGACGCTCTCGGGTGATTCCTCGATTACCAGCGACAGCGAGGTCACGGTCACTGATCTCGAGCCCGGAGCGCGCTGGGAGGTTAGCTTCGATGGCGGGACACGTTGGGAGGAGGGTGAAGGCGGCGCTTTCACGCTCGAGCCGGGCGAATATAGCGCCGAGCAGGTGCAGGTGCGCCAGATCGATGCGGCAGGCAACGTAGGCGACCCGGCAGCGCTGGGTGCGCTGATCGTGGATACAGCGATTCCTCCCACCCCCACGCTCACGCTTGTCGAAACCCCGAACGCCGAAGGCGTCATCGTGGACGGCACCGTTTTGGTGGGCAATCTCGCGCCCAACGCGCGTTGGGAAGTCAGTTTCGATGGCGGTGTCAACTGGCAGCCCGGCGGCGGCGCATCCTTCGTGCTGGCAGAGGGGGTCTATACCGAAGGCCAGGTTCAGGTACGTCAGCTAAGCGTCACCGGTACTCCAAGCCAGGCCGCAAGCCTTACGCCGGTCACGGTGGATTTAACGCTTGAACCTTCCCCTGACCCGGACGCGCCTGCGGTGCCGACGCTGACGCTAATCGCCGATACCGGCGAGGTGGACGGTATTACCAGCAACGGCCAGGTACAGGTGCTTGGGCTGGTCGACGGCGGCACGTGGCAGTACAGCCTGAACGGCGGCGCGAGCTGGTTTCCGGGCAGTGGCGATACCTTTACGCTGCCTGAAGGCTTCTACCCCGCCGGGCAGGTGCTGGGGCGCCAAAGTAACGCCAGCGGTCAGACCAGCGCGGCCTCGACGCTTGGAACGGTCACCGTAGACACCACCGCCCCGCCCGCGCCGGGAGCGGCACTGCTCAACGATACCGGCACTCTCGACGACATCACCGCCGATGGAACGCTGCAGATTACCGGCCTGGAAACCGGAGCCCGCTGGGAGATCAGCCTTGACGGCGGAATGAAATGGATTCAGGGCGAGGGGGACCGCTTCATTCTTCCCGAGGGGCATTTCAACGCCGGTACTATTCACCTGCGCCAGATGGACGCCGCAGGCAATGTTAGCCAGCACGGCGTGTTAGGGGCGATCACGGTCGACTCATCGATCCCGCCGACACCCCAGGTCATGCTGGTGGGCGCCCCCCTGTCCGACAGTGGCGTGGTACGCGTTGGCGGCCTCGAGGCGTTTGCTCGGTGGGAGTACAGTCTCGACGGCGGCGTTAACTGGACGCCAGGCAAGGACGACAGCTTCATACTCGGTGAAGGGCGCTATCTTGAAGGCGAGGTTCAGGTGCGCCAGATCAACCGGGTAGGAACTACCAGCGCACCGGGCGTGCTCGGCGAGGTGGAGGTCGACCTGACGCTGCCTGCCGCGCCGATCGCGACGCTGGTCGATGATCGCCTCATCACCAACGATGGCACCGTCCAGGTAAGTGGTTTGGAAGAGGGCGCTACCTGGTCGTACAGCCTCGATGGTGGCGCGAGTTGGCTAGTGGGTAGCGGCGATGGCTTCGTGCTGGGCGAAGGTGCCTACAAACCCAACGACGTGCTGGTGCGCCAGACCGATACGGCGGGCAATACCAGCCCGGCTGCGCGAATCGGTGCTGTCACCGTCGATACCACGCCGCCTGAAACCCCCACGCTTGCGCTTGATAACGGGGCCAGTGCGGGTTCGGTGACCGACGACGGCACGGTAAGGGTAGACGAGCTGGAATCGGGCGGGCGCTGGGAGTACAGCCTCAATGGCGGTGAAAACTGGCAGCCCGGTAGCGGTGCCACCTTCGTACTTCCAGAAGCTAAGTACGCCCAGGGCCAGGTGCTGGTACGCCAGTTCGATGCGGCGGGTAACGAAAGCGCTATTGGCGGCGGTGAGTTCGGCCCGGTCACGGTCGATCTAACGATCGAGCTGCCCAGTGATCCGGATGCGCCGCCAGCGCTCGTGCTGACACTTTCCGAGGACACTGGCAGGGTTCCCGGTATCACGCAAAACGGCACGGTCAACGTCGACAACATCGTCGAGGGTGCGGTTTGGGAGTACAGCGTGGACGCCGGCGCCAACTGGGAAACGGGCTCGGGAACGAGCTTCACGCTGTCTGAAGGCGTTTACACTGCAGGCCAGGTGCTGGCACGCCAAACGAGCGCTGACAATGTGCTCGGTGCCACGCGAGCCCTTGGACCGGTAACTGTGGACACGAAGGCGCCTACTGAGCCCAGCGTCGCGCTCGAAACCGACACCGGAAGCCAGCCGGGTGTGACCGCCAACGGCACGCTTTTGATCGCGGACCTCGAACCCGGCGCTTTTTGGGAAATTTCGCTTAACGGCGGAGCGGATTGGCAAACGGGTAGCGGAGACCGCTTCGTGCTACCGCCGGGAAGCTACGCGCAGGGCATCATTGAAGTGCGCCAGACCGATGGCGCCGGCAACGTCAGTCCTTCGGGCACTGTGGGCAACGTCGGCGCTGGCGATGGCACCCTTACCGTCGTTACCACGCGGCCCGAAGCGCCCAGCGTTACGCTGGAGGGCGCTCCAGTGACCAACGATGCTACGGCCACCGTCGGCAATCTTCAGCCAGGTGCGACGTGGGAGTACAGTTTGGATGACGGCCAAACCTGGCAGCCGGGCACGGGCGATACATTCACGCTGCCAGAAGGCAGCTACGGCGCTGAGGTAGTGCAGGTGCGCCAAACCGACGGCGCGGGTAATGTCAGCCCCAACGCGTTGGTCGGCCCGGTAACGATCGACACCACGCCGCCAAAGGCGCCGACTCTCGAAGCGTTCGACCCCCGATCGATCACCAGCGATGCCACGATCAATGTGCGTGGGCTGGAAGCGGGCGCGACCTGGGAGTACAGCATCGATGGCGGTGAGAACTGGTTGCCGGGAGCGGGCGACAGCTTCGAGCTGGAGGATGGCGTTTACGCACAAGACGACGTACGAGTACGCCAGTTTGATGCGGCGGGCAACCCAAGCCCGGAAGGAGCGCTTGCACCCATTACCATCGATACCCAGGCACCGGCCGCGCCCGCGCTCTCGCTCGTCCTTGACGGCGATGTGGTCAACGAGGGAGCGGTCAGCGTCGAGGGTCTGGAAGAAGGCGCCAGGTGGCAGTACAGCATCAACGGCGGAAGTACATGGCTCAACGGTACAGGCGCGAGCTTTGTGCTGCCGGACGGCGTCTACGTGGACGGCCAGGTGCTGGCCCGCCAGTTCGATGCGGCGGGTAACGAAAGTGCGGTAGGCGGTCTTGGTCCGGTCACCATCGATACGACGAGCCCCGGTGGCGAAAGCGGGCTCGAAGCGCCGTTCGTGGAGCTTCCGGCGCTGACCAATGGTTTTATCAATAAGGCCACCATCGAGGCGGGCAACGATGCTATCGATGTCGTTATCGTGCTCACCGAGGATACCCAGGTCGGCGATACTCTGACTGTGTCGTTGCGTGACGCTAGCGGCACTCTATCGTTTGATTACCCCATTACCGCAGAGGATATACAGACCGGTTCGGTGCTGATCGAACTGCCCGTGGCAGGCACGCGAGGAGACGGCAGCTACGTCTTGACCGCCGCCATTAGCGATGACGCCGGCAACACGTCGGCGCCTTCCAACGCCATTGGCTTCGTACTGGATACCACCGCTCCGAACGAAGACACGACCCAGTTTCGTATCGACCCGATCAACGGCAGCGGCATTGTCAATCAGGCGTCGGCCCAGGGCCTGGTCACGCTAAGTGGTAACGTGGTAGGCGAATTCACCCCGGGCGACGCTCTGGAGCTCTCGGTCAATGGCGGCGAGTATCGTACGTTCGTCGACGCCAACGGCGTGTTCAGCGTGGAAGTGCTGGGTAGTTTGCTGGCCAGCGCCGAGCCGCCGAGCGTCACGCTGCGCCTTTTCGCCACCGACCCCGCCGGAAATACGGGCACAGTGAGCACTGAATACGCTTTCACGGTCGACCTGGCCGCTCCGGTCGTGACGATCGATACCGACGGCGTGCTCAATGGGCAAACCGTGGGGGATGGGCTGATCGTGACCGGCACGGCCGAGGGCGTACCCAACGGAACAACAGTGGCGTTGAGCCTGGCGGGTGCCACGTTTGATGGCCGAGTAGAAGAGGGCGCCTGGCGCGTGGTCGTGCCCGGCGGTTTCCTGCAGGAGATCGCCACTAATGATGCCGGCGGCACCTCTTTCGAGATGATCGCACGCACGGTAAGCGCCTCTGGCAACCCCGGCGCCTCCGAACCAGCCACGGTGTCGATCGATATCGCCCCGCCTACGGCCAGCATCGCGATTTCTCAACCCCTTCTGGGCGTCGGCGACAGCGCGCAGGTGACGATCACCTTCAGCGAAGCAGTGGAGAATTTTGATCTCGGCGATCTTCAAGTGACCGGCGCCACGCTTGGCAATCTGCAAAGCGCCGATGGCGTCGTTTGGACCGCTGACCTCACGCCCGGCGCTACGTCCGGGGGCGCGAGCATCGTGCTGGCCCAGGGCGCGTACACCGACGCGGCGGGCAACCCTGGCGCCGCGGCACGCTTTGACAACATTGCGGTCGATATCGACCCTCCCACGCTCGAGTCGATCCAATTCGCCGCTGGCGAGGCGATCACCTCGGCGCAAACCACCGAGGTCATTTTCACCTTTAGCGAGGCGATTACCGGGCTTTCCATCGAGGACTTCAGTGTCATCGGCGGGCGGCTTTTGAACCTCTCCGCCAGTGCCAACAGCGCCATCTGGACGGCGACTTTCCGCCCGGATGGCAGCGCCCTCCAGGCGACCATCGAGCTTTCTGACAACACCTACACCGATCTGGCCGGCAACGCCGGAACGGGCGGCAAAAGTCCGGCGCTATCCATTGAGATCCTCCAGCCGGTGCTGACCATCGATGCGGCGGCGGACGGCTGGATCAACGGAGTCGAGTCCGGGCTCGAGAGCCAGGGCGCCGAGGTCGAGGTCGGCTTTGGCGGGCTGCCCGTGGCGGAAAACGACCTGGTCACGCTGACGCTAATCGCCCGTGAGGGGGGTGATCTCACCGCGGGCGCGGCCATCGTTACCCAGAGCTATCAACTAACGGCACAAGATGTGGCCAGAGGCTACGCGCTGTTCCCGCTCGCCGTTGGCCAGGCCTATGCGTTTCAGCCGGCGAGCGCCCGAGTGCAGATCGGTGGCAGCGCTATATCGCAAGACGTGGATTTTGTCATCGACACCGTACCGCCGGGCCGCGCGGTCGAAGAGGGTGTCGAGGTCGCGGGCAACGGTATTGTGCTTGATACGCTTTTGAATCAGGGCGAAGGGCTTTTACTGCGTATCGGCAACGGCCAGGAGACGCTGCGCGTGCTGGACGGGCGCGCCACGCCCGGACTTTTGGTGCAAGACGCCAGCGGCCAGTACGAAATCGATCTTTCCGTGCTGGCGCTCGATCTGCAGGAGCTGATTCGAAACGACCCTGGCGCGCTGCTCGATCTTCGAAGCCTGAATTTGGAGCTTGTCACGTATGACCCGGCCGGCAACGAAGGCGACGTCGTCACGCTAAGTGACTTCAACGTACTGGGTCCGCTGGTCGCCATCGAGTCGTTTGCCGGCGCGTTGGTGGGGACCACCGACCCCGGCGCCTCGATTGCGCTGAGCGTGCGCTTGGGCGGCGTCACCCAAACCGTGACGGTAAGCGCCGACGAACGTGGCGCTTTTTCGCTGGATCTGCTCGCCGACCCGCGCTTCGACTTCAATCTAAGCGAGCTTTTAAACGCCTCGATCACGGCGGTGGCCACTGACGCCCGCGGTAACCAGAGCCTTGCACCGGCCACGGTGAGCCTGGCCGATCTTCTACCCACGCCGATTTCGATTCTGGATCTCGCCCCGGTGACCGATCTCGTCACCGGAAGCCCCGGCGTGGTCAGCGCGCTGACCAACATCGTATTGCCCGAAGGCGGCAGGCTGACCGCGAAGCTCGACGCCGGTCGACTCGGCGATATAACGGTGGGGGTATCCAACAATAGCAGCGGCGCATTAACGCTCGATCTGGCAACGGCGCTTAATGATCTCGTAAGAAATTCCGGGCTTTTAAGCGGTGTCGGCAATCTTGCGGCGGGAGTAACGGCGCTTTTGAATGAAAGCGGCGTCACCCTGGCGCTGACTTACACCTCCGCCGATGGCGTGACCGGCGTGCTCGAGCGCGAGATCGGCACGGTCGACGTGGCGCTTAACGGCAGTACGCTGGTGGGACTCACCTTCGGCCCCGTGCAAAACAGCATTATCAAGGGCACCGATGAGGCAGACGTGCTGATCGTGGGGGCCAATCAGTCGGTTGAAGCCGGCGGCGGGGATGATCTGATCGTCCTGCGCTCGAACGCGTTCACCCGCATCGACGGTGGCGCGGGTACCAATACCCTGTTGCTGGATAGCCGTTTGACCCTGACGCCGGACGACTTTGCCCGAATGAGCAACGTTTCACGTGTCAACCTGGGCGATACCGGCAGTGCTATTACCCTGGATGCGCAAGCGGCGAGCGCGCTGGCCGGCGACGCTCAAGCGCTTCAGATCGTGGGCGAGGGCGCAAGCCGCGTGACGATCAGCGGCGCGGTGGCGCGCGGCGATGTCGAGATCATCGACGGGGTGAGCTATCAGGCGTTGACGCTTGGCGACACCACGCTTTTGATCAATCAGGGCGTGACGCTGGATTTCGTGCCCACCATCAATCAAAGCGCCGGCTACATCATCAGCGGCGGCGGCGAAGCCGGGGCGACGGTGGTCGTCACGGCGGGGGCGGCTACCTACAACACCCAGGTCAACGAGCAGGGCGAGTGGCGCGTGGTGCTCAATCAGCCTGCGCAAGCAGGCAGCCTGCTACGAGCGGTGGTGGGCGGTGATGCCACCGAGACGGTCGCTGTGCCCAATGCCGTTCTCGCGCCAACAGGGCTGCAGATTCGCACACCGCCGCTGGCCGGACTGTTGAAGTCTTATCTCGAGGGGAGCGCCCCGGGAGCCCAGTCGGTGCGGCTGGATGTCTATCAGAATGATCTTTTCACCTCGCTTCGCAGCACGACCATCAACGTTAATACCAGCGGTGCATTCTCTGTCGGCACAACGGTTCTTAGCACTCTGCTCAACGATGCTACTAGTCTGTTGGTAGGCAACCAGGGGGTTAACGTTGGGTTCACCTCTATAAGAGCCAACGGCACTCACAGCACGACGGAAATAGTCAATTTTGGTGCGGCGGAATCGGTTTTCGCAGATCCCATAGGCGCTATCACGAATACATTGGGGGGTGTGTTGGGAGGCACTTTTGGAAGTACCAAGTCCTTGCCGGTGACCAACTCCATTTATGAAGGCGGTGAAGGTGCAGACATCGTTGAAGGCAGCAATCGTGATCAGACCTTTACCATGGGGGATGGCAACGATGTCGTTGTCACCGGCACCAGCGGTCGTGACACGATCGACCTCGGTTCCGGTGACGATGTCGTCATACTGCGCACTCCGCAGTTTAAGAGCATCGAAGGAGGCGAGGGCTTCGACGTGATTTTGCTGGGCAGCGGTATCAATCTGAATCTGACCGACCCCAACCAGGGAACGATCAGCAACGTCGAGCGTATTTCGCTGGGCCGCGGTAACGGGACCAACCGACTCACACTGGATCGTGACGCGCTCTTCGAGCTGACCGACGAGACGAACGTGCTACAGATCACGGGTGACAGCCAGGATCAGGTGACACTGGCCGGCGGAGGCTGGAACCGTGTCGGCGCCGCTCAAACTCTCGACGGCGTAGTGTTCAACGAATACGTCACCCAGGACGCCGTTTTATACATCGAGCAGTTCATCAACGTGGTGGAGGTGACTTGATTTCCAACGTAGCGGTAAGTGCAGGATATCGTCGAGCGGGGTGCGTTGATCAGGCGCTTTCGCATTTTTTCGAACACCGGCGCCAGGTCATGAGCGCCAGAGCCTTGAACGCCAAAAGCCGGCGCGCGGGGTACGCCGTGAGCTGGCTTCTTTGCCTGGCGCCGCTACCGGCGGCGGGCATGACCCTGGAGCAGGCCGTGCGCCGCGGGCTCGAGATCAACCCGCAGGTGGCCCAAGTCGAGCAAGAGATCGGTGAGGCCGCCACGAACGTCGATATCGCCCGCGACGGTTACTGGCCCCAGGTCGGGCTCTCCGCCGGGCCGGAAGGCTTTTCCACGAGCAATTTCGGCTACGACCTGACCGCCAGCCAAACGCTTTATGATTGGGGCCGTGTGCACTACCAGATAGAGGGGGCCTCGGCCGGACTGCGTCAGGTCGAACAGGAGCGCGCGCTGGTGACCGAAGAGGCGGCGCTGGATATCGTTGAGGTATATCTGGACGTCATTGGCGCGCGCGAACGCCAGGCGGCGGTGGCCCGACATATCGAGGCGCTCGAGCGAGTAGCAGCGCTTGCCCGTTCGCGAAGCGAGGTGGGTTATACCGACCGCAGCGAATCCGAGCGTGCCGCGCTCGAACTAGCGCGGGCGCGCGAACAGGCCGCGCTGGAGGCGGGCGCCTTGAACGATGCCGTGCGCCAGTTTCGCCAACTGGTCGGCGAAAGCCCCGACCAGGTCACGCTGCCCGAGCCGCTGGCGCTAACTGAGCTTTTAAGCGAATCCCCGGCCATGCTGGACAGCGCCGTTGTCAGCGCGCCGCAGTTTCGCCAAAACGAGGAGCGCGTGGCCGAGGCACGCGCCGGCAGCGAAGAGGCCCGCGCCGCGCTCATGCCGCGCGTCAATCTGGAAGGGTCAGCGCTACGCCGTGAAATCGGCGGCACCATGGAGGACGATATCGTGGTGGCGCTGCGCCTGCGCATGGAGCCGTTTCAGGGACTTTCCAACGTGCGTCGTACCACCTCCGCCGACCAGCGCCTTGAAGCGGCGCGCTGGGGTGTGGAAGTCGCCCGTCGCGATGTCGAGCGCACGGTCACATCGCTGATCGAGCACCACGAGGCGCTGACTTGGCGCCGCCAGGCGCTCGAAGCCCAGCTCGACAGCGCCCAGCGCGTCGCTGAGGCCTACGACGAGCAGTTTTCTGTGGGCTATCGTGACGTGTTCGAGCTTTTGAACCTGCAGCGCGACGCCTTCGAAGCCGAGCGGCAGCTGGTGGAGCTTGCCACCGAGCAGCGCCGGTTGCAGTACCGCGCCGCGGCTCAGCTCGGCCTTTTGTCTCCCATGATGACCCACACCGAACGCGAGATGGCGCATCTCTTAAGGACCCGTCATGCAGCGCCCTAGCGCCGATTCGAGAGCCAACGACGAGCGCCTCCAACGAAAGGCGCCGGATCGGGAAAACCTCGATCACGAGCAGCCCGATCACACGCAGCTTCATCAAACAGTGTCTCAACAGGCATCGTCTTACCAGGCGCATTCTCAACAAGTACCGCCTCCCCAAACACCGTCTCGTCAAACACAGTTCAACGAAGGGCTGGCGCTGTTATGCCGGCAGCTCGGCCGGCCAACCGTCGCCATCGAGCTGACCGACGGTTTTGCGCTCGCCGACGAGCGTTTGCCGCTGGCGCTGGTGCCTCGCGCCTTGAACCGGATCGGCGTGACCGGCCGGGTGGTGGAGCTTACGCTATCGCACCTGTGCGATGGCCTGCTGCCGGCGCTGATACTGCTCGATAACGACGCAGTGTGTGTGCTGGTCGAGTGTCAGGGGGACGAGGCCGTGATTCTCGTGCCGGAAAGCGGCGGCGGCCAGGAGCGGCTGGCGCTATCGACCCTGGCCAAGCGCTACGCCGGCGTGGCAGTGGTGGCGCGCCAAACGTACCGGGCGGACGACCGCGCCGGGCGCTTTGCGCGTAAGCGCCCCGAGCACTGGCTGAAAGGTCCGGTGCGCCGGCAGTGGAAAACCTACGTCGAAGTGGGCGTGGCCGCGCTGATGGCCAACCTGCTGGCGATTGCCACCGCCATTTTCGCCATGCAGGTGTACGACCGCGTGGTGCCCAATAACGCGCTCGATACACTCTGGATTCTGTCAAGCGGGGTGGCGCTGGCCGCCGCCTTCGAGTTTTTGCTGCGGGTGTTGCGCGCCCGGCTCATCGACGCCACCGGCAAGCGGCTTGATCTGGGACTCTCTTCCCGGCTGTTCGAGCAGGTGATGCAGCTTCGTCTCTCGGCCAAGCCCGGCACCACCGGCGCCTTCAGCAGCCAGCTGCGCGAGTTTGAATCGGTGCGCGAGTTCTTTACCTCCTCGACGATCGGCGCCATTAGCGATCTGCCATTCGTGGCGCTGTTCATCGGCGTGATCGCTTATATCGGTGGGCCGGTTGCCTGGGTGGTGCTGGCCGCGGTGGTGCTGATGCTGTTGCCGGGGCTGATCGCCCAGCCACGGCTCGCCTCGCTTGCGCGTCAGAACCTTAGGGAGGGCGCGGTGCGCCAGTGCGTGCTGTTGGAAACTCTCGAAAACCTGGAAACGGTCAAGACCACCCGCGCCGAAGGGCGCCACCTGCGCATGTGGGACTCATTATCGGCCAGTTTGGCCGATGCCGGGGTGCGCATGCGCTCGCTCGGCGCCACGCTCGGTTTTGCCGCAGCTTTCGTACAGCAGCTTTGCTATATCGGCGTGGTGATCGTGGGGGTCTATCAGATCAGCGCCGGGGCGCTGACCGTCGGGGCGCTGATCGCCTGTACCCTTCTGGCCTCGCGCACCGTGGCGCCCATGAGCCAGGTCGCCGGGCTGTTGACCCGCTGGCAGCACGTCAAGGTGGCGCTCGAAGGGCTCGACGACGTGATGAAAGCGCCGGTGGAGCGCCCGGAAGGGCGCAGCTTCATTCACAAATCAGCGCTTGCCGGTCACTTCGAGCTCGAAGGCGTCAAGCTGGCCTATCAGCCGGAAGGGCCGCCGGCGCTGAACATCGAACGTCTGGAGATCGCCGCCGGTGAGCGGGTCGCGTTGCTGGGCGGCAACGGCTCGGGGAAATCGACCCTACTGCGCCTGTTGGCCGGGCTTGGCGATGCCAGCGACGGGCAGATGTTGCTCGACGGCGTGGCGATCAGCCAGCTGGAGCCGGCGGACAAGCGCCGCGCGATCGGCTATCTGCCCCAGGACATTGCGCTGTTTTACGGCACGCTGCGCGAAAATTTGCTGCTGGACGGCCAGGCCCACACCGACGAGACGCTGATGGAAGCACTTGCATCGGTAGGGCTTGGAAGCTTCGTGGGTCGTCACCCGCATGGGCTTGATATGCCGCTGCAGGGCAGTCGCGCACTTTCCGGCGGGCAGCGCCAGGCCGTGGGGCTGGCGCGGCTGCTGCTTCAGGACCCGCGTATCGTGCTGCTCGACGAACCTACGGCGGCGTTTGACCAGTCAAGCGAGCGCCACGTCATCCAAACGCTGAACGCCTGGCTTGAAAAGCGTACGCTGATTCTCGCCACCCACAAATCGGCGCTTCTCACCTTGACCGAGCGCGCGCTGGTGCTGCGTGAAGGGCGCCTTGTCATGGATGGGCCGGTCGAGAGCGTGGTCAGCGGCAACCAGGTCAACACTGCTCAAAAGCCTCAGGGAGTGCGCCGCCATGACGCCTAGTGAAGCCACGCGGCGCGAGCTCGACGACCCGCGTCTGTCGCTGGCCCCGCGCCGCGCTCATGCCATCCTGTGGCTGAGCGTACTGATCATCGCCGCTTTTATCGGCTGGGCCAGCTGGGCGACGATCGACGAAGTCACCCGCGGTGAAGGCAAGGTCGTGCCCTTTACTCGCCTGCAGACCATTCAAAGCCTGGAAGGCGGTATCGTCTCCGAGCTGTTGGTCGGCCGCGGGGATCGGGTGGAGCTCGGCCAACCTCTGGTGCGCCTCGACGATACCCGCTTTCGCAGCGCGTTCATGGAGACCCGCAGCCAGATCGAAGTGCTGCAAGCGGCGATCGCCAGGCTCGAAGCCGAGGTGCTGGAACAGGAGCGTATCGAGTTTCCCGAGGCCCTCGACGAAGACGGTGAGCTGGCACGCGCGGAGCGGGCGCTGTTTTTGGCGCGGCGCGAGCGTCTCGAGGAAGCGCAGCGCTCGCTCAACGAAGAGGTCGCTCTGGCCCGGCGCCAGCTCGCCCTGATCGAGCCGCTGGTCCAGCGCCGCTCGGTGAGCGAAATGGAGGCACTCAAGCTCAATCAAAGCATCGCCGGGCTGGTGGGGCGGCTGGCGGAGCTTCGTAACACCTATGTGCAGGAAGCTTATACCGAGCTTGCCGCCAAAAAGGCCGAACTCGCCACGCTCGAGCAGGTCGTCACCCAGCGAAGCGACCAGCTCCAGCGCACCGAGATCCGCTCGCCGGTGCGCGGGCGCGTCAACGACCTTTTGGTGACGACGCTGGGCGGGGTAATTCAGCCCGGCGAGCCGATCATGGAGATCACGCCGATCGAGGATCGGCTGTTGATCGAGGCACGCATCAGCCCGCGCGATGTCGCCTTCATTGCCCCGGGCATGCCGGCCAGCGTCAAGATCACCGCCTACGACTACACGATTTATGGCGATCTAAAAGGCGAGGTGGAGCAGATCAGCGAGGACACCATCGAGGAGCAGACGCCGCGCGGCAATGAAGCCTTCTACAACGTACTGATCGTCACCGATGAAACGCACTTGACCCGCCACGGCGAGCAGCTGCCGATCCGCACCGGCATGCGCGCCGACGTCGACATTCAAACCGGCAAGCGCTCGGTGTTGAGCTATCTTTTGAAACCGCTGATCAAGGCGCGGCTTTATTAATACCGGCGTGTCCAGGCGCCGGCCGCCCGGACATCGAACCGGGGAGTCAAGACGCTACAAAGCGTCACGAATCGCTGACAGGCTGCGGCGGTAGCTCGCCTGCTCGGCGGCACTAATGAATCCCTGTTCGAAAGCGAGCGCCTGAGCGCTTCGTTCGACAGCGTAGATTTCCTCGAGATAGGCGCGGCGCGTATCCGGTGCAAGCGCCGTGTGCTCCTCGATACGTGCACGTAGATCAGCTGTTTGTTTCAGCACCCAACGCTGCTGGCGTTTTGAAACCTCGAGCCCCTCGTCGGTGGTGTAGCCCTCCCAGCCCGTTCCCTGCAAAAGCGCCCAGAGCGCTTCTTCAGGGCGGTAGGCACCGTTCACCGACGAAGCGCGCAGCCGAGCAAGCTCGCGCTTGCCTTCGATGGTACACCCCGTTTGCACGGCCAGCTGCTCGAGCGCTTCGTCGAGCGGCTGGGCGGGTAGATCGATTGCCTGCGGCTCGCGCGGGCACGCCGCATGAGCGGGCAGGTTCACGAGAGCACAAAGAACGAAAAGCGTTGATAGGCGACGCATCATGGCAGCGAGCATTCCCTGGATAGTGGACATCGCCATTGTTATACGCTGTCAGGCGCATAACAATGGGGTGGACCATCGATTGTCTTCAAAGACTTCTTGCCACCCTGCGCCACTCATTAAAGGCTTGTCTCTCATGATTACACCCCGCCCCCTATTGCACGCGCTTGCCATCGCTGTCTCGCTGTCGCCGCTGGCGCTTTGGGCCCAGGATGCCCATATCGGTAGCGTGCGCACCGAGTTTCGAATGCTCGGGCCGAACAACACCATCGAGGTGGAGCGCTTCGATGACCCGGACGTGCAGGGCGTTGCCTGCTATCTCTCCTACTCAAAAATTGGCGGGCTCTCCGGCGCGGTGGGCCTGGCCGAAGAGGCGAGTGAGGCGAGCGTGGCGTGTCGTCAGATCGGCGAGATCGTCTTCGACCCGGCCGAGGTCGATGAGCAGGAGGTCGTCTTTTCCCAGCGCCGCTCGGCACTGTTCAAGAACATGCGCGTGGTGCGCATGCATGACGCCGAGGCGCAAACCTTCGTTTATCTCACCTACAGCACCAAACTCGTCGACGGTTCGCCGAAAAACGCCATTAGCGCCGTACACTACGGCGCGCTCACGCCGACCGAGTGATCCTTCACGCGTGCGGCCTCAGCGCGCGCTGCCAAAGGCCTGAGCCCAGTAGGTGAGATAGCGCGACTGGGTGTTGTCGACCTTGGCCATGCCCATTTCAGTAAACGCATCGAGCATGATGTTGCGACAGTGGCTGGGGCTTTCGAGCCAGGCAAGCACTACGCTCGAGGAGGTACGCTGACCGGCGGCGATGTTCTCGCCCAGCGCACGCCAACGGTAGCCGGTCGCTTCGGCGCGGTTTTGAATCTTCGAGCCGTCTAGGCCGGTATGGCTGAAGTATTCATACTCGGCCATGGTTTTGGCGTGGCCTTCGGCAGCGACTTCGAGCTGGCAGCTCCAGCTCAACGAGGCGGCCGGGGGGAAGTACTCGGTACCGCACTGACGTGCCTGGCTACGCGCTTCGTTGACCAGCCGCAGCATTTCCTGCTGCTGGCCGGTCAGCTCGCAGCGATTCTCGGCGCGGCTGTTCTGCAGAAAGTCCTCTGCGCTCGCGGCGCTGCCGGCAGTGAGGAGGGTGAGCGCGCAGGCGCTGGATAAAAGCCAATGGGGCAGGCCGAGCTTCTTGATCTTCACGTATCGACACCTTGAGTCAGTGGAAACAGGCAAGGTGTTCGTCCACGACCGAAGGGGATGCCCCTGTCTAATTCTTTTTAATTAGATCGTTTAAGGTCGATGGGTGAATAGCAAATGACTGACGAACGCCCCTGAATACCTGTTTAATCGGCGTTTCGAGGCGGAAGATTAATTTTTGAAAGCTTGATGCGTCAGTAGTCTTGTTGAAAGACTTTGTGTCAAACGGTAATGGCGTAAGTCGAATTAATGAGGCCTTGGGCGATTGGAAATGGCTCAAACCCATGCCATGACAGGGTTTTTAGTCACTCGAAGCAGTAGAGAAAGCGCCTGGAAGAGAGGCCGCGCTCGAAGGGCAGCACAGGTTAAAACGTACAAAAGGGCAGCGCTTGGGCCGCTTATTGGGAAATCGTTTGGCTTAAAGAAGGGGCGCTAGCGCCCCTGATGGCGTGAGTGGTATTAAAAGCGACGCTGTCGCAGGCAGGTCGCGTCGAGTGCGTCAAGGTGCGTATGCCCGAGAAGCCCAAGCGTCGATTCCATCTCCTTTTTGAGCAGCGAAAGCGCATGGGCGACGCCGGGCTGGCCGCCGGCGGCCAGCCCGTAAAGCGTAGCTCGGCCAAGCCACACGGCGTCGGCGCCGAGCGCACGGGCCTTAATGATATCGGTGCCGCGCCTGAAGCCGCTGTCGACGAACAGCTGACAGCGCTCGCCCACGCGCGCTTTCACCTCGGCCAGCGTATCCATCGGCGACAGCGAATGGTTGAGCTGGCGCCCGCCGTGATTGGACAGCACGATCCCGTCGACGCCGTGATCCACGGCCATTTCAGCTTCATTGGGTGACAAAATCCCCTTGAGCATGAGCTTGCCGGGCCAGAGCTCGCGAAGCCAGGCGATGTCGTCCCAGTTGAGCGTCGGATCGAGCTGCGGGCCGATGATCTGCGAGGCGCCCTGGGCGTTACGCTTGTCCGGCGGCAGCAGGTCGTCCAGGTTCTTGAACGTGGGCAGCCCGTCAGGCCACAGCACGTCGCTCATCCAGCCGGGTTTGGTCAACAGGTGCAGCAGGTTGGCAAGCGTGGGTTTCATCGGCTGGCGAAAGTTGCGCACGTCCCACTCGCGGTTGCCGTAGATGGCGCTGTCGGTGGTCACTACGATGGCGTCGAAGCCGGCATCCGCACAGCGCCGGATCATCGATTTGACGAATTCGCGATCGCGATAGAAGTAGATCTGCATCCAGGCCGTAAGGCCTTCGACGGCGGCGATCTCTTCAAGGCGCGTGGTGGAGACGCTGCTGAGTACGAAGGGAATGCCGGCGTCCCGCGCCGCCCGGGCGAGCTTCAGGTCGCCGTCGCGGGTAAGCATGCCGTTGAACCCGGTCGGGCCAATGGCCAGCGGCATGGTGTGGGCGCGCCCGAAAAGCGAGGTATCGAGTTTTCGCGGGCCGACGTTGGTCATCGTTTTGGGTTCGAACAGGTACTGGTCGAACACCGAGCGGTTGTGCCTGAGCGTATGCTCGTCGTCGCTTCCCCCGTAAACGTACTCGAACACGAAATTGGGCAGTCGCCGCTTGGCAATGCGCTCCAGGTCTTCGATATTCAGGGCTTTTTTATAGTTCTTGCCGGTATAACGCGGGCGTTTCATGTGCTCTTACCTTAAACCAAAGTATAGGGTCCGGGGGCTTTTGTTTGTCTCGCCATACTACCATACTAGCGCCATTGGTTTTGGGTCGAGACCCTCTCTCAGGCGGTATCCATGGGCGACGTCAATCTTACACTACAGGCACTATGGCAGGAGACTTCGGAAACCGAGTCCGTGCGCCAACGCCTTTATCAGGTGCTTCGCCAATCCATCATCCAGATGGTGCTGGCACCGGGTAAAGCGCTGTCCGAAAAGGAAGTGGCGGATGCCTTCTCGGTGAGCCGCCAGCCGGTGCGCGAGGCGTTCATTCGCCTGTCAGAGTCGGGGCTCGTCGAAGTGCGCCCGCAGCGGGGCACGTTCGTCGTCAAGATTTCCCAGCGCGCGGTGCTCGAGGCGCGCTTCGTTCGCGAAGCCGTCGAGGTCGCTGTAGTGCGCCAGGCAAGCGCCAAGGGGCTTGCGGCCTCCGTGATCGACGAGCTCAACGAGCTGATCGCACGTCAGCGCCGCTGCATTCAGCCCCACGATGCCACGCGTTTTTACCAGCTCGACGAGCGCTTTCACAAAACGCTGTCGCTGGCCGTTGGTCAGAACGCGGCCTGGAAGGTGATCGAGGAGGTGCGCGTGCAGCTCGACCGAGTTCGCTATCTGAGCGTGCCGGATACCACGCCCATCGCGCGGCTGGTCGAGCAGCACGTCGACATCGTCTCCGCCATCGAAGAGCGCGATGTGACGCTTGCCGAGCAGGCCATGCGCCGCCACCTGCGCGAAATACTCGTTTCTCTACCCGACCTGGTTCATCGCTTTCCTGAGATGTTTGATGCTCAGGAAACGCAATCCCTCATTGAAGAGGCAGCTCCATGAAGATCGAACACGCCTATACCATCGTTACCTCCCCGGGGCGTAACTTCGTTACCCTGAAGATCGTCACCGACGAGGGCACCTACGGCATCGGCGACGCCACCCTCAACGGGCGCGAAATGGCCGTGGTCGCGTATCTGGACGAGCACGTCATTCCGGCGCTGATTGGCCGCGACCCGCAGCGTATCGAGGATATCTGGCACTATCTGTATCGCGGTGCCTACTGGCGGCGTGGGCCGGTCACCATGAGCGCGATCGCCGCGGTGGACATGGCGCTTTGGGACATCAAGGCGAAGCTCGCCGGCATGCCGCTTTACCAACTGCTCGGCGGCAAGAGCCGCGAGCGCGTGATGGTCTACGGCCACGCCACCGGCCGCGACATCGAGTCGTGCCTTGAAGAGGTTGCCCGCCACGTCGAGCAGGGCTACAAGGCAGTGCGCGTTCAGGCCGGCGTGCCGGGTATCGCCAGTATCTACGGCGTCGCCAAAAAAGAGGGCGAGCCCTACGAGCCGGCGGATGCGGACCTGCCCGCCGAGCACGTCTGGAGCACGTCCAAATATCTGAACCACGTGCCGAAGCTTTTTGCCGCCGTGCGCGAGCGCTTTGGCGACGACCTGCACGTGCTGCACGACGTCCATCACCGCCTGACGCCCATCGAGGCCGCACGCCTTGGCAAGGCGGTGGAGCCCTATAACCTTTTCTGGCTCGAGGACTGCGTGCCGGCGGAAAACCAGGAAGGCTTTGGGCTGATTCGCCAGCACACCACCACGCCGCTGGCGGTGGGCGAGGTGTTCAACAGCCTGTTCGACGCCAAGGCGTTGATCGAGAATCAGTGGATCGACTACATTCGCGCCACGCTCACCCACGCCGGCGGCATCACCCACGTGCGCCGCCTAGCGGATCTGGCCGGGCTCTACCACGTACGCACCGGTTTCCACGGCCCGACGGATCTTTCACCGGTGTGCATGGGCGCGGCGATCCATTTCGATACCTGGGTGCCCAATTTCGGCATTCAGGAGTACATGCCGCACACCAGTGCCACCAACGAAGTATTCCCCCACGACTACCGCTTCGAGGATGGCCATTTCCTCGTCGGCGAGAACCCGGGGCACGGCGTCGATATCGACGAAGAGCTGGCCAAGCAGTACCCCTACAAGCGTGCGAGCCTGCCGGTCAACCGGTTGGAAGACGGCACTCTCTGGCACTGGTAAGGAGTTTTGAATCCATGAAAGCATTTCAGGTAAGCGCGCCCCACGACTACCGCGTCGCCGATGTCGATGCGCCGACCCCCGGTGCGGGTGAAGTGCTGGTGCGCGTGGCGTTCGCCGGGATCTGCGGCTCCGACATGCACATCATCCACGGCGACAATGCCTTCGTGCGCTTTCCGCGCATCACCGGCCACGAGTTCGCCGGCGTGATCGAAGCGGTGGGCGAAGGTGTCGACGGCGTGAGTGCCGGCGAGCGCGTCTGCGTCGATCCGGTCATCAGCTGCGGGCAGTGCTATCCGTGTCGCATTGGCCGCCCCAACGTGTGCAGCGCGCTGGAAGTGATCGGCGTGCATCGCCACGGCGGCTTCGAAGAGTTCGTCGCCGTCCCGGCCGCCAACGTGCATAAACTTCCCGAGCATATCGGCCTGGACGCCGCCGCGCTGGTCGAGCCCTATACCATCGCCGCCAACGTGCTGGATCGTATGCAGCCGCACCCGGGCGATCGCCTGCTGATTCTGGGCGCCGGTGTGATCGGCATGACCATTCTGCAGATGGCCAAAGCTCTGGGGCTCGAGGAGATCATCGTCACCGACGTGATCGACGAGCGCCTGGAGGCGGCCAAGAGCCTGGGTGCCACCCACGTCTTCAACAGCCGCACCCAGGATGTCGAACAGGAAATCACGGCGCTGACCCAAGGCGAGGGCGTGCCGCTGATCGCCGACGCTGCCTGCGTGCCGGCGCTGTTACCGCAGATGCTGCGCCTCGCCTCGCCGGCGGGTCGCATCGGACTTTTGGGCTTTAGCGTCCAGCCAAGCGATCTGGTGCAGCTCGAAGTGATCAAAAAGGAGCTGACGCTGGTCGGCTCGCGGCTCAACAACCGCAAGTTTCCGGAGGTGCTCGAACTCATGGCAAGCGGTAAGCTGGACCCGCTGGCGCTGGTCAGCCACCGGCTGCCGCTCGCCGAGATGCCCGATGCCATCGAGATGCTCGACCATCGCCCGGAAGAAGCCCGCAAGGTGCTGATCCAGATCGGTGCTTAAAGGATATGTCCACCCAACACGCTAACTCACCAACCCCACGCGCGATCAACAACCAATAACGCAAAAGTGCAGGAGTGACGAAAATGATCAAGAAACTACTTACCAGCGCGGTTCTCACCACCATGGTTTTCAGCGCGCAGTCGGCGCTGGCGGCCGACTACACGCTGCGCTTTGGCCACCTGGCCAATGAACAGAACATCTGGCACCAGGCCGCCGAGAAGTTCAAGGAGGAGGTCGAAGCCAACTCCGACGGGCGCATCGAGGTTCGTCTCTACCCGAGCGAGCAGCTGGGTAACGAAATGGATGTGATCAACAGCATCCAGCTCGGTACTGCGGACATGACCATCACCGGTGAGAGCCTGCAGAACTGGGCCCCGAAGGCGGCCATGATGGCGGTGCCCTACGCCTTCCGTGACTCCGAGCATCTGCACGCGGCGGTCGATGGTGAAATCGGCAGCGAAATCGAAGAGCAGATCATCGAGCGCACCAACCTGGTGCCGCTGGCCTGGTTCGAGCGCGGCCCGCGTGAGCTGACCTCCAACCGCCCGATTCGCACGCCGGACGATCTGGACGGCCTGCGCCTGCGCGTGCCCAACGTGCCGCTATTCGTCGATGTCTGGCAGGCGCTCGGTGCTCGCCCGACCCCGATGGCGTTCAGCGAAGTGTTCACTGCGCTTCAGCAGAACACGCTGGAAGGCCAGGAGAACCCGCTGAGCTTGATCGAAAGCGCGAGCTTCAACGAGGTTCAGGACTACGTGAACATGACCGGCCACGTACGTAGCTGGATCTACGTGGTGATCGGCCGCAATCAGCTCGAAAGCATGCCCGACGAGCTGCAGACCGTCGTGCGTGAAGCGGCCCAGACCATGCAGAGTTTCGAGGCCGACCTGTTCGTCGAGGACCAGGCGCGTCTGGAGCAGGCACTCGCCGAGCGCGGCATGGAGTTCATCGAAGCCGACGTCGACGCCTTCGCCGAGCAGGCACGCCCGGCGGTGATCGAGGCGCTGACGCCGGAGCAGCGCGAGCTCTTCGAAGCCATTCAGGACCTGTAACGCCGGTAGGCAATCAAGGTGGGCTGGTCGCAAGGCCAGCCCACTTTTGTATAGGCCATGTAGAGAGCTGCAATCGTCTGAACCGCAAGATAGTTACTTGCAAACACATGCATTGCAAAAACCGAATTGCAAGAGTTTCAACTTCTAGAGCGGCTAGCCCCTCGAGGATACGTTTATGAGCTCGGATCAACACGCGCTCGAGCACGAAGCGCTACAGAGTCTGGATTCGATGTCGACGGTACCCAAACTTCAGGGGCCGGTGGGTCGCCTGATCGGCTGGGTGGATACCTGCTTTTTGACACTCGCCGTGCTGGCGCTGGTCGCCATTGCGGGAACGGTCCTGCTGCAAATCTGTTCGCGGCTGTTTCTGCCGATCTCCATCTCCTGGACCGAAGAGCTTTCGCGCTATCTCTTCATCTACATGGTGTCGCTGTCCGCCGGCGTCGTGCTGCGCCAGAACCGCAACATCAGCGTCGAGCTTTTCCACCACATGCTGAGCCCGCGCCTGCGCGCGCTGTTTCAGGCGCTGATCTGTCTGGGGATCGGCGCGTTCGCGTTCATGATACTGCCCTACGCCTGGCAGTACGCTCAGAACGGTACCTGGCAGACCTCGCCGACGCTCAAGCTGCCCATGCTGTATATCTTCTTCTCGACGGTCGTCACCTACGCGCTGCTACTGGTTTATAGCGCCCTCGGTGCCCTCGAGGGGGTATTGGCGATGTGTCGCCCCGCCGTGCGTGAACAGGAGTCCTGAGCATGGAAGTCATCATTTTATTCAGTGTGTTTCTGGTGCTTCTGGTGGTGGGGATGCCCATCGCCTTCGCCCTCGGCATCTCGTCGATGTCCTATCTACTGATGGAGGGCATTTCGCTGACCATCGTGCCTCAGCGCATGTACGCGGGTATCGATACCTTCGTGCTGTTGTGCATTCCCGGCTTCGTACTGGCCGGTAACCTGATGAACGTGGGCAATATCACCGAGCATATCGTGCGTTTTTCCAACGCGCTGCTGGGTCACATTCGCGGCGGGCTCGGCCTGGCCAACGTCGGCGGGTCGATGATCTTTGGCGGTATCTCCGGCACCGCGGTGGCGGATTCGGCGAGCATCGGCTCGGTGATGATTCCCGGCATGGCGCGCTCGGGCTACGACAAGCCCTTCGCCGCCGCCGTTACTGCTGCCTCGTCCACCGTCGGCCCGATCATTCCGCCCAGCGTGCCGATGATCATCGCGGGCTCCTTGAGCGGGATTTCTGTAGGCCGCATGTTTCTGGCCGGCGCCGTGCCCGGGCTCTTGATGGGCGTGGCGATGATGGTCACGGTGTACATCCTCGCCGTTCGCCGCGGCTATCCGAAAGAGCAGCGCGTGCCGTTTTTGCAGCTGCTGCGCGAAGCCAAAACCGCGTTTTGGGCGCTGCTGATGACCGTGATCATCCTCTACGGCATCATCGGCGGCTTCTTCACGCCGACCGAGGCGTCGATCGTCGCCTGTGTCTACGCGCTCGCAGTAGGTATGTACGTCTACAAGGGACTGACCTGGCGCAAGCTTCCGGGCATTCTGGTCGACACCGTGCTGACCTCGTCGTCGCTTTTGCTGATGGTCGGTCTTGCCAACCTGTTCGGCTGGATTCTGACCAGCGAGCAGATTCCGCAAATGATCGCCACGCTGATCCTGTCGATCAGCGAGAACCCGCTGATCGTGCTCTTGATTCTCAACCTGATTCTTTTGTTCGTCGGCGCGTTCATGGAAACCATCGCCGCGCTGATCATTCTGTTTCCTGCGCTTGTCGGCGTGGCGACCGGCGTTGGCGTCGACCCGGTGCACTTCGCCGTGATTGCGGTGCTCAACCTGATGATCGGCCTGACTACGCCACCGGTCGGCGTGTGTTTGTTCGTGGTCGCCGGCATCGGCAAGCTGCCGATGCTCTCGGTCGCCCGCGCCATCGTCCCGTTTCTGCTCTGCAACCTGGGCGTACTGCTGCTGGTTACCTACGTTCCGGCCATTTCACTGTGGCTGCCGAATCTGCTGATGGGGAGTAACTAACGGAAAGGGCCGCGACGAGGAGAGCTCTCAGCGTCACGGCTCGAATTCATGGTGTGAGAAATGGGGCATCAAGAGGGAGGCAGCGGTACGCGTCAGGCGTATCGCTGCTTTTTTATGGCCGGTGGCGTTATCTTCTTTTCGAATAGCGTGCTATTTCTGCCGAATGGGTTGCTCGACCAGCGGCGTTTAACCCGGTTTATGCGGGTCAAGCAATGCTGTCTTTTTCAAGGCCAGCTTGTTGGCAAACAGGTAATAGTCGGTTTCGTCCTCCTCTTCCAGCGTGCTGGCCTTGAAGAGCATTTCCCGGGTGTTTTCCAGGTGCTGCCACATGGCCTTTTGCGCGCCATCGCTGTCGCGGCGCATGAGCGCCTTGAGAATGACGTCATGATCGTCGCACCAGCTGTCGAGAGATTCGCGATTGCCGATTCGATCGTGAAGCTTTTGCCAAAGCGGGTTTTTGTCGCGCTGGTGCCAGAGTTTCTCGACCAGGTAGACCAGTACGGCGTTCTGGGTCGATTCGGCGATTTTCAGGTGGAAACGCTTGTCCCACTCGGAATCCTGGGAGCGGTCTTCGAGCCGCGCCTGCTGACTGATCTCCACCAGCCGCTGGATATCGTTTTTGGTGATTAGCGTCGCGGCAAAGGCGGCGATCTGGCTCTCGATGAGCTGGCGCGCCTGGAGCATCTCGAAGGGGCCGGCGGTCAGGGCGTCTTCTGCATCGTCATCTCGGGTGGCCTGAGGCTCGTCGGGCGGGGCGAGCACATAGATGCCTGAGCCCTTGCGTACTTCGACGAGCCCCTGCAGTTCCAGCATGATTAGTGCTTCGCGCACCACCGTGCGGCTGACGCCGAGCTCTTCGGCCAGCTCGCGCTCGGCGGGCAGGCGTTCACCCTCCTTGAAACGGCCGGACAGAATACGCTCTTTTAGCTGTCGCCCGGTTTTCTGATAGAGACGTTGCGGAGCGGGCAGTTGCATCGTGGTCATCCATGGGAAGGGCGCGACGCATCGGCCTTGGAAGCCGATGCGCCGGCGGATTTACAGCGCTACGGTAGCCGGTTGACCAGCGGCCTGCGCTTCGCCGTTGATGTAGAGCGTCCGGTCGTCGTCCGTGGCCAGTGTGAAGATGGCCGTCTCGAAGGGCAGCCGATAGCCGTTGTCGACCACCTCGGTGGTGACGTGGATCGCCTCGGCGCTGGTGCGCATGTGCAGCTCGACCAGCGCGTGGGCGCTTTGCCACTGGCTCGTTTCGCCGTCGTCCTCGAAGAGCGTGTAGCTGGAGACGCTATCGTCGCTGCGGGGCGGGAACAGCAGAAAGCCGCGCTGATCCTCGTCCTTGCGCTCGAAAGTACGCGGCGCTTCGTTGATCGGAATGATCGCGCCGGCCTTCACCAGCAAAGGCGTCTGGTGGTAGGGCGCATCGAGTGTGGTGTACGTACCGCCTTCAATGAACCGGCCAGTGTAGAAATCGAACCAGCCGTCGGCGTGTAACGGGGCGTAGACCTCGCGGGTCGAGACGCCCGGCTCGACGACGCTTGCCACCAAAAGCGATTCGCCCACCATGAAGTCGTCGTTCTCCTGCCAGGTACGCGCATCTTCCTCGAAATCGAAGAAGGTGGGCTTGATCAGCGGCTCGTGATGGACGTGGGCCTTGTAGAACGCGCTGTACCAGTAGGGCGTGAGCTTTGATCGCAGCTTGATCAGCTCACGAATGGGGGCCACCGCGTCTTCGTACATCCAGGGCTCGTTGACCGTGGCATCCTCGTTCCAGGAGTGGATGGTGAACCGGGGGTGGAAAATGCCGTTTTGCACCCAGCGGATGAACAGTTCCTGGTCCGGTTTGGGGCCGGCGAAACCGCCCACGTCGTGACCGACGTTGAACACGCCGGACAGACTCAGGCCCAAGCCAGTCCTGTTGTTGAAGCGGATGGTCTTCCACTCGGTGCGGTTATCGCCGGTCCAGGTCTGCACGTAGCGGTGCATGCCCGGCGCGCCAGAGCGCGAAATGAGAAACGGGCGTTTCTCGGGGGCGTATTCCGTCTGCGCCTCGAAAGAGGCCTTCATCATCAGCAGCGGAAAGAGTGCGCGAATGCTGGTGAAGGAGAGCGGCGTGCCGAAGCCAGCGGCCTGGGTGGCCTTGTTCCAGATTTCGTACTCGTTGTTGTCGTTCCAGGTTGTCTCGATACCGTACTCGAGCAGCTGCCGGGTGACTTCATCCTTCCACCAGCCGTAGGCACCTTCATGGGTGAAGTCGATGTGGGCGCCGCCGCCGTCCCAGAACTGGGCAAGCTCGGTGTCGCCGTTGGCATCCTTGAGGAAATAGCCCTGGGCTTCGAGCTTCTCGTACTGGGGGTGGTCGGTCAGAAGCGCTGGCTTGATGTTGGCCGCCAGGCGAATGCCTTTTTGCTTGAAATCCGCCGACAGCTTTTTGGCATCCGGGAATTTTTGCGTGTTCCAGTTGAACACGTAGCGCTTGTGATCGATCGAGGTATAGCCCGAGGAGAGCTGGAACGAATCGCACAGGATGTCGTGCTTTTCGCACTGCTCGATGAACTCCCATACCTGCTCCTGGGCGTTGGGGGCGTCGGTGTAGCTCATGGTCGAGCCCGAGTAGCCGATGCTCCACTTGGGCGGCAGGGCGGTCTTGCCGGTCATCCAGGTGTAGCTGGCCACCACGTCGCGCACCCGGGGGCCGGCAATCATGTAGTAGTCCAGATCGCCGGATTGCGCCTCGAAGTAGCGGTAAAGGCCGTGGTAGTTATCGAGCTCGCGGCCCAGGTCGAAGTAGCCAGGGGCCAGGTTGTCGTAGAAGAGCCCGTAGGAGAAGCTCTGTTCCGGCTTGCGCGTGATGTAGAACGGAATGTGCTTGTAGAGTGGATCCGAGTACTCGGCGTCGTAGCCCATCGCATCGATGGTGAGGTTGCGATAGCGGCCGTGGTGGTGGTCGAGCTGGCCGGTGCGCTCGCCAAGGCCGAAGTACTGCTCCTTGATGTCTCGTTTCAGGTAGTGCTTGATCTCGCTACCCAGCTCCCCGGCGAAGTTGTAGGCCTGGGTCTGACGATCCTGGGCGAAAAGCTGCCACTGACCTTGGGTGGCCTGATACCAGCTAATCCGAAAGCCTTCCTTCTGGATCACGGCTTTCAATTGACGCGTTTGGATCGTGACGCTCTGTTCATCCTCGTCAAGCTCGAATGCCGGCAGGTTGAAGTGCTCGGTGCTGAAGCGGTCACGGCCCTCGGCGGGCAAGTCGTCCTGACCCGGCGCGATGCTCCAGGTTTGGCCGACGTCGAGCCCCTCGCGTTTCTCAAAGAGAACGCGAAAGATGCCCTCCTCGAGAATAAAGACGTGGGCGGCCACGTCCTCGTCCGTTGATGCAAAGGTAAGGTGGTTTTGCTGGGTCTTCGCCAAGTGAAAGCGATAGCGCGCTTGAATATTCATCCAGGTCAATCCTTGAAAATTACATGAGGCCAGCCAGGCGCGGTAGCCACTCGCTGAGCATCGGCACCAATGTTATCAGCATGAGCACCGCGATGACCGCTGCGTAGAACGGCAGAAGAGGCTTGATTACTTCTTCCATTTTCAGCTTGGCAACCGTGCTACCCACGTACAGCGCGCTGCCGCCGGGCGGTGTGATATTGCCGATACACAAGTTGACGACCAGCAGGACACCGAAGTGCACCGGGCTCATGCCGAACTCGGAAACCACCGGCAGGAAAATGGGCGTGAAGATTAGGATGGCCGGCGTGACGTCCATGAAGGTACCGATCAACAGCAGGATGACGTTGATCAGAATGAGGATCAGGATAGGGTTGTCGGTCAGCGCAAGGATACCGGCACTAATCGCGGCCGGAATGCCGGTGAAGGCCATGACCAGTGCCAGCATGGCAGAGGTGCCGATGAGGAACATGATGACCACGGTCAGTTCCGCAGTTTCCTTCAAGATGCCGGGTATCTGCTTGAGCGACAGGCTGCGATAGGCCAGGGAGAGCAGCAGGGCGTAGACCACCGCGACCGCCGAGGCTTCGGTCGCGGTGAAAACGCCGCCGATGATGCCGCCAATGATGATGAAGATCAAAAACAGGCTGGGAATGGCGTCCCACAGCACCTTGAATACCGAGCGCAGCGGGACCTGATGCGGTGAGCGATAGCCCTTGCGCTTGGCGATGACGAAGGCCACCGCCATGGTCGCCAGGCCCCAGAGTAGACCGGGAATATAGCCTGCCAAAAACAGCGCGGCCACCGAGGTGCCGCCGCTTACCAGCGAATAGATGATGAAAAGCCCGGTGGGCGGAATGATCAGGCCCGTCGGCGCCGAGGCGATGTTGACCGCCGCGGAGAACTTGCGGTCATAGCCTTCCTCGTCCTGCAGCGGATGCATGACCTTGCCGATGGCCGCCGCCGAGGCCACCGACGAGCCCGCCAGAGAGCCGAACAGCATGTTACCGACGATATTGGTGTGGGCAAGTGACCCCGGCAAGCGGCCGGTGAACAGGCGAGCCACGTTGACCAGGCGCATCGCGATGCCGCCCTGGTTCATGATGATACCGGTCAGTAGAAAGAAGGGGACGGCGAGCAGCGTGAAGCTGTCGATACCGGTCACCATCTTCTGCGCCGAGGTGAACACGGCGACATCGAACGGCGCGATGAGCAGCATGGTCACGATGGACGCGCCGGCCATGCTGATGGCGATCGGTACACCGATGAACAAAAAGATGAAAAACGAAATGAGTAGACTGAAGCCTGCGATGATCGTCATGGCGCGAATGCCTTATTGTTGATTAAACGTCCAGGGTCTGGTCGAAATCGTTGGGAGTGCCGGCAGCGGCATTGAACAGCTCGGCAATGCAGAACCAGAAAACCAGCACGCCCGAGACGGGCAGCGACAGATAGATATACCCCATCGGAATACCCAGCGAGACGGTCTGCTGCGACATGGTTAACGAGACGAGCCAGATGCCGCCGTAAATCATCACGAGGGCAGAAAAAAGGATCAGCAACACGAGCACCAGGTAGCGAACCATTTTCTGAGAGCGCGCGGAGAACCGGTTGACGAGCATCTCCACCGCGATGTGCTTTTTAGTATGAAACGCCAGCGCTCCGCCGATCATGGTGATCCAGATCAGCGAGTAGCGAAGAAACTCCTGGGAAAAAGTGCTGGGGTCATTGAGCACGTAGCGGCTTACTACCTGCCAAATGGCGACCAGCACCATAACGGCGAGCATGGCCGAAGTGAGTACCGTGATGAGTTTGCTGAGCAAACGATTGATCGTGTTTATCATGGCCTCAAGACTCCGTTTCTAGTGCCTGAATGCGCTCGTAAAGCGGCGCCAGGGTCGGGTTTTCGAGAACCCGTTCGTGCATGGGGGCGACCGCTTCCCGGAACGCATCGACGTCCACATCGCGGTGGAAGTGAACGCCCATCTCCTCGGCCTGGGTCACCGCTTTTTCGATCTCTTGCGCCCAGAGCTCCTTGTGGAACTCGGTCGATTCGACCGCCGCTTCTCTCAACCACTGCTGCTGCTGGGGCGTGAAGCTTTCCCAGCGGTGCTGGCTGAAGATCAGAAGGTCGGGAACGATGGCGTGGGCAGTGTAGGAGTACTCCTTGGCCACTTCGCCGTGATTCGATGAGGTCAGCGCGGTTTCGTTGTTCTCGGTGCCATCGATGACGCCCTGCTGCAGCGCCGTGTAAACCTCGCCGTAGGCCATCGGCGTCGGCGCGCCGCCCATCAGACGAATCATTTCGAGGGCGGTCTGGCTGGGCTGTACGCGAAACTTGAGCCCGCGCATGTCGGCCGGGGTGCGTACCGGCGTATCGATGGTGTAGACGTTGCGAATGCCGGCATCATAGTACGTCAGTCCGAAGAAGCCGTTGTCGGCCGTCTGCTGGTAGATATCCGTGGCGACGTCGCTATCCATGACGCGATAGTAGTGATCGGGGTCGGCAAAGAGATAGGGCACGCTAAACAGGGAATAGACGTTAGAAAAGCTTTCGAGCGCGGTGGCGCTCACCTTTGTGACGTCCACCGCACCTGTCTGAACCAGCTCGATGACTTCCCGCTCGGAGCCCAGCTGACCGTTGGGATAAAGCTGGAAAACGAGCTCACCGCCGCTTATCTCGCGCACGCGCTCGGCGAAGTGGGCAAGCGACTTATGTACCGGGTGGCCTTCGTTCATGTTGTGAGCGAGCCTTAGAAGGGTCACGTCCGAGGACACTTCCGAGGGCATCGAGCAGCCCGAAAGCGCGATCAACGCGCCCGACAAGACTGATATAACGCCTTTATGCATGTTGCCCCATCTCCTGAAAAGCTGTCTTTGATGTAGTACTTGTACGATACGGTCGTTGGGCCAATAAAAATGACCGGCTAAATTGGACTAACCGGTCTGATTATTAAATAAGCCTTTGGTCGCATTGGGTTGATAAGAGGTTGACAATAAAGGCAGTCAAGTCGACTCTTTGGCCCAACCAATTTCATGAGCGCGCCTTTGCCTGCGCAAGGCACGCACCGATCGCAATGGAGCCTCTGATGGCAGCATTTCTGGATGAGGATTTTCTTCTCGATAGCGAGATGGCCAAACGTCTATACCACGGCTACGCCAGCACTCAGCCCATCTTCGACTACCACTGCCACCTACCGCCTCGGGAAATTGCCCAGAATACGCGCTTTGACAACCTCACCTCGATTTGGCTGAAAGGCGATCACTACAAGTGGCGCACCATGCGCTGGAACGGCGTGGACGAGCGGCTCTGTACCGGTGATGCGAGCGACTACGATAAATTTCAGGCGTGGGCGGCCACCGTGCCTCATACGCTGGGTAATCCGCTCTTTCACTGGGCTCATCTCGAGCTAAGACGCCCCTTCGGCATCACTGGCAAACTGCTTTCGCCCTCGACTGCAGATGCCATCTGGGACGAGGCCAACGCGATGCTGGCAACGCCCGAATTCTTTGCGCGGGGAATTCTCGAGCAGATGAACGTCCGTCTGGTCGGCACTACCGACGACCCGGCGGACGATCTGAGCCATCATGCCGAGATTGCCGCGGATCCGAGCTTCGCCGTAAAAGTGCTGCCGAGTTTTCGACCCGACCGCGCTTTTAAACCGGCCGCCGAAGATTTCCCGGCGTATCTCGAAAAGCTGGGTCGCGCCGCGGATGTCGAGATTCGCGATATCACCTCCCTCTACACCGCGCTCGAAAAACGCCTGAATCACTTCCATGCCCATGGCTGCCGGATTTCTGATCACGGCATCGAACGCGTCGCCTACGCCGAGGCGACCGATGCCGAGCTCGATGCCATTCTCGAGCGTCGTCTGAACGGCACGCTGCCCGACGAGCACGAGCAGGCGCAGTTCATGACCGCGGTGCTGATCTTTTTGGGCCGGGAATACCACCGTCGCGACTGGGCGCAGCAATACCACATGGGGCCGCTGCGCAATAACAACGCCCGCGGCTGGCGCGAAATCGGCGCCGATGCCGGTTTCGACTCCATGGACGACCGGCCCATGGCCGCACCGCTCAACCAACTGCTCAATGCCCTTGATCGGGATGACCGGCTGCCGCGTACCATTCTTTATGGCGTCAACCCGGTCTTCAACGAAGTATTGGCGACCACGGCGGGCAATTTTCAGGGCAACGGCATTCCCGGCAAGGTGCAGCTTGGCTCCGGCTGGTGGTTCAACGACCAGCTCGACGGCATGGAGCGTCAGATGACCCAGCTTTCGCAGTTGGGGCTTTTAAGCCGATTCGTGGGCATGCTGACGGATTCGCGCAGCTTTCTTTCCTACACCCGCCACGAGTATTTTCGTCGCCTGTTATGTCGCATGCTGGGGCGCTGGGTCGAGCAGGGCCAGCTCCCCAACGATGACGCCTGGCTTGGCAGCATGGTCAACGATATTTGCTTCCACAACGCGCGCCGTTATTTCGGTATCGATGTGTAGGAATCGGTTCAGGAGAGTAGAAAAGTGAGTGTACAAACCATCAAGGCCAGCCAACGCGCTGGTCACATCGGCATCGTCCATCTGGGCCTGGGCGCGTTTCATCGCGCCCACCAGGCGGTGTATCTCGAACGCTATCGATGCCGTACCGGCGACGATCAGTGGGGCGTGAGTTCGGCGAATCTGCGCCGCGGCGCCTCGCTGGTCGACTCCCTGATTGATGCGGGCTTTCGCTACCACGTGGCCGAGTACCGCGATAGCGACAACGTGACGGTTCGCGAAATAGGCGCTATCGAAGAGGCGCTGTTCACCGGCCAGGGCGCGGACGGGCAGTGGGGGCGCGACCTTGCGGCGCTGCTTGATCGCCTTGCGAATGTCGAGACGCGTATCGTCACGCTCACCGTCACCGAGAAAGGTTATTTTTTGAACCCGGCCAGCGGCGAGCTTTTGCAAAGCGACCCGATGATCCAGGCGGATATCGCCGCACCGCAAACGCCGCGTACCGCACCGGGTATTCTGGTCGAGGCGCTGCGCCGGCGCCGTGCAGCGGGCACGCCACCGTTCACCGTACTCTGCTGCGACAACATGCCGGACAACGGCGAGCGCACCCGCCAGGCGGTGGCCCAGCTTGCCCAGGTTCAGGAGGCGGCGCTCGCCGACTGGATCCTGGAGCACGTCGCGTTTCCCAGCAGCATGGTCGATCGCATCGTGCCTGCCATGACCGAGCAGGACTTCGCCGCCCTCAAAACGCTTGGCGTCGAGGATGCCAACGCCGTGGTGTGCGAGGCCTTCTCGCAGTGGGTCGTTGAAGACCACTTCCCCGAGGGCCGCCCGGTCTGGGATACGGAGGGCGTGACCATGGTCGCCGATGTCGCGCCGTTTGAGACCATGAAACTTCGTATGCTCAACGGCAGCCATTCGCTGCTCGCCTATCTCGGTTCGCTCGCCGAGATCGAGACCGTGTTCGACGCCGTCTCTCAAGCGCCGTTTCAGGCGCTTTTAAGCCGCTACATGAATGAGGAAGCCGCCCCGACGCTCGAGACGCCCGCCGAGATCGATCTGAACGCTTACGCGGATTCGTTGTTGGCACGCTTTGCCAACGACAGCCTGCGCCACAAGCTCCAGCAGATCGCCATGGACGGCAGCCAGAAGCTGCCTCAGCGCTGGCTGCAGGTGGCCGAAATCAACCTGTCCGCCGGCCGCGACACCGCCTGCGTGGCGCTGGGTCTGGCCGGTTGGATTCGCTACACCGCTGGTACGACGCTGGCCGGTCGCGCGTTTCGCGTCGACGACCCGATGGCCGAGCGGCTTACAGCGCTCCACCACCGGCACGGCGATGACGCGGCCGCGCTGGTCGACGCTTTCTTCGGTCTCGAGGCGGTGATGCCGGACACCGTGGCGCAAAGCGAGCGTTTCAAGCAGCAGGTGCTTGATGCTTACCGCGCACTGACCGAGCGCGGCGTCGGGCCGGCCGTTGCCGAGCTTGCCACCCAAAGCGCTCGCTAAAAGGAGACTCCATGGAACATACCTGGCGCTGGTTCGGGCCCAACGACCCGATCCGACTCAGCGAGATTCGCCAGACCGGCGCAACCGGCATCGTCACCGCGCTGCACGATATTCCCAATGACCGGGTCTGGTCGGTGGAGGCGATTGGCGAGCGCAAGGCGATGATCGAAGCCGCGGGGCTTGGCTGGTCGGTGGTCGAAAGCGTGCCGGTGCCCGAGGCGGTCAAGAAGGGCCTGCCCGAGCGCGACGCGCTGATCGATACCTACTGTCAGACGCTGAGGAACCTGGCCGCCTGCGGGATCGACGTCGTTTGCTACAACTTCATGCCGATTCTCGATTGGACGCGCACCGACCTGACCTACGCGCTTGCCGACGGTGCCCGGGCACTGCGCTTCGACCAGACCGCTTTCGCCGCCTTCGATCTCTACCTGCTCGAGCGCCCCGGCGCACTCGACGAGTACTCCGAGGCCGACAAACTGGAGGCCAAGCGCTACCTCGAGACGCTCGATGACGCCGGGCGTTCGAAACTTATCGACACGCTGATCGCCGGGCTTCCCGGCGCCGAGGAGCACTACACGCTGGCGCAGTTTCGTCAGGCGCTCGAAGGCTACGCGAAAATCGACGCCAAAACGCTGCGCGACAACCTCGGCTATTTCTTGCGTGCGATTATTCCCGTGGCGCAAGAGGTCGGCATTCGCATGGCGATCCACCCGGACGACCCGCCTCGCGGACTTCTGGGGCTTCCCCGGGTGGTATCGACCCGTGACGATGCCCAGTGGGTGATCGACTGCGCGCCGAGCCCGGCCAACGGCATCACCTTCTGCACCGGCTCGTTTGGGGTGCGCGAGGACAACGACCTGGTGGCCATGGCGCGCCACTTCGGCCCGCATATTCACTTCGCTCACCTGCGCTCGACAAGGCGCGAGAGTGACCCGCGCTCGTTTCACGAGGCGCCACACCTGGCCGGCGATGTCGATATGGTCGGCGTCATACAGGCACTGGTCGAGGAGGAGCGCCGGCGCGAAATGGATGGCGGCGCGCGCCTGCCGATCCGCCCGGACCACGGCCACCATATGCTCGACGACCAGCAGCGCCAGACAGCGCCGGGCTATCCGCTTTATGGGCGGCTGCGGGGGTTGGCCGAGCTTCGCGGCGTGGAGGTCGCGGTGAAAGCGCTCACGTCACGCTAGGCTTCCCGGTACCATGGAAAAGCCCCGTCGGAACTCGCTCCGGCGGGGCTTTTATGTTTCTGCGCGCGGCTTTCAAGACGGCGTGCTAAACCGCGATGGCCTCGCGAAGTCGGTGAACGGCGTCGGCAAGCTCGCTGGCATGGCGAATCTCGACCGCGCCTTGCGGCGTTTTCTCCTCATCGGGAAAGTGGTTGAGGTGAATCACCTGCATGCCGGCGGCCAGGCCGGCCTCGACACCGACCGCTGCATCGTCGATCACGATGCAGTGCTGTGGGGCGAACCCCATGGCCGTGGCGGCCTGGCGGTAAAGCTCCGGGTCCGGCTTCCAGACGTTAAGGGTGTAGGCGCTGAAAAGTCGGCCTTCGAAGTGGTGCTCAAGGCCGGTGCTCTCCAGCGCGCAGCGGATCTTGCGCTCCGGACCGTTGGACACCACCGCCTTGGGGTAGCTTGCCAGCAAATCGAGCGCGGCCGGCATCCCGGCCACGGGCGCAAGCTCGGCGCGCATGCGCGCTTCCATGCGCGCGCGCATGTCCGCCTCGAGCGCCTCAAACCGGTCCGACGTGAGCGGCGTAAAGCGCGTCTCCAGCTCGTTGACGATGGTCTGAAAGCGCACGCCACGAAACTCCTCCATGTACTGGTTTGCGGAGAAGGGCAGGCCGAACTCGGGCAACAGCTCGCCCATGACCTCGGCCAGCAGAATCTCGCTATCCACCAGCGTGCCGTCGGAGTCGAACAGCAGGCAAGGGGCCGGCTCGCTCATGTCAGCACCTCTTCGTTGACCGGGCTTGGCGGGCGCTCGCCGGTCAGCGCCAGGCGCATATTGTCCACGGCGCGCTGGGCCATGGCGGTGCGCGTTTCATGGGTGGCGGAGCCGATGTGGGGCAGGGCGACGACGTTGGCCATGCCGGGCAGCGGCGAGGTATCGCCAAGCGGCTCGCTTTCGAATACGTCGAGCCCGGCACCCCGGATGACACCGCGCTCCAGCGCGTCGATCAGCGCGCCTTCATCGACCACCTTGCCGCGGGCGATGTTGACCAGAATGGCCGACGACTTCATCTGCTCAAGCTCCCTGGCGCCGATCAGTTTTTCGGTTTCCTCGGTCAACGGCACGGTGAGGCAAACGAAGTCGGATTCGCACAGAAGTTGATCGAGCTCGCGGCGCTCGGCGCCGAGCTCACGCTCCACCTCAGGCTTGGGCGAGGCGTTGGAGTAGAGCACCCTCATGTTGAAACCGAGCGCCCCGCGCCGGGCTACGGCCTGGCCAATACGCCCAAAGCCCACCATGCCGAGCGTCTTGCCATGCACGTCGCTGCCGTACAACTCGGTGCCCACGCCAGACTCCCAGGCCCCAGCCTTGACCCAGTTCGCCAGCTCCACCAGGCGCCGTGCGGTAAGCATGATCAATGCAAAGCCGGTATCGGCAGTGGTCTCGGTCAGCACGTCCGGGGTGTTGCAAAGCAAAATGCCCCGGCGGGTCAGCTCGTCGACGGGAACGGTGTCGTAGCCCACTGAGACCGTGGCAATTACCTCGAGATTCGGCGCGGCGTCGAGAAACTCGCGGGTGACCGGCAGGCTCGCACCGATGATGCCATGAACCTGTGAAAGGGTCTCGCGCACCTTGGCGTCCGACAGGTCGAAGGAGCCAAGCGGCTCGAGCAGCTCGAAATACTCACTGAGCTCTGCCAACTGATCGTCGTTGAGTCGTCCCTGAACAATGATGCGCTTTTTCATGCTCTCTCCTGTCGCTTGGCTATACACGTTAACTAGCTATTGGTTTTATAACGGTTTTTATAAACGGTTTGATGAACGGTTTTTGTAAACAAATCTCTTGAAAAGGTTTAAACGTCACTCTCAAGCGCTTCAAGGCGGTCGCGAGAGGGTAGCCCCTCCATATCGCCGACCACCTGCACCGCTTGGGCGCCGACCAGGTTGCCGCGCGCCAGCGCCTTGGCCGGGGGCAAGCCCTCGAGCAGCGCGCTGATCAAACCCACGGCAAACCCATCCCCCGCGCCGACCGTATCGACCACGTGGGCTACCGGCTGGCTGGGCACGTCCAGGCTTTCGAGCGCCCCGCCCAGGCGGCCGCGATAGTAGCTGCCCTGCGGCCCGAGCTTGATGACCACCGCGCTGGCGCCGCGCGCCAGGTAGAAATCCGCGATCGCCTCCGGGGTGTTCTCGCCGGTCAGGCGCTCGCCTTCGGCCAGGCCCGGCAGTACCCAGTCGGCCAGGCCTGCGAGCTCGTTGAGCGTATCACGCATCTGCGCCTCGCTTTGCCAAAGCGTTGGGCGCAAATTCGGGTCGAACGAGATGGTGGCGCCGTTGGCGCGAGCGCGCTCCATCAGCCGGCGGGTGAGTGACAGGGCGCTGTCCGAGAGCGCCGGGGTGATGCCGGTCACGTGTAGATGGTCGAGCTCTGCGAAATCCACCGCGTCGGCGTCGGCGGTGCTTAGATGACTTGCCGCACTGCCGCGGCGGAAGTACTCCACCCGCGGGTCGGCGCCGTGCTCGGCGCGCTCCTTGAACATCAGCCCGGTCGGGTGCTCCGGGTCGGTGACGATATAGCGATCGTCGATGCCCTCGGCGGTCAGCGTCTGGCGCACGAACTCGCCGACGCTGTCGCGGCCGACCCGGCTTAGCCAGCTGACCCGAAAGCCGAGCCGCGACAGGCCGATGGCGACGTTGTTATCGGCACCGGCCAGCCGGCGGTGAAACTGCTCGACACCGGCAAGCGGGCCGGGCGCGTCAGCCACGAGCATGCCCATGGCCTCGCCAAAGGTGAGAACACAGAGCGCAGAGGGTTGAGTCGACATGGGGGTTCTCCAAAGGATCAGATGAGAGGGAAATCGGGATGGATCGTGCTGCCTCGCGCGAGCAGATGCGGCGCGTGGCGGTCGGTAATGCGCGTGTCAGGCGGGTCGAGCAGGCGCGCGATCGCCGCCTCGCCGATGGCATCAAACGGCTGCGCCAGGGTCGTGACGCCTGGGCCGACCAGAGCGCACCAGTCGAGCTCGTCGATTCCCATCAGGCCCACGGCGCCCAGGGTGAGGCCTTGCACCTGAAAGCCCTGCACTGCGCTGAGCGTGGCGGTGCCGTTGGCGCAAAGCACCGCGACGGGCGCGTGGAATGAAGGCGTTTTGAGCGCCTCCAGTGCCGGGTAAAGGCTTGCGGGATCGAGACTCGACTGAACGTGCGCGGTCAGCTGGCGCGCAGCGCTTTGGTCGATGAAACGCTCCAAGCGCTCTCGGCGGGCGCTGGCGGTGGCCGGGTCGTTGGTGACGTAGAGCACCTGGCGGTAGCCTCGCGCGACCAGGTGATCCAGGGCCGTGTCGATGGCAAGCGCGTTGTCCAGCCCGACCACGGCGCGGCTGACGCTGGGGATTTCCCGGTCCAGCAGCACCACCGGCACGCCGGTATGGGTGAGCGAGTCGAGCGCCTGGTGAGGGGCGCCCACGGCGTTGACCACCAAGCCTTCGACCTGGTAGGCCGTTAAAAGCGCCAGGTGGCGCTGCTCCTGGCTCGGGTCGTTTCCGGTATTGCAGACGATGAGCGAGTAGCCACGAGCGCGCGCGGCCTGCTCGACGGCGTGCACGGCGGCCACGGAAAACGGGTTTCGAATGTCCGCGACGAGCATGCCCAAAAGCTGAGTGCCGCCACCTTTTAGCCCGCGCGCCATCAGGTTGGGCTGATAGCCAAGCGTTCGCGCGGCGGTGTCGATACGCGCCTTGAGCGCTGGGGAAAGCTTGTCGCGCTCCGGGCCGAAAAAACGCGAAACGCTGGTTTTCGAGGTGTTCGCCTCTCGGGCGACTTCAATGAGCGTCGCGCGGGAAATCGTCATTGCAGGGGCCACCATAAGGTGTTTGGGAACGTTCCCATTGGGAGCGCTAACGTTATCGCGTTCGGCCGCCCTGGGCAATATCGCCAATGGTGGTAGAGTAGGCTTTCGTGAGAGTGGGCCGGTTGGGGAGGCGTTCGATGAAGGTGGAGGAGTACCAGACATTCGATGCCACGGGGCTTTCCGAGCTCGTGCGCCGGGGCGAGGTGAGCCGTGACGCGCTTTGTGAGGTAGCCATCGAGGCGATCGAGCGGTTCAATCCGGCGCTTCACGCGGTGGTGCGTACCCGCTTCGAGCAGGCGCGCCGCGAAAGCCGCGCCGTGGATCAGAACGCTTGTTTTGCGGGCGTGCCGACGCTTGCCAAGGATCTGTTGATGGCGATCGCCGGTGAACCGCTGGCGGCGGGGAGCGCTTCGCTCGCCGAGTGGCGCCCCCTTGAGGATTCGCCGCTCATCACCCGAGCGCGGCAGGCGGGGCTCGTCGTGTTGGGTCAAACCGCGACGCCGGAGTTTGGCTTGATGGCCATTACCGAGCCGAAAGCGTTTCCCCATCCGCACAATCCCTGGCGTTTGGGTCATTCGCCGGGCGGCTCCAGCGGTGGCGCCGCGGCGGCGGTGGCTGGTGGCCTGGTGCCGCTGGCGCTGGCCGCCGACGGCGGTGGCTCGATCCGCATTCCGGCAAGCTACTGCGGTCTGTTCGGCTTCAAGCCGACCCGCGGGCGCACGCCGCTCCCACCCGCTCAGGCCGAGGTGTGGCAGGGCGCAGTAGTCGAGCACGCTATCACCAAAAGCGTGCGCGATAGTGCCGCGCTGTTGGAGCACATCAACGGTGCCGGCCCCAGCGGCCCGTATCCGGTTGCTCGGGAAACCGGCTATCTGAGCGCGCTGTCATCACCAGGCCCAAAACGGCGCATCGCGGTATCGCTTGGCGAGCCGCTAAGCCAAAGCCTTGGCACGACGCTCGATCCAGAAACGCGCAAGGCCGTCGAACACGCCGCGAAAATGCTTGCCGATATGGGCCACGAGGTGAGCTGGTGCGACCCGCCGGTCGACGGTGCCCACCTGGCCAGCAGCTACCTGACGCTCTATCTCGGCCAGGTCGCCGCGGACCTTTCGTGGGTTAGCCGGGAAACCGGTATCTCTCGTCGCCGTCTCGATATCGAACCGGCCACGCGGGCCATCGGTCGACTCGGCGCCAGGCTTTCGGCCAGAGAGTACGAGCTGGGCCGGCGCGAATGGTTCGTGGCGGCAGAACAAATGAGCGCGTTTCATCGGCGGTTTGACGCACTGGTGATGCCGGTGACGGCGTCAAGCGCCCCGCGTATTGGTGAGCTATACCCTTGCCGCACCAGAGAGCGACTTTTGTCGCTGCTGGCGGTACCCGGGCTTTCCCGACTGGCGCTGCGGGCCGGGGCGTTGAAGCACCTGGCGATGGAGGCGCTCGCGCGCACACCCTTTACTCAGCTGGCGAATTTGACCGGCCAGCCCGCCATGTCGCTGCCGCTTCATCGCGATGCCGCGGGCCTGCCGATCGGCGTGCAAATCGTCGGGCGCTTTGGTGAGGACAGAGCACTTTTACAGCTCGCCCATGAGCTGGAGCAGCGCGACAACTGGCAGCATCATCTGCCATTGCAGGCGTTTTCGGCGCAACACGCGTAAACTACACCGCTTTGATTCGGCTTGTCGGACGTATGCACGCACACCATGCACTCACATTATGAATTGACCGGGGCGGGCGATCGCTACTTCGACGGCATGACCGAGAAGTTCTCCCGCGCGCTTTACCACGCCCCCCGCGGCGAGCTGCGCTTGAAAATGCTCGATTACCTGCTGCCGCAAATGCTCGCCCTCGAAGACCAGCCGGTGCTCGATATCGGCGGCGGCCTGGGCCAGCAGGCGGCCTGGTTTGCCGAGCGCGGCCATGCGGTGACGCTGGCCGAGCCTTCCGGTGACATGCTCGACTACGCACGGCGCTGGCACGCCGAGCGCGATGCGATTCCGGACGACGCCATCGCGTACCTTCAGGCCCCGCTTCAGGCGCTGGCCTGTGAGGCGCCCGGCCCCTGGCCGCTGATTACCTGCCACGCCGTGCTCGAGTGGCTGGGCGAGCCGCGTGGCGCGATCAAGACGCTTTCCGGACTGCTTGCTCCGGGCGGCCAGCTGAGTCTCATGGTGTTCAACCGCGATGCGCTGCGCTTTTCCAACGCCGTGAAGGGGAACCTGGAAAAGGCGCTCAGCGACCGGCTCGAAGGCCAGGGCAGGCGCCAGCGGCTGACGCCGATCTCGCCGGTGACGCACGATCAGATCAGTGCCTGGGCCGAGGAGAACGGCCTTGCGCTCTCTCAGGCGGCGGGCATCCGCATTTTTCAGGACTACCTGCGCAAGCCCCCGGCGAGCGAGGCCGAAGAAGCCACACTCCTGGCGCTGGAAAAAGCGTACTGTCGCGCTGAGCCGCACTGGCGGCTGGGGCGCTACCTGCTGTACACCTTGACCAAACCATTGACCCAACCCGAGACTGATTCATGAGTGCCCAACTTCCCGCCTGCCAGCTGTTACAACGCTACTACGGCGATCACACCGCGCTGTGCCCGGTTGCCCCCGGGCGCGACGAGTGGCTCGTTCACCAAAGCGCTAGCATGGTTAGCGACAGCGTCGCTCTGCGCGATGTTTGGCATACCCACCAGAAGGCGGCGTTCAGCCCGTTCGAGCCGACCATCGAACTCAAAGGCCAGGTGGTGCTGTTCTGGCCCAAGGCGCATCAGCTCGGCCTCTGGTGGCTCGACTGGCTCTGCCAGGTGCTGCCCGAAGGCACGAGTGTCGATATCGTCGGCGAGCACCAGGGCGGCATCAAGCGCGTGCCCAAGTGGCTCGACGAGCGCGGCCTTAAGTGGGACAAGCTCGACAACGCCCGGCGCTGCACGCTTTACTCTACGCGCACCCGGGCGCTTGGTGATCCGGACGCCGCCTGGACGACCTTCACCGCCGGTGAGCTGACGCTTGCCAGCCACCCGGGCGTGTTCGGCCACGGCAAGGTGGACGAGGGCACCACGCTGCTGCTCGAAGCCCTCGATTCGCGCGGTCTCAAAACGCCGCTGCGCGTGCTCGACATGGGCTGCGGTGACGGCATCATCAGCGCCTGGCTTGCCAAGCGCGGCCATGAGGTGAGTGCCATCGATGTCAGCGCCTTCGCCGTTCAGGCGACCGAGCGGACGCTGGCGGCCAACGCGCTCTCGGCGCGGGTGCTCGAAAGCGACGTCTACTCGAAACTCGACGGCGAGCGTTTCGATCTGATCGTCAGCAACCCGCCGTTTCACCAGGAGCGTGATATCAGTTTTAGGCCGAGCGCGCGGCTGATCGAAAAGGCCCGCGAGCACCTCACCCCGCGCGGCGAGCTCGTGCTGGTGGCCAACGGCTTCCTGCCCTACCCGGAGCTTTTAAAGCGCGCGATGGGCGAGTTCGAGACGCTGGCGGATAACCGTCGCTTCAGAGTCTACCGCGCGGGGGCGTGATTGTTTTAGCGCCTGCGCGGCGCTTTTGGATCGCGCCGCGGTCCAAAAGCGATCAAGACGTGTTGAATCCTGTGAGGAGAGACGTATGGCCGTGAAAACGCGCGGTATCGGGGCGCTGGCAAGCGCGGTGGCGCTGGGCGGGCTCGTGGCCCTGGGGCTTGGCTGGGGCGGAAGCTACCTGAAAAGCGCCGCCGAGGTGTGGCAGCACTCGTCGCGCAGCGTCACCGTGCGCGGGCTCGCCGAGCGGGAGGTGGCCGCCGACCTGGTGCTCTGGCCGCTCAACTATACGGTCACCGCCGACACGTTGGCCGAGCTTGAGCGGCATCTTTCCGACGACGAAGCACGAGTGCGCGATTTTCTCGCCGAGCGCGGCTTCGAGGCCAGCGAGATCAGCATGACGCCGGCACGCATCACCGACCAGTACGCCAACACCTACGGCGGCGAGCGCCCGGACGAGCGCTTTCGCGCCGAGGCGACGCTTTTGCTGCGCACCGAGCGGGTAGAAGAGGTCATCGAGGCGGTGCCTCAGGCTACGCGGCTGGTGCGCGACGGCGTGCTGCTCTCGCCAAGCTACGAGTACCGCACCGAGTTCCTGTTTACCGGGCTCGATGCGATCAAGCCGGAGATGATCGCAGCGGCCACGGCGGATGCCAGAAGCGCCGCCCAGCAGTTTGCCGAGGACTCCCAAAGCGCGGTGGGCGGGATCACCAGCGCCACCCAGGGCTACTTTTCGATCGAGGATCTCGACAGCTACACGCCGCAGATCAAGCGTGTGCGGGTAGTCACCACCGTCGACTACGCTCTCGAGTAGGCGCTACGGCGATACCCGCGGCAGCCAAAAGACCAGCGCTAAAAGCGTTGCCAGCAAGACCGGTGGGGTGATCAGAAGCCCCACCTTCATGTACTGCCCCCAGCCGATGCGAACCCCCTTTCGTGCCAGCACGTGCAGCCAGAGAAGTGTGGCCAGACTGCCGATGGGCGTGAATTTCGGCCCCAGGTCGTTGCCGATGACGCTGGCGTAGATCATCAGCTCCCGGGTCAGCTCTGGAAGCTGGGCCTGGTCGATGGCCAGCGCCGCCACCAGCGTCGACGGCATGTTGTTCATGATCGAGGCGACCGCCGCAACGAGAAAGCCGGTGCCGACGGTGGCAACCACGCTCCCCTGGCCCGCAAGCCACTCAAGCGCCCGCGCCGCGTAGTCGGTGAGCCCGGCGTTGCCCAGCCCATACACCACCAGGTACATGCCCAGCGAGAACAGCACGATCTGCCAGGGCGCGCCGTGTAGCGCTTGAGAGACTGACACTTTGCTTTCGCGACCGCCGCGCCACCACCGCCCGGCGAGTGCCATCAGCGAAATCGCGGCGGCGCCGGTGACCAGCGCGATGGGAACGCCCAGCGGAGCGGTCACGAAATAAGCCACCATCAGCAGCGCCAGAAGCGGAAAGGCGGCGCGAAATACCAGCGGATCCTTTATCGCCGAACGCGGCGCTTCGAGCTTTTCAATCGGATAGCGGGCGGGGATGCGACGCCCGAACGCGAGCCAGAGCACGCCTAGCGTAGCGGCAAGCGATACCAGGTTGACCGGCACCATGACCTGGGCATAGCGGTCGAAACCGATGCCAAAGTAGTTGGCGGTGACGATATTGACCAGGTTGGAGATCACCAGCGGGAGGCTCGTGGTATCTGCAACGAACCCGGTGGCGATGATGAAGGCCAGCGCCGCTGGCGGCGTGAACTCCAGGCGCAGCAGAATGGCGAGCACGATCGGCGTGAGCAGAAGCGCGGCGCCGTCGTTGGCAAAAAAGGCGGCGATCACCGCGCCCAGCAAAACGACCAGCGGAAACAGCAGATGCCCACGGCCGCCGCCCCAGCGTGCCACGTGCAGCGCCGCCCAGGCGAAGAAGCCCGCTTCATCCAGAATCAGCGAAATGACGATCAGCGCCACGAAGGTGAAGGTGGCGTCCCAAACGATATGCCACACCACCGCCACGTCCGCCAGCGCAACGACCCCAGTGACGAGCGCGACCAGTGCGCCGCCCAGCGCGCTCCAGCCAATGCCAAGCCCCTTGGGCTGCCAGATCACCAGCACCAGGGTAGCGATGAAAATCGACAGTGCCAGCATGGTGTCAGTTATTCGCCTGGGAGGCGGGCGTCACGCGTTCGCCATCCTCCTTGGTGAACGACGCCACCGGGTTGTCCAGCAGCTCGAACACCTGCTCCGAGGGCCGGCAAAGCCGCGCGCCCTTGTCGGTCACAACGATTGGGCGGTTGATCAGAATCGGGTGATCGAGCATGGCATCGATAATGGCCTGGTCATCCACGGTGGGGTCTTCAAGGCCGAGCTCGCGATAGGGCGTTTCCTTCTGGCGCAGCAGCGCCCGCGGCGTAATTTTCATCAGTTTGATCAATTCGATCAGCCGCTCCCGGCTCGGCGGGGTCTCCAGGTACTCGATCACCTCCGGCTCTTCACCCGAGGCGCGCAGGATGGCCAGCGTATTGCGCGAGGTGCCGCAGCGTGGGTTGTGATAGATCAATGGGGTCATGAGGAAGGCTCCTGCGGGGAGGATGAGTGGCAAGGGGAAAGCGTGTCGATCAGCGGCGCGCAGAGCGCGGGGTCGCCGTTACAACAGTCGCTGATCAAATAGGCGATGACCTGTTGCATGTGCCCGGGGCTTGCGCGATAGATGATCGAGCGGCTCTCGCGGTGCGAACTTACCCAGCCTGCTCGACCAAGTACCGCGAGGTGGGCCGATAGCGTGTTGTGAGGCACGTTCAGCCGCCGGGCCAGTTCTCCCGCCGCCAGCCCCTCGGGCTCGTGGCTTAGCAGCAGGCGTAAAGCCTCCAGGCGAGTGGGCTGGGCGAGCGCGCTAAAACTTGAGGTGGCATCGTTTATTTCCATATGTCTAGTATTATGGACATATTATTCGTTGGCAAGTGTTTCATTGAATGTTCATGAACTGGCGGCGGTGCGGATCGCGTTGTGCGGTCAGGGGTTGGCGTAGCGAACGTCAGTCACGGTATAGAAGGCCTCGCCGGTCGGCGTTTGTACGGTGATCTCGTCGTCCACTTCCTTACCCAGCAGCGCTTTCGCCATGGGCGCGTCGACGCTGATCCACCGCTTGTCGGTGTCGATCTCGTCGTGGCCGACGATACGAATGTCGAGCGCTTCGCCGTCGTCGTCCTCGAGGCTTACGAACGCGCCGAAAAAGATCTTGTCGGTATCCGCCGGCAGGCGGTCGACCACCTGCAGCTCGTCGAGCCGCTTGGTCAGGTAGCGGATGCGCGCGATCACCCGGTTGAGCTCTTTCTTGTTGTAGGTGTAATCGGCGTTCTCCGAGCGGTCGCCAAGTGCGGCGGCTTCGCCTACTTTGGTCGAAAGCGCCGGGCGCTTTACCCGTGAAAGGTGGTCGAGAATGCCGCGCAGCCGCTCGGCGCCCTGGGCGGTGATCAGATTGCTTTTGGGCTCCTGGCGCGGGTCCTTGGCCGGGTCGCGCCAGCGGGTCATATTGCGGCCTTTCATGCGGTTTCACTCCTTGCGTTCGAGTGCCCAAGCTTAATCGAAAGCGCCGGCGCGCCCAATGGCATTATTCTGGGCAAAGCGCTGGCGAGTCATTCAAACGTTCGTTACATTATTTGGCAGGGCGCCCGTTGGGCCGCCCGATGGCTGCCTCGATCGGGCAATAAAAACATTCACAAAAACAACCAAGGAGCTTTTCATGCGCACGCACACTTCTCGCTGGCTGTTGGCAGTGACCCTCGGCGGGGCGCTCGCGCTTTCGCCGCTCGCCGCTAGCGCCTACCAGGACGAACTCTTTTCGCTCAAAAACCGCTGGGAACATACGGTGACGGAGCTTCCGGCCAATCAGCGTCAGGGGACGCTTGAGGCGCTGAGTGATGAGGCCGAAGCGCTTGCAAGTCAAAACCCAAACGAGGCGGACGTGCTGGTGTGGCAGGGCATCATTTTAGCGTCTTACGCGCGCGAGCGCGGCGGGCTGGGGGCGCTGGCCAGCGCGAAAGAGGCGCGTGCCGTGCTCGAGCGCGCCATCGAGCTCGACCCGCAGGGCAGCAACGCCTCGGCCTACGTGACGCTGGGCGCGCTCTATGACCGCGCACCGGGCAGACCGCTCGGTTTCGGCAACAGCGATACCGCCGAGCGCATGTTTCAGCGCGCGCTCGAGATCCGCCCGAACGGGATCGACGTCAATTTCTACTACGCAGCGTTTCTGAAGGAGGAGGGCGATATCCAGGGCGCCCGCGAGTACGCCACCCGCGCCGTCGAGGGCACTGCGCGTGAAAACCGTCAGCTGTCAGACGAGGCGCTGCGCCGCGAAGCCCAGGCCTTTCTTCAGGCGCTCTAAGCCCGCGCTCAAGCGCTCAAATTGGCATTCCCGGCACCGAGCATTGATAATAGAGCGATTGTGCCAACCGGGAGTGCCTTATGGCGTCCAGCCTTACGTCGCCGCAGGCGAGCAAGCTTGCGGCCCCCGAACTCACGCGTGCCGATGTCGAACTCGAGACGCGGGAAACGCTCTATCAGGGCTTTTTCCGGCTCGAGGCGCTGACGCTACGCCACCGTCTTTTCGAGGGCGGCTACAGCAGCTCCATGCGCCGCGAGATTCATAGCCGTTTCGACGCGGTGGGCGTGTTGCTTTATGACCCGCATCGCGATGCGCTGGTGCTGGTCGAGCAGTTTCGCGCCGGCGCCATCGATGACCCGCGCTCGCCCTGGAAGCTCGAACTGGTGGCGGGGCTGGTCGAGGAGAACGAATCCCTCGAGGACGTGGCCCGGCGTGAATCCCGGGAGGAGGCGGGTTGCAAAGTGGGCGCGCTGACCAAACTTCACACCTACTACCCGAGCCCCGGTGCCTGCAACGAGCGGGTAACGCTTTTTTGCGGGCTGGTCGACACCGCCGGCATGGGCGGTATTCATGGCCTCGATGAAGAGCACGAGGATATTCGCGTTCACGTGGTCAGCTTTACCGATGCCTTTGCGCTTTTGGAGCAGGGGCGCCTCGATAACGCCATGTGCTTGATCGGGCTTCACTGGTTGAACGGCCAGCGCGCCTCACTGCGCGCCACCGCCAGGGCCCCTGTTTCCCCATTCGAAAGGAGCGAAGATGGCTAGAGCCGCCTACGTCACCGACCTGAAATCCCTGCAAGGGGAGTGCAGCGCCAACTACGCGCGCCTGCTGCGGCTGGTGAGCGATATGGACGCCGGTCAGCAGCGCGATATCACCCTACACAGCAAAGGGCGGGAGCTTGGCGCGCTTCACTTGGCCGTGCTGGAGCAGGCGCCCTACACCACCATGGTCGAGGTCACCCAAAGCGGGCCGCTGGACGGCGTGCTGGAAGGACCCAAAATGCGCGTGCACCTGTATCACGATGTGCGCATGGCAGAGGTGACCGACTTTCAGCGCCAGCGCCACTTCAATGGCCGCTACCGCTATCCCAACGCCAAAATGCACCAGCCCGATGAAAAGCTGCAGCTCAATCGCTTTCTGGGCGAGTGGCTGGCTCATGGGTTGACCCACGGTCACGCCTACGATATCCCCGAGTATCCTTGATGCGCCTGATTCAGATCACCGACGCCCACCTCTACGCCGATAAACACGCGCGCTCGCGCACCGGCGTCCCCTGGCGTCAGTTCGAGCGCGTGCTGGAGGCGGTCATCCAGGAGCGCCCGGACGTGGTGCTGCTGAGTGGCGACGTTAGCCAGGACGAAACCCTGGTCTCCTATCAGCACGCCTGTCAGGCACTGGCGCGCCTGCCGTGCCCCTGGTTCTGGATTCCCGGCAACCACGATCAAGTCGAGTTCATGGCCGAGTGCCACCCGCTTTTGAGCGAAGTCGATCTCGGCGAGTGGCGCCTGCTCCTGCTCGATACCCGAGTCGAGGGCAAACCGCACGGGGAGTTGGGCGCTGAGCAGCTCGAAGCGCTCGTTGAGCGGCTCGAATCGAGCGAGCAGCCTACCGTCGTTGGCCTGCACCACCCGCCGGTCGACGTGGGCGCCGCGTGGATGGACGCTATTGGCCTGCTCGATCGCGACGCCTTTTGGCAGGTGCTCGAGCGCTTTCCCCTGGCTCGCGTCTTGCTGTTTGGCCATGCTCACCAGGGCTTCGCGCAGACGCTTGCTCTCGGCGATCATGAGGTGTCGGTATATGGCTGCCCGGCGCTGGCGGATCAGTTCATGCCCGGCGCCCTCGAGTTCGCCGTCGATCAAGCCTCGAGACCCGGGTATCGGGTAGTGGAGCTTCGCAGCGGTGGCGAGTGGCAGACCTGGATCGAGCGGGTCGGCATGTAGATCGCCTTTTTTCGCGCTCCCTATTGAGTGCGCTTTGGTTCTTATAGAAGAGCTTCTATAGTTTTTTAAAGAATAAAAAGATAGTTATTAATTCTTTCAGGTTATTACTTTTCGGCGTTACCCTACTTGCAGTGACGATCATCAGGCAAACACCGTTTGCAGGCACCGTTAGTCAGCACCCCGGTGCTTTGAGAGGGAGTAGGCAATGACCCAGATTACCGCTGCGCCGGTCGATGAACGGCGCGAGCCCACCGTGGCGATCGACGGTGCGCGCCAGACGCACCTCAAACAGCTCGAAGCCGAATCGATTCATATCATCCGTGAAGTCGCCGCCGAGTTCAGCAATCCGGTGATGATGTACTCCATCGGCAAGGACTCCTCGGTCATGTTGCACCTGGCGCGCAAGGCCTTCTACCCGGGGCCGCCGCCGTTCCCGCTTTTGCACGTCGATACTACCTGGAAGTTTCGCGAGATGATAGAGTTTCGCAACCGCATGGCGAGTGAAGCGGGCATGGAGCTTCTGGTGCACACCAACGAAGAGGGGCGCGCGGCGAACATCAATCCCTTCGATCACGGCAGCGCCAAGTACACCGACATCATGAAGACCCAGGCGCTCAAGCAGGCGCTGGACAAGTACGGCTTCGATGCCGCCTTCGGCGGGGCGCGCCGCGATGAAGAAGCGTCGCGCGCAAAAGAGCGAGTTTACTCCTTTCGCGACAAGTACCACCGCTGGGACCCCAAGAGCCAGCGCCCGGAGCTTTGGAACACCTATAACGCCAAGGTCAACAAGGGCGAGTCGATTCGCGTATTTCCGCTCTCCAACTGGACCGAACTCGATATCTGGCAGTACATCTATCTGGAGTCGATCCCGATCGTGCCGCTTTACTACTCCGCCCCGCGCCCGATCGTCGAGCGCGACGGCATGCAGGTAATGGTCGATGACGAGCGCCTGCCGCTGGCGCCCGGTGAGGTCCCGGAGCAAAAATCCGTGCGTTTCAGAACGCTTGGCTGTTACCCGCTTACGGGGGCTGTCGAGTCTACGGCGGCCACGCTCCCCGAGATCATCCAGGAGATGCTGCTGACGCGCACCAGTGAGCGTAGTGGGCGTGCCATCGACCGCGACCAGGTCGGGTCGATGGAGAAGAAAAAGCGCGAGGGGTACTTCTAACATGGCACACCAGTCGAATTTGATCGCCGACAACATCGAGCAGTACCTGCAGGAGCACGAAAACAAGGATCTTTTGCGCTTCATCACCTGCGGCAGCGTCGATGACGGCAAGTCCACGCTGATCGGGCGAATGCTTCACGACTCGAAGATGATTTTCGAGGACCAGCTCGCCGCGATCACCCAAGCGTCCAAAACAAGCGGCACCACCGGGGACACGGTTGATTTGGCGCTTCTGGTCGACGGGCTGCAGTCCGAGCGCGAGCAGGGCATTACCATCGACGTCGCGTACCGCTTTTTCTCCACCGACAAGCGCAAGTTCATCATCGCCGACACGCCGGGTCATGAGCAGTACACCCGCAACATGGCCACCGGCGCCTCCACGGCGAGCCTGGCGGTGATTTTGATCGACGCCCGCTATGGCGTGCAGACCCAGACCAAACGCCACAGCTTCATCGCCGACCTGCTCGGTATTCAGCATTTGGTGATCGCGGTCAACAAGATGGATCTGGTCGAGTTTTCAGAGGCGCGCTTCAACGAGATCAAGCGCGAGTATCAGCAGTTCGCCACCAATCTGAACGCGCCGGACATTCGTTTCGTGCCGCTGTCGGCGCTGACCGGCGACAACGTGGTAAATAAAAGCGAGCGTACGCCCTGGTACTTCGGCCCCGGCTATGAGTCCCGCACGCTAATCGAGCTTCTGGAAAGCGTCGAGCTGACCCAGGACCAGAACCTCACCGATCTGCGCCTGCCGGTGCAGTATGTCAATCGGCCGAACCTCGATTTTCGCGGCTATTGCGGCACGCTCGCTGCGGGCATTCTGCGCCCGGGCCACCGCGTGAAGGTGCTGCCCTCGGGCAAGACCTCGACGGTCGAGCGCATCGTCACTTATGACGGCGATCTGAGCGCCGCCTACCCGGGCCAAGCGATCACCGTGACGCTCGATGACGAGATCGATATCTCCCGCGGCGATTGGCTGGTCGATGCGCACGCCGATATCCCGCTATCCAATGCCTTCAAGGCGGACATCGTGTGGATGCACGAAGACGCGCTCACGCCGGGCAAGCTGTATGACTTCAAGCTCGCCACCCGCGATCTCTCGGGGCAGGTGCGCGCCATCGACTATCAGGTCGATGTGAACACGCTGGCGCAGTATCCGGCCGAGCAGCTCGAGCTCAACGCGATCGCCCGCTGCGAGGTCGAGCTTACCGCAAGCATCCCGCTGGACGACTACCGCTCGAGCCCGGGGACGGGAAGCTTCATTATTATCGACCGGCTGACCAACGTGACCGTCGGGGCCGGCATGATTCGCGGCGTCGCCGCTCAAGGCGAGCAGGAGCAGGGCACCGACTGGGCTGCCTTCGAGCGCGATTTGAACGCGCTGGTACGTAAGCACTTCCCGCACTGGGACGCCCGCGACATCAGCAAGCTGTTCTAAAGCAAGCCTGCGCTCGTTTCAGGCGCTCGAGCCGGCCCCGTTTTCGGACGGGGCCGGCTTTTTTGTACAACTTATAACGAGATGGTAGCGGGGGTTTAAGTGGTTTGACTGCTTGACGATTGTACAGGATGAGCCACACTTGTTAGGCGTTGTAGGAGATGAAGCAACGTATGTTTAAAGCACATGTTCATCACGAAAAGGAGAGCACGATGAGTCAAGCACTGAATGGTAAACGCGTTGCGATTCTGGCCGCGGACGGTTTTGAAGAGTCCGAGCTCAGCGTGCCGCGCGCGTCGCTGCAAAAAAATGGCGTCGAGGTTCACATCGTGACGCCCGATGGCAAGGGTATTCGTGCCTGGGCCGAAACCGAGTGGGGCGATACCTACGACGCCGACAAGGCGTTATCAGACGTATCCGAGTCCGACTACCATGCGCTAATGCTGCCGGGCGGTCTGTTTAACCCGGATGAGCTTCGTACCAACGACGACGCGCTGAGCTTCGTCAAGGCGTTCTTTCAGGCCGGTAAACCGGTTGGCGCAATCTGCCACGCGCCCTGGATTCTGATCAACGCAGGCGTGGTCGACGGTCGCAAGATGACCTCGGTACACAGCATCGCGCAGGATCTCAAAAACGCCGGCGTGAACTGGGTCGACGAAGCCGTGGTCTGCGACGAAGCGCTGGTCACCAGCCGTACGCCGAAAGACCTCGATGCTTTCTGCTCCAAGCTTCTTGAAGAAATTCAGGAAGGCAAGCACTCGGGTCAGCACGCCTGATGCCATGGTATAGCCCGTGGGCAAGCTTCGTTAAGCGGCTTGTCCACGTTGTCGCCAAGCCCATGAAGCGCGACAGCGGCCGAGGAGGGATGGTGGTGCATCCCTACCGCGGCTACGGGTCGCAAAAGGAAGTTTTCGTCATGGGCCGCGTCTTTCGACAGGCGGCACTCGGCCGCGCCATTCCCCGGCGCGGCATTTTACGTGATACCGCGGACGTGGCTCGACGCATCTTTCGCCGCGGCTTCAAGGAGGCGCAGGTCGAAATTCGTATCGGTGAAAACAAATTGTCGCTGATTACCGACCGTGACGGCTACTTCGACGCCCATATTCCCATCGAGCGCGATTTACCCATCGATGTGTCCTGGCATCGCGCCGATATTCTCGTGCGCGCCGACGGGCACCCGCCCATGCGTACCAACGCGGAGGTGTACGTGCCGCCGCCGGAGGCGGATCTGTTGGTGATCAGCGATATCGACGATACCGTCATGTTCACCGGCGTGGCGGAAAAGCTGAAAATGCTCTATCGGCTGTTCGTGCGCAAACCCCATCGTCGTACCGCGTTTCCAGGCGTCGCCTCGCTTTATCAGTCGCTTTACCGCGGCAAAAGCGACAAGGCCGAGCGGCCCATCCTTTACGTTTCCCGCGGGCCCTGGGCGATTTACGAAATGCTCGAAACCTTTTTCCAGCTCAACCGCATTCCGGTCGGGCCGATTCTTTTTTTGCGTGAGTGGGGTATCTCCTGGCGCAAACCCTGGCCGCGCAAGGCCGAGGATCACAAGCGCGACTTGATCGACCGGATGCTGACACTCTACGACGACATGCCCTGTGTGCTGATCGGCGACAGCGGCCAGCACGACCCGGAGGTCTACACCGAGGTGGTCAAGGCTTATCCCGGGCGCATCAAGGCGGTCTATATTCGCCGGGTGGACAAGGACCCCAAGCGTCAGGAGGCCATTCAGCGTTTGCGCGACGAGCTCAAGGGCAGCGACTGCGACCTGATTCTCGCCGCCGATAGCGTCCTGATGGCCGAACACGCTTACGAGCAGGGCCGCATTTCTGCCCGCGGGCTCGAAGCGGTCAAGCGCGACGTGCGAGAGCATCGCCAGGAAGAGGCGCAAGAGGCGAGTCTCTAACCCTCATCAGTCACCCCGCCAGTGCACGCAAGGTGCGATCGTGGTACAACGGTCAGTCATCCGGCGACTGCCCTGGACACTTGACCATGATCGTACTGCTGATCGCGCTGGCGCTGGCTATTTTTCTTCTGCCCAATCTCTGGGCGCAGTGGGTATTAAAGCGCCACACCAAAGGGCGCAACGACTACCCCGGCACCGGGGCCGAGCTGGCAAGCCACTTGCTGCGCCGCTTTGATTTGAAAAATGTAGGTGTGGAAGTGAGCGAGCAGGGCGACCACTACGATCCGATCGACCGCGTGGTGCGACTCTCGCCGGATCATTTCAACGGCCGCTCGCTCACCGCCGTAACGGTGGCCGCGCACGAAGTGGGACACGCTCTCCAGCACGCTGAAGGCTACGCGCCGCTGATTGCCCGAAGCCGTATGGTGGGCGTGGCGCAAAAAGCCGAGAAACTCGGCGCACTGTTGATGATGGCCGCGCCGTTTCTGTTCCTCCTTACCCGCCTACCCGGTAGCCTGGCCGCGGTGATCGCCGTGGCGGTGATCAGCTTTGGCACCGCCGCGGTGGTGCATCTGGTCACGCTACCGGTGGAGTTCGATGCCAGCTTCAATCGGGCCCTGCCGCTTTTAAAAGAGTATGTGCCGCCTTCTGACATGACCGGCGCCCGCCACGTGCTCACCGCCTGCGCGTTCACCTACGTGGCGGCCTCGCTTGCCAGCATTCTGAATCTGGGCCGTTGGCTAATGATTCTGCGCCGCTGAGCGTTAACCCGGTTTGTTCGCTATCACCACCGCGCGGCGCGGCGCCGGGTAGCCTTCGATGGTGCGCGACCTGTCCTCGGGGTCGAGAAAATCCGCAAGCGACTGATAGGTCATCCACTCGGTGGAGCGCTGCTCATCGAGCGTCGTTGGGGCTTCATCGACCACGCGTACATTGGTGAACCCGCAGCGTTCCAGCCAGTGGCAAAGCGCTTTCGAGGAGGGCAGAAAATAGACGTTGGGCATTGCCGCGTAGCGCTCGCCGGGGACGAACACCGTCTGCTCGTCGCCTTCGACCACCAGCGTTTCCAGCACCAGCTCGCCGCCGGGTGCCAGCGCGGCTTTTAGCTGATTAAAGTGCTCGAAAGGCGAGGCGCGGTGATACAGCACGCCCATGGAAAACACGGTGTCGAAAAACCCCAGGTTCTCCGGCACGTCCTCGATGCCCACCGGTAGAAAGTGGGTGCGGTTGCCATCGGCGTCGCCGACGAAGTGGCGCACCGCCTGAAACTGCCAGTAAAACCGCGGTGACGGGTCGATCACCAGCACAAACGCCGCCCCCGCGCCGGCCATGCGCCAGGCGTGGTAGCCGCTGCCGCCGCCCACATCGAGTACCTTGCGATATTTCAAATCGGACAGGTGCGGCGCCACGCGCTGCCACTTCCAGTCCGAGCGCCACTCGGTATCGATCTCGATGCCGCCCAGGTTGAACGGACCCTTGCGCCAGGGCGCGAGTTTTTTGAGCAGGTTAAAACACTGGCGGCGCTGGCTCTCATCGAGTGCGACGTCCACGCGAACGGTGTCACTTTCAAGCTCGACCGTTCGTGACTGGGGCAGAGTCGGCAGCTTTCTCGCCGCTTTTTCCCAAGCGGAGAGGTCGCCGTGGCGTTTTTTATCCAGGCCCTGATTGAGCTGCTCGGGCAGGCGCGCAAGCCAGGCAAGCAGGGCGACGTTGTGTGCGGCCTGATCGAGAAACGCACGGTAGAGCGCCTGATGGTCGTCGGGGAGCGGGGTCGCCACGTTAGCTCTCCTTGAACGCGATCAGGGAGGCGAAGTTCAGGTACTGAAACCAGGTCATCGCGCGGGGGAAGCCGGCACCGCTCAGCCGCTGGTGCAGGCCGTCGAGGCTGTCGGGAATCAGTACGTTCTCGAGCGCGGTACGTTTCTGGCTGATTTCCAGATCCGAGTAACCGTTGGCGCGCTTGAAGTCATGATAGCGCTCGACTCGCCAGGCGTTGTCGCGCTCATCCGGGTCGACGGTCTTTTCGGACAAAATGAGCACGCCGCCGGGTTCGAGCGCCGCATAGAGGCGCGCCAGCAGCGCGTCGCGATCATTGGGCGGCAGAAACTGCAACGTGAAGTTCAGGATGATCATGCCTGAACCTGTATACTCGAGGGTTCGAATATCCGCTTCGAGCACTGATATGGCGTGCTCGGGGCATTCGGCCTCAAACGTTTGGCGCGCTTTTTCCACCATCGCCGGCGATACGTCGACGCCGGTGTAGCGAAACGCATCGGCGGGCAGGGCGCCGGCGAGCGCCAGGCCCGAGGCGCCCAGCGAGCACCCGAGATCGTACACGTGGGCGCCGTGGCGCAGGTGGCGCTTTGCGATCACGCCCATCATCCCCAGAATCTGGCCGTACCCCGGCACTGACCGGCGAATCATGTCGGGAAAACAGGCCACTACCTGTTCGTCGAAAGAGAAGCGCGCCACGCGGTCAAGGGGTGTCGAAAAGATGGCGTCACGGTAAGATGCGGTACTCATGGGCAAGCCAGGATCAAAAGTGGAAGGGGCGTAGTTTACGCCCCCGCGCTTTGAGGCGACAGTCCTGGGCTTTCGGATACCCGCCAAAAAGAGGGAAACGGCTTTGGCACAACACGACACACCCGATACGCTGCCCGCCTGGCAAACGCTCCAGCAGCACGCGCAAACGCTGAAAACGATGCACCTGAAGGACCTTTTCGGCGACCCGGACCGCTTCGAGACGTTTAGCCACGAGGTGCACGGGCTCACGCTCGATCTCTCGAAACAGCGCTTTGACGACGATACGCTGGTGCACCTGCTGGCGTTGGCCGAGGAGGCGGGCGTACCCGGTGCCATCGAGGCGCTGTTGAGCGGCAAGCGGGTCAACATCAGCGAAAATCGCCCGGCGCTTCATACCGCGCTGCGCCTGCCGGTGGAGGCCACGCTCGACGTCGAGGGCGAAGACGTCGTGGCCTGTGTTCATGAAAGCCTGAATCAGATGGAGCGACTGGTAGAGCGTCTGCACGCCGGCCAGTGGCGCGGGGCAACCGGCAAGCCGATTCGCCACGTGGTGAACCTGGGCGTGGGCGGCTCGGATCTCGGCCCCTTGATGGTCACCCACGCGCTGGCGGATTACCGGCCCGCGGACATCCATCCGGTGGACGTACACTTCGCCTCGACCATGGACGGCTCGCAGCTTGCCGACTACCTGGCGCGCTTCAATCCGGAAACCACGCTGTTCATTCTGTCGTCGAAGTCGTTTACCACCATCGACACGCTCTCCAACGCCAATACGGCGAAGGATTGGCTACTGGGGCGGCTCTCCGAGCACGACGACATGGCCGGTGCCAAACCGGTGAGCGCAAAGCTCATCGTTCGCCAGCACTTCATCGGCGTGTCGGCGAGCCCGGAGAAGATGTGCGAGTGGGGGATCGCCCCGGATCATCAGCTGATGTTCTGGGAGTGGGTGGGTGGGCGCTATTCCCTTTGGGGCACCATTGGCCTGCCGATCGCGCTGATCGTCGGCATGAAGCACTTTCGCGCGCTGCTGGCCGGGGCGCATGCGATGGACAACCACTTTCGCCAGGCGCCGCTCGAGCAGAACCTGCCGGTGCTGCTGGGTCTGGCCGGCATCTGGAACGTCAATTTTCTCGACATTCGCGCCCACTCGATTCTGCCCTACGACGGGCGCCTTGAGTACTTCGCCGCGTATCTCGAGCAGCTCGAAATGGAGTCCAACGGCAAGTCGGTCACCGGGCGGGGCGAGCGCGTGAACTACTCGACCTGCCCGGTGCTTTGGGGGCAGCTCGGACCTAACGCTCAGCACGCGTTTTATCAGCTTCTCCATCAGGGCACTCAGCCGGTGGTGTGCGACTTTATCGCCCCGCTCAAACGCTACGACGATGTCGAGGACCCGGACACCCGGCGCCATCTCAAGGCGCAGCACCGGCTGTCGCTGGCCAACTGCTTTGCCCAGTCGCGGGTGCTTATGCTTGGCGATGACGCCGTCGACGAAGAGGGCGCGCCGCCGGCACACAAGCGCTATCGCGGTAACCAGCCTTCGACCACGGTGCTGATGGACGAACTCACTCCGCATACCCTCGGTGCGCTGATCGCGCTATACGAGCACAAGGTGTTCGTGCAGGCGGTGATCTGGGACATCAACCCGTTCGATCAGTGGGGGGTGGAGCTTGGCAAGGAGATCGCCAAGGAGACCCGCGCGCTGATGGAAGGCAAGGGGGACGTGAGCCGTCTGGACGCCTCGAGCCAGGGGCTGATTCGCGCGTTCTGGGCCGCCGAGCAGAGCGAACCCTGATCCATTTTATCGCGAACGTGGCCGGCGAGGTGTCGGTCACTCATGGCTGGATATACAGTAGTTTGCATTTGCGCTATCCTGTGCCTTTTTCGCCGCGCCGTTCACCCTTGCGCGGCCCAAGTACCGTTTTCCAGGAATTGATGCACCATGACCCAGTTTGACGGCTCCCAGTACGGCGCGAGTTCGATCGAGGTTCTCTCCGGACTCGAGCCGGTACGCAAGCGCCCCGGTATGTACACCGATACCTCGCGACCCAACCACCTGGCCCAGGAAGTCATCGACAATAGCGTCGACGAGGCGCTGGCGGGTCACGCCACGGCCATCGAAGTGGTGCTTTCAGGCGACGGCGCCATCGAGGTCAAGGATAACGGCCGCGGTATGCCCATCGACATCCACCCGGAGCACGGCGTCTCCGGGGTCGAGCTGATCCTCACCAAGCTCCACGCCGGCGGCAAATTCTCGGCGTCGAGCTACCGCTTTTCCGGCGGTTTGCACGGCGTTGGGGTGTCGGTGGTCAACGCGCTATCGCGTCGTTTGGAGGTCGAGGTCACCCGCGACGGCGCCCGCCACGCCATCGCTTTCGAACACGGCGAAAAGGCCGAAGAGCTTCATGAGATCGGCAAGGCTGCCAAGCGCGCCACCGGCACGCTCGTGCGCTTTTGGCCCGACGAGAGCTACTTCGATAGCCCCAAGCTCGCGCTTGGCCGCTTGAAACATCTTTTACGTGCCAAGGCGGTGCTCTGCCCGGGGCTTGCAGTGACGCTGGTCGAGCCCGACGGTACCAAAACCGAGTGGGCCTACGCCGACGGGCTGCGTGATTATCTCGCCCAGGCCACCGACGGCTATGAGGTGCTGCCGTCCGAGCCCTTCGTCGGCCACTTCAGCGATGACGAACACGGCGTCGACTGGGCGATCCAGTGGCTGCCGGAAGGCGGCGAGGCGCTGCTGGAAAGCTACGTCAACCTGATTCCCACGCCCCAGGGTGGCACCCACGTCAACGGCTTTCGTTCCGGGCTGCTGGACGCGCTGCGCGAATTCTGCGAGTACCGAAGCCTCTTGCCTCGCGGCATCAAGCTCACCGCCGACGATCTTTGGGAGCGCGCCTCGTTCGTGCTGTCGGTCAAGATGCTCGACCCGCAGTTCGCCGGGCAGACCAAGGAGCGGCTCTCCTCGCGCACCATCGCAGCCTTCGTCTCCAACGTGGTCAAGGACGCCTTCTCGCTGTGGCTCAACCACCACGTCGACCAGGCCGAGCAGCTCGCGGAACTCGTCATCAGTGCGGCGCAAAGCCGCCAGAAAAAGGCCAAGAAGGTCGCGCGCAAGAAGGTCACCTCGGGCCCGGCGCTGCCCGGCAAGCTCGCCGACTGCTCCGGCCAGGACCCCTCTCAAAGCGAGCTGTTTCTGGTCGAGGGTGACTCCGCCGGCGGCAGCGCCAAGCAGGCGCGCAACCGCGAAACCCAGGCGATCCTACCGCTGCGCGGCAAGATCCTGAACACCTGGGAGGTCGAAACCCACGACATCTACGGCTCCCAGGAGGTGCACGACATTGCGGTCGCGATCGGCGCCGACCCGGGCAGCGCCGATCTCGAGAAGCTGCGCTACCACAAGATCTGCATTCTCGCCGACGCCGACTCCGACGGCCTGCATATCGCCACGCTCCTGTGCGCGCTGTTCGTTCGGCACTTTCCGTCTCTGGTGGACGCCGGTCACGTCTTCGTTGCCATGCCGCCGCTTTACCGTATCGATCTGGGCAAGGAGGTACACTACGCCCTGGACGAGAGCGAAAAGGCGGCCATTCTCAAAAGCCTCGCCAAAAAGCGCGGCACCCCCAACGTTCAGCGCTTCAAGGGCCTGGGTGAAATGAGCCCCTTGCAGCTCAGGGAAACCACCATGGCGGTGGAGACGCGCCGGCTGGTGCAGCTCACCTTGAATGATGGCGACGGCACCATGGAGATGATGGACATGCTGCTGGCCAAGAAACGCGCCGGCGACCGTAAGAAGTGGCTGGAAGATTACGGCAACCTCGCCGAGATCGACGTGTGATAGCGCTTAAAATGGACGTGTTAATGCCTGATTCTCTTGGGTAAGCGAGCGATCCGCCAATATAGAATACGGTTGGCTGCTCATACGAAAGTATGGGCACTCATACCAACGATGTTGGCAGGAACCAGGGGGAACAGCTTTGCTTAAAACGATTTCCAGGCAGCTAACGTTTGCCGCGGTGGTACTCACTCTTTTGATGGCAGCGGGTATTTACGGCGTAATGGCGTGGCGGGGGCAGCCGCTGGCCATGCAGGCGAGTAATTCACTGATCGATCAAACCGGGGGCTCGATTGTCAATGCCCTGGCCGGGGAGCTTGCTCGTGTCGAGGGAAATACGGCGAGCCTGGCCGCCCTTGCCGAGTCGCTTCCGCGGGATGAAAGCCTCTATTTGGCAGCACTTCCCAACGTGATCGACGATAACGCCAACGCGGCCATCGCCGGGGGGGGCGTGTGGCCCGAGCCAAACGCCTTTTTACCCGGTGTCGAGCGGGCCAGCTTTTTCTGGGCGCGCAATGCTCAAGGAAGTCTCGACTTTCTCAATGACTACAACGCGCCCAATGCGTCGCCCTACCAGCGCGAGCCCTGGTATGAAAGCGCGCGCGGGGCGACCCCGGGTCGCTGCGTATGGTCCGAGGCGTATCGCGACCCGGCCAGCGGCGTGGCGATGGTGACCTGTAGCATCCCTTATTATCTCGAGGGCGATTTTGCCGGTGTGGCGACCCTCGATATGGAGCTGGGCGGCGTCGCGGCACTTTTGTCGGAAACGGGAGACGCCACCGGCGGCTACGCCTTCGTGCTGGATAAGGAGCGCAACATCATCGACCTGCCCGGCATGGAGCAGACCTCGCCCGACATGCAAAGCCTGAGCGACGCCTCCTCCAGTATGGCGTGGTTGGCGCCGGTGTCGACGGCGCTTGATAACGGTGACGCGCAAATCAGCGTCGAGCGTGCCGGTCTGGTCGATGAGCCGGCCAAGATTCATCTGTTCGATATGCCCAACACCGGCTGGACGCTGGGCCTGGTGACGCCGAGCGAGCGCGTGACGGCGCTTTCGCGCACGCTAACGCGTGACTTGCTGCTGTTCATCATGCCGCTTCTAGCGCTTTTGCTGTTCGTCGGCTGGGTGGGCGGGCGGGCGCTGATCGCCCAGATCCGCGGCACTACCCTTCAGATCGACCAGCTGGGCCAGGAAGGAACGAATCGTGCGCTGACCATCCACCGCGAAGACGAAATAGGTCAGCTTCGCCACGCGGTCAACCGTTACGCGGAGAAACTGCAGCATCTGTTCAGCGATGTACGCACCGTTGCCGACGCCATTGCCAGTGAGTCGACCGAGATCGCCGCGGGCAACGTCGAGCTTTCAAGCCGCACCGAGCAGCAGGCGGCGTCGCTTCAGCAGACATCGTCCACCATGGAAGAGATGGCGGAAACCGTGAAGCGCAACGCCGACAACGCAGGCAAGGCCGATGAGCGCGTGAAGGAGTCGGCTACCCGGGTCAAGCGCGGCGGCGAGCAGGTATCGCGGCTGGCGAACTCGATGCAGTCGATCAACGAAAGCTCCGGCGAGATTGCCTCGATTGTCGAGGTGATCGAAAACATCGCCTTTCAGACCAATATTCTGGCGCTGAATGCCTCGGTCGAGGCCGCGCGCGCCGGCGAGCACGGGCGAGGGTTTGCGGTGGTCGCAAGCGAGGTGCGCCAGCTGGCATCGCGCAGCGCCGCGTCAGCGAAAAGCATCAACTCGCTGATCAAGAATACTTCCGAGCAGATTGCCTCGGGCAGCGGCTATGCCCGCGAAGCGGAAGCGGCGATGAACGAGATCATTATTGCCATCGACGAGGTGTCATCGCGGATCAGCGAAATCAGCCAGGCATCGAGCGAGCAGACCAGCGGGATCGACGAAATCAATCGAGCAGTGACGCAGATGGATAGCGTGACTCAGCAAAACGCGGGGCTGGTCAATCAGGCCGCCGGTGCGACCAACGAGCTTTCAGGCCAGGCGCAGCGGTTGAAAGCCCTGCTCGACGAGTTCCACGGCAGCGCCACCCAAACGTTGGGACTCGACGCTCAGGATGTCGCGAACGGCGCTGCTCGACACTATCAATTAACATGACGCGCCGGTTTACCCGGCGACGTTAACGCTCATTCGCCGCCCTGTGCAGGGCGGCCTTGTTGCAAGCCAGGGTATGAAGCATATGGATATTCAGGTAGCGGAAGGCGACGTCGAGCGCCTCTCTCTTCGCGACTACACCGAAAAGGCGTACCTCGACTACTCGATGTACGTCATTCTTGACCGCGCGCTGCCCAATATCGGCGACGGCATGAAGCCGGTGCAGCGGCGCATTGTCTACGCCATGCGCGAGCTCTCACTCAACGCCAACGCCAAGTACAAGAAGTCCGCGCGTACCGTGGGCGACGTGCTGGGCAAGTTCCACCCCCACGGCGACAGCGCCTGCTACGAGGCCATGGTGCTCATGGCGCAGTCGTTCAGCTACCGCTACCCGCTGGTGGACGGCCAGGGTAACTGGGGTAGCCCCGACGATCCCAAATCCTTCGCCGCGATGCGCTACACCGAGGCGAAGCTTTCGAAATTCGCCGACGTGCTGCTGTCTGAGCTCGGTCAGGGCACCGTCGAGTGGGCGCCGAACTTCGATGGCACCATGCAGGAGCCGGTAGTGCTGCCGGCGCGCCTGCCCCACGCGCTGTTGAATGGCGGCACCGGCATTGCCGTGGGCATGGCTACCGACATTCCGCCGCACAATGTCAGTGAAGTGGTCGAGGCGACGTGTCACCTGCTGCGTAATCCGAAAGCCACCACCGCGGATTTGATGGAATTCATCCCCGCGCCGGACTTTCCCACCGACGCCGAGATCATCACCCCGGCGGCGGATCTGCGTAAGCTGTATGAAGCCGGGCGCGGCTCGGTGAAGCTGCGCGCCCGCTACGTGCGTGAAGAGGCCAATATCGTCATCACCGCGGTGCCGTACCAGGTCAGCGGCGCCAAGGTGCTCGAGCAGATTGCCGCCCAGATGCAGGCCAAAAAACTGCCCATGGTGGCGGATCTGCGCGATGAGTCGACCCACGAGGAGCCCACGCGGCTGGTGATCGAGCCGCGCTCGAGCCGGGTCGACGTCGAATCCCTGATGGCGCACCTGTTCGCCACCACGGATCTCGAAAAGAACGTGCGGGTGAACATGAACGTGATCGGCCTGGATGGCCGCCCGCGGGTGATGCCGCTGCCCGACATGCTTGGCGAGTGGCTGACTTTTCGCCGCGCTACGGTGCGCCGGCGCCTGGAGCACCGTCTGGGTAAGGTGGAAGAGCGCCTGCACATCCTTGAAGGGCTCTTGACCGCGTACCTGAACCTGGACGAGGTGATTCGTATCATCCGCGAGGAGGACGAGCCAAAGGCCGCGCTGATCGAGGCATTCGCACTGACCGAGCGGCAAGCCGAGGCGATTCTGGAGCTTCGCCTGCGCCACTTGGCCAAGCTCGAGGAGATGAAGATTCGCGGCGAGCAGGATGCGCTGGAAAAGGAGCGCAAGACGCTCACCGGCGTGCTGGGCAGCGACGCCAGAATGACCACGCTGATCGAAAAGGAGATTCGCGCCGCCGGCAAGGAGCACGGCGACGCCCGCCGATCAAAGCTGGTCGAGCGAGCCGAGGCGAAAGCGCTCTCGGAAGTGGAGCTCCTGGGCGCTGACCCGATCACCGTGGTGGTGTCCGAAAAGGGCTGGATTCGCGCTGCCAAGGGCCACGACATCGACCCCGCCGGGCTCTCGTTCAAGGCCGGCGACCGTTACCAGCTGGCCAGCCGCGGCAAGACCAACCAGCCGCTGGTGCTGCTCGACGATACCGGGCGCGCCTATACGCTATCCGCCCACAATCTGCCCAGCGCCCGTGGCCAGGGCGAGCCGATCACCGGGCGTGCCAACGTCGCCGCCGGCGCGCAAATGGCCGGCATGATGCTCGCCCCGCCGACCCAGCGCTACGTGCTGGCAAGCGACGGCGGCTACGGCTTCGTGGCAACGCTTGGTGATCTCACCGGCAAGAACAAGGCCGGCAAGGCGGTGCTCAGCCTGCCCAAGGGCTGCGCCGTCATGCCGCCGGTCGCGGTGCCGGAAGGCGAGGCGCTGTGGGTGGCGCTGGTGTCCAATGAAGGGCGGCTGCTACTGTTCCCGCTGGAGCAGCTGCCACAGATGAGCAAGGGCAAGGGCAATAAGCTCCTTGATATTCCCGGCGCTCGCGCCGCGCGGCGCGAAGAGTTCGTGCGCGATATGGTGGTGCTCAGTGAAACCACCGAGCTCGTCATCCACGCCGGCAAGCGCAAGCTCACCCTGAAGAGCGCCGATCTGGCATACTACCGCGGCGAACGCGGGCGCCGGGGCAGCAAGCTCCCGCGCGGTTTTCAGAAAGTGGATCGGCTAGAGGCTGGAGAGTAGCCACATGGCACGTAGCGAGAAACGCCTGACCGTACTGGCGCCGGTACTGACACCGGCCATCGAATCGGAAGTGGCCGCGCTGATGGCGCGCTTCGACCTCACCGAGCAACGCGTCACCCGTTTGGCAAGCCACGGCGAGGGTGGGCCGCTTGACGCCATCGAATACGTGGTGAGCGCCCCGGTTGCGCAGGACGACCCGCAGTGGCAGGCGCTTCGTCACGCCGCGCTCGAGGTCAGCGAAGCGCACCCGGTGGATATCGTTTTGATGGAGGCCGGCGAGCGCGCGTTCGAGCTCGTCTGTTTCGACATGGATTCGACCCTGATCAAGGCCGAGGTGATCGACGAGCTTGCCAAGCGCCACGGCGTGGGTGAGCTGGTCGCCGAGGTCACCGAGCGCGCCATGCGCGGCGAGCTCGACTTCAAGGCGAGCTTTCGCGAGCGCATGGCCAAGCTCGAGGGGCTGTCCGAAACCGTGCTCGAAAGCATCGCGTTGGAGCTTCCGCTCATGGACGGCGCCGAGCGGCTGATGAAGAACTTGAAGCGCCTGGGCTATCGTACCGCGATTCTCTCCGGCGGCTTTACGTACTTCGCCCGTCATCTGCAAACGCGACTGGGCTTTGACGAAATCCATGCCAACGAGCTGGTGATCCGCGATGGCCTGGTTACGGGGGAGACGAGCGAGCCGATCGTCGACGCCGAGCGCAAGGCGCTGCTTCTGGAGCAGATCGCCCGCCGCGAAGGGCTATCGCTTGCCCACGCCGTGGCGGTAGGGGATGGCGCCAACGACCTGAAGATGCTCGCCAAAGCCGGCATGGGCGTGGCCTATCACGCCAAGCCTCTGGTGCGCGCCGAGGCGCGGCAGGCGGTGTCGACCGTTGGCCTCGACGGGCTTTTATACCTTCTGGGCCACGCTGAAGAAGCGCTGGTACGCTAACGCGTTGGTCGATACATGAAAAAGCGGCGCTCGAGGCGCCGCTTTTTCGTACCTGTCGTTTTCGTACCTGTCTTTTCCGTAACGGTGAAAGGGAAATGGCTTTTAGCCGTGGCCCTTGTCCGGGTGCGGTACCGGCTTTTTGCCCACTTCCTCGTCGCGCAGCTCGAAAGGCACGCCGCCGGTCTTTTTGGCGTGCTTCAGGCGCAGGTGCAGGCCGGTCTTGGCCAGCAGGTGGGCGCTGACGGGAGCTGTAATGAACAGGAACAGCGTAATCAGCATCTCCTGAATGTCGATGTGGCCATCCACGCTCCAGAAGTAGCCCATCGAGGCGACCAGCATACAGCCGATGCCCAGCGTCGAGGCCTTGGTCGGCCCGTGCAGGCGCATGTAGAAGTCTCGCAGATGCGCCATACCGAGCGAGCCAATGAACACGAACACGCCGCCGGTCACCAGCATGAGCGACACCAGCGCTTCGATTAGAAAGGCCATGGCCGTGCTCCTTGTAACGTCGAAAGAAGACTCATTCGATGATATCCCCTCGCAGAATGTATTTGCACACCGCAACGGTGCTGATGAAGCCGAGCATGGCGATCAATAGCGCCGACTCGAAGTAGGTCTTGCCGCCGAGCCACAGCCCGAGCAGCACGATCAGCGCGATGGAGTTGACGTACATGGTGTCCAACGCCAGCACGCGATCCGGCAAATCCGGCCCTATCACCAAACGGTACAGGTTCAAAATCAGGGCGATCACCACCAGCGTCGAGGTGATGTACAAGGCCACGCTCAGCATTCGTAAATCTCCTTGAGAGGGCGCTCGTAGCGCTCGCGAATCTGCTCGATCAGCGCCTGCTCGTCCTCCACGTCCAGCACATGGATCAACAGCGACTTGCCGTCCAGGCGCAGGTTGGCGGACACCGTGCCCGGCGTCAGGCTGATGGTGCTGGCCAGCACCGTGATGGTGAAGCGCTCCTCCAGCATCAAGGGGTACTCGATGAAGTGCGGGTTGAGCCGCTTCCACGGGTTGATCAGAAGCCTGGCCACCTCGAAGTTGGCGATCACGATGTCCTTGAGTACGCGCAGAATGAAGCGCGCCAACAGCCGCGGCTTTTTGATCTGCATGTGGCCGTCCCAAAAGCGGTAGGTCACCAGCGGTATGAGGATGGCCAGCGTGCCGCCGAGCAGTATCTGCCCCGGGGCGTAGCTGCGCGCCATCAACAGCCACACGAACAGCAGCAAAAGCGAGAGAACCGGTGTGGGCAGCCATTTACGCGGGGTAATCATAGTTGGCCTCGCGACGGTGAAAGAAGCGTTTCGGTCAAGCGCTCGGGATGGGCAAGCTGCTCGGCAGTGGCTTGGGTATAGACGCTGACCGGGTGAGCGAACACCACCAGCAGGGGGGCAGCGCTCAAGAGCCAGATGACGCCGAACCACTGCAGCGCCGGAAGCCTGGTGCCGGAAGGGCTACCGTGGGCGCTGCGCCAGAAAAGCGTCGAGCCCGCCCGGGAAAGCGCGATCATCGACGCAAGACTTGCAAGCAAAAGCGTTGGCCAGAGCCACAGCCTCTGGGTGCTGTCGGCGGCGGCCAGCACCAGCGCCTTGCCGATCGCCCCGGAAAGCGGTGGCACGCCGACCACGGCAATCGCGCCGATAAAGAACAAAAGCGCCAGTGCCTTGCCCTGTACCAGCGGGCGCGCCTTGACCAGCCGCGTGCCTGCCTTGCCGCGCTGCACGCCGATCATCTCGGCGAGCAAAAAGAGCCCGCCGGTGATCAGGGTGGTATGGATCAAATAGTAGAGCAGCGCCGAGGCGGACACCTCGCTTCGCATGCCGGCGCTCACCAGAAGCGTACCCACCGACAAAAGTACCAGGTAAGCGATGAGCATACGCAGATCGCGCGACGACAGAATGCCCACGGCGGAGGCGGCCAGTGTGGCCAGCCCCAGCCACCACACCCAAGCCTGCTCGAGAGCGGCCAGAGGCCCGGCGGCGTCGCCGAAGATCAACAGATAAACGCGCAGGATGGCGTAGATGCCCACCTTGGTCATGATCGCAAAAAGCGCCGCCACCGGCGCAGGCGCTGCGGCGTAGGCCCGCGGCAGCCAGAAATAGAGCGGCAGGATCGCGGATTTGAGCCCGAACACCACCAGCAGAATCAGCCCTCCGGCGGTCACCAGCCCCTGACGGTCGGCGGGAAGCTCGGCCACGCGAAGCGCCATGTCCGCCATGTTCAAGGTGCCCAACGCGCCGTAGAGAATGCCCGCGGCGATCAAAAACAGCGACGAGCCGGCCAGGTTCATCACCACGTAGTAGACGCCGGACTGAATGCGTGCCTTGCCGCCGCCGTGAAGCAGCAGGGCGTAGGAGGCGAGCAGCAGCACCTCGAAGAAAACGAACAGGTTGAACAAATCGCCGGTCAAAAAGGCGCCGTTGATCCCCAACAGCTGCCACTGAAAAAGCCCGTGAAAGTTGCTGCCCTTTTCGTCGTCGCCGGCGCAGGCGAACATCACCGCGCCCAGGGCAAGCACGGAAGTGAGCAGCAGCATCAGCGCGGAGAGGCGGTCCAGCACCAGCACGATGCCGAACGGCGGCTGCCAGTCGCCCAGCGCGTAATAGAGAATCTCGCCGCTTGACGCGCGCCCGACCAGCGCCATGGACACCGCCAAAAGCATGAGCGTAGCCACGACGCTGACCGCACGCTTGAAACGGACCAAGCCTTCACGGCGGTAGAGCAGCAGAATACCAGCGACCAGCGGTACCACGATGGGAAAAACTACAAGGTGTTGCATCATTCGCGGTCTTCCTTCTTGCCGTCGACCTGGTCGTTACCCAGCTCGCTTCGCGCGCGCATGGCGAGAATCACCACGAAGGCCGTCATGGCGAAGCCGATGACGATGGCGGTCAGCACCAGCGCCTGGGGCAGCGGGTCGGCGTAGACCCCTTCACCGTGCACCAGCGCTGCGCCGTCGGTGGTGAGCCCGCCCATCGAAAACAGAAACAGATTCACCGCATAAGAGAGTAACGTCAGCCCCACTACCACCGGGAAGGTGCGCCCCCTGAGTGTGAGATAGAGACCGCAGGCGCTGAGCACGCCGGTGGTCACAGCGTAAAGCGTTTCCATGTTAGAGGCTCTCCTTGTTCGTGCCGGCGTCGTCGGATTTGGTCGCGTTCACCACCGGGCGGTGGGCGGTCGTGACCTTACCCAGGTTCGCGAGAATCATCAGCGTGGCGCCGACCACGGCCAGATACACCCCGAGATCGAACAACAGCGCCGTGGCCAGCTCGAACTTGCCCACCACCGGCAGGCTAAAGTAGCCAAACGCCGAGGTCAGGAAGGGATGGCCGAAGAGCCAGCTGCCAAGCCCGGTCAGCGTGGCCACGGCCACACCTACGACGGCTATCGGCTGGAAAGGGAAGTCCAGTCGGCTTTGGGCCCACTCCACGCCACGGGCCATATAGAGAAGAATCAGGGCCACCGCGGTGATCAGCCCGGCAATGAAGCCGCCGCCGGGTTCGTTGTGCCCGCGCAGGAAGATGAACGCCGACACCAGCAGCGCCAGCGGCAAAAGCGCCAGCGAGATCGAGGTGAGAATCGCCGGGTAACGGTCCGGCGACCAGATCCGGCCTTCACTGTCGCTGTGAGGGATGAACAGCCGTAGCCGGTTCAGAAGCTTGAAGATGGCAAGCCCGGCCAGCGCCAGCACGGTAATCTCGCCCAGCGTATCGAAGCCGCGGAAGTCGACCAGAATGACGTTGACCACGTTATGGCCACCGCCGCCGGGCACGCTGTTGTCCATGAAAAACTGCGAAATCGAAAACGATTCGCGGGTCATGACGGCGTAGTTGAGACTCGCCACCACGCCGCCGAGCCCGCCGGCCAGTACGATATCGCGCAAGTTACGCTTGGCGCTCGACTCCGGCGGGGTCTTTTGCGGCAGGAAAAACAGCGCCAGCATCAGCAGAATCATCGTGACGACCTCGACCGAGAGCTGAGTCAGGGCCAGATCCGGCGCCGAGAAGCGCGCGAAGGTCAGCGCCACGAAAAGCCCCACCACCGACAGCATTAAAAGCGAGATCAGACGGTAGCGGTGGGTGATGGCCGTGGCCAGGCCCCCGAAGATCAGCATGACCGCGCCCAGCACCACGATGCCATCCACCGGCTGATTGCCAAGCTCCCCGGTCAGCTCGGTTATTTGGGCAAGGCCGATGGCGCCCATGACAAACGTCGCCAGCAGCAGCCAGCCCATGTAGCGCTGCAGCGACTGACCATCCCAGACGGCGATCAGCTGCTCGCAGCGCTGACCCAGACTCACCAGCGCGCGTTCGAACACGCGGGTGGCATCGACCGGCGCGAAGGACTCCTTGAAGCGGCGCAGGTGCGCGTGCTGCCAGTAAAGCGCGCCGCCGATGACGAAGGCGACCACGCTCATCAGTAGTGGCAGATTGAAGCCGTGCCAGATCGAAAGATAGAAATCGAACGGCTCCTGCAGTACTGCCTGGCTTGCAAGCGATAAAAGGCCCGTTGCCATGAACGCGGGAAGAATGCCGATCAGCAAGCACAGCCCCACCAGAATCTCCACCGGAAGACGCATCATCCGCGGTGGCTCGTGGGGCGCCTTGGGCGACGGCTGGCGAGGCTCTTTGACGCACACCGCGATGACCAGACGCACGGAGTAGCCGACCGACAGGATGCTGGCGATGGTCGCCAGCACCGGTATCAGCCAGCTCAACCCGCCCAGCAGCGATGATTCGAGCGTTTCGGTGAGAAACATCTCCTTGGAGAGAAAGCCGTTGAACAGCGGCACCCCGGCCATGGATGCGGCGGCCAGTGTCAGCAGAAGGGCGGTGATCGGCATGCTCTTTCTGAGCCGGCCGAGCATTTTGAGTTCGCGAGTGCCCGCTTCGTGATCGATGATGCCGGAAATCATGAACAGCGCCGCCTTGAAGGTGGCGTGGTTGAGAATATGGAAAAGCGCTGCCAGCACCGCCATGGGGGTGCCTATGCCCAACAGCACCGTGATCAGCCCCAGGTGACTCACGGTCGAAAACGCGAGAATGCCCTTGAGGTCGGTCTTCAAGAACGCGAACCAGGCGCCGTAAAGCAGCGTGATCATGCCAACGATGGGCACCACGAGCTGCCAAAGCGCGCTATCGGAAAGTGCCGGATGCAGGCGCGCCATCAAAAAAATGCCCGCCTTGACCATGGTCGCCGAGTGCAGATACGCGGACACCGGCGTGGGGGCGGCCATGGCGTTGGGTAGCCAGAACTGAAACGGAAACTGGGCGGATTTCGTGAACGCGCCCAACAGCACCAACGTGAGCATGACCGGGTAGCGCGCATCCTCGACGATCAGCGCTCCGCTTGCCAGCACCTGGTCCATGTCGAAGCTGCCGACGATATCGCCTAACAGCAAAACCCCCGCCAATAGCGCAAGGCCGCCGGCGCCGGTCACGGTCAGCGCCATGCGCGCGCCCTTGCGCGCGTCGTTCTGGTGCGACCAAAAGCCGATCAGCAGAAACGACGAAAGGCTCGTCAGTTCCCAGAAAAGCCACAGCAAGAGCAGGTTGTTGGACAGCGATATACCGACCATGGAAGCCATGAACAGCATCAAAAAGCTGTAAAAACGCCCCACCGGCTCCTCTTCGGAGAGATAGAAGTGGGCGTAAAGCAGAATCAAAAGCCCGATGCCGAGAATCAAGAGGTTGAACAGCAGCGACAGGCCGTCCAGGCGAAAGGCCAGCGCAAGGCCAAGCTCAGGTAGCCAGTCGGCGAAAAACCGAAGCGACTCCCCCGCGTTGAGCGAAGGAATCTGCCAGAGCGTCAGGCCCAGGGCGATCGCGGGCGCGACCATGGTGGCGAGCGAACACGTCAAGCGGGAGCGCCGTCCCGCCATGAGAGGCACCAACACTCCCAAAAGCGGAAGTAAAGCAATCCAGAGCAATGTCATCGGGGCATCCAGCACAGGTGTAATCGTGGCGAGCGCCTTTAGCGCTTTCGAACGAATTCGGGCTTTAAAGCCAGCTCAGCGTAAACAAACCGAAAGAGGATACCACTAACGGGGAGGCTTGCGGCTTTGGTCTGAGACGCACACTTAAAATGACCGCCTACGTTGGTGTCAATTTCGTCCATTCAACCGCGGCGGGGACAAGAACGCTTTAAAGCGTGCCGATGACTCTGAAGCTGTAGTCGCTTTCGTCGACCTCGAGTACTTCGACGGAGTAGCCGCCGCAGCCGTGGGCACGGTCGACGGGGAAAAGCCCGGTGGGAATCGCCACGACATCGCCCATGCTTATACGGTCGTTGACGAGAACTTCGAGATCCTTGCGAGGTATTCGTTGCGTGGTATCGATCACGTCGCGGTGCCTGGTCATGGGGCTTTCCTTAGCCAAAGCATGATGTTAGATGAACGGATGAGCATCATTTAAACGATCGAGGCGGATTATAGTAATCGAACGCCCATTCGCCAACGCGTTTTTTACGCCATTCGTTTGCACATTTTCTTGCATTCTGTACATGGCTGGTATAACTTTAAGTCGTTCGCGGCAGGACGCCGCTTCTGGATACGGATATCGCGTTCACGGATGAATGCATGATGCCATGATGGCAGCCCGTCGCCCCCGCAAGGGGGCTTTTTTTTGCCCGCTTCAAGGCCATTTCAGCGGCTACTGAACGCCGCCGCCTGCACGCCTTACGCTCCTGTTTCTTCTCTGCCCCATTCTGGCACTTTTTCGTTGCGTTTTTGCGACACGAAAAGCCGTGACTTCCAACGTCGTATCAATATCGTCTGCTCTATCGAACGCGTATTTTAGGGTAGAATGCCAGCGCTCGCGCCCGGCGCGTGCTCTTTCTTCCCTGGCTTAAAGGCGTATAGGTTTAGATGAGTGCTTCCCTGAGTACCTGGCAGGCGCGCTTCGAGAAGCTGCGCAGTAACAAGGTCTTCGAAACCTTCGTGATCTCGATCATCGTGCTGTCGGCACTGGTGATCGGTGCGCGCACCTACGACGAGGTGAGCCGATTCGAGCGGTGGCTGGGCTATCTGGACGTAGCGGTCACGCTGTTCTTTCTGGTCGAGGTGCTGATTCGCATGGCCGCCGAGCCGCGCTTGCGCGACTTCTTCAAAAAGGGCTGGAACGTCTTCGACTTTTTGATCGTCACGGCAAGTTTGATCCCGATGGATGAGTCGGAGATGGTGCTGCTGGCCAGGCTTCTGCGCATTTTCCGCGTGCTGCGACTGGTGTCGATGATTCCCGAGCTCCAAATGCTGCTCTCGGCGCTGGTGAAGTCGATTCCACGAATGGGCTACGTCGCGCTTTTGATGTTCATCATCTTCTACATCTACGCCGCGATCGGAAGCTTTCTGTTTCATACGGTGGACGAGCAGCTCTGGGGCAACATTGCGCTGGCCATGCTCACGCTTTTCCAGGTCGCCACCTTCGAGAGCTGGGCGACGGCCGTGCTGTATCCCACCATGGAGCAGTTTCCCTACGCCTGGATCTACTTTCTGACGTTCATCTTCCTCAACGCCTTCGTATTTCTGAACATGATGATCGGCATCGTGCTCGATGTGATGCAAAAGGAGAGCGCCCAGATGGCGCTGGATAACGGCGAGGGCGAAGAGGCGGAGATATCGATGCTACGCGGCGACGTCAAAAAACTTCAGGCGCAGCTCGACCGTATGGAGGCGGCGATGACTGGCCAGCGCGACGGCTCGAATGCCGACCGGCCAGTGTCCGGACAGTAACGCCGTTCATTTTGCGTCACCGATGAGCCGCGCCTCGGCACCCGCCGAGGCGCGGCTTTTTACTCGGTAGAAAACGCGTAGGTGAGCTTGCCACGAGGGGAGAGCAGCTTGTCGAGCGCCGGCTGGTCGAAGGCTTCGAGCCGGCCCATCTGCTCGGCGGTCAGGGGGCCGCTGGCCGTCTCGGCGATAACCGTGTCTGCAGGGGCGTTCACCATCAGGCGCGCCGCGTGCTCCACCGCCTCGGCGTAGCCATCAAGGCTCTCCAGATCAAAATTCGCCAGCGCCATGCGCTCTTCGAGCCACTGCCCCCAGTAGAATTCGAGAAACGGCGGCGGCGTCTCCGGCTTGTCGTAACCCACACCGCGAGTGAAATAGACCAGCGACCGGTAAGCGTCGTCGACCTGATGCGCGCGACCGAGCCGTTTGGGCAGCTCATCGACGGTAATAGGGCCATAGGGGCTTTCGAGCCATACCTGGCGCTCGGCCTGCAGGGTGTTCCAGAACGTCTGCCTATCCGCAAGGTCGCTGTAGTCGTCGGTGATCAGCACTGGCATGCGAAAGGCATCGCCCTGCAAGGTAATGAAGTTGCTGAACGTGTGGTGGCCATCGGTCAGGTAGAACTCGCCGCCTGGGGCGATCACGGCCGTCTTCATGTCTTCGGGGTGGCTGCCTGGCGCGTCGACGCAGTCGAAGCTCGCTAGATCTTCAAGCGTTGAGGCGTCGTCGAAGCGCGCGATTTCGCTCTGGCCGGCGGTTTCGCAGTACTCGTCGAAGAGTTTTTCCCGGTCTTGGGCGAAGCGGCCCTGCTTGTAATCCATCTGGCGGTAGCCAAGCGCCGGCTGGGTAGGGCGCAGCTCGCCCAGGGTGACTGTTTCGATACGCACGGCCTCATTTTGTGCAAGGGCCGAGGCGGCTATCGGGGCAAGAGCGACGAGGGCCAGAAGTGGCAGCGTTGTCTTCATTTTTTCTCCACGTGAGGGGCGATGCGCGCCCATTGTGGTGATCGAAGATGACACTGCGTTGACGGTCAGCCGTTTTATCCTGTTTTGGCTGGTTTTTTTGGCGTTCTTATAAAAAAAGGGCGACCCGCAGGCCGCCCTTTGACGAGTGCCGGCGTTACTCCGGCAGCGCGTAAACCACGACCTGGTCGCCCACGTGGTCCTTCAGGATGGTGTTACCGCCGGCCACGAAGGCCACGTACTGGCGGCCCTCATACTCGTAGACCGCCGGGTTGGCGACCACGGGGGCCTGCGCCTGGTCGGACCAGAGCTGCTCGCCGGTCTCGAGCGAGTAGGCACGCACCTTGGCATCCATGGAGGCACCGATGAAGATCAGGCCACCGGCGGTGACCGCCGGGCCGCCAATGGTCGGCGAGCCCCAGCTTTCGGGCATGAAGAAGCCGAACTGCTGAGAGGCGCCGACCGGGCCGCGCCATTTCACCTCACCGGTGGTCATGTCGATGGCCACCAGTTCGCCGAAGGGCGGCTCCCAGCAGGGCATGCCCAGCCAGTTGCGCGCTACTTCAAGACGCATACCGTAGGGTGCGCCCTGTTGAGGCGCGAAGCCGCTCTCGTTACCCGAGCCGCTGTCGGCTTCTTCATACGCCTCGCGATCGAAGAGCTTGACGTACTGCACGATGTGCGAGGTGTTGACCACCGCCGTTTGGCTTGCCGGGTCGAAGGCCACGCCGCCCCACTGAACGCCGCCGGCGCTGTCCGGGTAGGCAAGCGTGCCTTCGCCCTCGGTGGTCGGTGGGGTATACATGCCCTCGTACCAGAGATCGTCCCAGAGCGCGGAGCACTGTCCGAAACTCACCGCATCCGCCAGCGCCCAGATGTCGGGCTTCTCGGACTGATCGAGCAGTGGGGCGGGCAGCGTCGGGAAGGGCTGGGTAGGCGCGTAGACTTCGCCTTCCACGTTGCCATCGCCACCGGGCACCTCGCGCTCCTCGATCGGCCAGACGTCCTCGCCGGTTTCGCGGTTGACCACGAACAGAAAGCCCATCTTGGTGGCCTGCATCAGCGCGGGAATCTCTTCGCCGTCGACGGTGATGTCCATCAGCGTGGGGGCAGAGTTGATGTCGTAGTCCCAGATGTCGTGGTGCACCCACTGGCGCGACCAGACCACTTCGCCGGTGTCGATATCGAGCGCGGTGGTCGAGGTGGCAAGCGGCACTTCCTCGGTGCGGTTGCCGCCCCAGAAGTTGGGCGAAGGCGAGGCCACGGGCAGATACACGAGCCCCAGCTCCTCGTCGGCGCTCATGTGCGTCCAGACATTGGTGGTGCCACTTCGCTCGCGCATTTCATCAGAAAGTGCCTCAAACGTCCATTCGCGCTCGCCGGTGCGCGCGTTGATGCCAAACACCGTGCCCGCAGGCGCCACGCTCTCGGCCCAATCCTTGCCCGCCCAGCCGAGAATCAGCCGGTCACCCACCACCGTGGGCGGCTGCAGTAGCGACAGGGGCCAGTTTTCCGGCATGTTGTTCCAGCTATTGACGTTCAATACGCCGCCGTCGGCGAAATCCTCGCACAGCTCGCCGGTGTCGGCATCGAGTGCGAAGAGCTGAGCATCCATGGTGCCAAAATAAACGATCTTCTGGCAGGCTTCGCCTTCGACCGGATCATCCGCCTCCCAGTAGGCCACCCCGCGGCTTTTCAGCGCCGGCTGGGTCAGCGCCTCTTGAGACGACTGGGTGTCGAACTGCCAGCGCTCTTCGCCGGTGGCCGGGTCCAGGGCAAAGACGCGATACATGGGCGTGCCGATGTAAACCGTGTCGTTGGCGAACACCGGCGTGGCGGACCAGACCGAGGGCGCGGTATCGCCGGAGCCGTCCGAGACGTCGCCGGTATGAAACTCCCAGGCCTTTTCGAGATCACCCACGTTTTCGACGTTGATCTGGTCCAGCGGGCTGTATTTCTGGGCGTTTAGCTGGCCGTGAAAGCCATCCCACACCGCACCTTCTGGTACCAGAGGAATCGGAGAGGCGGCGGCTTCACTGGCCTGTGCTTCACCGTCGGCGGGCGGCGACGGCTGGGCGAACAGCGGGAGTGGCAGCAAAAGGGTGGCAAGGCCGAGCCGGGGCAGGCTTTTCGATAACGCGTCGGTCGGGCGCAAACGATGACTATTCGTGGTCGACATAAAGCGGCTCACCGGCGGTCAGAAGTGGAAGATGACGATCGAGAAAACGTGTCGATCAAAAGCCCCAGAAGGCCCAGAATCAGCACCGCGCAGAGCCACCACTGATGTAGCAGCAGCGCGGCGAACCCGGTGCCTAAAAGCCCGATCAGCGCCAGCACGCGAAGCGCGATGGCACCGGCTCCCCGGCGCCACTTGAAAAGTAAAAGCGCGGCCACGGCAAGTGCAATACAGCCAAAAAGCGCTGTCAGCGCCCCCAGCGTTCCGGTCACGCCGGTCAGCGGCGTCAGGTAGGCGTACAGGGCAAGGCCCGCGCCCACCAGGCTTGCCACCAGTAAAATTCCAACGCCCGGGCGGCGTTTCGATGCGTCATCCATCGCGCGTGCAACTCCTGAATTGATCAATGGGTAGGCCCATGAGGCTGCCTTAGCTTAGCAAAGGTCTGGTCGAGTGTTCGGAAAAAATCAGCGGCCGCGTTGCGCCATGGCAAGCGCGCGGCGTCGATAGCCGTTCGGGGAGGCGCCGAATTCGCGCTTGAATGCCGTGGCGAAGTTGGTGGCGCTGCTGTAGCCGGCAAGGGTCGCGGCCGCTTCCACATCCGCGGCACCGCGCTCCAGCGCCTCGCGGGCAAGCGTCAGATGGTGGCGGCGCAGAAACTGCCCCAGTGCCTCGCCGTGGGCTTGATAAAAGCGCCGCTGCAGAGTGCTCAGGCTCATGCCAAGGCGTTTGGCCAGGGCTTTTTGATCGAGCCCGCGCACCTCGCCCCGGTCGATGAGGGCCATGAGGGGGTCGAGCCGGCGCTGACGCGGCGCGGGGGCCTCGACAGGCGCAAGCGAAAGCGCCTCACCGGCCAGAAGCCGGGCAAACCCGCCAAGCATCAAACGCGTCGCCGGCGTCATGGCATCGAACCGTTGGGCGAAGAGCGCATCGCCCAGCGCCAGAAGCCCCGGTGAGGGCGTCCAGCGGCGAAGCTCGCAGGTGACCGACGACGACGCGTAGCCGTGGCGGGAAAGCCAGTGAGGTGAGAGCGACAGTGTCAAGGTGCGCTCGCGCGCGCCCACACGCCCGGACCGCGTGAAGGCGGTTTTATCCGGCAACGCGACGATGAGCGCGCGGTCGGGCTCATCGGGCCCAAGGCGTGCATCGCACTCGCCGTAGCGCACCTGGGCGCCCCCCTCCATGACCAGCGCGATCTTCACGCCCGCCGGTAGCAGCGCCTGGCTCTTGAGACCGAAGCGGTCCTCGACATCCGCCAGGCGCAGCTTCATGCCTGGCTCAAGCTCGCTGACCCACAGGCGCCCGAGTAGCGGCGGCGCGCGCTGGTCCCAGCTGGGCGCTTCGAAGCGCGGGCGTTTGACGAGCTGCACCGAGTGTTCGTGCAGGTCGGTGGTGCTGATTTGTCCTTTATCGCCTTCGCTATCCACGTCCCTGGTCCTGTTGGTAAGCCCGCTTACCGGGTTGGCTGTTTCTGCATGGCACCGTTTACGCGTAGCAACGTTTATGCATAGCAACGTTTTCGCATAGCAATATGACGCGCCTGCAAAGGTTAAAGGCGTTGCGAGCTGCCATAATCCGCTGCCTCGAATTTTATTGCAACGTATTCTCATTCGCAAAGAAAACGCCGGTTGCGTGACCAATTTCAAGGGATCAAGAGAGAGCTGACATGACGTTCGATAGAGCGCGTATTTATCAAGGTGTGGCCGCCGCGGGCAGCGCTGCGCTGCTGCTGGGATGGGCACCGAATGCACTGGCCCAGGCGAGCGCCGAAGCCACACGGCTTGAGACGGTCACGGTTCAGGGCAATCACCTTTACCAGATGCTGCCCTCGGAAGTGACCGGCGGTTATAGCGTCGATGCCGCCACGGTAGGCACGAAAACGCCGGCATCGCTGCGTGACATTCCGCAGTCGGTCAGCGTCGTCACCCGTGAGGCGATCGAGGATCAGAACTTCACCACCCTCGATGAGCTTGGCCGGCGCACGCCAGGGCTTCGCGTGCTCTCCAACGACAACGGCCGCTCTTCGATCTATGCCCGCGGCTTCGAGTATGACGAGTACAACATCGATGGGCTGCCCGCGCCGATGACCAGCATTACAGGGTCGGTGCCAACGCTTGCGGCGTTTGACCGGGTCGAGATCATGCGCGGGCCGTCCGGGCTTTTCAACAGCACCAGCGAGATGGGCGGGATCGTCAACCTGGTGCGCAAGCGGCCCACCCATGACCCGCAAGGGCGTATCAGCGTCGGCGCCGGCACCGACCAGCAGCGCGCCGCCCAGGTGGACGTCTCCGGCCCCATCGACGGCGATGACGGCCGCGTGCGCGGGCGGCTGGTGATCGATCGGACCCACCACGGCGAGTTCGTCGATCGCAACACCAATCGCCAGAACGATATCTACGCGGCGATCGATGTCGACCTGGATGACGCGACCACTTTCGGGCTTGGCTACATTCACAACAGCAAGGACATCCGCGTCAACAACGGCCACCCGGTCGGGCCCAGCGGCGAACTGCTCTACGGCTCGCGTTCGGATTTCTATGGCGCAAACTGGAATGATTTCGACAGCTATGCCAACGACTGGATCGCCGAGCTGACCCACCGCTTCGACGGCGGCGGCTTCGGGCGCCTCGCGGCGCGCTACTCCGATCGTAACGCCGGCTATAACTACGCCTTCGGCGGCAGCGCCCTGGACCAGAACGAGCGCCTGACGGTCGCCGGCATCGGCAGTCGTATCGACCAGCAGGCGGTCGCGCTGGACGCCAGCTACAGCCAACCCTTCGCCGCTTTCGATAGCGTCAGCGAGTTCGTGCTCGGCGCCGACTACAAGCGCTTCGATACCGATACCGAGTCCGGGCGTTCGCGTAGCCTGACCGGCAGCCGCGTGACCCGAGGCGAGCTCAACGAGATAAGCTACGTCGACGTACTGGGCGCCGCGCGTGCCACCGGCAGAGGCTACGCCCATACCGATACCCGGCTGGAGGAGAGCGGCCTCTACGGCAAGCTGACGCTGCGCCCGGTGGACCCGCTCGCGCTGATCGCCGGCGCCCGAGTGAGCCACTACGCCGTCGATTTCGAAGACCTGGCCGCCGACAATGACCAGGATCGCAGCGGCACCGAAGCCACGCCCTACGCCGGGGTGGTGTTCGACGTCGACGCCAATCACTCGCTCTACGCCAGCTACTCCCAGGTGTTCAAGCCGCAGACCGCCGAGGGCCCGGACGGCAACCTGATCGAGCCGCGCGAAGGCGATCAGTACGAAGTCGGCGTAAAGGGTAGCTACCTGGGCGGCGACCTCAACGCCCGACTCAGCGCCTTCCGGCTGTATGACGATAACCGCGCAGGCACCCCGCCAGATACCGGCGCAAGCTACGCAGTGCCGATCGGCAAGATGCGCATCCAGGGCGCCGAGTTCGAAGTCACCGGCAGCGTCACCGACCAGTGGGACGTGATCGCCGGCTACACCTATCTCGACACCGAGGTGCAGCAAAGTGGTGATGATCGTGAGGACGCCATCTTTCTGCTGATGCCACAAAACGTCGTCAACCTCTGGACCCAGTACGATTTTGCCGGCGAGGCGCTTGGCGGACTGCGCGTGGGCGCCGGCATGACGGCGATGAGCGACTTCAACTCGAGCAGCGGCGTCGAGGCGCCGGGCTACGCCGTGTTCGACGCGATGATTGGCTACGATTTCAACGACAACGTCAGCGGCCAGCTGAACTTCAACAATATCTTCGATCGCGAGTACTACAACCGGGTCGGCGGCGTGAACACCTTCAACATGCCGGGCGCGCCCGCCAACGTCATGGCGACCCTGAGCTACGACTTCTAACGCCCGCCCGTCAAGGCGGCTCGCTCCCGCGCGCCGCCTTTCATCTTGAGTTTTCGCCGCGTTCGTCTTTAATGGGCGCTTTGGCCACCCTGGAGGAGCGCCCATGAACCCGGCACGCATCATTCTTGCACTGGCCGTGGGGCTTGCCGGGTTTCTGACCGCGCTGGCCTCGAGTGAGGCCTTCGAGCCGCGCCTGGTACGGCTGGAGGCGCAGCGCGCGCTGCCCTCGATCGACGCGTCACTCGTCCAGGAGAGCGCCGAGATCAACGCGGTGTTTCTGCACTACGCCGACACCCCCGCGCTCTGGATGAACGCGCACCTGGCGCTGGAGCGTTTTGGCTCCGCCGCCCGTGAGGCGCTGCTCGCCTATGCCTATCTTCCCGCTTTTCAGGACGTGCTGGCACGCTTCGGGGCGCAGGCGCTGTTGCCGATTGCCTACTATCGCGAACACGATGTCGCAACGCTCAAAGCCCGGCACTGGCTGGGCGAGCGCTACCGCGAGGCCAGCCGCTGGTGGAACGAAGCCGATGACACGCCGGTCGAGACCGCCGAGTGGAGCCCGGATCAGCGCGGACTGATGGGCATTGCGCTACTTGGTGAAGGTGGCCACGCGCTGTTGAACCAGTTCGCGGTGGACTCGAGCGGTGACATCCACTGGCTGCAAGGCGAGCGTATCGTCACCGGGGTGGGGGACTTCTTCACCGGCTGCGTACGCGGGCTGGAAGGGCAGTGGCGCCGCGACGAGGCGATCGGCGCGGCGGACGTCGGCTGGGCCGGGGTCGATCTCTTGCTGATGGCGAGCACCGTGAAGGTACTGCGCGCCGGTCGCTTGGCCCGCGGTGCCCGGGTAGGCAGCGTGGAAGCCCGCGGCGCCCAAGCGGGCGCGCGCTCCGGCGCGTTTGCCGGCACCGCCCGCTTTGCCACGCTCCCACGAGTGGCGAAAGTAGCTGCCTTCACCGCCACCGCCGTGGTGGTGATCCGCCACCCGTCGCTGGTCAGCGCCCTGGGCGCCAACCTGGCAAAGTGGCTGGGCCTGCCCGCCTGGCTTGGCCAGTTCGCGATCTGGCTGATCGTGCTGCTGCCTTTATTGATCGTGGTGCGGTTTGTGTGGCGGTGGGTGCTGGCGCCGCTTTTATGGAGCCTCGCCCTGCTGATGCGTCATTCGAAACGCCCGATCGAATAGCTCCACCGCGCCCATCTGGCCGCCTTTCATGATGACGGGAAGCGTACGCCCGTCCGCCAGGTTCGCCACGCAGATGGGAACGCCGGTATCGAAAGGGCCGAGATAATCGATACTTTTCGGCGCAAGCTGGCGAAGCGCCAAACTCGAGGTATCGCCCCCGGCAATCAGCAGCGTGCCGACCGGCGTGGCCGCCACCAGCGAGGCGATCAGTTCGGCGCAGCGCTTTGCTACCTCAAGCGGGCTCATGGCGTGGGTGGTGTCGGCGTCCAGGGCGACCAGCACGCTTTGGCCTTCCTGCAAACGGCGCGCGATGCGTTCGCGATCGGGCTTTTCATTATCTGCCAGGCTGCGCGTCGAAATCGAAAGGCATTCAAACTGCCGAACGGCGGCGACCTGCTCGGCTGTCACGGCGGAGCGGCTGCCGGCAAATACGAGCAGCGGGCCGGGCAGCTGGGTGGGGGAAGGCAGCGTCCGTTGCTCGGGGTACAACGCCTGGGCGACGCTGCTCGCCCCGACCCAGAGCTGGGGCGTGGGCTCGGAGCTAAAACGTTGGCCGATCCGCTCGAGATCCCGCTGCTCCAGAGCGTCGCAAAGAAGTGGGCCGGCGGGCAGCGCCTGATCGCTTTCAAGGCTCGCGCGATCGAGCAGCGTGACATTTGCAAGCCCCATGGCGTCGAAATGACGGCGCAGGTCCGCCTCGTTCATGGGCGTGACCGGATGGCGCTGCATGACCGGGTGACGGTCGATGCGGTAGGTGTGACCGTCGCTTGCCCTGGCGAAAAGAGTCCCGAAGACGCAATAGCGTCCCAGGCTCGGCTGGCCGCCGATGATCAGCGTCGTCGCGGGCTTGAGCTCGGCGCTCAGCACTCTGATCGCAACGGCGATGTTGCCGGTCGTTTCGCTGCTGTCGAAGGTGGAGCACACCTTCAGATGAAGAATATCCGGGTGGTGAGGACGCAGCTGTTCGCCCAAACGGCGCATCTTTTGGGCAAGGCGCGATTGATCCATGCTGCGTGCCGAGGTGGCGATGCCGAAGGCGTCCAGGTCGGCCACCTCGTCCACTGTGGGGGGGGCGAGATAGAGCCGTGCTCGCAGCCCCGCGCGGCACAGAGTGGCCAGCGTATCCGAGGCGCCGGTAAAGTCATCGGCGATGAAGACGTAGCGCATGGCTAACGGCTGCCGAAAAAGTCGAGCGCCTCGGCCAGCGCCGGACGGTGAGTGCAGGACAGCGGCTCACCGGCCTCGATGCTCTGCCAGGCTTCTTTAAGGCTTGCGACTCCCGCCGCCGCACCGCCGGGGTGGGCTAGAATGCCGCCACCGGCAAGAAACATGAAGTCGGCACTTTGGGTCTTGTCGACGGTGAAGGGCAGCGTGCCCGCCCACTGGCCCGAGGAGAACACCGGCATCACGCGATCGTCGGTGGCGCCGAGAGGCATGAGCGACAGTTTGGCCGCCTGGGCTACCTCCTCGGTGGCGTCGGCGAACTTGCCGTTCATGCCGTGCACGTGCATGTGATCAATCCCGGTCAGGCGGTAAAGCGTCTGATAGGCGTTGAAGTCGATGCCCAGCGCCGGGTGGCGGGCGAAAGCGCCGAAACCGTTGCGGTGGCCGTGAATGGCGAGCTCCGTCGAGGCGCGCAGGGTCTGCATCGCCGAGAGCCCACACCAGTTGAGGCTCGCCATCACGCAGTGGCCGCCCTCTCTTTGGACGTGGTCGGCGTGGCGGCGCATGGCGTCGAGCTCGTCGGTGATGTTGAACGCCACCATGACGTTGCGCCCGCTGCGCTCCTGGTAGCGTTTGAGGCGCGGCATCACCGCGCTAACCCGCGCCTCGACCGGGGCGTGAGGAAGATTGCCGGCGATTTCGTCATCCTTGATGAAATCCACCCCCGCTTCGCAAAGCCGCTCGACCAGATCGGCGGTCTCCTCCGGGGTCATGCCAATATTGGGCTTGAGGATGGTGCCAAAGAGCGGGCGCTCGAACGCCCCCACGGCCTCGCGAGTACCCGCCACCCCCAGCGCCGGCCGCGGGTAGCGGTCGCGGTACTCAGGGGTGAGCGCAATCGCCATCAGACGAAGCCCGGTCAGCTCGCCCAGATCGAACAGATTGCCGGCCACCGTTGCCGCCAGGGTCGGCAGGTTCACCCCGACGTTGTCCTCGGGGTACTCGATGTCGACCGCTACCTTCTTCCAGGGGCCGCGCACGTTTTTGCGCGCCAGATAGGCGCTGTAAAGCGTGGGCGCCTCCCGTTCCTCGAGCACTTCGAGCCTCGTCACGCGCGCCCGGAAGCGTTCACGTAGGGCGTCGGTTTCGCTCTCGAGCCTGACGAAAGTGGCGCAGCTCTGTTCACCGGCCATCATGTCTGCCACCTGGTGCGGGTCGAGGGGCGTTTCCAGATGATAGGTGGCGCGAATCATTTCCGGGGCTCCGAAAGATCGGGGAAAGAACGTATTGGGTCGCTGCCGTCCCAGTTTTCTGACGCCTCACGAATCATCTCGAACATCCGTCCCTTGGGGCCGAGCACTTCGGAAAGCTCGATGACGGTGCCCGGGTGGTACTCGCGGTCGAAATAGACGAAACGGCCGTTACGGCCCACTTCGCCGCTCATCTTGACGCGATAGCCGCGAGCCTGCATGGCGGCCAGATCCGCATCAAAGGTTTCGGTCCAGAACGCAACGTGCTGCAGGCCCGTGTTACCCGCTTCAAGAAAATCGCGGTACATCGAGGGAGCATCGTTGCGCGCCTGGATCAGCTCTACCTGAATGAAGCCGGCGTTGGCCAACGCCACCGAGTTGTGCACCTCGTAATGTTCCCCTTCGTAGAGATAGTTTTCGATCGGCACGCGAGGGTTGTAGAAAAAGGGCCCCACGCCCATCACATCGGTCCAGTAGGCCATGGCTTTTTCGATATCGGTGACCACGTAACCCAGTTGGCGAAGCGCTCCAAGATATTGGCTCATGACGTTTCCTACATGACAAGGTTGGGCAACCAGGTGGACAGGGCGGGCACCAGAGTGACCAGCGCCAGGGCTGCGAAAAGTGAGAGATAAAAGGGGACGACGCCGCGAATGATCTCCGAAAGCGGCATTTTGGTGATGATCGACACCATGTAGAGGCTCATGCCCACCGGCGGCGTCAAGAGTCCGAGCATCAGGTTGAGCACGAACACCACCCCAAGCTGCTCTGGCGCCACCCCCGCCTGCAAAAGTGCCGGGGTGACGATCGGTGCGATGATCAATATGGCCACGATCGCCTCCAGAAACATGCCCACGACCAGCAGTAGAAGATTCAATAGCAGCAGCAAGACGAGCGGGTTATCCGATACGTTCAAAAGCCACTCGCCGGCCAGGGCCGGGATGCGGTCCATGGTCAGCACCCAGGCAAACAGCGCCGCCGAGGCCACCACGAACAGCACGTTCGCCGTCGACAGCACGGTTTCACGGGTACATTCCAGAAACGAGCGCACACTCAACGAGCGGTAGACGAGCACGCCGATCAGCAGGGCGTAGGCCGTCGTGACGCCCGCCGCTTCCGTTGGCCCGAAGTAGCCGCTGATCATGCCGCCCACCAGCAGCACCGGTGCCAGAAGCGCAGGCAGCGAAATCAGCGTTTTTCTACCCAGCGCCTCGAGACTCGGCTGCACGTCGTCCCGGGGGAGCTTGTAGTGCCTTGCCATGAGGCCGATCTGCACCATCAGCGCGATCGCCACGACAATGGCCGGAAGCACCCCGGCCAGCAGCGCCCGAATGGTCGATACCTCCGCTGCCGTTGCGAAGATGATCAGCGGTATCGAGGGTGGAAAGATCGGGCCAATCGTCGCCGCGGCGATGGTCAGGCCCGCAGCGAACCGTTTGGTATAGCCCTGTTGCTCCATCTGGCGAATCTGGATGCCGCCAAGCGCGCCGATGTCCGCCAGCGCCGCGCCGGACATGCCGGAAAAGATCAGGCTGGTGAGCACGTTGACGTGGGCCATTCCGCCGCGAATGCGCCCGACCACCATGCGCATCAGCTCGAATAGATGCGTAGTGACGCCGGTCGCGCCCAATAGAGACGCTGCAAGTATGAATAGCGGTACCGCCAGAAGCGGCGTGCTGTCCAGGGTATTGATCGCTCGCTGAGCCATCACCGTGAACGGCAGGTCATAGAGAAAAATGACCGCGCCGGCGGAGAGCCCCAGGCTGACTGCCACCGGCGCGCCGAACAGCAGGCTGGCCGCAAAGATCAGCAGTAGCGTCAGGGACATGAGGGTGTCTCCCGGTGAGCCAGCCGCGAAAGGCGATGAAGCGAGACCACTGCCAGCAGTGCGATGCTGACCAGCGCCGGCATGTAGAGCCACAGGTTTGGAATGCTCAGCGCCGGTGAGGCGAAGCGCCCGGCGCGTAGCAAAAACCGGTAGAAGCCGTAGAGCGTCAGCGCGCAGAAGCCGAGGGTGGCAAGTTCACCTAATGCCAGGCATAACCTGCGTTTTACCCCCGACAGGGCGTCCGCCAGCATCGTTACCGCCACGTGCTGGCCGTGAAAGAGCAAGTAGGGTGTGGCCAGATACACCATCGAGATGCCCGCAAAGCGCGCCGCCTCGTCCGCCCAGGGAAGTCCCGTGTTGAACAGGTTGCGAGCAATGACCTGGGCGACTACCAGTACTGTGATGATGACGAGTAGCGTCATCGCGATCCCCAGACAGAGCTCGGTCAGCCGGCCAAGGCTTCGCGTCGATAGAGTGTTTTCGGTGCTCATGGCTTAGCGCGTTTCGCGAATCAGCTGGTAGAGATCGCCGTACTGCTCGTCAAACTCTTCGGCAATGCGCGCTTGAACGCGGCTTTTAAAGGCCTCTACGTCCAGCCCCTGCTCCGGCCCGACGATCTGCATGCCCGCCTCGGCAAGCGTTGCAAGGTCACTGGCTTCGGCCTCCAGCATGGCGTCGGTGGCGCGCTGGCGTACTTCCTGAGCGGCTTCGGCGATCGCTGCCTGGTTTTCCGGCGACAGCGACTGCCAGGTATCGTCACTGACCACAACGACTTGGGCGGCGCTGATGTGGCCGGTCAGCATCAGATGACTCTGCACTTCGTTGAGCTTGGCGGTGACTACGACGTTGACCGGATTCTCCTGCCCCTCGACCACGCCGGTGGCAAGCGCAGTGGGCACTTCCGACCAGTCGACGGGCACCGGAATGGCACCCATGCCTTCGACGGTGGCCATATAGATGGGGAAGGGGATCGAGCGAATCTTGACGCCGTCGAGATCCTCGGGCGTCAGAATTTCCTGATTCGCCGTCAGGTGACGGGTGCCGAAATAGAAAGCGTAAAGAAGGCGCACGCCGGAGGCCGCGGCGAGCTCCTCGTTGAGCTCGCTCATGACCGGCGAGTCGACATCCATCACCGCCATCAGGTGATCGACATCACGATAAAGGTAGGGTGTATCAAAGGCGGCGAAGGGGGCATAGAGCGAGCCAATAGCGCCGGCGGTGTTATGGGAGAGCGCAATTGACCCCGTCGAGACCGCCTCGGCAAGCTCCTGAAGCCGACCAAGCTGGGAGTTCGGGTACATTTCGACGCTCACCTCGCCGCCTGTTTTCTCCTCGATGGCCTCTGCCAGCCATTCGGCCTGCATGCCGGCGATGGAGGTGGGCGTGTGCATGTGCCCGTAGCGCAGCGTGACTTCCTGAGCCGAGGCAGTGGCAACGCTCAATCCGAGAGCGCCGGCCAGTAACGTGAGATGGCTAGTGCGTACCAGTTTGGCTAGCATTGTTATTCTCCTGCTGATGGTTTTTTATTGTTTTGCAGCCAGGCGTTTTTCACCCACCCGCAGGTTTGAGGCTAGGGCAGCTCGGGGTGCTTGGGCAATGAGGAATTCATGATGGTTTTTGATGTAAAACGCCCGCTGATTCCTGATATCGCCTCTGCCGCCGGGGTGTCGACGGCAACCGTGGATCGCGTGCTCAATCGTCGCCCTGGCGTGCGAAAGGTGACGCTGACCCGAGTACTCAAGGCCGCCGTCGAGGTGGGCTATCTGGACGCAGCGGACATGAACCGGCGGCTCGGACCCACTTTCGCCAAGGTGGTCTTTCTATTGCCTCAGGGCAGCAATCCCTATCTCACCGGGCTCAACCGCTACGTTCGCGAAATGGCCAAGCTCTCCGTCGAACCCTTGAAAGTCAGCAGCCACTTCATCGAAAGTTTTGATCCCGAAGCGCTGGTACAGGCGCTGCGCCGCTACGGAAAACCCTCGGATGTGGTGGTTTTCATGGCCATTGAGCACCCCAGAGTGCGCCAGGTGATCGACGAGTTGACCAGTCTTGGCAAGCGGGTGGTGACCATCATTTCCGACTTGCCTACCTCGAGTCGAAACGCCTACATCGGCATCGATAACTTCGCCGCCGGGCGCACGGCCGCCAAAGTGATGGGGCGTTTTTGCCGCGCCGCCTCGGGAAAGGTGGCGCTGGTGGCCGCAAGCCGCGCCTACCGCGCTCACATGGAGCGCGAAATGGGCTTTCTGGCGCTGATCGAAGAGAGCTTTCCCCACCTGACGGTGATCGGCCCCCAGGAAGGTCACGACAATCGGGATGAAAACTACGTTAACGCAAGCCGCCTGTTGGCCAAGCATTCGGATATCGTGGGTATCTACAACGTGGGCGGCTCCTCCGACGGTATCGGCCGCGCCCTGCGAGAATCGAGACGAGACAAGGAGGTCTACTTCATGGGCCACGGGCTCACGCCGGATACGCGCACCATGCTGGTGGACGGGACAATGGACATGGTCATCACCCAAAGCCCCAGCGCCATCTACGCCCGCGCGATGGAGATCGCCAGCGGCGAAATGGCTGAAACCACCGGCACCGTGGCCATGGAAATCTATTTTTCGGAGAATTTGCCCGCCGTGCGCTAGCCGGTAAGCAGCCTAGGACTCCACTACAGTCGCTTACCGGTAGGTTAGAAAGGCTCGTTATACAGTGAAAGGGACAGTGAAAAGGTATCGCTGCAACTGTATCCAGTGTTTATTTCGCTTGCTTCAACCACCCCCGCCAGCCGCCGTAATCACTCACGTCCCTGGCGGGGCCGGGCTCGTTGAGCGCGCCGGCGCTGCAGATGAAGCCGCACTTCCAGCTTCCGTCCGCGAGCTCGACCTGGCCAAGGCCCAGCGGGACGGGGATGCCCGCCAGGAAACTGCCTACGGTATCGATGGGCAGGCGCCATACTTCCACCTCGATCGCTTGGCCCTGCTCATCGCGCACCATCGCCGGGCGCGCGGGTGGCCCGCCGGCAAGGGCATAGAGCTTGTAACGCGGTGCGCTTTGGGTGCTCTCCACCTTGATACCGCCGCGCTCGGTCAACTGATGATTGAGCGGCAGCCCTTCCAGGTGCGCGCCGCAGACCACGATCTCCATGGTGCCGTTTTGAGCCGGTGTCGCCAGTGGCTCGATGGCGGGTCTCTCGATTCCGCTGGCGCCCAGCGGAAGCCGAGTGCGCGCCTCGAGTGCGCGCGCCAGCGACAAAAGCTGCAGGTCGGCGAAGGCCGGACCGAAGAGCGTCACGCCTACCGGCAACTCGCGCTCGGTAAAACCGATCGGCACGGCCAGCGCGCTGTAGTCCAGAAGATTCATGAAGTTGGTCCAAATACCCAGGCGCGAATTGGCGCCGATCGGATCCTTGGCGACCTCGGCCTTACTCGGATGCGTGACGGTCGTCGGTGAGAGCATGACGTCTACTTGCTGGATCAACGCATCGGCCTGACGTTTGTATTCGGCGAGCTTGTAGCGAGCATCGAAGGCGTCCACCGCCAGCGGCGTTGCTCCGCCCTGGGTGATCTGAAACGTCACTGGATGCACGGCCTTTGGGCTTTCGGCCATGAGCTTTTGGATCACATGGTAGCGCTCGGCGACCCAAGGTCCTTCGTAGAGTAGGCGGGCAGCGGCCAGAAGCGGAGTACAGTCGAGCTCGACCTTTTCACCGCCCAGCGCTTCAAGCTTTGTAATCGCCTGGTGCATGCCTTGGGTATAGGCCGCATCGGTCTGCCACTGTGATTCTAGCGGCACCCCGAAACGAAACGCCGCAGGCGGCTGACCGTAGCGTTGGCCCTGCACGGCGAAATCGAAGCGACGCGACCAAGCGCACTGCTCGTCGTACACCGCAGTTAGCGCCAGCAGAGCGGCGGCGTCGTCGCAGGTCAGGGTAAACAGGCTAATGGTATCGAGCGTGGCGCAGGCAGGGACGACGCCGCGGGTGCTCAGAAGCCCAAGGCTCGGCTTGACGCCGTAAAGGTTGTTGAAACAGGCGGGCACGCGCCCCGAGCCCGCGGTATCGGTGCCCAGCGCAAAGCTCACCATACCCGCCGCGGTCACCACCGCCGAACCACTACTGGAGCCACCGGGAATGAATGTCGGGTCGAAGGCGTTGGCCGGTGTGCCGTACACATCCAGCGCCCGTTCACCCACCAGCCCTGTGGCAAACTGGTCCAGGTTGGTCTTGCCCAAGGGAAGGGCCCCGGCATCGATCAACTGTTGGACCACGAAGGCGTGCTCGTCAGGCGTGTAGGCGTAGGCAGGGCTTCCCGCCGTAGTGGGTACGCCCGCCAGATCGATATTATCCTTGATGGCAAACGGAACGCCGTAAAGCGGCAACGTAGCGGGAGACTCTTCCTCTAGCTTCTGAAGGTAGGGCGTTAACTGCTCGCGGGTTAGGCGAGTGATCCAGGCGGAATTTGGACCGAGACGTTCAGCCTGGTCCAACAACTCGTCGATCAAGCTGGCAGGCGTCAGCTCACCGCTTGAATAGGCTTGATGAAGACTTTTGATGTCCAGCGGGCGCAAGGCGGTCATGAGCGGCTCCTTGGGTGATGGAGTGGGTGTCGAGGCGGTGTTGCATGCGTAACGCTTATGAGTCGACATCCACCGGGTCCTCGAGAACGATCAACGGCTGGCCCGGCGCCACCGCGCCTCCTTCGGCCAGGGGTAAGCGAGCCACGCGTCCGGCGCTTTGAGCGCTGATCTCTACTTCCATCTTCATGGATTCGACCAGTGCCACGGGCTGGCCCGCTTCCACCAGGTCGCCCTGTTTCACCAGCAGTCTCCATAGGCTGCCCGTCACCGGGCTTTCGACGCCCCGCTCATTTTCATCGAGCGCTCCCACCTCGGCGCTGGCGGGCACCTGATCCTCGAAGGTGAACTGTCCGTTGGCGCGCCAGGCGGCCATTTCGGCCTGGAACGCTTCGTCGCGCTTGCGGCGAAACGCCTCGATGGCCTCGACGTTCTTGTCGATTTCGGCCTGGTAGTCGGCCAAGCGAAAGCGAGTGGTTTCGATGGAAAGATCAAAGCGGCCATGGGGGAAATCGCGACGAATTTGCATCAGTTCGTCATGGCTAACGTCGTAAAAGCTCAACTGATCAAAAAAGCGCAGCAGCCACGGGTTCGTAAAGTGCTCGGTCGTGCGGTAACGATTCCACATCTGAAGCGTTCGGCCGACGAACTGATAGCCCCCGGGCCCTTCCATACCGTAGACGCATAGATAGGCGCCGCCGATGCCGACGGAGTTTTCCGCCGTCCAGGTGCGCGCCGGGTTGTACTTGGTGGTTACCAGACGCTGGCGCGGGTCGAGCGGCGTGGCGACCGGCGCGCCCAGATAGACATCCCCCAGCCCCATGACCAGATAGCGGGCGTTGAAGACGATGTCGCGCACCTGCTGCTCGCTGTCGAGCGCGTTGATGCGGCGGATGAAATCCAGGTTACTCGGACACCAGGGTGCGTCAGGGCGCACGCTGCGCTGATACTTGTCGATCGCCTCTTGGCAGGCCGGGTCGTCCCAGGAGAGCGGCAGATGCACCACGCGGGATTCGACCTCGAGCGATTCGATGTCGGCAAGTTCGTGCTCGGCGCGGGCCAAGTGCGCAAGTAGCGCTGCAAGGCTCAGGGTATTTGGATCGTAGTGAACCTGCAGCGAGCGGATGCCGGGCGTCAGCTCCATGAGTCCGGGCAGGGTATGTTCGCGCAGCCAGAGCATCCAGGCATGGGCGCGAAAGCGCAGGGCGATGTCCAGCGTCATGGGGCCAAACTCGATCAGCAGGAAGTCATCTCCCGCGCGACGGTAGACGATGCGCTCGCCGGCCTGCTCGGCGCCAACCTCGCGCAGGATCGGGCTCGAGGCGTCGCGCTCGATATCGATCTGGCCGGCGGCGCTGAGCGAGGCGAGCTGCTCGCACTGGCGTTCATCGAGTGCGCGGGCGCTTTCGAGCGTGACCGGCACGAAGCGTACCTTGCTTCCGGCGGTGAGCTGGCCCAGCTTCCAGCGCTCGGCGCGCACGACGGTCGCCGGGCAGACGAAGCCGCCAAGCGATGGGCCATCCGGGCCCAGAATTACGGGCATGTCGCCGGTGAAGTCGATGGTGCCAAAGGCATAGGCGTTGTCGTGAATGTTGGAGGGGTGTAGACCCGCCTCGCCGCCGTCCGTACGCGCCCACTCCGGACGCGGGCCAATCAGGCGCACGCCGGTGCGGCTCGAGTTGTAGTGCACTTCCCACTCGTGAGCGAAGAACTGCTCGATATCCTGGTCGGTAAAAAAGTCCGGCGCGCCGTGGGGGCCGTAAAGCACCGCGATTTCGACCACGCTGGCCGGGTCGTCGATGGCAGGTATCAGTGCGGGGTCCAGCGTCTGGTGAGACGTGGGTTCGAGTGCAGGCAGATCCAGCAGGTCGCCGCTGCGTAGTGCCCGCCCGCCGTGGCCGCCGAACTGGCCCAGGGTGAAAGTGCTGCGCGAGCCCAGATAGCGTGGGCAGTCGATGCCTCCGCGCACCAGCACGTAGGCGCGTGCGCCGGCACTGGCCTTGCCAAGGGCCAGGGTGGCGCCGGCCGGTACGTCCAGTACCTGCCAGAAATCTACCGGGTTGCCGTCGAGCGAGGCGGAAAGCGGTGCGCCGGCCAGCACGATTTGCGTGGCGCGATGAAAGCGCAGGGTCGGGCCGTTGAGAGTAATCTCGAGCCCGGCGGCTTCGGCTGGGTTGTCGAGCAGGCGGTTGCCCAGGCGAAACGACCAGTCATCGAAGGGACCTGAGGGTGGCACGCCCACGTCCCAGTGGCCCTGGCGGCCCGGGTGGTCCTGAATCGTGGTCAGCGTTCCCGGCGCCAGCACCTCGATGGCCGGCGGCGCCCAGTCCAGCGTGGTCAGCCAGTGGGTGTCGATGGCAGCCGTCTTGAAGCGCTCGGCGCGCAGCACGTGAGAGAGCCAAGTGCGGTTGGTAGCGATGCCATACACTGACGATGCTTCGAGGGTGGCGGCGAGCTCCTTGATGGCGTGTTCGCGACTGTCGGTGTGCACCATCACCTTGGCGAGCATCGGATCGAATAGCGCTGAGACCTCCAGCCCCGATTCGATGGCGTGATCGACCCGGAGCCCGGCGCGCTCTGGGAAGTGAACCTCGGTAAGAAGCCCTGCACTTGGGCGGAAGTCGTGGGCCGGGTCTTCGGCGTAGAGGCGTACTTGCATGGCGTGGCCGAGAGGGGCGAGCGCGGCGGCCAGTGCTTTCAAGTCGAGCGCTTCGCCCGCGCCCAGCCGCACCATCCACTCTACGATGTCGACGCCGTACACCAGCTCGGTGACGCCGTGCTCGACCTGCAGGCGGGTGTTGACCTCGAGAAAGTAGAAGGCTTCACGGTTGGTATCGTAGATGAACTCGACAGTGCCGGCGCTACGGTAGGCGACGGCTTCGCCCAGTTTGACTGCGGTGGCGTGCAGCGCCTGACGCACAGACTCGGGCAGGTTGGGTGCCGGGCACTCTTCGATTACCTTCTGATGGCGGCGCTGAGTGGAGCAGTCGCGCTCGCCGAGTGCGATGACCGTACCCCTGCCATCGCCAAAAAGCTGCACCTCCAAGTGGCGGGCGCTGGCGATATAGGCTTCCAGAAACACGCCGTCGTCGCCGAAGTTGCGCTCACCCAGCCCCTTGACCGACTCAAACGCGCGGGAGAGCTCGGCCGGGTCGCGGCAAACCTGCATGCCGATGCCGCCGCCGCCGGCGGTAGATTTGAGCATTACCGGGTAGCCGATACGCTCGGCGCTGGCGTGTGCCTCATCGAGACTTTTCAGAAGCTTTGATCCCGGCACCAGTGGTACGCCGGCGCGTTCGGCCAGCGCGCGCGCTTCGTGCTTCAAACCGAACTGGCGAATCTGCTCGGCGGTCGGGCCGAGAAACGTAATGCCTGCAGCGTCGCAGGCCTCGATAAAGCGGGTATTTTCGGATAAAAAACCGTAGCCCGGGTGCACCGCTTGGGCGCCGCTCTGGCGGGCGATGGCGATCAGTTTATCGATAGCGAGGTAGGTGTCGGTGGCGCCGCCTTCGCCGAGTGAATATGCCTCATCGGCCTGGTGGACGTACGGGGCGTCGCGGTCGGCGTCGGCATATACGACGACGCTCTGGATACCGAGGCGGTGCAGCGTGCGCAAAAGCCGTGTCGCGATGGCGCCGCGGTTGGCGATCAAAACTTTGGTGAAAGAGGTAGCGTGTGTCATGGCGGCCTACCAGCAAGGCGGGTCGTCCCGCGTAAGTTCAGGCGATCCGGGGTCGTCCCCGGGCCTCTCGCTGCGTGTCAGTCTTCCCAGACGATCAGTTCGATCGGGGTAGGGTTGTAGCCGTTGCAGGGGTTGTTGAGCTGCGGGCAGTTGGAGACCAGTACGGTGACGTCCATATTGGCGACCATCTCGACGTACTTGCCCGGAGCGGAAATACCATCCTCGAAGGTCAGCCCACCGTCGGCGGTCACCGGCACGTTCATGAAGAAATTGATGTTGTGGGTGATGTCGCGCTTGGTGAGTCCGAACTCCGGATAGTTGGCGATCGCTTCCATCCAGTTATCGCGGCAGGAGTGCATATGGCGCTTCTCCAGGTCGTAGCGCACCGTGTTGCTTTCGCTCGAACAGGCGCCGCCCAGGGTGTCGTGGCGACCGCAAGTGTCGGCGGTGATGGTCAGCATCACGCGGCCCTCGCTTGAGATCAGACGCGAGCCGGTGGTGAGATAGACCGCCTGCTGTTCACGCACGGTGTCCATCGCGCTGTAGCGCTCTGCGCTGTCCTCGGCGCTGAAAAAGAGCGTGTCGGCGGCTTGGTTGCCTTCGAGATCCAGAATGCGCAGGGTCTGGCCGCGCTTGACGGTGCCGATGTAGTGGTCGCCGGCGTCGATCCGAGTGCGGCTGAGCGCAGTGTCTGGATTCAGGGGACTGTCGGTGATCATGGCGCTCTCCTTATAGGCCGAGATGATAAAGACGGTTGTTGGCGAACCCTCGAGCGTTTTCCGGGCGTGACTGGAAGCACGGGTCGTCGATCGTCGGCGCGGCGGCGGTATCGAGCGCGATATCGACGCCGCGATGCGGGTACTCCTTTGCCGGGTCGAGCGGGTGCGGGCAGGTGTGCAGCAGCACGAGGGTATCCATCTCAAAGCGCAGCGTCACGCGGCTGCCGGGCTGGCAGTGGCCGGACACGTAGCGGAGCCGGCCTTCGTTGTCGCTTTCCACCCGCGAGAAGAGGTTTAGGTTGGCCGCCATGTCGCGCCGGCCCAGCCCGTACTTGGCAAGCTCGACGAGAAAGGCATCCACACCTGTACGAGTCCACTGATTGCGCGCCTTCTGGTAACTTTGGTGTGCCCAGCCCTTGGCCTTCAGGTGTTGCGCCATCAGGTTGCCGCCGACGCTGTCATGCCAGCCCAGCTCGTCTTTCGTGATAGAGGCGAAGATGCGGCCCATGTCGGAGTAAAGGCAGTGGCCCTCGGTCAGCTTGAAGGTGTGCTGGCACTTCAGGGTGTCCGGCAGGTTCAGCCGTTCCAGCAGGTTTTCCGGGTTGTAGCACAGCAGGCCCACGTTCGTGTCGGCGTCGCGGGCGGTCAGCGTCAGCGTCGTGTGGCGGCGCACACGCAGCGACCAGTGATGCCCGCCGGGCAGATGGGTGGTGTAGGCGGGGTCGCTTGTCATAATAGAGTCTCCTCGATATGGGTTTTCACGCCACCTCGCGTCAGTGCCTCGGTAAGGGCCGTGGCCGGGCGCTCGCGCGATATCGGCAGGTCGTAGGTGATGGTGGCGCCATAGGCCTCTGGCGCCTGAGGGTCGTGGCGCGTCTTGTCGAAGACCCAGAGCCGCGTGCCCAGCTCGAAGGCCTCCTTGAGGTCGTGGGTGATCATGAAAATGGTCAGTTTCTGCTCCGCCCAGAGTTTGGTGATCAATGCATGCATGTCCTGGCGGATGCCCGGGTCGAGCGCACCGAAGGGTTCGTCGAGCAGCAGAATGCGCGGGCGCATCATCAGTGCCTGGGCGATCGCCAAGCGCTGTTGCATGCCGCCGGAGAGTTCGTGAGGATACTTGTTAAGAGCGTGGCTCAAGCCCACCTCATCGATCCGTGCGCGGGCGTTTTCGATGGCACGGCGCCGGGCGCGGCCGAAACTCTTGCCAAGCAGAGGCGAGGCCTCGAGCTCCTCGGCCATCATGACGTTACCCAGTACTGTCAAATGCGGAAAAACCGAGTACTTCTGGAACACCACGCCGCGGTCCGGGCCAGGCTCGTTGGGAATCGGGCAGCCATCGAGGGCAAGCTCGCCCTTCGAGGCATTTTCGGTGCCCAGCAGCATCTTGAGAAAGGTGGTCTTGCCACAGCCCGAGGCGCCTACCAGAGTGACGAATTCGCCTTCATCGACCTCGAAGTTGAGGTTCTCGAGCACCACGTGGTGCCCATAGTGTTTTTCCAGTCGCTTGGCGGTTAAAAGACTCATGACTTGTCTCCTTCACCGGCGTGGTACCACGGGAAAACGAGCCTTGAGGTCCATGCCAACAGCTGGTCGAGCACGAAGGCGAGCAGCGTGATCCAGGCGACATAAGGCAGGATGATGTCCATGGAGAGATAGCGGCGTACCAGGAAGATGCGATAGCCCAGCCCTTCCTGCGCGGCGATGGCTTCGGCGGCAATCAGAAACAGCCAGGCGGTGCCGAGCGCCAGGCGCGTGGCGTTGAGAAGCCGCGGTGTCAGCTGCGGCAGAAGAACGCGCAGCAGTACCTGCCAGGAGCTGGCGCCCAGGGTTTGGGCCTTGATCAGCTGTTCATCGGGCAGGCGCAGTGCGTGACCCTGCAGGTCGCGAATCAGAAAGGGCGTGACGCCGATCACGATGAGCGCGATCTTCGAGGCTTCACCGGTCCCGAAGGCGATGAACAGAATCGGCAAAATCGCCATGGGCGGAATCAGCGAAAGCACCGTGACTAGTGGCGAGAGTTTGGCGCGAAGGATCGGCAGCCCGCCGGTCAGAATGCCGATTAGAAGGCCCAGCAGCGCACTGATACCAACGCCGATCAGCAGTCGCTCGAGGCTTGCAAAGGTGTCGGTCCAGAGCGTGATCTCGCCGGTGCGGACGTTCTCGGCGCTCGCCAGGTGGTAGAAGGATTGGGCCATGGTGGCGGGTGCCGGCAGCAATCGATCATTGGGGTTATTCGCCAGGCGCTCGCTCGACAGGCTGATATAGAGCATGGCGAGCAGTGCAAAAGGCACCAGCCCCAGCAGCCAGCGGCCGCCTCGCGGAGGCGTTAAATTGATAAGGCGCTTCATGGCAGTGTCCGTCCAGGGGTGAGTCCAGAGTGGCGGCGGCTTTCAACCCGCCGCCGGGCGGTGCACGTCGGGGCGGCTCAGCGAGCGTCCATGTACGCCTGGGTGAAGGTGGGGTCGAAACGCAGTTGCACGTTGTTTTCATCGCCGAAGACGCCGCTGGGAGTTTCGATGCCGATGATGTCGTAGTCCGGCGCCATTTCGCCCAGCAGCCCGTGGCGGAAACTGAACTCGGCGACCCGCTCCATGTTCTCCAACAGCGCCGGGCTCTCCATCAGCTCGACCGCCTCGGCGGGGTCGGTGTAGAGGTAGGTAGCAGCGAGCTGTTCGCGGTAGCCGTCGAGATCGGTGCCCGCGGCATCGGCCATCGTCGAAAGGGCCGCTTCATCGCCCTGCTCAATGAGCCCCATGACCTCGTACCAGGCGCCGACCAGCGCATGGCCGAGTGCCGGGTTGTCGGCAAGCGTTTGAGTGTTGACCACCATTAGATCCAGGATCTCACCGGGAATTTCCGCCGAGGTATACACCACGCTGGCATCGTTCATGTCGGCGATGGTGCCGAGCTGCGGGTTCCAGGCGACCACCGCCTCGGTAGTCGCGCTGGCGAAGACGCCGACGATATCGGCATCGGCGGTGTTGACGGTTTCGATATCTCGCTCGGTCAGGCCTACACTTTCGAGCGCCCGGGCGAGGAAGTAGTGCGACACGCTGAACTGCACCAGATTGACCTGGCGGCCCTCGATATCGGCCAGGCTGTCGCTGCCCTTGAGCACGATGCCGTCGTTGCCGTCGGAGTAGTCGTTAACGATTAGGGCGGTGGAGTCCACGCCGCTGGCGGCGGGAAGGGTGAGGGCATCCATGTTGGTCATGGCACAGCCGTCAACATTGCCCGAGGTGTACTGATTGATCGATTCGACGTAGTCGTTGATCTGGACGACATCGATCGTAATGCCGTATTCATCCGCCCATTTATCGACGATGCCCTCGACATCGGCGTAGGCCCAAGGCATCCAGCCGGCGTAAATCGACCAGCAGACGCTGAAGCTATCGCGCTCCTGAGCTGCGGCAGGGGGAGAAACGGTGGAGAGCGCAAGTGTGGTCGCCAGCACGGCGGAGGGAAAAGCTGTCAAGCGCAGACGTTTTATGGGAAAAGGGTTTTTTACAGCAGAAGCGGCGGCGATTGAAACGTAGCGGGTCATGAGAGCCTCCAGCGGCTAAATAAAATATCGGGGGCATCGGCGCATTTCTGTGCCTTATCCTCCCGGGCTTTTATCCCGCCGTGTAACCCTGCGCTTGCAGGGTCGATCGCTCTCGGACCAGTCACACCGTCGGGGCGTATCTATGACGGTGCCGGAACCCTAGCGATCCATTGGAAACTCGATTGTCTGGCAGCTGGCTGCCGATACCCCGTATTCAACGCTAAATTCAATACAAGATGCCGGCCATCCTTTTTTTAATCCTTTTAATTCAGATGCTTGAGTTTAGGGTTGCGCTTGTCCTTGGAAGCACTACCCACGCGGTCGCGCTTTGCTGGTGCGTAAAAAAAACGACGGCGCTGTTTTGGTGCAGTCAAGAGCGCATGAAGCGCCTCAAAGCGGCGTCTTGCTCACTTCACCTGGCACCTCGCGAACGAGCCGTGGCATCAAAAAACCGGGTAGGTGGGCGCGCAGTTGAGCCACCAGCGCGCGCGCCTCGTCGTCCGGCACGTCGAAATGCGCCGCGCCTTGCACCGGGTCGAGCACATGCAGGTAGTAGGGCAGCACGCCGGCTTCGAACAGCCGCTCGGAGAGCGCGGCCAGTACCGGAATATCGTCGTTGACGCCGCGTAACAGTACGCTTTGATTCAAAAGCGTTACCCCGGCGCGCGTGAGCCGCTTGCAGGCGTCGATCACTGCCTGGTCGATCTCGTTGGCGTGGTTGATGTGCAGCACCATCACTTTTTGCAGGCGCGTGGTCGAGAGCCAGGCGAGCAGGGTGTCATCGATGCGGTCAGGGATCACCACTGGCAGGCGGGTGTGGACACGCAGGCGCTTGAGGTGCGGGATCGCCTCGAGCTCGCCGACAAGCCAAGCGAGCTGACGGTCGCTGGCCGCCAGCGGATCGCCGCCGGAGAGAATCGCCTCATGGATGCTGGCGTCCTGGCGCAGGTAGTCGAGGGCTTCCTGCCACTGAGCGCGCGACGGCGAGTTCTCGGCGTAGGGGAAGTGGCGGCGAAAGCAGTAGCGGCAGTTGATCGCGCAGGCGGGACTGGCGATCAAGAGCACTCGGCCCCGGTATTTATGGATCAAGCCGCGGGCGGGGCGGTGCTCGGCTTCCTCCAGCGGGTCCTGAACGAAACCCTCGAACATTCGCGTTTCGTCACCCAGTGGCAATACCTGGCGCAGCAGCGGGTCCGCCGGGGCGTTATAGGCCATGCGCGAAAGATACGCCTCGGGCACGCGCACCTCGAACAGCGCGTGGCCCTGGCGGGCGCCGGCCAGCCACCGATCATCCAACCCCAGGCGCTCGAGCAGAACCCTGGGGTCGCGAATCGCGTGTGAGAGCTGGCGCTGCCAAAGGGGGCGGGCATTATCCTGGCCGTCGTCGGTGCGGGCGGTCGGGATCCTCATGTTCTCCTGCAAAAAAGTCCTCCTTCGGGTTATCATGCGCGCACTTGTTCAAGGCATCGCTAAAAAGGTGCCTAACCGCAGCGTCGATATGCGTTATTCAGCAACCGATTAGTGAGAGAGATCATGGCGAACTATTCTACCAACGAATTCAAGGGCGGTTTGAAAGTAATGCTCGACGGCGACCCGTGTTCGATCGTCGACAACGAACTGGTCAAGCCCGGCAAGGGCCAGGCGTTCAACCGCGTGAAGCTGCGTAACCTCATGACCGGCCGCGTCTGGGAGCGTACCTTCAAGTCCGGCGAATCGCTGGAAGGCGCCGACGTCATGGAACTCGAGATGGAGTATCTCTACACCGACGGCGACATGTGGCACTTCATGAAGACCGACGGCTCCTTCGAGCAGTACGCGGTCGAGAAAAAAGCGCTGGGCGACACGGCCAAATGGTTGAAAGAGCAGGTGGCTTATACCGTTACCTTGTGGAATGACAAAGCGATTGCCGTATCGGCCCCCAATTTTATCGAGCTCGAAGTCGTCGAGACCGACCCGGGCCTGAAGGGCGACACCGCCCAGGGCGGTTCCAAGCCGGCCACGCTCTCCTCGGGTGCCGTGGTGCGCGTACCGCTGTTCATCAACCAGGGCGAAGTGTTGAAAGTCGATACCCGCTCCGGCGAGTACGTTTCGCGCGCGTGATGTTACCCGGCTCGTCGTCCATTCGCCGAGCCTCACCTTGAAGCCACGCCGATGCGTGGCTTTTATTTTTTAAGGATACGGCAATGGCCATCGAGTGGCGCCCCAGCGCGGAGATCGAAACGCTCAAGGCGCGTGCGCGCCTGCTGACCCGAGTACGCGCCTTCTTTGCCGAGCGCGGCGTGCTGGAGGTAGAGACGCCCGTACTCGGTCAGGGCGGCAGCACCGACGTGCATCTGGCGTCGCTTTCGACCCGCGCGCTGACCGGCATGGAGTCGCGCACGCTCTGGCTCCAAACCTCGCCGGAGTTTCACATGAAGCGGCTTTTGGCCGCGGGAAGCGGGCCGATCTTTCAGTTGGCGCGAAGCTTTCGCGATGGCGAGGTGGGCGCACGCCATAACGTCGAGTTCACCATGCTCGAGTGGTACCGCCCGGGTTTCACCCTGGTCGATTTGATCGAGGAAACGACCGCGCTGATCAAGGCGCTGCTGCCCGCACCCAACCTGCCACTTGCACGTTACGGCTACCGCGCGCTGTTCCAGCGTCACCTTGGCCTGGACCCGTTCACCGCGCCGCTCGATGGGCTGCGCCGGCTGGCCGAGCAGCGCGGCCACATGCCGGCGGGGCATCTGGCGGCAGAGCCACGCGATACGTGTCTGGATCTACTGATGAGCGTGGTGATCGAGCCGACGCTTGGTCGTGACGAAATCAGCGTGGTGATGGACTACCCGGCAAGCCAGGCGGCCCTGGCCCGCCGCCACCAGGATGATGACGGCGAGTGGGTCGCCTCGCGCTTCGAGCTCTACGTAGAGGGCCTGGAGCTTGCCAACGGCTACGACGAGCTGACGGACGCCTCTGAGCAACGCGCGCGATTTATCGAGGATAACGCCGCGCGCGAGCGACTCGGCCTTGCGCCGGTGGCCATCGACGAGCGGCTTTTAGCCGCGCTCGAACACGGCATGCCCGAAGGCGCCGGCGTAGCGCTGGGCATCGACCGGCTGATTCAGCTGGCGCTTGGCAAGCACCGCCTGGAAGAGGTGCTCGCGTTCGCCACGCCCCGCTGCTGAAAGCTCAGGCGCGGATGCGCTTGAGCAGAAATACCAGCGGTACCGTGACGATGTAGATAAGCCCCAGCCAGGTGAAGATGTCGTTGAAGGCGAGCACCTGGGCTTGCTGGGAGACGCGCTGAGCGATCAGTCCGATGGCCGCCTGGTGGGCATCGGCGACGGCGCCCGAGAGCATCGCCTCGTATTTGGCGATTTCGGCCACGACCACCTCGCGGCTGGTATCGATGGCCGGAATCAGCTGATTCCAGTGAAAGTCCTCGCGAATGTCGCGCACCGTATCCATGAGCGCCAGCCCCACGGCGCCGCCGAGGTTGCGCATCACGTTGAACAGCCCGCTGGCGTTGCCGACTTCCTGGGCCGGCAGCGTGCCGAGCGCAATGCGTGAGGCGGGGATGATGCACATGATCAACCCCATGCCGCGCACGATCTGCGGCAGGCAGAACTGCCAAAAGCCGGACTCCACGGTGAGGTTCGCATTCATCATCGTGCCGACGCCGACCAGCAGAAAGCCCGCGAACAGCAACAAGCGCAGGTCCAGATGGTTGGTGGCCTTACCGACCAGCGGCGCGCAGAAGAACATCGTCACCCCGGTGACGAACATCACCTGGCCGATCTGCAGGCTCGAATAGCCGCGCACGTAGCCGAAGAACAGCGGCATGATGTAGACCAGCCCGTAAAGCGCGATGCCGATGATAAAGCCCATGCCCGCGCCAATGGCGAAGTTGCGGTTGGCGAAGGCGCGCAGGTCGACGATCGGGTGCGCGCTTCTCAGCGTTCGAGTAAAGAACCAGACGCCCGTGACCAAACAGAGCAGGCTGAACAGGACGATCTCGTGGCTGGCGAACCAGTCCTCGCCCGGGCCCTCTTCCAGCACGAACTCCAGTGAGCCGAGAAACAGCGCGATCAGGGCAAGCCCGATCACGTCGAGCCGGCGTGCAAGCGCGTGATTGGGCTTGTCGATATCCAGAAAATTCCAGGCCGCCCAGCACACCAGAATGCCGGGAATCACGTTGGCCAGAAACAGCCAGTGCCAGCTCTGGGTTTCAGTGATGTAGCCGCCGATGGTCGGGCCGATCGATGGCGCCATGGTCACCACCATGCCGATCACCGCCTGCACGCTGCCCATCACCCGCCGCGGGAAGATCGAGAAACTGATCGCCTGAGTGATCGGGATCATCGCCCCGCCCATGAAGCCCTGAATGGCGCGCAGCACGATCAGCTGCTCGATGGAGCCTGCCAGCGCGCAGCCCAGGCTTGCCAGGGTAAATCCCGCACAGGAGAGGGTGAAGGCGACCCGCGTGGAGAGAATGCGCATCAGCATGCCGGACAGCGGAATCATCACGATCTCGGCAATCAGATACGAAGTCTGCACCCAGGAGATCTGATCCTGGCTCGCCGAGAGCCCGGACTGGATCTCGGTGAGCGAACTGGCGACGATCTGGATATCCAGAATCGCCATGAACATGCCAAATACCGCGGCGATGAAGCCGATACGCTGCGGCCAGGGCGGCATGTCGCTGACGCCCTGGCGGCCTGGTGGGGAGGTCGTGCTCATGGTGTCGCTTGAACGTCGGACGAGGCGTTGGTTTGTCGATCGTCGCGCTCGGGATCAAGATCACGCGTGTCGATCTCGGGCACCACAGAAAGCCCGGCACGTAAAAGGCCGAGTGACTCACGAGGCCCGGTCACGCGAATGCGCACCGGCACGCGCTGCACGATCTTGTTGAAGTTGCCGGTGGCGTTGTCCTGAGGCAGCAGGCTGAATTCGGTGCCGGTGGCCGGCGACAGGCTCTCGACCACGCCTTCGAAGGTGATGTCCGGGTAGGCGTCCAGATGAACGGCGGCAGGTTGGCCCAGGCGGATGCGCTCGAGCTGGGTCTCCTTGTAGTTGGCGCTGACGTAGGCCGACTCGATGGGCACGAGCTGCATCAGCGTCAGCGACGGCTGTGCAAGCGCGCCGGTTTTGACCCGCAGGTTGCCGATGACGCCGTCGCGCGGAGCGGTGAGGCGGGTCTTGTCGAGCTGGTGCTGGGCGTAGGCCAGATCGGCGGCGGCGGCCTCCTGGCTTGCCTCGGCGCGGGTAACGTCGCTTTCGGCCACCGCCAGCTGGCGCTCGGCGGAAACGACGGCGGCGCGGCGGCTGGCCAGGTTGGCCTCGGCCACGCGCAGCGCGCTCTCGTCGTCCTCGCGCTGTTGGCGCGAACCGTAGTTGTTGGCGGCCAGCGACGACGAGCGCGCAAGGTGCGAGCGCGCACGGTCGACGTCGGCCTGGGCGGCATCCACCTGAGTGCGCGCCTGGTCGATGGCGGCTTGCTGCAGCGCCACCTGGCGCTGGGATTGGGCAAACGACGCCGCGGCCACGGCCTGCTGCGCTCGGGCCTGGTTGAGCTGGTCGCGGTAGCTGGCATCGTCGAGCTGCACGAGCAGATCGCCCTGCTCAACGGCCTGGTTCTCGATCACCGCCACATCGACCACCCGCGCCGAAAGCTCCGCGCTCACTGCGACGCTGTCGGTGCGTATGTAAGCGTTGTCGGTGTCGATCATGAACCGGCCCACCTGCCACCAGCCGACGAGCCACCAGCCCAACGCGACCAGCGCGATCAGGCCGATGACCAACAAGAGCCATTGTCGCCCGCGCTTTTTAGGTTTGGCCTGCGCGGTAGGCGCACCGTGGGAAAGGTTGGCGGTATCGCCTTGAACGTCGCCCTGAGCCATGGCTACTCCTGAGTTGGAACGTTTCGGCCGCGTGCCGAAAGGATAAGGATCAATAGTGTAATGAATGCTACACTACATATCCAGCGCTGCGAGATCAGCGCAGTTTTTTTGTCGGTGGCGCCGGGTAGCTTTAATGTGCCGACCAGGCGTCGCGAAAAGAACAAGTCGATGGGAGCGGAAAGGACAGTGGAAGCAGAGGAAAATAGTGATGCCCGGATCCCCCGGGGCGTAGCACGACGTGAGCGGCTGTTGGATGCGGCAAGAGACGTGTTTCTGGAACAGGGGTATGCCGGGGCTAGCGTGAACGACGTGGTGGCCCGCGCCGGCGGGTCGCTCGCCACGCTCTACAAGCAGTTCGGCAGCAAGGAGGGGCTATTCACCGCGGCGATGGAGCGCCATATCGAGACCGCCTGGGCGGTGATCGAGGCGGGGCGGCGCGACCGCCAGGCGCCGGAGCAGGTCCTTTTTGAACTTGGCCGGCGCATGCTGATGCTGGTGTTCGACCCCGGCGTCATTCGGCTGATGCGCGGGCTTGCGTTCGAGGCCGAGCGCGCCCCGGCGCTTGGCGAGCTGTTTCTCGTACGCGGCCCGGACCGTACCCGCGAGGCGCTGGCGGACTATCTAAGTGATCAGGTCGAGCAGGGGAGGTTGGCACTCGAGGCGCCCCGGGAAGCGGCGGGCATTTTCATGGGCATGTTAATGGGCGAGTGGCACATCAATGCGCTGCTCGGCCGGGACTTGGCCATCGACGAGGCGCGCTGCAACGCCCGGGCCCGACACTGCGCAGCGATCTTTCTGGAGGGTGTCAGGCGCTGACCGGCGTGATAGCGGGCGTATCGGCCAAACGCTGGCCCATCTGGACCGGTGTCTCCGGCGCCAGATCGTCGAAATCGACCGGGTTCTCGAAGCACATCACCACCGTCGAGCCCAGCTTGAACCGCCCCATCTCCTCGCCGCGCTCGAGGGTGATCGGTTGCTCGAAGCGGGTGCGCTGCGGCGTGCCTGCCAGTGGCGTGATCTGGCCCGCCCACACGGTTTCGATCGCGGCCACCACCATCGCGCCGACCAGCACCATCGAAAACGCCCCCTGGGGGCTATCGAAAATGCACACCAGCCGCTCGTTGCGGGCAAACAGGTTCGGCACATGGCGAGCCGTGGCCTGATTGACCGAGAAGATGCGCCCGGGCACGTAGATCATCTCGCGAAGCGTGCCGGTCAGGGGCATGTGCACGCGGTGGTAGTCGCTTGGCGACAGATACACCGTGGCGAAGCTTCCGCCCATGAACTCTTCGGCAAGTACCGCGTCGCCGCCCAGAAGCGTCTGTGCCGAATAGGTGTGGTCTTTGGCTTGCAAAAGCTGGCCAGCCTGTATCCGCCCGTGGCGCGAAAGCGCGCCGTCCGCAGGGCTCAAAAGGCCGTCGCCGAGCGGACGGGCATCCGCTTTGAGCGCGCGGGTAAAGAACGCGTTGAAGTGGGGGTAGGCCGTCGGCTCGGGTTCCAGCGCCTGGCTCATGTCGACGTTGAAGCGCTTGATGAACGCCTTGATCAGCGCGTTCTTGAGCCAGGGCGTTTCGCTTTGGGCGAAGGCGCCGGTCAGCCGCGAGATCGCGTGGTGCGGAAGCGGGTACTGAAGCAGCGAAAAAGCTTTTTGAGATAGCGTCACGTGGCGTTCTTTTCGTCAGAGGATCAAACATCCCGGCGCGGGGCGGGCACTACTTTTCGATCGGCGTGTCGTCGCGGTTGCCCCATTCACCCCAGGAGCCGGCATAGCCGCGAATGTTGAACCCGAGCGCTTTGCCGACCAGCCAGGTAAAACTGCTGCGGTGGTGGCTCTGGCAGTGGGTGGCGATCTCCATGTCCGGGGTCAGACCCATCGCCTCGAGCTCGGTGACAAGCTCGGCGTAGTCGCGAATGCGAAGCGCGCGTTTTCGGTCCATGGCGTCGACCCAGTCCATGTTCACCGCGCCCGGAATGTGGCCCAGGTGCTTGTTGTTGCCTTTTTCGCCGTCGTACTCGCCCCTGGAGCGTGCATCCCACACCGCAAAATTTCGATCCTCGAGCTTGCCCTTGATCTCGTCACAGGTGATCAGCACCTGCGGATTGAGAATCTCGGCGTGGTACTCGGAAGGCGTGGGGAGAGTCTGCTGCTGGCTCTCATCGAGGCCTTCGTCGCGCCAGGCGTGAATGCCGCCGTTCAAGTACGAGTAGCGGGTGTGGCCGATGAGCTCCAGCGTCCAGAGAAGCCTCGCCGCCCAGCCGCCGCCTTCGTCGTCGTAGGCGATTACGTGGGTATCGCGGGTCAGGCCCAGGGCGCTGAACAGCTGTGAGAGAAAGCCCACGTCCGGCACGTCGTTGGGCACCGGGCCCTCGCCGCGCAGCAGGTAACGAAAGTCGAGATACACCGCGCCCGGCACGTGGCCCTGGCGGTAGCTGTCCGGGTTGGCCGGCACGTCGATGATCAAAAGCCCGGGGGCGTCCAGTTTGGCCGCAAGCTCTCCTGGCTCGACGATCAAGGGCAACACGTTGGCTTCGCTGGATGGGTGTTCAGCACTCATGAACCGCTCCTGTCATTGGGCGCCTGGGGCGCTTAGGCTATCGAGTATGCGCCGGTAGCTGGCAAAACGTTCAGGATGAATCTTGCCTGCCTCGACGGCGTCAAGTAAAGCGCAGCCAGGCTCCTGGCGATGGCGACAGTCGCGAAAGCGGCAGTGGCCGATAAAGGGATGAAACTCGATGAAGCCGTCGGTCACTTCCTGCTCGCTCAGGTGAACGAGCCCGAACTCGCGAATGCCAGGCGAGTCGATCAGCTCGCCATCCTCCACCTCACGGGCGTTCATGGTGTAGAGCCTGGCGGTAGTGGTGGTGTGCGTGCCCTTGCGCGAATCCTCCGAGAGCGCGCCGATCCTGAGCGACTCCTCGGGCAGCAGCAAATCGATCAACGATGACTTGCCTACGCCGCTCTGGCCGACGAACACCGAGGTGCGGCCATTGAGCTGTTCGCGAAGCGCACTCAGGCCTTCGTCCGTGGCCGTCGTGGTGCGTACCACCGGGTAGCCAAGGCCTGCGTAGCGCTCCAGCAGCGCGCCGAGCTCGCCGCCGTCATCGGGTAAAAGGTCGGTCTTGTTGAGCACCAGCACCGGCGCGATGCCGGTCGCCTCGGCGGCGACCAGGTAGCGGTCGATCAGATTGGGGTGAGGGGCGGGCTCGACGGCGAAAACGATCAAAATCTGGTCGATGTTGGCCGCCACCGGCTTCAAGAGCCCGCGGGCGTCCGGGCGCTTGAGCACGCTCTCAGGCTCTACGCGGGCGACCACCACGCCGGAGCCCTCCTGGCCGGCGCGCCAGATCACCCGGTCGCCGGTGACCAGGCCTTCGAGATTGGCGCGCAGGTGGCAGCGCACCGGGGTGCCTTCGGCATCGCGGACCTCGAGCGTGCGACCGAAATGCGCCATCACGCGCCCGGGCTGCTCGGCGCCGTATTCGCCGGCGGCGAGCTTTTCGCTATCGTCGGTTTCGCGCTTTTGCGCCCGGTTGGCGCGCTCGGCCTGGATCTTCTCGACCCGCCAGCGCTGCTGGCGGCTTAATTTACGTTTGCTCATGACCACCTGATGATCGGTACAATGGCATTAGTGTACCTGTTAACGTGGCGCGGGTAACGACCCCGCCGCCCTGATCCTCGCTTTGGAGAACACCATGCCTGACACGACTGCCCCGCGCCGCGACCTGCTCGTCTGGATCGACCTGGAAATGACCGGACTCGACCCGAACAAGGAGCGCATCATCGAGGTCGCCACGCTCGTCACCGACGCTGACCTGAACGTGGTCGCCGAAGGCCCGGTGATCGCGGTGAATCAGAGTGATCGCCTGCTCGCCGGCATGGACGACTGGAACCAGAAAACCCACGGCGAGTCCGGTCTCGTCTCCCGGGTCAAGGCAAGCCAAGTGGATACCGCCCAGGCCGAGCGCGAGACGCTGGCGTTTTTAAGCCGCTATGTCGAGCCCGGCACCTCGCCGATGTGTGGCAACAGCATCCACCAGGACCGGCGCTTTCTGGAACGCGAAATGCCTTCGCTCTGGGCGTTTTTCCACTACCGCAACCTGGACGTCTCTACCGTGAAGGAGCTGGCCAAGCGCTGGAACCCGAAGGCGCTCGAAGGGTTTGGCAAGAAGAACGTACACTTGGCGATGGATGACATCAAGGAGTCGATCGCCGAGCTTGCCCACTACCGCAAGACGTTCTTGAAAGCCGACGCCGGGCAGTAATCTAGACGGCGGAGGCGATGCGCGCGCCGCGCTTTTGTCGCTGCTCGGCGAGCGCCCAAGCGACGTGCTCGCGCACGAGCGCGCTTGGGTAGGCGCGCCGGGCCCTGAGCGCGGCTTCCACCTCACGGCTCCAGGGGGCGTTACCCAGCCCCACCGCCAGGTTTCTCAGCCAGCGCTCGAAGCCGATGCGGCGAATGGCACTGCCGGCGGTCTTGTCGAGAAACTCCTCTTCGCTCCAGGCGAACAGCGAGATCAGCGAGGCGCGGTCCAGGTCGTGGCGGGGGGCGAAGTCCTCCTCCGCGCTCGCCCTGGTAAAGCGGGTGAAGGGGCAGACCAGCTGGCAGTCGTCGCAGCCGTAGACCCGGTTGCCCATTGCGCGGCGAAACTCGAGCGGGATCGCGCCGTGAAGCTCGATGGTCAGATACGAGATGCACTTGTTGGCGTCGATGATTTTGTCATCGACGATGGCGCCGGTAGGGCAGGCCGTTTGGCAGGCGTTGCAGCGCCCGCAGTGCTCGGTGTCGAAAGGCGCATCGACCGGCAGCGGCAGATCTGTATAGAGCTCGCCAAGAAAAAACAGCGACCCGGCTTTCGGGTTCAGCAGCATGGCGTTCTTGCCGAACCAGCCAAGCCCCGCCTTCTGCGCCAGCGCCCGCTCCATCACCGGCGCCGAGTCGACGAACGCCCGGTAGCCAAACGCGCCCACCTCCTGCTCGATCTTCTTGGCAAGCGTGGCCAGACGCTTTCTGATCAGCTTGTGGTAATCGCGGCCCAAAGCGTAGCGCGAGACGTAGGCAAGCCGACCCTGGCCGAGCACCCTGGTGGTTTCGACCTCCGGCGGCAGGTAGTCCATGCGCGCGCTGATCACCCGTCGGGTGCCGGGTTCGAGCTCGGCGGGGCGGGTACGCTTGGTGCCGTGTTTGGCCATGTAGGCCATTTCGCCCTGATAGCCGTTATCGAGCCAGGCCTCGAGATGCGCTTCGTGCTCGCCAAGGTCTGTATCGGTGATGCCGATCTGCTGAAAGCCGAGCTCGCGCCCCCAGGTCTTGATCAGCGACGCCAGACGTTCGAGTTCATCGACAGAGAGTGAAGCGGTGGGTGTCGCCATGGTGGATCAACGTAGATGAGTGTGGCAGGTGAATGAAACGGCAAAGCGCGGGCGCGCTATGCTACCCCATAAGTCGTTTTGACGACACGGCCATGCATTTCGATCCATACTGTGTCGATCAATACTGTGGGCCAGACCCCGTTCACCGACCCTTTACCGATAGCATAAGGAGCTTTCGTGTCGATTTCAGGTCAGACGCTCAACCCCGCGCTTACCGTCGAGGCCCTGCGCCCGCTTTACAAGGCCGCCCAGGTGCGCGAGCTCGACCGGCGCACCATCGCCGCCGGCATCGAAAGCTTTGCGCTAATGCAGCGCGCCGCTTCCAGCGCCTGGCACAGCTTTCGCTCGCGCTGGCCCCAAGCGAAAAGCGTCACCGTGGTGTGCGGCAGCGGTAATAACGGCGGCGACGGCCACGTGCTCGCGGCGCTTGCCATGCAGGCCGGGCTCAAGGTGCAGCGCATATCGACCCGCGCGCTCGAGTCGCTTGAAAACGACGTTGTCCGCGCCGCCGAGCTTGCCAGCGCCGCCGGTGTAGGCTTTGAGCGCTACCGCGAAGGCATGGCGCTGACCGGCGAGGTGATCGTCGATGCGCTGTTCGGCACCGGGCTTTCGCGTCCGGTCGAAGGCGAGGCGCGCGCGGTGATCGACGACATCAATCGCGCAGGGCAACCGGTACTGGCGCTGGACGTGCCGTCGGGCATCGCGGCGGATACCGGCGCGGTACAGGGCGCCGCGGTGCACGCCCACTGCACGGTGACGTTCATCGGCGACAAGATCGGCCTTCACACCGGCGATGCGCCGGGCTACACCGGCGAAATCGATTTTCGCGCGCTCGGGGTCAAGGCCCAGGCCTTTTTCGATATCGTGCCCGCCGCCTGGCGCCTGGACGAGAGCTGGCTGGCGCCGGCCTTCGCGCCCCGGCCCCGCGCCGGGCACAAGGGCGCTTTCGGCCACGTGCTGGTGATGGGCGGCGCGCCGGGCTTTGGCGGCGCTGCGCTTTTGGCCTCCCAGGCGGCGGCGCGGCTGGGCGCCGGCAAGGTCAGCCTGGCCACCGCCGCCGAGCACGTTAGCGCAAGCCTGACGCGCTGCCCGGAGGTCATGGCCCGCAGCGTGACCGGCGGCGCCGATGCCCTCGCGTTTGCGGGTATGGCGGACGTCATCGTGGTTGGCCCGGGAATGGGCGAGGGTGCCTGGGGGCAGGCGGTGCTGCAGGCTGCGCTCAAGACGGATGCGCCGTTGGTCGTCGATGCCGATGCGCTCAACGTGTTGGCGGCGCGCTGGCCGGGGCTTTCTCGCGACAACTGGGTGCTCACACCCCATCCGGGCGAGGCGGCAAGGCTTTTGGGCTGCTCCACCGCTGAGGTGCAGGCCAACCGGCCGGCGGCTGCACGCGCGCTGCAGCGAAGCCGGGGCGGAATCGTGGTGCTCAAGGGCGCGGGTAGCCTGATCGCGGGGCCTGGGGGCTTGGTGGTGTGCCCGTTTGGCAACCCCGGTATGGCCTGTGGCGGCATGGGCGATGTGCTCAGCGGCATGCTCGGCACGCTCGTCGCCCAGTTCGACGATCTCGAGCTTGCGACGCGCCTGGGCGTCATGGTGCACGCACTGGCCGGCGACGCGGCGGCAAAAGAGCACGGCGAGCGTGGCTTGCTGGCAAGCGATCTGGCATCCTATGCACGCATTTTGATCAACCCGTGAAGGCCTTCCATGCAGGTGCAGTTGAATGACGAAAACGCCCATGTCGCCTTTGGCGAGGCGCTGGGGCGCGCGCTCGAAGGGCGCGGGCGGGTGTATCTCGAAGGCGAGCTGGGCGCGGGGAAAACCACACTCACCCGTGGCATCCTGCGCGCCTATGGCCATCAGGGCGCGGTGAAAAGCCCGACCTACACGCTGGTCGAACCCTACGAGTTCGACGACCGGCGCGTGTATCATCTCGATTTGTACCGTCTTGGCGACCCCGAAGAGCTCGAGTTCATCGGCGGTCGCGACATTTTAAGTGACGAGGCGCTCTGTTTGATCGAGTGGCCCAGCCGCGGCGCCGGCTGGCTGCCCGGCGCCGACGTGCACATCGAATTGAGCGTGGCCGCCCAGGGACGAACGGCCACGCTGACGGCAAAGAGCCCGTGGGGCGAGCAGGTGCTCGCCAACGTGAAGGCGTTTACGTGATAAACCGCAAAAGTGGTGTGAATCAATGGAAATGAGTAGCCCATTCAAACGTCTGCTCAAGGCAACCGTGCTCGGCACTTTGGCGCTATCGGCGTCCCTTCAGGCCGCGACGGTCGAAAGCATGCGCCTGTGGGCGGCGCCGGACCACGCGCGGCTGGTGTTCGATCTCTCCGGCGCCGCCAGCGCCGACGTCTTTTCGCTGGACAACCCGTCACGGCTGGTCATCGATATCGACGACACCCAGCTTGACACCGACGCCTCGACGCTGCCGCTTAATGACAGCGCCATCGATGCGGTACGTACGGGAAGGCTCGACGGCGGCGGGCTGCGCGTCGTGCTCGAGCTCAATCGGGCGATCACCCCGCGCCACTTCATGCTGGCGCCGAACGATCAGTACGGCCACCGGCTGGTGGTGGATCTGGAGTACCCCGGCGAAAGCGCGGTCGAAAACCCCATCGACCCGATCGAGGCGATGATCCGCGAACAGGAGATCCAGGCTCAGCGCGCCACCGCTCAGGCCCAGGCGATCGCACCGCCGGATGCGCCGGTGGCCGAGCGCGCCCCCACGGCGGTCCAGCCCGCCCAGCCCCATCCGCGTCGCGACATCATCATTGCTGTCGATGCCGGTCACGGGGGCGAAGATCCGGGGGCGATCGGCCCCAGCGGCACCCGCGAAAAGGACGTCGTACTCGATATTGCCAAGCGCCTGGCTGCAGACATCAATGCAACCCAGGGCTTCAAGGCGGTCCTGACCCGCGACAGCGACTACTACATCGGCCTGCGTCAGCGCACCCAGCTCGCCCGCGAGCAGAAAGCGGATTTCTTCGTGTCGATTCACGCCGACGCCTTTTCCAGCCCGCGCCCTCAGGGAAGTTCGGTATTTGCGCTGTCGCAGCGCGGCGCGACCTCGGAAACCGCCCAGTGGCTTGCCGACAGCGAAAACCGCTCGGACCTGATCGGCGGGGTGGACGGGTCGCTGTCGCTGCGCGACAAGGACCAGGTGCTGCGCGGGGTACTGTTGGATCTGACCATGACCGCAACGCTCAACGATTCGCTCGCCATCGGTGGTGAGGTGCTCGACCGGCTCGGGCGGATCAACCGGCTGCACAAGTCGCGCGTCGAGCAGGCAGGCTTTATGGTGCTGAAGTCGCCGGACATCCCGTCGCTTCTGATCGAGACTGGCTTCATCTCCAACCCGGACGAGGAGCGAAAGCTACGCGATCCGACCTACCAGCACACGCTGGCCCAGGCGATCTTTGGCGGCTTGCGCGCCCACTTCGAGCGCAACCCGCCGCCGGCGAGTCTGCTTGCCTGGCAGCGCGACAACCAGCGCGCGCCGACCGGCAACGAGTACCGCATTCAGTCCGGCGATACGCTCTCGACGATCGCGCTTCGCCACGGCGTGCCGGTGAACCAGCTCCGCCAGGTCAACGACCTGAGTGGCGACGTCATCCGCGTGGGTCAGGTGCTGCGCATTCCCGGCTCCTGAGAACCTGGCTTGAGAAAATGCAGTGAGAGCGTAAGTTGAGAGCCTGGCGTGAAAACCAGGCTTGAGAACGTGAGGTGATGAGTGTCTGAACAAGGTCGAACCCCGCGGATCCACGTGCTCGACCCGCGGCTTGCCAACCAGATCGCCGCGGGCGAGGTGGTCGAGCGGCCGTCGTCGGTGACCAAGGAACTGATGGAAAACGCCATCGACGCGGGCAGCCGACGCATCGAAATCGAGATCGAGCAGGGCGGCACGCGCCTGGTGCGCGTGCGTGACGACGGCATCGGCATCGGCGAGGAGGATCTGCCGCTGGCGCTGGCCCGTCACGCGACCAGCAAGATCGAGAGCCTCGAGGATCTGGAGGGCGTGAGTTCGCTCGGCTTTCGCGGTGAGGCGTTGGCCTCGATCAGCTCGGTGTCGCGCCTCGAGCTCGTCTCCAACGCCAGCGACGACCCGACCCGCGGCTTTCGCGTCGTCGCCGAAGGGCGCGGCATGGAGGCGCGGGTCGCCCCGGCGCCGCACCCCAAGGGCACCAGCGTGGCGGTGCGCGATCTGTTCTTCAATACCCCCGCCCGGCGCAAGTTTCTGCGCACCGAAAAGACCGAGTTCGCCCACGTCGAGGAGGCGTTTCGCCGCCAGGCGCTGTCGCGCTACGACGTCACCTGGGTGCTGCGGCACAATCAAAAAACCGTCCATCAGCTGCCCGCCGGCGACTCCGCCGCCGCACGGGAGCGGCGCATCGCCTCGCTTCTGGGCAAGAATTTCATCGAGCACGCCCGTTATATCGAGCGCGAGGCGGGCGGACTCAAGATGAGCGGCTGGGTGGGTCTGCCCACGCATTCGCGCGCCCAAGCGGATCAGCAGTACTTTTTCGTCAACGGGCGGGTAGTGCGCGACCGGCTGGTGGCCCACGCGGTGCGCCAGGCCTACCGCGACGTGCTCTACAACGGCCGCCACCCGGTGTTCGTGCTCTATCTCGAGCTCGACCCGGACGTGGTCGACGTCAACGTCCATCCGACCAAGTACGAAGTGCGTTTTCGCGACTCGCGCATGGTGCACGACTTTCTCTACTCGAGCCTGCACCACTGCCTGGCGGCTTCGAAGCCCTTTGATGCCAGCGCCGAGGGCGACGAGCCGCCGGCGCCTGAGGCGTCGCCAACGGCCGACGGTAATGCCGCCGCGCCAGATGAGCCAACGCCGCGCTGGCAGCAGCAGGGCATGGCGCTCGGCGAGGGCCCCGCGCGCCACCCCGGCGCCGAGCGCGTGCGCCGCTTCATGCAGGGCTATCAGGCGCTGCACCCGGATCACGAAGAGAGCCTGCTCACGCCGCAGCCGTCTCCCGAGCAGCGCTCTGACTCTTATCAGGTGCGCGAAGCGCCGGTGGCGATGCCGGAGAGCGACCCGACCAGTGCGCCGCCGCTCGGTTTCGCGCTGGGCCAGCTTCACGGTATCTACATTCTGGCTCAGAACGCTCACGGACTGGTGCTGGTGGACATGCACGCCGCCCACGAGCGCATCGTCTATGAGCGCATGAAAGCCCAGATGGCCCGCCAGGGGGTGGATACCCAGCCGCTACTGGTGCCGGTGTCGCTCGCCGCCAGCGGTCAGGAGGTGGCCACCGCGGAGAGCGAGCACGAGGCGATTGCCGCGCTGGGCCTGGAGCTCGACATCGCAGGCCCGGAGACGCTTCTGGTGCGCAGCTTGCCGGCACTGCTGAGCGGCGCCGACCCGGAAGGACTGATTCGCGAAGTGCTCGAGGAGCTTTCAAGCTTTGGCCAGAGCCACCAGGTCGAGGCGCGGCTACACGCGCTTTTATCCACCATGGCCTGCCACGGCAGCGTGCGCGCCAATCGCCGGCTGACCCTCGATGAAATGAACGCGCTGCTGCGCGACATGGAGCGCACCGAACGAAGCGATCAGTGCAATCACGGCCGGCCCACCTGGACACAAATGAGCATGAAGGCGCTGGACAAGCTCTTTTTACGCGGCCAGTAGCCCTCGATACGGAGTCTTTCGGCCATGGTCGACACACGCCCTTTGGCGATTTTTTTGATGGGTCCGACCGCGGCGGGCAAGACCGACACCGCGATCGCTCTACACGAGCGCCTGGGCTGCGAGCTGATCAGCGTCGACTCGGCCATGGTCTATCGCGGCATGGACATCGGCAGCGCCAAACCGAGTCAGCAGGAGCTTGCTCGCGCGCCGCATCGCCTGATCGATATCCGCGAACCGGAAGCGCCCTATTCGGCGGGGGATTTTCGCGACGACGCCCTGAATGAGATGCGACAAATTACCGCGGCGGGGCGCGTGCCGCTGTTGGTCGGCGGCACCATGCTCTACTACAAGCGCCTTTTTGAAGGCGTCGCGGATCTGCCCGCCGCGGATGAAACCGTGCGCCGGGAGCTGGACGCGCAGCGCGAGGCGCTGGGTTTGAGCGGCCTTCATGCGATGCTTGAAAAGGTCGACCCGGTCTCCGCTCAGCGCATTCACCCCAACGACCCTCAGAGGCTGTTGCGTGCGCTGGAGGTGCACCGCATTACCGGTCGGCCCATGAGCGCGCTCTGGGCCGAGCAGCGCGTCGAAAACTTTCCATACCGCGTGGTGTCGATAGGTCTCGCGCCCGCCGAGCGCCGCGTTCTGCACGAGCGAATCGCGCGGCGTTTTGAAACAATGTTGTCCGAGGGCTTGATAGACGAGGTGGCCGCCCTCAGAAAGCGAGGTACCTTACACAAGGACCTGCCGGCCATGAAGAGCGTCGGTTACCGGCAGGCCTGGGAGCACCTGGAAGGTGAATACGACGAGCATACGCTTTGCGAGCGCGGCATCATTGCTACTCGCCAGCTCGCTAAACGTCAGCTAACCTGGTTGAGAAGCTGGCCGTCACTTCACTGGATCGATTCAAGCGCTTTGGGTCTTGACGATAAGGTGCTGAAAATCGTGCGCGAAAGCGGTGCTTAGCGTAAGATAGTGTTTTCGTGAGCGCGTTTTTAAAAGCCCTCGACGACATTCGTAACGCCTGGTTTTAATACCCGGTTGTAGCATTTAGTGGTAACACCCAGCCTTTCGGGCAATAAGATTGCGGTAGCGCCCCTGGCGCGCCATTTAACAACCCACTCCAGACAGTTTTAGGGAGAAGCAGCATGTCCAAAGGGCAGTCCCTCCAGGATCCGTACCTGAATATCTTGCGCAAGGAACGTATTCCGGTTTCTATTTTTCTGGTCAACGGTATCAAGCTTCAGGGCCAGATCGAATCCTTCGATCAGTTCGTGATCCTTTTGCGTAATACCGTGAGCCAGATGGTTTACAAACACGCTATTTCCACCGTGGTGCCGTCGCGCAACGTACGTTTGCCGGCCCAGGACCCGGCCGCTCCTGAAGCGGACCTCTAAGCGGTGGATAGCCTGAAAGACATGAGGTATTGATTGTTTTTTGAACGCCCAGACGCCGGTGAAACGGCGGTGCTTGTTCACGTTGACTTTTACGATGAACAGGCCAGAGAAGACCCGGGTGAGTTCCTCGAGCTTGTACGCTCTGCCGGAGCCGAACCCGCGACACTGCTGACGGCCAGCCGGCAGCGCCCTGACCCGCGCACGTTCATCGGGTCGGGCAAGCTCGACGAACTAAGAGCCTTGCTCGCCGCCCACGAGGCGGAGCTTGTGATCTTCAATCACAGCCTGGGTCCCTCGCAAGAGCGTAACCTCGAGCACGAGCTCAAGTGCCGCGTGCTCGATCGCACCGGTTTGATTCTCGATATCTTCGCTCAACGAGCCCGTACCCACGAAGGTAAGCTGCAAGTCGAGCTTGCCCAGCTTGAATACATGTCCACGCGCCTGGTGCGCGGCTGGACCCACCTCGAGCGCCAGAAGGGCGGTATCGGTCTTCGCGGACCGGGTGAAACCCAGCTCGAAACCGACCGCCGCCTGCTGCGAGGTCGTATCAAGGCGATTCACAAGCGCCTTGACAAGGTGCGCAGCCAGCGCGAACAGAACCGCCGCGCGCGCTCTCGCGCCGAGATTCACAGCGTTTCGCTGGTCGGCTATACCAACGCCGGCAAGTCAACGCTTTTCAACGTGCTCACCGATGCTAAGGTGTACGCCGCCGATCAGCTTTTCGCCACGCTCGATCCCACCCTGCGCCGTTTGGAAATCGACGACGTCGGGCCGATCGTGATGGCCGATACCGTCGGCTTCATTCGTCATTTGCCGCACAAGCTGGTCGAGGCGTTTCAGGCAACGCTCCAGGAAGCCGCCGAAGCATCGCTTTTGATTCACGTGATCGATGCGGCGGATCCGGATCGCGAGCTCAACGTCGAGCAGGTGGACCGCGTGCTCAAGGAGATCGGCGCCGACGACGTGCCGGTGCTCAAGGTGATGAACAAGATCGACCGCTTCGACAGCGCCCCGCGCATCGAGCGCGACGATAGCGGGCGCCCGGAAGTGGTTTGGCTCTCCGCGCAAAATGGCCAGGGTCTCGATCTTTTGCACGAAGCGCTTTCACAGCGCCTGGCCGACGACGTCATCGGATTTTCGCTGACGCTCTCACCGGAGCAGGGTAAGCTTCGAGCGGGCCTTCACGAGCTCAACGCCGTGCGCAAAGAAGCGTTTGATGAGAACGGCCGCTCGGTGTTGGATGTTCGCCTGCCCAGGCGCGATTTCAATCAGCTAATGGCTCAGCTTGGTGAGCGTGCCAATACCTACTTGCCCGAGTCGCTACAAGTGACCGATGAGTGGTAGCGTATCGATAGACGCCACGCAAACGGCACAAGGATTTTTTAAAGCAATAATATTATAAGCACGGCGGCCTCGCTCTCACGCGGGGCCGCGTGCAGGTGAACACCTTAGTGGAGACGAAGTATGGCCTGGAATGAGCCTGGTGGTGGCAACCAGCATGACCCCTGGAGTGGCGGTGGCCGACGCGGTGGCAAGGATGACCGTGGCCCGAACGGGGGAAGTAACGGCGGCAATAATGGGGGCAACAACGGCGGCAACAATAACGGCGGAAACAATCAGGGACCGCCGGATTTGGACGAGGCGCTGAAGAAGTTCCAACAAAAGCTCAACGGCATGCTCGGCGGTAGCGGCAAGAAAAGCGGCAACGGCGGCGGCCAAAGTGGCGGCGGCAAGCCGCGCAACTCCTTCGCGCTGCCGGGGCTGTTGATCGTACTTGCACTGGCGATTTGGGCGGCCATGGGGTTTTATCTCGTGGATCAGTCCGAGCGCGGCGTCGTGCTTCGCTTTGGTGAGTACCAGGGCATCGTCGAGCCGGGCCTGCAGTGGAACCCGCCCTTGATCGACGACGTGCGTATGGTCAACGTGACCCGCGTGCGTTCGGTATCGCAAACCCAGTCGATGTTGACCCGCGACGAGAACATCGTCGAGGTCGAGATATCCGCTCAGTATCAGGTCTCCAACCCGCGTGATTTCGTGCTCAACGTGCGTAACCCGTCGCTTTCGATCGAAAACGCGCTGGATTCCTCGCTGCGTCACGTCGTGGGCGGTACCGACATGATCGATATCCTGACCTCGGGCCGTGAGATTCTCGGCAGCTCCGTGGCTAGCCGCCTGCAAACCTATCTGGACGCCTACGGTGCCGGTATTCGTCTGCAGACCATCAACATCGAATCGACCTCCGCACCGGCGCCGGTCATCGACGCCTTCGACGATGTCATTCGTGCCCGCGAGGATCGCCAGCGTACGATCAACGAAGGCATGGCCTATGCCAACGCCATTATCCCGGCGGCTCAGGGTCAGGCGCAGCGTATCGTCGAGCAGGGCCAGGGCTACCGTGAATCCGTGGTCGCCGAAGCCCAGGGTCAGGCGAACCGCTTCACCGCACTGGTAGGCGAGTATCGGAATGCCCCCGAGATCATGCGTGAGCGTATGTATCTGGACACTCTCGAAGAGGTCTACGGCAACACGCCCAAGGTGCTTTTGGACGTCAGCGACAATGCGCCCTTGATGTACCTGCCGCTGGATCAGCTGCGTAGTGGCAGCGGCGGTGGCAACCGTGCCGCCAGCACCTCGAACCAGAACGATGAACAGATCGACCCGTCGGTGCTCGAAACCCTGCGCAACACTCAGGGCAGCAGCAACAGTTCGTCGTCTAACAATGGCACCATTCGCAGGGAGGGCCGCTAAATGATTAACAACCGATCCCTGCTGATCGTCGGTGGCCTGGCCGCCATCGCCTGGCTTGCCAGTAATACCCTCTACGTAGTGGACGAGACCGAGCGCGCGGTGAAGCTGCGCTTTGGTGAGGTCGTCGAGGAGAACATTCAGCCTGGCCTGCACGCGAAAATGCCGATCGCCCAGACGATCCGCAAGTTCGATACCCGGCTTTTGACGCTGGACACCGATACCAGCCGCTACCTGACTCTCGAGCAGAAGGCGGTCATCGTCGACTCCTACGTCAAGTGGCAGGTGGTCAATCCGACCCGCTACTACGAGGCCACCGCCGGCGATGAGATGATGGCGATTCGCCTGATCCAGCCCCGCGTGGACGAGAGCCTGCGTAACGAGTTTGGCCGACTGAACCTTCAGGAAATCATCGCCGAGCGCCGTGATGACCTGATGATCGGTCCGACCGAAGAGCTCGACAACCTCATGCGTGAAGAGCTGGGCGTGGCGATACGCGACATTCGCATCAAGCGAATCGATCTGCCCGACGACGTTTCCGCGGCGGTTTTCCAGCGCATGCGCTCCGAGCGCGAGCGCGAGGCCCGCGAGTGGCGCGCTCAGGGCCAGGAAGAGGCGGAGCGTATTCGCGCCAACGCCGACCGCCGCCGTCAGGTACTGCTCGCTCAGGCCAACGAGCGCGCCGAAACCCTGCGCGGTGAAGGCGATGCGGAAGCCGCGGCGATCTTCTCCCAGGCGTACGGTCAGGACCAGGAGTTCTTCTCCTTCTGGCGCAGTCTGGACGCCTACCGCACGAGCTTCGCCGACGATGGCAACATGCTGGTGCTGGAGCCGGATAGCGACTTCTTCCGCTACCTGCGAAGCCCCGACCAGGACAATGGCGCAAGCCAAAACGCCGGTGCGGGCGACGAATAAGCGTTGGGGGTCGAGCCTCGCCGGCGGATAGTCGGCGGGGTTCACCTGACCGCCAAACGTGGTAGACTTAATTGAACCGGGCGTTCGCCCGGTTTTTTTGTGGCCCTCGTTTGGCGCGGGTGCGTTTTTGGCCAGGGTGCCAACGACGATTTCATCGAGTCCCGGGGCCTTCATCGTCTTGCAGGATTGTTCACATGACCATCGCTGACCGCTGGCTGCTGCCCGACGGCATGGATGAGGTGCTACCGCCTCAGGCAAGCCGTATGGAAGAGCTGCGCCGTACGCTGCTGGATCTCTATTACGTCTGGGGCTACGACCAGGTGATGCCGCCGCCCGTCGAGTTTCTGGACTCGCTGCTGACCGGCACCGGCACCGAGCTCGATCTGCAAACCTTCAAACTGACCGACCAGCTGACCGGGCGCATGATGGGCGCCTCCGCCGACGTGACCCCGCAGGTCGCGCGCATGGACGCCCACTCACTCAAGCGTCAGGGGCCGGTGCGCCTTTGCTACTGCACCAACGTGCTACGCGCCAAGGCCGACCAGCATCAGGGCGGGCGCAGCCCGGTTCAGGTCGGCGTCGAGCTCTTCGGCCACGCCGGGCTCGAGGCGGATAGCGAGATCATCCGGCTGGCGCTGGCGAGTCTTTCCGCCGCCGGGGCGAGTGAGATCCACCTGGCACTGGGCCATATCGGCATCTTTCGCGCGCTGGTCGAGGCTGCTGCCCTCGACCGCGACCAGGAGAGCGCAATCTTCGACGCTCTGGCGCTCAAGTCCCCGGGCGAGCTTTCGCGTCAGGTGAGTGCTCATGTCAAGGACCCGGTGCTTTCCGACATGTTTTTGGCGCTGGGCGAGCTTCACGGCGACGCCACGATCCTGACCGATGCCCGCGAGCGCTTTGCCGGTGCCCCGGCGTCGGTCGCCGCCGCGCTCGATCAGCTCGAAGCGCTCAACCGGACGGTGCTTGCCCACTTCGATGTGGCGCTCTATTTCGATCTGGCGGAACTCAGGGGCTACCAGTACCATACCGGCATGATGTTTGCCGCCTACGTGCCCGGCTACGGCCACGCTCTGGCCAAGGGCGGGCGCTACGATGATACCGGCCGCGCCTTCGGCCGGGCCCGCCCGGCGACCGGCTTTTCGATGGATTTAAAGCAGCTGGCAACGCTTGCCTCGGCCGCGAAGGAGCCGGGGTTGATCTGGGCGCCGTCAACGGACGACGAGGCGCTACAAGCGACGATCGAGTCGCTTCGCCAGCAGGGCGAGCGGGTGATTCAAGCGCTGCCCGGGCAGCGCAGTGAACCGGCGGAGCACGATTGTGATCGCCGCCTCGAGTTTATCGACGGTCGTTGGCAGACAACGGCCCTGACACAAGAGACGAGTGCATAATGGGTAAGAATGTCGTAGTCCTGGGCACCCAGTGGGGTGACGAAGGCAAGGGTAAGATCGTGGACCTGCTGACCGAGTCGGCAGCGGCGGTCGTGCGCTTTCAGGGCGGCCACAACGCCGGCCATACGCTGGTCATCGACGGTGAAAAAACCGTCCTGCACCTGATTCCCTCCGGCGTGCTGCGCCCGGGCAAGACCTGCATCATCGGTAACGGCGTGGTGCTATCGCCGGAAGCGCTGATCAAGGAGATCCGCGAGCTCGAGGACAAGGGCGTGCCGGTGCGCGAGCGCCTGCGCCTGTCACCGGCATGCCCCTTGATCCTGCCCTACCACGTGCGCCTGGATCAGGCCCGCGAAAAGGCTCGGGGCGTGGCCAAGATCGGCACCACCGGCCGCGGCATCGGCCCGGCGTATGAGGACAAGGTGGCGCGTCGCGGCCTGCGTCTGGGCGACATGCTCCACCGCGAGCGTTTCGCCTCGAAACTCGGCGAAGTGCTCGATTACCACAACTTCGTGCTGGTGAACTACCACGGTGAAGCGCCGGTCGATTTCCAGGAAGTGCTCGACAGCGCCATGCAGATGGCCGACGAGCTGCGCCCGATGGTCGGCGACACCGTGAGCCAGGTCCACGATCTGCGCAAGGCCGGTGAGAACATCCTGTTCGAAGGCGCCCAGGGCTCGCTTCTGGACATCGACCACGGCACCTACCCGTACGTGACCAGCTCCAACACCACCGCCGGCGGCACCGCTACCGGCTCCGGCGTGGGGCCCTTGTATCTCGACTACGTGCTGGGCATCACCAAGGCTTACACCACCCGCGTTGGCTCCGGCCCGTTCCCGACCGAGCTTTTTGACGATCACGGCCGGCATCTTGCCGAGCGCGGCCACGAGTTCGGCGCCACCACCGGCCGGGCGCGCCGCTGCGGCTGGTTCGACGCCGTCGCGCTTCGCCACGCGGTGCAGATCAACTCCGTCTCCGGCATCTGCCTGACCAAGCTCGACGTGCTCGACGGGCTCGAGAACATCCGCGTCTGCGTGGGCTATCGCAGCAAGGATGGCGACGTGCTGGAAAATCCGGTCGATTCCGAAGGCTACGAAGCCGTCGAGCCGGTCTACTTCGATCTGCCGGGCTGGAAGGAGTCGACCCTCGGCGCCAAGAAGGTCGAGGATCTCCCGGCCAACGCTCGCGCTTATATCAGCTACCTGGAAGAGCAGGTGGGCACCAGCATCGACATCATCTCGACAGGCCCGGACCGTAACGAGACCATCGTGCTGCGTAATCCGTTCGATGAGCAGTAACGTCTAAAGCGACGCGCTGAGAAACGCGGGCCCGCCGGGCCCGCTCGAAAACGCCGCCGGCTTTCCGGCGGCGTTTTGCGTTTAGCCGATGAGTCCGACTCAAGGACTCAAAAATCGATGCCGCGGCGCGCTTTCAGGCCGTTGTTGAAGGCGTGGCGGGTTTCCTGCATCTCGGTGACGGTATCCGCCATGGCCACCAGCTCCCGGTGGGCGTTGCGCCCGGTGATGATCACGGTCTGCTCACGGGGGCGATTTTCGAGCGCCTTCTTGACCCGCCCGATCTCCAGATAGCCGAATTTAAGCATGTAGGTGATCTCGTCGAGCACGACGAGGTAGGTCTCGGGGTCGGCCAGCATTTTCTCGGCCTCTTCCCACACTTCAAGGCATGCCTGCGTGTCGGTGTCGCGGTTCTGGGTTTCCCAGGTGAAGCCGGTCGCCATGATGGCGACACGGAGGTTCGGGTCGTCCTCCAGCCGGTTGCGCTCGCCGCACTCCCAGAGCCCCTTGATGAACTGCACCACACCCACCTTGTAGCCGTAGCCCAGCGCCCGGGTCACCGTGCCCCAGGCGGCGGTGGTCTTGCCCTTGCCGTTACCGGTGTTGACCAGAATCAACCCCCGCTCCTCATCGGCGCTGGCCACTTTCTCATCCACGCGGGCCTTGAGTTTCTCCATCGACGCCTTGTGGCGGCTTTCGCGATCGCTCATGTTCGTTTCCTTCGATAGTCAGGCTCGCTCAGGGTAATGGATCGCGGCGGCGTTGGGTATGGCGGTCGCTGCGGCGGTAAGTGTATCGCGGCGAATGGATCACGACCGGCGTATCGCAACCGGCGTCTGGCTGCTCTAGAATGGCGGGCAACCTCTTGTTAAGGAACGCACCATGCCCTCATTTGATATCGTCTCCGAATTCGATCGCCACGAAGCGGCCAACGCGGTGGATCAGGCCAACCGCGAAGTGGGCTCGCGCTTCGACTTCAAGGGGGTCGACGCAAGCTTTGCCCTGGAAGGGGACAACGTGGCGCTGGAGGCCGAAGTGGATTTCCAGCTCAAGCAGATGCTCGACGTACTGCGCGCCCGCCTGATCGCTCGCGGCATCGATGCCCGCTGCATGGAAGAGAAAGACCCGGTGCTCTCCGGCGTCAAGGCGCGTCAGGAAGTGGCGCTCAAGCAGGGCCTGGACGCGGCGCAAACCAAGGATATCGTCAAGCGCATCAAGGCCAGTAAGCTCAAGGTGCAGGCGCAGATCCAGGGCGAAAAAGTGCGCGTCACCGGTAAAAAGCGCGACGACCTGCAGGCCGTCATGGCGCTGTTGCGTGGCGAAGAGGGCCCGGACCTGCCGCTTCAGTTCGACAACTTCCGCGACTAGCGCCCATGAGAGAGGGCTTGTAAGTCCCGACCCGTGCAATTGATTCGCGTCCGGGTCGACCGAGCCGCGCCAACACGAAAGCGCGTCTCGTCTATACTGGATGTTTCAAAAACAGCGATATGACCCAGCAAGGAGCTATGCAACATGTCCGATCCGCAGCCGGTTTATCTAAGCGACTACCAGCCGCCCGATTACAGCGTGACCCACACCGAGCTGACGTTCGATCTTGACCCTGCTGCTACCCGTGTCAAAGCCCGCCTTTTTATCGAGCGAAGCGCCACCGCCGCTGACAGCGCGCCGCTGGTGCTCGACGGTGAACACCTTAAACTGATGTCACTGTCGCTCGACGACCGCGTCCTTGCGCCTGACGACTACGCGCTGACTGACGAAACACTCACAATCGCTCAGGTGCCGGCGCGGTTTTGTCTTCAAAGCGAGGTCGAGATCGACCCGCAAAGCAATACCGCACTCGAAGGGCTCTACCAGTCCAGCGGCATGTACTGCACCCAGTGTGAAGCCCAGGGCTTTCGCCGAATTACCTTTTACCCGGACCGCCCGGACGTCATGGCCACGTTCAAGGTCACCGTCATCGGCGATGAAACCCGCGAGCCGGTACTGCTTGCCAACGGCAACCCGGTCGAGAAGGGCACTTGTGAAGGCGGGCGCCACTTCGCGGTGTGGGAAGATCCGCACCCCAAGCCAAGCTATCTGTTCGCGCTGGTCGCCGGCGACCTGCACAAGGTGAGCGACAGCTTCACCACCCTGAGCGGCCGTGAAGTGGCCCTCGAGATCTGGGTGGAAGAGGAGAACCTGAACAAGACCGAGCACGCGATGGCCTCCCTGAAGCGCGCCATGGCCTGGGACGAGCAGGCCTACGGGCGCGAGTACGACCTGGATCTGTTCATGATCGTGGCGGTGAACGATTTCAACATGGGCGCGATGGAGAACAAGGGGCTCAATATCTTCAACTCGGCGGCGGTGCTGACCCACCCGGACACCGCCACCGACGCAACCTTTCAAACCGTCGAAAGCATCGTCGCCCACGAGTATTTTCACAACTGGTCCGGCAACCGGGTCACCTGCCGCGACTGGTTTCAGCTCTCGCTCAAGGAGGGTTTCACCGTCTTTCGCGATCAGTGCTTCTCCGCGGACACCAACTCCGCGCCGGTCAAGCGCATTCAGGACGTGTCGTTTTTCCGCACCGCCCAGTTCGCCGAAGACGCCGGCCCCACCGCCCACCCGGTGCGCCCGGACCACTATATCGAGATCACCAACTTCTACACCCTGACGATCTACGAGAAGGGCGCGGAAGTAGTGCGCATGCTGTGTAACCTGATCGGTGAAGAGACGTTTCGCCAGGGCGCGGACCTCTACTTCGAGCGCTTTGACGGCCAGGCCGCCACCATCGAGGATTTCGTCGGCTGCATGGCCGAGGTCTCCGGCCAGGATCTTTCGCAGTTCATGCGCTGGTACGGCCAGGCGGGCACGCCGGAAATCGATGCCTTCGGCGAGTACGACTACGTTCACGGCGAGTACCACCTCACGCTTCGCCAGCGCACGCCGGCAACGCCTGGCCAGACCGACAAACAGCCGCTGCACATTCCGGTGCTGATGGGCCTGGTCGGCACCAAGTCCGGCCAGGATCTGACGCTGACTCTGAACGGTGAGTCGCTTGGCAAGCAGGGCGTGGTGCACTTGACCGAAAACGAGCAGACGTTCGTCTTCGAACACGTGGCCGAGGCGCCGGTGCCGTCGCTTTTACGCAACTTCTCCGCGCCGGTGACGCTGCACTACCCCTACTCCCGCGAGGATCTGGCATTTTTGCTGACCCACGACAGCGACGGCTTCAACCGTTGGGACGCCGGCCAGCGCCTGTCGATGCTGGCGCTGGACGACTTGATCGCCGCGCATCGAAACGGTGTCGAGAAGGTCATGGATACGCGGGTGGTCGAGGCGTTTCGCGCGCTGTTGACCGAGGAGCAAAACGACAAGGCGGTGCTGGCCGAGATGCTCACACTGCCTACCGAAGCCTATATCGCCGAGCAGCAGCGCATCGTCGATGTCGACGCCATCCATAACGCCCGCGAATTCATGCGCCAGTCGCTGGCGCTGGCGCTTCGCGACGAGTTCATCGCCACGTATGAAGCGAACACCCAGGACGAACCCTACGCGCCGACGCCGGAGCAGATCGCCACGCGCAGTCTGAAGAACGTCGCGCTTGCCTACCTGATGTCGATCGAGGACGAGAAGGGCGTCGCGCTCTGCCAGGCGCAGTTCGAGGCGGGGCTCAATATGACCGATGTGCGCCAGGCCCTGACGCTTTTGGTACACAGCGACCGCGACGATCTGGCGACCCCGGCACTCAAGGCGTTCGGCGAGCAGTGGGCGCACGATTCGCTGGTGATGGATCAGTGGTTCACGGTGCAAGTGACGCGCCCGCAGTCCGATGTGCTCGAGCGCGTGCGTTATTTGATGGACCACCCGGCGTTTTCGATCAAAAATCCCAACAAGGTGCGCGCGCTGATCGGCGCGTTTACCCAGAACCGGATCAACTTCCACCGTCTCGACGGCCAGGGGTACCGGCTTTTGGCCGACGTAGTCATCGAGCTCAACCGCCTGAATCCGGAAATCGCCGCGCGTTTGATCACGCCGCTGACGCGCTGGCAGCGTTTCGATGAGCCACGCAAGGTGCTGATGCGCGACGAGCTCAAACGAATCAGCAGGGAGCCGCTCTCCTCCAACGTGTTCGAAGTGGTGGAGAAGGCACTGGCCTGAAAGGGCGAACCAACCATGGAAAGGAAACCGCCGGTGACAGACTCGCAAAAGCGTTACTTACTGATCGTGAACGGTAAATCCTCGGGTGATCCGATGCTTCGCGAGGCGGTCCTGGCCGAGCGGAAGGCGGGAAAAGAGATCACGGTGCGCGCGACCTGGGAAGGCGGTGACGCCGCCGAGTTCGCCGAAAAAGCCGTCGATGACGGTATGACTCACGTGATCGCCGCCGGCGGCGACGGTACGGTCAACGAGGTGGTCAACGGGCTGATGCGCGTGGCTCACGACCGTCGCCCGGCGCTGGGCATCGTGCCGATGGGCAGCGCCAACGACTTCGCCACCTCCGTCGGGCTGCCGTTGGAACCGGGGCCGGCGCTGTCGGCGGCGCTCTCTTTTGAGGGGGCACCGATCGACGTGGTGCGCATGACCGCCGGGCAGGGCAGCGAGGCGGACGTTAGCTACTATATCAACATGACCACCGGCGGCTTCGGCGCCGAAATCACCTCCACCACGCCCAAGATGCTCAAGCGCATGCTGGGAGGCGGGGCCTACTCGCTGATGGGGGCGCTCAAAGCCTGGCGCCACCAGAGCTATCGCGGCACGCTGCACTGGCAGGAGCACGAGCAGAGCGAGTCGCTTTTGCTGTTGGCGCTGGGTAACGGCCGCCAGTCCGGCGGTGGCCAGGTGTTGGCCCCGCGTGCCAGACTTGATGACGGCCGCCTCGACGTGCTGCTGGTCAAGGATTTTTCATCGGTATGGGAGCTGCCCACGCTGATCGGCGAGCTGCAGAATTTTCCCGCCGAGGGGCGCTACGTACGCTACTTTACCGCGACGAAGCTCACGGTCACGACCAAAGCCGACGATGCGCCCTGGCCCTTGACCCTGGATGGCGAGGCCCGTCATCACGAACGCTTTAGTGTCGAGGTCGTGCCGCTGGCGCTCAGCGTTTTGTTACCCGAGGGCTGCACGCTGCTGTCCGCCAATGATCATCCCTGATAACCCATATTGAGCCATCAATAGCGCCATTACACATGGCCACCAAAGGAGAGTCGCCCGATGGTAAATCGCTTGTGGATTCCGCTGCTGGCAAGTCTGGCGCTCGTGCTGAGCGCCTGCGGTGATAGCCAGGAAGAGCCGACCGTCGAGCCGGAATCGACGGACAGTGCCGTCTCCGATGATGAGGTCATCGACAACGAAGAGGCCCCCTTGGCCGCCGAGAACGCCGCCGACATGCCCGATGCCGGTGAAATGGAGGACGACGTCGAAGCGCGCCAGGCCGCTGAGGAGCTCGAACAGGCCGAGGCGCTCGACGCTGAAGGCGCCGAGTCGACGGTCGGCGAAGAGGTGCAGGCCGGTGAAGATACCCTGGCTGCCGACCCGGAAGAGGCGCTCGATGAAGAGAGCGCCATGCCAGGTGAAACCACCCGCTCCGATGTCGATGAAGTGATCGCCGAAACCGAGCGCCGCTTCGAGGAGGCGCAGCGCCAGCTCGAGCAGCAGTTCCAGGAGGTCGAGAACCAGACGCCGGAACTCGACCCCGCGGAGAGTGAAAGCTTCTCCAGCGACTGGGAAGTCGAAAGTAGCCTGCCCGAAAGCGAGCGCCAGAACGAGAACCTGGACGCGACGGATGTCGATGCCCTGATCGAGGATACCGAGCGGCGCTTCGAAGAGGCGCAGCAGCGTCTGAACGAGCAGTTCCAGGAGATGGAGCGCGAGCGTAGCACCGGCGCAACGAACGCCGCGGCGCTGGGCACAAGCGCCCACCAGCCCGGCAGCGGAAGCTCGATGCTCAGTACCGCCGCGATCGCCGGCGCCGCGGCGGTAGCCACCGCGCTCATCGCCAACCGTGGCGGCAACGATAACGATGACGAAGACCGATCCGCCGCGCAACAAAGCGCTGCTCAGAGCGACGTTTCCGAGCAGAGTGTTGATCCGTCATCCAGCGCCTCGATGAGCGATAGCGCAGGGAGCACCAACGCCGACGCCGCGTCTTCGAGCGAGACGGCAAGCGGTGCCGCTCAGCCCGGGCCAGCCGCTACCCCCCAGGAAGCGACGGCGGCCCCGGGCGGCGATACCAGCGCCGGCGATGAGCAGGGTGCTTCCGCTTCGCCCGGCGACGATACGGCGCAAGCGCCTGCCAATGACGACGGTACCGAGGCGTCGCAAAACGCAACCGCGGCCGAGACTGAAGAAGCCGCCGCCGCGCCGGGTGGCGAAAGCGTAGAGGAGGCTGACGCAGCGAGCGACGACGCTTCGATCGATCAGCGCGCCAATGACGAGAGCGACAATGGCTCGAGTGCGGCTACAGAGGAGCCCGGCGCGCTGGAATCAAACGGAACCGGCGAAGTAGAAGGTGAAGAAGTAAACGACGCCGACGCTGAAAATGACGAGGCGCCGCTCGACGAGCAGGAGCGCGATCTCGATGAGCTGAACGCCGCGCAGTGACCCGGCGGCACTTTAGTCGATGTTCAGGCAATAAAAAGGCCCGCCAGGCGGGCCTTTATCTTCGCGCGCCGATCAGGAAACGCGAATGTTAGAAGCCTGAAGGCCTTTCTTGCCTTGCGTGACTTCAAAAGTGACTTTTTGACCGTCCTGCAGGGTCTTGAAGCCTTCAGCCTGAATTTCTGAGAAGTGCGCAAAAAGGTCGTCGCCGCCGTCATCCGGAGAGATGAAGCCATAACCTTTCGTGTCGTTGAACCACTTGACGGTACCAGTTGCCATCTTTCGTTTCCTTAACGAGCTTTTAATAATAGATAGGCGCTTTTAGCGCCTACAAAATCACTTTAGAAGTAAAAAAAGGGGTCGTCCAGTGACGACGTCAGGATTCTTTTAACGCAAAGAGCGCCGCTTTATGAGCCCTATTACGCTGGTAGATGCCCAGTTCATTCCCTTTCTGATCGCGATCACGCTGCTCTCGATCACCCCCGGCGTGGACACGCTGCTGGTGATTCGCAATACCGCTCGCGGCGGCGTGCGCGACGGCGTCGTCACCAGCCTTGCGATCTGCTGCGGGCTGTTCGTGCACGCCACGATTTCCGCGCTGGGTATCTCGCTCATTCTGTTGCAGTCCGCGATGGCGTTCAATCTGCTCAAGCTCGCCGGGGCTGGATATCTGGTGTGGCTGGGCATCACCAGCCTGCTGGCCGCCAGGCGCGGCGTGGCGTTGCCCGTCGGCGCGCTCGACCAGCCGCACTCGCCGCTGCACTCGCCGGTGCCGCTGTGGAGGCCGATTCGCGAAGGGCTCTTGTCCAACGTGCTCAACCCCAAAACGGTGGTGTTCTACATGGCGTTTTTACCGCAGTTCATCGCCCCCACCGAGCCCGTGCTTTTGAAGTCGCTGTGGCTCGCCGGCGTGCATTTCGTGATTGCCAACGTCTGGCAAATTGGCGTGGTGCTGCTGGTGGGAAGTGCCGGGCGATGGCTGGCCAGCGCTCGCTTTGCGCGAGTGCTCAACGCCACGACTGGCGCGGTGCTGGTGCTCTTCGGCCTGCGCCTGGCGCTCGAGCAGCGCCCGGTCTAGCCGGGCGCTGAGGGTGTGGCTAGCGAAGCGTGAGCAGGGCGCGGTCGTAGCGACTCTGCTGCTCGTTATCGCTCAAGAGCGTCACGCCCTGGCTGTCGCCGCCCCGGGCCAGGCTTTCGAAGATCACCCGATAGCTCAGCACCGCCTGGACGTAGTCGCGGGTTTCGCGAAACGGAATGCTCTCAACGAACAGGTCGAACGACTCCATGCCGCTGCCCAGCCACTGGTCGACCCGGCCGGGGCCGGCGTTGTAGGCTGCCGTGGCCGCCAGGCGGTTGCCGCGGTAGCGGTCGAGCTTTTCACGAATATAGGTACTGCCCAGGCGGATGTTGAGCTCCGGGTCGAGCACCCCGTAAGGCCCCGGGTCGGCCAGGCCCAGCTGGCGGGCCACCTGGGCGGCGGTGCCCGGCATCAGCTGCATCAAGCCGCGGGCACCGGCGGGCGAGAGCGCCACCGGATTGTAGGCGCTTTCGCGACGGGTAATCGCCATTAAAAGGTAAGGGTCGACCCCGGTCTGATTGCCCCAGCGCATGAAACTTTCACGGTAGGCCGGCGGGAAGCGCCACTCCAGCGCATCCCACATCTCGCCGGCGATGGTGGTTTGCACCAGCCGCGCGTACCACTGACGCTGGGCGGCGTAGTCTGCCAGCGCCCGGGCCTCCAGCGGGGGCAAGGTGCGCGCGGCGTAAAGCCACTCGCTGTTGGCCAGGCCGTCTTCACCGATACGCAGCAGTGCCTCGGTGCGCTGCACCACCGGAAGGTTTGCGGTGCGCTCGCGCGACACCTCGTCGAAGTAGCTGACCTCGTTGTTCAACCGGTAGGGAATGCCGAGCTTCTCCGCGGCGGCGAAGCCGTAAAAACTGCGGTCCAGCGCTGCCTCGCGATAGCGCGCCTCGGCGGCGTCCCGGTTACCCAACTGCTCGTTGGCCCGAGCCAGCCAGTACTGCCAGCGGCTGCTCTCCTGCTGGGTCGGCGGCATCTGGGCGATCCAGCGCATGACGTCCTGCCACTGGCGATCTTCGAGCGCGCGGCGCACGCGGAGCTCGAGCACTCGCTCGCTGCCAAGCGAAGGCAGCACGCTGTCCACCCAGCCAAGCGCGCCGGGTACGCTTCGAACCAGCGCATAAAAGGCGAGTTCTTCCTCGATGACGCGCTGCGCGTCGCTATCGAGCGCCAGCCGGGGCGACAGGCTCTGCCAGGCGCTCAGCGCGGCGGGCGTGTTTTCCTGGGTGTAGCGCTGCATGCCGGCCTGATAGAACGCCGCGCTTGCCGCGCACTGTGGGCCCAAACACGCCGGCGCCTGGGCAATCATCGAGGCGCTGCGGTGGGTGGCCTCCACGGTGTCGATGGCGCTTTGCCACTGCCCGCCCAGCAGGCCGTTAAGGTAGTTCGAAAGTCCGATGTCACCGGCCTGCCAGGCCAGCATCTTGCGTTCCCACACCGCGCGGTCATCGATCGTACCGTCGGCGCGCAGGCGATTGAAGAGCGTGTCGCAGGCGTTGGGCTGGGAGCTGCCGGTGCGCCAGAGATCGAGCCCTGCGGCGCGCGCCTCCAAAGGCGCCCGGTCCAGCAGTGCCGTGTAGTAGTAGCATTGGCGGGCGGTGCCGTCCGGCACGCCGTCGGCGATAGCCAACAGGTCGTTGTAACGCCCGGCGTAGCCGTAATTGGCGATTGCTTGGCCGCGCATCCACTCGGAAAGTGGCGAATCGCTGTAGCGCTGGAGAAAGTCCTGAACCTCGCCGGAAGAGACGTTGGGAAGACGCCCGCGCAGGCGATGATACTCGACGTAGCCTTCGAGCACGTGGCCGGCGATGGCGCGCTCGTCGACGCGCTGCCACTGCTGGTCGCGGGCAGCGTTGAGTGCCGCGCTCATTTGGGCGTCCGTTGCCGCCAGGCTCGGCGTGGCAACTCCCTGGGCGGCTAAACCGACGAGCGCGGCGACGCCCAGCGCTTTAAGGCGAAAACGTAATCGCAAAACCGGCATGGCTTCCTCTCTTTAAACGGGTGGCGCTGACTGCTGGGGTATTGAGCGTCTATAGTGGACCATAACGGCGCCGCTTGCCCCTACAATTGGGGGACTTGACGCGTTGACCTGCATTTTTCACAAGGACGAATACTCATGGCACGATGGATGAAAGGGTGGTGGCTTGGGCGCTTGAAAGGCCGTGTTGGGGCGTTCAAGCGTATCGCGCGGGCGTTGAAACTGTTTTTCCCCATGACGCGCGATGTCGTGAGCGGCCGCTACCGTCCGGTGCCCTGGTCGGCGTTTGGCATGATGGCGCTGGCGCTTGGCTATCTGATCATGCCCTTCGATTTGATTCCGGACTTTCTCTTTCTCATCGGCGTCGTCGATGACGCGCTGATCATTGGCTGGCTTCTGGATCGCATCGACCGGCGTTTGATTGGCTATCGGGCGTGGAAGTACGGCGACCCGGAACCGCTGGACACCTGATCCTTGAACCTGAGCCTTGAACCCCGGGCCCTTGCTCGGTATCACCGTGTTCTTGAAATCATTCGGCCTGGCCCCATATTGACGTTCACACGAACGTTTCGCGCTAAAAAAGCGCATTGGTAACGCAGCAATAGGCAATTGAGGGCTACGCATGAGCACGGCAACCCACGAAGAAACGCTTGGTTTTCAAACGGAAGTCAAACAGCTTCTGAACCTGATGATCAACTCCCTGTACTCCAACCGGGAGATCTTTCTCCGCGAGCTGATCTCCAACGCTGCGGATGCCTGCGACAAGCTTCGCTACGCCGCGCTCGATAGCGACGCGCTGTACGAAGGCGACAGCGACCTGCGTATCGAAATCGAGCACGATGCCGCCGCCAACACCGTGACGCTGCGCGACAACGGCATCGGTATGAACCGCGACGACGTGATTTCCAATTTGGGCACCATCGCGCGCTCCGGTACCGCCGAGTTCATGCAACAGCTCACCGGCGAGCAGCAAAAGGACGCCAAGCTGATCGGCCAGTTCGGTGTCGGTTTCTACTCCGGTTTCATCGTCGCCGATGAAGTGGTCGTGCGCACTCGCAAGGCGGGCAGCGAGAAAGGTGAAGGCGTGGAATGGCGCTCGAAGGGCGAGGGCGAGTTCAGCGTCGCCGACCTCGAGCTCGATTTTCACGGCACCGAAATTACCCTGCACCTCAAGGACGATGCCAAGGAGTACGCCGACGACTACCGCTTGAAAGGGCTGGTGCGCAAGTACTCGGATCATATCGAAGTGCCGGTGCGTATGCCGAAGGTCGAAACTGCAAAGGACGATGACGGCAACGAGATCGAAGGTAGCGAAGTCACGACCTGGGAGACCATCAACGAAGCCACCGCGCTTTGGGTGCGTCCGAAATCCGAGGTGAGCGACGACGAGTACAAGGCGTTCTACAAGCACGTCGCCCATGATTTCAGCGACCCCTTGACCTGGAGCCACAACAAGGTCGAAGGCAAGCTCGAGTACACCAGTCTTCTGTATGTGCCCGGCCGCGCGCCGTTCGACATGTTCGAGCGCGACGGTGCCCGCGGCGTGAAGCTTTACGTACAGCGCGTGTTCATCATGGACGACGCCGAGCAGTTTTTGCCGCTCTACCTGCGCTTCATCAAGGGGGTGCTGGATACTCGCGATTTGTCGCTCAACGTGTCGCGTGAAATTCTTCAGCAGGACCCGAAGGTCGAAAAGATCAAGGGCGCACTCACCAAGCGCGCGCTGGACATGCTCAAGAAGCTCTCGAAAGACAGCGAGCAGTACCAGACGTTCTGGAACACCTTTGGCAGCGTGCTGAAGGAAGGCCCGGGCGAAGATCCCTCCAACCGCGAAAACATTGCCGGTCTTCTGCGCTTCGCTTCGACGCATACCGATACCGCCGCTCAGGATCAGTCGCTGGCCGGCTACATCGAGCGCATGAAGGAAGGTCAGCAGAAAATCTACTACGTGGTCGCGGACAGCTTCAACGCAGCGAAGAACAGCCCGCACCTCGAAATCTTCCGCAAGAAAGGCATCGAAGTCCTGCTGCTGTCGGATCGCATCGACGAGTGGCTGATGAGCCATCTGACCGAGTTCGACGGCAAGTCGTTTGCGGACGTGGCCAAGGGCGAGCTCGACCTTGGCGATGTGGAAGACGAAGAGGAGAAGAAGGCCCAGGAAGAGACCGCCAAATCGAAGGAGACGCTGGTCAAGCGAGTGAAAGAGGCGCTGGCCGAGGGCGTTCAGGAAGTGAAGATCACCCATCGCCTGACCGACTCCCCGGCCTGCGTGGTGCTGCCCGAGCACGAAATGGGCTACCAGATGCGCCGCATCATGGAGGCCGCCGGCCAGCCGATGCCCGAGGTGAAGCCGATTCTCGAGCTCAACCCGGATCACGCTCTGGTGGCGCGCCTGGAAGGCGCCGAGGGCGAGCAGTTCACCCAGCTGGCCCACATCCTGCTCGACCAGGCCATCATCGCCGAAGGTGGCCATCTCGACGACCCGGCCGCCTACGTCAAGCGGTTGAATAGCGTTCTTACCGCCTGATCAGCGTTTAAGCAATGCGGCCCGCCTTTTGGCGGGCCGTTTTTTTTAGCGCTAGAAAACAGGCCGTTATCCAGCGTCCTGGTCAAAGCGATAAGTGATAAAGTAGCTGCATCGCCCGAAAGAGTAGGATGACGTCATGGCTTTGGAGCAGATCAAGGTTGCGGTGCTCGGCGGCGGAAGCTTCGGCACTGCGCTTGCCAGTATCGCCGCCGATAACGGCGCCCAGGTGTGCCAGTGGATGCGCGACGAGGCGCTGGTCGAGCAGATCAACACCGAGCACCGAAACGGGCGCTACCTGCCCGACTACGCAATCAACGAGGCGGTCATCGCCTCGACCAACATCCGCGAAACCGTCGAGGGCGCGGCGCTGGTGCTCGTCGCCATTCCCTCCAGCGCCTTTCGAGACGTCGTGCGTCAGGCCAAACGGTGGCTTACAAAAGAGCAAATTCTCGTCAGCACCACCAAGGGCATCGAGCAGGACAGCTTTTTGCTGATGAGTCAGGTGCTGGAAGAGGAGACGGGTTTTCCCCATATCGGGGTGATCGCCGGCCCCAACCTTGCCTCGGAAATCGCCGACAAGCAGCTGACCGCCACCGTGGTGGCAAGCCAGGACCCGCTGACTCGCACCCGTGTGCAGCAGGCGCTGGGCTGTGGCTACTTTCGCGTTTACGCCAGCAACGACCGCCACGGCGTGGAGCTCGGCGGGGCGCTCAAGAATATTTACGCCATCTCCGCTGGCATGGCCGCCGCGCTTGGCATGGGCGAGAACACCCGCAGCATGCTGATGACCCGGGCGCTGGCGGAAATGGGCCGCTTCGCCGTCGCCCAGGGGGCGAACCCGATGACCTTTCTGGGCCTGGCCGGGGTGGGCGATCTGATCGTGACCTGCTCGTCGAAGCTTTCGCGCAACTATCGCGTGGGCTTTGCCATGGGCGAAGGGCGTACGCTCCAGGAGGCCATCGACGCGCTGGGCCAGGTGGCGGAAGGCGTCAATACGGTCAGGCTCGTGCGCGACAAGGCGCGGGAGATGAACGTCTACATGCCGCTTGCCGAAGGGCTCAACCGGGTGCTGTTCGAAGGCGTGGCGCCCAAGGAGATGGCCGGCATGCTGATGATGAACGAGCACAGCAGCGACGTGGAGTTCGTGTTGCCCCGAGAGGCCGTCCATCGGGCGCACAGCGAAACGGGAGGCGCCCATGGCAAGTGATGCTCGCCTTTTGATCATGCGCCACGGCGAAGCAGGGCCTGGGCAGGTCGACCATGCGCGCACGCTGACCGCCCAGGGCGAGTACGAGGCGGCGCGCATGGCCGGCTGGCTTGCGGCTCAGGACGATTTGGGGGCGGTCAGGCTCTGCGCGAGCCCCTATCGGCGCGCTCAGCAAACCGCCGCCGCGGTGAGCGATGCGCTCGGCGTGCCGGTCGAAACGCTATCGAACATCACGCCGGACGATGCGCCGCGGGCGGTGAGCGATTGGCTCCTGGCGCAGCCGGAAGGCGAGACGATCATGCTCGTGAGCCACATGCCGCTGGTCGGCGCGCTGTGTGGCTATCTGGTCGAGGGGCGCGAAACCCGTGGCCCCGCCTTTGCTACCGGCGCCCTCGCCGAGCTCACGGCGCCGGTATGGGCGGCCGGGGTGGCCCGGCTCGTGCGCTTTATTGAGCCCGGTCAGCTTTAGCAGGGCCGAGCGTCAGATACCCAAACGGCGGCCCGAAGGCCGCCGTTTTGGCGTTAAGCAACTGCCCTGCAAAAGGGATCAAAGCAGCGCGTCGAGCTTCTCTTTCAAGAGACCGTTGACCTGCTGCGGGTTGGCGGTGCCGCGCGAGGCTTTCATCACCTGACCGACGAAGTAGCCGATCATCTTGCCGCGCTTTTCCGGCTCCGCGTCGCGGTACTGCGCGACCTGGGCCGGGTTCTCCGCAATCACCTCGTCGATCATCGCCTCGATGGCACCGGTGTCGGTCACCTGTTTCAGGCCCTTGGCCTCGATCACCTCGTCGGCGTCGCGCCCCTGGCCGTTCCACAGCGCCTGGAAGACCTCCTTGGCAGCCTTGCCATTGATCGTGCCGTCGACCACGCGCTTGATGAGCTGACCCAACTGCTGCGCTGACACCGGGCTTTGCGCAACGCCCAGGTTTTCCCGGTTGAGCGCCCCGGAGAGTTCGCCCTGAACCCAGTTGGCCGCCTGCTTGGCGTCACCGCAGACCTGGTACACTTCCTCGAAAAACTCCGCCATTTCGCGACTGGCAGAGAGCACGTTGGCGTCGTACGCCGACAGCCCCAGCTCGTTTTGAAAGCGCGCGCGCTTGTCGGCGGGTAGTTCCGGCAGCTGACCTTTCAAATGGTCTAGATACGCCTGGTCGAGTACGACCGGCAAAAGGTCCGGGCAGGGGAAGTAGCGGTAGTCGTTGGCTTCCTCTTTTGTCCGCATGCTGCGCGTCTCGTCGCGCTCCGGGTCGAACAGGCGCGTCTCCTGGACCACCTTACCGCCGTCCTCGATCAGCTCGATCTGGCGTTCGACCTCGAAGGCGATGGCGCGCTCGACGAAGCGAAACGAGTTGACGTTCTTGATCTCGGCGCGGGTGCCAAACGCTTCCTGTCCTTTGGGGCGCACGGAGACGTTGACGTCGCAGCGCATCGAGCCTTCCGCCATGTTGCCGTCGGAAATGCCGAGATACGTGACGATCGAGTGGATTGCCTTGAGATACGCCGCTGCCTCTTTCGCGCTTCGCATGTCCGGCTCAGAAACGATCTCCAGAAGCGGGGTGCCGGCGCGGTTCAGGTCGATGCCGGTCATGCCCTGGAAGTCTTCGTGCAGCGACTTGCCTGCGTCCTCTTCCAGATGCGCGTGGTGGATGCGGATGCGCTTGGTCACCTCGTCATCCAGGGTGATCTCGACCTCGCCCGGGCCCACGATGGGGTGGTACATCTGGCTGGTCTGATAGCCCTTGGGCAAATCCGGATAGAAGTAGTTCTTGCGATCGAACACCGATACTTCGGGAATGCCGGCGTGTACTGCGAGGCCGAACTGAACGGCCATCGCCACGGCCTGCTCGTTGAGCACGGGCAAGCTGCCGGGTAGCCCCAGGTCTACCGCGCTTGCCTGGGTGTTGGGCTCACTGCCGAACGCGGTCGACGCCCCGGAGAAGATCTTGGAGCGGGTAGCGAGCTGAACGTGAACCTCCAGCCCGATGACGGTTTCCCATTGCATTAGGCGTTCTCCTCGGCGAGTGCGGGACGTTGAAGGTGCCAATCGGTGGCCTGTTGGAACTGGTGGGCCACGTTCAGAAGCTGCGCCTCGGCGAAGTGGGTGCCAAGAATCTGAAGCCCGACCGGGCGGCCGTCGACGAAGCCAGCCGGCACGCTCATGCCGGGAATGCCCGCCAGGTTGACGGCGATGGTGTAGATATCCTGTAGATACATCGACACCGGGTCCTTTTTTGCGCCCAGGTCAAACGCCGTGGTCGGCGCGGCCGGGCCCATCAGCACGTCGACGTCCTCGAACGCATCGAGAAAGTCCTGACGGATCAGACGGCGGACTTTCTGCGCCTTGATGTAGTAGGCGTCGAAAAAGCCTTCCGAGAGCGTGTGCGTGCCGATCAAAATGCGCCGCTTCACCTCTTCGCCGAACCCTTCCTGGCGGGTGCGGGTATAAAGGTCGATCAGATCCTTTGGATCTTCACAGCGGTGGCCAAAGCGCACGCCGTCATAGCGCGACAGATTCGACGAGGCTTCTGCCGGGGCGATGACGTAGTAGGCGGGAATGGCGTAGTGGGTGTGCGGCAGGCTCACCTCGCGCACGGTCGCGCCGAGCGACTCGTACACCTTCACCGCCTCGCGCACCGCGCGCTCGACGTCCGGATTCAGGCCGTCACCGAAGTACTCTTTCGGCAGGCCGATCTTGAGCCCGGAAAGCGGCGCATCGAGCTGCTCGGTGTAGTCCGGCACGCCGCGGGTGGCGCAGGTGGAGTCGCGCACGTCGTGACCGGCGATGACGTTGAGAAGATGCGCGCAATCCTCTGCGCTGCGCGCCATGGGCCCGGCCTGATCGAGGCTCGAGGCGTAGGCGATCATGCCAAAGCGCGAAACGCGCCCGTAGGTGGGCTTGAGGCCGGTGATGCCGCAAAACGCGGCGGGCTGGCGAATCGAGCCGCCGGTGTCGGTGCCGAGCGCGGCTGGCACCAGGCCCGCCGCGACCGCCGCTGCACTGCCGCCGGAGCTTCCGCCGGGCACGGCCCGGAGATCCCAGGGGTTTTTCACCGGGCCATAATGGCTGTTCTCGTTGGAGGAGCCCATGGCGAACTCGTCCATGTTGGTCTTGCCAAGGCTTACGGTGCGCGCGGCATTCAGTTTTTCGACCACGGTCGCATCGTAAGGCGCTTCGAAGTTATCCAGCATTTTCGAGCCACAGCTGGTTTTAACGCCTTTGGTGCAGAATATGTCCTTGAGCGCCAGTGGAATACCGGCAAGCGCGTGGGTGTCGCCCGCGGCGCGCGCCTTGTCGGCGGCTTCGGCGTTATCCAGCGCCTGTTCGGCGGTCACGCTGATAAAGCTGTTGAGCTTGTCGTCGAGCCGCTCGATCCGCTGTAGATAGTGGGCGGTGATCTCTCGGCTCGAGAGCTCGCCGCTTTTCAAGGCGGCCGCCAGCTGGGTTACGGTTTGATTATGCATGACCCAAAAGCTCCGTTCGGGGCGAATATGAAAAGTCGAAAGGGCGGGAGGAGGTGGCCTCACTCCACCACGCGAGGCACCAGGTATAGGCCGTCTTCCACCGCTGGCGCGCAGCGCTGATACTCGTCGCGCTGATTGGAATCGGTGACTTCGTCGGCGCGCAGGCGTTGGGTGGCGTCGAGCGGATGGGCGAGCGGGGCGACGCCGTCGGTATTCACCTGCTGAAGCTGGTCGACCATGTCCAGAATTCGGCTGAGATCGTCCACAAAACGGCCGGCCTGGTCGTCGCTGATCGCCAGCCGCGCCAGGTGCGCGGCCCGGCGCACGTGAGATTCTTCAAGTGCCATGATCGCGGTTTCCTCACAAACGTAATGGAACGTATTTCGCGTTGGGCGGTATACGTACGGTCAACAAGACGCCGTCAATCGACAGAACGTCACTAAAATAGCCGCAAAAGGTACCACACAATCCACACAACGGGCAGGGGAGCGACTCGTGCTTGCTGCCAAGGGGTTGCGGTGATACCGTTTGCATCCGCACAGGGTTCCCGGTCTGCACTAGGTAACAACATCCATGTTCAAACGCTTGAGGGGGCTGTTTTCCAGCGATCTATCGATCGATCTGGGTACGGCCAACACACTGATTTATGTACGCGGTCGCGGCATCGTCCTGGACGAGCCTTCCGTCGTCGCCATTCGCCAATCGGGCAATATGCGTAGCGTCGCCTCCGTCGGCGCCGATGCCAAACGGATGCTGGGCCGCACGCCGGGCAACATCACGGCGATCCGTCCGATGAAGGATGGCGTCATCGCCGACTTCACCGTGACCGAGCAGATGCTCCAGCACTTCATTCGTAAAGTGCATCAAAGCACCTTTTTGACCCCCAGCCCCCGCGTTCTCGTGTGCGTGCCGTGCATGTCGACCCAGGTCGAGCGCCGCGCCATTCGTGAATCCGCCGAAGGCGCGGGCGCCCGCGAAGTGTTTCTGATCGAAGAGCCGATGGCCGCCGCGATCGGCGCTGGACTGCCGGTCGAGGAAGCGCAGGGGTCGATGGTCGTCGATATCGGTGGCGGTACTACCGAAATCGCGATCATCTCGCTCAACGGCGTCGTCTACTCCGAATCCATCCGCGTAGGCGGTGACCGTTTCGATGAGGCGATCACCGCGTACGTGCGCCGCCACTACGGCAGCCTCATCGGTGAAGCTACCGCCGAGCGTATCAAGGAAGAGATCGGCTGCGCCTACCCCGGCGGCGAGCTTCGAGAGATCGATGTTCGCGGGCGTAACCTGGCCGAAGGCATCCCCAGAAGCTTCACGCTCAACTCCCACGAGATTCTCGAGGCGCTGCAGGAGACGCTCGGCTCGATCGTCGCCGCGGTCAAAAGCGCGCTCGAGCAGTCACCGCCCGAGCTTGCCTCGGACATCGCCGAGCGCGGCCTGGTGTTGACCGGTGGCGGGGCGCTCTTGCGCGATCTGGACAAGCTGATCGCCGAAGAGACGGGCCTTCCCGTGATCGTCGCCGAAGACCCGCTGACCTGCGTGGCGCGCGGCGGTGGTAAAGCGCTGGAAATGATCGATCAGCATACCTTCGAGCTGCTCTCGAGCGACTGATTCCAGCGGTTTACTGCGAGGGGTTGCCTATTAAACCGCTATTTTCGCACGGCCCCATTCCGGGCTACCGGTTCTTCTTTTGCGTGCTGGCGGCAAGCGCCTTGATGTTTGTCGACCAGCGCTTTACGCGCATGGAAGACGTACGCGCTCAGCTCACCATGGTCGTGGCGCCGGTTCAGTGGGTCGTGAGCCTCCCAAGCGACTTACTGAACTGGGGGTCGCTCGTGCTTTCCGACCAGCAGGCATTGGTGGATGAAAACCGTCTTCTGCGCGAGCAGATTCTGACGCTTTCACACCGCGGCCAGCGCCTGGCCAACCTGACCTCCGAAAACGCCGAGCTGCGCGAGCTTTTGAGCGCCGCCGAGCGTACCGAAATTCCCTATATGTCGGCGGAGCTTTTGTCGCTCGATAACGACCCGTTCAGCCACCAAATGGTGATCGACCGCGGCCACCGCAACGGCGCCTACGTCGGCCAGCCGGTGATCGACGCCTTCGGGCTGGTCGGCCAGGTGACGGCGGTGTCGGCCTACTCGAGCCGGGTGCTGCTGCTGGCCGATGCCAGCCACGCCTTGCCGGTGCAGGTGAATCGTAACGGGCTGCGCTTCATCGTGCAGGGCACCGGGCGCTACGACAGCGTCAGCGTCCTTCACGTGCCGGACACCGCCGATATCCGCGAAGGCGATCTCTTGACCACCTCGGGGCTTGCCGGGCGCTTTCCGCCGGGCTACCCGGTGGCGCGGGTCACCGAGGTCTATCACGACCCGGGCCAGCCTTTTGCTCAGGTGAGTGCGGTACCGTCGGCGCAGCTGACCCGTTCGCGCCACTTCTTGTTGCTGTTTCCGCCGCCGCTGGAACAGGAGGACGAACCACCGTTGTGGGACGCTTCGATGACGATTTCGCCGGCGGCGATCCACGCCTCGCAGCGCCTTAACGAGGCGGCGTCTTCGGAGGTCCCCAATGGCTAGAGCGCCGGTGATTCCGCTGGTGGTGGTATGGCTGAGCCTGGTGCTCTCGCTGTGCCTGCAGGTCATGCCGCTGGCCGATGGTTGGCAAGCCTTTCGCCCGGACTGGATCGGTTTGATGCTGGTCTACTGGTGCATGCGCGTGCCGGACCGCGTGGGGGTGCTGCACGGTTTCATGATCGGGCTGATGCTGGATCTGATCGAGGGCAGCGTACTGGGTCAGCACGCGCTGGTGTACACCACGCTCGCGTTTCTGGCGGCGCTGGTGTACCCGCGCTTTCGCGCCTACTCGCTGGTTCAGCAGGCGGTGCTGGTGCTGGTGCTGCTAGGGCTCGTGCAGCTCATCGAGCAGTGGCTGCGGGTGCTGACCGGCAATTTCACCATCCATCTCTCGTTTTTGATCTCCGCGCTGATCAGCGGGCTGCTGTGGCCCTGGCTTGCCACCATGCTCCTGGCGCTCGAGCGCCGAGCGGTCAAGGGCGCGTCGTGAGTGTTGATGGCGCCCACCGCGCGCCGACGCTGTGTCTGGCCTCTGCCTCGCCTCGGCGCAAGGCGCTTTTGGCCTCCATTGGCGTGGCGGTCGAGGTGCGCGCCAGCAACATCGATGAAACGCCCCTGGAAAACGAGTCGGCCCACGACTACGTCGAGCGCCTGGCCATCGCCAAGGCCCGGGCGTGCTTTGGTGCGACCGGGCTAGCCGTACTTGGCTCCGATACCGCCGTGGTGCTTGATGGCCGCGTGCTGGGCAAGCCTGAAAGCGCTGCTCACGGCCGCGAGATGCTCGCCGCGCTTTCCAGCCGGACCCATCAGGTCATGACCGGGGTCGCCGTGATCGGCCCTGCGGGTACGCTCTCAACGGTGGTCACCACCGAGGTGCGCATGAGAGCGATCAGTGATGCTGAAATCGCGCGCTACTGGGAGACCGGCGAGCCCTGGGACAAGGCCGGGGGCTATGCGATTCAAGGCTTGGCCTCCGTATTCGTCGAGGAAATTCGGGGCAGCCACTCGGCGGTGGTCGGACTTCCGCTTTTCGAGACGGCGGCGTTACTTTCGCGTCAGGGTGTGTCCGTTTGGTCGGCTCGCCTGTAAAGTGGTTGGGACATGGAACCCCCTTGAGGCCAGCGAGCCCATAAGGAAGAGCGCATGAGCGGTGAAGTCCTGATCAATCTGACCCCCATGGAAACCCGCGTGGCGCTGGTCGAAAACGGCGTGCTGCAAGAGGCGCTGATCGAGCGTTCGCGCCGGCGCGGGATCGTAGGCAATATCTACAAAGGCAAGGTGGTGCGGGTTCTGCCTGGAATGCAGGCTGCCTTTGTCGATATTGGCCTCGAGCGCGCCGCCTTCATTCACGCCCACGAAGTGATGGCCGAGGCGGGCGCCGGCGAGCCGCACCCGCCGATCGGGGCACTTCTGCACGAGGGCCAGGCGCTGGTGGTGCAGGTCACCAAGGACCCGATCGGCACCAAGGGTGCGCGGCTGACCACGCATCTGTCGATTCCGTCGCGCTATCTGGTCTACATGCCCGACTCGCCCCACCACGGCGTTTCCCAGCGCATCGAGGACGAAGGCGAGCGCGAGAGGCTGAAGGCACTGCTCGACAGAAGTATCGAAGCACAAAGCCTGGAGATCACCGGCGGCTTCATCGTGCGCACCGCTGCCGAAGGCGTGGGTGACGAGGAGCTCGAAAGCGACATGTACTTTCTGCTGCGTATCTGGCGCAAGGTGAGCGAGCGCAAGGTGAGCGCTACGCCCCCGAGCGTCATTTACGACGACCTGCCGCTGTTCATGCGTATTCTGCGCGACGTGATGCGTGACGACATCGAAAAGGTGCGCATCGACTCGAGAGAGAACTTCGTCAAGCTGGTCGAGTTCGCAGAGGAGTTCATGCCCTACGCGGTGGATCGCATCGAGTACTATCCCGGTGAGCGGCCGATCTTCGATCTCTACAGTGTCGAGGACGAAATTCAAAAGGCGCTGGCGCGCAAGGTGCAGCTCAAGTCCGGCGGCTATCTGGTGATCGACCCGACCGAGGCGATGACCACCATCGACGTCAACACCGGCGGCTACGTGGGCCACCGCAATCTCGAGGAGACCATCTTCAAGACCAACCTCGAGGCGGCCACCGCCATCGCCCGCCAGCTGCGCCTACGAAACCTGGGCGGTATCATCATCATCGACTTCATCGACATGATGGACGTCGAGCACCAGCGCCAGGTGCTCAGAGTGCTGGAGAAGGCGCTGGAGCGCGACAACGCCAAGACCAAGTGCACCGGTGTGACCGAGCTCGGACTGGTACAGCTGACGCGCAAGCGCACCCGTGAAAGCCTCGAGCAAACGCTTTGCGAGGCGTGTTCGACCTGCCACGGACGCGGCACCCTGAAAACGCCGGAAACCGTCTGCTACGAAATCTTTCGCGAGATTCTGCGCGAAGAGCGCGCCTACAGCGCCGATACTTACCGAGTACTGGCCTCCCAGCCCGTGGTCGACCGGCTGCTCGACGAGGAGTCCGCGGCGGTCGCGGATCTGGAGGCGTTCATCGACAAGACCATTCGCTTTCAGGTCGAGCAGCACTACTCACAGGAACAGTACGATATCGTGCTGATGTAATGACGCCAGTGGCTTATCTTCTACGCGGACTGCTGATGCTGGTAGCCGCGCTCCTTGCCCTGATTGCCGTGGCCCTTTTGGTGCTGCGGCTTTCGTTTAGCCAGGCCGACAGCCTGATTCCCTCGATCGAGTCCCTGCTCGAGACCCACATCGGCGCGCCGGTCTCCATCGAGCATCTGTCGCTGTCGCTCGAGCGAAACGATCTGGTACTGCGTTTGGAGGGGCTTACGGCCAGCACTGACCAGGCGCCGCTTTTAACGCTGCCAAGTGCTTACCTTCGCCTGGACACCTGGGCTTCGCTCAAGGCGTTTGCGCCGATTTTCAGCGATGCCCGGATAAGCGAACTCGACGTTCACCTCTACCAGCTCGACGATGGATCCTGGGGATGGCCCGACCCGGCAACGCTTCCGCTGCTGTTCGCCCAGGAGCCCAGCGTGGATCTCAACCGGATCGACCGCTGGACCGCGCTGGTGCTCAAGCAGCGGCTTTGGCTGCGCGATAGTCAGCTGACCCTGCACGGACGCGAGCAGACCCTGGCGCTGAACGCGCCGCGTTTGCTGCTCGGCGGTAGCGACGAGCTCGCCCGCTTCGAAGGTACGGTCAATATTCTCGATGCAGATACACCCGCTGACCAACGCGCCTTGCCTGCGCTAATCGTGCAGGCGGAAATGCAGCCGGGCCCCGGCGGGCCGAGCGACTTCTCCGCCGCGGTACAGCTGGAGCTTCAGCTCGATCATCTGGTGGCACTCGGCGACGTGTTCCGCGCCGATCACATGCCTTACATCGAGCAGGCCGGCGGGTCGGTGCGGCTTTGGGGCGAGTGGTTCGGCGGCCGGCTCGATCGGGTGCGCGCCGGCGTCGGTATTCCCCAGCTGACGCTCAGACAGCAGGAGCAGTTCGCCGTTCTGCGCGATATTCAGGCCAGCGGCGAGTGGGAGCGCGACGGCGACGGCGGCGAGGCCTGGCTCAGCGGCGACGCCAAAAGCGTCGAGTGGGCGCAGCCGGACAACGTCAGCGAAGGCCCGGCTCTGCCGCGCCACTGGTATTTGACCCACCAGCCTGGCCGCTGGGCACTGCGCACCAGCGCGTTTGAACTGGCTTCGCTGACGGCCTGGCGAGAGTACGCCTTTTTGCCCGAATCGCTGACTCGGGTATTGCAAACGCTTTCGCCCAGCGGCCAGGTGAAGGGGATTGCACTTGGTCAGCGTGACGGCCACTGGGGCGTGGACGTCGCACTCAACGACGTAAGCGTCGAGCCCTGGCAGCAGGCGCCGGGAGGCGGGCCGCTCGATGCCTGGGTACAGGCGCGGGACCGTCGCGGACGGGTAACGTTTTCAAGCGACGGTGACAGCCAGCTCAACTTTCCCGGCGTGTTCGCCGAGCCCATGACGCTTCGCCACGCCCGCGGTATGGTGGAGTGGGTCTACGACGGGCCCAATACCATGGTCAGCGGCCGCGAGCTCGACATCGATTGGAACGGCGCCGAGATCACCGGGGGCTTTGGTTTGATCAACGGCCAGGGCCGCGGCCAGTTCGGCCTCAATATCGATTTTGCCAACGTCGACGCTATCGCCACGCCGCTGCCCCAGTGGCTCCCGGTGAAGGTGTTGGACGAGGGCCTTCTGGAGTGGCTTTCAAACGACGTGGGCGGGGTCGTGCCCAGCGGCTCGCTGCGGCTAGGGCTTCCTATTGGTGAAAACCGCTCGGGCAACCCGCCCACCGTGGCGTTGGCGCTCGATATCGAGCAGGGTTTCTTGCCGATCGGCGAGGGCTGGCCGATGATCGAGGACGTCGCTGGTCGGCTGAGCTTTAAAGGCCAGACGCTCAGCGCGCGCGTCGACCGCGCCCAGAGCCTGGGGGTCCAGGCGCGCGATGGCGAGGTGACGCTCGAGGATGACCGCCTGGCGGTCGACGGCGAACTCGCCAGCAGCGCGGCCTCGATGATCGATTTCATTCAGGCCATACCGGAGGTCGACACGTCGTTTCTAAGCGATGTGCGCGCCAGCGGCGAGGTCGATGGCGACCTGCAGCTCACCCTTGAGCTGGACGAACCCGACACGCTCGCGCTCGACATCACGGCGCGTCCATCGCTTTCGCGGCTAAGTCACGCCGCTTTCGCGCAGGCCCCGCTTACCGACATCGGCGGCGAGCTGAACTGGCAGCAGCGCGGCGAGCGCTTTGCGCTTTTGGGTAACGCCCAGGGGCGACTGCTCGACGGGCCCGTTCGCGCCGACTTCGACGTGCCGGAAAGCGGTATTTCGCTTGCCGGCGTGGTCGATACCGGCGAGCTTTTCACCCTGGCCGGGGTGGACCCTCAGCGCACCAATGCGCTGTTGAATGGCCGGGCTGACTGGAACGGCCACATTCGTCTGGAGCCCAGCATCTGGCTTGGGTTTCAAAGCGATCTGGTGGGCGTCGAAAGCCGCTTGCCCGCACCGTTCAACAAATCCCGCGGTACGCCCTGGCCGCTCGAGATCGAAGGCGAGGTCGAAAATGGCGCGCTACATGCTCGCCTGGGCGAGGTGGTCGAGGCTCGGCTGCGGCTAGGTGACGCCGTCGACGGGGCGGTGGCCATTGGCCGCGCCGCGACGCTACCCGAGGTGCCTCCCGGCGGCGGGCTGGCGCTCCAGGCGAATCTTGCACGGCTTGACGTGCTCGACTGGCAGCGTGCGCTCGCCCCGATTGCCGAGGGCGGCAGCCAACGCGATGGGCCGCCGGAAATTCCGCGCTTCGATACCCCGGTGAGTCTGATGCTCGATACGCCGTGTTTGAGCGTCAATCAGCGCTGCCTGGGGGCGCTCAGCCTGTCGGCGCAGCTGGCTGATCAAACGCTCAATGCCCGTGTTGGCGGCGATATCGTCTCCGGCCGGGTGGCGTATCAGCCAGCGCCTGAGCGGCCTCTGGACATTACCGTGGCCTCGCTCGACGCCGACCGGCTGGTGGGGCTTTCGCTGGGCAGTGAATCTGCTCCGGCGCCGGACTCCTGGCTTGCGGCGGTCGAGACCTCGCCGCCCGAGGTGTTCAGCGCCCCGGCCTGGCTTGGTGATGTGCCCAACGGACGCTTGAGGCTTGCCGAAGTCAGCCTTCATGATCACCGCATCGGCCCGCTCACCGCTTACTGGCAAACCGGGGAGCGACGCTTTGCGCTGTCGCCGGTGGGGCTTACGCTGGGCGAACTGTCGTTGACCGGCGAGCTTTTCTGGCAGGATCACCAGACCCGGGCGGATATCGCCGTGCGCGGTGGGGACCTTGGCACCGCGCTCGAGGAGCTCGGTCAGCCGGTGCCGATGACCAGTCGCGTGACTCGCGCTAACGCGTCGCTCGAATGGTTGGGGGCGCCCTGGCAGGTCGATCTGGCCCGCGCCACCGGCGAGCTCGATACCGATATTCGTGACGGCCGCTTTTTATCGATGAACTCGCCCTCGGCAAAGCTCGTCGGGCTCTTGAATTTCGACAACCTCCTGCGTCGTCTACGGCTCGATTTTACCGACATCACCGGCGAAGGCATGGCCTTTGATCGTCTCAAAGGCAGTGCAACGGTCGCCGGTGGGCGTTTAACGCTTCGCGAACCCTTGCAAATCGAAGCGCCGGCCGCCACGTTAAGATTCAATGGACATGTTAACCTGCTCCAACGCGAACTCGACCAGCATCTTGGCGTCACACTGCCCGTTAGCCAGACGCTCCCCATCGCCGCGCTCGCGGTGGGCGCGCCGGTGGCGGGCGCGGCGCTGTTCGTTGCCGACCAGCTGTTTGGCGAGACGCTAAACCGAGCGACCACTTTACATTTTCGCGTGCAGGGTCCCTGGACCTCGCCGCGCGTTACGCTAAAAGGCCCCTAATGACCGCACACACGAGTGATTTGGATTTTGCCGCCTCTATCCTGTTGACGCCCGGGGGGCTGGATTTACAGGCGCTGGACACCGGGCTCGACGTCGCGCTTGGCGCCGGGGTCGACTACGCGGATCTCTACTTTCAGCGCACCTGGCAGGAGGGCTGGGTGCTGGAAGATGGGCGCGTGAAAGAGGCCAGCTACAACATCGACGGTGGCGTAGGCGTACGTTCTCTAGCCGGTGAGAAGACCGGCTTCGCCTACTCCAATCAGATCAACACCAACGCCCTGCTGGATACCGGGCGTACCGCGGCGGGCATCGTGCGCAGCGGCCAAAAGCGCGCCGGCCAGCCGGTAGCGATGACTCATGCCGAGCACTTCTATGCCGGGATCGATCCGCTGGCGGGGCTTAGCGCTGAGGAGAAGGTGGCCATGTTGATGGAGGCCGACCGGGTAGCGCGGGCGGCGGATCCGAGTGTCAGCCAGGTCAGCGCTTCGCTTTCCGGCACTTATGAGGTGGTGCTGGTGCGGGCAAGCGACGGCACGCTCGCCGCGGACATTCGTCCGCTGGTGCGCTTCAACGTCAGCGTGATTGCCTTCAAAAACGGCCGCCGCGAGCGCGGCGGCGCCGGCGGCGGCGGGCGCTACTCCATGGCCACGTTAAAAGAGCAGGGCGCGCCGGCGATTTACGCCAGGGAGGCGGTACGCCAGGCGCTGGTCAACCTGGAGGCCATCGATGCCCCAGCGGGTCAGATGCCGGTAGTGCTCGGTGCGGGCTGGCCGGGCATTTTGCTCCACGAAGCCGTCGGCCACGGCTTGGAAGGTGACTTCAACCGCAAGGGCAGCTCGGCGTTTTCCGGGCGCATGGGGCAGCAGGTCGCCGCCCGAGGCGTGACCGTGGTGGACGACGCGACGATCATGGACGGGCGCGGCTCGCTGAGCGTCGACGACGAAGGTACGCCTGGCCAGAATACGCCGTTGATCGAGGACGGTATTCTTACCGGCTACATGCAGGACAAGCTCAACGCGCGGCTGATGGGCATGGCGCCGACCGGCAACGCGCGGCGCGAGTCGTTTGCCCACCTACCCATGCCGCGCATGACCAATACGGTGATGCTGGCCGGTCAGGACGACCCGGACGAGATCATCAAAAGCGTCAAGCGCGGCATCTACGCGGTGAGCTTTGGCGGCGGCCAGGTGGATATCACCTCGGGCAAGTTCGTGTTCTCGGCAAGCGAGGCCTACATGATCGAGGACGGCAAAATTACCGCGCCGGTCAAGGGGGCGACGCTGATCGGCAACGGCCCCGAGGCGATGGGGCGAGTGTCGATGATCGGCCACGACATGGCGATGGATACCGGCGTCGGCGTATGCGGCAAGGAAGGCCAGGGCGTGCCGGTTGGCGTGGGTCAGCCCACGCTCAAGCTCGACGAGCTGACCGTGGGCGGCACCCAGTCCTGATGCGCCTGGCGGTGAAAGAGGATTAGAGAACGAGCGTTTCGCGAAGGTGTTTGAAAAGCTTGCGGGCGCTGGCCGGCGGCTTTTCCTGCTCACGCTCCTTTTGAGCGTTGCGAACGAGCTGGCGAATGGCCTGGCGATCCGCGGTGGGGTGCTCCGCCATGAACGCATCGACCGCCGGGTCGCCTTCGTCGATCAGCCGGTCGCGCCACTTTTCGAGGCGGTGAAAGGCGTGATCGCGCTGGTTCTTCTCCGCTTCAATGGCGTCGAACACCGCCTGAATCGCGTTCAGATCCTCCTTGCGCACCAGCTTGCCTACGTACTGCATGTGGCGCCGGCGACCTTCATGGGAGCGAATGCGGGAGGTTTCATCGATGGCGGCGAGCATGTCGTCGGAGAGCGGAAAGCGCGCGCGCTCGGCGGGCCTCATCGCAATCAGCGTTTCGCCCAGCGCCTGCAGCTCGTGCATTTCGCGCTTGAGCTGGGATTTGCTGGGCCGCTCCGGGGCGTCGTCGAGCTCATCGAAAGACTCGACCGCAGGGCGTTTTTTAGGCATACGTCACTCACTTGATAGATTTGTCGCCGGCTAGTATATCAGCTGCGACCCTTACATTGATCCGCCCGCGACAGCGGCGATAAGGAGAACGTTATGGCACAGGCATTCGACGCGGCCGCGCAGCAGCAGGAGCTCGTCGCGCGGGCCGAAGAGGCGCTGGCGCTGGCCAAAAAGCTGGGCGCCGACCAGGCCGAGGTAGGCGCCAGCGTCGACCAGGGGCTGTCGGTGAGCGTGCGCTTGGGTGAGGTCGAAACCGTCGAGCTTTCCCGGGATCAAGGCATCGCGGTGACGCTTTACGTGGGCAGCCGCAAGGGCAGCGCGTCCTCCAGTGACGCGAGTTCCGCCTCGATCAAGGCGGCAGTCGAGAAGGCGCTGTCGATTGCGCGCTATACCGGTGAGGACCCGGCGGCGGGACTCGCCGAGGCCTCCCTGATGGCCACCCACCTGCCTGATCTCGACGTGCATCACCCCTGGGCGCTGGATACCGAGCGCGCCACGGAGCTCGCGCTTGCCTGCGAGCGCGCCGGGAGCGAGGTGGCCGGCATTCATCAGTCCGAAGGCGCCTCGCTTTCAAGCGGCGAGGGTGTGCGGGTGTACGCCAATAGCCACGGTTTCGTAGGCACGCAAAAGGGCAGCAGTCACTCGCTCTCCTGCATGCTGATCGCCCAGGATGAGCAGGGCATGCAGCGCGATTTTGATTACACCAGCGCCCGCGACCCGCGGGCGCTGAGAGACCCACAAAGCGTGGGGCGCGAAGCGGCCAGGCGTACCCTGCGCCGGCTGGGCGCCAAACGCCCGCCGACCGGCACGTTCCCGGTGCTGTTCGACCCGTCTCTGGCATCCGGGCTGGTGGGGCATCTCATGGGAGCGCTGGCCGGCGGCGCGCTCTACCGCGAGGCCTCTTTTTTGTGCGACAAGCTGGGCGAGCCGCTGTTTCCCGAGTGGTTCAACCTCGAGGAGCGCCCGCTGGAAGTCGGCGCCATGGCAAGCTCGCCCTTCGACGGTGAAGGCGTGCAGACGCGCCACAACCGCTTTATCGAAGATGGGCGCATCGCAAGCTATATGCTCTCGTCCTACAGCGCCCGGCGTCTTGGCATGACCACGACCGGCAATGCGGGCGGGGCGCGCAACATCCGCCTCGAAGCGCCGCAGGAAAGCCTGGAGTCACTGCTGGCGCGCATGGGGCGCGGCGTGCTGGTGACCGAACTGATGGGCCAGGGCGTGAACAGCGTAACCGGCGACTACTCCCGCGGCGCTGCGGGTTTTTGGGTCGAGAACGGCCAGATCCAGTATCCGGTCGAGGAGTTCACCATCGCGGGTAATCTGATGACGATGTTCAAGGGCCTCCAGGCGCTGGGCGACGACATCGATACCCGGGGCAGTATCCACACGGGAAGCTGGCTGGTCGACGCCATGACCGTCGCCGGCGACTAAACGCGCAACACGTACGATAGCCCGCGACGGCTCGAACTGCGTCGCGGGTTTTTTTATGGGTAGCGTTTTTCAAATTAGCTTTTGGGGCGGTACTGGGCGTCCAGGTTCAGGCGCTCGAGCAGACGCTCGAACAAAAAGTACTCGGGCCCGGCGAGCGAGCGACTCAGGCAGTCCAGATACTCCCGGCGTGGGTAGCGCCGCCAGCGCGGCAGCTTGTAAGCGTCGAGGTCGATGGCCACCATGCGGCCCTCATGGACCAGAAAATTCTCGGTGTGCAGGCCGCGACAGTGAATGCCCTCGTGATCGAAAGCGGCCAGCGCGTCCAGATACTGCTCCTGTAGATTTGGGGAGTCGAGAATGTGGGCCCTGAGCGGCTCACCGTGGACGTTGTCGGTGACCAATCGGTAAGGGCGGGCCTCGACGATGCGCGGCGTGGCGATACCGAGCGCCTCCAGGCGCGCGGCGACCAGGGCGAAGTTGTGCCCAGGGTAGGGGCGAATGCGCGTTAGATAGCGCAGCCGGTCGAAGGCCTTGGGATGAAAGGTTTTGATGAAATGATCGCGGGCCGGGTCGAAATAGACCCGGGAGTACTTACCGGTCTGAATGAGCTGCATGATGGGGCCCGATAGATGAGCATCGGCCGCTGAGAACCGATCGATGAAAAGGCGTAGCGCCCTGGACGGGGATCAGGCGTCCTCGTCGAAGCGCGCCTCGAACAGCGCCTGTAGGGCGTCCAGCGCCGCCTCGGCGTCGTCGCCCGTGGCCTCTACAACGAGCTCGGTGCCGCAGGGTGCGGCCAGCATCAAAAGTGACATGATATTGGCGGCATCGGCTTTCTGGGTCTGCCGGTAGACGTGCACGCTCGCCTCGAAACGCTGCGCGCAGGTTACGAGTTTGGTGGCGGCGCGGGCGTGCAGGCCGCGCTGATTGGTCAGTGTCAAACGTCTTTCTGGCACCTGTTTCCCTGTTTTCCGCTCGTTGCTTATGGTGGTGCTGATCCCGGCCCCTGCGTTACGCCGTTGATCGGTCGTCAACAGCGTTTGAGCCGCTCGTGGCGTCGAGGCTAAAGTGAAGGCCCAGCTCCCGGTGGCGCACTTGAACACCCCCGCGCGAGGCGAGCAGATCCTGCGCCAGCCGGTCGACCATGTAGACCGAGCGGTGCTGGCCGCCGGTGCAGCCAATCGCAACGGTCATGTAGCTACGCTGGCTATTCTGGTAGGCGGGCAGCCACTTCTCGAGCCAATCGAGAATGTCCTGGCGCATATCACCGACCACCGGGTAGCTCTCCAGAAAACCGACGATCGCGTCGTCACGACCGGTGTGGGGGCGTAGCGTCGGGTCCCAGTAGGGGTTGGGCAGGCAGCGAATGTCGAAGACGATATCGGCGTCCAGCGGCACGCCACGCTTGTAGCCGAAGGACTCGAGCGTGAGCGTAAGCTGGCTTTGGCGCTGGTGCCCCAGCTGGTCGGTGATGCGTCGGCGCAGATCGTGCACCGTGAGCCGCGAAGTGTCGATCATCAGATCCGCCAGCTCGCGAATGCCGAATAGCGTCTGCTCCTCCTGGGAAATCGCCTCTTCCAGCGTCATGTCGCTGTCGCGGGTGAGCGGATGGCGCCGACGAGTGGCGGAGTAGCGCTCGAGCAGCGTGCGCGCGTCGGTGGTCAGATAAATGACCTGAACGCGGGTGCTGCCGTTTTTGATGTCCTGGAGCAGCGCAGGGAAGCGTTCGAGCGCGGTGGGCAGATTGCGTGCATCGATGCTCACCGCCAGGTGCGTGCGCTCACCGTGCTGGCCAAGCTCTTCGACCAGCGAGCCCAAAAGCATTGCCGGCAGGTTGTCGATGGCGTAGTAGCCCAAATCTTCCAGCGCCTGAAGCGCAATGGACTTCCCCGACCCGGAGCGGCCGCTGATGATCACAAGTTGCATCGTGTCTCTCTTCGGTCAGTGAGCGCTCTTATCGGCACACGCCTGTACGTAAGCGCGATTGCGATTGAAGGGCCGGGAAAAGCGAAGGTGGTGGGCTTACCCCTGCGCCTGCTCGCGAATGCGGGCGGTGACCAGCTCTAAAAGCTCGCGCTGGCTTTCACACTTTCGAAACTGCGCGCGGGTCGTGGCGTCGTTCATGATGGTGGCGACCTGGCCCAAAAGCGCCAGATGCGTGTCGTCCGCCTCTTCCGGTACCAGCAGCACGAACACCAGATCCACCGGATCGCCATCGATGGCGTCGAAGTCGACGGGTTCGGCGAGCTTTAGAAAGCCGGCGATCGGCGCGCTGCAGTGCGGACTTCGGGCGTGGGGAATCGCGACCCCATTGCCGATGCCGGTACTGCCAAGGCGCTCACGACCGACCAGCCGGCTGAAGACTTCCTGACTATCCAGGCTCGGTGTGTTTTGAGCGATGAACGTGCTGAAGAACTCCAGCACCCGTTTTTTGCTGCCCCCGGGGACGTCGAACAGCACGCGCTCCGGGGGGAGTATGGTTTCCAGGGTCATCGAATTAACGCACGCCAGCGCCCTGGGCGCGGGCCTGTGCTTTTTCCTTGTGTTTTACCAGTTGGCGGTCGAGCTTGTCGGCCAGGGCGTCGATGGCGGCATACATATCGTTGTCCTCGGCTTCGGCGTGTACGTCGGCGCCCGAAGCATGCAGCGTGCAGGCGGCCTGCTGACGCTCCTTTTCGATCGACAGCGTCACCTGCACGGTGGTGATGTTGTCGTAGTGGCGTTCGATACGCTCGAGTTTCTCGTTGACGTAGTCACGCAGGGCGTCTGTCAGTTCCAGGTGATGACCGGTAATGTTCACTTGCATCGACGTACTCCTAATCCAGGACTGTCCTTCGATTGTAACCCTTTTTCCGCCATTGCAAAGCCCTGCCGGCAAGTTTCCCGTTTAACGTAAACGGCGCCGCTCACTGGAGGAGGGAATGCCCATCGCTTCGCGGTATTTGGCCACGGTGCGCCTGGCCACGTTGATGCCGTTGGCCTCGAGTAGCGTGACCAAATGGCTGTCCGATAGCGGCTTGCCTGGCGTTTCGTCTTGAATCAGTTTTTTGAGCCGGGCGCGGATCGCGGTGCTGGAGTGGCTGTCGCCGCCGTCCTGACCGCTCACCTGGCTCGAGAAAAAGTACTTGAGCTCGAATACGCCGCGGGGCGTGTGAATATATTTTTGCGTCGTGACCCGCGAGATCGTCGACTCGTGCATCTCCACCGCTTCGGCGATGTCGGCGAGAATCAACGGTTTCATCGCTTCTTCGCCGCGCTCCAGAAAACCGATCTGGCGAGCGATGATTTCGCGGCCAACGCGCAAAAGGGTGTCGTTTCGACTCGACAGGCTCTTGATCAGCCAGCGCGCCTCCTGCAGGTGTTCTTTCAAGAACTGATTGTCCTGGCTCTTGTCGGCGCGCTTGATGAGGCTGGCGTAGTCCGGCTGAACGCGAAGCTTGGGCAGCGCCTCCGGATTGAGCTCGAGATGCCAGCCTTCCTGGTCGTGACGGACCACCAGGTCCGGGGTGATGTAGCTTTGGTTGGTGGCACCAAAGGCGCTGCCCGGGCGCGGGTCGAGGCTTCGAATCAGCCGAACCACATCGTCGAGCTGCTCGTCATCGAGGCTGAGGCGGCGTTTCAACAGGCGCAGGTCGTTTTTGCCCAGCGCTTCCAGAAACTGACGCACCAGGCGCCGGGCCTGCATCAGCAGCGGAGTATCGTCGGCAAGCGCTGCCAGCTGTAGCAGCAGACACTCGCGCAGATCGCGGGCGAACACGCCGGTGGGCTCGAACTGCTGCACGCGCAGCAGCACGTTTTCCACCTCCCGCTGGCTCAGGCCGTCCAGGCCCTGGGCCTTAAGGCCTTCGCGAATGTCGTTAAGCGGCTGGGTCAGGTAGCCGTTGGCATCCAGCGCATCGATCAGGCTTTCGGCAATGGCATGGTCTCGTGGGCTGGTATCCGTCATCGCCAACTGCCACAACAGATGCCCCTGAAGGCTTTGGCCAGTGGCCTGGCGCTCGAAATCCGGGCCTTCGCCGCTGCCACCGGCGGCCATGTCCTGGTAGGTGTCGGACCATTCGCTGTCGGTGGCAAGCTCCTGGGGGATGCTCTCTTCCCACTCGGTTTCTGGCGTCTCCTGGGTTGTCTCTTCGCCGAATTCGTCTTCCTGCTCTAAAAGCGGGTTGGCGTCGAGCGCCTGCTGGATCTCCTGGCGCAGGTCCAACGTCGAGAGCTGCAGCAGGGCGATAGCCTGCTGCAGCTGCGGTGTCATGGTCAGCTGCGTACCGACGCGCAGCTGTAGAGAAGCTTTCATGACCATCGAAGAACCACTCGTTACTCGTAAAGCTCCACACTAGAGCGAGACGGGGTTCGACGCAAGTGCAATAAATATGCCACTACCCGGAACTTTATGGTTGTCACCGGGTTAGAGGCGAAAATCTGCGCCCAGATAGACCTCGCGCACCTTTTGATCGCCAAGAATGGCGTCGGCGTCGCCGCTTGCGATGATATGGCCGTCGCCGACGATATAGGCGATGTCGCAGATATCCAGCGTCTCACGGACGTTGTGGTCGGTGATCAACACGCCGATATGGCGCGCCTTGAGCGCAAGGATGATCGACTTGATCTCGCCGACGGAAATTGGATCCACCCCGGCGAAGGGTTCGTCGAGCAGGATGAAGGCCGGGTCAGTGGCCAGCGACCGGGCGATTTCCACGCGGCGGCGCTCGCCACCGGAGAGGCTCATCCCCAGGTTGTCGCGAATGTGGGTGATGTGAAAATCTTCCAGCAGCTGCTCCAGGCGCGCCTGGCGGGCAGGGCGGTCCAGCTCCTTGCGCGTCTCCAGAATGGCCATGATGTTGTCGGCCACCGAGAGCTTTCTAAAGATCGATGCCTCCTGGGGCAGATAGCCGATGCCGGCGATGGCGCGTTCGTGCATCGGTGCCCGGGTCAAATCCAGCTCGTCGATACCTACGCTTCCGGCATCCGCCTTGACCAGCCCCACGATCATGTAAAACGAGGTCGTCTTGCCCGCCCCGTTAGGGCCAAGCAGGCCCACGACGCTGCCCTGGGTGATCTCCAGATTGATATCCTTGACCACCCGGCGGCGCTTGTAGCTTTTGGCCAGGTGGCGGGCGTGAAGCGTCTTGATCGCTTCAGGTTGGGTGCTCGACACGATGACTCTCCTATTGCGCGGGCTGCAGCGTCATGCGAATGCGCTGGTTGTCGCCACCGCTGACGTCGGAGCGCGCCTGAACCACTTCGCGGTCGATAAAATACTCCAGCCGCCCGCCACGAAAGCGGTCGCTGCGCTGGGTGAGCTCGGCCTGATCGATCAGCTCGACCCGGCGCTCGCTGACGTGGTAAACGATGCGTCGCGCCCAGCCCTCCATGGGCGCCGGCTCATTTTCGAGCTGGTTGCGAAGATAGGCGCGCTCGCCGGTGGCGGTCGCCTGGGAGAGCTCGCCGGCATCGTTGCGCGTGATTTCGACGCGGTCGCCGCGAATCTGCATCTCGCCCTGGCGAATGTTGACGTTGCCGGAATAGACCGCGGTGCCCGCACGCTGGTCGAGGTCGAGCCGGTCGGCTTCCACTTCGACGGGCGCCTGGCTGGTTTGCGCCTGGGCGGTCAGCGGCAGCGCCAGGCTCAGCAGTGCGATTCGTAAATAAGCGTGCATAACTACTCCTGCAAGGTGGAATCCGAAACGGTAGGGTCCTGGGGTGTCGGGTCGGCGGCTTGTCGCGCTTGAACCGGCGGATGCGTGCCGCGCACGTTGTCGCTCATGCGTACCTGGCTTTCATCGAGCCAGACGTCCATGCGCTCGGCACTCATACGTTGGGGCGGCTGCTGCAAAAGTGCGGGCGCCTCGGTATAGGCGTGGCGCTCGAGACCCTCGTAGTGTAGGCGCTCGGTATCGAGCTGCCAGCCCTCGTCCGGGGCGAGCAGCCGGGCGTTGCCTTCCAGGATCAGCGTCTGGCGCTCGTTTTGCAGCGTGCCATGATCGGCGCTGGCAAGCCATTGACGCTGCTCACTGTCGTAAAGCGTTGCCCGCGGCGCCTCGATTTCGGTCAGCGCGCGCTGGGGCGTATGCACCAGCCGCGGCGTATCGAGGCGCTGAGAGACCCCGCCGGTGTCGTTGAAAAGCGTAAGCCCTGCATTCTCGAGCACGTGGCCGGGCTCTTCGCGCTGTACGTCCGGGTCGACCGCGACCGTCGCCGGGCCGCCCGGGTCCAGCCACACAAGCCAGGCGCCCAGGGCGATGACCAGGGCGGGAAGCCAAAGGCGTTTTTTGATCCGTCTTGCCGTCGAGCCCGGCATCGTGTCACCTCGGGGTCGGTTCAAGGGCGGCTTTCGTCGAGGAGAGCCGTTGAGTCTTGCGCGCGATCATCGCGACCGCAAGGTTATAGACAGGTAGTCATGTTAAAGATAGGTAGTCATGTTAAAGATAGGTATCCATCACCGCGTCCCAGTGGCCCTGGGTCATCAGCAGCGTGTCGCAAATTTCGCGCACCGCGCCGTGGCCGCCGAGCGCATCGGTGATCCAGTCGGCGTGGGTGTGCATATAGTCCGGGGCGTTGGGGACGGTGATGCCGACGCCTGCGCGCTTGATGCACTTGAGATCCGGCAGATCGTCACCGCAGTAGGCCACCTGATCGAGATCCAGTGATAGCCGCGAGCAGAGCGCTTTAAGCGTGGCGAGCTTGTCCTCGACCCCCTGGTGGACGTGGGTGATACCGAGGGCGGCGGCGCGCTGGCTGACCATGGGAGAGTCGCGGCCGGTAATCAGCGCAACGTGAAAGCCGGCGCGTTTGAGCAGTTTGAGCCCGTGTCCATCCTGGGTGTGAAACGCCTTGATCTCGATGCCGTCGGCCTGGAAATAGAGGCGTCCATCGGTCATGACGCCATCCACGTCGATGGCGAGCAGGCGAACGTTACGAAGGCGGTCGTTGAGAGCATCGGGTACGGCCATGGGGACTCCGTTATCATCAAGTAAGGTAAACGTTGATCAAATCACGCCGCTGGAGAGCAGGTCGTGCATGTGTAAGGCACCGATCGGGCGCTCGTGTTCATCCACGACCGCCAGCGCCGTGATACGGCTATCTTCCATCAGGCGTACCGCTTCGGCGGCGAGCATGTTGGGCCCCACGCGCTTGCCGGGCCGTGTCATCACCTCGTCGACGCTGACTTCGCGAAGGTCGAAATGCTCGTCCAGGGTGCGGCGCAGATCGCCGTCGGTATAGACACCGGCCAGACGCCCCTGATCGTCCACCACGCAGGTAAAGCCCAGCCCCTGACGGGTGATTTCCAGCAGCGCATCGCGTAGCGGGCTTCCAAGCGCCACCGTCGGCAGGCGATCGCCGCTGTGCATCAAGTCCTTGACGCGCAAAAGCAGGCGCTTGCCAAGACTGCCGCCGGGATGCGATAGCGCGAAATCCTCGGCGGTGAAGCCTCTCGCTTCCAGCAGCGCCACCGCCAGCGCATCGCCCAGTGCAAGGGCGGCGGTGGTCGAACTGGTCGGGGCGAGATCCAGCGGGCACGCCTCGCGGGCAACGCCGCTGTTTAGATGCGCATCGGCGTGAGTGCCAAGCGTAGAGTCCGGCCGGCCGGTCATGCTGATCAAGGGCACACCCAGACGCTTTAATAACGGCAGCAGCGCTGTGACCTCGGCGGTTTCACCGGAGTTGGACAGTGCGATGACCACATCGGCGCGGGTGATCATGCCCAGATCGCCGTGGCTCGCCTCGCCCGGATGGACGAAAAACGCCGGCGTACCGGTGCTGGCAAGCGTGGCGGCGAGTTTACCGGCGATATGGCCGGATTTCCCCATGCCGGTGACCACGACGCGCCCCTGGCAGGCGAGAATCAGGGCGCAGGCCCGGTCGAAATGTTCGTCCAGCTTCTCCTGGAGCTCGCCAATGGCGGCCTGCTCGATCGAAAGCGTGCGCAGGGCGCTTTCGCGTAAAGCGCCGGGGGTGCCGTGAAACGCGGGCATGAGGGCCTCTTGAATAAAGATGTCGTGGGACAGCGATCTAGAATAGCATTTTGCGCTGGCGCACTGGTACGGCCATTTTTAACAAGGCGTTAGCGCCTTTGGCGTCAAGGATTTGCGCGTTGGTTAAGGCGGCGACAGGTGGCGTTAAGGTACAATGTTCGCTACTATTCGAAAACACTGTTTTTTTTGAAAGCCGGTCCTGATGAGCCCGCGTTCCTGCGTTTGCGGTTAGTTGGTCAGCTATCCGCCCCAAGAGGAGGGTTTATCCACCCATGACTCCCGCGCCCTTCATCGAAATCGAAAATCTGCATTTCTCTCGCGGTGACCACGACATCTTCCGCGGTGTGAACCTTCGTATTCCGCGCGGTCAGGTCACCGCCATCATGGGGCCAAGCGGTACGGGCAAAACGACGCTTTTAAAGCTCATGGGCGGGCAGCTCACGCCGGACCGTGGACGGATTCTGATCGACGGTCAGGACGTGCACCGGCTTTCGCGCAAGGCGCTGTTCACGCTGCGAAAGCGAATGGGCATGCTGTTTCAAAGCGGGGCGCTGTTTTCGGATTTGAACGTATTCGAAAACGTCGCGTTTCCGCTGAGAGTACACACGGACCTCCCTGATGCCATGATTCGCGATCTGGTGCTAATGAAACTGCAGGCAGTGGGGCTGCGTGGCGCCCGCGAGTTAACCCCTGCCGAGCTCTCCGGCGGTATGGCCCGGCGCGTGGCGCTGGCTCGCGCCATTGCGCTCGACCCGGAGCTGGTGCTCTATGACGAACCTTTCGTTGGTCAGGACCCGATCTCGATGGGCGTGCTGGTCCAGCTCATCAAGCGGCTCAACGAAGCGCTCGCTTTGACGTCGGTGGTAGTGTCTCACGACATCAAGGAGACGCTGAGTATTGCCGACTACCTCTATCTGATCGCCGATGGTCAGGTCGTGTCCGAAGGCACGCCGGCCACCTTCGATACCAGCGACGACCCGCGGGTGAGCCAGTTCGTTCACGGCGAGCCGGACGGCCCGGTGCCGTTTCACTACCCGGCGCCGGGATTTTATAGCGATATGCTGGGCCAGACGCACCCCAAAAGGACAGGATGATGCGGTCACTACTAACGCAAGCCAGCCACCGCATCACGCGGTTCGGCCGTAAGGCGTGCGAAACCGTCGAAGCATTGGGCCGGGCCGGCGCGTTTCTCGCCCAGGCAGGCATTGGCGTTCCTTCCAGGGAAGGTTTTTCGCTGTGGCTTCGTCAGATGCACTTCGTGGGCGTGCTGTCACTGGCCATCGTGCTCGTCTCCGGGCTTTTTATCGGCATGGTGCTGGCGCTGCAGGGCTATACTATTCTGGTCGACTTCGGCGCCGAGCAGGCGCTGGGTCAAATGGTGGCGCTGTCACTGCTGCGCGAGTTGGCCCCGGTCGTAGCCGCCTTGCTCTTTGCCGGACGCGCAGGCTCGGCACTGACCGCCGAAATCGGCCTGATGAAGGCGACCGAGCAGCTCACCAGCATGGAGATGATCGGGGTCGACCCGCTCAAGCGCGTGGTCGCGCCCAGGCTTTGGGCCGGGTTCGTTGCACTGCCCATTTTGACCATTGGGTTCAGCGTCGTGGGCATTTACGGCGGCTACCTCGTCGGTGTCGAGTGGCTGGGCGTGTTCGAGGGCTCCTATTGGAGCAACATGCAGGCCAGCGTCTCTTTCATCGTCGATGTAGGCAACGGCATGATCAAGAGTCTGGTGTTCGCCCTGGTGGTGACCTGGATTGCGGTGTTCCAGGGGTATGACCTGGTGCCTACTTCCGAGGGGATTTCCCGCGCCACTACCCGCACCGTCGTGTACTCGTCTCTGGCGGTGTTGGGGCTCGATTTTGTACTTACCGCCGTGATGTTCGGCGGCCTTTGATAGCGGAGCACGTTGATGAAACGCAGTAAAACCATGGAGTTCGGCGTGGGTTTGTTCATGCTTGCGGGCATTGTCGGGCTGGTGTTCCTGGGCCTTCGGGTCAGCGGGCTGTCGCTGTCGGCGCCAACGCAAACCTTTCAGCTTCAAGCCAACTTTTCCAATATCGGCGGTCTAAAGCCCCGAGCCCGTGTGACCATGGCCGGCGTCACCGTTGGCCGGGTCGAATCCATCGATCTCGACACCGAGTGGTACGACGCCCGCGTCGTGCTGAGTCTGGACAGCGAGCTGGAAGGCCAGCTCTCCCAGGACTCGACCGCGGCGATTTTGACCGCAGGGCTTCTGGGCGAGCAGTACATCGGGCTTAGCGTCGGCGGTTCGCCCGAGATGCTCGAGGATGGCGGCGTGATTCGCGACACCCAGTCGGCGCTGGTGCTCGAGGAGCTCATTCAACAGTTCGTATCCAACATGGCGGGCAGCTAGCGGCTGAACCGTATAGATAGGTCAATATTCACCAGATCGACACTCACAAGACCCACACTCACAAAGAGGTAAGTGCCATGCAAGCGATCCAACACCCGCTCCGTTACTGGCTGACCGCGCTGCTGGCGGCGGTGGCCTTTGCTCTGCCGCTGACCGCAAGCGCCCAAAGCCAGTCGCCAGAGGCGATGATTCGTGACAACGTCACAAGTTTCATGTCGCGCCTGGAAGGGCGTAAGGACTACTACGCCAGCAATATCAACGAGCTCAAGGACGTCGTCGACGATACCCTCGACGAAGTGGCGGACTTTCGCTACATCGGCGCAAGCGTCATGGGCAGCTACTTCCAGAACGCTACGCCGGACCAGCGCAGCCGTTTCGCCCAGGTGTTTCGTCAAACGCTGATCGACACCTACGCCAAGGGCCTGGTCACCTACGACTATGAGGATCTGCGCGTACTCGACAACCAGCGCGGTCAGCGCTACGAGGACCAGGCCAGCGTCGATATGGAAGTTGTCGCCACCAACGGCCAGGTCTATCCGGTCAGCTACAGCCTGCGGCTTGCCAACGGCGAATGGAAGGTCGTCAACGTCATCGTTAACGGCATCAATCTGGGGCTGACGTTCCGCAACCAGTTCGACCAGGCGATGCGCCAGCAAAATCGCGACTACGATGCGGTCATTCGCAACTGGGCACCGGAAGTGGGCGTCGACGAGCTCGAGCGCGGAGGCGATGCGTGAGCCAGCTGTTACAGCACGGCGGCGTCACTCTCAGCCATTCAAACGAGGTGCTCGTGGTTGAAGGCGACTTGACCATGAACGTGGCGGCCCGAGTGGCCGCTGCGGGCACGCAGTGGCTCGAAAACGAGGCGACCTCCCGGGTCGCCTTCGATTTATCCGGCGTACAGGTGGCCGCGAGCGTGGCGATCAGCGTGCTGCTCGAGTGGCTTCGGACCTGCCGCGAGCGCGGGCTCGATGTCGAGCGAATTACGCTTTCTGCGCCTTTGATGCGGCTCGCCGTTCTGGCCGAGCTCGACGAATTGGTTGCTCATCCTCACCACGCGCTGACCGACTAATCCCCGCCCATCGCCAAGCGCGGCGCTTTTCTTTATGATGTCGGCTCCGTTTTCGACGACCGATGTTCAATTCACCGACGTCCCCAGAGGAGTTTTCTGTCTCATGCAACCCAACGAGGTAAAAGCGCTGCTTGAATCCCGCATCGACGGATGTGACTTTCATATTCAGGGGGAAGGTTGCAACTTTCAGGTGGTTGCCGTGGGGGAAGCCTTTGAAGGGCTTTCACCGGTCAAGCGTCAGCAGCTTGTCTATCAGGCACTGAGCGACGAAATCGCCTCCGGCGCGCTGCACGCGATCAGTATCAAAACCTATACTCCGGCGCAGTGGCAAACCGCGCCGGAAAACGCCCAATAAGAGGCGGAGCATGGATAAACTCCTGATTACCGGCAACGGCCGCGCCGACGGTGAAGTGTGGGCGAGCGGCGCGAAAAACGCGGCACTCCCCATTCTTTGCGCCAGCCTTCTATCGAAAGGGCCGGTCGTGATCGGCAACCTGCCGCACCTGCAGGACATCACCACGACCCTCGAACTGCTGGGCCGCATGGGCGTTGAGCCGGTGATGGGCGAGCGTTTGAGCATTCAGCTCGACGGCTCCCAGGTCACCGAGTGCCACGCGCCGTATGAGCTGGTCAAGAAAATGCGCGCCTCGATTCTGGTGCTCGGCCCGCTGCTTGCCCACTTTGGCCAGGCCGATGTGTCGTTGCCCGGCGGCTGTGCGATCGGCTCGCGCCCGGTGGATCTGCATATCCGCGGGCTGGAGGCAATGGGCGCCTCCATTCGCGTCGAAGCCGGCTACATTCGCGCAAGCGTCGATGGCCGCCTCAAGGGCGCGACCATCTACTTCGATACCGTGACCGTCACCGGTACCGAAAATCTGCTCATGGCGGCCACGCTCGCCGAAGGTAAAACGGTGCTGGAAAACGCGGCCCGCGAGCCGGAAGTGGTGGACCTGGCCGAGTGCCTGATCAAGATGGGCGCGAACATCAAGGGGCACGGCACCGACACCATCGTCATCGAAGGGGTCGAGTCGCTTCACGGCTGTGAGCACGACGTCATGCCGGATCGCATCGAAACCGGGACGTTTCTGGTCGCGGCGGCGATGACTGGCGGACGGGTGAAGGTGACGCGCACGCGGGCCGACATTCTGGAGGCGGTGCTCGCCAAGCTCGAGGAGGCGGGGGCCGATATCACCTGCGGCGAAGACTGGATCGAGCTCGACATGCACGGCAAGCGCCCGAAAGCGGTCAATATTCGCACCGCGCCGTATCCAGCGTTTCCTACCGACATGCAGGCGCAGTTCGTGGCCATGAACGCCGTGGCCGAAGGCCACTCGCGGGTGGTGGAAACCATCTTTGAAAACCGCTTCATGCACGTTCAGGAACTCAACCGCATGGGCGCCAACATCGCGCTCGAGGGCAACGCGGCGCTGATCACCGGGGTAGACCGGCTCTCTGGCGCGCCGGTGATGGCCACCGACCTTCGCGCCTCGGCCTCTCTCGTGATTGCGGCGATGATGGCCGAAGGCGAGACGTTGGTAGACCGCATCTACCATATCGATCGCGGCTACGAGTGCATCGAAGAAAAAATGCAGTTGCTGGGGGCGAAGATTCGCCGCATTCCCGGCTAGCCACGCGACCAACCACTGGCCTAATCCATGAGTAAGCAACTGATTCTGGCGCTCTCCAAGGGGCGCATTCTGGAAGAGACGCTGCCGCTTCTGGCCGACGCCGGCATTACGCCGGCGGAGGATCTCGGCAAAAGCCGCAAGCTGTTATTCGATACCAACCTGAGCGATGTCAAACTGGTCGTCATTCGCGCCACCGATGTGCCTACCTACGTCCAGCTCGGCGCGGCAGATCTGGGGATCGCCGGCAAGGACGTGCTGCTCGAACACGGCGCCGAAGGCCTTTACGAGCCCGTCGATCTCGACATTGCCCGCTGCAAGCTGATGACCGCGGGTGTTACCGGGCAGGCGCCCTTGAAAGCGCGTCGCCGGGTCGCCACCAAGTTCGTCAACGTGGCCCGGCGCTACTACGCCGAGCAGGGCATTCAGGCCGAGGTGATCAAACTTTATGGCGCCATGGAGCTTGCGCCGCTGATGAACCTCGCCGATGAGATCGTCGATATCGTCGACACCGGTAACACGCTACGCGCCAATGGTATGGAGCCGCGGGAGCTGATCGCCGAGATCAGCACGCGGCTGGTGGTCAACAAGGCTGCCATGACCATGAAGCACGATCGCATCAAACCCTTGCTTTCACGGCTGCAGGACGCGGTTTCAAAGCGCCAGGCAGCGTCTGCCCAACCCTGAGAGGTGTTCGATGAGTGATAAAGCGGCCTTGATCCACCGGCTCTCCACGGCCGACGGCGCGTTTGATGCAAGGCTCGACGCGCTGCTCGATTGGGAGGGGGTTTCCAACGAAGAGGTTCAGGCGCGGGTGAGCGCCATTCTTGCCGATGTCAAAGCACGCGGCGATCAGGCGGTGATCGAGGCGACCAATCGCTTTGATCGCCTCAGTGTTGCCAGCATGTCCGAGCTTTGCCTTGCGCCAGAGCGGCTCAAGGCCGCCTTCGATGGCCTGCCTTCGGATCAGCGTGAGGCGTTAAACGTCGCTGCCGAGCGCATTCGGCGCTACCACGAGCATCAAAAGCCCAGCGGCTGGCAGTATGAAGAGCCGGACGGCACGGTGTTAGGGCAAAAGGTGACGCCGCTCGACCGCGCCGGTATCTACGTGCCCGGTGGCAAGGCGGCGTACCCCTCGTCGGTGTTGATGAACGCTCTTCCCGCCCATGTGGCGGGTGTCGGCGAGATCGTCATGGTCGTGCCGACGCCGGACGGTGTGCTCAACGAGCTGGTGCTCGCGGCGGCGCACCTGGCCGGGGTGGACTACGTCTTCACCATCGGCGGCGCCCAAGCGGTAGCGGCGCTCGCGTTTGGCACCGAAAGCGTGCCGCGGGTCGACAAGATCGTCGGGCCGGGCAACATTTACGTGGCCACCGCCAAGCGCGCGGTGTTTGGTCAGGTCGGCATCGACATGATTGCCGGGCCCTCGGAAATTCTCGTGGTCTCGGACGGGCAGACCGACCCGGAGTGGCTGGCGATGGATCTCTTCTCCCAGGCCGAGCACGACGAGGACGCCCAGGCGATTCTCGTTAGCTGGGACGCCGAGCACCTCGACGCCGTCGAGCGCGCCATCGAGCGGCTTTTGCCTACGCTCGAGCGCGAGGCGATCGTGCGCGCGTCGCTCGCTCGGCGCGGCGCGCTGATTTTGTGCCAAAACGAGGAAGATGCGCTGGCGCTGGTCAATCGCGTCGCCCCCGAACACCTGGAGCTGTCGGTGGCCGAGCCCGAGCGGCTTGCCGAGCACGTGCGTCACGCCGGTGCGATCTTCATGGGCCGTTATACCGCCGAGGCGCTGGGTGACTACTGCGCCGGGCCGAATCACGTACTGCCCACCTCGGGCACCGCGCGGTTCTCGTCGCCTTTGGGCGTGTTCGACTTCCAAAAGCGCTCGTCGATCATCCACTGCTCTGCCGAAGGCGCCTCGGCGCTTGGCAAAACGGCCTCCGTGCTTGCCCGGGGCGAGTCGCTCACCGCCCACGCCCGCTCGGCGGAATACCGTATTCGCGATTGAGCGTCGGTAAGGGCTACCCTGAGATTTTTGGCAGCGCCTGGCGCTGCCTTTTTTCAGGACTCGGCGCGCCGGTCGAGCGTCATTTCGGTCGGCGTGGGGCGCTCGCCCACTTCCAGCGTTAATTCGATACGCTCACCGTTGCGTACCACGGTGAGCGGCAGCGTGGTGCCCGGTGCGATCGAGGCAATGTCGCTCATGGTCGCGCGGGCATCCAGAATGGCCTGGTTGTCGATGGAGAGCAGCACATCGCCGGGCTGAAGGCCCGCCTGGGCCGCCGGGCCGCCGCTCACCACGCCTGCCACGATGACGCCCTGCGGGGTGCGCAGCCCAAACGATGCCGCCAGCTCCCGCGACAGCGCCTGCGCCTCGATACCCAGCCACCCGCGGATGACCCGACCGCGCGTCACCAGCTCGTTCAAAATGCTGTGGGCCAGGTTCGCCGGAATGGCGAAGCCGATGCCCTGAGACCCGCCGGAGCGTGAAAAAATCGCCGTATTGATGCCGACCAGGGCGCCTTCGGCGTTGACCAGCGCGCCGCCGGAGTTGCCCGGGTTGATCGCCGCGTCGGTTTGAATGAAGTCCTCGTAGGCGTTGAGCCCCAGATGGCTGCGGCCGGTGGCGCTGATGATGCCCATGGTGACCGTCTGCCCCACGCCGAAGGGATTGCCAATCGCCAGCGCCACGTCGCCCACGGCGACTTCCTGGGAGTCGCTTAGCTCGATCACCGGAAGATCGTCCAGGTCGATACGCAGTACCGCCAGATCGCTTTCCGGGTCGGTGCCGACCACGTCGGCCAGGGTTTCGCGCCCGTCGCGCAGCGCCACCTGGATCTGGTCGGCGTCGTTGATGACGTGGTGGTTGGTCAGTACGTAGCCGTCCTGACTAATGATCACCCCGGAGCCCAGGCTCGACAGCATGCGCTGGTGCGCGGTCGGGTCATCGCCGCGGAAAAACTGTTGAAAGAAGGGGTCGGACATCAGTGGGTGCTGGTCGCGCTCGACGATGCGCGACGAGTAGATGTTGACCACCGCCGGGGCGGCCTGGTCCACCGCGTCGGCGTAGCTTGCCGGGCCCTGGGTGCGGTCGAGCGGAGCGGCCTGGCGAATTTCCGGGCGCGGACGCTCTGGTGCCTCAATACTATTCTGCGAGGTCGGCACCATCGCCTGCGGCGGCGCGGGCTCGGGCGTCGATCGAAACGGGTTGGGCAGATGATTCGGAAAAACGAAGAGTAAAAACGCCGCTAAAAGGACGCCGGTCACGATAGGCCACACATAGGGCAGCACGTAGCGGTGCATGCGGTACATCCTCAGCCGTTGGCGATCACTGGGTCTCGATGGGAGCCGCGTGCCGGTTCGCGGTAACGCGGCGCGGGCTTTACACTATAACGTTTTGCAGCAACATCACGTTTTGCAGCAACATCAAATTCTGCAACTACATCGAGTTCTGCAACGACATAAAGCTCTGCAATAACCGTTAGGGTAACACTTTTGCCCACCTTCCTCAGTAGCTTAGCTCTAAAAGGAGACGACGTGGTTAACCGCGACCAGCTAGCCAGCGCCCTCGACCATCAGCTTCGCGCCTCGCGCTTCAAGGATTACACCGTCAACGGCCTTCAGGTCCAGGGGCGTGAGTCCATCACCCGCCTCATGACCGGCGTCACCGCCAACCAGGCACTGCTCGACGAGGCCGTGGCCTGGCAGGCCGACGCGGTGCTGGTGCATCACGGCTACTTCTGGAAAAACGAGCCGGTGGCGCTGACCGGCATGAAGTACCGGCGCATCAAGACGCTGCTCGATCACGACATCAACCTGCTGGCCTATCATTTGCCGCTGGATGCCCACGCGGATCTCGGCAACAACGTCGAGCTCGCTCGGCGGCTGGGTTGGAAGGTGGAAGGGTGTCTCGACGGCGAGCTGGGCGAGGGGCTTTTGTACGCCGGTCGGCTACCCGAGGCGCAGTCGATTCAAACGCTTGCAGCCAGCGTCGAAGCCGTACTCGAGCGTGCGCCCACGGTGATCGAAGCGCCCAACGTGGCGAGTATCGAGCGCATCGTTTGGTGTACCGGCGGCGCCCAGGACATGATCACTCAGGCGTTTGATGCGGGGGCTCAGGCGTTCGTCTCCGGCGAGATCTCCGAGCGAACCACCCACCTGGCTCGGGAGATGGGAATTCACTATCTGGCCGCTGGCCATCACGCCACCGAGCGCTACGGCGTTCAGGCGCTCGGTGAGTGGTTGGCCGACGAGTACGGGCTGACCCACCGCTTCGTGGATATCGATAACCCGGCGTGATTCTTGCGCCTTCAAACGAAAAAGCGAGGGCTCGACGCCCTCGCTTTTTGGGTGGTGATGCGCCAGTCCATCAATAACGCGGCGGCTGATCCACGGCGGGTTCCTTGGCCCTGGAGTCCTTGAGGCCGTACTCTTCGGAGAGCGTACCGCCCTTGCCGTCGGCGTAGTCGCGCGGCGTTGGCGGGGTCTCTGAGGTTTGCGGAGTCTTTGACGTCGCTTCAGCCGGCGCCGGTGCGGCGGGCTTTGCAGGTTTGGCCGGGGCGGTAGTCTTGCTCGCCTGAACGGTCTCGTCGAAGGGGGCTGCCGGAGTGTGGGCGAGCTCCCACTGCTCGGTGTTGGTGTCGAGCTTGTCCTCGAGCTCATCGGCCTGATGTCGAATCGCCTCCAGGCATTGGCGAACCTCGCCAACATGGCGTCCCTGGGCCTTTTTCAGCTCGGCAATCTGATGCTCGCGCTCCAGAAGCGTTTGTTTCAGTGATGCCCGATGGCGTTCCCCTTTGCTCATGAGGCGATAGCACAAAAGGCCGATCAAAAAGCCAATGACCAGGCCGATGAGCACGAATAACAAGGGTGAGTTTGCTTCCACAGTTTTCTCCCTAAAACCAGGTTGGATCAGTTCAAGCGCAGCGCTTACGCAAACTTCATTATAGGCGCCTGTAGGCCTTGTGGGTCAATGCGCCGATGCGCCAGGGCGTCATCGTGCGTATAATCAGCCGAATTTACAGCGCGTTGCATCGCGCTTGCCCACTACACCGCCTTGCGGCAGTTCCGTGACTGGCCGCGCTTTAAACCGGGAGAGTGTTTGAATGTCATCGAAAGCCGCCTCGGCAAAGGTTTCCGCCACGCATCCGTCCACGCCCATGGCGCGCTACAAAAGTGATCTCGAGCGCGATGATTTTCAATACGATGCCGCCCAGGAGAAAGCAGTCGAGCACCTGCAGCGCCTCTACGACGACCTGTTGGCCACCCCCTCGACCACGCCCAAGACCGTGGTCGCCAACAAGGGATTCAAGGCGCGCATGGCTGGGTTCGTCGGCAAGAAGAAAACCCCGGATGAGGCGCCGATGCCGCGGGTCAGTGGGCTCTACTTCTGGGGCGGCGTGGGGCGTGGCAAAACCTACCTGGTCGATACCTTCTATGAGGCGCTGCCGTTTTCCGAGAAGATGCGCACCCACTTTCACCGCTTCATGCAGCGGGTGCACAACGAGCTCAATCACTACAAGGGCGAGAAGAACCCGCTGGAGCTGATCGCCGGCAAGTTCGCGTCTGAAGCGCGAGTGATCTGCTTTGACGAGTTCTTCGTCAAGGACATCACCGATGCGATGATTCTGGCCAACCTGCTGGAGGCGCTGTTCAAGCGCGGCGTCGTACTGGTGGCGACCTCCAACATCGTGCCGGATGATCTCTACAAGGATGGCCTGCAGCGCGCGCGCTTTCTCCCCGCCATCGATCTACTCAACCGCCACTGCGAGGTGGTCAACGTCGACTCCGGCGTCGATTATCGCCTGCGCGCACTACAGCGTGCCGAGATCTTCCATACCCCCTGCGACGAGGCCGCCGAAAAAGAGCTTGCGCGAAGCTTCAGGGAAATTGCCGGTCAAAGCGGAGAGGAGGGCGCGCCGCTCGAGGTCAACCACCGCGTGCTCAAAACACGCCGGCTCTATGAAGGGACCGCCTGGTTCGAGTTTCGCGAGCTGTGCGACGGCCCGCGTAGCCAGAACGACTACATCGAGCTCGCCCGGGAGTTTCACACCGTGCTGGTGTCGAACGTGCCCCAAATGAGCGCTAAAACAGAAGACCAGGCGCGGCGTTTCATCAATATGGTCGATGAGTTCTACGACCGCGGAGTGAAGCTTTTGATGTCGGCCCAGGTGTCGGTGGAGTCGCTTTACACCGATGGCAAGCTCGCTTTCGAGTTCGAGCGAACGCTCTCAAGGCTTCAGGAGATGCAGTCTCAGGAGTACCTGGCGCTGGCGCACAAGCCCTGACTTTTGGGCCCGGGCTCATGAACCAGAATTCACAAGCGCTGGCGCGGTGACGATGGCGCCCGGAGAAAAATTCGCCCGGGCGCTTAACTTGTCGCTACTGCTCGTGTAGAATGCCGCCTCGCTAACCGTTACTGGCCGCGTTTGACGGGTCGTAACCAAAAAAAATAGGGATGGTGCACGGCCCTGGGCCGCGTTACCCAATACACTTTATCTGGTGAATTTCATCCATGAAGACGTTCAGTGCTAAGCCGCAGTCCGTCCAGCGCGACTGGTATGTTGTCGATGCCACGGACAAAACGCTCGGTCGTCTGGCTACCGAAATCGCTCGCCGCCTGCGTGGCAAGCATAAGCCCGAATTCACGCCTCACGTTGACACCGGCGACTACATCGTCGTGATCAACGCCGAGAAGATTCAGGTCACTGGCAAGAAAGCCACTGACAAGAATTACTACCGTCACACCGGATACCCGGGCGGTCTGCGTTCCATGACCTTCAACCAGCTCAAGGATCATGCGCCGGAGCGTATCATCGAGTTTGCCGTCAAGGGCATGCTGCCGAAAGGTCCGCTGGGTCGCGCCATGCACTCCAAGCTCAAAGTGTACGCGGGAACCGAGCATCCCCACGCCGCCCAACAGCCGCTTGAACTGAACATTTAAGGAAATCTTCGCCATGTCACAGCAATACTACGGTACCGGGCGCCGCAAGACTTCCACCGCTCGTGTGTTCCTCAAGCCGGGTTCCGGCAATATCACCGTTAACAACCGCGCGCTTGACGAGTTCTTTGGTCGCGTTACCGGTCGTATGGTGGTTCGCCAGCCGCTCGAGCTGACCGAAACGCTGAACCAGTTCGACGTCTACGTGACTGTCGAAGGCGGCGGTGGCTCTGCCCAGGCCGGCGCCATTCGTCACGGCATCACCCGCGCGCTGATGGAGTACAACGAAGACTTCCGTCCTGCGCTGCGTGCCGCCGGCTACGTGACTCGCGATGCGCGTCAGGTCGAGCGTAAGAAAGTCGGTCTGCGTAAAGCACGTCGTCGTCCGCAGTTCTCCAAGCGTTAATTTTTTTACGCGCTTCGAAGAAAACGCCCAGGCCCTTGGCCTGGGCGTTTTTTGTGTCAGGTCGTTGCGTTGACGCCACCCGGGTCCAAACCGCGCTGAAAATGTTAAGGTGCCTTGGGCGCTTTGGGATGGCGCGGGGCCGTATCCCCCAGGCGGGCGCTGACATGTTATTATTGTCTATTGTTTTGATGCGAGGATGCTTTCATGGGTGTTGTGGCCAAGCGGTCTTCTATGATCTTTTACTCCGGTAATGACGATCATTTTAGCCATCGAGTGCGCATTGTTCTGGCTGAAAAAGGGGTCGCCGTCGACATCGTTGACGTTAGCGACGATCAGCCGCCGCAGGAATTAGCCGATCTCAACCCCTACAACAGCGTACCCACGCTTTTGGATCGCGATCTGGTGCTGTACGAGTCCAAGGTGATGATGGAGTACCTGGACGAGCGTTTCCCGCATCCGCCGCTTCTGCCCGTTTATCCGGTTGCCCGCGCTCAGAGCCGGCTCTGGATGCACCGCATCGAGCGCGAGTGGTGCCCGATGCTCGACCAGATCCGCACCGGCGGCAAGAAAGAGGCCGAGAAGGCGCGTAAGGAGCTTCGTGAAAGTCTGATCGGTATCTCGCCGATCTTCGAGGATATGCCTTTCTTCATGAGTGAAGAGTTCACCCTGGTGGACTGCTGCCTTGCACCGATCCTTTGGCGTTTGCCGGAGCTCAACATCGAGCTTCCGGAAAAGCAGGTCAAGCCGCTGATGGATTACATGGCGCGGGTATTCGAGCGCGATGCGTTCAAGGCTGCCCTGAACGAGCGCGAAAAAGAGATGCGCGCGTAAATGCTTTTGGTCCCGCTCGCGGGGCGTTATGGAAACAAGGGGAGTCTTATGAAGTCGAGCCGTCCCTATATTGCCCGGGCGCTGTACCAGTGGCTTCTGGACAACGAGCTGACCCCGCACCTGGTGGTCGATGCGACCCAGCCCGGCGTCGAGGTGCCGCGTCAATTCGTGCAAAACGGTCAGATCGTGTTGAACGTCGCCCCAACGGCGGTGCGCGATCTGTTCATGGAGAACGAGGCCATCGGCTTCAGCGCACGCTTTGGTGGCCAGCCGATGCAGGTCATGGTGCCGATTGAGGCGCTGATCGCCATTTACGCCCGTGAAAACGGCGCGGGCATGGTGTTTGGTCAGGAGCCGGAACTCGACAGCGACGATGAGGAGCTCGAAACCTCGGAGATCGATGAGAGCGAAAGCACTGGCCCGCAGCTAAGCGTCACCGGCCCTGCCGACGAAAGTCAGGGCGATGCGCCGAGTAAGGAGAAGGGCAAGGCCAAAAAGAAGCCAACGCTTCGCGTCGTCAAATAGCCGCACCCTTCGCACGAAAAGCCCCGCACACGGTCAGTGTGCGGGGCTTTTTCGTGGCTTGTGATCGCGCCAATGATTCAGGCCTTCAAGGCGCCGATCAGTCGATGTAGTCGAATACCTTGACGATGCGCTGGATACCGCTGACGGCAGAGGCCGCATTGACGATGCGATCCGCTTCCTGACGCGTCACCATGCCCATCAGGTAGACGCTGGCGTTCTCGGTGGTCACCTTGAGCTTCGATGAATCGATGTGCTCGTTGGTGGCCAGGTGGCTTACCACGTTGGTGGTCAGCCAGGTATCGGTCAAACGCTGGCTCGTGGGCAGGTTGGCGGCGATCGAGAGCTGGTTGTGTACCTGGTTGACGCCACGCAAGCCGCCGGTCACCTCACCCGCCATGGTGCGTAGCTCTTCGCTCGGCACCTGGCCGACCAGCAGCACCGTGCCGTTATAGCTGTGGGCGCGAATGCGCGCGTCGCCCAGACGGGCGTCCGCCTGATCGAGAGCGCGCTCGATCTGGCGCTCGATGGTGGCGTCGACCGCCTCGACGTCGTCGCTGCGCTGGGCGTAGTTGGACGGGTTGGACGCCGAGTTGTTGGCGCAGCCGGCCAGCAGCACCGCGCTGCAGGCGGTGATCAGGCAAAAGGAACGAAATGCGTTGCGAAGGGCCATCGCCGACTCCTGAAAATATGAATAAAAAAGGTCGTGTGAGCGGTGGGCCTAAGCGCCGCCGCCGAATAGCTGCTCGTCGATGAGATCGCACAGGCAGTGGATCGCCAGCAGATGTACCTCCTGGATGCGCGCGGTCGAGGTGGCCGGCACGCGGATTTCACAGTCGTCCTGGCCCAAAAGCGAGGCCATGTCGCCGCCGTCGCGCCCGGTCAGCGCGACCACCGCCATGTCGCGATCATGAGCCGCCTGGATCGCCTGGACGATGTTGGCAGAATTACCGCTGGTCGAAATTGCCAGCAGTATATCGCCGGGTTGGCCCAGCGCCCGAATCTGCTTGGAGAAGACTTCGTTGTAGCTATAGTCGTTGGCGATCGAGGTGAGCGTGGAGGTGTCGGTGGTCAGCGCCAGCGCCGGAAGGCTCGGGCGTTCACGCTCGAAGCGGTTTAAAAGCTCTGCCGAGAAGTGCTGGCTATCGCCGGCGCTGCCGCCGTTGCCGCAGGCAAGAATCTTGCCCTCGTTGACCAGGCACTGGACCATCATTTGGCTGGCGACTTCGATGAACGGCGGCAGCACTTCGCTGGCGTAGGTTTTGGTATCAATGCTTGAATTGAAGTGGCTCAAAATTCGGGATTGAAAGTCCATGAGGGCTTCCTGGTATAAGTCAGTATGCGTCAAACGCCGCCTTCTCCCAATGAAACTCGAGAGCAGGTGGATGACCGGTGATCGCTAGAATATCAAAACGACAGGGTGTCGAGACAGCCGTGCGCGCTAAATAGAGCGACGCCGCCCGAATCAGGCGGCGCTGCTTTTGTGCCGTGATGGTTTCGAGCGGGTGGCCGCTTCGCGTCGTGGCGCGGTGCTTGACCTCGACAAATACCAGCGTGTCGCCATCTCGCATGATCAAATCGAGCTCGCCGCCCTTGATCTGATAGTTCGCGCTGACAAGCGTCAAGCCTCGCTCTTCGAGCCACCGAGCCGCAAGCTGCTCGGTGGCGGCACCGCGACGGCGCGCGGTTTGCGGCTTATTCGTCACCCAAAAGTCCCGGCGACAGAATCGGCGCGGGGCGGCCGTTCTGGAAGCGCGCCCAGGGCAGTTCGCGGTAAATACGTCCGTCGCCGGCGATCGACAGCGTGCCGGTGCTGCCGTTGAAGCCTTGAAGGGAGGAGAGATCGGACAGGTGCGTAGCAAGCTCGAGCGCATCGACGCCCATCGCCTGAAGGCGGAACAGCGAGGCGTCGCCTTCGCCGTGAAGCGCCTGGTAGCTCGAGTAGAAGGGCAGCGCTTCGGCTCCGCCCACCGCAGCGTCCGGAATTTGCCACGGGATGTCGACGAACATCACGTCATCGAGATCCTGATTCAAGCGCCGCTCCTGGGTGCCTTCGTGCAGGTGCGAGGTGGCGTAGATCGGCAGCTTCTGAGCGTAATAGAAGTCCATCATCGGCGGCACCTGGCGGGCGTACTCGGGCAACGCGAGCAAGAATAGCCCATCGGTGTCACCCAGCTGAGCGCGACCGCCGCTGACGTTCAGTGCCGTTTCCACCGCGCTTGAGACGTCGTTGCTCGGGTTATAGCGCACGGCGTTGGGTACTTCGCCGCCCAGTTGGTGGAACTCGTTCCAGAAGGCCTCGCCCACGCGGCGGCCCCAATCGTTGTCCGGCACCATGACCGCTATTTGGCGGCGACCGTCCTGATAGGCGCGCCGCGCTACCTGGCGGGCTTCGTCTTCAGCGGACAAGCCGTACTGGAAAAGGCCCGCGGCCTGGTTTTGTGCGCTGCTGCCGTAGTTCAGCGCCAGCGTCGGAAGCGGAACGCTCGCGCGCTGCTCGAGTTGGGTAACGTCTTCCTTGTCCAGCGGGCCGACGATCAACTGGGCGTTCATTTGCTGGGCGCGGCTGTAAAGCTCGTCAGTGGAGTACTGCGAGGAGTCGATGAAGGTCAGCTCGACGCCCTGGCCGCGAACCTTGTTGTGCTCGCGCATGGCGTTACTGATGGTGTCGGCAACGCTACTGAGTGGTCCGGACTGGGGTAGTGCGACCATGATTCGGCGAATGTCTTCGCCCTCCAGTGCCGGCAGGGTGGCCTGAACACGGCCCGGCTCGTCCATTGCCTGGCGGGCCCACTGTGCCCGCTCGCGCAGGGTTTGCTGCTCATTACCCTGCATCGGTAGCTCGTCATCCAGCACTTGCGTTGCGCGCAGTACCGCGCGTGGGTCGTCGAGTGCCCGAGCGAGTTCAGAGTAAAGCAGTGCCCAGCGTACCCGGTCGCGCTCGGACAGGCTCGCTTCGTCCACCGCAGCAGCGGCGTCGAACGCCGCTTCACGCTGGCCCTGGCCTGCCAGAATGGTGGCGGCTTCGAGCCGGCTCAGCGAGGCCTGCTCGGGGCCCTGTTGTTCGGCCTGGCTCAACAGCCGCCCGGCGTCTTCGTCGGATATGCGGTCGACACCGCCGGGCTGTTGAATGGCACAGCCGCTGATCAGTAAAGCCGTAAAGGCGGTGGCGAGCAGGCCACGGAGTGAACGTTTCATGTATGCTTCCTTGGTTTTTTCGTTGGCGCTGTTTAAAGCCGAGGACGAATCCCTTAATCCTTGCACAAGCATAGCGCACCATCAGCGATAGCTATCGGTCAATCCAGAATAGTCAATCAGGAGCCAATATGAGCTACCAGCCTCCGGGCACATTGTACGTGGTTGCCACGCCAATTGGGAATTTGGAGGACCTGACGCCGCGTGCCGCCCGGATTCTTGAAAGCGTATCGCGCATCGCCGCCGAGGACACCCGGCACAGCGCAAGGCTTTTAAGTCACTTGGGGATCAGCAAGCCTCTGCTGTCGCTTCACGAGCACAACGAAGCGCACCGGGTAGACACGCTCGACGCCTATCTCGAAGCCGGCGAAAGTATCGCCTTGATCAGCGATGCCGGAACGCCCCTGATCAGTGACCCGGGGTTCATTCTGGTAAGAGCGCTGCGTTCGCGCAACCGCCATATCGTCCCCATTCCCGGGGTGTGTGCGCTGACGGCCGCGCTTAGCGGGGCGGGGCTACCCACCGACCGCTTCATCTTCGCCGGTTTTTTGCCCGCCAAGGCCGGCGCCCGGCGCCAGGTGTTGGAGAACTACCAAAAGCGCGAAGAGACGCTGGTGTTCTACGAATCCCCTCACCGGATAGCGGCCACCCTCGAGGCGCTCGCCGAGCAGATGCCAGAGCGTCCCATCGTGCTGGCCCGTGAGCTGACCAAAACGTTCGAGACCTTCTTGCAGGGGGTGGCATCAGAGCTTCTCGATATTCTGGCCGCAGACCCCAATCAGGCGCGCGGCGAGTTCGTGGTCATGATCGGCGGCGCGCCGGCAGCACGCGAGGTGCGCGAGCAGAGCATCGACGACGAAACGCTTTTGAAAACGCTGCTCGATGAGGGCGTGGGCGTCAAGCAGGGCGCGGCGATTGCAGCGAACCTTCTAGGCGGGCGCAAGAAAGAGTGGTACGCGCGGCTTCAAATGATGAAACCCGACTCATAAGGTAGGTAAGGGTCTTGAAACGCGTAATGAAAACCGAGCATTGAGGCGCGGGCAGGGCGCTGGTATGCTTGCCGCCGGAGTTGGCCAGACAGTCGCCGCTGCGCGTGCGCAGGGGAGGAAAGTCCGGGCTCCATAGGGCAGAGTGCCAGGTAACGCCTGGGCGGCGCGAGCCGACGGAAAGTGCAGCAGAGAGTAGACCGCCGGTTCCTTGTGGACCGGTAAGGGTGAAAGGGTGCGGTAAGAGCGCACCGCGCGCCTGGCAACAGTGCGTGGCAAGGTAAACCCCACTCGGAGCAAGACCAAATAGGGACCCATTGGCGTGGCCCGCGCTGGGTCCGGGTAGGTTGCTTGAGCGCTTTGGCGACAAAGCGCCTAGAGGAATGACTGTCCACGACAGAACCCGGCTTATCGGCCGACTCCCCATTTCCATAAAAGGCCCGTCAGGGCCTTTCAACACAGCGTGCGTAACATGTCCTCTGTAAGCCAGCCCGTTTCCGACTTTCGCCACACCAGCGTGTTGCTGGACGGCGCGGTCGATACCCTCGTTCATCAAACCGACGGTGTCTATCTGGACGGGACCTTTGGCCGCGGTGGCCATTCGCGCCTGATTCTTTCACGCCTCGATGAGAACGGCCGGCTTCTGGCCATGGACCGCGACCCGCAGGCGATCGCTGCCGCCGCCGAGATCGACGACCCACGCTTTGCGATCACCCGGCGCGAGTTCGCTCGCCTTGGCGAGTACGCCAAAGAGCTCGGCCTTCACGGCAAGCTCGCCGGCATCCTGTTGGATGTCGGCGTGTCGTCGCCACAGCTCGACGACCCGGAGCGCGGTTTTAGCTTCATGCGAAACGGCCCGCTCGACATGCGCATGGATCCGACCCAAGGCGAAAGCGCAGCGGATTTTCTGGCGCGCGCCAGCGAAGCCGATATCGCTCACGTGTTCAAGGCTCTCGGCGAGGAGCGCTTTGGCAAGCGTTTGGCGCGTGCGGTCGTGACCCGCCGCGCGGAAAAACCCTTTACCCATACTCTCGATCTGGCCGAGGTGCTCAAGGCCGCCCACCCCGCCTGGGAGAAAGGGCGCCACCCCGCGACCAAGGCCTTCCAGGGGTTGCGGATTCACTTGAACGGCGAGCTCGATCAGCTCGACGCCGCGCTCGAGGCGGCGCTCGAGGCGCTGGCGCCGGGTGGGCACCTGGTGGTGATCAGCTTTCACTCGCTCGAGGACCGCCGGGTCAAACGCTTCATTCGCCACCACGTGCGCGGCGATAACGACCTGCCCCGCGGCGTGCCGATTCGTGACGATCAGATCAATCGGCGGCTCGAGGCGCTCAACAAGGGCGTGCGGCCAAGCGAGGACGAAGTGGCGCAGAATCCGCGCGCGCGAAGCGCCGTCATGCGGGCGGCCAAAAAGCGAGGCTAGCCATGCTGGATCGAATCGATTACTGGTGGTCTGTCATGCGCAGCGAATGGCCGTTCAAGCTGCGCCTGCGCGCGTGGCCGCTGATCATTGCCGCGCTGTTTCTGGCCTGTCTGCTGACCGCCCTGGCCGTGGTGGTGACCACCCACATGACGCGTACCCAGTTCGCCCAGCTCCAGCGTCTGGAGCAGGAGAAGAACCAGCTGCAAACCGAGTGGGGCCAGCTGCTGCTCGAAGAGGGCGCCTGGTCGACGCCGGCCCGGGTCGAGCAGATCGCCACCGAGCGTCTTGAAATGCGCATTCCCGATGTAGACGATGTCGAGGTGATTCGGCCATGAATCAACGCCGCCGGGGAGGCTCGTCCCGACAGCACCCCGTAGCGCCGCCGCTGGCGGGCGGGCGCTTTCTGTTCATTTTGATTCTGGTGGCGCTGGCCGCCTGCGTGCTGGTCGGGCGCATCACGCTTTTACAGGTCATTGATCGGCCCTTTTTGCAAAGCCAGGGCGATGCGCGCACGCTGCGCCACGAAGTGATCCCCTCCCACCGCGGCATGATCACCGATCGAAACGGCGAGCCGCTGGCGATCTCGACGCCCGTGGTGACACTTTGGGCCAACCCTCAGGAGCTGCCATCGGATGGCATTCAGCGCGTCATGCTCGCCCAGGCACTGGGGATGAGCCTTGATGATTTCGAGGCGCGCGTCGAGCGTTACGATAGCCGCGAGTTCATGTATCTTCGCCGCCAGATGACGCCGGAGGCGGCCCAGCGTATTCTCGATCTGCGCACCCCCGGCGTGTATCAGCAGCGCGAGTACAAGCGCTACTATCCGGCCGGCGAAGTCGCCGCCCAGCTTCTGGGCGTGACCAACGTCGACGATGTGGGCCAGGAAGGCCTCGAGCTTGCTTACCAGCCCTTTTTGGCTGGCCACCCGGGCCAGCGCCGCGTGCTCAACGACCGGCGCGGACGGCTGGTGCGCGAGCTTGGTGTGATCAGCGACGCTCAGCCCGGCGGCGAGCTGACCCTCTCCATCGACCAGCGCATCCAGTACATGGCCTATCGCGAACTGCGCGCGGCAGTGGCGGAGAACGAAGCCGACGGCGGCGTGCTGGTGACCATGGACGTGCGCACCGGCGAAGTGCTGGCGATGGCCAACCTGCCGTCCTACAACCCCAACAACCGCGCCGGGCTCGACCCCCGTGGGCTACGCAACCAGGCGCTGGTCGACGTGTTCGAACCCGGCTCGGTCATGAAGCCTTTGGCCATGGCGGCGGTGCTGGAGAGTGGCGTGGTGGATCGTGACGTGGTGATCGACACCTCCCCTGGCTGGATGCGTATCGACCGCTTCACCATTCGCGACGTCAGCAACCACGGCAAGCTCACTCTGGCCGGCATTCTGGAAAAATCTTCCAACATCGGGATGTCGAAGCTCGCGCTCCAGCTCGACGACACCGCGATCTGGGAAAAATATAACCAGCTTGGCTTTGGCCAGAGCCCGGGCACCGGCTTTCCCGGCGAGTCCACGGGCAGCCTGCCGGCGCCGGTGCGCTGGTCGCGCAGCGAGCGCGCCGCGCTCTCCTACGGGTACGGGCTGTCGGCCTCGGCGGTGCAGCTCGCCAGCGCCTATACCGCGCTTGCCAACGACGGCGTGCGCATGCCGCCTTCGATTCTGCGCCTCTCCGAGCCGCCCCAGGGCATTCCGGCGATTCAGCCAAGCGTTGCCAACGATCTGCTCGACATTCTGGAAAGCTCCGTCGGGCCTGATTCCGGCGGGCGCCGTGCCCGGGTCGAAGGGTATCGGGTCGGCGGCAAGACCGGCACGGTGCGCAAGACCGGCCAGCAGGGCTATGCCGAAAACGCTTACCGCAGTGTGTTCGCCGGCATTGCGCCAATTTCCGACCCGCGCATCGTCACGGTAGTGATGATCGATCATCCGCGGGCCGGGCAGTTCTATGGCGGCGCGGTCGCCGCGCCGGTTTTCTCCAGCGTCACCGGTAACGCCTTGCGCCTGCTCGACGTGCCGCCCGATTACGAAGTGCAATAGCGTAAAGGAGACAAGATGACGTCCAGCCCCGCCCGCCTTTGGGAGGCGTTGACCAAAGGATGGCCGCCTCAGCAGCTGCCATCGGCGCTGCCGGCGCTTGCCGATGAGTTTTGCATCACCAGCGACTCCCGCGCGATCAAAAGCGGCGACGTATTCGTCGCGGTGCCCGGCAGCGCCCGGGATGGCCGCGAGTTTATCGACGCAGCGCTCGAGCAGGGCGCGGCGCTGGTACTCGCCCAGGCCGATGGCCCGAGCGTGCATCTGGAAGGCCAGGTGCTGCATCTTCCGCATCTGTCGCGCCGGCTGGGTGAGTTTGGTCGAGCGCTCTTTGCCGTACCCGGCGGGCTCGACCTCATTGGCGTGACCGGCACCAACGGCAAAAGCTCGGTGACCCACTACATTGCCGCACTCAGCGAACAGCTGAACACACCAGCGGGGGTGATCGGTACGCTCGGCACCGGTCGGCTCGACCGTTTGAGCGATAGCGGCCTCACCACCCCGGGGCCGCTGGCGCTCCAGCACGCGCTATCAAAGCTTGCCCAAAGCGGCGCCCGGCGCGTGGCGCTGGAGGCGTCGTCCCACGCGCTCGATCAGGGGCGCCTCGACGGCTGTCCGATCAGCGTCGGCGTGTTCACCAACCTGAGCCGCGATCATCTGGATTATCACGGCAGCATGGCCGCCTACGCGGCGTCCAAGGCCAAACTTTTTCGTCGCTCCGAGATTACTCTCGCCGTGGTCAACGCCGCAGACCCGCTGACCCGGCTCATGCTGGCCGGGCTTGAAAAAGGCGTGCGCGTGCTGGCGGTGGGTGAAGATCAGGCCTGCACGCTGCGCGTCGTGGGCTGGCATCCCCACGCGCTGGGGCAGAACGCCCTGATTGCTACGCCGGACGGCGAAAAGACGCTCGAGCTTGGCCTGATGGGGCGATTCAACCTCGACAACGTGCTGCTCGCCATCGCCACGCTCTATGGTTTGGGCGAGCCGCTGGAGGCGCTGTTCGACGCCGCCGGCCGGCTTGCGCCGGTGCCCGGTCGCATGGCGCTGCTCAAGGAGCAGGGCGCCCCGAGCGTGGTCATCGACTACGCCCATACCCCGGATGCCCTCGGCGCCGCCCTCGGCGCGCTTGGTGAGCACCTGGGCGATGCCGGCAAGCTCTGGTGCGTCTTTGGCTGCGGCGGCGAGCGCGATACCGGCAAGCGCGCGGAAATGGCGCGCGTCGCTGAATCTCTCGCCGATCACTGCGTCATCACCGATGACAATCCGCGCGGCGAGCCCGCCGACGTCATCCGCCGGATGATCATCGAAGGCTTTAGCGAGAACGCCTCGTTTCGCGAGGTGGGCGATCGTCGCGCCGCCATTGCGGAGGTGGTCGCCCAGGCCAGCCCCCAGGATGTCGTTTTGATCGCCGGTAAAGGGCACGAGCCTTACCAGGAGATCGACGGCGTGCGTCATGCTTACCGCGACGATCTCGAGGTGCAAAAGGCGCTGGCCGCTCGAGGCGTGCGCTGATGCAGTGGAGCTCACAGCGAGTCGCCAAGGCGCTCAACGTCACGCTTGCCGATGACTTTCCGGCGTGCTCGTTTTCGGGCGTCACTACCGATACGCGCCAAGTCATTCCTGGCGCGCTTTTCGTAGCGCTCAGAGGCGAGCGTTTCGACGGCCATGACTTTCTGGCGCAAGCGCTGGAGCAGGGCGCCGCGGCGGCGCTGGTCGAGACACCCATCGAGAGCGCGCTGCCCCAGATCGTCTGCGCCGACACGCGCCTGGCGCTGGGGCTTTTGGGTCGCGCGCAGCGCCAGCAATTTGCCCATCCTCTGGTGGCCGTCACTGGCAACAGCGGCAAGACCACGGTCAAGGAGATGACGGCAGCGCTGCTTGCTCCGCTCGGCCCGGTGCTGGCAACCCAGGGCAATCTGAACAACGACTTTGGCGCGCCGCTGACGCTTCTGCGCCTGGCCCCCGAGCATCGGGCAGCGGTGGTGGAACTCGGCGCCAATCATCTGGGTGAGATCGCCTGGACCAGCCGGCTCGCCGCGCCGGAGGTTGCCATCATCACCAACGTGACCGGCGCGCACGTCGGCGAATTTGGCGGCCTGGGGCAGATCGCCCAAGCCAAAAGCGAAATTCTGCTCGGGCTCTCGCCCGCGGGTATTGCCGTGCTTAACGCCGAGGATCACTACTTCTTGACCTGGGCGGCGCTCGCTCCTGGGCCGGTGGTGAGCTACGCCGTCGAGGCTGAGGCGGATGTCTGCGCCCGGGCTCTTTCCTGCGACTCGCAAGGGCGGTATGCTTTCACGCTTGTTCAAAACGGTGCTTCGCTTGGCGAGGTGCAGCTCAAGCTTGCCGGCAAGCACAACGTCAGCAATGCCCTGGCCGCCGCCGCCGCCGCGCTTGCCGTGGGAGTGGCACCCAAACGCGTCGTCGAGGCGCTGTGCGCTTTTGCGCCGCTGAAAGGGCGGCTTAGTGTCATGGGAGGGCCAAGCGGCACGACTCTTCTGGACGACACCTACAACGCCAACCCGGGGGCGATGAAGGTCGCACTCGAGACGCTCATGCGCTTTCCCGGCCCACACTGGTTTGCCATGGGGGCGATGGGCGAGCTTGGCGAAGAAAGCGAGGCGCTTCACATTGAGGTTGGCCGCTTTGCGCGAGCGCTGGGGGTCGATACGCTGCTGACCTGCGGCGACGCCGCGCGTGCAGCGAGCGATGCCTTTGGTCGCGGGCACCACTTCGACGACCACGAGACGCTTGCGCGTCATCTTATTAATACGCTGCCGCCCAACGCCACGCTGTTGGTGAAAGGGTCACGCAGTGCGGGCATGGAACGCGTCATCGCCGCGCTGCTCGGTTGAAACAGGGTAAACGCCGTTCATGTTACTTCATCTGGCGAACTTTTTAGCTCAATACCAAAGCGCCTTTCAGGTTTTCAACTACCTCACGCTTCGCATCATTCTTGCCGCCATCACCGCGCTGATGATCTGCCTGTGGCTTGGTCCCTGGGTCATTCGCCGGCTCGTCGAGGGCCAGATCGGCCAGGCGGTGCGCGACGATGGTCCACAGTCGCACCTCTCCAAGGCCGGTACGCCCACCATGGGCGGGGTCATGATTTTGATGTCGATCGCCATCAGCACGCTGGTGTGGGGCGATCTGACCAACTACTACGTGTGGGTGGTGCTGGCGGTGACGCTGGGCTTCGGCGCGATTGGTTGGGTCGATGACTACCGCAAGGTCGTGGAAAAAAATCCCCGGGGCTTGCCCGCGCGCTGGAAATATTTCTGGCAGTCGGTGGTGGGCCTGGGCGCGGCCCTGATTCTCTATCTCAATGCCACCAGCGCCGCCGAGACCAGCCTGTTACTGCCGCTGGTCAAGGATTTTGCGCTGCCGCTGGGGCTTTTCTATATCGTGCTGACCTATTTCGTCATCGTCGGCAGCTCCAACGCGGTCAACCTGACCGATGGCCTGGATGGTTTGGCGATCATGCCGACGGTGCTCGTCGCCATGGGGCTGGCGGTGTTTGCGTATGCCAGCGGCAACGCGGTGTTCGCCAACTATCTGCATATTCCCTTCATTCTCGGCACCGGTGAAATCGCGGTGTTCTGCGCCACCATCGCCGGTGCCGGGCTTGGCTTTCTGTGGTTCAACACCTATCCCGCCCAAGTTTTCATGGGCGACGTAGGGGCGCTTGCGCTGGGCGCTGCGCTGGGCGTGGTCGCGGTGATCGTGCGCCAGGAGATCGTGCTGTTCATCATGGGCGGGATCTTCGTGGTCGAAACGCTCTCGGTCATCCTGCAGGTGGGCTCGTTCAAGCTCACCGGCCGGCGCATTTTCCGCATGGCGCCGCTTCATCACCACTACGAGCTCAAGGGCTGGCCGGAGCCGCGCGTGATCGTGCGCTTCTGGATCATTACCGTGGTGCTGGTGCTGTTGGGGCTTGCCACCCTCAAGGTGCGCTAGCCTCGGGTGGGGTGCAACGTAAGGAGCCAACCCATGCATATTCCCGAGGGAGTGACCGCAGTGATCGGCCTGGGCGTGTCGGGGCGGGCGATTTGCCGCCACCTGACGCGCCTGGGGCGCTCCTTTGCGATGCTCGATACCCGCGCTGCGCCGCCCGGGCTCGAGGCCTTCAAGGCCGAGTACCCGGACGTTGCCACCTACTGCGGCCCGCTCGACGCGGTCGATTTCAGCCGCGCCTTCGAGGTGGTGATAAGCCCCGGGGTCGACCCGCTCACACCGGGTCTGGAAGGGCTTCTGGACGAGCACAACCCGGCGACCAACGAGCCCAGGCTTGTCGGCGAAATCGCGCTGTTCAAGCGAGCGGTAAAAGCACCGGTTGCCGCCATTACTGGCGCCAATGCCAAATCCACCGTGACGACGCTGCTGGGCGAGATGGCGCATGCGTCCAACGTGGCCGCCGCGGTGGGGGGCAATCTGGGCACTGCGGCGCTCGATCTGCTGGAAGCCCATCCCGATGCCGAGCTTTACATTCTCGAGCTTTCGAGTTTTCAGCTCGAAACCACGCCGCGTTTGGGCGCGGCGGCGGTGGCGTTTTTAAACCTGAGCGAAGATCATCTCGATCGTCACGCCACCCTCGAGCGCTACCGCCAGGCGAAGGCGCGTATTTTCATCCATGCAGGACTTGCCGTCGTCAACGCCGACGACCCGCTTACCTGGCCTGATGACACCGCCGTGCCGGTCGTGCGCTTTACCGGCCACGCCCCGGGTCAAGAAGAGTGGGGGCTTGTCACCTTCGAGGGCCAACAGTGGCTCGCCAGAGGCGCTGATCGCGTGATGCGTGTTGATGCGCTCGGCATGGCCGGACGGCACAACTATATGAACGCGCTGGCGGCGCTGGCGCTTGGCGAGGCGCTGGGATTTTCCCGCGCGGCGATGCGTACGGTGCTCGAAACGTTCAAGGGCTTGCCGCATCGTAGCGAAGTGGTCGACACCTTGAACGGGGTGCGCTTCGTTAACGACTCCAAGGGCACCAACGTCGGCGCCACGCTTGCCGCCATCGAAGGGATCGGCGCCACGCTCGAAGGCCGGCTGGTGCTGCTGGCCGGCGGCGTCGGCAAGGGCGCGGATTTCACGCCGCTAGCCGCTCCCCTGGCGCGCTACGCCCGCCAGGTGCTGGTGTTCGGCGCTGATGCCCAGCGTCTTAAAATCGCCCTGACCCCGACGGTAGCGGTTCGCGAAGTAGAGACGCTTGAGCAGGCGCTGGAAGCCGCGCTCGAGGTGGCCAGGCCCGGCGACTGTGTGCTGCTGTCACCGGCCTGCGCGAGTTTGGATCAGTTCGCCAACTATGAGGCGCGCGGTGAGGCGTTTCGCCAGTGGGTGTTACGACAACGCAGTGAGGTGAACGCATGACCCGGCGCCAGCGCTTCTTGAAGGCGATCAGTACGAAAAATCTACCCTGCGACGTATGGCTGATCGTGGCCGTGGTCACCCTTGCCGGGCTTGGCTGGATCATGGTCAGCTCCGCCTCCGTTGGGCTTTTGGAAAACAGCTTCTACTATTCGCGCCAGCACGCCCTTTTCCTGTTGGTCTCGGGGTCGGCGTGTCTGTTCATGCTCTGCGTACCGCTGGAGGCCTGGCGCCAGAACGCCTCGCTGATCCTGATGGCCAGCATTTTCATGCTCGTTCTGGTGTTGCTGGTGGGCCAGGAAGTCAACGGCAGCAAGCGCTGGATTTCGCTGCCCGGCCCCTTGCCGAGTCTGCAGATCTCTGAGCTTGGCAAGGTGGGGCTGATCTTTTACATGGCGGCGTTCATGTCGCGCTTCACGTATGAGCTTCGCACTCGCGCGTTCAGCATGTGGCGGCCGATCGCGGTGCTTGCCGTACCCGCGGGGCTGCTCTTTTTGGCGCCGGACTTCGGCGGCATGGTGGTCTACACCGTTTGCGTGATCGGGATGCTGATGATGAGCGGCGCCTCGATGGTGCTGTTGATCGGCAGCGGCGGCGTGCTCGCCTTCGGCGCGGTGATGATGGTCGTGATGGAACCCTACCGCTTGGCGCGCTGGACGAGCTTTCTCGACCCCTGGGCGGATCAGTTCGCCACCGGCTACCAGTTGACCCAGGCGCTGATCGCCTTCGGTCGCGGTCACATTTCCGGCACCGGCCTTGGCAACAGCGTGCAAAAACTCCATTACCTGCCCGAGGCGCACACCGACTTCATCTTCGCGGTCATCGCCGAGGAGCTCGGTATGATCGGCGCGGTCTGCGTGGTGGCGCTGTTCACCCTGTTCGTTACCCGTGCCATGCTCATTGGCCGAAAGGCCGAGCTTGCCGGCCACCTTTTCGGCGCCTATGTGAGCTACGGCATCGGCTTCATCATCGCCGCCCAGGCGTTCATCAACATGGCGGTGAGTTCAGGGCTTTTGCCCACCAAGGGGCTGACGCTTCCGCTGATTAGCTACGGCGGCTCGAGCCTTCTGGTCACCGGTATGATGATCGGGCTTTTGCTGCGCGTGGATGCGGAAACCCGTCACCGCCCGCGGCGCGCCTCTACCCCTTATAAATCTCGCTTCGAGCCGCGTTTATCTTGAGTAAGGAGTCGTTTGTGACGACGAACGCACGTCGACGCATGTTAATCATGGCCGGCGGGACCGGCGGCCACGTCATTCCCGCGCTGTCGCTGGCCCGGGCGCTCATGGCCCAGCACGTGGACGTGGAGTGGCTGGGCAGCCCTCGTGGTATCGAAAACCGCCTGGTGCCGGAGGCGGGCATCCCGCTCAATACCGTGGCGATCAGCGGGCTTCGCGGCAACGGGGCGGCGGGCTGGCTCAAGGCGCCTTTCAACTTGAGCCGCGCCGTGCTGGATGCCCGCCGCGTCATCAAACGCTTCAAGCCGGACGTCGTCGTGGGCCTGGGCGGCTTTGCCAGTGGCCCAGGGGGGCTTGCGGCCAAGCTCTGTGGCGTACCGCTGGTGATCCACGAGCAAAACGCCGTGGCGGGGCTGACCAATCGCGTATTATCACGGCTGGCCAACAAGACCTATGCCGCCTTCGGCAACGCCTTCGGCCCCCGAGCCGAGGTGATCGGCAACCCGGTACGTAGTGACATCGCCGCACTGGGCGAAACGCCGCGCACCGATGTCGAGCTCAGCGCGCGCCCGCTCAGAATGCTGGTGGTGGGGGGCTCGCTCGGCGCCGTCGCACTCAACGAGCGCCTGCCGGTAGCGCTGGCCGCACTCGGCGAAGGCGATCGCCCCGAGGTGTGGCACCAGGCGGGGCAGGAGCGCGACGCGGCGACGCGCGAGAGCTACCAAACGCTTGGAGTGCCGGCGCGGGTCGAGGCGTTCATCGACGATATGGCGGCGGCCTACGACTGGGCAGATCTGGTCGTCTGCCGCGCCGGCGCCTTGACCGTAGCGGAGCTCGCCGCCGCGGCCAAACCGGCGCTGTTAGTGCCGTTTCCCTTCGCCGTGGACGATCATCAGCGCGTCAACGCCGAAGTGCTCGTCGAGGCGGGTGCGGCGCGCTGCGTGGTGCAAAGTGAGCTGACCCCGGAGCGGCTGACCGCGCTTTTGGACGAGCTATTGACCCGTGACACCCTGGTCGAGATGGCCGCTTGCGCGCGCCAAGCGGCGCATCTGGACGCTTTGGAGCGTTTGACGGCAGGATGCCTTTCGTTAGTGAAGCAAGGAGATTCGGCGTGACCGATTTGACAACCGATAAGCCATCGCACAGCGTGCGTCCCAGCGGCCCCGGTATGCGGCGCATCAAGCGTCTACACTTCGTCGGCATTGGCGGGGCGGGCATGTGCGGTATCGCCGAAGTGCTCGCCAATCAGGGCTATGTGGTCAGCGGCAGCGACATGCGCGTATCGCCTGTTATTGATCGCCTACGCAGCTGTGGGGTCGAGGTCTTCATCGGCCACGCCGAGCTCAATGTTCAGGGCGCCGACGTCGTGGTGGTGTCGAGTGCCATCGACGAGACCAACCCGGAAATCCGCTGGGCCCACGAGCATCGGGTGCCGGTGGTGCGCCGCGCCGAAATGCTCGCCGAGCTGATGCGCTTTCGCCACGGCATCGCGGTGGCCGGTACCCACGGCAAGACCACGACGACGAGCCTGACCGCAACGCTTTTGGCCGAGGGCGGGCTCGACCCGACCTTCGTGATCGGCGGCAAGCTCACCAGCGCCGGGGCCAACGCGCGCCTTGGCGAAGGCGACTACCTGGTGGCGGAGGCGGACGAGTCCGACGCGTCGTTCTTGCACCTTCAGCCGATGGTGTCGATCGTCACCAATATCGACGCCGACCACATGGCGACCTACGGCAACGACTTCGAGCGGCTCAAGACCACATTTATCGAGTTTCTGCACAATCTGCCGTTTTATGGCCTTGCCGTGCTCTGCACTGACGATGCCCACGTCAAGGGCCTGTGTGAACAGGTGAAGCGCCAGTTCGTGACCTACGGCTTCAACGAAGAAGCGGACTACCGTATTACCGATTTCAGCCAGCGCGAGGGCGAGGTGAGCTTCACCGCGCAAAGGCCCGACGGCGCCGCCCCGCTTGACGTGCGCCTGGCGATGCCTGGGCGCCACAATGCGCAAAACGCCATGGCCGCAATCGTGGTGGCCACCGACGCTGGCGTCAGCGACGAGGCGATTCTTGCGGGCCTGGCAAGCTTCGCCGGGGTGGGGCGGCGCTTTCAGGTACACGGTCACTTTCCCGCGCCGAATCAGACCGGCGAGGTCATGCTGGTGGACGACTACGGCCATCACCCGCGAGAAGTCGATATGGTGATTCAGGCGGTGCGCGCGGGCTGGCCCAAACGGCGGCTGGTGATGCTGTACCAACCTCATCGCTATAGCCGCACACGCGACTTGTTCGAGGACTTCGTGCGCGTGCTCTCCCAGGTCGATACGCTGGTGCTTCTGGACGTTTACAGCGCCGGGGAGGCAGTGATTCCTGGTGCGGAAGGGCGTACGCTTGCCGGCTCCATTCGCCAGCGTGGCGAGGTCGACCCGCTGTTCGTCGAGCACAAGCACGAGCTTGCAGCGCTTTTGAAACGGGTGCTTCGCCCGGACGACATTTTGATTACCCAGGGCGCCGGGGACGTCGGCGGTATTTCGCTGGCGCTGGCGAAGGCCGGGCTTGCGTTGGATGAGGTTGAGCTATGAGCGTAACGGCAGCGGGCAGCGCGGCTGAGAACGTGGTGGTGGTGCTGGGCGGCACGTCCGGCGAGCGCGAAGTGTCGCTGAAAAGTGGCGCGGCGATCCTGGAGGCGCTCAAGCGTCAGGGCATCAACGCCCAGGGGTACGACCCGCGTGAGGGCGGACTCGCCGGGCTCGAGGCGCTGGCGCCCTCAAAGGTGTTCATCGCGCTTCACGGGCGCGGTGGCGAGGACGGCACCTTGCAAGGGGCGCTGGAGCTTTTGAACATTCCGTACACCGGCAGTGGCGTGCTCGCCTCGGCGCTCGGTATGGACAAGGAGCGCACCAAGCAGGTATGGCGCGCCCAGGGCCTGCCGACGCCGGAGAGCATCACGCTAAGTGACGCCGCCGACTGGTCGGCGGTCGTCGACACGCTGGGTCTGCCCATGATCGTCAAGCCCGTGCATGAGGGCTCGACGCTGGGAATCAGCATCGTCAAAAGCGAGGCCGAGCTAAAAGCCGCCTACACGGAAGCGGCTCGCTTTGACGCCCAGGTGATGGCCGAGCGCTTCATCGCCGGTGAGGAGTACACCGTCGCGATTCTGGGCGATCAAGCGCTGCCCGCCATTCGTGTAGAGGTCCCGGGCGGGTTTTACGACTACGAAGCGAAGTACCACTCGAACACCACGCTTTATCATTTGCCCTGCGGGCTGAGCGAGGAGGGCGAGCAGGCGTTGGCGGCGCTGTGTCAAAAAGCGTTTCGCGCCATGGGCGGCCGTGGCTGGGGGCGCATCGATGTGATGCGCGATAAGGACGGCGCGTTCTGGCTCATCGAGGTCAACACCGTGCCCGGCATGACCGACCACAGCCTCGTGCCCCAGGCGGCGGCTCACGCCGGCATTGGCTTCGATGAGCTGGTCGTCAACATTCTCCAGACCGCCGTCGTCCGGTGAGCAATCCCGGTGATAGGACCTTATGAAAAAGCGTAACGCCTGGCTTGGAGTTGTTCTGCTCGCGTTGCTGCTCGGTGGCGGGGGCAGGGCGCTGTGGCTCTGGCTCGACCGTCCCATCGAGCGCGTCTCGATTCGCGGTGAGTGGGAGTACGTCAGCGCCGACTACCTGCGCACCCAGTTGGCGCCACTGGTGCAAAACGCTACCTGGTTATCGGCGGATCTTGGTGAGCTGCGTGAACGCGCGCTCACCATCGGCTGGCTTTTCGAGGTGCGTATTTCGCGGGAGTGGCCCAACGCGCTGGTGTTCGAGCTCGTCGAGCAGCAGCCTATTGCACGCTGGAACGACGATTTCCTGCTTAACCCGGAAGGCGAGCCCTTCGCGTTCGCGCCGCTCGCGGTACCGCCGAACCTTCCTGACCTCGCGGGGCCGGTGGGTAGCAGCGAGGAAGTGCTCGACTACTATCAGCGCCTGACGAATCACTTCGCGACATTGTCACTGTCGTTATCTCAGCTTCGTCTCGAGCCGCGCGGGGCCTGGCGGCTACAGCTTGATAACGGCGCGTGGGTGATGCTCGGGCGGCGCGAACACGGCACGCGCCTGGCGCGGCTTACCGCCTCCTGGCAGCGCGAGCTTTCGCGTCAGGGTGACCAGATTCGCTATATTGATTTGCGCTATCCCAATGGCGTAGCGGTCGCCTGGCACGGCGAAACCGAATTCGACGATAGCGAAGAGTAATGACTCCCTCGTCATTAACCGCGGTCGACGTTTACTTAAAAGTGAGCGTTTGCCAACAAGGAAAAGCCATCACTGGGGTTTAAATTCTTCGCCAAGCCCATTATCGTGGGCGGGAGCAGTCGTATAATGGTGGGCGTTTCTATATGATGGCTTTCGACCGTCTCTTCTAGCGCGTTTTGGACAGTCAAGCGATTCAAGGCGATAGATGATCGAATCAGGGCGGCTTTAACGGGGGATGCGTTCAAGCCCGCTTTTTATAAAAGCATGTATAAATAAACATGTGTTGGCGTCGATGTACAGTGCATTTTAGAGAAAAGCCGTGATAGTGATGACGATTTGTTTGTAACAAGGCGTGCATAAACGCGGCGCTTTTTGGATTTAACGGATCAGGCCGACGCCCCTGCTCGCTTCATCCGATCCATGTTGATGTTCATTGGTAGATAAGCGGTTGCCGACCATCGATCGTTTATCGGTTAAAAGATTACTATAAGGAGATAACCCGACTCATGGCAGGCTCACCCAACGCATCCAATATGGTTGTCGGGCTGGACATCGGAACGTCCAAGGTCGTCGCGATCGTCGGTCAACCCACCGACGATGGCGGCATCGAAATTGCGGGTATAGGTTCTCACCCTTCACGGGGAATGAAGCGCGGCGTCGTGATCAATATCGAATCGACGGTTCAGTCGATTCAGCGTGCGGTCGAAGAAGCCGAGCTCATGGCTGGCTGCGATATCCATTCGGTCTACGTCGGCGTCGCCGGCAGTCATATTAGCTCGATGAATTCAGATGGCGTCGTCGCGATCAAGGAACGCGAAGTCACTCCTTCTGACATTGATCGTGTTATCGACTCGGCCCGCGCCCGGGCCATTTCTGAGGGGCAGCGGGTGTTACACGTGCTGCCCCAGGAATTCTCCATCGATGCCCAGGGCGGTATTCGCGAGCCGCTGGGCATGTCTGGTGTGCGCCTGGAGGCGCAGGTGCACCTGGTCACCGCGGCCTTGAACGCGGTGCAGAATATCGAAAAGTGCGTGCGCCGCTGCGGGCTGGAAGTCGACGCCATCATTTTGGAGCAGTTGGCCTCCAGCATGGCGGTACTGACCGAAGACGAGCGCGAGTTGGGTGTTTGCATGGTGGATATCGGTGGGGGAACGACCGATATGGCCATCTTCAGTGAAGGCGCGATTCGCCATACGGCGGTCATTCCCATCGCGGGTGACCAGGTCACCAACGATATTGCGATGGCGCTTCGAACGCCGACGCAGCACGCCGAAGAGATCAAGGTCAAGTACGCTTGCGCGCTGACCCAGCTGGCCGCAAGCGATGAAATGATCAAGGTGCCTAGTGTAGGCGATCGAGCGTCGCGCGATCTTTCGCGCCAGGCACTGGCCGAGGTGGTCGAGCCGCGCTACGAAGAGCTCTTTACACTGGTACGCGATGAATTACGCCGTAGTGGCTACGAAGACATGGTGGCCGCCGGGGTCGTGTTGACCGGCGGCACATCGCGCATGGAAGGGGTGAGCGAGCTGGCAGAGGAGATTTTCCACATGCCGGTACGTATCGCCTGCCCGCAGAACGTGCGGGGGCTTGCGGACGTGGTTCGCAATCCCATCTATGCGACAGGCGTCGGGCTTTTGCACTATGCACTGCAGGAGTCCCGCCACGGACAGGGTCTTGAGAGCCATGGGCGGGCCAACGCACCCCATAAGGGGCGCGGTGAGCACGTCCAGCGTGATAGCAGGGACGATCATTCGGCGCTAGCGAAAATCAAAGGCTGGTTCAAAGGAAATTTCTGACAGGGCCGCAAGCGCGGTTCAGGAGACGGGGCTTATGTTCGAATTGGTAGATAACGCACCCTCGAGCAGTGCGGTCATCAAGGTAGTGGGTGTGGGCGGCGGCGGTGGTAACGCCGTCAACCACATGGTGGAAAGCAACATCGAAGGCGTCGAGTTCATCTGCGCCAACACCGACGCGCAGGCGCTCAAGCGCGTTTCCGCCAAAACGGTATTGCAGCTGGGCGGCGAGATCACCAAGGGCCTGGGCGCCGGTGCGAACCCGGAAGTCGGGCGCCAGGCCGCCATGGAAGATCGCGAGCGGATCGCGGAGCTTCTGGAAGGTGCCGATATGGTGTTCATCACCGCCGGCATGGGCGGTGGTACCGGTACCGGCGGTGCGCCTGTGGTGGCTCAGGTCGCCAAGGAGCTGGGGATTCTAACGGTGGCGGTGGTCACGCGCCCCTTCCCGTTTGAAGGCCCCAAGCGTATGCGCGCCGCGGAAGAGGGCATGAAGGAGCTTTCCGAGCACGTCGACTCGCTGATCACCATTCCCAACGAGAAGCTTCTATCGGTACTGGGCAAGAACGCTACGCTATTGACCGCCTTTAGTGCGGCCAACGACGTGCTGCTCGGCGCCGTTCAGGGCATCGCCGAGCTGATCACCAGCCCCGGTATCATCAACGTCGATTTCGCCGACGTGCGCACGGTCATGTCCGAAATGGGCATGGCGATGATGGGTACCGGCGGGGCCACCGGTGAGAACCGCGCTCGCGAAGCCGCTGAAAAGGCGATTCGCAGTCCGCTGCTCGAGGATATCGACCTGCACGGCGCTCGCGGCATTCTGGTCAACATCACCGCGGGCCCGGATCTGTCGATTGGCGAGTTCAACGACGTCGGTGCGACGGTTCAGGAGTTCGCTTCTCAGGAAGCGACCATCGTGGTGGGAACCTCCATCGACATGGAAATGTCCGATGAGCTGCGCGTGACCGTGGTCGCTGCTGGCCTCGATGGCACCAAACCCAAACAGGCCGCCCGCGAGCCGGCTCGCCGCGCCACCTCCGAGCCTGCCGACTACCGCAAGATGCAGCAGCCGACGGTGACACGCCAGCAGTCCGCGGCTCGCGCCGAAGCGCAGGAGTCTTCACCCAAGCCGCGCGCCGAGAAGCGTCGTTCGGCCGAATCTGACGACTATCTGGACATCCCCGCGTTTTTGCGCCGCCAAGCGGACTGATTTAAACGACCGTCGGTTTTACCCCAGCGGGCGAGCGTTTTAACCGAGAAATATTGGTTAAAACGCTCGTTTGCTGTTAAAGTAAACACTGTTCGATAACTTCCCTTTTTACGGTCGGCGTCGGTTTCTTGACGAAGACCCCGTTATCAGAGTTTTACCACGCCCATGATCAGACAACGTACATTACAAAACGTGATTCGCGCTACCGGAGTGGGTCTGCACTCGGGTAAAAAAGTCCATCTGGCGCTGCGCCCGGCCCCCGCGAACACCGGTATCGTATTCGTTCGAACCGATCTGGACCCCGTGGTACACGTGCCCGCTCGCGCCGAGCTGGTCGAGGACACCCGTCTATGCACCGCGCTTTCGCAAAACGGCGTCAAGGTCGCGACCGTCGAGCATTTGATGTCGGCGTTTGCCGGTCTCGGTATCGATAACGCCTACGTCGATGTGAGCGCCGCCGAAATTCCGATCATGGACGGCAGTGCCAGCCCTTTCGTATTTTTGATTCAGTCCGCTGGCATTCTCGAGCAGGACGCCGCCAAGAAGTTCATCCGCATCAAGGAGCGGATCGCGGTTCGGGATGGCGACAAGGAAGCGGTATTTTTGCCCCATCAGGGGTTCAAGGTGTCGTTCTCCATCGATTTCGATCACCCGGTGTTCGAGCAGCAGCACCAGGACGCGCTGATCGACTTCTCAACGACCTCCTTCGTCAAGGAAGTATCGCGGGCGCGTACCTTTGGCTTCATGCGCGACCTGGAGTTTTTGCGCTCCAATAACCTGGCGCTCGGCGGAAGCCTCGATAACGCCATCGTGGTCGATGACTACCGCATCGTGAATGAGGGCGGTTTGCGCTACGAGGACGAGTTCGTCAAGCACAAGGTGCTGGACGCGATCGGCGATCTCTACCAGCTGGGCTTTAGCCTGATCGGCGAGTTCCGCGGCGTTAAATCCGGTCACGCGCTGAACAACCAGCTTTGTCGCGAGCTGCTCGCTCGCCCCGAAGCTTATGAAGTCGTCACGTTCGAAGACGAAAAGGACGTGGCGCCGATCTCCTACGCCGCGCCGGCCATGGCCTGATTCTTCAGACCAGACGCTGAGCCCTGAAGTATGAGGGTTGGCGTTTTAAAGCGGGGCGCGGTTGAAAACGCCATCGGCTCCCCCATTTATAAAGCACCGCTTGGCGGTGCTTTATGCGTTCAGGAAGATGGGTTCTTGCGTGCAGCGTGGGAAGCCAGGCGCTCGAGCGCCCCTCTTAGGCGGCTGTCCTGAGTATCTTCGGCGCACTGGGTGAGCGTTTCACTCGCTTTTTGCGAAAGCGCCCGGGTATTGCGTGGCGGCGCGACGATCGGGCGAACCGGACGTACCTTGAAGTGAAAGCCGGTAACGGCTTCGAACCCGGGCAGCTGGTGCAGCAGCTGTAAAAGTCGGTGCTGCTCGAATCTAAGCCAGGCAAGCCAGCTCGCCTGGCCGCTGATCAGGGTCAGACGGGCGTCGCTGAAGCCGCCAACAAAAATGTGCTCACGCATCTCTTCGGGCAGGTGGGCGCGCAGGTGGCGCTGGGCCTGATCGATCAGCCGCGACTGACGCATCAAGTTGCTAATGTCGGAAGAGCTTTTAAGCACCTGGCCGATGGGCTGTGCGCGGGAACGCTTAACCTTTATACTCATACGCTTAATTCCAGAAAACCGGATCCGTGCGCTTTCGGGCCGCCAGTTGCGAGCGGCCGGGGCGTTATCGAAAGAGCCTAACACGCCAGGGAGTCGACACCCAGCATGTCATCCATGTCCGCGCCTAGCCCCCGGATAGCCCTGCGGCGCACTCGCCGCAGCGGGCTTGCGCGCTGGTGGCTGGCGGGGCTTCTGGTCAGTTGCCTGCTACCGGTGTCGCTATCACCGCTATCCGCCGTCAAGTCAAGCGAGCGCGCGGCGACGATCTGTCTTTGGGTGCCTGCCATTCTGCGGGTTCAGTCGCAGCGTTTGGCCCGTCGGCGTCGAGTTCGCTCCCTATTGCGTCGTGTCAAAAAAATCACCACGCGCGTAGAAAAGCGTCGTTTGATCGCCTCTCGCCTGGCCTTGCCCCGGGTCGCCGCCCGCGACGTATTGATTCCGCGCGGCCCGCCCGCCGCCCAGCATCACTTCCGTCTTTACCGTTTCGCTTGAAACAGCTTTTTTAAGGGTGCTCCGCTGGTGCGCTTGAAATGATTTGGAAACTTCATGATTAACACATTATTGCGCAAGGCCATTGGCTCCAAGAACGACCGCGACGTGAAACGCATGACGAAAAGCGTGCAGGACGTCAACAAGCTCGAAGCCGAGATCGAGGCGCTGGACGACGCCGCGCTACAGGCGCAGACCGGCGAGCTACGTACGCGCCTGGAGTCCGGCGAATCGCTGGACAAGCTGTTGCCCCACGCCTTTGCGGTCGTGCGCGAGGCGAGTAAGCGCGTCATGGGCATGCGCCACTTCGATGTTCAGATGGTCGGTGGCATGACGCTTCACCGCGGGCGCATTGCGGAAATGAAAACCGGCGAGGGCAAGACGCTGGTGGCGACGCTGGCGGTCTATCTCAACGCGCTGCCCGCCAAGGGCGTGCACGTGGTCACGGTCAACGACTACCTGGCCCGGCGTGACGCCGAGTGGATGCGCCCGCTCTACGAATTTCTCGGATTGACCGTGGGCGTCATCTTCTCGGGCCAGACCGGTGAAGAGAAGCGTCACGCCTACAAGTGCGATATCACCTACGGCACCAACAACGAGTTCGGTTTCGACTACCTGCGCGACAACATGGCGTTCTCGCTGGAAGAGAAGGTGCAGCGCGACCTGCACTTCGCCATTGTCGATGAGGTCGACTCCATCCTGATCGATGAGGCGCGCACGCCCTTGATCATCTCCGGCGCGGTGGACGAGAACACCGAGCTCTACAACGTGGTCAACGGCCTGGCGCAGCACCTCGAGCGTGGCGAAGTGAGCGAGGACGACGAAACGCCGGTCAGCGGCGACTTCGTGCTCGATGAGAAGCAAAAGCAGGTCGAGCTTACCGAGCAGGGCCACAACAAGGTCGAGGAGATGATGCGCTCCCAGGGCCTGCTGGGCGAACACGACTCGCTCTACGCCGCCCAGAACCTGAATCTTCTCCAGCACATGCACTCGGCGCTGCGCGCGCGCAATCTCTACCAGCGTGACGTGGACTACATCGTCGTCGAAGGCCAGGTGGTGATCGTCGACGAGCACACCGGGCGCAGCATGCCGGGCCGTCGCTGGTCCGAAGGCTTGCACCAGGCCGTGGAAGCGAAAGAGGGCGTGACCGTGCAGCGCGAGAGTCAGACGCTTGCCTCCACGACCTTTCAGAACTACTTCCGTCTCTACGAGAAGCTCGCCGGCATGACCGGCACCGCCGATACCGAAGCCTTCGAGTTCCGTCAGATCTATGGCCTCGACGTGGTGGTCATCCCGACCAACCGGCCGCTCGCGCGCAAGGACTTGAACGACCTGGTCTATCTCAGCGGCGAAGAGAAGTTCGAAGCGATCATCAAGGACGTCCAAAAGGTGACCGAAGCGGGTCGCCCGGTGCTGGTGGGTACCGCTTCGATCGAGACCTCCGAGTACCTGGCCCAGCTGATGCGAAACGCCGGCATGCAGTTCAACGTACTCAATGCCAAGCAGCACCAGAGCGAGGCCGAGATCATCGCTCAGGCCGGTCGTCCTGGGGCCGTCACCATCGCCACCAACATGGCCGGACGCGGTACCGACATCATGCTCGGCGGCAACTGGGAAGCGGATGTCGCCAAGCTCGACAACCCTGACGAGGGGCAGATCGCCGCGCTCAAGGCCGACTGGCAACAGCGCCACGATGCGGTGCTCGAGGCGGGCGGGCTGCACGTGATCGGCTCCGAGCGCCACGAGTCGCGGCGCATCGACAACCAGCTTCGCGGCCGCGCCGGTCGTCAGGGCGACCCGGGCTCCACGCGCTTCTTCCTGTCACTGGAAGATAGTCTCATGCGTTTGTTCGGCTCCGACCGGGTCAAGCGCCTGATGCAGGCACTGGGACTCGAGCGCGGTGAGGCGATCGAGCACAAGATGGTGTCGAACGCCGTCGAGCGGGCGCAGAAGAAGGTCGAAGGACGCAACTTCGACATTCGTAAGCAGCTTCTGGAGTACGACGACGTCGCCAACGATCAGCGCCGGGTAATCTACGAGCAGCGCAATGACGTGCTGGCCGCCAATGAGGTATCCGAGGCGGTGATAGGCATTCGTGAAGAGGTGATGGAGAGCACCATCAGCGACTACGTACCGCCCCAAAGCCTGGCCGAACAGTGGGATCTTCCCGGGCTCGAAGCGCACCTGAAAACCGAGTTCAACCTCGACGCGCCGGTCACCCAGTGGGCTGCCGAGGACGATCGCTTCAGCGAAGAGAAGCTCAGAGAGCGCCTGCAGACCATGCACCGCGAAGCGTATGACGCCAAGATCGCCGCCGCCGGTCAGGCGCTGATCCAGCGCTTCGAGAAGCAGGTCATGCTCCAGGTCCTCGATACCCGCTGGAAAGAGCACCTGCAATCGATGGATCACCTGCGCCGGGGTATTCACCTGCGCGGCTACGCGCAGAAAAACCCCAAGCAGGAGTACAAGCGCGAAGCCTTCGAGCTTTTCCAGCAGCTTCTGATCAACATCAAGGAAGACGTGACGCGTATCCTGAGCCACGTGCAGGTGCGTCAGCCCGAAGAGGTAGACGCTCTCGAGCAGAAGCGCCGTGAAGACGCCGCGCGCGAAAAGGCAGCCGCCTCCGAGGCCCAGCGCGCCGCGGACTCAGGCGGCGCCGAGGCCCCGGCTTCACGCCTGGACGGCGGTAGCGAAGCCGCCCCGCAGCGGCGCGAAGCGCCGAAGGTCGGGCGTAACGACCCGTGCACCTGCGGCTCTGGCAAGAAGTACAAGCAGTGCTGTGGCAAGCTTCAATGACGCGCGCCCTATGCGCACCGATAGACGTTACAGGAGAAGAGCATGGCGGTGGGTCACTGTCCGTTTCCAACAATGGCGCCTCTTGAAGGGGTACGCCTGGGCTCCGCCATGGCGGGGATCAAAAAGCCCCAGCGCCGCGATCTGGTGGTCATCGAGCTTCCAGCCACCGCCGTAACGGCGGCGGTGTTTACTCAAAATGCGTTTTGCGCTGCGCCGGTCATTACCGCCAAATCGCATCTGGCGGCAACGCCGTCCTCACGCTACTGGGTCATCAATACCGGCAACGCCAACGCCGGTACCGGCGAAAAGGGGCTTGAAGACGCCAGGCGCACCTGTGAGGCAGCGGCCGAGCAGGCCGGTGTCTCCAGCGAGCAGGTGCTGCCGTTCTCCACCGGCGTGATCGGCGAGCCGCTGCCCATGGAGCGGCTGCTGGCGGGGCTCCCTGATGCGTTTAAAGCGCTATCCAGTGACAGCGAGGCCTGGAAGCTTGCCGGTGAGGGGATACTGACCACCGATACCCGCGCCAAGGGTGCCACGGTCACCGCCGAGATCGATGGCGAGCGCTTTAGTATCAACGGCATCACCAAAGGCTCGGGCATGATCAAGCCCAACATGGCCACGATGCTTGGGTTCGTGGTGACCGATGTCCGTATCGAGCAGTCGCTTTTGCAGCGGCTTTTGCGCGAAACCGTGGACCGCTCCTTCAACGCGATCACGGTGGATAGCGACACCTCGACCAACGACGCCTGCATGCTCGCCTCGACCAACACCGGCGTGCGCGTGGAAACCGATGAACAGATCGCAGTGTTTCGCCAGGCGCTGCAGGGCGTGATGACCGAGCTTGCCCAATCGATCATTCGCGATGGTGAAGGGGCGACCAAGTTCGTCACTCTGGACGTTGAAGGCGCAATGACCCGCCAGGAGGCGCTGGACGTCGGCTTCACCGTAGCGCACTCGCCGCTGGTAAAGACCGCGCTTTATGCCAGTGACGCCAACTGGGGGCGGATTCTCGCCGCCGTCGGGCGCGCGCCGGTCGATAACTTCGACGTCAGCCGCGTGGTGATCGATCTGGGTGATGTGCGTCTGGTCGAAAACGGCGGCCGGGCGGCGAGCTACTCTGAGCAGGCGGGCAGTCGGGTGATGAAGGGGGAGGAGATTACCATTCGTATCGATCTGGGCCGGGGCGAGACGCGCGCAACCGTCTGGACCTCGGATCTGTCGCACGACTACGTCTCCATCAACGCCGACTATCGAAGCTAGGCGCGCCGCCTTTTTAAAGCCGTTTCTGGACAAGAGCGCTGGTACAAGGCTTCGCTCTTTGTAGTCAAGTGCCCGGCTCGCCGGGCGCTCCAATGTGGAAAAGAACGTCATGAATGTAATGGTAAAACGACGGGTTCACGTCGCCGCGGCCGCCATCGTCAGCGCCGATAAAAAGCACGTACTGATCGCACGACGGCCCTCCAACGTGGATCACGGCGGGCTGTGGGAGTTTCCCGGCGGCAAGCTCGCGCCCTACGAAACCGGGCTCGAGGGCTTGAAGCGCGAGCTTCACGAAGAGCTCGGTGTCGAGATCCGTCGCGCCCAGCCGCTCATTCGCGTTCACCATGAGTACAGCGACAAGCATATCCTGCTCGACGTTTGGCAGGTGCACGAATTTGCCGGCGAGCCGTTCGGGCGTGAAGGCCAGGCGGTTCGCTGGGTCGCGATGGAGGATCTGGTCGGTTATCCCTTCCCGGCGGCAAATCTGCCCATTTTGCGCGCGGTGATGCTGCCCAAGGAGTACCTGATCACCGGCGAGGAGCCGGACAATGAGCGCTTTGAAAGCCTTCTGCGCCGCGCGCTCGACGAGGACGGCGTTCGCCTCGTTCAACTGCGTGCGAAGGGCCTTGCGCGCGATGCCTACGTACAGCGCGCGCAAACGGCGCTGGCGCTGTGCCGCGAGTTCGGCGCCAGACTTCTGCTCAACGGCGAGCCCGAGCTTCTGGAGCAGGTCGACGCCGACGGCATTCACCTGACCAGCCAGCGCCTGATGGAGCTCGAGCGGCGCCCGATCGGCGAGGGCAAGTGGCTTTCTGCCTCGACCCACGATCAAACTCAGCTCGACAAGGCGGCCACGCTTGGCTGCGATTTCGTCACGCTGTCGCCGCTTCGCACCACGCCGTCGCACCCGGATGTGGCCCCCATGGGCTGGCACGACTTTCAGCAGCTCGTCGAGCGTGCCGGCATGCCGGTATTCGCGCTGGGCGGGATGACGCGTTTCGATGCCAACCACGCCCGCGCCGTTGGCGCCCAGGGCATCGCCTCGATTCGCGATTTCTGGAAATAGACGCCAACGTCGAACCCGTTCTGGCTTGAACGAAAACGCCGGCGCTCAATGCGCCGGCGTTTTCGTATTGAGTGAAGAGGGCGTATCAGTCGCGATAGCGCCGCGTCAGATCGCCGTAGCCGTCCACGCGGCGGTCGCGCAGGTAGGGCCAGATGCGCCGGGTGCGCTCGCTTTTTTCCATGTCGAGAGTGACCACCAGCTGCTCGGTCTCGTCGCTGGCGTGGGCCAGAAGCTCGCCCTGAGGGCCGCAGACGAAGCTGCCGCCCCAGAAGTCGATGCCCGAGCCGACGCCGGAGTGGTCCGGCTCGAAGCCGACCCGGTTGGCGACCAGCACCGGCAGGCCGTTGGCCACGCCGTGGGCACGCTGAACAAGCGTCCACGCCTCCTTCTGGCGGGCCTGTTCCTGCTCGTCGTCGGTCTTGTCCCAGCCGATCGCGGTGGGATAGAGCAGCAGCTCTGCACCGGAGAGCGCCATCAGCCGCGCCGCTTCCGGATACCACTGATCCCAGCACACCAGCACGCCGAGCCGGCCGACCGAGGTATCGATCGGTGTGAAGCCTTCGCCCCGGCGCTCATCGACGTCGCCCGGGGTGAAGTAGAACTTCTCATAAAAGCCCGGATCGTCGGGAATGTGCATCTTGCGGTACTGGCCGACCCGGCCACGCGCGCCGTCGAAAACCACCGCGGTGTTGTGATAGAGCCCCGCGGCGCGCTTTTCGAAAATCGAGCCGACCAGCACGATGTCGAGCTCGCGGGCGAGCGCTTCCAGGCGCTGGCTCGTCGGCCCATCCAGCGGCTCGGCCAGGTCAAAAAGCGCCGGGTCCTCGTACTGACAGAAGTAGTGGGTGGCGTGAAGCTCCTGGAGCAGCACAAGCTTCGCCCCGCGCCCGGCGGCGGCGCGTACGCCCTCTTCGGAGGCCGCAAGGCTCTTCTCCTTGTCCGGCCAGGCGTTTTGCTGAATGACGGCGACGGTCAGTTCTCGGCTCATGAGGCCTCCTTGAAACGGGCAGGGTTGAGCGTGCCCTTGGGTAGCTGCATGGTCAGGCAGTGCAGGCTGCCGTGCTGGCGAATCACGCTGTGGCACTCGATGGGAACGATCTGGCGCTCGGGAAACGCCTGAGCCAGGGCGTTGAGCGCCTCCAGATCCGCCGGGTCGGCGTAGGTCGGCACGAGTACGGCGCCGTTGATGATGGTGAAGTTGGCGTAGGTCGCCGGCAGCCGGTGGCCGTCGTCCGGGTCGAGCGCCGTGGCAGGCCAGGGCAGGGCGATCAAGCGGTAGGGCTCGCCGTTTGGCTGGCGCAACGCCTTGAGCTCGGCCTCCATCGCTTTTAGTGCCGTATGGTGCGGGTCTAACTCGTCGTCGCAGCGCACGTAGGCGATGGTGTCAACGCTGCAAAAGCGCGCCAGGGTGTCGATGTGGCTGTCGGTGTCGTCGCCTTCGAGATAGCCGTTTTCGAGCCACAGAATGCGCTCGACGCCAAAGTCTGCCTTGAGCGCTTGCTCGACCTCTGCCTGGGAAAGCGTTGGATTACGGTTCGGGTTCAAAAGGCACGCTTTGGTCGTCAGTAACGTTCCCTGGCCGTCGGTTTCGATACCGCCCCCTTCGAGCACCAGCGCCCGTGGCAGCACCTGACAGGCCCAGACGTTCTGCGCCTCGAGCGCGCGTGTCAGGGCGTTGTCTCGGCGAGCAGGAAACTTGCCGCCCCAGCCCGTGAAGGTGTAATCGAGCAGCGCCATGTCACCGTCTTCCGCCATAACGCCAAGCGGGCCATGATCTCGCGCCCAGGTATCGTCGGTGTCGGCCTCGACAAGAAGCAGCCGCTCGCGGGGTACGCCAAGGGTCGCAAAGCGGGACTCCAGGCGCGCACACGTGGCGGCGTCCGGCACGCTTACTATAACGCGCTGATAGCGCGCAGCGGCCAGCACGATGCGCTCCATCGTTGCCTCGATGCGCTCTAAAAGCGGCTGCCAGTCGCCGTCGGCGCGCGGCCAGGTGAGCTGCAGGCCGTCCTGAGGGTGCCATTCCGGCAGCAAACGGTAAGGGAAAGTTGCCAAGGATGAGTGCTCTCGTTGCCAGGGAAAACGCCGGCGTCGAGACCGGCCAAAAGGCGCAATGTAGGGGGTCACCGGGCAAGTTGCAAGCCAGCCGTGCCCGGCCAGGCGGGTGAGAAGGTTTGTATTTACAAGGCGCGTTTACCCATGCAGGGCGTTGAAAAAAACCGTACCATGGGCGCCAGTTAACCAAGGGATGACACCATGCTTGATCGTTTGCCTTTTCTGGTGGGGCTGCGCTACGTGCGCGCTAAACGCCGGAACCACTTTATTTCGTTTATTTCGCTGATTTCCATGCTGGGGCTCACACTCGGCGTGACCGTGCTGATTCTGGTGCTGTCAGTGATGAACGGCTTCGACTACGAACTGCGAAACCGCATTCTGGGCATGGTGCCGCACACCAAGATCGAATACCGCCCGGGGCTCGTGGAATGGGAGGCACTGGCCGACCGGCTGATCGAGCGCGACCGGGTGATCGGCGTCGCCCCCTACGTCGAGCAGCAGGGCATGTTCTCGGCCAGCGGGCGCAATCAGGGCGCGATGGTGACCGGCATCGACCCGGCCTGGGAAGACCAGGTGTCGATCATCGGTGATCACATGCGCGAAGGCGAGCTTTCTGATCTGGCGCCGGACTCCTGGAACGTGGTGCTCGGCTCGATGCTGGCCAACCGGCTGGGAGTAGGCGTCGGCGACCGTGTCACGCTGTTGGTGCCCGAGGCCTCGATCACCCCCGCGGGTGTGTTTCCACGGCTCAAGCGCTTTACCGTTAGCGGCATCTTTAGCGTCGGCGCCGATCTCGACGGAAGTCTTGCCTACGCCAATATTTCGGATATGCAGACGCTGGCGCGGCTGGGCGACGCCATCGGCGGGCTGCGCTTGGAGCTCGACGATCTGTTCGCTGCCGGTAGCGAAACTCAGGCGATCGTCAACGATCTCGGGCCGGGCTACATCGGTCGGGACTGGACCTTCACCCAGGGCAGTCTCTTTCAGGCGATCCAGATGGAGAAGCGCATGATCGGGCTGCTGCTGACCGTGATCGTCGCAGTGGCCGCGTTTAATATCGTCTCGACGCTGGTCATGGTGGTCACCGACAAGCGCGCCGACATCGCTATTTTGCGCACCATTGGCGCCACACCGCGCTCGATCATGGGCATCTTCATCGTTCAGGGGTTGACCATCGGCATCATCGGTATCGCGCTTGGCGTGTTGGCCGGGGTGGTGCTGGCGCTAACGATTTCGGACGTGATCGGCTGGTTCGAATCCGTTACCGGCATTCAGTTTTTGGATTCCGGCGTCTACTTCGTCAGTCACCTGCCCTCGAAACTGATTTTCAGCGACATTCGCAATATCGTACTCGCCGCTTTCGGCCTGACCTTCCTGTCGACGCTTTATCCGGCCTGGCGGGCCGCGCGCGTGCAGCCGGCGGACGTACTGCGCTATGAATAAGGACGCGCCCATGACCACAGCCACTTCCCACGCCCCGGTGATGCTCTCCTGTCAGTCGCTCACCCGCATCTATAGCGAAGGGCCCCAGGATTTGACGGTACTCGACGGGCTCACCCTCGAGGTGCGCGCTGGTGAGCGCGTGGCCATCGTCGGAAGCTCCGGCTCCGGCAAGACGACGCTTTTGAACCTGCTCGGCGGTCTCGACCGCCCAAGCCAGGGCAGCATCACCATCGCCGACGAGTCGCTGGCCGGGCTCAACGAGACCCAGCTTGGCCACTTTCGAAACCGCTACATCGGCTTCGTCTATCAGTTTCATCATCTGCTGGCGGAATTCAGCGCGCTGGAGAACGCAGCGCTTCCGCTGATTATTCGCGGTCAGCGCAAAAAGGTCGCCGAAGAGCGTGCCATGCAGATTCTGACGCGGGTAGGAATGAAGGCGCGGGCGGATCACAAGCCCGGCGAGCTCTCCGGCGGCGAGCGCCAGCGCGTGGCGATCGCACGCGCCCTGGTCACCGACCCGAGCCTTGTACTGATGGACGAGCCGACCGGCAACCTGGATCAAACCACCGCCGGCACCATCCTGAGCTTGATGGACGAACTCGCCCGCGAGAGCGCCTGCGCTTTCGTGATCGTGACCCACGATGTGGGCCTTGCCGCTCATCAGGATCGCGTGATGCGCCTGAACGCGGGGCGGCTGGAAAACGACACGCCCGGCGCTACGTTCAAGTAGCGCGTTACTTGTCGAACTCGGATTCGATTTTGGCCCGACGCCGCCGACGCTTTTGTCGGCGGCGTTTCCAGTTGTAGGAGACGTGCCAGCGCCAGAGCAGGCGAATGGCCACGTTGGCGAGAACGGCGAGCACAACGGCCGTGACGATCGAGCCTAAAAACAGCGGCGGCAAGAGGTCGTGCATCTGCTCGGCCAGCCAGCGCGTCGAAATACGCGACGGTGCCTCGCGCACCGGCGCACCCATCAAAAACGTTCCCACCCGGTAGTTGAAGTAAAAAATCACCGGCATGGTCAGCGGGTTGGTGATCCAGACCAGACTCACCGATAGCGCCAGGTTGCAGCGCACGATCCGCGCGCCGAGCGCGGCCACCATCATCTGCAGCGGAATCGGCAGCAGGGCGCAAAAGATACCGACGCTAAAGGCGTTGGCCACGCTTTTACGCGTCAACAGCCAGAGCCCGGGGTCGGCGATCAGGGGCGCCATGAAGCGAAGCGATCGCTGGCGTCTCAGGGTGTCGGGCTTGGGCATGTAGCGCTGCAGGAAACGGCGCGGCATGTCGGTTACTCTTTGAGATAGTGCGCTCCATTATCCACATCGCGCGCCGCGAAGGCTACGCCGGTCGTCACGTACCGGCATGGGGGTGAACATGCGAACAGGGGTGGTCGCGCCGGCGGCCATGGCAGCGCTCGGCGCGGCGATACTTGCCGAGTACAGCGGCGCCGAAGGGCGTTTACTGCCCGCCCTCGGCGCGGTGCTGGTGGCCGCGCTTTTGCTCGTCAATCGCGTTCCCCGGGTGCTGCCCGCGCTGCTGGCCGGCGGCTGGGTACTGTTCGGCGTTCATCTCGAGTGGCAGCGAACCCTGCCGGCGGGGCTCGGCGGCGAGGATCTCAGCGTCATTGCGCGCATCGATGAGGCGCAGCGCGATGAAGGCTTGAGCCGGCTAAACCTGCAGCTGCTCGAGTGCGAAAGCCCGGCGCAGCGCCTGGCGTGCTCCGGGCTCGATCGCGTGCGCGTCAGCGCCTACGGCGATACCGCCTTTGAAGCGGGCCAAACCTGGCGGCTCACGCTTCGCCTGCGCCCGCCCGGCGGGTTCAAAAACCCACATCGCTTCGATTACGCCCGTTGGCTCTGGCGCGAGGGCATCCATGCCACCGGCTACGTGCGCCCGGCCCCGGCCCCGCAGTTGATCACCCCAGAGCGTTCGACGTTGAGGTCACTTGCACTTGCACATATCGACGCCACTTCCCTGGATGCACGCACCAAACGCTGGCTCGCCGCGCTCAGCCTGGGCGCGAGCCAGCGGTTGACCCAGGATGATTGGACGCTCTTGAACGCCACCGGCACCACGCACCTGGTGGTCATCTCAGGCTTGCACGTGGGGCTGGTGGCCTCAATGGTGCTGTGGGTCAGCCGGCTGTTGGCCAAGCTGACAACGCCGCAAAACTGGCGGCTGCGCGCCTGGCCCTGGGCCGCGGCGGGGCTTGCCTGCGTGGGTTACGCCGCGCTTGCGGGGCTGGGGCCGCCGGCAATGCGCGCCATGGTGATGACGCTGCTCGGGCTCTGGGTACTCAGCGGGCGCCACGCGCCAGGGGTCTGGCAGGCCTGGTGGCTGGCGCTTTTACTGGTCGTGCTGGTCGACCCACTTGCACCCTGGCGTCCAGGGCTATGGCTATCGTTTGTCGCCGTGGCGTGGCTGATCGTCATTTGGCAGGGGCGAGCGCGCCCTCAGGGCGTCAAGGGCTGGGTCTGGGCGCTGGTGCGAACGCAGCTTTTATTGTCGCCGCTGATGGCAGCGGCGGTGCTGGTCAGCTTTGGTCGCGTGGCGCCAGGGGCGCCGCTGGTGAATCTGCTCGCCGTGCCCTGGGTGAGCGCGGTCATGGTTCCGCTGGCGCTGCTGGGCTGGCTGCTGGCGCCGCTGTTCGGCGCCGGCGAGCTCGTCTGGCGCGGCTTTGGAGCCGCCCTCAACGTTTTTGATGCGCTGTTACGCATCGCCCTTGAAGCGCTACCGCTTTGGGAGCCCGCAATCGAGCTGCGTTTTGCGCTGGCCGCGGCGCTTTTACTATTGGCGCTCTGTTTCGGGCTCGCCTTCGTGCCACGCTGGCTGCGGGCGGCCTCCTGCGCGGTGGCCGCCGCGCTGCTGTTTTTCTCCCAGCCCAAATCGCTTGCGCCCGGGGTTTTGCGCGTCACCGTTTTCGATGTAGGCCAGGGCCAGCTCATCGAGCTTCAAAGCGCCACACAGCGGCTTTTGTACGATACCGGCCCGCGTTTTCGAAGCGGGTTCATGCCGATCGAGTCCTTATGGCCGCCGGGACAGCGCTTCGATCGTGTGATCGTCAGCCACGGTGACAGCGACCACGCCGGCGGCGTTCGGGCGCTTTTGAGCGAACACAAGGTTACGGTCTGGCAGGCGCCCGAAGGCGAGGCGGTAGCCGCACCGTTTACACCCTGCGCCCGAGGCCAGCACTGGACACACGACGAAATCGCGTACCGCGTGCTCTGGCCACCGGCCGGGGAGAACGCGCTCACGCCTAACGAGCGCTCCTGCGTGCTCGAGGTCAGCGTGGGCGAACATCGGCTATTGATCACCGGTGACGTCGGGCGCCAGACCGAGCGGCGTCTGATCGGTGATTTGAAGTCCCCGGTCAGCGTGCTGGTGGCGGGCCACCACGGCAGCCGCTCGAGCTCCGGGGTACAGTTCGTACGTGAAAGTGCGCCTGGGCATGTGATCTTCAGCGCCGGGCGTGACAACGCCTTTGGCCATCCGGCGGATGAGGTGGTGCGCCGGTATCAAAGCGTGGGGAGCTGCCTTTGGAGCACCGCGGAGGACGGAGCGCTGACATTTCATGTCGAGAGGGGCCAAGCAATACGCGTCGAAACGGCGCGCGCGTCGGTGAAAGGGCGCAAGCGGTGTTGATACGCCGCGCCTTAGGGTAGAATTCGGCGCACTGCACTTTAGGGCTGGAGCACGCGTGACCGATTCGAGCTGGGCGTTGTACAAACGCTTGTTGGAGTACGTAAAACCCCATTGGAAAATGTTTGCGTTGGCGATCATCGGTTTCGTGATCTACGCCGCGTCCAGCACGGCGCTGGCCGAGATGATGAAGCGCCTGATCGACGGGATCCAGAACCCGGACGCCGCCTTTCGCTTCTTTTTGCCGCTGTTCGTGGTGCTGATGTTCGCCGCCCGCGGGGTAGGAACGTTCTTGAGCACCTACTACATGGCGTATGTGGGTCGCTACGTGATTCATACGCTGCGCTGCGACGTGTTTGATCACATGCTGCATCTGCCCGGGCGCTTTTTCGATCAGCACTCGAGCGGTCATCTCGTCTCGCGCGTCACCTACCACGTCGAGCAGGTCGCGGGTGCGGCAACCAACGCGGTCACGGTGATTCTGCGCGAAGGGCTCTTCGTCGTCGGGCTGGTGCTCTATCTGCTCTGGACCAATTGGATGCTGACGCTGCTCTTTTTGGCCGTGACGCCGGTGATCGCCGTGGTCGTGAGCTTCGTCAGCAAGCGCTTTCGCAAGATTTCCAAGCGGATACAGAACTCTGTGGGCGATGTGACCCACGTGGCGTCAGAAGCGCTCTCCGGCTATCGGGTAGTGCGCACCCACGGCGCCGAGACCTTCGAGAAAAAACGCTTCGAGCGCGCCAGTGAAGAGAACCGCCGCCAGAGCATGAAGCAGGCGATGACCAAGGCGATCAGCTCGCCGGTGATTTTGATGCTGGTGGCGATTTCCATGGCGCTACTGGTGTGGCTTGCCATGGCGCCGGCCTTTTTGGCCGACATGACGCCAGGCGAGTTCGTGGCCTTCATCACCGCCGCGGCGCTGATGATCAAGCCGGTGCGCCAGCTCACCGAAATCAACGGCGACATTCAAAAGGGGCTGGCCGCCGCTTCCGAGCTGTTCGCGGTGGTGGATCTGTCTACCGAGCCGGATAACGGCACGTTGATGCCCGAAACGCTCAAGGGGGAGGTGCGCTTTGAAAACGTGAGCTTTCGCTACGATGAGGAGCAGCCCAACGTGCTCCACGGCATCGACCTGCACATCGCGCCGGGGGAGATGATCGCCATTGTTGGGCGCTCCGGCGGCGGCAAGTCCACGCTGGTTGGGCTACTGCCGCGCTTCTATCGGCCTTCCGAGGGGCGCTTGCTCATCGACGGTGCCGATAGTGACGACTACGCGCTCGGCGCGCTTCGTAAGCACATCGCGATCGTCTCGCAGCAGGTGACGCTGTTCAACACCACCATCGCCGCCAATATCGCCTACGGCGAGAACGCGCCTGACCGGGCGCGAATCGAGGAGGCCGCAAAGGCGGCCTACGCCAGCGAGTTCATCGACCAGCTTCCGCAGGGCCTTGATACGGTGGTCGGCGAAAATGGCCTCACGCTTTCCGGCGGCCAGCGCCAGCGCTTGGCGATTGCCCGTGCGATCTATCGCAATGCGCCCATTCTGGTGTTCGACGAGGCGACCTCGGCGCTCGATTCCGAATCCGAGCGCTATATTCAAAAGGCGCTCGAGTACGTCTGTAAAGGCCGCACGACCCTGGTGATCGCTCACCGACTCTCTACTATCGAGCGCGCCGATCGCATCGTCGTGATGGATCAGGGGCGGATCGTCGAGCAGGGCACTCACGAGGCGCTGCTCGAGCGCCAGGGCGCTTACGCCGCGCTTTACCAGATACAGTTTCAGGAGTACGCGTGAGCCTTGCCAGCCGCTGGCTCGACGGGGTCTACCGGGAGCGTCTCTCCCGGGCGCCCTGGCTTCTACCGCTTCTGCCCTTGAGCGCGCTTTATGGCGCCGTGATCAAGCGCCGCGCTCGGGCCTACCAGACGGGTAAAAAAAGCGTCTGGCGCGCGCCGGTGCCGGTCATCGTGGTGGGTAACATCACCCTCGGCGGTACCGGCAAGTCGCCGCTGGTGGCCTGGCTTGCCGCTTTTTTGACGCGCCAGGGCTATACGCCTGGCATCGTCACGCGAGGCTACGGCGGCCGCGCGCCGGCTTATCCGCTCATCGTGGAGGAGACGACCCCGGTCGAGCACTGCGGCGACGAGCCGCTGATGCTCTTTCGCCAAACCGGCGCGTGCGTGGCGGCGGACCCGAACCGTCCGCGCGGCGCCCAGGCGCTCATCGAGCGCGGCTGCGACATCATCATCAGTGACGATGGCCTGCAGCATCTGGCGCTGGGCCGCGACATCGAGCTTCTGGTGGTCGACGGCGTGCGGGGGCTTGGCAACCGGCGCTGCCTGCCCGCCGGGCCGCTGCGAGAGCCGGCGTGCAGGCTTGAAAGCGTGGACGCGGTGATCGTCAACGGTACTCTCGCAAGACCGCTGCCTGTCGAGCCGGTCATGATGACGCTCGCCCCGGCGCGATGGCAGCGGGTGGGCAGCGGCGAGCACGCAGCGCTCACACCGCTCCCCTTCGAGCCTCCAGTGCACGCGGTGGCGGGTATCGGCAATCCCGAACGCTTTTTCAAGACGCTGGCGGCCCTTGGCGTCGAAGGCGAGCGACACGCGTTTTCTGATCATCACGCGTTCGATGCCAAAACGCTTGCGTTTACTCCGCCCAGGCCGCTCGTGATGACGGCCAAGGACGCGGTAAAGTGTCGGACGTTGGCACCAAAAGAGAGCTGGGCGCTGGAGGTCGAGGCCGAGCTTCCCGACGCGTTTGGCGTTTGGCTTACCGACGCGCTGGCCACGCGGCCCCCGAATGAATCACTATCGACCCACACACACGAGGAAGGCGCTCATGGATAAGGAACTCTTGGCAATGCTGGTTTGCCCGCTCTGTAACGGCAAGCTCGAGTATGACCGCGACGCGCAGGAGCTCATCTGCTACTACGATGGGCTGGCCTACCCGATTCGTGAGGGTATCCCGGTAATGCTGCCGGAAGAGGCGCGCGTACTCAGCGCCGACGAGAAGCTCAACACCTCCCCGGGACGCACGGGGCAGGCGTAAATGGCAGGCTCAACGGATTTCGTCGTCGTCATTCCGGCGCGCTTTGGCTCCTCGCGCCTGCCCGGTAAGCCGCTTCTGGAGATCGCCGGTGAACCAATGGTGGCCCACGTTTGGCGCCGCGCCAACCAGAGCCAGGCCCAGCGCGTGGTGGTGGCCACCGACGACGAGCGTATTCGCGAGGCGCTGGTGCCGCTGGGCGCCGAGGTCGTCATGACCCGCGCTGATCATCCCTCCGGCACCGACCGCCTGGCGGAAGTGGCCGAGCGGCTGGGCCTCGACGACGACACACTGATCGTCAACGTCCAGGGCGATGAGCCCTTGATTCCGCCGGCGCTGATCGACCAGGTGGCCGGGCGGCTGGCTGACGACCCCGAGGCGTCGATCGCCACGCTTGCCGAGCCGATCGTGGATGTCGAGACGCTATTCAATCCGAACGTGGTGAAGGTGACCTGCAGCCACGCCGGGCGCGCGCTCTACTTCTCACGAGCGCCTGTCCCATGGGATCGCGAGCAGTTCGCGCAGAAGCCGAGCCTTCTGAGTACCGATGCCTGGCTCAGGCACATCGGCATTTACGCCTATCGGGCGAGCTTTTTGCGCGATTACCAAAACATGGCGCCTTCCCAACTCGAGCAGCTGGAGCAGCTCGAACAGCTCAGAGCGCTTCAGCACGGCCACTTCATTCAGGTGGCGCTGGCCTGCGCGCAAAACCCCACCGGAGTGGATACGTTTGAAGATCTGGCGCGGGTGCGTTTACTCATCGAACAAACGGAGGCCCAATGACGCGGGTACTGTTCGTCTGTCTGGGCAATATCTGCCGCTCACCGAGCGCCGAAGGCGTGTTTCGCAAGGCACTCTTTGACGGCGGGCTCTCTTGTGATGTCGAGGTCGATTCCTGCGGCATCGGCGACTGGCACGTGGGCAAGGCGCCGGACGAGCGCGCCCAAAAAGCGGCGCTTCGCCGCGGGGTGGATATCAGTGGGCTCAAGGCGCGCACGCTTCGTCGCGAGGATTTCGACGCCTTCGACTACGTGCTTGGCATGGACCGCGATAACCTCGATGCCATTCGAGCAATGGCGCCTGACGGCTGCCGTGCGCGCACCGGGCTCTTTCTGGAGTACTCGGATGCCGGCGAAACCGAGGTGCCGGACCCGTACTTCGGCGGCGAGCAGGGCTTCGAGCACGTCCTGGATCTGATCGAGGCGGCTTCGCACGGGCTGATTAGAGCGCTGAGAAAGCGCTGATGGCTACAACGCTTGAACAGCGGGTGAATCTGACCCGCGCCAATACGTTAAGACTTCCCTGCACGGCGGACATCGGCGCCCGCCCCAGAACGCCTGGTGAGCTTCGCCAGGTGCTGGATACGTGCCGCGAAAACGAGTGGCCGGTCACGCTGCTCGGCGGCGGCAGCAACGTGCTGCTGCCAGAGCATCTTCCTGGTGCGGCGATCACGCTGGAGTTCGATCAGTGGTGGATCGAACGGCGCGGTGATGGGGGCGTCGCTTACGTAGGCGCCGGCGTTCACTGGCATACGCTGGTGATGACGCTCGCCGAGCGCGGCTGGTGGGGGCTCGAGAACCTGGCGCTGATTCCTGGGCGCTGCGGGGCGGCGCCGGTGCAGAACATCGGCGCCTACGGCGTCGAGCTCGGCGACTGCCTCGAAGGCGTACAGGTCATGGCGCTTGACTCCAGACGCGTCTACTGGCTCTCACGGGAGCAGTGTGAGTTGGCCTACCGTGACAGCATCTTCAAGCGCGAACTGTCGGGAAAAGTCGCGATTCTGCGCCTGGCGCTGCGGCTCTCCCGAACCGGAGCGCCCAAGCTTGGCTACGGTGATCTGGCCCAACGAGTCACCGGCGAGGCAACGCCGCTTCAGGTTGCAAAGGCGGTGTGCAGCACGCGTCGGGAGAAACTGCCGGACCCGAACGTGCTCGCCAACGCCGGCAGCTTTTTCAAAAACCCGGTGGTAAGCGACGCCACGGCCCAGACGCTGCGCACTCGGTACCCGGATATGCCGAGCTTTGCACAGCCTGACGGGCGCTATAAGCTCGCCGCGGGCTGGCTCATCGATCAGTGCGGGCTCAAGGGCCAGCGCTTCGGCGCCTTTGGGGTACACGAGCGCCAGGCGCTGGTGATGGTGCATTTTGGCGGCGGCAGCCGTGTGGAGCTGCTGGACGTTGCCCAGAAAATCGTTGGGGCGGTCGAGTCCCGCTTTGGCGTACGTTTGGAGCCGGAGCCGCGAAGGCTGTGAGCGCTTTTGTAAGCTCGCGTTTTTCCAGGCACGTCCTGCCAAACACGTGATTCAGACATAAAAAAACCCCGCCAGAGGCGGGGTTTTTCATGGGCGCGGTTTACTCTTGGCCGGCACTGCCTTGCTTGCGCTTCTCGCGCGGGTCGTTGTGCGCCCGGCGGCGGCGCTTCGGCGCCGGTTTGGCGGAGGCGCTGTCGCCTTGAGAGGCAGGCTCGGCGTTTGCCTCGTCAGCGCTCTTTTGCGTCTCGGTTGGCTCGGCCGCTGCGCGCTCTGTCGGCGCAGCAGGCGCTGCCTCCGGCTCGACCTCGGCCGCTACCTTGGCGGCGCTGTCAGCGTTCGGATCGGTTTGATCCTCGGCGCTGGCATCGACCGTCGCGGCGGTTTCGGCTTTCGGCGCTGGCTCAACGCTTTCGAGCTGCTCCGTCGGGTTTGATGTCTCGCGGCTCACGTTGAGTGAAGTCTCATCGGCAGGGGCGTCGTCCTGAGCCTCGGAAGAGGCGAGGGCTTGCTCCTTCGGCGTCTGAGCATCGTTTTCAACCGGCACGGGTGCGTCGGTCGGCGCCGGCTGCGCTTTGGGCGTTTCCTCGGCAACCGTTTGCCCGGAAGCCGCTTCCTGCTCAGCGGTCGAGGGCGTCTCGACGGCCGGGGTTTTTTCCGGCTGCGGTGCGACGCTTTCCGGCGCGGGAGTCGGCTCGGCGGTTTCGGCATTTATCAACGCTTCGTCGGCGCTTGAACCCGAATCGGCATCCAGGGCATCGCTGTCGGTCGACGCTTTGGGCGCCTGGGCCGAGGGCTGAATGTCGCTCGGCGTCGGCGCGCTTGCCGCGTCAATCGTTTCCGGCTTGGCGGTGTCTGCCTGCGGCGTTTTTTGCTCAGCAACGGACTCGCTGGTCTCTTGCAAAACCTGTGCTTTGCTTTCCTGCTTCAGGGGCTGCGCGGCGAGAGCGTCTTCGGTGCCTGGCGCCGGCGCTGCAGCCGGGGCGTTCTCGGCGGCGGGCGCTTGCTCGCTCTTCGCCTTGTTTGCCGATGCCTGCTCGCGCTGAGGGGATTCGACGCTGGCGGGCTCGCTTGCCGTACTCTTCACGTCGCTGACGCTTTCAGCGGGCGCCGGCGCGTTGGCGGCATCGCGCTGAAGCGCAAGCTGCTCGGCTTCGGCTTTCGGGTTGATCGCCTGCTTGCGCGAGCGGTTGCGCGGGTTGTTGCGGGTGCGCTTGGGCTTGCCATCGTCCTTGGGCGCGTCCTGCTTCGACTCGGCCTTGACATCGGCTTTCTGCTCGCCCTTGGGCTCGGGCTTTGGCTCGCTTTTGGGCGCTGCCTTGGCGTCGGTCTCGGCGGGCGCGCGGCTCTCGTTTTTGGGTTTGGCGTCGCGCGACTTGTCGCGGCGGCCGTCGCTTCGTTTGTTGGACTGAGCCTGGCCGGCGTCGCTTTGCTCACCGCCGCGCTCGCCTTGACGCGCGGGCTTGGCGCTATCGCTGGCCTTCGCCTCGCCGGATTGCGCGTTGCTCGCCTGGGCGCTGTTGGACTGGCCGTTGCGACGACGATTACGCGTGCGGTTCGGGCCACTGCGCTTGTCGCTCGACTCGTCGTCGCCCTTGGCACTTTGGCCACTGCGGGCCTCCGCTTGGCTCGACTCGCTGCGGGCCGCGTCGTTGTCCGGGCGCTTCTCGCGCGCCGGCTTTCCGCGCTCACTGCCCTGGCCGCGCTCGTTGGAGGCGCTTTTTTCGCTTGTCCGGGGCTTGCGAGAGGCGGGCTCGGCGGCGGGCTTTTGCTCGCTGGTGGCGGCTTCATCGCTGCCCAGCAGTTTGGCGAAGCCGCGAATCAAGCGGCCCAGTACGCCGGTCTCCGCATTGCCCGGCGCCTCGGATTTGGCGGCGGGAGCGGGGGCGGTATCGGTTTGCAGCGATGCTGGTGCCGGGGCGTTGTGAGCGACGGTCTTGACCGCGGCTTCGGCGCGTTGGGCCGGCGGGGCGAAGCTTACATCCGGCTCCTTGCCGACCTCGGTCTCCATCGAGAGCTCGTAGCTCGAAAGGGTATGGCTTTCGTCCTCGTCGAGGTGATCCGAGCGCAGGCGTTGCACGTCGTAGTGTGGCGTGTGCATGTCCGGGTTGGGTAAGAGCACCACGCGAACGTCCTGACGCGCTTCGATATCGGCGAGCACGCTGCGCTTTTCGTTGAGCAAGAAAGTGGCGACCGGCACCGGCAGAATGGCGCGAATCTGGGCGCTGCGCTCTTTCATCGCCTCCTCTTCGATCAAACGCATGATCGAAAGCGACAGTGAGCGTACGTCACGAATGCTGCCCTGGCCGTCACAGCGCGGGCAGACCCCGCCGCTGGTTTCGCCAAGTGAGGGGCGCAGACGCTGGCGCGACATCTCCATCAGGCCGAAGCGCGAGATACGTCCGATCTGGACGCGCGCACGGTCGAGCTTGAGCGCGTCGCGCATGCGGTTTTCGACCTCGCGCTGGTTGCGCGCCGGGCCCATGTCGATGAAATCGATGACCACCAGCCCGCCGATATCGCGCAGGCGCAGCTGGCGGGCGATCTCGTCAGCGGCTTCCGAGTTGGTCTGAAGGGCGGTTTCCTCGATGTCGCTGCCACGGGTGGCGCGCGCCGAGTTGATGTCGATGGAGACCAGCGCCTCGGTATGGTCGATCACGATCGAACCGCCGGAGGGCAGCTTCACTTCGCGCTGATACGCCGTTTCGATCTGGGATTCGATCTGAAAGCGCGAGAACAGCGGCACTTCGTCGGTGTAGAGCTTGATCTTCTGCTGATACGACGGCATTACCTGGCGAATGAAGCCCAGCGCCTCGGCGTGAATGTCGGGGCTGTCGATCAGCACCTCGCCGATGTCCTGGCGCAGGTAGTCGCGCATGGCGCGAATGATGACGTTGGACTCACGGTAAACGAGAAACGGTGCCGGACGCTTGGAGGCTTCGGCAGTGATCGATTCCCACACCTGGGCCAGGTAGTCCAGATCCCACTGAAGCTCTTCGGCGCTGCGCCCGATGCCGGCGGTACGCACGATCAGCCCCATCTTGTCCGGCACGGTCATCTGCGACATCGCATCCTTGAGCTGGCTGCGATCATCGCCTTCGATACGCCGTGAGATGCCGCCGGCGCGCGGATTGTTGGGCATCAAGACCAGAAAACGTCCGGCCAGGCTGATGAAGGTGGTCAGCGCCGCCCCTTTGTTGCCGCGCTCCTCTTTATCGACCTGAACGATGACTTCCTGACCTTCCTTGAGCACCTCCTTGATGCTGGGGCGCCCGGAAACGTCTTTCAGAAAGTATTCGCGTGAGATCTCCTTGAGCGGCAAAAAGCCGTGGCGCTCGGCGCCGAAGTCGACGAATGCCGCTTCCAGTGAGGGCTCGACCCGGGTGATCTTGCCGCGGTAGATATTGGCTTTTTTCTGTTCGCGGGCGCCGGATTCGATATCCAGATCGTACAGGCGTTGACCGTCGACGAGCGCAACCCGCAGCTCTTCGGGCTGGGTTGCGTTGATGAGCATTCTTTTCATGGTGTCTCGCAATGCGTGTGCACCGATGCGCCGTCAAGGCGTTGGCGTCGACGAATCGCTTTTGCTGCGTGCTTGTGCTCGGCGCATGGCTATGCTGACGCATTGAGCCGGGGGCAGTGTGGCCCACGCGGCTAGGAGGCGTTGAGTACGTGGCGGAGGCAGAACGTGTTTCGGTGGCGTTGACGTCCATCCGGCCCTGCTGACACCGCCGACACCTGGCATTCATCGATTCGTCAACGCCGGTATCGGCACAGCGTTGATCCTGACGCGCCGGGCCGGGTTTTGGATGGCACTTTCGATCGATAACTCGAGCAGTGACATTTGAACCCCGAGCCGGGGCGTAACGTATATTCCAATTTTTCGCGGCGGCCAACCAGGCATCACCACGAACGCTACCGCCTGTCGGGCGGCAGGTTTACTGCGTTTTTTTACATCCGGTAATGGGTAATGCGTACACTATTCCATTGGACCTTCGCTCGGGCCTGCGTGTTGGACGGGCAGGCGCTTGGGCAGAGCGCTTGGGCAGGAAAACAACGGTGTCTGTCGGGCGTACCCAACCTGCATCACGCCCTGCCAATGAGCCATTTGGAATATAACAGGTAAGCCTGGCGCCAGCAATTGACGCAATGGCGCTAGCACTGGGTTAGAATGGGGCGCTTTGGCATTGATGGTTCTACAACCGACCAGACGAGTGTCACAACCGACCAGGAGCATGCGGCGATGGCCGAAGGGCGCGAAGTGCAGTGGGTGGAGATCGCCCCGGAACAGGCGGGTCAGCGGATCGATAATTTTTTGATGACCCGTTTAAAAGGGGCGCCCCGCGCCTTGATCTACCGCATCGTGCGTAAGGGCGAAGTGCGCGTCAATAAAAAGCGCGTCAAGGTGGACTATCGACTCAACGCCCATGATCTGGTGCGCGTGCCGCCGCTTCGCCTCACCCCGCGCGAGGCGCAAAAAGAGGTCAGCGATAGTTTGCGCGATCTTCTGATCGGCAGCGTCATCATGGAAGGCCCGGAATGGATGGTGTTGAACAAGCCATCGGGCCTTGCGGTGCATGGTGGAAGCGGCGTGAAGATCGGGCTGATCGAGGCGCTTAGGCAGGTGCGCGACGACCTGAGCTTTTTAGAGCTCGTTCATCGGCTGGATCGTGACACCTCCGGATGTTTGCTGCTCGCCAAGTCCCGCGAGGCGCTGGTGACGCTCAATGAGTCGCTCAAAAAGCACGCCATGGACAAGCGCTACGTGGCGCTGGTCAGCGGGCGCTGGCCGGCGCGCAAGACCTATGTCAGCGCACGCCTGGACCGGTATGACGCCGGCAACGGCGAGCGCCGCGTGCGGGTCGACCCGAATGGCAAGGTCTCGCGCACTCATTTTCAGGTGCTGGAAACCTTCGAGAAAGCGACGCTGATCGAGGCGGAGCCGGTGACCGGGCGCACCCACCAGATTCGCGTGCACGCCGCCCACGCCGGCCACGCGCTGTTGGGCGACGACAAGTACGCCACTAAAGAGAGCGGCCACATGTCGCGCCAACTCGGCGTCGAACGGCTGTTTCTGCACGCCCGCGCGCTGACCTTTCCCGAGCCCGGTAACGGCCGCCCGGTCACGGTGAAGGCGCCGCTGCCCGAAGCGCTCGAATCCGCCCTTGCCCGCGCGCGCCGCTAAGGATCGACCATGCGTTATGAGCTGATCATTTTCGACTGGGACGGCACGTTGATGAATTCGGTGCCTAAAATCGTCGCCTGCATGCAGGCCGCCGCCCGGGAGGCCGAGTGGGGCGAACTCGAGGTGGGCGCGATCGAGAACATCATCGGCCTGGGGTTGCCCGAAGCGATTGCCACGCTCTGCCCGGGCATCGACGATGAGCGCGCCGAAGCGCTCAGGCAGCGCTACTCGCACCACTTCGTGGTCGAAAACACCACACCCATGCCGTTTTTCGATGGCGCCCTGGAGGGGCTTTCGCGGCTCAAGTCCCGTTCGGGGCAGCGCCTGGCGGTGGCCACCGGCAAAAGCCGCCGCGGGCTCGACCGGATCTTTCGCGAAACCGGTAGCGGCGAGCTTTTTGATGCCAGCCGCACTGCGGACGAAACCCGCTCGAAGCCCCATCCGCAGATGCTCGAGGAGCTCTTGTGCGAGCTCGATATCGATGTCTCCCGCGCGGTGATGGTCGGCGACACCGAGTATGACCTTGAAATGGCCCGCGCACTCGGTATGGACCGTGTCGGCGTCACCTACGGTGTCCATACCTCTGCCAGACTTCGCCAAAGCGAGCCCCGCTGGGTGGCGCACAGCGTTTCCGATCTTTTCAACTGGCTCGAAGGCGAGTAGCTCGCCCGACCGCCCATCCCGCTGACAGGAACATGCCATGAACAACGACGAGGGACGTTTCGACCCGCCGCCGCGCCGCCGTCTGGACGCGCAGAACGATACGGCGACCGGCCGTGAGGATCGCTGGACTCAGGGGCCGGAAGTGGCCAAAAGCGAGCGCGGCGAGACGCTTGCGGGCGCGCCGGATGACAGCAGCGAGACCCTGCGCGAGCGCCAACGGCTGGCGCAGATCGAAATGATGGATCGCTGGATCGGCGGCGTACTCACCGAGCAGCGCCGCAGCCGGCGTTGGAAGCTCTTTTTCCGTCTTCTCATGCTGACGCTGGTGCTCGCGCTGCTCTTTTTTGCGCTCTACCGCGTATTCTTCCCGACTTCCGGTAGCGTGGCGCCAACGCAAAAGCACCTGGCGCTGGTCGAGGTTCATGGCGTGATCGCCGGTGATGCGCCGGCCAACGCGGAGCGCATCATCAAAGGGCTTGACCGGGCCTGGGAGGCGGACAGCGCGGCCGCCATCGTGCTGCATATCGACAGCCCCGGCGGAAGCCCGGTGCAGTCTCAGCGAGTCTACGCGGAGATCATGCGGCTCAGAGAGCAGGGCGACAAGCCGATCATCGCCGTGATCGAGGATATCGGCGCCAGCGGCGCCTACTACATCGCTTCGGCGGCGGACACCATCGTCGCCTCGCCGGCGAGCCTGGTGGGCTCCATCGGCGTGATCTACGCGGGCTTCGGTTTTCAAGAAGCGATCGATGAGCTCGGCGTCGAGCGCCGGGTGATGACCGCTGGCGAGAACAAGGCGTTTCTGGACCCGTTCCAGCCGCTGGATGACGAGATCGCCGCCTTCTGGCAGGGCGTGCTGGAGCAGACGCATCAACAGTTCATCGATGACGTCGTCGCCGGGCGCGGCGACCGGCTGGTGCAGAGCGACGAGCTCTTCTCCGGTTTGATCTGGAGCGGTGAGCAGGCAATCGAGCTGGGGCTCATCGATGAGCTGGGTAGCCTTGAGCAGGTCGCCCGCGCGCAGGTTGACGAGGCCGCCTGGGAGAATTATACCCCGCGCCTCGACCCCTTCGAGCGCTTTACGCGGGGCTTCACCGGCGCGGCGGCAGAGCTTCTGGGCGTCGAAACCACGCGCTCGCCGCTGCGTTTCGAGGCGCGTTAGGCCGTCGCCACGCGCTCGCCGAGCGGGTCCATGCCCGCCTGGCGCAAAAGCGTGCATAGCGCCATGAGCGGAAGGCCGATGAGCGCGTTGGGGTCACGCCCGTCGAAGGCGTCGAACAGCGTGATCCCAAGCCCTTCCATGCGAAAGCTGCCGGCGCTATCCAAGGGCTGCTCGGTCGCAACGTAGCGCTCGATCTCGTATTGAGTCAGCGTTCGAAAGACGACCTCGAAGGGCTCGACGATGACCTCGTGCTGACCGCGGCGGGTGTCGAGCAGCGCCAGGCCGGTCAAAAAGCGCACCCGGTGGCCGGAGAAGCGCGAAAGATTGGCGCAGGCGCGCTCATGAGTGTGCGGTTTGCCGAGGATCTCGCCGTCGAACAGCGCGATCTGGTCCGAGCCGATGATCAGGTGGTCGGGAAACTCATCGGCAACGGCGCTCGCCTTGCCCAGCGCCAGCCGGTGCACCAGCGCCTCTGGCGACTCATCCGACTCAGGCGTTTCGTCGATATCCGGCGAGCGGCACTGGTAAGGAAGCTGGAGGCGGTCGAGCAGCGCTTTGCGAAAGCGGGAGCTCGAGGCGAGTACGAGCGGGGCATTGGCGACTTCGGGCACGGTGTTCTCCTTGGGCCTTTAAAGGGCGTTATAAAACGTCAGTATTCAAAAGTCGGTCAGCTCGGTAAAAGCACTCGTCCGGGTTGTATTAAACCGCTGTCGCCCACAAGTTTTAAAACGCAGTGCAAGGCGGTTTATAAAAGACTTTGAAAACCTGATCTAAAACAGTAGTTAAAAACAGCCCGCCTGGGTAGTGCCGGATGACTCAACGTAGCTTTAGGCAGGCGGGCGCTTAAAGAGGAAAGCGCTTTTTAGAACGTTTTAATACCCATTGATAACGCTTTTTATACCGCCTTGCGTAAAACGTGTGAGATTAACGCCTAAAAGGGCAAAGAAATGGCGGTACGGCTTTGACAGGGCCGCGGCGAGTGCCTATCATTGCGCGCCTATGTTGACCTCACAACTCCCCAGTCGGGTCGAGCCTTATAAGCTCGCCGCCCGCGACGAACGACTCGAAGGCCAGGTGGCGCTCGATAGAATGCCCCGTTTGGCCGAAGAGGCTGGTGAACAAACCGGCGAATGCTTTGCATCGCTTGCGTTTGGTATCGATGCCCAGGGTCGTCGTGAAATTCGTGGCCATGTGCGTGCAACGCTCTCGCTTGCGTGTCGCCGCTGTCTGGTGCCGCTAAGCCAGGACGTGTCGAGCGACTTCCTGCTGGGAATGATTGCCGACGAGGCGCTGGCGTCCGAGCTTCCTGCCAGTCACGAGCCGGTACTGGTGGAAAACGAACAGCTGGACTTGCTGACGGTTCTCGAGGACGAACTCATCCTCAGTTTGCCGCAAGTGGTCTATCACGACGAGGCCGAGTGTCATGTCTCGTCAGATCAGCTGGTCAGCAAGACGGACGGCGCAGCCGATGCGCCTGCCCCCGCATCGAATCCTTTCGCGGTGCTTGGCGCCTTGAAAGGAAAGGACTCATCCGACGGTAAGAAGTAAGCGGTACTTACCTACTTAATCCAGGAGTAACATCCCATGGCAGTTCAAAAAAGTCGTAAAACTCGTTCCAAGCGCGGCATGCGTCGTAGCCACGACGCCCTGACGGGCCCGACCCTGTCCCAGGACAAGGAAACCGGCACTACCCACCTGCGCCACCACGTTGCGCCGGACGGCTTCTATCGCGGTCGCAAGGTCGTCGAGGTATAAGCCTCACGTCTTGTTTAAACGGCAAAACGGAGCCAGTCTCACGTGCGCCTGGCGATTGATGCAATGGGGGGCGATGAAGGCCCCCGTTGTATCGTCGAAGGGTCTGCCAGGGCGGTAGTCGAACGCCCGGAGCTTGAACTGGTTCTGTTTGGCCCTGCTCAGCGCCTGGCGACTGAGCTTAAGCGCTTGCCGCGGCCTTTGGCTGCGGCAGCGTCGCGTTTGGTGGTTCGTGATACACCGGATTATGTGCGTCCGGACGCCACTGCGGCCTGGGCGCTACGCTATGGCCACGCCACCAGCATGGCCGCCATGCTGTCGATGGTCAAAAGCGGCGAGGCGAGCGCCGGCGTCAGCGCAGGCAACACCGCCGCGCTCGTCGCGCTGGCCCGACGCGACGTGGGGCTTTGCGGTGGGCTCTCGCGCCCGGCGATCAGCACGTCGATTCCGTCCGGGCAAAACGGGCGCTGCTATTTACTGGATCTCGGCGCCAACGTGGACTCGCCGCCGGAGCGGCTGGTGGATTTCGCCCTGATGGGGGCGGCGATGGCGCAGTGTCTGGACGGCATCGAGAAGCCCAGCGTTGCGCTATTGAACGTGGGAGTCGAGGCAGTCAAGGGCAGTGCCAGCGTGCGAAAGGCCGATGCGTGTCTTCGCGAGCGCGCCGAGTCGCTCGGTCTTGATTATCGCGGCTATGCCGAGGGCGGCGATATCTACCGGGGCGAGTTCGACGTGGTGGTCTGCGATGGTTTCATCGGCAACGTGACGCTCAAGGCAAGTGAAGGTCTGACCCGTATGCTCGTAAAGCGTTTGCAAACGGCGCTTGGGTCGCGTCCGAGCGGGCGGCTGGCGAGTTGGCTGGCAAGGCCCTTGTTGCGCCAGCTTCAGCATGAATTGAGTCCGGTGCGCTATAACGGTGCCACTCTTTTGGGTCTTAAAGCGAGCGTGGTGAAAAGTCACGGCAGCGCCGACGCCGAAGGTTTTTACTACGCGATCGAACGCGCGCTACACCAGGTAGCGCACAGTCTGCCCGCCCGTGTCGAGCGCCTGCTTTTAGAGCGAGGCCCGCGCGGGGCGAGCAATAAAACAACGCATTGAAAGTTGATTGGACGGCCGGCTGCCAGCGGCGCCGTCTTGTCCATGTGCTCGAATGAGCAAATGCCTACTAGAGCAAAGGTGAACGATATGTCACAACCCCTTGCCTTCGTGTTTCCCGGTCAGGGTTCGCAGCAGCCAGGCATGCTGCGCGAGCTGGCCGAGCGCTACAGCGTGGTGGGAACGACATTCGAGGAAGCGTCGGATGCCCTGGGCTTCGATCTGTGGAAAATCGTCCAGGATGGCCCGGAGGAGGCGCTCAACAAAACGGCGTGCACTCAGCCGGCGCTTTTGACCTCAAGCGTTGCGATCTGGCGCGTCTGGCAGGAGCTCGAAGGCCCGCGGCCCGGCATCATGGCCGGCCACAGTCTGGGTGAGTACAGCGCCATGGTGTGCGCTGGGGTCGTGGGGTTTGCCGAAGGCGTGCGCATGGTGCGCCTGCGCGGCGAGGCGATGCAGGATGCCGTGCCCGACGGTGAGGGCGCGATGGCTGCGATTCTGGGCCTTGGTGACGACGCCGTGGAAGCGGCGTGCGCAAGTGCTGCCCAAAACGAGGTGGTCGCCGCCGTCAACTACAATTCGCCCGGCCAGGTCGTGATCGCTGGCCACAAGGACGCGGTGGAGCGGGCGATCACTGCCTGCCAGGAAGCCGGTGCCAAGCGCGCGATGGCGCTACCGGTATCGGTGCCATCACACTGCGCGCTGATGCGCCCGGCCGCCGAGCGGCTCAGCGCCCACATGAAAGAGATCGAATTTCGCGCGCCGCGATATAAGGTCGTGCAAAACGTCGATGCAAAGGCTCACGCCGACATCGACACGCTGCGCACGCGGCTGATCGAGCAGCTCTATCAGCCGGTGCGCTGGTCGGCCTGCGTCGAAAAGATGGTCGACCAGGACGCCAGCGTTTTCATCGAGTGCGGGCCGGGCAAGGTATTGACCGGGCTCAACAAGCGTATCGTACGCTCGATCAAGGGGTTGGCGGTCAACGATCCGGACAGTCTCGAGCAGGCCCTCGAGCTTGCCCGCGAAGCGGTCGCCGACCATCGCGCGTAGGCGCTACACTGGTCAGATTCTCAAACGGTTAAAGGCAAAGCGTTATGACCATCGAAAGTAAAGTTGCGCTGGTAACCGGCGCCAGTCGCGGCATCGGTCGCGCCATCTCGCACGAGCTCGGCCGCCAGGGTCGCATCGTCATCGGTACGGCCACCAGCGAGTCCGGTGCGCAAAAGATCGATGCGGATTTGAAAGAGCAGGGTATCGAAGGCGCGGGTATCTGCTTGAACGTCACCGATCAAGCGAGCATCGATTCTGTGCTCAAGGAGATCGGCGAGCGTTTCGGTGCCCCGACCATTCTGGTCAATAATGCCGGCATCACGCGCGATAACCTGTTGATGCGCATGAAAGAAGACGAGTGGGATTCGGTCATGGATACCAATCTCAAATCCGTTTATCGTGTAAGTAAAGCTTGCCTTCGCGGTATGACAAAGGCACGCTTTGGGCGTATCGTATCGATCAGCTCGGTAGTGGCCACCATGGGCAATCTGGGCCAGACCAACTATGCGGCCGCCAAGGCGGGCATGGAGGGCTTTAGCCGGGCGCTGGCGCGGGAAGTCGCGTCTCGTGCGATCACCGTCAATACCGTGGCGCCAGGGTTTATCGCAACCGATATGACCGAGGCGCTGCCCGAAGCGCAGCACGAAGCGCTGTTGAAACAGATTCCTCTGGCGCGCCTGGGCGGGCCGGAAGAGATCGCTGCGGCGGTGGGCTTTTTGACCAGCGACGCGGCAGGCTACATTACCGGCGAGACGCTTCACGTGAACGGCGGTATGAATATGCGTTGATGGCCCGGATTCGACGGTTGCGTCGACCCTGGGGCGTCTATAAACTACCCGCAGCTTTTGGCTAGCGGTTCCCGATATAGCTGGTTATCAATAACGGCTAACTGTGAATGACTGGAGTACGTTGATGAGTACCATTGAAGAGCGCGTTAAAAAAGTCGTGGCCGAGCGCCTGAACGTCAAGGAAGAGGATATCCAGAATAGCTCTTCGTTCACCGAAGATCTGGGCGCTGATTCGCTTGACACCGTAGAGCTCGTTATGGCGTTGGAAGAGGAATTCGACACCGAAATTCCTGACGAAGAAGCCGAAAAGATCACCACGGTTCAGGAAGCGATCGACTACGTCAACGCCCATCAGTAAGGGCTGATCGACGCGATCGTCCAGACAGGCAGTCGATGTCTGGAGAAAAAAGAGCCGCCCCCATCCGGGGCGGCTTTTTTGTGTCGGCGGTTAAGTGAATTCGTTGGCCAATCTCCGGTATACTAGGCGAAATTTTTTACAGCAGGCCGTTTGGGTCTTGTACCAAGGATGCCGGGAGGAAAGCTGATGGCGCGTAGAAGGGTAGTGGTAACCGGGCTTGGCCTGGTCACGCCAGTGGGCAATACGGTCGAGCAAACGTGGGCCAATATCGTGGCGGGTAAAAGCGGCATTGCGCCGATCGAGCATTTCGATGCCAGCAGTTTCAATACTCGTTTTGGCGGGTCGGTGAAGGGCTTCGATATCGGCGAGTACCTTAATCCCAAGGACGCTCGCAAGATGGATCTGTTCATCCAGTACGGCATGGCCGCGGGTGGGCAGGCAATCAGCGACGCCGGGATCGAGTGCACCGAAGAGAACGCCGCGCGTATTGGTGTGGCGATCGGCTCGGGCATCGGCGGGCTTCCGATGATTGAGCAGAACCACAACGCGCTCAACAAGGGCGGCGCGCGGCGCGTGTCGCCGTTTTTCGTGCCCGGCTCGATCATCAATATGATCTCAGGCAACATGGCGATCCAGCACGGCTTCAAGGGCCCGAACATTGCGATCACCACCGCCTGTACCAGCGGCACGCATAACATCGGCTACAGCGCACGCACCATCGCCTATGGTGACGCCGATGTAATGATCTGTGGCGGTGCCGAAATGGCGACTACGCCACTGGGTCTGGGCGGCTTTTCTGCAGCGCGAGCGCTCTCCACGCGTAACGACGACCCGCAGGCGGCCAGCCGCCCCTGGGACGTGGATCGCGACGGCTTCGTGCTCTCCGACGGCGCTGGCGTGCTGGTGCTCGAAGAGTACGAACACGCCAAGGCGCGCGGCGCGCACATCTACGCCGAGCTTTCGGGCTTTGGCATGAGCGACGACGCCTTCCATATGACCGCGCCGCCGGAAGACGGCCGCGGCGCGGCGCTCGCCATGAGCAACGCCATCAAGGATGCCGGCATTGACCCGGAGAAAGTCGACTATATCAACGCTCACGGCACCTCGACCGCGGCGGGCGATCTCGCCGAAAGCCGGGCCATCGAGCGCGTCATCGGCGCGGGGGCCAAAAACGTGGCGGTGAGCTCGACCAAATCGATGATCGGCCATCTTCTTGGCGCGGCGGGCGCGGTCGAAGCGGTCTTCAGCATTCTGGCGATTCGCGACCAAATCGCGCCGCCGACCATCAACCTGGACAACCCGCAGCCGGGCTGCGATCTCGACTACGTGCCGCACACGGCGCGCGAGATGCGCATCGACACTACGCTCTCCAACTCCTTTGGGTTTGGCGGCACCAACGGCTCGCTGCTGTTCACGCGGGTATAAACGCCGATGCCCGAGGCCTGCCACGTACCCGGCGATGACCGCGGGCTCGCGTTTGGCGACGGGCTGTTCGAGACGGTGCTGATGCGCGCAGGCCAGCCGCTTTTGTGGTCCTTCCACGTCAAGCGTCTGGCCCGCGGTTGTCAACGGCTCGACCTTCCCATGCCTTCGCTCGATGCGCTGGAGGCGAGCTTTACGCTTGACCCGGCGCGCGGGCTCGAAGTGCTCAAGCTGGTCGTGACCCGGGGCAGCGGTGGCCAGGGGTACCAAACGCCCGAGGTATCCGAGCCGCGCCTGCTGGTGAGCTACCGCCCCTTTACCGCTCCGGTCGAGCGCTGGCGCCACGGCGCCTGCGTGCGACTTTGCGAGCTTCGCCTGGGCCATCAGCCCCGGCTTTCGGGGATCAAGCACCTGAGCCGGCTCGAGAACGTGCTGGCGCGCCAGGAGTGGCGTGACCCGGACATTCACGAAGGACTTTTGCTCGATACCCAGGGGCTGCTCATTGAGGCGGTCAGCATGAACGTGTTCTGGCGTGACCGCGGGCGAGTGTTCACCCCAAGGCTCGAGCAATGCGGCGTGGCGGGAACGCTTCGCGACGCGCTGATCGAGCAGGGCCACGTCGAGGTTGCCGAGATCGACGCGCGCGAGCTTTTGGGCGTCGAGGCGCTGTGGGTCGGCAACTCCGTTCAGGGGCTTTGGTCGGTTCATACCCTGCTCGACGCCGGTGGTGCCGCGCTTGCGCGCTGGCCGCTCACGACAGGCAGCCTTCAGCGCGAGGCGCATCGTCTTCTGGGCTACCCGGATTCATTTTGACAAGAGGCAGCGAGTGACATGGTGAAACGACTGCTGGGGGCGCTGCTGGTACTAGCGCTGCTCGTCGGGGCGGCGCTGGCCGGCGGCTACGTGTACTGGCAAAGCCGGCTCGACGCGCCGGTGACCCTCGATGAACCGACGCTTTATTACGTAGCACCCGGTACCGGGTTCAACCAGGCGATCGCCGATCTCGATGCCCAGGGCGTGGTCGACGATAGCTGGGCGTTTCGCCTGCTGGCGCGCATCGCACCCGATGAGGTGCCACGGCTTCGCGTCGGCGAGTACCGCATCACGCCGGATATGAGTGCGCGCGAGGTCATGGCGCTACTGGGCAGTAATGACGTGGTGACTTACGCGCTGACCGTGCCCGAAGGATGGACGTTTCGTCAGATGCGCGAACGTCTGGACCGCGCCGAAAAGCTCGACAACCGCACTGCTGGCATGAGCGATGACGAGGTGATGGCGCTTCTGGGTCGCGAAGGCACCTACCCGGAAGGCTGGTTCTTCCCGGATACCTACCGCTATCACTTAGGGATGAGCGACGTCGACATCCTTCGCCAGGCGCTCGAGCGTATGGAGCAGATGCTCGATGAGGCCTGGGAAGACCGCGCCGATGATCTCACCATCGAGTCGCCCTATGAGGCGCTGATCATGGCTTCGCTCATCGAGCGTGAAACCGGGGCGCCGGAAGAGCGTCGCGAAATCGCGGGCGTGTTCAAGCGGCGCATGGAGCAGGGCATGCGCCTGCAAACCGACCCCACGGTGATCTACGGTATGGGCGAGCGCTACGATGGGCGCATTACTTACGCGGATTTGCGTGAAGCCACGCCCTACAATACCTACGTGATCGACGGCATGCCGCCCACGCCCATCGCAATGCCTGGCCGGGCCTCACTCGAGGCCGCCGTCAACCCGCTTCCCGGTGAGACGCTCTATTTCGTCTCCAAGGGGGACGGCACGCACCATTTTTCGCGCACCCTGCGCGAGCATAACAACGCCGTCAATCGCTATATACGCAATCAGTAAGGCAGCGCCGGGGAGCCCGGCGCTGCTCACGGTTTTACGAGGTGTCAATGACCCAGCGCGGTCGCTTTATTACCCTGGAAGGGGGCGAAGGGGTGGGCAAATCCACCAACGTTGCCTTCGTGGCGCAGTGGCTTCGAGCACAAGGGCGTGAGGTCATCACGACCCGCGAGCCCGGCGGCACCCCGCGGGCCGAGTCGATCCGCGAGCTGCTGCTGGCCACCACGTTTGATGAGCCGCTCGATAGCGACGCCGAGCTTCTTTTGATGTTCGCCGCCCGCGCCCAGCACCTGGCCGAGAAGATCGAGCCGGCGCTGGCCCGCGGGGGTTGGGTGGTGTGCGACCGCTTCACCGACGCTACCTTTGCCTACCAGGGCGGCGGGCGCGGCATCGATCCCCCACGCATCGAAATTCTCGAGCGCTTCGTACAAAAGGGGCTCGCGCCGGATCTGACCCTGCTGCTCGATATGCCGCCGGAGGCGGCGAAGGCGCGTTTGGAGGGCCGTCGACAGGCCAGCAATACCGAGCCGGATCGCTTCGAGCGCGAGCAGGCCGCCTTTTTCAGCGCCGTACGCGATGCCTACCATGCGCGCGCCGCGGCCGACCCAAAGCGCTTTGCCTTGATCGATGCGCAAAAGCCGCTCGATCAGGTTCAAGCCGCCCTGACGCGGGCGCTGAGCGAGCGGGTGGCGGCATGGCGCTAGCGGATCTTCTGCCCTGGCATCGCGAGATGTGGCAGCAGTTTCTGCGACTCTCACGCGAGGGGCGCATGCCCCACGCGCTGCTGCTCAGCGGCGCCCGCGGGCTTGGCAAACAGCAGCTTGCCGATGCGCTGGTGGCGCGTACGCTGTGCCTGGACCCTGGTGAGCAGGCCTGCGGCCATTGCCACAGCTGCAGCATGCTCGCCTCGGGCTACCATCCAGATTTGATGCGCATTAGCCTGGAAGAGGGCAAGCGTCAGATTCGGATCGACCCGATTCGTGAGGTCAATCGCTTCGTTCACCAGACCGCCCAGCAGGGCGGCTACCGGGTGATCGTCATCAGCCCGGCAGAGGCGATGAACAGCGCCGCCGCCAACGCGCTGCTCAAGAGTCTCGAGGAGCCCGGCGAGCAGACGCTGTTTATTCTACTGTCGGACGTGCCCTCGCGCATGCTGCCCACCATACGCTCGCGCTGTCAGCAGTGGTCGCTGCCGAGCGTGCCTTTCGAGCAGTGTCAGGGCTTTTTGACCGAGCAGTTGGGCAGCGATGAGGCGCTTTTCTGGTGGCAGGTGTCCGGGGGGCTGCCGCTCTTGGCCGTCGAGCTTGCCGCCCCTGACGAGCGCGCGCTGCGCCACCAGATTCACGATAGCTTCGAGCAGCTGGTGCGCGGCGCGGAGCCGGTTTCTGAAGCGGCGCGGCTGGACCGCCAGATGATCGACGCCATATTATGGTACGGTATCGCCTGGCTCGAGGATCTGATCCGGCTCGGCCTGACCGGCCAGACCACGGCGCTGCACAATCCGGATCTGGAGCCGCTCTACCGGCAGGCGGTCAAGAATGCCCGTGTTCAGGACTGGTTTCGCCTGCTGGATTACGCGCGCGAGCAGCGCCGGCTACTGTCGATGGGTACCAACCCCAATCCTCAGCTGGTGCTCGAGGCGTGGCTGGTGCGCTGGTCGGCGCTTCTGCGCTCCTGACCGCTGCCTGGCCGCCACCACCCGTTTAACGCCACTGCACGAGGTGTCGATGACCGCTCAAAAAGCTCTTTCGCTGACGGTGCCGGATATTCCCACGCTGCTCTCGGCCTACATGCCGTATCTTGAGCGCGGCGGCATGTTCGTTCCTGTCGACACGCTCTATCGCCTCGGGCAGGTAGTGCACCTGCTGATCACGCTGCCCGGTGAAAGCGAGCGGCTGAGCGTGACCGGCACGGTCGTTTGGGTCTCGCCGGCCGGTATCAGCGGGCGGCGTATGGCGGGTATCGGCGTGCATTTTGGTCTTCAGGACTACGCGGTACGCGACAAGATCGAAACCCTGCTCGCCGGCCAGCTCGACGATGCGCCGGCCTCCTTTACGCTCTAGCTAACACGTCATACCTTCGCATCCCAACGTGTCGTTTTATCCGAGGCCTTAATGTTTGTTGACTCGCACTGCCATCTGGATCGTCTTTCCGAACACACCCACGACGGCGATGTCGACGCTGCCCTCGCGGCGGCGCGCGCCGCCCACGTGAGCCAGTTTCTGGCGATTGCGGTCACGCTCGACGATATGCCCGGTCTGGCCGCGCTGGCGCGCCGCCATCAGGACGTGGCGATTTCCGCGGGGCTTCATCCGCTGACCAGTGTCGAGCGCGAGCCCGATGTCGAGATGATCAAGGAAGCCGCGGAGCAGTTCGCAGCGGTGGCGATCGGTGAAACCGGGCTCGACTATCACTACCGCGATCGCGTGAGCATCGAGGTGCAGCACGAGCGTTTCAAGCGCCACTTGATCGCCGCCACCGAGCTCGAGCTTCCGGTGGTGGTACACACGCGTGAGGCGAAAGAAGAGACCCTGGCGCTTTTGCGCGAGCATACCGACCCCAATGTCGCCGGGGTGCTGCACTGCTTCACCGAAGATATCGAGATGGCCCGCGAGGCGATTCGCCTCGGCTTCTACATCTCGCTTTCCGGCATCGTCACGTTTGCAAGCGCGAAGTCGCTTCGCGAGCTCGCCCGGGTGCTGCCGCTGGATCGGCTGTTGATCGAAACCGATAGCCCATATCTTGCCCCGGTACCTCATCGCGGTAAACCCAACGAGCCTGCCTGGGTGGTAGAAGTCGCCGAATGCATCGCCACCGAGCGCGGTATCAGCGTCGACGAAGTCGCCATGCAGACGACGGCCAACTTCTACCGTCTGTTTCGCGGCGCCGCCCCCGATGCGCCGCCCCACGTTCAACAGGCGCTCGCCCAGGCCGGGCTCGTGTGAGCCCCGCCTGCGTGGGCCCCGTCGGGAGAACGCCATGAACATCGATCGTCTGCTCTCGCACCGTCCGGACTCGGCCACTGTGCCGCCGGTGGATCAGTGGCACCCGGCGCTTAGCGGCGATATCGATATCGTCATCGACGCCGACGGGCGCTGGCGACACGAAGGCGAGCCCTTCGGCCGCCCGGAAATTCCACACCTTCTGGCCACGCTCTTGCGCCGCTTCGATGAGGGGGTATGTCTGGTCACGCCGGTCGAACGCTGGCGAGTCACGGTCGAGGATTTACCTTTCGTGATCGTCGAGGCGGATTTCAGCGAGGGCGCCTGGTGGTTCACCACCCAGTTCGACGACGTCGTGCGCCTCGATGACGCCCGCCCGATGACGCTCAGCGAAGCCCCGAACGGCGAGCTCATGCCGGAAATCCCGGTGCGCTTTGGCCTGGCCGCCAGGCTTCACCGCAACGTTTTCTACCGGCTGGTCGACGAGGCGGTGCTCGAGGAGCACCCGGCTGGGGCAAGGCTGTGTCTCGAGAGTGCCGGCGCGCGCTACCCGCTTGGCGAACTTGGCGGCGACGAGCGCGCCCGCGAGACGCCGTGAACCTGACGCCGGAACAGCGCGCGGTCATCGAACACGCAGATGGCCATGCCCGGGTGGCGGCGGTGGCCGGTGCGGGCAAGACCACGACGATGGCCGCCCGTGTGCTGCGCCTTCTCGAGCGCGGTGTCGCCCCCAGGCGTATTCTGGTGCTGATGTTCAACCGCTCCGCGCGAGAGGATTTTCAGCGTCGCCTGGCGATCATGGCGCCCGCCGGCCAGGCGCTTCCCGACGTGCGCACGTTTCACTCGCTGGGGCACCGGCTCACCCAAAGCCTGTGCCGGTGGGGGGCGCTGGAGCAGCGCCAGCTTCTATCGGCGGAGTGGCAGCTCGAGCGGCTGCTGCGCCAGGCGAGTCTCAACGTGCTGGCGGATCAGCCCGAGCGGCGCGAAACCGCGCTCGACGCCGACCGGCTCGAAACGCTGGCGCACTTTTGTGGGCTGGTGAAGGCGGAGCTCTGCACCCCGCAGATGCTTTTCGAACGGTTGGAGCTCGAGCAGGAGAGCGATTACTTTCCCGACGCCTTTGTCGAGGCCGAGCGGCTTTTGAAGGATCACGCGCTGATGACCTACGCGGATCTTCTCTATCGCCCGCTGAACGCGCTGGAGGCAGACGCAGCGCTTCGCGCGCGCGTCGAGGGCTTTCTCGACCACGTCATCATCGATGAGTATCAGGACATCAATACCGCCCAACAGCGGCTTTTGAAGGTGCTGGCAGGCAACACGGCGAGCGTGATGGCGGTAGGAGATGCCAACCAATGTATCTATGAGTGGCGCGGTGCCCGGCCGGACACCATGCTCGACGACTTCACCGCGACCTTTGGCGCAGCCACCGACTACCCGCTGTCGACCACCTTTCGTCACGGCCACGCGCTGGCGCTGACGGCCAATCACGCGATCATGCAAAACGCTCGCCGCCCGGACCAGCTCTGCCTGGCCGCACCGGGCAATGTCGCTACCCGGATCGAGGCCGGCCAGGGCAATCGGCTGCTGCTCGAGGTGCTCGGTCAGTGGCAGGCGTCAAACAGAGCGCTCGACGAGGTGAGCCTTCTGGTGCGCAGCTGGGCGCTGTCGGTGCCGTTTCAGCTGGCGCTGCTGCAAGCGGGCATTCCGTTTCGTTTGGCACGCGAGGACCGCTTCGTGTTCCGCCTGCCGCTGGTGCAGGCGCTGGCCGGGTATCTCAAGCTTTCGCGCCGCCCGGCGCTGTTGAAGGACCCGAACCATCTCATGCTGCTGCTCGCCCAGCCCACGCCCTTCGTGGCGCGAGAGCGGCTGAGCCGTCTGGCGCACCGGCTGGCCGAGACTCAGACCTTTCCCGAGCGCAGTGACCCGCTTCTGGCCTCGCTCAAGCCGATCCAGCAGCGCACGCTGAAAAAGCGCTGGGCACTGCTGTGCGACCTGCCGACGCTTAGCGCCTGGCCGCCGGCGAAACTTTTGCAGCACGTGGTGACGACCATCGAGGCGGAAAAGACGCTCAAGCGCGCCGCCGCGCGCCGCGATAAAGGTGAAGAGGACGTGCGTCTTCTGGACGTGCTGATCGAGCAGGCGCAGAGCGTGCAGGACCCGGACGCCTTCATCGAGCTGCTGGAGCGCCCGGTGGAAAATCAGGCCGGCGGCGTGCTGATCAGCACGGTGCATGGGGCGAAGGGCCTGGAGTGGCCGCTGGTCGTGGTCGCCGGGGTCAACGAAGAGGATTTTCCCCATTACAGCCGCGACAACCCGCTCTCTGACGCGCGCCTGGAAGAAGAGCGTCGGCTTTTCTACGTGGCGATCACTCGCGCCCAGGAGCGGCTTTTGATTCTCAACGACGCGGGGGCGCACCGTGCCAGCCGCTTCATTGCCGAGAGCCGCTGGCACGACGGCGTGCGGGTGGCCGAGGCGCTTAAGGCACCGTCCCCGCCGGAAGCGGCGCTTAGCGTCGAGTCGACGGCGCTGATCGAGCGCTATCTCACGCGCCTGGGGCGTGAGGACATCCCCTTGACGACGGCCCCGGCAGGCAAAGCGCCGGCGCAAGGCGCGGGCGAGTTCTATCCGGGGCAGCGGTTGATGCACGAGGTATTTGGCGAAGGGGAGGTCGCCGCGGTGGAGGGCAATCCTCAGGATCCGGTGATCGACGTGCGCTTTACGCAGGCCGGGCGGCGCCGGCTGATTGCCCGGCGCGCGCCGATTACGCTGCTGGAAACCGCCAGGCCCGCCTGATCGGCGGGCCTGGCGGTTTGAGAAGGCTCGGCCTCGCGAGGCCGAGCTGATACATGCAAAGGTGCTACATGTTGGGGTAGTTCGGCCCGCCGCCGCCTTCTGGTGCCACCCAGGTAATGTTCTGGGCCGGGTCCTTGATGTCGCAGGTCTTGCAGTGCACGCAGTTCTGGAAGTTGATCTGAAAGCGCGGTTTGCCCTGATCGTCCTCCACCACCTCGTACACTCCGGCCGGGCAGTAGCGCTGCGCCGGTTCGGCGTATTTGGGCAGGTTGTGCTCGATGGGAATCGACGGATCCTCGAGTTTCAAGTGACAGGGCTGGTCCTCTTCATGGTTGGTGTTGGAGAGAAACACCGAGGAGGGCTTGTCGAAAGAGAGTTTGCCATCCGGTTTGGGGTAATCGATCTTCTCGAACTCATCGGCGGGCTTTAAAGCGCCGTGGTCGGTGGTGGTGTCATGAAGCGTCGGCAGCTTGTTGCCAACGAGCTGGTTGACGAAATTGAACGCGCCGCCGCCGACGTTACCGTACTTGTGCATCGCCGGGCCAAAGCTCGCATTCTCCTTGAGCTCCTGATAGGCCCAGCTCGACTCCCACTTCGCGGTGAAGCTTGAAAGCTCGGCACCACCTTCATCATTTGACTTGATCGCCTCGAATACGCTCTCGGCGGCCACCAGCCCGGATTTCATCGCGGTATGAATGCCCTTGATCTTGGCGAAGTTCAGCGTGCCGGCATCGCAGCCGATCAGAAGCCCACCGGGGAAGGTCATTTTCGGCAGGCAGTTGTAACCACCCTTGGTAATGGCGCGCGCGCCGTAGGCGACGCGTTTGCCGCCTTCCAGATACTGGCGTAGCACCGGATGGTGCTTCATGCGCTGGAATTCGTCGAAGGGCGAGAGCCACGGGTTTTTGTAACCCAGGTCCATGATCAAGCCGACCACGACCTGCTGGTTTTCGGCGTGGTAAAGAAACCAGCCGCCGTGGGTGTCGTTTTGAAGTGGCCAGCCGGAGCCGTGGACTACCAGCCCCGGCTCGTGCTGTTCGGCGGGCACGTCCCAAAGCTCCTTCAAGCCAATACCGTAGTGCTGGGGGTCGCGGCCTTCGTCGAGGGAAAACTCGCGGATCAGGCGCTTGCCCAGGTGCCCGCGCGAGCCCTCGGCAAAGAGGGTGTATTTCGCCCGCAGCTCCATGCCCGGCATATGGCCATCCTTGGGCGTGCCGTCGGCGGCAACGCCCATGTCGCCGATGAGAATGCCGCGCACCGCGCCATCTTCGATAATCACGTCCTGAGCGGCAAAGCCGGGAAAGATTTCGACCCCCAGGGCTTCGGCCTGCTCGGCCAGCCAGCGACACAAATTGCCCGCGCTGATCACGTAGCGGGTCTGGTCGCCGCCGGTGTTGTGCATGCTCTTCGGCACCAGCGCGTGGGGCAGTTTGCGAGCGTTCTCGCTATCCTTTAACAGGTAAAGGTCGTCGCGGGTGGCCGGCGTGTTGAGCGGGGCGCCGCGCTCTTGCCAGTCCGGGAAGAGCTCATTCAGCGCGCGCGGCTCCAACACCGCGCCGGATAGAATATGGGCGCCGACTTCGGAGCCTTTCTCCACGACGCATACGCTGAGCTCCTGCTCGGCTTCGTTGGCTTGCTGCATCAGGCGACACGCCGCCGCCAGGCCAGAGGGCCCCGCACCAACGATGACAACGTCCATCTCCATGACATCGCGCTCTGCGTTTTCCACTGGTCTCTCCTTATTCTCGTTAGTACCGTATCTTATAAAAACACGGACTTAATACTAAACGGTCGTTTGCTTCTGGTTATACCCCATGATAGGCATAATACCGGGCCTGGGTCATCACGACGATGGTCTGCCGGGCATTTGTGGCGCCTTGACCAGCGTTTCGGCTTTGTCGGAGCGCCGGATTTATCGTTTCAAAAGCGCTATATTAGCGTCAGACGGCATTTTAACGGTCTGGCGTTGTCGGGCGTAGACAAGCTGTGGCACATTGATGTGAACACTCGTCTGTCAAACGCTTGAATGAATATCGTATCGAGCAGGCCTTTTTCATTTTTTAGAGCCAGGCGGCATTAGCCACCGCCACAACGCACTGGCCGCCGAGTTACTCACGCCAGCGCCCGGGCTTCTTATCAGCCAAGCGAGGAAACCATGAAAGTACTAGTCGCGGTCAAACGCGTCATCGACTACAACGTGAAAATTCGCGTCAAGGCCGATCATTCGGACGTGGATCTGACCAACGTCAAGATGGCCATGAACCCCTTCTGCGAGATCGCCGTGGAAGAGGCGGTGCGCCTGAAGGAGCAGGGCGTGGCCACGGAAGTGGTCGCCGTGAGCATCGGCCCGAAAGCTGCCCAGGAGCAGCTGCGCACCGCGCTGGCGCTGGGCGCCGACCGGGCGATCCAGATCGAGACCGACGAGCGCGTCGAGTCGCTGGCGGTGGCGAAGCTGCTGGCGAAGGTGGTCGAACAGGAGCAGCCGGGGCTGGTGATTCTCGGCAAGCAGGCGATCGACACCGACAACAACCAGACCGGCCAGATGCTCGCAGCACTGTCCAATCTGCCCCAGGCCACCTTCGCCTCGAAGGTTGCCGTCGACGGCGACCGGGTCAGCGTCACCCGCGAGATCGACGGCGGCCTGCAGACGCTGTCACTGTCGCTTCCGGCGATCGTCACCACCGATCTGCGCCTCAACGAGCCGCGCTACGCCAAGCTTCCCGACATCATGAAAGCCAAGAAGAAGCCGATGGATGTCAAAACGCCGGCGGATTACGGCATCGAGGTGGCCTCGAAAGTGAGCCTGGTGAAGGTCGAAACGCCGGCCGAGCGCAAGGGCGGGGTAAAAGTGGCCTCGGTCGACGAGCTGGTCGACAAGCTCAGGAACGAAGCGAAGGTGCTTTGATCCCCCCACCTTCCGCTTGCCTCTTTCACCGTTATTCCAGGGAGTACACTCCATGAGCATTCTGGTACTGGCCGATCTTCACGACGGCCATCTGCTTGACGCCACCGCCCACGTGGTGGCCGCCGCCCGCGAGATCGGCGGCGATATCGATGTGCTGGTCGCCGGCGACGGCGTCCAGGCCGCGGCGGAGGCCGCCGCGAAACTCGACGGCGTCACCCGGGTTCGCCTGGCGGATAACGCCGTCTACGCCCACCAGCTCGCCGAGCCGCTGGGTGCGCTGGTGGTGTCGCTGGCCGACGACTACAGCCATATTCTCACCAGCGCCTCGACCACGGGCAAGAACGTGCTGCCGCGGGTCGCCGCGCTCAAGGACGTCAGCCAGCTTTCCGAAATCGTGGCGGTCGACGGCCCGGACACCTTCAAGCGTCCGATCTACGCCGGCAACGCCATCGCCACGGTGAAAAGCGACGACACGCTCAAGGTCATGACCGTGCGCACCACGGCGTTCGATGCCGTGGGCCGCGACAACGCGGCCGCCATCGAGGCAGTGGACACCGTGGTCGAGAACGACCAGTCGCAGTTCGTCGGTGAGGAGCTCGCGCAGTCCGACCGCCCGGAGCTGGGGGGCGCGAAGGTCGTGATCTCCGGGGGCCGTGGCATGGGCAACGGCGAGAACTTCAGACTGCTCGACGGCATCGCCGACAAGCTCGGTGCGGCGGTCGGCGCCTCCCGGGCGGCGGTGGATGCGGGCTTTGTGCCCAACGACATGCAGGTGGGTCAGACGGGCAAGATCGTCGCGCCGGATCTGTACATCGCGGTGGGCATCAGCGGCGCCATCCAGCACCTGGCGGGGATGAAGGACTCGAAGGTGATCGTGGCGATCAACAAGGACGAGGAAGCGCCGATCTTCCAGGTGGCGGACTACGGCCTGGTGGGGGATCTGTTCGAGCTTCTGCCGGAGCTTGAGAGTAAGCTCTGATCGCGTCTTGACGTTTTTCCGCCTGTAGGCGGATGATCGAAAGCCGGCTGCCGGGCAGCCGGCTTTTTATTGCGCGCCTATTAGATAAAGCGCTGATTGTTAGCTAGAGTGCTAGGGCGCGCAGCGCCAATGCACGTTTGCGTTTCGAGGAAAATTCCGCCCAAGCGGTTGAAAAGAGTAGGGCGTGACCGCACCTATTCAATGAACATCAAAAGTCACTCAAGGAGATGATGACATGGCACATACACTACCCGAACTGCCGTATGCCTACGACGCACTCGAGCCGAACATCGACGCGATGACGATGGAAATTCACCATTCGCGTCACCACAACACCTACGTGACCAACCTGAACAGCACGCTCGAAGGCACTGGCCTTGAAGATCTGTCGATCGAAGAGCTGGTGTCCAATCTGGACCGCGTACCGGAAGAGAAGCGTCAGGCCGTGATCAACAACGGCGGCGGTCACGTCAATCACTCCATGTTCTGGCAAATGATGTCGCCCAACGGCGGCGGTCAGCCCAAGGGTGACGTTGCCAAGGCGATCGACAGCGAACTGGGTGGCTTCGACACCTTCAAGGAAGAGTTCAAAAAGGCCGCCACCGGCCGTTTCGGCAGCGGTTGGGCGTGGCTCTCCGTGACGCCGCAGAAAAAGCTGGTCGTCGAGAACACGCTGAACCAGAACAGCCCGCTGATGGACGGCAACACGCCGATTCTGGGTCTCGACGTGTGGGAACACGCCTACTACCTGAAGTATCAGAACAAGCGCCCGGACTACATTGCCGCCTTCTTCGAAGTCGTCAACTGGGACGAAGTCGAGCGTCGCTACCAGGCCGCTATTGCCTAAGACGTTGACCGATCAGCAAGGCGCTTTGAGCGCCTTGTCGAAAGCCCGGCTCCGGCCGGGCTTTTTGCTGCGCGCTTGACGCACACGCTGTTTTTTCATCGCGGCTCTTTCGCCGCCTCGCTGCCTTCTCCATCGCCGTAGGGCCTGGGTATTCATTGTCGGCATTCATCCGACATGCCACCACGCACATTCTTGCGTTTTCACACGGCTCGATTTTGCTGGAAGCGTGTTTTTTTGACGTCAAAGCTAAGGTGGATAACCTTTCAAAACCCGGTCATTAACGTCGCTCAAAACGGCTTTAATCGATGGATATCGCGCTTGCAGTTCGCTTTTTTTCAAACCCCTTTTTGGCTGAGCCGCGCCGCTGCGCTGGGTACACTTTGTCAATAACCTGTGGATTAAAAAATACCATATATGCTTGAATTGATTTTGCAGTGGTCTATATATAGTATGCGTAGTCTGTTTAGAGGGGGTCGGGCACAACCGGTGCTCTAGCCCAAAAACGCCGCTATGAAAAGGAAAAAATAGCCATGGCCATCCAGATTTACAGCAAGCCCGCCTGCGTTCAGTGCACCGCCACTTACCGCGCGATGGACAAGCAGGGAATCGAGTACACCGTGATCGATATCACCGCTGAAGACGGCGCCCAGCAGGAAGTCGAGGCGCTGGGTTATCGCCAGCTGCCCGTCGTCGTGGCCGGTGACGATCACTGGTCGGGCTTTCGTCCGGATCGTATTCAGGCACTGGCTTAATTTCGTGCCATGCTGACGGACGCTCACGCACCGTTGGCTGGCACGCTGGTGTATTTTTCCACCCGGTCAGGCAACACCCATCGTTTCGTGGAAAAGCTGGGGTTGGCGGCGCACCGGCTGCCGATCAACCGCAACGACCCGGTTCCTCATATCGACACCCCTTACGTGCTCATTACCCCGACGTATGGTGGGGGCGGCACTAAAGGGGCGGTGCCGGGTCCGGTGATCCGCTTTTTGAACGATGAGCACAACCGGCGCCTCATCCGAGGCGTCATTGCCGCTGGCAATACCAATTTTGGCGAGGCTTACGGGCTGGCGGGGCGTATCGTCGCCCAGAAGTGCCAGGTGCCGCTGCTTTATCGATTTGAGCTTTTGGGCACTGACGATGACGTCGCCAGGGTTCGCAAAGGAGTAGAAGAGTTTTGGAAACGACAAACGTAGCCACTACCAACGTGCCTGAAACGAAAAAACCGGCGGCAGAAGCGAGCCAGACGCGTACGCTGGACTATCACGCGCTGAACGCGATGCTGAATCTTTACGGTGCCAATGGCGAGCTTCAGCTCGACAAGGACCGTGAAGCGGCGCGCCAGTACTTTCTGCAGCACGTCAATCAAAACACGGTTTTTTTCCACTCGCTGGAAGAGAAGCTCGACTACCTGGTGGAAGAGGGCTACTACGAAGCCGAGGTGCTTGGCCAGTACGCGCCGACTTTCGTCAAGGCGCTGTTCGAGCAGGCCTACGCCTACAAGTTTCGTTTCCCAAGCTTTCTGGGCGCGTTCAAGTACTACACCAGCTATACGCTGAAAACCTTCGATGGCAAACGCTATCTCGAGCGCTACGAAGACCGCGTATGCATGGTGGCACTCACGCTTGCCCGCGGTGACGAGGCGCTTGCCAAATCGCTGGTCGACGAGATCATCAGCGGGCGCTTCCAGCCGGCTACGCCAACGTTTTTGAACTGCGGTAAGCAGCAGCGCGGCGAGCTGGTGTCGTGCTTTTTGCTGCGTATCGAAGACAACATGGAGTCGATCGGCCGTTCCATCAACTCGGCGCTGCAGCTCTCCAAGCGCGGCGGCGGCGTGGCGTTCTTGCTGAGCAACATTCGCGAGTCCGGCGCACCGATCAAGCGCATCGAGAACCAGTCCTCCGGCATCATTCCCATCATGAAGCTGCTGGAAGACGCCTTCTCCTACGCCAACCAGCTCGGCGCGCGCCAGGGCGCGGGTGCGGTCTACTTGAACGCCCACCACCCGGACATCCTGCGCTTTCTGGATACCAAGCGCGAAAACGCCGACGAGAAGATTCGTATCAAGACGCTCTCGCTCGGGGTGACCATTCCGGATATCACCTTTGAGCTTGCCAAGCGTAACGACGACATGTACTTGTTCTCGCCCTACGACGTGGAGCGGGTCTACGGCAAGCCGTTTGGCGATATCAGCGTCAGCGAGCACTACCACGAGATGGTGGCAGATGCGCGCATTCGCAAGCAGAAGATCAACGCACGCGCCTTCTTCCAGACGCTGGCGGAGCTGCAGTTCGAGTCCGGCTACCCCTACATCATGTTCGAAGACACGGTGAACCGGGCCAACCCGATCGCCGGGCGCATCAACATGAGCAATCTGTGCTCGGAGATTCTGCAGGTCAACACGCCGACCGAGTACGATGAAAGCCTGAACTACAGCAAGATCGGTCAGGACATCTCCTGCAACCTGGGCTCGATGAACATTGCCAAGGTCATGGACTCCGGCGATATCGGCACCAGCGTGGACATCGCCATTCGTGGCCTGACCGCCGTCTCCGAGATGAGCAACCTCAAAAGCGTGCCCTCGATCGCCGAAGGCAACGCCAAGTCGCGCGCCATCGGTTTGGGTCAGATGAACCTGCACGGCTTTTTGGCTCGCGAGCACATCTACTATGGCTCGGAAGAGGGGCTGGATTTCACCAATCTCTACTTCTACTGCGTAGCGTTTCACGCCATTCGTGCGTCGAATCAGTTGGCGATCGAGCACGGTGATACCTTTGCAGGCTTTGCCGACTCCACCTACGCCTCGGGCACGTTCTTCGACAAGTACACTGACGAGGCGTGGCTGCCGAAGACCGAGAAGGTGCGCGAGTTGTTCGAGCGCAGCGGCATCGCGCTTCCGACTCAGGGTGACTGGGAGCAGTTGAAGACGTCGGTCATGGCGCACGGCCTTTACAACCGTAACCTGCAGGCCGTACCGCCGACCGGGTCGATCTCGTACATCAACCACTCCACCTCGAGCATTCACCCGGTAGCGGCGAAGATCGAGATTCGCAAGGAAGGCAAGCTTGGCCGCGTTTACTACCCGGCGCCGTTCTTGAGCGAAGAGAACTTCGACTACTTCCAGGACGCCTACGAGATCGGCCCCGAGAAGATCATCGACACCTACGCCGAGGCGTCCAAACACGTCGATCAGGGCTTGTCGCTGACGCTGTTTTTCCCGGATACCGCCACCACGCGCGATATCAACAAGGCGCAGATCCACGCGTGGCGCAAGGGCATCAAAACGCTTTACTACATTCGTCTGCGTCAAAGCGCGCTGGAAGGCACCGAAGTCGAAGGCTGTGTTTCCTGCACGCTGTAACCACGTAACGAAAGAGACCACTCAATGAACACCATGCAACGTCTATCACGGGTCGACGCCGTTAACTGGAACCGGCTGCAGGACGACAAGGACCTGGAGGTCTGGAACCGTCTGACGAGCAACTTCTGGCTGCCGGAAAAAGTGCCGCTGTCCAACGATATCCAGTCCTGGAACACGCTCACTCAGCAGGAAAAGCAGCTGACCATCCGTGTGTTCACGGGCTTGACGCTTCTGGACACCATCCAGGGCAGCATCGGCGCGCCAACGCTGATGGAGGATGCGCGCACGCCCCACGAAGAAGCGGTGTACACCAACATCGCCTTCATGGAGTCGGTGCACGCGCGCTCCTACAGCTCGATCTTCTCGACGCTTTGTACCACGCGCGATGTCGACGACGCGTTTCGCTGGAGCGAAGAGAACCCGATGCTCCAGGCGAAGTCCGAGCTGATTCTCGAGCGCTACCGCGCAGACGATCCCTTGATGCGCAAAGTCGCCAGCGTTTTTCTGGAGTCGTTTCTGTTCTACTCCGGCTTCTACCTGCCCATGTACTGGTCGAGCCACGCCAAGCTCACCAACACGGCGGATTTGATCCGCCTGATCATTCGCGATGAGGCGGTGCACGGCTACTACATCGGCTACAAGTTCCAGCAGGCGCTCGCCGAGGCCACCCCGGAGCGCCAGCAGGCGGTCAAGGATTACGCCTACGAGCTGCTTTTGGAGCTTTACGACAACGAGGTGCGCTACACCGAGTCGCTTTATGACGCGGTCGGCCTGACCGAGGACGTGAAGAAGTTTTTGCACTACAACGCCAACAAGGCGCTGATGAATCTGGGCTTCGAGCCGCTCTTTCCGAGCAGCGTGACCGACGTGGACCCGACCATCATGGCCGCGCTTTCGCCAAGTGCCGATGAAAACCACGACTTCTTCTCCGGCTCCGGTTCGTCCTACGTGATCGGCAAGGCGGTCGCCACTGAAGATGACGACTGGGCGTTTTAAGTCATCATGAGCGATAGAGTTGTAGCAGCGAAAGCGCCCACGGGGGCACCCCTGCCTACGCTTTACATCGCCGCGGCGATTGTGATCAACGCCGCTGACGAGCTTTTGCTGGTGCGAAAGCGCGGCAGCCGTTTTTTCATGCAGCCCGGCGGTAAAATCGAGCCGGGTGAGCCGGTAAGGCAGGCGCTGGTTCGCGAGCTCGAAGAGGAGCTTGGGGTTTGCGTTTCGCCGGAACGTCTCGAGCATGTGGCGCGCCTCAAAATCGAAGCGGCCAATGAGGCGGATACGCTGATCGATACCGAGCTCTTTCGTCTGGACCTCGATGAGCGCGTCGAGGCGGCGGCGGAGATCGCCGAGGCGGTGTGGGTCACGCCGCACAAGGCCCGGGCGCTTACGCTCGCGCCGCTGACCCGTGAGCACGTTCTGGCGCTGGTGCGCGGCTAACGATTTCAAGCGCCGCAAGGGTAAGCCCGGCGCCGGTGTCTCGCCGCCTGAAAGTCTGCTAGGCTACGCGCCTGCTCATCAATGGGCAGGCGCTTTTGCGTTTGAAACGAACCCTCAAGCCATTGATAGCGATATGTGATCCCTGGTATGGATCACCACTGCGCTCAAGGAACACCCGAATGCCCATAGTGACACTGCCCGACGGCAGCCAACGTACGTTTGACGAACCGCTTTCCATCATGGCTCTCGCCGAGTCCATTGGCCCTGGTTTGGCCAAGGCGTGCGTGGCCGGAAAGATCGACGGTGTGCTGGTCGATGCGGCCGATGTAATCGAGCACGACGCCGAGGTCGCGATCATTACCGCCCGCGATCCGGAAGGCATCGACATCATTCGCCACTCCAGCGCGCACCTGATTGGGCATGCGGTAAAGCAGCTCTACCCGGACGCCAAAATGGCGATCGGCCCGGTGATCGAAAACGGCTTCTATTACGATATCGATTTTGGCCGCTCGGTCACGCCGGATGATCTGGAAGCGATCGAAAAACGCATGCAGGCGCTGATCGACACCGAATACGACGTGGTCCGCGAATACGTCGACCGCGACCAGGCGCTGGAAACCTTCGTTGCCCGCGACGAGCCCTACAAGCAGGAGATCGTGCGCGAGATTCCTGACGGCGCGGCTATCCGCCTGTACCACCACGAAGAGTACACGGACATGTGCCGGGGTCCGCACGTGCCCAACACGCGTCATCTAAAAGCGTTCAAGCTGACCAAGCTGGCCGGCGCCTACTGGCGCGCAGACGCCTCCAACGCCATGCTCACGCGCATCTACGGTACGGCCTGGGGCGACAAAAAGCAGCTCAAGGCCTACCTGAAGCGCCTGGAAGAGGCAGAAAAGCGCGACCACCGTAAGCTGGCGCGCAAGCTCGATCTCTTCCACATGCAGGAAGAGGCGCCGGGCATGGTGTTCTGGCATCCCAACGGCTGGGCGCTGTGGCAGCAGGTCGAGCAGTACATGCGCGGCGTCTATAAAGAGGGCGGCTACCAGGAAATCCGCTGTCCGCAGGTCATGGACGTGTCGCTGTGGAAAAAGTCCGGCCACTGGGACAACTACGCCGACGGCATGTTCTTCACCGAATCGGAGAAGCACGAGTACGCGCTCAAGCCGATGAACTGCCCGGGCCACGTCCAGGTGTTCAACTCCGGGCTTAGAAGCTACCGCGAGCTTCCGGTACGCTTTGGCGAGTTCGGCGGCTGCCACCGCAACGAGCCGTCCGGCGCGCTGCACGGGATTATGCGCGTGCGCGCCTTTACCCAGGACGATGGCCACGTCTTCTGCACCGAGGCTCAGGTCGAGCCGGAAGTCACGAGTTTCCATCGCCAGGCGCTGAAGGTGTACCAGGACTTTGGCTTCGAGGACATCGCGATCAAGATCGCGCTGCGCCCGGAAAAGCGCATCGGCAGCGACGAGGTGTGGGATCGCGCCGAAGACGCTCTGCGCGGTGCGCTCAAGGCCTGTGACGTCGAGTGGCAGGAACTTCCCGGCGAAGGCGCGTTCTACGGCCCCAAGATCGAGTATCACATGAAGGACTGCCTGGGTCGTGAGTGGCAGGTCGGCACCATGCAGGTCGACTTCATGATGCCCGAGCGTTTGGGCGCGCAGTACGTGACCGAAGAGGGCGAGCGCAAGGCGCCGGTCATGCTGCACCGGGCGATCGTCGGCTCCATGGAGCGCTTCATCGGCATCCTGATTGAACATTACGCCGGGGCTATGCCATTATGGCTGGCACCCGAGCAAGTGGTCATCATGAATATCACCGATTCGCAGCGTGATTACGCGCTGGAATTGGAGAAACGCTTGCAAAAAAGCGGTCTTCGCGTCAAGGCAGACTTGAGGAACGAGAAGATCGGCTTTAAAATCCGTGAGCATACGTTACAGAAAATTCCCTATCTCCTTGTGGTCGGAGATAAGGAAGTCGAAGCTGACTCAGTGGCCGTGCGAACTCGCAGCGGCGAAAACCTCGGCACCATGACCGTCGATGACTTCATCGAACGCGCAAGCGCCGAGAGAGCAGCCCTGGCGACATCGTCAATTGCCTAAGGAGACAGAGCAATCAAGCGAAGCAACCCGCGCGGGCGTCCTGCAGACAAGCGCCCACCAATGAACGAGCGTATTACCGAAGAAGAAGTCCGTTTGATCGACGCTGAAGGTGAGCAGCTGGGCGTTGTGCCCACTACTGAAGCGTTGGAACGTGCTGAAGCTGCCGGTTTGGACCTCGTGCAAATTTCAAATGCCGATCCTATCGTCTGCAAGATCATGGATTACGGCAAGTTCGTTTTTGAGTCGAAAAAGCAAAAAGCGGCTCAAAAGAAAAAGCAAAAGCAAATCCAGGTCAAGGAAGTCAAATTCCGGCCCGGCACTGACGAAGGCGATTACCAGGTGAAGCTCAAAAACCTGATTCGCTTTCTCGAAGGTGGTGACAAGGGCAAGGTCACTTTGCGTTTTCGTGGTCGCGAAATGGCGCACCAGGACATCGGCCGCAAGCTGATGGAGCGGATCGCGGCAGACCTCGAAGAGATCGGTTCGGTGGAATCCTTCCCGAAAATGGAAGGCCGCCAGATGATCATGATTCTTGCCCCCAAAAAGAAGTGATCCAACGGCGAATTTAACGGGTCAGCGCTTGGCGCTGACCGGCCCTGGGTTTTCTAAAAAACATCGAGCGGAGTTATTCTCATGCCGAAAATCAAAAGCAACAGCGGCGCTGCCAAGCGCTTCAAGAAGACGGCTAACGGCTTCAAGCACAAGCAGTCTTTCCGTAGCCACATCCTGACCAAGAAATCGACCAAGCGTAAGCGTCAGCTTCGCGGTATGAAGCAGATTCACGCAGCAGACAAGCCGCTGATCCAGCGCATGCTGCCGAATATGTAAGTCGTTTTCGAATTTTTTTAAAGTCAGGAGTGTGTCATGACTCGAGTCAAGCGTGGCGTTGTCGCCCGTCGTCGTCATAAGAAAGTACTGAAGCAGGCCAAAGGCTACTACGGTGCTCGTTCGCGCGTTTTCCGCGTTGCCAAGCAGGCCGTCATCAAGGCCGGCCAGTACGCGTACCGCGACCGTCGTAACCGTAAGCGTCAGTTCCGTGCCCTGTGGATCCAGCGTATCAACGCCGGTGCCCGCATCAACGGCATGTCTTACAGCCGTTTCGTTGGTGGCTTGAAGAAAGCCGGCATCGAAATCGACCGTAAGGTACTGGCGGATCTGGCGGTTCACGAGAAAGCAGCGTTCGCTGCCATCGTGGAAAAAGCCAAGGCTGCCCAATAAGGTTTTAGGCCCGCTTTGGCTTGAAACCAGGGTCATGTCCCGATGACCCATGCAGGGGAAGAGCAGCCGCTCTTCCCCTGTTTTTTTGCCATCGAAAAATCGTTGCTATTGAAACCCTGGCTATTGAAAATTCATCCAATAAGGTCCCGTTCTGGCGACGCCTTATTGGATGAAAACCGCTTAATTCGGAGTTTAATGGATGGACCACCTGCCTACGCTGGTATCAGAGGCGCGCGACGCGATCAAGGCCGCGCAGAGCGTCGCTGAACTGGACGAATTACGAGTTCGCTACCTGGGCAAGAAGGGCGAGGTCACCGCGCTGTTGAAGGGGCTCGGTAAGCTCAGCGCCGAGGAGCGCCCGGCGGCGGGCGAGCGGATCAACCAGGCGAAACAGACGTTAGCTGGAGAAATCGACGCCAAGCGTGAGGCGCTGGAAAGCGAAGCGCTCAACGCGCGCCTGGCGGCAGAGAAGATCGACGTGACGCTGCCGGGGCGCGCCCACGCGCCGGGTGGGCTGCATCCGGTGACGCGTACACTCGAGCGTATCGAGAGCCTGTTTACCCGTATCGGCTATGACGTAGCGGTGGGGCCTGAGATCGAGGACGACTACCACAACTTCGAAGCACTCAATATTCCCGCGCACCATCCGGCCCGCGGTATGGCGGACACCTTCTATTTCGACGCCACGCGCCTTCTGCGTACCCACACCTCGCCGGTGCAGGTGCGTACGATGAAAGAGAGCGAGCCGCCGATTCGCATTGTCTGCCCCGGGCGGGTCTATCGCAGCGACTCGGATCTCACCCACACGCCGATGTTTCATCAGGTCGAGGGGCTGCTGGTCGATGAGGGCGTAAGCTTCGCCGATCTCAAGGGCACTATCGAAGACTTCCTGCAGGCGTTTTTCGAGCGTGACGATCTGATGGTGCGCTTTCGTCCCTCCTACTTTCCGTTCACCGAACCCTCTGCCGAGGTGGATATTCAGTGCGTAATGTGTAGCGGCGATGGCTGTCGGGTCTGCTCGCACAGCGGCTGGCTCGAGGTCATGGGCTGCGGCATGGTGCATCCGGAAGTGTTCAAGCACTCTGGCATCGACACCGAGCGCTACACCGGTTTCGCCTTTGGCATGGGCGCCGAGCGCCTGGCGATGCTGCGCTACGGCGTCAACGACCTGCGACTGTTCTTTGAGAACGATCTGCGCTTTTTACGTCAGTTTGCCTAACCACGCCGCCAGACACAGGAACGAGCATGAAATTTTCAGAACAGTGGCTGCGTGAGTGGGTATCGCCGCAGCTGGACACCCAAACGCTTGCCGACCAGATCACCATGGCGGGCCTCGAAGTCGACGCCGTCGAGCCCGTAGCCCCTGCCTTTGAAGGCGTGGTAGTCGCCGAAGTCATCGCCAAGGAGCCGCATCCGGACGCCGATAAGCTCAACGTATGCCGCGTCAACGACGGCACCGGTGAGGTGCAGGTGGTGTGCGGGGCGCGCAACGTGGCCGTTGGTCAGCGTGTGCCTTTCGCCCAGGTCGGCGGGGTGCTGCCCGGCGACTTCAAGATCAAGAAAGCGAAGCTTCGCGGCGTCGAGTCCTTCGGCATGATTTGCTCCGCCTCGGAGCTTGGCCTCGAAGAAGAGACCTCCGAGGGTATTTTCGTCCTGCCGGAAGACGCTCCAATCGGCGACAGCGTGCGTGCCTACCTGATTCTCGATGACGCGACCATCGAAGTGGACCTGACGCCTAACCGGGGCGATTGTCTGAGCGTCAAGGGCATGGCCCGAGAAGTCGGTGTGCTCAACCGTCTGCCGGTTCAGGCGCCTGCCTGTGAGCCGGTGGCGCCGAGCATCGAGCAGCGCTTTCCGGTCAGCGTCAGTGCCGGTGAGCAGTGCCCGCGCTACGTATCGCGGGTGATCGACGGCATTGATCTGACGCGGCCTACGCCGCTCTGGATGGCCGAGCGCCTGCGCCGTAGCGGCGTGCGCACCATCGACCCGGCGGTCGACGTCACCAACTACGTCATGCTCGAGCTCGGCCAGCCGCTTCACGCCTTCGATCTGAATAACCTGAGCGAGGGTATTCAGGTGCGTATGGCAGAAGAGGGCGAGCGACTGACGCTGCTCGACGGTCAGGACATCGCGCTGCGCCCGGATACGCTGGTGATCGCCGACGCCTCTGGGCCGCTGGCCATGGCCGGCGTCATGGGGGGTGAGTCCTCCGGCGTCAGCGCCACCACGCGCACGCTGTTTCTCGAGGCCGCCTACTTCACCCAGCTAGCGGTCGCCGGCCAGGCACGCTCCTACGGGCTGCACACCGACGCCTCTCACCGTTTCGAGCGCGGTGTCGACCCGTCGTTGACCGTTCAGGCGATCGAGCGGGCTACGCGCCTGTTGATCGATATTTGTGGCGGTCAGGCGGGGCCCGTGTGTGAAACGCAAAACGAGGTGGATCTACCCAAGGCGCGCCGTATCACGCTGCGTGAGACGCGCCTTGGTCAAGCGCTCTCCAAGGAGCTCGCGGTTGACGAGGTCAGCGATATTCTCGACCGTCTCGGGCTTACAAGCTCGTATGCCGACGGCGAGTGGCAGGTCGCGGTGCCGAGCTGGCGTTTCGATATTGCCATCGAAGAGGATTTGATCGAAGAGATCGCCCGCATCCACGGCTACAACAACCTGCCGGTACGCCGCCCGGCGGCGCGTTTGGCGCTGCGCTCGGCCAACGAGGCGCGGCTGACCCAGTCAGCGCTCAAGAACCGGATGGTCGCCCGCGGCTATCAGGAGGCGATCACCTATAGCTTCGTTGCGCCGGAGCTTCAAAAGACGCTCATGCCCGAGGCGGTCTCGCCGGTGCTGGCCAATCCGATCTCGGCGGATCTGTCGGTCATGCGTGCAAGTCTTTTCCCGGGGCTGGTGCGCGCGCTTTCGCACAATCTGAACCGTCAGCAGCACCGTGTACGCCTGTTCGAAACCGGGCTGGTTTTCCAGGGCGAGCTCGATTCGCTCACCCAAGCGCCGATGCTGGGCGCGCTTGCGTGCGGGCCGCGCGAGCTCGAAGGGTGGAGTAGCGACAAGACCGCGGTGGATTTCTTCGATCTCAAGGGCGATCTCGAAAGCCTTCTGGCGATGGGCGACGACAGCGCCTGGCGCTTCGAGCCCGGCGAGCACCCGGCGCTACATCCGGGCCAGTGCGCCGAGCTGTTCCACGGCGATCAACCCGCCGGCTGGATCGGTACGCTACACCCGAAAGTGCGCGCGGAGCTTGGTTTAAAAGTCGACGCGGTACTGTTCGAGGTGCGCCTCGATGCACTGAGCGAAGGCGTGATTCCCGCCTTCGCGCCGCTGTCCCGCTATCCGGAAGTGCGCCGCGATCTGGCTTTCAGTCTCGATGCGCAAACGCCGGTGCAGGCGCTTCTCGACTGCGTGAGCCGCGAGGCCGGCGATCATCTTGAGGATCTCAAGCTTTTCGACGTCTACACGGGTAAAGGGGTGGAACCGGGGCAGAAGAGTATCGCCCTGGGCTTGACCTGGCAGCATCCATCGCGCACGCTGAATGATGATGAAATCAATCAGCGGGTGGATTCGATCGTGGCCGAGGCAAACGCCACGTTGAATGCGCAGCTTCGCGGCTGACACGTAGCGGTCGCAAGCAACATCGTTGGCAATGGTGGGCGACAAGGAGAAGCGATATGGGGGCGTTGACCAAAGCGGAGCTGGCCGAGCATCTACACACTGAGCTTGCGCTGTCCAAGCGCGAAGCCAAGGCCATGGTAGAGACGTTTTTCGAAGAGATTCGTGCCTGCCTGCGGGAAAACGAGCAGGTCAAGCTTTCCGGTTTTGGCAACTTCGATTTGCGCGACAAGCGCGAACGGCCGGGTCGAAACCCGAAAACCGGCGAGGAGATCCCGATTTCCGCCCGCCGCGTGGTGACCTTTCGCCCGGGCCAGAAGCTCAAGCAGCAGGTCGAGCACTTCACCGACGCTTGAAGGTCCATACCTGAGTCGTTGCGCGCGACGCGCGTGCCCGTATCAGGCGCCTCTTAACGGGGGCGCCTTTTTTGTGCGCTGCCTTGCGTCAACGAGCGGGCGCCAACGCGCCCGAAATGCGTTTTGCGGTCAAATCGTGTTAATATCCGAGCAAATTCATCGGGTATAGGTCGGATGCTGTCCGCCCCGTGCTTTCATCGTTTATAAGAACGTTTATCGAGAGCGTTTTTCAAGAATTGCTTACCGAGGAGTTCATCAATGCCTCAGCTCAATATTCTGGTGGGTACCATGTACGGCGGGGCGCTCGATGTGGCCGAGCAGGTCAAGCCGCTGTTCGAAGCCGCCGGGTATACGGTCGCCATCAAGGAGCAGCCGGTCGTTGAGGACGTCAAGGAGCAGGCGCTGGCGCTTTTTTGCGTCTCCACTACCGGCAGCGGCGATTTTCCGGGTAACTTCGTTCCCTTCGTACGCCAGCTCAAGGATCAAAGCCCGGCGCTGACAGAGCTCAATTACGGGCTCATCGCGCTTGGCGATAGCTCCTATGACGATACCTTCTGCGGTGCCGGCCGGGCGCTTGACGCGCTGCTCGAGGATCTGGGCGCAAAACGCCTGGGCGAGCGTCTGGAAGTGGACGCCATGGAGACCTTCATGGCGGACGACGCCGCGCTCCCCTGGGTCGAGGCCTGGATCGACGAGCAGTCGCTCAAGGTCGCCTGATGCAGCCGGGACGCTGTGAACGGGTAGGGGTAGCGATCGGCCTGTGCGTGCTCATGTTGTCGGTGATGCCACGCTACGTGGCCGGCGGTTTCGATACGCGTTTGACCCTATTGCTGGTCGCCATCGTTTTGGTGGCCGGCGCGGCGATTGCCAACTGGCGCATGCTTTCAAAAGAGGAGCGCAAGCGCCTGCCGTCGCTGTTGAAACGGCTGGTGTTGTCGCTGGGTCTTGGCACCGCCGCTATGGGAGTGTGGCATTTGCTGATGACCGACTGGCTAAGCTGGCAGCAGTTCATCTCCCACGCCGCCACCTGTGGACTTTTACTGTTTGCCGTCAGTCTTGGCTGGCAGCGAAAACCGTCTGACTGAAAAGGGAGCGCGGAATTTCACTGAAACTCCCTTGTAATTACGCAGTGCGCCCCCATCTTGCGAACATGGTGGGCACCCAGGCGCTTGCCAGGTTGCGCCGGGGTTCTTAAAATCGCCCCTTTAACTATCGATACATATTCACTACAACGCCCAGCCGCTAGAGGACAATTCATGCAAGTTTCTGTCGAGACGACCTCCCCCATCGAACGTCGCATCACCATCCAGGTACCGGCGGCGGACATCGACGAGGCCGTCAGCGCTCGCTTGAAAGACACCGCGAAAAACGTTCGCTTGAACGGTTTCCGCCAGGGCCGGGTTCCGATGGACGTCGTGCGTCAGCGCTATGGCGACAGCGTTCGCAGCGAAGTGGTGGGCGAAGTCATGCGCGAGCGCTACGTCCGCGCCATTACCGACGAGGGTTTGAACCCCGCCGGCTACCCGCAGATCGAGCCGAAGGTCAACGAAGCGGGTAAGGATTTCGAATTCGTGGCGGTCATGGAAGTGTACCCGCAGGTCGAGCTGAACTCGATCGAGGGTACCGAGGTCGAGCGCCCGGTCGTTGAAGTCAGCGAAAGCGACGTCGACGAGATGATCGAAACCCTGCGCAAGCAAAATGCTGAGTGGCAGGAAGTGGACAAGGCCGCGGCAGACGGCGACCAGGTCACCATCGATTTTCAGGGCTACCTGGGCGACGAGCCGTTCGAAGGCGGCAGCGCCGAGAACCATTCGCTGGTCATCGGCTCCAACAGCTTCATTCCGGGCTTCGAAGAGCAGCTGATCGGCGCCAAGGCGGGTGAAGAGAAGACGCTCAACGTCACCTTCCCGGAAGATTACCAGGCCGAACATCTGGCCGGTCAGCAAGCGTCCTTCAAGGTCACGGTTCATAAGGTCAGCGCCCAGGAACTTCCGGCGGTCGATTCCGCGTTCTTCGAGCGTTTCGGTGTCGAAGATGGCGACGAGTCCAAATTCCGCGCCGAAATCAAGAAGAACATGACCCGCGAAGCGTCCCAGGCGGTTGATAACCGCGTCAAGCAGCAGGTGCTGGACGCGCTTAAAAACGCCAACGACATTTCCGTTCCCAGTGCGCTGGTGCAGCAGGAAACCGACGGTATGAAGCGTCAGGCCGCTCAGCAGTTCGGCCTCGGCGAAGACTTCGACGTCAGCCAGCTGCCGAACGAATTGTTCGCCGACCAGGCCAAGGGGCGCGTTCAGGTCGGCCTGCTGCTTGCCGAAGTCATCAAGGCCAACGAACTCGACGCCTCTGACGACGAAATCAAGGCGAAGGTCGAGGAGTTGGCCGAGCAGTACCAGGACCCCTCTGAAGTGGTCGAGTACTACATGGGTAACAACGAGCTCAAAACGCAGGTCAAATCCGCTATTCTCGAAGAGAAAGCGGTCGACAAACTTCTTGAGCAGGCAAACGTCAAGGATGTCGAAATGAGCTACCAGCAGGCGCTGGCCGCGGCTCAGCAGCAGGCGGAGCAGGGCGAGGAAGAGAGCGAAGAGTCCAACGCCTGACCTTTCCTGAATGATCTCGTGGCGCACTCCGGTGCGCCTCTCCCTTACCGGACGCAAGGAATCACCCGTATGAGTGAGTTTGATATTCAAAACGCCGGCGGTTTAGTGCCCATGGTGGTTGAGCAAAGCGCCAAAGGGGAACGAGCTTACGATATTTATTCACGGCTTTTGAAAGAGCGCGTCATTTTTCTCGTTGGCCCGGTCGAAGACTACATGGCCAACCTGGTCGTGGCGCAGATGCTCTTTCTGGAGTCTGAAAATCCAGATAAAGACATCCACCTGTATATCAACTCGCCGGGTGGCTCGGTCACTGCAGGAATGTCGATTTACGACACCATGCAGTTCATCAAACCGGACGTGTCGACCGTGTGTATCGGTCAGGCCGCCAGCATGGGCGCGCTACTTTTGACCGCAGGTGCCGCGGGCAAGCGTTACTGTCTGCCCAACTCACGCGTTATGATCCACCAGCCGCTGGGCGGCTATCAGGGGCAGGCCTCTGACATCGAGATCCACACGCGGGAAATTTTGGGTATTCGCGAAAAACTCAACCACATTCTTGCCCATCACACGGGCCAGGATATCGAGAAAGTCGCCCGCGATACCGACCGCGACAACTTCATGAGCGCCAACCAGGCTCAAGAGTATGGCCTGATTGACGCAGTGCTGGATAAGCGGCCTGCATCCTGATAGCGTAAACGGATTTCCGCTTTTCCAACGAGCTTTTCCGGCGGCGAAAGCCGCCGCAGTGATAGGGGTACGCCAATGGCCGACGGCAAAGGCAAGGACGAAGGTGGCAAACTGCTTTACTGCTCGTTTTGTGGCAAGAATCAAAACGAAGTTCGTAAGCTGATTGCTGGCCCGTCCGTATATATCTGCGATGAGTGTGTCGATCTGTGTAACGACATCATTCGCGAGGAAGTTCTCGAAGCCGATGCCGAGAGCGACGAAGAGCGTCTGCCTACACCTCGCGAAATTCGTTACACCCTGGATGACTACGTCATTGGGCAAGACCGCGCGAAAATGGTGCTTTCCGTTGCGGTGTACAATCACTATAAGCGGTTGAAGACCGACGTGCGCGAAAGCGATGTGGAGCTTGGCAAGTCCAACATCCTGCTGATCGGCCCGACCGGTAGCGGCAAGACGCTTTTGGCCGAAACCATGGCGCGGCTTTTGAACGTGCCGTTCACGATTGCCGATGCCACCACGCTGACCGAAGCGGGTTACGTGGGTGAAGATGTCGAAAACATCATTCAAAAGCTTTTGCAAAAGTGTGATTACGACGTCGAGAAAGCCGAACGCGGTATCGTCTACATCGATGAGATCGACAAGATCTCGCGCAAGTCGGACAATCCCTCGATCACTCGCGACGTGTCCGGCGAAGGCGTGCAGCAGGCGCTTTTGAAGTTGATCGAAGGCACGACCGCGTCGGTTCCGCCCCAGGGCGGGCGCAAGCATCCGCAGCAGGAGTTCGTGCAGGTCAACACGGCGAATATGCTCTTTATCGTAGGTGGCGCCTTTGCCGGCCTCGACAAGGTCATTCGCGACCGCTCCGAAAAGGGCGGTATTGGCTTCAACGCCAGCGTGAAGAGCAAGGAAGCGTCCAAGGGCGTGGGCGAGCTTTTGGCCGCTGTCGAGCCGGACGATCTGGTCAAGTTTGGTTTGATTCCCGAGTTCGTCGGGCGTCTACCGGTCATCGCAACGCTCACCGAGCTTAACGAAGACGCGCTGATTCAGATTCTGACCGAGCCGAAGAACTCGCTGGTCAAGCAGTACGCCAAGCTCTTCGAAATGGAAGATGTGACGCTTGAGTTTCGCGAAGAGGCGCTTCGCGCCGTGGCCGCCAAGGCCATGGAGCGCAAGACCGGCGCGCGGGGCCTGCGCTCGATTCTCGAATCAGTACTGCTCGACACCATGTACGAGATTCCCTCGCTCGAGGACGTCAGCAAGGTAGTGATCGACAAATCGGTCATCGAGGGCGAAAGCCAACCGCTTTTGATCTACACCAATCAGCAAGAGAAGCGCGTTGACGGAACCGACGGCTAATCGCCCCGCGTTCGATCCAGGATCTGCTTGCACCACCGTCAAGGGGTCGCCTATGCGACCCCTTGTTGTTGTAGAAAGGTTGCCGACGCAAGGTTCTTGACCGAAGGTTGACCCAGCGCCGATCGCGTGGCGCTTTACCAGTGCGCCGCGCCGGGCCGAACCCGGATCACTCAGCGAGCCAGCGGCTGACGTTACCAGGCCGCGTCTTCCACATTGTTGGGCGCTTTGAAGTGGTAACGCTTTATCGAGCGCCTATCCGATTTGAGGAACGTCTGCGATGCAGCAGAACGCCGATCAGACACAGTGTTTACCCATGTTGCCGCTGCGCGACGTGGTGGTATACCCGCAAATGGTGATTCCGCTGTTTGTGGGGCGGGAAAAATCCATCCATGCGCTGGAAGCAGCCATGGAAGCGGACAAGCGCGTCCTGCTGGTGGCCCAGCGCGAAGCCTCCCAGGACGAGCCCGATAACGACGACCTGTACCGCATGGGTACCGTCGCCGACATCATGCAGCTTTTGAAACTGCCCGACGGCACCGTCAAGGTGCTGATCGAAGGCAGTTTCCGCGCCGACGTGGTCGATATCGAAGAGAACGAGGCGGGCTACACCCAGGCCCATTTGACGCCGCGAGAAAGCGAGCCCTTGACCTCGCGCGAGCAGGAAGCGCTGGTGCGCGTGCTGCTTAATCAGTTCGAGCAGTACGTCAAGCTCTCCAAGAAGGTGCCCAACGAGGTGCTCAATTCGCTTTCCGGCATCGAGGATCCGAGCCGGTTGGTGGACACCATTTGCGCCCACCTGTCGCTCAAGATCGGCGACAAGCAGGAGCTTTTGGAGATGGATCGCGTGCGCGATCGCATCGAGCACCTGATGGCGCTGATCGAGTCCGAAATCGATCTGCTGCAGGTCGAAAAGCGCATCCGCTCCCGGGTCAAGGAGCAGATGGAGAAGACCCAGCGCGAGTACTACCTCAACGAGCAGATGAAGGCCATCCAGAAAGAGATGGGCGAGCTCGACGACGTGCCTAACGAAGCCGAGAAGTACGAGAAGGCGATTGCGGACGCCGGTATGCCCAGGGAGGCCGCCGAGAAAGCCACTCAGGAGCTCAACAAGCTCAAGATGATGGCCTCGAACTCCGCCGAAGCCACGGTGGTGCGCTCTTATCTTGACTGGCTGATCGCCGTGCCGTGGAAAAAGCGCACCCGGGTCAAGCACGACCTGATCAAGGCCCAGGAGGTACTCGACGAGGACCACTACGGGCTTGAAGAGGTAAAGGCGCGCATTCTCGAGTACCTGGCGGTACAAAAGCGTGTGAAGAAGATGAAAGGGCCGGTGCTTTGTCTGGTCGGCCCGCCCGGGGTGGGCAAGACCTCGCTGGGTCAGTCGATTGCGCGGGCCACCAACCGTAAGTACGTGCGTTTGGCGCTCGGTGGGGTGCGCGACGAATCCGAGATTCGCGGCCACCGGCGCACCTACATCGGCTCGCTTCCGGGTAAGCTGATGCAGCGCATGGCGCGCGCCGAAGTGAAAAACCCGCTGTTTCTGCTCGACGAAGTCGATAAACTCGGTATGGACCACCGTGGCGATCCGTCTTCGGCGCTTCTCGAGGTGCTCGACCCGGAGCAGAACAACAGCTTCAGCGATCACTATCTCGAGCTCGATTACGATCTTTCGGAGACGCTGTTCATCTGCACCGCGAACTCGATGAACATTCCCGGGCCGCTGCTGGACCGGATGGAGATCATTCGCCTACCGGGTTACACCGAAGACGAGAAGCTCGCGATCGCCAAGCGCTATCTGTTGCCCAAGCAGCTCAAGGCCAACGGCCTGAAGAGTGAAGAGCTGGCGCTCGATGACGAGGCGCTATTAGAACTCGTGCGCTACTACACCCGCGAGGCGGGCGTGCGTGAGCTCGAGCGCCAGATCGCCAAGGTGTGCCGTAAGGTGTTGCGTGAGCGTGTCGAGGCAGAGGTAAGCAAGTCAAAAGACGCCAAGGAGCCGCCGCGCACGCTCGAAGCCGAGCACATCGAGACCTACGCCGGCGTGCGTCGCTACAGCTACGGCCTGGCCGAGCAGGAAGACCAGGTGGGCCGCGTAACCGGGCTTGCCTGGACCTCAGTGGGCGGCGAAATTCTCAACATCGAATCCGTGGTCACGCCGGGCAAGGGGCGGATCAACAAGACCGGCTCGCTTGGCGATGTGATGAAGGAGTCGGTGAGCGCTGCGCACACGGTGGTCAAGGCGCGGGCGGCCACCTTTGGTATCGCTGCAGAGCGCTTTGAGAGCGAAGATCTGCACATCCACGTGCCAGAGGGCGCTACGCCGAAAGATGGCCCCAGCGCCGGCGTTGCCATGGTAACGGCGATGATCTCTGCCTACACCGGTCGCCCGGTTCGCTGCGATGTGGCGATGACCGGCGAGGTCAATCTGCGCGGCGAAGTGATGCCGATTGGCGGGTTGAAGGAGAAATTGCTGGCAGCGCGCCGGGGTGGTATAAAGACCGTCCTGATCCCTGAGGAAAACCGCCGTGATCTCAAGGAGGTACCGGATAACATCAAGGGAGCGCTTGATATTCGCCCGGTACAGTGGATAGATGACGTGTTAGCGGTAGCCTTGGCCGAGGAGCCGGTAGCGGGGGCGCCTGCGCTTAAAAACGCCGATCCGTCGTTTACCGGCAGTACCACGGCCAGTACGCATTAAGCGTTAGAGCCCGTAGAGGCTTGCAAGTATAAGGAGCGCCCGGGCCCTTCGTTGGGGCGGGCGCTCGTATCCGGGTCGCTTGACAGGTATTTCAAGGCATTGCTATAAAACGCAGCTATGCTTTGAGCTTGTACCCGCCGGTGACCGCGCCGTTCAGAGCCATTTTTTCGAAACATTTAAGGGGTGAAGTGTGAATAAGTCCGAGCTGATTGAAGCTATTGCCGCGTCTGCAGATATTCCGAAAGCAGCGGCAACCCGCGCATTGGATGCCATGGTCGAGTCTGTCACCGATAGCCTCAAAAAAGGCGAGAGCGTTTCACTGGTGGGCTTTGGTACGTTCGCCATCAAGGAGCGCGCCGCGCGCACCGGCCGTAACCCGCAAACCGGCAAGCCGATCCAGATCAGCGCTGCCAAGGTGCCCAACTTCAAGGCGGGTAAAGCGTTGAAAGACGCCGTCAACTGATTGACCCGCGTTTGCTGTAACGTAATGGGCGCATCGCGAAAGCGATGCGCCCATGTTATTTAAAGGGCCCTCACCGGGCGCGACAAATGGCTGTGACGATCTGAGGCAAGCATGCTGCAAAGTATTCGCAACGGTTCCCGAAGCTGGGGGGCTAAAATCATCATTGGGCTCATGGTGGCCGCCATGGCGCTGTTTGGCGTGGAGTCGCTGTTCAGCGCCTTCGGTCGCGACCCCAATCAAGTGGCAAGCGTCAATGGCGAACCCATTATGCGCCAGCAGGTAGAGGTCGAGGTGCAGCGAGCGATGCGCTCGGGCCAGGTACCGCCGGAGCAGGAGCGCGCGCTTCGAAACGACGTGCTCGACCAGCTGATTACCCAGGAACTGTTGGGCCAGTACGCCGACGACGGCGGCTTCCATCTGTCCGACGAGCAGATCGATCAGGTCATCGTCACGCTGCCTGAGTTTCAGGACGGGCAGGGCCGCTTCAACGCAGATATCTTTCGCAACCAGCTCGGCCGTGCAGGCTATACCCCACTGGCGTTTCGCGAAGAGCTAAGAAACGATCTCAAGCGCAGCTACCTGCAACAGGGCCTGGCCCAAAGCGATTTCGTGCTGCCCAGCGAACGCGAACGCATGCTCGCGCTGCAAAACCAGCAGCGCAGCTTTCGCTACGTGATGCTCGACCAGGGCGATATCGACTTCAATCCGAGCGTCACCGACGAGCAGGTCAGCGACTACTACGATACCCACCCGGAGCGCTTCGAGCGTCCAGAGCAGGTGAAGGTGGAGTACGTGGTGATCGACCGTCAGGAGATGGCTGAGAGCGTCGAGGTCGACGATGCGGCGCTGCGCCGCGCTTACCGCGCCCAGAGCCAGACCAGCGACCGCCAGATGTCCCACATCATGGTGACGTTCGGCGACGAGCGCAGCCGTGAAGAGGCAAAGGCGCGCGCCGAGCAAGCGCTGGCTGCCATCGAAGGCGGCGAATCCTTCGAGCAGGTCGCCCAGGAGTACTCCGACGATACCGCCAGCGCCGAGCAGGGCGGTGATCTGGGCGTCGTCTCCCCGGGCATCATGGGCGAGGCGTTTGACGACGCCGCGTTCTCACTGGCAGAAGGTGAAACCTCGGGGCTGGTGGAAATGGGCAACGCCTTCCACGTGCTGCGCGTGACCAGCGTCGAAGGCCCAAGTTTCGAGGAGCAGCGTGAAAGCCTCGAGCAGACCGCCGCGCTCGATGAGGTCAACGACGACTTCAACCGCCAGGTACAGCGTTTGATCGACGAAAGCTTCGCCGCCGACGATCTGCAAAGTGTGGCGGAGGATCTCGGCTTGACGCTATACCAGACCGACTGGATCACCCGCGATGGCGGTACCGGCGTGCTTTCAGAGCCCGGCGTCATGGACGAGGCCTTCACCGACGACGTGCTGGAAGAGGGTTACAACAGCCAGGTCATCGAGCTCGACGACGACCGCCGGCTGGTGCTGCGCGCGGCGGATCACCGTGACGCCACGCTGCTGCCTTTGGACGAGGTACGAAGCGACATCGAAGGATACGTCGCCGCCGCCCAGCGCCAAAATGCGCTGCAGGAAGAGGCCCAGCGGCTTATCGAGGCGCTGAGAGATGATGAGTCGGTCGACATCGACTGGCAAGAGGCCAGCGATATTTCCCGCCAGGGGCCGACGACGCTGCCGGCGACGCTGGTCGACGGCGTGTTTGCCATGCCGCGCCCGGTTGACGGTGACTCAAGCTACGCAAGCGTACTGATGCCCGCAAGCGTGGCCGTGGTGGCGCTCGATAGCGTAAGCACGCCGGAGAGCGGCGAAGGCGATCAGGCGAGTGAGTTCGTCGCCCGCATTTCCGAGCAGCTTCGCGCCCAGGCCGCGGTCCAGGGGCTGATCGAGCAGCTCAGAGACGACGCCGACATCGAGCGTTAGACACTCAATCGAGCCCTCGTTATCACTGGAGGGCTCTCTTGAATGATACGAAAAAGCCGATCCAGTGGATCGGCTTTTTCATGTCCGCGGGTTGCGTGCCTTTGGCGCCGCGCCGGTCGTGTTTAACCGGCGTCCGGCTCGGGCGGCGCATCCAGCGCGAAGCGGCGAAGCCGCGGGGTCGGCAAACCATCACAGGCTTCGATCACGATGTCCCACCCCTGGTGCGGCTGCCAATCGCCCAGAACAAAGCGCCGGGCCGGTACGTCCTCGACGGTCAGCTCGTGCACCATCGGGCGATGGGTGTGGCCGTGAATCATGGTGCTCACGCCGGTTTGGCGCAGTAGCGCCGTCACCTCTGACGGGGTGACGTCCATGATCGCCTCGGCCTTGCCGGCATTGGCGCTGTCCGACTCCAGGCGCAGCTTTTTGGCCAGCGCCAGGCGCTCGCCCAGCGGCATGGCGAGAATGTGCGCCTGCCACTCGGGGTTTCGCGACTGGGCGCGAAACGCCATGTAGCTCTCGTCCTGAGTGCAGAGACTGTCGCCGTGCAGCAGCACGACGGGCAGGCCCTGAAGCTCGGTCTCGAAGGTGTCGGGCAAAAGCGTGGCGCCGCAGTCGCTTAAAAAGCGCTCGCCAAGCAAGAAGTCGCGGTTGCCGTGCTGAAAATAGACGGCGGTACCGGCATCGACCAGCGCGCGCAGGCGCGTGGCGACCTCGCTTGCCACCTGGGCGCTGGGGTGCGGGGCGTCGAGGGTGTCGTCGCCGATCCAGGCGTCGAACAGATCGCCCAGAATGTAGAGCGCCTCGGCCCCCTGGGCGGTGTGTTCAAGATAGCGAAAGAACCCCCGGTTGATCTCGGGGGTATCGCCGCTCAAGTGCGTATCGGCTACCAGCAGCGTGCGCATAGGCCTCCCGGTGATCACTCGTCTTTGACGTAGGCGCGCTCGATGACGACGTCCTCGGCGGGTACGTCGGCGTGCATGCCGCGGCGGGTCGTGGAGACACCCTTGATGGCGTTGACCACGTCCATGCCGTCGACCACTTCGCCGAACACCGCGTAGCCCCAGCCCTGCAGGTTCTTGCCGCTGTGGTTGAGAAAGCTGTTGTTACCCACGTTGATGAAAAACTGCGAACTCGCCGAGTGCGGGTCCTGGGTGCGCGCCATGGCGAGTGTGCCGATGGTGTTCTCAAGGCCGTTGTCGGCTTCGTTTTCGATCGGGTCGCGGGTCGGCTTTTGCTCGAAGTTGGTGTCGAAGCCGCCGCCCTGGACCATGAAGCCGTCGATCACGCGGTGAAACAGCGTGCCGTCGTAGAAGCCGTCACGCACGTACTGCTCGAAGTTGGCGGCGGTGTTCGGGGCCTTGTCGTGATTGAGCGCAACGGTGATGTCGCCCATGCTGGTCTGTAATACGATCATGGTTAAATTCCTGTTGAATGAAGGCGTTCGCCTTGGCGCTGTGCATCGGCGTCGCGTTATAATAGCGGTTTTGCCCGGCGCCGCGAAGCGCTACGGTTTTACTCCGGGACGACGCGCACTGCTTTTCGTCCGGCACGCCATCCACTGTGAGGTTATCAACACCGCCATGACCAACGAGACCACCAAAGCGCCGAACTTCATTCGCAACCAGGTACGCGACGAGATCGAAAGCGGGCAGGTCAGCACGATCGTGACGCGTTTCCCCCCGGAGCCCAACGGCTTTTTGCACATTGGCCACGCCAAGTCGATCTGTCTCAACTTCGGGTTGGCGCGTGAGCTCGGTGGTGACTGTCATCTGCGGTTCGACGATACCAACCCGGCGAAGGAAGAACAGGCCTACATCGACGCCATCAAGGAGGACGTCGAGTGGCTGGGGTTCGAGTGGGCGGGCGAGGTGCGCTTTGCATCGAGCTATTTCGACCAGCTCTACGCCTGGGCGCAGCACCTGGTGCGCGAAGGCAAGGCCTACGTCGATGACCTGAATCCTGACGAGATTCGCGAATACCGCGGCACGCTGACCGAACCCGGCCGCCCGAGCCCTTATCGCGAGCGCGGGGTCGAGGAGAACCTGGATCTGCTCGAGCGCATGCGCCTGGGTGAGTTCGGTGAAGGCGAAAAGGTGCTGCGCGCCAAAATCGACATGGCCTCGCCGAACATCAACCTGCGCGACCCGATTCTTTACCGCATTCGCCACGCAAGCCACCACCAGACGGGCGATGCCTGGAAGATCTACCCCTCTTACGACTTCACCCACGGCCAGTCGGATGCGCTCGAAGGCGTCACCCACTCGATCTGCACCCTGGAGTTCGAGGATCACCGCCCGCTTTACGAGTGGTTTTTGAACAACCTGCCGGTGCCCAGCAAGCCGCGCCAGATCGAGTTTGCGCGCCTGAACCTGAACTACACGCTCACCTCCAAGCGCAAGCTGAAACTGCTGGTCGATGAGAAGATCGTCGAGGGCTGGGACGACCCGCGCATGCCGACCATCTCCGGCATGCGCCGGCGCGGCTACACCCCGGCCTCGATTCGCAAGTTCTGCGAAATGATCGGCGTGACCCGCGCCGACGGCGGTCTGGTCGACATCGCCATGCTGACCCACGCGATCCGCTCGGATCTCGAGGACAATGCCCCGCGCGCGATGTGCGTGATGAAGCCGCTCAAGGTGGTGCTGACCAACGTCGACGAAGGCTTCGAGGAGGTGTACGAGGTGCCCGGTCACCCGGCCCGCGACGACATGCCCGTGCGCCGCGTGCCGCTGACCCGCGAGCTCTATATCGATCAGGAAGACTTCATGGAGGACGCCCCCAAGAAGTTCTTCCGCCTGGCGCCGGGCAAGGAAGTGCGCCTACGTAACAGCTACGTGATCTGCTGTGACGAAGTAATCAAGGATGACGCCGGCGAGATCGAGGAGCTTCGCTGCTCGGTGGATTTCGATACCCTCGGCAAGAACCCGGAAGGGCGCAAGGTCAAGGGCGTGATCCACTGGGTGAGCGCGGTTCACGGCGTGCCCATGGAAGTGCGCCTCTACGACAACCTGTTCATGGTCGAGCAGCCGGACCGTGACAAGGACTCCGACTTCCTCGATCACCTGAACCCGGAGTCGCTGGTCGTCTGCCAGGCCGTTGGCGAGCCGAGCCTTGCGGATGCCAAGCCGGAGTCGCGCTACCAGTTCGAGCGGGTGGGCTACTTCTGCGCCGACCGCCACCTCTCGACGCCGGACAAGCTCGTCTTCAACCGCACCGTCGGGCTGAAGGATAGCTGGGCGAAAATTCAGAAAAAGGGCTGAGGTGGCCATGCAGATCTACAACACGCTTACCCGGGCCAAGGAAACCTTCACCCCGATCGAGCCTGGCAAGGTGCGCATGTACGTGTGCGGCATGACGGTGTACGACTACTGCCACCTGGGTCACGCCCGGGTGATGGTGGCGTTTGATGTGATCACCCGCTACCTGCGCGAGCGCGGGTTCGAGGTCGACTACGTGCGCAATATCACCGACATCGATGACAAGATTTTAAAGCGCGCCGAAGAGAACGACGAGCCGATCGGCGCGCTCACCGAGCGCATGATCGCCGCGATGCACGAGGACGAGGCGCGTCTTGGGGTGCTTCCGCCGTCACGAGAGCCGCGGGCCACTGGCCATATCGACGACATCACCGCGATGATCGAGACGCTGATCGACAAGGGCTTTGCTTACCGTGCCGACAACGGCGACGTCTACTACCGGGTACGCAAGTTCGCAGGCTACGGCAAGCTCAACAACCGCCAGCTCGACGACATGCGCGCGGGTTCTCGTATCGAGGTGGACACGCACAAGGAAGACCCGCTCGATTTCGTACTCTGGAAAGCCGCCAAGCCGGGTGAGGCGCACTGGGGCTCGCCCTGGGGCGACGGTCGGCCTGGCTGGCACATCGAGTGCTCGGCGATGTCGACGTGCTGCCTGGGCAATACGTTCGATATTCACGGCGGCGGCCCGGACTTGACCTTCCCGCACCACGAAAACGAGATCGCCCAATCCGAGGCCGCCACCGGCCAGACCTACGTCAATACCTGGATGCACGCGGGCGCGGTGCGCGTCGACCAGGAGAAGATGTCCAAGTCGCTCGGCAACTTCTTCACCATCCGCGACGTGCTCGAAGAGCACGACCCGGAAGTGGTGCGTTTTCTACTGGTGGCGAGTCACTACCGAAGCCCGATCAACTACTCGGTGGGCTCGCTGGTCGAGGCGCGAAAATCGCTGATCCGCTTCTACACCGCGCTTGACGGTGTCGAACTTGCCTCTGCGTCGCAGCCGATGGAGGAGACATCGTTCGATGCTCGCTTCAAGGCGGCGATGGACGACGACTTCAACACCCCGGAAGCGCTGGCGGTGCTATTCGATCTGGCCCGCGAAGTGAACCGCGCCAAAACCGAGGCGCCGTCGGGCGCGCCGGCGTTGGCTTTTGAGCTCGTTCGCCTGGCCGGCGTGCTGGGGCTTTTACAGCAGGCACCGAGCGCGTTTCTCAAGGGCACCGCGAGCGCGGCGATCAGCGACGCCGACATCGAAGAGAAGATCGAGCAGCGCAAGCAGGCCAAGATGGACAAGGACTTCGCCCGGGCTGACGCCATTCGCGACGAGCTGGCAGCGCTCGGTATCGTGCTCAAGGACTCCCGCGAGGGCACGACCTGGGTGGTCGAGGCGAGCTAGAGCGGGGAGTGGGTGTGGCGCTTGACGGCGCGACACCTATACTCAACGCTTTGATGAGCCAATTGAATAAAGGATGATGACAATGCGCTCCATGGTTAAACCCACGCTTGCAACGCTGGCGCTCGCCCTCACAACCAGCGCCGCCCAGGCCGATGATCCGGTGGTCGTCGCGTCGAAAATCGATACCGAAGGCTCGGTGCTTGGCGAGCTGATCATTCAGACGTTGGAGCGCGAAGGGATTCCGACGGAAAACCGTCTGCAGCTCGGTGCCACCAGCGTGGTACGAAGCGCCATCGAAGCCGGCGAAATCGATCTCTACCCGGAGTACACCGGCAACGGCGCGTTCTTTTTCGACATGACCGACAGCCCGGTCTGGAACGACGCCGATCAGGCCTTTGAAGCCGTGCGCGAGCGCGACGCGCAAAATGGTCTGGTGTGGCTGCGCCCGGCCAGCGCCAACAACACCTGGGCGATCAGCGTGCGCGGCGACCTGGCCGAGGAGAACGATCTCAAGACGCTGGACGATTTGGCCGAGTACCTGGAGCAGGGCGGTGAATTCAAGTTCGCCGCCAGCGCCGAGTTCGTCGAATCCGAGCAGGCGCTGCCGGCGTTCCAGAACGCCTATGGCTTCGAGCTGTCCGACGATCAGCTGCTGGTGCTTTCCGGCGGCAACACGGCTGCCACCATGCGCGCCGCCGCTCAGCAAACCAGCGGCGTCAACGCGGCGATGACCTACGGCACCGACGGCGGACTCAACGCGCTCAACCTCGTCGTGCTCGAGGACACCAAAGGCGTGCAGCCGATCTATCAGCCCGCGCCGCTGGTGCGTGAAAGCGTACTCGACACCTACCCGGCCATCGAGGAGAGCCTGGAGGCGGTGTTCGAGACGCTTGATCTCGAAACCCTGCAGCGCTTGAACGCCGACGTAGCGGTCAACGGACTGTCGCCGGATCAGGTGGCCCGCGACTACCTCGATAGCCTGGGCGACTGATCGATGCCATTACGGGCAGTGGCCCGGCTCAAGGCCGGGGCGCGAACGCTTGCGCCCAATGCGGTACTGCTGACGCTTTCGATCGTCATGCTCGCGGCGCTTTGGCTGACCTCCACGGTCAGCGTTGCGCCCAACCGTATCGTCCCCGGTAGTACGTTTGGCGTCGTCGATGCGTTCGGCGTGGTGGGAGCGCTTTTGATCTCGCTGTTGCTTCTGGCGCTGGCGGCGATGTCGCTCAAGGCCGAGCCGGTCAATTACCAAGCGATGCTGCTGCTCGTGGTGCTGATTTTGCTGCTGATGCCCTTCGGGTTGATGGTCGCTGGTCATTTGCTAATCGACCCGGCGCTTGCCCAGGCGCGGCTCGGTATCGGTGCGGGCTACTGGACGCTGCTGTTCGTGCTGCTGTTGTGTCTGATCGAGCTTCGCCTGCGTCTTGGGCTCAAACGCCTGGCCACCGCCGCGCTGCTGGTCGGCGTGACGCTCGTCTGGTGGCTCTGCGCTCGCCTCTGGCTCGACGAGTTGGCGCTGGTACAGGAGCTCCATTCGCGTCAGAGTGCGTTTTACGCCGCCTTGTCCCAGCATCTGGTGCTGGTCGCCAGCGCCGTGGGCGTAAGCCTGGTACTGGGTATGACGATTGCGCTGTTGATGCGCCGTTTCACTCGAGTGGAAAAAGTCGGGTTTGCGCTACTGAACTTCTTTCAAACCATCCCCAGTCTGGCGCTTTTCGGGCTCTTGCTGGCGCCGCTTGCCTGGCTTGGTGCCAACGTGACTTTTTTGCGCGATCTCGGCGTGAGCGGCATCGGCAATACGCCGGCGCTGGTCGCGCTGATCGCCTATAGCCTGCTGCCCATTGCGCGAAACACCTATATTGCGCTGGGCGAGGTGCGCCCGGACACGCTGGAAGCCGCTACCGCCATGGGGATGCGACCGGCCCAACGGTTCTGGCAGGTTCGGTTTCCGCTGGCGCTGCCGGTGCTGCTGGAAGGCGTGCGTATCACCACCGTTCAGGCCGTGGGACTTACCGCGGTGGCCGCACTGATCGGCGCCGGTGGATTGGGCACGTTCATTTTTCAGGGGCTGGGCCAGGCCGCCATGGACATGGTGCTGCTCGGGGCGCTGCCGATCGTGGTCATGGCGCTGATCGTGGATGCCGGGCTCGGGGCGCTGGCCGAACTCACCCGTCACGGAGGACAGGCATGATCGAGCTCTCTCACGTTTCCAAGCGCTTTGGTGAAGCCACCGCGGTCGACGATATCTCGCTGACCGTCGGCCAGGGCAAGTTCTGTGCGCTGGTCGGCACGTCCGGCTGTGGGAAGTCGACCACGCTTCGCATGATCAACCGGCTGATCCCGCATAGCGACGGCGAGATCACGCTGAATGGCGAGCCTCTCGAGAGCTTCGATCCGGTCAAGCTAAGACGGCGTATCGGCTACGTTATCCAGAGTACCGGGCTGTTTCCCCACTGGAGCGTGGCGCGCAATATCGGCCTGGTGCCAAGGCTTTTGAAATGGCCCGCCGAGAAGGTCAACGCGCGGGTGGAGGAGCTGATGGGCGTTTTCGGACTGCCCGTGAACGAGTTCGCCCACAAGTACCCTCACCAGCTCTCCGGCGGTCAGGCGCAGCGAGTGGGCGTTGCCCGGGCGCTGGCCGCCGACCCGGATATTCTGCTAATGGACGAGCCGTTTGGCGCGCTCGACCCACTGACGCGCGAAAAACTCCAGGACGAGCTTTTACGCCTGCAGGCCAAACTGCACAAGACCGTAGTGTTCGTTACCCACGACATGGACGAGGCGTTGAAGCTTGCCGACCACCTGGTGGTGATGCGCGATGGTCGCATCGTGCAGCAGGGCAGCCCGCTGGCGCTTTTACAGCACCCGGCGGACGCCTTCGTGGAATCCATGCTCGGCGGGCTCGAGCGCGGGCTCAAGCAGGCCGCGCTGACCAGGGTGAGGGATCACATGACCTCGCTTGGCTCGGCCATTCCTGCCCATGCGCGTATTCCCGGCGACTTCACCCTGCGCCAGGGGCTTTCGATGATGATGCGCGATCACTGCGACCGGCTCACGGTGGTCGACTCAAGCGACGTGCCCATCGGTGAGCTCACGCTTCGCCGGTTGATCAAGGAAGCCCAGACCGAGCGGGGCGCTCACCGTGCAGGCTAATGTTGAATCGTTGCGCCCCGGTTGTTCACCGCGCTGGCTGGTGCCGCTTGGCTGGTTGGCGCTGCTGGCGCTGGCGGTCTTCGGCATGCCCTATGTCGACGGTTTTTTTCGCTGGGTTGCACCGGATGCCCGCCAGGTCATCTATAGCCGCGCCAGCTTTCTCGACCTGTTGGGCCGCCATTTACTGGTGGTCGGCGTGGCCGGAGCGGTCACTATCGTGGTCGGCGTGCTGGCGGGCATCGGCGTCACCCGCCGGCGTGGGCGCGACTTTCTGCCGCTGGCGGGTCAGCTTGCCTCCATTGGCCAGACCTTTCCGCCGGTAGCGGTACTGGCGCTGGCGGTACCGGTGCTGGGCTTTGGCACGCTTCCGATCATCGTTGCGCTCATGCTGTACGGGCTTTTGCCCATTTTGCGCAACACGCTGGCGGGTCTACAGGGCGTGGACGTTGGTACCAAAGAGGCGGCGCTCGCCATGGGCATGACCCAGCGACAAATTCTCTGGCGTGTGGAGCTGCCGCTCGCTGCTCCGGTGATTCTCGCCGGCATCCGCACTTCGATCACGATCAATATCGCCACCGCCGCGCTGGGGGCGACGGTCGGGGCGAGCAACCTGGGCGACCCGATCATCTCCGGCATCGTCAATGCCAACATGGCTTACGTCCTCCAGGGCGCGCTCTTGATCGCGCTGCTGGCACTCACCGTCGATAGCCTTTTCGACCTTTTCCAGCAGGCGCTGGCCAGGCGCTCCGCCGCTTAACCCCCATCTTGTTAGCGTTTTCCAAGCGCGCGCTTGGGCTCTGCGCCCTAAGTCGTATCTCTAAAAGTGGTTCGCTGCGTTACTGTTCACGTGTTGCGTTGATCGCTGCCGGTTATATCCACTGGCAAAAACGGTCGACACCGACAACACTGCCTTCAAAAGGGGCATACAAGGATAAAAAATGACACGCTTTGACCATCAGCCGAGTTTCATGACCGGCGACGAGTTTTCCATCCCGACCTTTGGCCTGCTCGACCCGGAAGGGACGCTTTATGACGGTGCCACGGCCCCGGCGCTCGAGCGCGACCACGCTCGGCGCTTGTACAAGGCGATGCTTGCCACCAGGCTTCTCGACGAGCGGATGCTCGCCGCCCAGCGTCAGGGCCGGCTGAGCTTTTACATGCAGTGTACCGGTGAGGAGGCCGCCATCGTCGGTGCCACCGCTGCCCTCGATGAGCGCGACATGATCATGGCGCAGTACCGCGAGCAGGGCGCGCTGATGTATCGCGGCTTCACCATCGACGAGTTCATGAACCAGCTGTTCGGCAATGAGCTGGACTACGGCAAGGGCCGGCAGATGCCGGTGCACTACGGCTCGCGCAAGCTGCACTACATGACCATTTCATCGCCTCTGGCAACCCAAATCCCCCAGGCTACGGGCTACGCCTACGGCCAGAAACTCGCCGGTGACGGCCTCTGCACGCTGACCTTTTTCGGCGAAGGCGCGGCCTCGGAAGGCGACTTTCACGCCGCGCTCAACATGGCGTCGGTCCACCAGGTACCGGTCATCTTTTTTTGCCGTAACAACGGCTACGCCATCTCGACGCCCGCGGTCGAACAGTTCGCCGCCGACGGTATCGCCCCACGGGCGATGGGCTATCGCATGCACGTCATTCGCGTGGATGGCAACGACGCGCTGGCGGTGTTCGAGGCGACCCGCCAAGCGCGTGTCATCGCCGTCGAACAGAACAAACCGGTGCTGATCGAGGCGATGTCCTATCGTCTCGCGGCCCACTCTTCGTCAGACGACCCGTCGGGCTACCGCGCCAAGAGCGAAGAGGAGACCTGGCGGCTCAAGGACCCGGTGCTGCGCTTTAGAAAGTGGCTTACCCACCAGGGGTGGTGGAGCGACGATGAGCAGAGCGAGCTTGAGGAGTCGCTGCGCCGCGAGGTGCTGGAGACCCTGAAGCGCGCCGAGAAGCGTGCCGCGCCGCCGCTGGACTCCCTGATTACCGACGTTTACGCCGAGGTGACCCCGGAGCTTACGCGCCAGCTCGACGGGCTCAAGCGCCATATCCGCCGCTACCCGGAGGCCTACCCGAAGGGCGCCAAATCGCTGGATCTGGACATCGCGCCCGCCGCGTCCACGGATGAGGAAGTGTAGCCATGGCTAAAATGAATCTGCTTCAGGCGATCAACGGGGCGCTGGATATCGCCATGGCCGAGGATGACAAGGTCATCTGCTTTGGCGAGGACGTGGGCGTGTTTGGCGGCGTTTTCCGCGCCACCAGCCATCTTCAGGAGAAGTACGGCAAGGCGCGCTGCTTTAATACGCCGCTGGTCGAGCAGGGCATCATCGGCTTCGCCAACGGCTTGGCCGCGCAGGGCTCGGTGCCGGTAGCCGAGATCCAGTTCGCCGACTACATCTTTCCGGCGTTCGATCAGATCGTTAACGAAACCGCCAAGTTTCGCTACCGCTCCGGCGATCTTTTCAACGTCGGCGGTTTGACCATCCGCACGCCCTACGGCGGTGGCATCGCCGGCGGGCTCTACCACTCGCAGTCGCCGGAAGCCTATTTCACCCATACGCCGGGGCTCAAGGTGGTGGTGCCGCGAAACCCCTACCAGGCCAAGGGGCTTCTGCTCGCCGCGATCCGTGACCCGGACCCGGTGCTGTTTCTCGAGCCCAAACGCCTTTACCGCGCCGCCACCGGCGAGGTACCGGAAGAGGACTACCAGCTCCCCCTCGGACAGGCGGAGATCACCCGCGAAGGCGGCGACATCACGCTGGTCGGTTGGGGCGCGCAGATGGAGGTGATTCACAAGGCCGCCGAGCTTGCCGAGGAGCAGGGCATCGACTGCGAAGTGATCGATCTTCGCACGCTGGCGCCCTGGGATAGCGACGCCGTGGTCGAGTCGGTGCTAAAGACCGGGCGGCTGGTGATTAGCCACGAGGCGCCGTTGACCGGCGGGTTTGCCGGCGAGATCGCCGCCACCGTGGCCGAGCGCTGTTTTCTCTACCTGGAATCCCCCATTCGCCGCGTGACCGGGCTGGACACGCCGTTTCCGCTGGTGCTCGAAAAAGAGTATCTGCCGGATCACCTCAAGATCTTCGAGGCGATCCGTGAAAGCGTCGATTTCTAATCCGGGAGAGACACCATGAGTGATTTTGTACTGCCGGACATCGGCGAAGGGATCGTGGAGTGTGAAGTGGTCGAGTGGCGCGTCCAGGAGGGCGACCGGCTCGAAGAGGACCAGCCGGTCGTCGAGGTGATGACCGACAAGGCGCTGGTCGAGATCACCGCCGCCGAGGCGGGCGTGGTCACCAGGCTTTACGTGCAAAAAGGTGAGATCGCCAAGGTGCACGCGCCGCTCTACGCCTACCAGGCCGATGACGCTGAACCCGATGAGGAGAGCGCTGGCGCAGCGAACGAGAATAAAGTCGAGGCATCCCCGAGTGAACAGCCGGCGTCACGACCGACAGCGCCGGAAGCTTCATCCGTCTCCAATACTGATACCCAAAAGGCGCCGGATGCTTCGCCTCAACAGTGCCATAGCAAAACGCCGGCGAGCCCGGCTGTGCGTCGGCTAGTGCGCGAGCACGATCTCAAGCTCGACGAGATCAAGGGCAGCGGTAAGGACGGCCGGGTGCTGAAAGAAGACGTGCTGGCGCATCTGAACGGCGTAAGCAGCGATAAGAACCAGGTGCCAGCCGAGGACACTTCTGGCGAGCGCACCGAGCCACTTCGCGGAATGCGTGCCGCGATGGCCAAGCGCATGGTGCATTCGGTCAGCACCATTCCCCACTTTCACTACGGCGAAGAGATCGACGTCACCGAGCTTCTGGCGCTTCGCGAGCGGCTCAAGCCCTCGGTCGAGGCAGGCGGCGAGCGGCTGACCCTGATGCCGTTTTTCATGAAAGCGATGGCGCTGGCGATCGCGTCCGAGCCGCTGGTCAACGCCCGGCTTAATGAGGCGGCAGACACCCTTCACTACGCCGCCCACTGTAATATTGGCATGGCGGTGGATGGCAAGGCGGGGCTGATGGTGCCCAACGTCAAAGGGGTCGAGGCGCTCACGCTGATGGAGCTTGCCAGGGAGATCGGCCGGCTGACCCAGGCGGCGCGAGAAGGGCGCGTCGATCAGGCGGATCTCAAGGGCGGCACGATCACCGTCTCGAACATCGGTGCGCTTGGCGGCACCTACGCCGCGCCGATCATCAACGCCCCGGAGGCGGCGATCGTCGCCATCGGCAAAAGCCAGTGGCTGCCGCGTTTCGATGCAGCGGGGACGGTCGAGCGCCGGGCGATCATGACGGTGACCTGGGCAGGCGATCACCGCTTCATCGATGGCGGCACCATTGCGCGCTTTTGTAATGCCTGGAAAGGCTTTTTGGAGTCGCCGGAGTCGATGCTTTTGCATCTACGCTAGCCACTGACCGCAAAAGCCCGACGAGGGAGCGATGCCCAAGGCGCTACAGCAGTTCTACATTCCCGAAGAGCAGTCGGTTTATCTTCTCAACCATCGGGATGCGCGAAAGCTCAAGGACTGGGTAGCGCTTTGCCAGGCCGAGCTCGGCCAGCTCGGGTTCGAGGCGATCGAGCTGATCGGCAAGGGCGCCTACGGCTTCGTCTTTGCCGGCCGCGCCGAGCAGGGTGCCACCCTCCGCCATTACGTGTTCAAATTCTCGCGTATCACCCTACCCACGCATCTGCAGGAGCGCCTCGAGGAGGAGGCGTTCATGCTCGATCAAATTGACCATCCGCGCATACCGCGGCTGATCAGCTATCAGCGCATTCGCGGCCAGTCGATTCTGGTCATGGAGCGGGCGCCGGGCCTGAATCTGGAGGAGATTTCGCTGCGCTACGGGCGGCTATCGCCTCGGCTGGTCGTCAACATCGCCGCGCAGCTCGCCGATATTCTGCTGGCGCTGCGTCAGGAGACCGGCCCCCACGGACGGCCGCTGGTGCATGGCGACATCAAACCCTCGAACCTGGTGTATGACGCCGCTCGTGAGACCGTGGCGCTGATCGACTGGGGGTCATCGGTCTTCGCCCAGTTGGATAGCGATCTGCAGCCGGTCGGCAGCAACGTCATGGAGCTGATGTCCAATCATCTCCAGCACACCAACGCGCGCCTGGGCGACGTCTATTTCATTGGCGAGGAGCAGCTGAGCGGGGCGCTGTCGTCACCGCGTTTTGATGAGCAGGGCGTGGCCGGCACGCTCTACGCACTCGCCTCGGCTCAGTCCTGCCGATTCGGCCACCGCGCCATTCCGGCAAGCTCGCTGGGCCTTCCCGTCGAGTTCGCCCGCACGCTCGACGCCATGCTCGACCCGGACCCCGCTACGCGCCGCCAGGCCGGCGACTACTTTCTCGCGCGCATGCCCGCCATGGCGCGCACGGTGATGGTGGATCTGCCTGAAAAGCCCGCCGTGGCGCTGATTCCGGTCTGGGCACGCCCGGCCGGCGCCGAGATCGATACCGTGGTATACAGCTCACGTAAGGCGTTTCTGCGCGAAGCCAACGTCGAGCCGGCGCTGGATGACGTCAACGACGTGCAGCTCGACCGCTACTACAAGCAGTTCATGCAGGGGATGGGGGAAACCGAAAAGGCGTTTCTCGCCTCGGTGAGCCGGCTGGGCCGATACCCGGTCGTGGGGGGGCTCGCCATTCGCTGGGAAGCCGACGGGGTCTATATCGACTCCTCCTTGAACCTGCACGACCCGGCCAAACGCCCGGCGTTCACTCAGGCAGTCAACAACATGGTACACCTGGCCCGCGCCATTCATCGTCAGGGGGTGTTCAAAAGCTGCCTGTTCGACGCCCGCCAGACGCTGCATCTGGAGCGGGCGAGCGAAGCTGAGCCTTTTGAGCGCCAGCCAGACACCCGTATTCGCTTCGAGCAAAGCGCCACGCCGGAGGAGAACCGCACCCGCCAACACAGCTACTTCGAGGACGGCCCCGATCCGGAAGAGCTTTTGGCGCTGCCTGAGACCATCATGGCGCTGCTCAAACGGCTCAACGAGATCCACCACACCGGCATGATCATCTTCGAGGCCCATCCGCGACACCTGAAGATTCACAGCTACTACCGGCTGCTCGACCCGGACCAGGAGCACGCCTTTACAGCGCTACTGGATCGGATACTCGACGCGGTCAATTTGATCGACGGGTTGGGGGTCTCCGGCTTCATGAAAATGCCCTATAAGGACACCCGGTTTTTTTCCCACCTCGAGCGCCAGCCCGAACGCTTTTACCCCAAAAACCCGCGGGCGCTTTGACGTTTCAATTCAGGCGCTCGGATTCGAGCGCGTCGCTTGAAAGGTTGGCGAGCCACTCGACGAGCGCGGCGCTCAAGCGGTCGCTGGCCTCGCCAAAGGCGTCGACGACATCGGGAATTTCGACGCTTGCCGCGCGGGCGCTAGCGATCAGGGTTTCGTTGGCGATCGGCTGTCGCTTTCCATCGACGAGCTGAACGTCGAGCTGGATGCGCGCCGCTGGAGGCGTGCGGTCGTACTCGCTTTGAAAGTGCCTGAGCTCGCTCACCAGCAGCAGATCCGACGGCAGCCGGTCGACGCTAACACCTTCGAACAGACCGCTTTGCGAAAGCGCATCGATCAGGCGGGTTTGTATCAGCGCTGGAGCGTCTTCGTGCCAGCGCGCTCCTTCGTAAACGTTGACCACGTTGCGATCCGGATAGACCACGATGCGGTTGCCGCTGAACAGATGCCCCGCTTCCGGGGCGGCGACGCCCAGGCGCTTATCGCCGAGCAAGGGGTTGTTCGCCGGGGTTTGACTGGCGGCGACCGGCAGGCGGTAGAGCGTGGCCGGGTCGCTTTCCGGCAGCACCGAGCAGCCCGCCAGCAGCGCGGCCGCGAAAAGGCCAAGGCCTGCGCGAATCTTCATGGGCGAAACTCCTCTATTTGGTCACGACCCAGTAAAAAGTCGGTCGGGTTCTCTTCGAGATCGCGGGTGATACGGTCAAGCGTGGTCAGCGTCGAGCGCAGCGCCGAGAGGGCCGGGGCGACGTCCTGAGTGCTGGCAAGGGTACTTTCGACCGCGGCGGCGTTGTCGTTGACCAGCTGCTCGATGCGCTGAGCGGCCCGGGCAACGTCTTGGCTGGCGCTGGCCGCGCTCGCCATTACCTGCTGGCCATCCTCGCGCAAAAGCCGGGTGGTCTCGTCGCTGAGCACCTCGATGCGTTCAAGTGTGGCGGTAGCCTGGCGGGACGTATCGCCAAACAGCGCCATGTTCTCGTCGAGCGCGGCACGCTGGGACGCGATCATGTCAGTGATCTCGGCAATATCGGTCAGAATGTTGCCCGCCTGCTCGCGGCTCTCGTCGTTGAACAACCGGTTCGCGTTCTCGAGAATGGCGTTGACGTTGTCGATCATCTCCTCACCCTGCTCCATGAACGTGGCAATGGGCGAAGGATCCGCCTGGATGAACGGCACCGCATCATCGGACTGTGCGTACAAAAGCGGACTTTCCGGCGCGCCGCCTTCAAGCTGTACCGACATGCTGCCGGTGATGCTGGGAATCGAGAGCTTGGCGCGGGTATCGATCTTGATCGGCGTCTCCCTTTCGACGCGAATCGACACCACTACCTGGCGCGGGTCGGTCGGGTCGAGCGCCATATGGGTGACCTCGCCGACCTCAATGCCGTTGTATTGCACCGAGCTCCCTTCGGATAGCCCGCTGACGCTTCTGTCGAACAGAATGCGGTAGGGCCGATACTCCTGTTCACCGGCGGCCTGGCTCATCCAGAGCGCGAACACGAGCGCGCCGGCCGCGGTCAGCAGGGTAAAAAGGCCAATTAAAACGTGATGCGCACGGGTTTCCATGAGCGTGTCACTCCTGATCGAAAGAGGAAGCGGCGGCGCGACCCCGCGGGCCGTTGAAGTACTCCTGAACCCACTCGTCGTCGGTTTGGGCAACGTTTTCCAACGTATCCGCCACCAGCACGCGCTTTTGCGACAGCACCGCGACCCGGTCGCAGGCCGCATGGAGCGTGTCCAGGTCGTGGGTCACCAGAAACACGCTGAAACCGAGCGCATCGCGCAGCGTCTTGATCAGCTGATCGAAAGCGGCGGCGCCGATGGGGTCGAGCCCTGCGGTGGGCTCGTCCAGAAACAGGATATCCGGGTCCAGTGCCAGCGCGCGGGCCAGCGCCGCCCGCTTGATCATGCCGCCGGAGAGCGATTCCGGCGACTTGCGTGCGTCCTCTGGTGAAAGCCCCACCAGCGAGAGCTTGATGCGCGCCAGATATTCGGCCTCCTCGCGCGGCAAGCCGCTGTGCTCGATCAGCGGCAGGGCGATGTTCTCCTGCAGGTTCAGCGAGCTAAACAGCGCCCCCTGCTGAAACAGCACGCCGAAGCGACGCTCGACCCGGCTGCGCGCCTCATTGTCCAGCGTCGAGAGATCCGTACCCAGCACCTCGATGGTGCCTTCGTTAGGACGCTGCAAACCAACGATGCTTCGAAGCAGCACCGACTTGCCGGTGCCCGAGCCACCCACCACGCCGAGAATCTCGCCTTTTTCGACGGTCAAATCGAGATGCTCGTGCACGGTGTGATCGCCGAACCGGTTGACCAACCCCTGAACGCGGATGACCGGCTCGCGACCAGCTTCTGTGCTTTTTGCGGTCGTGCCATCGTCGCGACTCACCAGCCCATCTCCATGAAAAAGAGCGCGGCCAGCGCGTCGATCAAAATCACCATGAAGATCGACTGCACCACGCTCGAGGTGGTGTGAGCGCCGACCGACTGGGCGCTCCCGGCGACCTTGAACCCCTCAAGACAGCCAATGACCGCGATGATGAAGGCGAACACCGGCGCCTTTACGAGCCCGACGAGTAAATGATTGAGCGAGACGCTCTCCTGCAGCGTACTCATGAACTGATAGAACGGTATATCGAGCGACACCGCACAGACCACCGCACCGCCGAGCAGGCCGCTGAGCATGCCGATGAACGCCAGAAGCGGCAGACTCACCAGCATCGCCAGAATGCGCGGCAGCACCAGAAGCTCAATCGGGTCGAGTCCCAGCGCCTTGAGCGCATCGATCTCCTCGTTGGATTTCATTGCGCCAAGCTGGGCGGTAAAGGCGCTGGCCGTGCGCCCGGCCAGCAGAATGGCGGCCAGGAGCACGCCGAATTCGCGCAGAAACGAGAACGCTACCAGATTGATGGTATAGACGGTCGCGCCGAAGCTCTGCAGCACCGTTGCGCCTAAAAAGGCGACCACCGCACCCACCATGAAGGTGAGCAGCATGACGATGGGCACGGCGTTCAAACCACTTTGCTGAACATGGGCGACGGTCGCCGTTACCCGCCAGCGCCGCGGATTGACCATCACCGGCAGCGCCGTTGCCAGCACCAGCCCGATAAAGCCTAAAAGCTCGCGCTGCTGACGATAAAGCGCCTCGACCTTCTCGCCGATGCCGGCGAGCATCGACACCAGCCGATTCGGCGTGTCGGTCTCCAGGGTCAGCGAAACGTCCATGGCGCTGGCAATACGCATGATCAGCGCGCGCTGCGAGTCGGGTAAATCGCTTGCCCACTCATCGACCTGAACGGCGCGCTCGACGCCTAGAAGATCGACCAATAGCGCCGCGCCGGCAGTGTCAATGCGATCAAAGCCCTCGAGCTTTACCTCGGGTTCGGGCTTTTGACCAAGGTCGTCGAGCGCCTTTTTAAGCGCCATGTAATGCTCGAGCGTCCACTCCCCCTTGAGAGTGAGCGTGTCTCCCTCGCGTTTGATCCACTCCGTTGGCATTGCCGCTCCCGCGTCCTTTCGATCTCGCGCTTTTCATGATGCATTCAAACGAACGTTAGTGAAAAGCTCTGGACGCAAGCTTAGCGCACTATGCGCGGTTTGGGAGCGAGTTCCTGCTTGATTTGCGCGGCTACCTCCTTGAGGCGCGGCCCAAGGTTGTGCACCAGTCGATCGTGATCCAGGCGCACGCTGGAGCCACCACAGTTGATTGCCATGACCTCGGCGCCATCTTCCAGAATGAGCGGCATGGCCACGGCGCTGATGTCACGTTGCCAATCCTGCTCCGAAAAGCAGAATCCGTGTTGGGCGTAATCTTCCAGACTTTGCTGAATACCCGCTTCAAGTGCTGGCCAGTCACGCTCATGGTGCTGAGCGAGCACCTGAAGGACCTGCTCACGCTTACTCTCTGTCAGGCCACACAGCCATGCTCGGCCAATGGCCGAGGTGGCGATAGGCAATCTGGAGCCCACATCCAGTCGAATGATCAACGGCCCGCTGCCGTGGCAGGTTTCCAGATACACCATGTCGCTGCGATCCGCACCGCCCAGGCTTACGTTGCAGTCCGTGGCTTCGGCAAACTTCTGCAAGTGAGGGCGAGCGATCTCGCGTATCCCCATGTTGCCTAGAAAGCGGTAGCCCAGCGCCAGTACGCCGGGACCGAGTCGGTACTTCTCCAGATGGGTATTATGCTGAAGATAGCCGAGCTGGGTCAGCGTGTAGGTGAGCCTGGATACCGTCGGGCGGGGAATGCGGGTTCGGTTGGAGAGCTCGGCATTGCCCAGATACTCCTCACCGGTTCCGAAGGCGCGCAAAAGCTCCAGCCCGCGGGCTAGAGCAGTGACGAAATTGCGATCCTTGCCGGGCGAGGCCGGGGCATCGCTATCGGTGTGTTGCATTCGGTCTTCCAGTCGGTGGTGAATGGCGCTCATTATCGCATATGTCACCGGGGCCGGCGTGACACCCTTCAACGCAGGCGATCAAGCGTCGAGGCGCTCGATGACCGTGGCGATGCCCTGGCCCACGCCGATGCACATGGTCACCAGCGCGTAGCGGCCGTGGGTGGCTTCCAGCTGGCGCAGGGCGGTCAGTACCAGGCGCGCGCCGGAAGCGCCCAGCGGGTGACCGATGGCGATGGCGCCGCCGTTCATGTTCAGTCGCGGGTCGTCGCTTGAAAGGCCAAGCCCTTGCACGCAGCCCAAGACCTGCACGGCGAACGCCTCGTTGATCTCGATGACATCCATCTGTGAAAGCGAAAGGCCCGCGCGGGCGAGCGCTTTTTGAGAAGCGGGAACCGGCCCTAGCCCCATCACACGCGGTGAAACGCCGGCCACGGCGCTGGCGACGATTCGCGCCCTGGGAGCGACTCCGGCTTTCTCGCCGGCGCTTTTTGTGCCGACGATCAGCGCCGCGGCGCCGTCATTGAGGCCCGACGCGTTGCCGGCGGTGACCACGCCATCCTCGAACAGCGCACCGAGCTTTGCGAGCTTGTCCTCGGTGCTCTGAGGGCGCGGATGTTCATCCTTGTCGACCAGCAGCGGCGGCTGCTTGCGTCCCTGGGGGACTTCAACGCCCATGATTTCGCCTTCATAAAATCCTTGTTCCAGCGCCTTGGCGTAGCGTGCCTGCGAGCGTGCGGCGAAGGCATCGCCTTGTTCGCGGCTGATGTTCAGGTCGCGGGCAACGTTGTCGGCGGTTTCCGGCATGCTGTGGTTGCCGTACTCACGGGCGATCCACGGGTTGGGAAAGCGCGAACCGATGACGGTATCGAACATCGGCTGGTTGCGGGCGTAGGGGGTCTCCGCCTTACCCAGCACGTAGGGCGCGCGGGACATCGACTCCACGCCGCCTGCGAGAAACAGCTCACCTTCGCCCACGCGCGCCGCGCGGGCGGCATCCATCATCGCCGCCAAGCCACTGCCGCACAGGCGATTGACCGTCTGCCCCGCCACCTCGATAGGCAGCCCCGAATAAAGCGCCGCGTGGCGCGCGACGTTGCGCGAGTCTTCCCCGGCCTGGTTGGTACAACCGGCCAGCACGTCTTCGTAGTTTTCAGGCTTGAAGGCGTTGCGTTCGACGAGCGTCTTGAGCGTGAGCCCTAGCAGATCGTCCGGGCGAATGGCCGCAAGGCTACCGCCGTGGCGTCCAAACGGTGTGCGAATACCATCATAAATGTAGGCATCGGTCATGACGTTTTCCTTGTTGTGGTCAATGGGCGTTTATCAAGTAGGCCGGCCGAATCGGGTTTCAGAATAGGATTCGGCCCGGCGCGATTTCGTTCAGGCTTGGGTCAGCGGTATGTCGAGCTCGGCGCGACGACGCAGCCACGGGCTTGGGCGGTAGCGCGGGTCCCCGGTGGCCGCCTGCAGCCGATCGAGAATGGTCAGAATGCGTCGCGCCCCGTAGTGATCCCCCATCTTCAACGGCCCAAAGGGGTAGCCCAGTCCGAGTTCCACGGCGCGGTCGATGGTGGCCGGCTCGGCGACGCTTTGCTGGGCGATTTCGGCGCCCACGTTGACGATGCAGGCCACGATACGCTGAAGCACGAAGCCGTTGCTGTCCTGAAAGGTGCTGACCGGCGTGCCGTCGTGATTGAGCAGAGCGGCGGCGGCCTGCAGATAGTCGTCTTGGGTGACCGGTGTTGCCATCAAGCTGCGGCGCTTTTCAAGCCCGGCGAGCATATCCACGGCGACGCAGCGGCGAGGATCGAGCTTGAGACGCAGGGCGCAGGTCGTGGTGTCTTCGCCCAGCGGCGTCAGCAGGCATAGCGCTTTTGGCGAGGGAGCATCCGTAGTTTCCAGCGTCCAGCCAGCATCTTGCACGAGTTGGGCAAGCAGCGCCGCGCTTTGCAGGTCGTCCTGGCTAATCCACACCGGGCGGGCTTCGGCCCCGGGCACCTCGGGTTCCGAGGGCATCTGCTGCTTGCCATCCACGTAGCGGTAAAAGCCCTCGTCGGTCTTTCGACCGAGAAGCCCGGCATCCAGGCGCTGGCGTGTCAGCGGGGACGGGCGAAAGCGCGGTTCTTCATAGAACTGGTGATAAATGGACTCCATCACCGCGTGGGAAACGTCGAGGCCCGTGAGATCCAGAAGAGTAAATGGCCCCATCCGGAAACCGCCCTGATCGACCATGATGCGATCGATGGTGGCCACATCGGTGACGCTTTCGCCCAGAATGCGCAGCGCCTCGGTGCCGAAGGCGCGCCCGGCGTGGTTGACCAGAAAACCCGGCGTGTCGGTAGTGAGTGCGGTGAAGTGGCCCATCGCTTCGCCCAGCGCGCTCACGCGCTCAGTGAACTCGTTGCTGGTGCGAAGCCCCGGAATTACCTCGACGATTTTCATCAGTACCGCTGGATTGAAGAAGTGAAATCCGATGACGCGTTCCGGGTGGCGGCAGCCTGCGGCGATGGCGGTGACCGAAAGCGACGAGGTATTGGTCGCCAGTACTGCTTGTGTGTCGACGATGTCTTCGAGCTCGGAGAATAGCGACTGCTTTGCGTCGAGCCGCTCGACGATCGCCTCGACCACGATGTCGCAAGGGGCGAGCGCCTCAAGATCGTCAGCTTTTTGCAGCCGCTCACCGTAGGCCGTGGCCTCTTCGCTGGAGAGGCGCTCTTTTTTGACGCCGCGTTGCCACAGGCCTTCGATGAACGCCTTGGCTTCTTCAACTGCGCCCTCCTTGACATCGAAGAGCCTTACTTCCAGACCCGCCTGTGCCGCCAGCTGTGCAATACCGCGTCCCATGGCGCCGGTGCCCACAATACCTAGCGTGGTAAAGGGAGAAGATGTCGTTATTGTCATAAACACTCCTTTTAACTAGAAAACAAAAAGCTTTAGTTCTGCATTGCAAAATCAGGTTTCAATAATTGACTAGCATCCTAGGCTATGCAAAAGTGCTTGACAATAATATCGAACCATAATTTTGCTCTGCAAAACAAAAGTAAGTATTGAAACCAGCCATTTCGCAGCGCATTTTTCGAAATGCTACTCGCTACCCTCTGGAGCCGTCATGATTCGCGACCCCGAATTGATCAATCAACTAGTCGATACCATCTCCCGTTTCGTGCGCGAGCGCCTGATTCCCAACGAAGCGCGACTGGCCGAGGACGATGCCGTGCCCGCTGAACTGCTGGCGGAAATGAAGGAGATGGGGCTGTTCGGCCTTTCCATCCCCGAAGAGTACGGCGGCCTGGGGCTCACCATGGAGGAGGAGGCGCTGGTCGCCATGGAGATCGGCAAGACCTCGCCGGCATTTCGCTCGGTCTTCGGCACCAACAACGGTATCGGCGCCCAGGGCATCCTGATCGACGGCACCGACGAGCAGAAGTCCCGCTACGTGCCGCGCCTGGCGACCGGCGAGATTCTCAGCTCGTTCTGTCTGACTGAACCGGATTCCGGCTCCGACGCAGCGAGTCTGCGCACCACCGCCGTACGTGACGGCGGTCACTATATTCTCAACGGCACCAAACGCTATATCACCAACGGCCCCGAGGCGGACCTGTTCACCGTCATGGCGCGCACTGATCCGGACAACAAGGGTGCCGGCGGCATCTCGGCCTTCATCGTCGAAGGCGACACCCCGGGGCTGGTACGTGGCCCGGCGGACAGCAAGATGGGCCAGAAGGGTGCCCACACCTGCGACATCATCTTCGATAATTGCCGGGTGCCTGCAGAGAACATCATCGGCGGCAAGGAAGGCCAAGGGTTCAAGACCGCCATGAAGGTGCTCGACCGTGGGCGTCTGCATATCTCAGCCGTCTGCGTGGGCGTAGCCGAGCGGCTGGTCGAGGAGTCGCTCAACTACACCATGGAGCGCCAGCAGTTCGGCGCCGCACTCGCTGAGCACCAGCTGGTACAAGCGATGCTGGCGGATAGCAAGACCGAGGCTTACGCCGGGCGCACCATGGTGATGGACGCCGCGCGACGCAAGGACGACGGCGAGAACGTTTCGACCCTGGCGTCGTGCTGCAAGCTCTTCTGCGCCGAGATGGTGGGGCGCGTGGCGGATCGCGCGGTGCAGGTTCACGGCGGTGCGGGCTACATGTCCGAGTACGCCGTCGAGCGTTTCTATCGCGATGTTCGTCTGTTTCGCATCTACGAGGGCACCACGCAGATCCAACAGCTGGTCATCGCCCGTAACATGGTACGGGAGGCGTCCTGATGGCTCTGTCGGTTCCCTACCAGGCGCCGGACGAGGATATCTTCGGTACGCTTGCAAGCGAGCTGGTGGCGCAACTTCCCGAGCGTCTCAGCACCCGGGTGCTGGAAAACGCCCAGCGTCTCGGCGAGCATCCGGCCATCGTCGATGGCGGGGTCCGCTGGAGCTATGCCGAGCTTGGCGATGAGATACGCGCCGCACGCCGCTGGCTCGAAGGGCTCGGGTTTCGCCCCGGCGATCGCCTCATGACGGTGAGCGAAAACGGCCGCGCTTTGGTGGTGCTGCTTCTGGCGGCCAGCGAAATGGATGTCTGGGTCGCGATCGTCAACTCACGGCTCTCGGCGCAGGAGATCGATCTTATTCGCGATAACTGCCTGCCCCGACGCATCATTTATACCTGCGAGGCATCAATTGATGCCGCCAGCCATGCCGAGCGTCACGGCGCCGACCGCTATCAGCATCCGCAGCTCGGCGAGCTTGCCCTTTCGGCGCTTCTCGAAAGCGACCCGGAGCCGGTGAGTGAAAGCGGCGCCGAGCAGGTGGCCGCGATGATCTACACCTCGGGCACGACGGGAACGCCCAAGGGCGTGATGCTGACCCATCGCGGCATTCTCTACATCGCCTCGATTTCCGGCGGCATGCGTCACTTGAACGAAGGCCAGCGGGTCTACGGGGTGCTCCCCATGTCTCACGTCTTCGGCTTATCGTCGGTCTGTATGGGCTCACTCTATAATGGCGCTTGCCTGTATACGGTGCCTCGCTTCGATGCCGCGCACCTGCTCAAGACCCTCGATGAGGAGCGGATCAGCGTGCTTCAGGGCGTGCCGGCGATGTACGCCCGCGCACTCGAGTACCTCAAGCGCGAGTGCTGCGAACTCAAGGCGCCGGCGCTGATCTACATCTCCGCCGGCGGCTCGCCTTTGGACAGCGATACCAAGAGCCGGGTGGAGGCGGCCTTCAACCTGACGCTTCACAATGGCTACGGGCTGACCGAGGCCAGCCCGACCATCAGCCAGACGCGTATCGATGATCGCCACGAAAGCAATACGGTCGGTCGGGTACTGCCGCTTCTTGAGTATCGGCTCGAGCCACTGGGCAGCACCACTACCGGCGAAACCGCCGGTGACGAAGTGGGCGAGCTCTGGGTACGCGGCCCCAACGTCATGAAGGGCTACTTTCGTCAGCCCGAGGCGACACGCCAGAGCCTCACCGCAGATGGCTGGCTTAACACTGGCGATATCGCCCGAGTCGATCATGACGGCCAGCTCTATATCGTTGGACGCAGCAAGGAGCTCATTATTCGCTCCGGGTTCAACATCTATCCGCCGGATGTCGAAGCGGTAATCAACGAGCACCCGGCCATCACACTATGTGCCGTGGTCGGGCGCCAAGTGGCGGGCAACGAGGAAGTCATCGCCTTTGTGCAGTGCGAGCAGGGCGTCGAGCTCGACATGGTCGAGTTCAAGGCGTTCATTGCCGAACGGTTAGCCCCCTACAAGCGGCCTGCCCAAATCGTCATGATGGAGGCGCTGCCTTCCACCGCCACGGGCAAGATTCTCAAGGGCCGCCTGCGTGATCTGGCCCAGCAGGAGGGTGAGTGATGCGTCGAGCCGATGATGACCAGAACGGTGTACCGACCGATGAGCCAGGTGGTTTCAACGATTTACTGGGGCTTTGCGTGGTCGAGTGGAATGCCGAGCGCGCCGTGGTCGAGCTGACTCTCGAGGAGAAACACCTCAATCGAAGCGGAAACGTCCACGGCGGCGTGCTCTCGGCGCTTCTGGACAATGCCTTGAGCCTTGCAGGGCTTTATTGCCCCGTGCCAGGCAACGCCCGCCGTGCCGTCACGCTCTCGCTTAGCACCACGTTCGTCAGCCCGGCTAAGCAGGGTGTGCTGCGCTGTGTCGGCGTGCTGCGCGGTGGCGGGCGCAAGATCTACATGACCAGTGCCGAGGTCGTCGATGAGCAGGGTAGGCTCGTCGCCATGGGAGAGGGATCGTTCAAGCGCTTGAGCGGCAGCGAATCACCCGACGGCGTGCCCATCTCGCTACTCAAGGAGCGTCTGAAAGGACACCGCGAGTGACGACTGCCCGTCTGCGGGTTTCGCTGCTGCTGATAGTGACGCTGGCGACACTGTTGCATCTGGTGAGTGGCGGGGGAACCTCCGTGGTGGCCCAGGGGGTGGGTGTCGTGGCTCTGATTGTGTATCTCACCACGCTATCCGGCCAGCTGAACGCCATGGCGCGGGGACTACTTGCCGTGGCGGGCCTGGTGAGCATGCTGGCGATCGTCTTCTCGTCATCGCCTGCGATGCTGCTGTTCGAGGCCAGCGGCCGCTTCGCTTTTTTTGCGACCTTCGTCGTGGCGCTTGGCATGATGCGTCTTCCCGCCTACGGCTCGCCGCTGGTACGTCGCTGTGGGCAAGCCATGCTGCTGCAGCCTCCCGGCCGGCGCTACCCGATTCTCTCTTTCGGCTCGATACTGTTCGGCATCATTCTCAATATCGGCGTATTGAACCTCTTTGCCGCCATGATCGAGAAGAGCAACACGCTCGAGGCGGCTCAGGGACGTGCCTGGGTGCGTGAGGCGCGTCAGCGCCGAATGATGCTGGCGCTTTTACGCGGGTTTGCCCTGGCTCCATTGATTTCGCCCATGGGAATGGGCGTGGCGGTGGTGCTCTCGAGCATCCCCCAGATCACTTGGCTCGAGCTTGCGCCGTATGTGTTTTTCGCTGCAGGCCTTACCTTTCTGGTCGGTTGGGCGGTGGATTACCTGACAGGCCCGCACCCGCCCGCCGACAGCTCGCGTGTCGCGCCATCACTGTTGCCGCTGGCCCGATTCAGCGCGCTGCTGGCCGCCGTGGTCGCGCTGGTCGTATTGATCGCCTTGCTTCTGGGCGTTCGCCTGCCGGTGGCGACGCTGATCGGCGCGCCTGCCAGCGCGCTTTTTTGGCTTGCCTGGCAGCGTCGCCGACTCCGCTATGGAGGCCTGCCCGCTGCCATCGCCACCGCGCATCGCAAGCTTCCCTGGCTGCTCTCGCCCAGCGCCAACGAGATCGTGGTACTCGGAGCGGCGGGCTATCTTGGGCACCTGTGCATCGGGCTGGTGGATACTCAGTCACTGGCACCGCTTCTCTCAATACTCGATTCGTTGGGAACACTGAACGCCGTGCTGGCCATGTTCACGGTCCTGGGGCTCGCCCAGCTGGGGGTCAACCCCATCGTTACGGTAACGCTATTGGCGGGGCTACTGCCCACGCTCGACATCGACGGTCTGCCGCCGGTCATCATTGCCGCCTCGCTCATGGTGGGCTGGGCGCTGTCGCTGATGTCGTCACCGATGACGGCATCGATGCTCATTCTTTCGCGTTTCACTGGTGTGCCCACCCAGCACATTGGCTACCGTTGGAACGGACGATTTCTACTGGCCACCGTGCCACTGCTGGCGCTTTGGTTTGCCTGCTCGCCCGTTTGAGGCGCACGTTTCGCGCTTGATTTTTGCGCTAGGTTTTTTTACTGTTGATCTCTATAAATTGAAATAATGTTTTGCTTTGCGGAACGATAAACTTGGCAGGAGCATTCCCATGAAAGTACTAGTCGCGGTCAAGCGCGTCATCGACTACAACGTGAAAATTCGCGTCAAGGCCGATCATTCGGACGTGGATCTGACCAACGTCAAGATGGCCATGAACCCCTTCTGCGAGATCGCCGTGGAAGAGGCGGTGCGCCTGAAGGAGCAGGGCGTGGCCACGGAAGTGGTCGCCGTGAGCATCGGCCCGAAAGCTGCCCAGGAGCAGCTGCGCACCGCGCTGGCGCTGGGCGCCGACCGGGCGATCCAGATCGAGACCGACGAGCGCGTCGAGTCGCTGGCGGTGGCGAAGCTGCTGGCGAAGGTGGTCGAACAGGAGCAGCCGGGGCTGGTGATTCTCGGCAAGCAGGCGATCGACACCGACAACAACCAGACCGGCCAGATGCTCGCAGCACTGTCCAATCTGCCCCAGGCCACCTTCGCCTCGAAGGTTGCCGTCGACGGCGACCGGGTCAGCGTCACCCGCGAGATCGACGGCGGCCTGCAGACGCTGTCACTGTCGCTTCCGGCGATCGTCACCACCGATCTGCGCCTCAACGAGCCGCGCTACGCCAAGCTTCCCGACATCATGAAAGCCAAGAAGAAGCCGATGGATGTCAAAACGCCGGCGGATTACGGCATCGAGGTGGCCTCGAAAGTGAGCCTGGTGAAGGTCGAAACGCCGGCCGAGCGCAAGGGCGGGGTAAAAGTGGCCTCGGTCGACGAGCTGGTCGACAAGCTCAGGAACGAAGCGAAGGTGCTTTGATCCCCCCACCTTCCGCTTGCCTCTTTCACCGTTATTCCAGGGAGTACACTCCATGAGCATTCTGGTACTGGCCGATCTTCACGACGGCCATCTGCTTGACGCCACCGCCCACGTGGTGGCCGCCGCCCGCGAGATCGGCGGCGATATCGATGTGCTGGTCGCCGGCGACGGCGTCCAGGCCGCGGCGGAGGCCGCCGCGAAACTCGACGGCGTCACCCGGGTTCGCCTGGCGGATAACGCCGTCTACGCCCACCAGCTCGCCGAGCCGCTGGGTGCGCTGGTGGTGTCGCTGGCCGACGACTACAGCCATATTCTCACCAGCGCCTCGACCACGGGCAAGAACGTGCTGCCGCGGGTCGCCGCGCTCAAGGACGTCAGCCAGCTTTCCGAAATCGTGGCGGTCGACGGCCCGGACACCTTCAAGCGTCCGATCTACGCCGGCAACGCCATCGCCACGGTGAAAAGCGACGACACGCTCAAGGTCATGACCGTGCGCACCACGGCGTTCGATGCCGTGGGCCGCGACAACGCGGCCGCCATCGAGGCAGTGGACACCGTGGTCGAGAACGACCAGTCGCAGTTCGTCGGTGAGGAGCTCGCGCAGTCCGACCGCCCGGAGCTGGGGGGCGCGAAGGTCGTGATCTCCGGGGGCCGTGGCATGGGCAACGGCGAGAACTTCAGACTGCTCGACGGCATCGCCGACAAGCTCGGTGCGGCGGTCGGCGCCTCCCGGGCGGCGGTGGATGCGGGCTTTGTGCCCAACGACATGCAGGTGGGTCAGACGGGCAAGATCGTCGCGCCGGATCTGTACATCGCGGTGGGCATCAGCGGCGCCATCCAGCACCTGGCGGGGATGAAGGACTCGAAGGTGATCGTGGCGATCAACAAGGACGAGGAAGCGCCGATCTTCCAGGTGGCGGACTACGGCCTGGTGGGGGATCTGTTCGAGCTTCTGCCAGAGCTCGAGAGTAAGCTCTAACGGCGAAGGAGGCCCTCGAGGGCCTCTTGTCGTGACGATGTCTGCGGCCGGCGCTTGCCGGCCGTTGCGATTGTGACACCTTTATTTTCACCTGATTCGACTGCGAGCTGACCATGCTGAACGATCTTACCGATTCACTGGCGCTGCCAGTGATCGGCTCTCCCATGTTCATCGTTTCCGGCCCTGAACTCGTTATTGCCCAGTGCCAGGCCGGTATCATCGGTGCTTTTCCCGCGCTCAACGCTCGCCCGGCAGAGGCGCTGCGCGACTGGCTTGAGCAAATTACCCAAAGCCTCTCGCGTTACAACGACGACCACCCGGATACACCGGCGGCGCCTTTCGCGGTGAACCAGATCGTGTATCCGACCAACGACCGCCTCGAGCACGATGTGGCGTTATGCGCCGAGTACCGAGTGCCGTTGGTCATCACCAGTCTTCATGCGCCAAATCGCGTAGTCGAACAGGTGCACGCCTATGGGGGGCGGGTTTTTCACGACGTTACCACGCTGCGTCATGCCAGAAAGGCCGTCGAGGCCGGCGTCGATGGCCTGATTCTGGTCTGTCAGGGCGCCGGTGGCCACGCCGGTCGGCTCAACCCCTTCGCCTTTGTGGCGGAAGTGCGCGCCTTTTTTGATGGGCCGCTCGTGCTTGCCGGGTCGATTACGCGCGGCGAGCAGATCGCGGCGGCCCTCGCCATGGGCGCTGACATGGTCTACATGGGCACCCGCTTTATCGCAACTCAAGAGGCTAACGCTGAGGCGTCGTACAAGCAGATGGTGCTGGAGGCTGCAGCGGGAGATATCGTCTACACCAATCTTTTTACCGGGGTGCACGGCAACTATCTGCGTCAGAGCATCGAGGCGGCGGGGCTTGACCCGAACGCGCTTCCCGAGGGCGACAAGAGCGCCATGCGTTATGGCTCCGGCGGCGGCAGCAAGGCGAAGGCTTGGCGGGATATATGGGGTGCGGGGCAGGGCGTGGGGTCGATCGACTCACTGGAGAGCGTGGCGACCTCGGTCGCCACATTATCGCGCGATTTCCGTCAGGCGTTGGACGCCTTGCGCCGGCTCTGACGAAACGCCGCGAGCTGTTCCTTGAACTCGTCTGATGCCTTGCACTGATCCTGAAGCTCGCCTTCGAGCTTCATGGTATCGACAAGCGAAAACTCCTGGGCGCTGCGCAGCGCTCGCTTGGTGGCCGCCAGCGCCTGGGACGACTGCTTGACCAGCTGGCTTGCCAGCTCGCGAGCCTGAGCCACGACCTCGTTGTCATCGACGACGCGGTTGGCAAGACCCAGCGACCGGCAGCGCTCGGCCTCGATAGGGATAGCCAGGGCGGCCATCTCGAAGGCCTGGGGGTGGCCCAGCTTGTGCACCAGATGCCAGCTGGCACCACCGTCGGGAATAAGGCCGATATTGATGAACGCAAGCTTCAAGTAGGCCGAGCGCCCCATCACCACCATGTCACTTGCCAGCACATAGGAGACGCCGATACCCGCTGCCGCTCCGCTCACTGCGGCGATTACGGGCTTCTCCATGGACATCAAGCTGTTCAGGGCGGGCAGAAAAAGCCGCGCCAGCCGTTCGCTGGCCGGCTGAGCACCGGCCTTCTCAAACTCCCCAAGGTCGGCGCCGGCGCAGAACGCGCTGGCTTCGCCGCGCAGGATCACGCAGCGCGCATCAGCATTTTCGGCAACGCCTTTCAAGGCATCGCCTAGTGCCAACGCGGTCGCTTCGTTCAAGGCGTTGCGCACGCTCGGGCGATTGATCACCACCTCGACAACGCCCTCTCCCACGGGGCTAACGGTGACCACTTCATCGGGGTAGGACGACATGCAAAGCTCCTTAGGCAGCGTCGATTCGGTCGCTGACGGTTTCAAGATGAAAATCGCAATCGCCCAAGTAATGATCGAACATCACCAGATGCCGTGCGAGGCTTGCGACATGGCACTCGTCGGTCATGCCCATGGCGCCATGTAGCTGGATCGCCTGTTCGGCGATGAAGCGGGCGGATTCGCCGCAGTAGGCCTTGGCGGCGGCGATCTTATAGTCACGATCAGCAGGATCTAGCGTCAGGCTGGTGGCCGCCAGAATCGTCATGGAACGCGACTGCTCCAGGTGCAGGTGCATGTCCACCATGCGGTGCTGTAGCGCCTGAAACGTCGCCAGCGAAACGCCAAACTGCTTGCGATCCTTGAGATACTCAAGGGTCTGGTCGCAGGCGGACTCCATGGCGCCCAGCGCCTGAGCGCAGAGCCCGGCCCGGCCGATGGCGAGTACTTCTTCCAGCGCACTTTCCACGTCCTCGCTCAGGCAGTGCTCGAAACCCAGCACCACGTCATCTAGCGTCAGATCGCCGGCGCTCTGCTCGTCCATCGTACGGTAGTTGAAGCACGACACGCCGACGCTGGCGGCGGGCACCGCGAACAGCCCTAGCTTGCCGCTTTCGAGTTTCGCCGTCACCAGCGTTGCGGCGGCCGCCTCCAGGTTCATCACCAGCGTCTTCTGGCCCGTGAGGCGCCAATGATCGTTCTCGCGGCGCGCCGTGGTAGCGATTCCCTTGGCGTCATAGCGGGCGGCGACCTCCTGCCAGGCGAACGCCAACTGATGCTCGCCGCCAAGAAGAGGGTCTAGCCAACAGGTCCGCTGCTCGGCGCTGGCCATCAGCGCCAAAAGCTGTCCCGGCAGCACGAGTCCAAATAGGTAGGGCTGCGGTACCAGACCGCGGCCCAGAGTCTGCAGGATGATCATCAGATCGGTGCCGTCGCCATTGAGCCCGCCCACCGACTCATCGAAAGGCATATGCAGAAGGCCAAGCTGGGCAAAGCTTTGCCAAAGAGGGTCATCGGCGCCGGCTTTAGAGGCGTTAAGCATGTGGCGGCGCTGCTCGAAGGAGACCTTGTCGGCCACCAGGCGGGTCAGCGTCTCATCGAGCATGCGCTGTTCATCGGTCAATGCGAAATCCATGGCGCTTTCCTTACATACCTAGAATGGTCTTGGCGACGATGCCTTTTTGTATCTCGTTGGCGCCGCCGTAAATCGAGAGTTTGCGCCGATTGAAATACTGGGCGCTGGCCGCCGCGCTCGCGGCGTAGGCCTCGTCCAGCGGTTCGTCCTGGTAGAGAAACTCGGGAAAAAACGCCACCGCAGCAGGTCCCAGCGCTCGCCGAGTCAATTCGCTCAGCTCCTGGCGAAGTTCTGATCCGCGCACTTTCAAGAGCGAGCTCTCGGCGCCGGGGGCGCCGCCGTCGCGGGCGGCGGCGATCACGCGTAGATTGGTCACCTCCAGCGCCATCAGCTCGATCTCGGTCTTGACCACGCGCTGGCGAAAGCTTGGCTGTTCGAGCAGCGGTTTACCGCGATGCTGGATACGGCTTGCCAGCGATTTCAGGTGGACGAGTGCCTGCTTGGCATGGCCAAGCCCGGCGATACCGGTGCGCTCGTGGGTGAGCAGAAACTTGGCGCAGGTCCAGCCCTGACCCTCGTCGCCCACCCGGTTTTCGACCGGGACGCGCACGTTGTCGAGAAAGACTTCGTTGACCTCATGGGCGCCGTCGAGCGTTACGATCGGCCGCACCGTGATGCCCGGTGTCTGCATGTCGATCAGCAAGAAACTGATGCCGGCCTGTTTCTTGGCGGCGGGATCGGTTCGCACCAGGCAGAACAGCATGTTGGCGTGCTGGCCCAGGGTGGTCCAGGTCTTCTGACCATTGACGATGTAATGATCATCCTCGCGTACCGCGCGAGTGTTGAGACTCGCAAGATCCGAGCCGGCGCCAGGCTCGGAGTAGCCCTGGCACCACCAGTCCTGGTTGTCGAGAATGCGCGGCAGGTAGCGCGCCTGCTGCTCGGCGGTGCCGAACTTCATGATGACCGGCGCCACCATATTGACGCCGAAGGGCACGACGGTCGGAGCGTGAGCGGCGGCGCACTCTTCATCGAAGATATGGCGCTGCACCGGGCCCCAGCCCGGACCGCCGTGTTCGACGGGCCAGTTGGCGGCCAGCCACCCTTGGCGGCTTAGGATATTCTGCCAGCGCAGGTGATCGTCGGCGCGTAGGTGACGGCCAAGGCGCACACGCTTTCGAATGTCGTCAGGCAGCGAGTCGGCGAGAAACGCGCGCACCTCGGCGCGAAAGCGCTGCTCTTCGGCGGTAAAGGTCAGGTTCATGACGGCTCCTTATCGCTCAGCGTGGCCTGTCGGTGAGGGCCACCGAGCGCGCGCGGGTAGTCGAGCGCCTCGACGGCCAGCAGGTCGATGTCGGCGGGACGAAAACACTCGCCGCGCTCGGCGATGCCTAGGCTTGCGGCTTCGAGTGATGCCCGCTTCTCATCTGCCGAGGCGTTCTCGAGTGCGCCTTTGAGCGTGGCCAGTATGCTTTGGCGGCGGCTTGCAACCACGTTGACGCGCAGCGCCTTGAGCGTCAGCGCGGTGCGCTGGTGGGCAAGCTCGTCATCGTTGCAGTCGACCAGCTCGTGAAAAGCACCGGTGTCGGCGAGGATCAAGCCAAGCCCGGTCTCGGGGCAGCCGTCCGAGGCGCTTTGAAGTGTGACGCGAACGGCGCCTGGCGGGCAGGCGTCACTCTCTGCGTTCGGGGCGATCAGGCAGAGCTCGGTTTGCGCATCCGGCGCTTCGAGTAGCGAGATATTGGCGCGGGAGGCGGCTTTCGAAAGCGTTTCGAATAACGGATGCTCGCCGATGAGCGCCACTCGCTCGAAGGGAGAGGCGTCTTCCACGCCGTTGACCAGATGCGGGCTGCGCGCGGCAAAGAATAGATGAATCAGGCCAGCGCGCTGGGGGGAGTCCATGCAGGCCAGAAACAGTTCGCGTTCGCGCTTGAGCCCTTCGGCGAGCGTTGTCGCGGTGGTAGAGGCCTCGATGGCCTCAATGATGCGAAACGGTGAGAAAAGATCAGGGGTTTCTCTCTGAAGTCGATCACGGGTTGTCTTCACGGCTTCCGGGTCCGCCTGCGGGGCGGGCAGCTCGCCGGTGACGCGCGGCGTGATACGCCCGTCCAGGGCCTCGCGCGCTGCTTCGAGGCCCGCCTCCAGCGGCGTCTGGGCATCGCTCAAAGCGTCGATGATGTTAGCGTGGAGCGCTTCATCGGTATTCACGAAATGTCCGCTGGTAATGATGTCTAGCGCAAGCTTAACCCCGGTCAGGCGCGGCAGGCGCTGGGTGCCGCCGGCGCCAGGCAATAGCCCCAACTTGACCTCCGGCAGGCCGACACGCGTGCCTTCAAGCGCTACGCGATAGTGACAGGCCAGCGCCACTTCGAGCCCGCCGCCCAGGGCCGTGCCATGAAGTGCGGCGATCAGCGGCTTGGGACAGTCCTCCAATGCGTTGATGACGTCAGGAAGCACCGGGGTCTTGGAAGGTTTGCCGAATTCACGAATGTCGGCACCGGCGATAAACGTCCTGCCCTTGGCTATCAGCACCAGGGCTTGGGTTTGCGGATCGGCAATGCCTTCCTCGAGCGCCGCGATCAGGCCGCTGCGCACGGCGTGCCCCAGTGCGTTGACCGGCGGGTTGTCGATTTCAATGACGCCAATATCCCCGTGGCGCTGGTAAGAAACGGTCATGGCTTTCTCGCTTGAATAAATGGTGGATCGTCAAATCATGGCGAATGCGACGCAGCGAGTCAATATAGCGAAATTATATTCCGCAATGCAAAATTAAGATTATTTCATTCATGTAATTAATGACGAAGAGGTTGAACCGCCAACGTCTAACTACCGTTCTGATTTAGAAGACTGGGGCCATGTCGGCTGATTGCAGCGCACTACGACGCTGCTCCATCCAGCCCTCGATGAAAGCATCTTCGTTCTCGGGTGCATCGCTTTTATAGCGTTGCCAGGCTTCCATGAGCAGCGTCTGTCGCGCGATCAGAGCTTGCTGATGTTCCTCCATGGCGTCGGTCCAAATACCGGTATCGCGATAGTAATCGACCACTGCATCGTGAAACGGAATCACCCAAGCCATGTTCTGGTTTTCTAGCGCATAGCCGCTAGCGCCTGGTGCGTTGTCCTTATAATCGTCATAGGATTCGACCATCGTCGAGATGAGCCCGTGAACGGTCTCGTCGGTAAGGTCTGCGTTGCTGACGACGATAGGATAGGGGTAGCTTGCACTGGCGAGCGGCGCACTTTGATCGATGCCGGCGCCTGAGGTGACAGTGTGAGGCTGAAAGTAAGGCGCTACGTCAAGCATCCTCTCCCAGCCCGCTGTGTCGTCGGCCGAAAGTACTGGCCATTGCAAACCGCGAGGGCTGGCGGCCAAGCGCTGCGCTGCCGGGGTGACGGTGGTGGTAATAGCCGCATCGGCACGGCCGCTGATGATGCCATCGAAGGCGGCGTTATAGCCGGGAAAATCGACCCTCTCCACGTCATCCCAGGTAAGCCCGGCGAAAGCGAGGTACGCTTCGGCAGCCTTGTTCAGCGCATCGTCGCCGCGCAGGTAGGCAAGCCGCTTGCCTTTTAGATCGGCCAGCGTTTCGAGTTCGACATCGCCCGCCACCGCCATGCCGAGGCCAAAACCCGCCATGGAGGTTGTGATCACGCGAATCGGTTGCGGCCCCCAGTCTGGCCGCGCGAACATCATCACGCCTTCCGAGCCGTAGTAGCTGGCGATGCCGCAGGCGCAAAGATCCACCCGTCCCGTCTTGAGTGGGGTCATGCGCATGGTGTCGTTCTCCCCGGGAATCACCCGGGACTGCGTGCCGTACTCAGTTTGCAGAAGTTGACTGATAGCCATGATCTGGGCATTGGCGCTGGTACCGGTTCCATAAGAAGTCCAGTTCAAGGTGGTGGGCATATCCGCACCGGCTAAGGGCATGCCCACCGGGCCGGCACAGAGCACGGCGATGGCAACTGATCGAAAAGTTGTTTTCATCACGAATACCTTTTGGCTATTTTTATGATTGTCGTTGTCCTGCGTAGCGCCGTAGCCAGTGCTGTTAGCCCAGCTGATGCGCAGGCTTTTGCCGACGCTGGCTCAAGCGGGCGAGCAGTACGCCGGGTATGAGCGCGGCAAGCGCCAAGCCGATAAGCTCGAGTTGGCTTAGCGGCACCAAACCGCCACCAGGCAGTGCCAGCAGCAGCCCTGCCAACAGCACCAGGGTGCGAATGATGCTCTCCTGCACCACGCCGTAGCCCAAACGGCCCACGCCGATCAAATAGCCCTGCATGGCGGAGGCGAACAGCACGATGCCGATGACCGCTTGTACGAACACAGCCAGAATCAGCAGCGGCGCGCCTTGCATGATCAGCGCTGGGTTGAGTACGAACAAGAACGGAATGAAATAGATCACGCTGCCCAAGCGCATGGCCTGCAGGCCAGTGGCCATGGGGCGGGCGCCTGCTACCGTGGCGGCGGCGAACGCGCCGAGCGCCACGGGCGGTGTGATGAAGCTCAACATGCCCCAATAGAGAATGAACATGTGCACCGCCATGGGATCCAGCCCACCGCCTTGAATCAGCGCCGGCGCTAGCGCCACGGCCAGGAAGATGTAGGCCGCCGTCACGGTCATGCCGATGCCCAGTACGAAGCTTGTAACCGCGCCCATGATCAACAGAAGCGGGACGCTGCCGCCGGCGATGTTGATGAAGTCGTTGGCGATGGTGCCAGAGAGCCCCGTCATGGAAAGCGCGCCCACCAGCATGCCCACGCCGGCGAGTATAGCGATCAGCTCGGCAAAGAGTTTGGCCGCTGAAGAGAGCGTATCGCTCACATCCGACCAGCCCCAACGGTTGTGTTTGGAGAGCTGGTTGAGTACTAAAAGCAGCGCGGTGGCGTAGAAGGGCGCGACGGCTTCACGCTGCATCACCAGCAGCATCCAGACCAGTAGGGCGAAAACGAAGACAAAGTACCAGCCCTCTTTCAGCGTCTGTTTTAGCGAAGGCAGCTCGATCTCGGGCAGGCCTTGAATATCGTTGCGCGCGGCGTAAGCATCGATCTGGATGAATAGCCCCAAAAAGTAGAGGATGGAGGGAATTACCGCCGCTAGCGCCACCGCCGAGTAAGGAATATCCAGAAACATCGCCATGACGAAGGCGGTCGCGCCCATCACCGGGGGCATCAGCACACCACCGGTCGAGGCGCAGGCCTCGACACCGCCGGCAAACGACCGGCTCATGCCGATACGCCGCATCGCTGGAATCGACAGTACGCCAGTGGTTAGGACATTACTGATCACACTGCCGCTCATCGATCCCATCAAACCGCTCGAAAAAATGGAGACTTTAGCCGGCCCACCGCGCACGTGGCCCAGAAGCGCGAAGGCGAGGTTGATAAAAAACTTGCCGCCGCCGCTTTTCTGCAGTACGACGCCAAATACCAAAAAGCCGATGACCAGCCCCGCGAAGGCTTGGAGCGGCACGCCCATGATGCTCTCGTTGCTCATGGTGTGGTACATCGCGGTCTGTTCGAGCGTCGAGGGAAACGCCTGAATCGGACCGGGCACTTTATCCGCCACCAGGGGGTAGAGCGAAAAGACCCCGGCGATGATAGCGATCGGCAAGCCCCCGGCCCGGCGCGCCGCCTCGATGATCAATACCCAATAGGCGTAGCTTGCGTAGATGGCGGTCTCTGGGGCCGAGAATGCCCAGCCGCGCTCCAGAATAGGGACGGCGTTATAGACGAAGTAGCCGCCCACGATCAGGGTAACGGCGCTGAGCAGATAGTCGTACCACGGTATTGGCTGCTCCTGTCGGCTCGCGCTCAAGGGCCAAAGCAGAAACACCAGCGGCAGCAGTAGCGCCACCACGGCGTAGTAAAACTGGGTCTCGAGGCCGGTGACGAAGGTCAGAAGCCCCATATTGAACAGGTAGTCCAAGGTCATCAGCATCAGAGCGACGGTGACCGCGGCGGGGATCCAACGAAGCGCAGCGGGCAGCTCGCGAATCTGGCTGATCTTCTCTTTTACCTGCCCATTCTGGTGGGCAGGTGGCGTATGGGTAGTCATAGGGGGTCGTCCATCAGCAGGGGCGGCGGGCGCCGCCCCGGGCGAGTCACTCAAAAACCGGTTCGAAGCCGGCGTCGCTTAGCGCGGTCGCACGTGCAGCCATCCACTCTGAGGTGAAGGCATCGTCATCGTCGGGTGCATCCTGCATGAACGTCTGCCAGGCTTGCATCAATACTTGCTGGCGCTCGACCAATTGGTTCTGGTGCGCTTGCAGCTCATCGTTCCAGACGCCGGTTTCCTTATAGTACTCGACTACCGCATCGTGAAACGGCACCACCCACTCCAGGTCCTGGAATTCCAACGCGTAGCCGTTGGCACCAGGGGCGTTATCCTTGTAGTCGTCGTAATGCTCCTGAAGCGCGCGGATCAGTCCGTAAGCGACGTTGTCCTCCAAATCCTCATTGGCGACCACGATCGGGTAGGGATAGCTGGCGCTGGCCAGCGGATTCTCCGGGCTAATATCGCCGGCGCCGGCAGTAACTTCATGAGGACGGAAATAAGGGGCGACGGCGGCCATGCGTTCCCAGCCCGCTTCGTCGTTTGGATCCAGTACCGGCCAACTGATGCCGCGTGGGCTGCTGGCTAGCTGCTGGGCAGGCGGCGTGACGGTCGTGGTGAAAGAGGCATCCACGTCGCCGGCGATGATGCCATCGAAGGAACGCGCGTAGCCGGGGTAATCCACCCGCTCTACGTCATCCCACGTGAGACCACCAAAGGCCAAATATGCTTCGGTGCCCTTGTTGAGCGCATCGTCGCCGCGGATATAGGCGATACGCTTGCCGGCGAGATCCGCAGGCGTCTCGACGTCCAGATCCCCGGCCACTGCAAGCGATAGCCCAAAGGAAGCGGTCGATGTGGTGATCACGCGAATCGGCTGCGGGCCCCAGTCGCGGTCAGCGAACATCAATACGCCTTCGGCGCCGTAGTAGCTTGCGATACCACAGGCGCAAAGATCGACGCGCCCCTGTTTGAGCGGTGTCATCCGCGACACATCGTTTTCACCAGGCAGCACGCGAACCGACGAGCCGTACTCGTTCTGTAGCATATTGCCAATGGCTACCGCTTGGGCGTAGCCACTGGAGTTGGTGCCATAGGCCGTCCAAGCCATGGTACTCGGAAGATCGATCTCATTGGCGAGCACAGGGCCGACGAACGAAAGAGGCAGAGTAGCGATGAGCAGGCGTTGAGTGAGCGAGCGCATGGAGAGCTCCTTTATTGTGGTTATAGGCCGCTATGGCGATTAATTAGTTACATTTGTTTACTTTTTATTCCGCTTAGCGGTACTTGGTTTTGCATATTTCAATTGATAGTAGAGATATCCGGCGGACAATGTCAACGCCAACGTTTGTAGGGGCGGGTAAGGTGAAGAAGACGTAAAAAAGCCGAGTGTTACCCGGCTATTCAGTGTTCAGGAGGTGTCAGAAAAATTCGCGCCAAGCGGTGTAAGTACTCAGAAACACCCGTCCGGTGAGCGCATCCAGAAAGTCGCTCTGCTTGAGCCGGTCCATGACCGGCCCCTTTACTTCGGAAAGGTGGAGCTTCACGTTTGAGTCTTTTAGACGTGCGTTGATCGCATCCAGACTTTCGAGTGCCGAGGCGTCGATCAGGTTGACCGCCGAGCAGATCAACACCACGTGCTCGATTTCCGGGCGGCTGGCCACCAGATTGTAGACGGTATCTTCCAGGTAGCGCGCGTTGGCGAAATAGAGGCTTTCGTCGATACGCAAGAGCGCGGCGCTCTTCGGCGCCTGCACATCGTGGCGCTGGATATTGCGAAAGTGCTCGGTGTCCGGCACCCGCCCGACCAGCGCACTATGCGGCCGGCTGGTACGGTAGAGAAACAGCGCAAGCGAGAGCGTTACGCCGCCGATAATCCCCGCCTCGACGCCTTCCACCAGGGTCAGCACGATGGTGAGCGCCATGGCGGCAAAGTCACTGCGGGAGTAGCGCCAGGTCTGACGCAACATGGGGATGTCGACGAGGGTCAAAATCGACACCGTGATGGTCGCGGACAGCGTCGCGATAGGGAGATAAAACAGCCAGCCGGTGAACGCCAGCGTGACCAGCGCAATGCCGAGGGCAGTAAAAGCGCCGGCCGCGGGCGTTTGCGCGCCGGCATCGAAATTGATTACCGTGCGCGAGAGCCCACCGGTCACCGGCATGCCGCTGGTCACCCCAGCGGCCAGGTTCGCCGCACCCAAACCCACCAGCTCCTGATTGGGTGAAATGCGCTGGCGCCGTTTGGCGGCGAGCATCTGTCCCATCGAGACCGACTCTACAAAGCCCACCAGGCTGATCAGTAGTGCGGGAATAAACAGCGCCTTCCACAGCGTAATGTCGCTTAGCGGAAAGCTGAACGCGGGAAGGCCGCCGGGTACGTCGCCGACCACGGCCACACCTTGTGACGCCAGATCCCAATGCCAGCAGACGAGCGTAGTCACGATCACTGCGAATACCGGCCCCGCTTTGGTCAGAAGATCCGCAAGCCCCGCTGGAACGCCAATCTTCGCAAACGCCCGTTTGCCAAATCGACGCATGCCGACCAAAAAGAGCAGCGTGCCCACGCCGATCACGACCGTGAAAACATTGATGGACATCAGGTTGGGCGCAAGCGTTACGACGCGCTCGACGAGGGTGAAGCCGCTGCTCTGGATGCCCAGCAGGCTTCCAAGCTGACTGGCGGCGATCAAAATGCCCGAGGCGGTCAAAAAGCCGGAAATCACCGGATGGCTCAAAAAGTTGCTAAAAAAGCCCATGCGGGCGATGCCCATACCCACGAGTATCAGCCCGGAAAGTAGCGACAGCACCAGCGCCGCCTCTAGGTACAGTGCGGAGCCGGGCTCGGCGACTGCGCTCAGCGCCGCGCCGGTCATCAGCGCGATGATCGCCACTGGCCCGACCGCCAGCGTGCGGCTGGTGCCCATCAAGGTATAGAAAAGCTGCGGCAGAATGCTGGCGTAAAGCCCCACCACCGCAGGCAGACCCGCCAGCAGCGCGTAGGCGAGTGATTGCGGAATCACCATGACCGTCACGATGAGTCCGGCCAGAAGGTCCGCGCTAAAAAGCCCCCGGTGGTAGTGGGGCAGCCAGGTAAGGATGGGGAAGTAACGCTTGAGCATAAAAAAGGAGTCGGCCTCTGAAACGTTGCATTACGCCTCTATAGTAGCGCGTTCGATCTAACCTTAGAGCTTATCGATAAAAAAAGAGCGCCATTCTCCCAAAGTGCTACTTTCAGACCGCGCATTACGGGGTAATCTCGATGGCAAGTACCAGGCTTTTCGAGGGTGCACTGTCAGTAAAAAGTACTGCCACACGTTTTAATATACGCCACCTTTATAACCATAATAATCATGTTGAAAAGGGAATTTTATGTTTTTACTCCGATGGCTGATGCCAGCTGTGCTTTTAATGCTTGCTTTTTGGCTGGTGACGCTTGGGGGGCATTTTGGCTATCTTGCCCAGCTTCTAGGCGTGCTGGCAGGCGCGCTGGCGCTCGCCGCTTTTTTACAGCGTGTGTACGATTCACGGGATCAGGGGGCGGCCCGCGCGGGGCACTTCAAGCCACTTGCCGACTACGCCTCGCTCAAGGCGATGGCCTACCGGTTGATGGGGCGGGCCAGCAGCACGGCGATCGCCTCGGCACAGGTGTCGCACACCGCCGATCTGATGGATCAGCGGCTTGTCAATCAGGAGCGCATGGCAAGCGAGGCGGCATCGAGCATGGCGTCGATCAACGCGACGATTCTACAGGTCAGCGCCAGTGCGACGCGGGTCGCCGAGCTCGCCGAAAAGGCACGCCATGCAAGCCATCATCATCAGTCGAGCCTAACGGCGATCGTGGACGACATGAACGACGTGGCGAAGCAATCCGTCGAGGCCCTCGATGAGCTGGCCGCACTCAACGATAGAATCGAGCGAGTGCGCAGCGTGACGTCGATGATCGAAGCCATTTCCGAGCAAACACATCTTCTTTCGCTCAATGCGTCGATCGAGGCGGCCCGCGCCGGTGAGCACGGCCGTGGCTTTGCCGTGGTGGCCGGCGAAGTGCGAAGTCTGGCACAGAAAAGCTCTGAAGCGACTCAGCGGGTCGACGAGCTGGTGCGTGACATGCACCAGAGCGGTCAACGCGTCATGTCGACCATGAACGAACTGATGGTACGGGTTCGCGAGCGCTCCAGAGGCATGCAGGCGGTCGGGGCTGGGCTTGATGACACGACCCGCGAATTCGATGATGTCGGTGAGGAGATCGGCGGGGTGGCAAAGGCAATGGAGAATACGAAGGCTCACAGCGAGACGGTGACCCGAACGCTCTCCCAGCTCGAGCGCGATGTAGACGAGGGCAATCGCGACATGCACGACCTGGCGGTTCAGGCGCGAGAGCTCATGGCCGCCGCCGAAGGCGTGGATGGTGAACTTGCTCAACAGCGCCTGCACGGCCGCCATCAAACGGTTTTCGCCGCCGCGCGCGAAAGTGCCGATCGCATCCAGGCCCTGTTTGAAAAAGCGATCGCCCGCGGCGAACTCACTCAAGAGGCGCTGTTTGCCCAGAATTATCAGCCCGTGCCGAATACCGACCCACCGCTTTATCGAACCGGTTTCGATGCCTTCACCGATGCGCATCTACCCACGCTTCAGGAGCCGCTGCTGATGTCGCTGGGGGTGAACTACGCCATCGCCTGCGACCGTCAGGGATACGTACCCACTCATAACGCGGCGGTGAGCCGCGCGCCCACCGGCGACCCGGCCCACGATCTGAAGTATTGCCGCAGCAAGCGAATTTTCGACGACCCGACGGGAAAGCGCTGCGGCGCGCACACCCAGCCACTTCTGCTGCAAACGTACCGGCGCGACACCGGCGAGATCATGCACGATCTGTCGGTGCCGATTTTCATCAACGGCAAACATTGGGGTGGTTTTCGCGTGGGCTACCCGCCCGAACGCATCGAGCGCGAGCAAGGCGAGAAGCTCAGGCCCCCGGCGCTTGCCTCGCTAAGCGCCGGCGCGCGGACGTGACCGCCAGGAGGACCAGGAGTAGAGCGCAAGCCCCAGCCAGATCATGATGAACGTGATGAGTTGGATGGTGCCGAGCGGCTCGTCGAACACGGTCAACGCAATCAGAAACTGCATGCTCGGGTTGATGTACATCAAAAAGCCGATGGTCGACAGGCGCAGCCGTCGGGCGGCGCCAGCAAAGGCCAAAAGCGGAAGCGCCGTTGCGACACCACAGCTGATCAAAAGCGCGCTGGTCGGCGCATCCATTAGGAAATGCGAGGCGCCCTGGGCGCTGAGCCAGGCCAGCGCGAGCAGTGCCAGTGGCAACAGCAATAGCGTTTCGACGAACAGCCCCGAAAGGCCGTCCAAAGGCACCTGCTTGCGAAAGAGCCCGTAGCTTCCGAAACTCAGTGCCAGCATCAGGCTGATCCAGGGCAGCTCGCCAAGCGTGACGAGCTGAATGACGATCGCGCTGCTCGCAAGCCCGAGGGCGGCGAGCTGCGTTTTGCCCATCGTTTCACGCAGCACGATCACCCCAAGGGCGACGTTGATTAGCGGCGTCAAAAAGTAGCCAAGGCTCGCCTGAAGCACCTGGTGGCTTTCCACCGCGTAGATATAGAGCCCCCAGTTGGCGCCGATCAGCACCGCGCAGATCAATACCCGCCCCAGCCGCCTGGGCGCTCTCAATGCACTCGTCACCGGCGCCCAGCGCTTGAGCAGCGTAATCACCGCGATCAAAAACACGCAGGACCAGACGATGCGGTGAAGCAGCACCTCAAAAGCGGGCACGCCGCTAAACAGTGCGAAATAGAGCGGAAAACAGCCCCACATCACATAGGCGGTCAGTCCAAAGGTAACGCCCTTGACGGCTTCCGGGTCGCGAGTAGGGGGCGATAGCATGACGGCCTCATCATCAAAAAATGCTAATCTAGCACACAATGTCATCATTCATCGGTAGAGCAACAAGGAGACCCGGTATGGCCGAGTTGAAAACGAGCCTGGTGCAGTGCGACCTGCGCTGGGAAGACCCCAGGGCCAATCACACGCATCTTCAAACGCTACTTGGCGAGCTCGACGGCCGCGATACCGACCTGATCGTGCTGCCGGAAATGTTTGCCACCGGCTTTACCATGAACTCCCGAGACATGGCCCAGCCCATGGCGCAGAGCGAGAGCGTGGCCTGGCTCTTGGACCAGGCGAAGGCGCGCGACTGCGTGATCACCGGGAGCGTGGCAATCGTCGATGACGGTGAGTACTACAACCGCATGATCTGGGCCACTCCGGACGGCAAGATCGACTATTACGACAAGCGCCATCTGTTTCGCATGGCCGGCGAGCACGAGCGTTACGGTATGGGCCGCGAGCGCAAACTCGTCGAACTCAAGGGCTTCAAAATCCTGCTCAGCGTCTGCTACGACCTGCGCTTTCCAGTCTGGTCGCGCCAGCAGCCGGGCGAGGGCGAGCACTTCGAGTACGACGCGCTTTTGTGCGTGGCCAACTGGCCGTCGCCGCGGCGCAATCCTTGGCGTACGCTGCTTCAGGCGCGGGCCGTCGAGAACCTGAGCTACGTCATCGGCGTCAACCGCGTGGGCGAAGACGCCAAGGGGCTCGCCTACAGCGGCGATTCGATGCTGGTCGACTTCAAGGGCGAGCCGCTCATTGACCGGCCCGCGCATAGCGCCTTCATTGAAACCGGCACGCTCGATAAAACCGCCCTCGATGAATTTCGTGAGAAGTTTCCCGCCTGGCAGGACGCGGACCGCTTCGAGCTTTTGCCAGGAGTGGGCCAGTAATGCGTCTGGATCGTTTTCTTAGTGAAACCACCGAACTCACGCGAAGCCTGGCCAAGCGCGCGCTCAAAAATGGCGAAGTGACACTCAACGGCGAACCGGTCAAGCAGGCATCCATTCACGTCGATACCGCCCAGGATGTCATCGAGTTAAGCGGTGAACGGCTGGCGCTCGTTGGGCTTCGTTACGTGATGCTCCACAAGCCCGAAGACGTGGAGTGCACCGCACGGCGCGGGCTCTACCCGCGCGCGATAGATTTGATCGATCTGCCCAGGGCGGAGCGGCTACAGCCGGTCGGACGCCTCGATGTGGATACCACCGGGCTTTTGCTGTTGACCGATGACGGACAGTGGTCTCACCGCATCACCTCACCGAAGCACCGCTGTGCCAAGGTTTACATTGCTGACCTTGCCGAGCCCGTCGAAGGGGCCGCAGCAGAGCGCGCCGTTGCGCAAATAGCCGAAGGCGTGCTGCTCGATGACGACGATACGCCTACCGCACCGGCGACACTCGAATTTCTGAGCCCGATGCGGGCATCGCTTGTGATCACCGAGGGGCGCTATCACCAGGTCAAGCGGATGTTCGCCGCGCTCGGCAACCGCGTGGTGTCGCTTCATCGTCAATCGATCGGGCCGATCGCGCTACCCGACGAACTCGCCCCGGGCGAGTGGCGCGAACTGACGGCGGAGGAGATAGCGCGTTTCTGAGTATTTCAGAGGCCACCCATAACTGCGTACTCACAAGCTCAATTTATACCGTTATCTTGCCCGCTGGCTACAAGCTGCAAAGTAGTGGCGAAATTGGAAATCGTTAAACAGAGTTTTCGAGCAGTGCTATGCACCGGTCATGAAAACCGGTGCATTTGAGTCGACGCAATGCCCGTTTTGGGCTGAAACCCGTTTTAGTCGCGCCTGCTAGGGTTCTACGGCAGCGAGCTGAGCGGCGTCGAGCAGCGCGCGGGTGTAGGCGTGCTGCGGGTTTGCCAGCACCTCGTGTGTAGGTCCCTGTTCGACGACTTCACCATCCTTTAATACCAGTACGCGGTGCGCCATGGCGCGGACCACGGCCAGGTCGTGGCTGATGAACAGGTAGCTGAGCTGGCGCTTGGCCTGCAGCTCGCGCAGAAGGGCGATGAGCTGCTTTTGCACCGTGCGGTCCAGCGCCGAGGTCGGCTCGTCCAGCACCAGAAGCTCGGGCTCCAGAATGATCGCCCGGGCCACCGCGATGCGCTGGCGCTGGCCGCCGGAGAACTCATGCGGGTAGCGCGCCGCACAGCTTTCGGGCAAACCCACCTCCTTGAGCGTGTGCGTCACGCGGCGCGCGACCTCTTCGCTTGAGAGTTTTGGGTAGTGAAAGCGCAGCCCTTCGCTGACAATATCGAACACCGACATACGCGGTGACAGTGCGCCGTAAGGGTCCTGAAACACCATCTGCAGGCGGTGGCGCTCGGCTCTCAAGGCGCGACCGCCCAGCCTACCCAGCGGCGTCTCGCCCAGGGTGATTTCACCCCGAGAAGGCACCAAACGCATGATCGCCGAGGCCAGTGTCGTTTTGCCAGAGCCGGATTCGCCCACCACGCCCAGGGTTTCCCCCGGGGCGATGTCGAGGTCTACCGTTTTGACTGCCTCGAACGCGGGGCGCTTGCGTTTGAATAGCCCGGCGGCGGGGCGCTCGAAGCGCACGCTGAGCCCGCGGGCACGCAAAAGCGGCTTGGTGGCGCTGACCGGCGCTGGCTGCCCGGTAGGCTCGGCATCGATCAGCGCTTGGGTATAGGCGCTTTGTGGGTGGCGAAACACCTCCTCGACCCGGCCGGTCTCCTCAACGCGGCCCGCCTTCATGACACACACCCGCTCGGCGAAGCGGCGTACCAGGTTCAAGTCGTGGGTGATGAACAGCATGCCCATGCCGTACTCGTCGCGAAGTGCTTTCAACAGCGCCAGAATCTCCTGCTGCACGGTAACGTCGAGCGCGGTGGTGGGTTCGTCGGCGATCAAGAGGGCCGGGTTGTTGGCGATCGCCATGGCGATCATCACCCGCTGGCGCTGCCCGCCGGAGAGCTGGTGCGGCCAGGCACTCAAAAGCTCGTCGGCGCGGGGCAGTTTGACCTGCTCCAGTAGCTCCTTCGCCCGCCGGTGGGCGGCCTGACCTCTCAATCCCTGATGCAAGCGCAGCGCCTCAAACAACTGCTTGCCGATGCGGTGTAGCGGATTCAGTGAGGTCATGGGCTCCTGAAACACGAAGCCCACGCGGCTGCCGCGAAGTCCGCTCCACTGCGCCTTGCTTTGACGGTTGAGGTCGGTGCCCTCCAGCCAGCGCTCGCCGCTCACCCGGGCGCTGGCGGGCAGCAGATCGATCGCTCCCAGCGCCGACACCGACTTGCCCGAGCCGGATTCCCCCACGATCGCCAGCGTTTCGCCGCGATGAACCTCGAGTGAAAGCCCGTCCACCACCGGCTGACCGTCGAAGGCAACGCTAAAATGGTCGAGGCGAAAAAGCGGTTCAGGCATGCGAGGCTCCCGGCGCAGGCGTGGCGCCGTGGCTGACGTGGCGAGGATCGAAAGCGTCTCTCAAACCCTCGCCGATGAACACCAGCAGCGAGAGCATGATGGCAAGCGTCATGAAGGCCGTGATGCCAAGCCAGGGCGCGTGCAGGTTGTTCTTGCCCTGGGCCGCCAGCTCACCAAGCGAGGGCGCGCCCGGCGGCAGGCCAAAGCCGAGAAAGTCCAGCGCGGTTAGCGTGCCGATGGCACCAGTGAACAGAAACGGGATGAAGGTGAGCGTGGCGACCATGGCGTTGGGGAGCACGTGGCGCCACATGATCAGCCGTGAGGGTAGCCCCATGGCTTTGGCCGCGCGCACGTACTCCAAATTACGCGCGCGCAGAAACTCGGCGCGCACGATATCGACGAGCCCCAGCCAGGAGAAGAGCAGCATGATGCCCAACAGCCACCAGAATCCGGGTTGCACGAAGCTTGCCAGAATGATCAGTAGAAACAGCACCGGAAGCCCCGACCAGATCTCGGTAATGCGCTGGCCGATCAGGTCCACCTTGCCGCCAAAATAGCCCTGCACGCCGCCGGCGAGTACGCCCATCACGATCGACCCGGCGGTGAGCACCAGGGCGAACGCCACCGACAAACGAAAGCCATAAATGACCCGGGCCAGCACGTCGCGGCCCTGGTCGTCGGTGCCCAGCCAATGGCGCGAATCCGGCGGTGCCGGCGAGGGCCGGCTCATCTGCATGTCGAGCGTTTGATAGGAGAACGGAATCAGCGGCCACAGCGCCCAGCCGTTGTCCGCGATCTGCTCGCGAATGAAGGGGTCGAGATAGTCGGTGCGGGTCGGTAAGAAGCCGCCGAACTCGGTTTCCGGGTAGTCGATGAGAAGCGGGGCGTACCATTGGCCATCGAAGTGCATGACCAGCGGCTTATCGTTGGCGATCAGCTCGGAGGCTAAGCTTACGACGAACAGTACGCCAAAGATCCAGAGCGAGACCCGGGCGCGGCGGTTGGCGCGAAACGCCGCCAGGCGGCGTCGGGTAATGGGCGAGAGGCGGTGAGCAGCGGCCATGGTCAGGACTCCCTGGTCGCAAAGTCGATGCGCGGATCGACCCAGACGTAGGTCAAATCGGACAGCAGCTTCAATAGCAGCCCGATGACGGTATAGAGAAACAGCGTGCCGAAAATCACCGGGTAGTCGCGCTGCATCACCGCCTCGAACCCGAGCAGGCCCAGCCCGTCGAGCGAGAAGATGACCTCGATCAAGAGCGCCCCGGTGAAGAAAATGCCGATCAGCGCCGCGGGAAGCCCCGCGATGATGATCAGCATCGCATTACGAAACACGTGGCCGTAGAGAATGCGATTTTCGCTTGCGCCCTTGGCGCGGGCGGTGAGCACGTACTGCTTGTGGATCTCGTCGAGAAAGCTGTTCTTGGTCAGCATAGTGAGCGTGGCGAAGCTGCCAATCGCGGTGGCCGCGACCGGCAGTGCAATGTGCCAGAAGTAGTCCTTGATTTTGCCAAGCGTCGAGAGCTCGTCGAAATTGGGCGAGGTGAGGCCTCTGAGCGGAAACCAGTCCAGGTAGCTGCCGCCGGCGAACACCACGATCAGCAGGATCGCGAATAGAAAGGCGGGGATCGCATAGCCCACAATGACAAGCCCCGAACTCCACACGTCAAAGCGCGAGCCGTGATGCAGCGCCTTGCGAATGCCCAGTGGGATCGAGATCACATAGACCAGCAGCGTCGACCAGAGCCCGAGCGAAATCGACACCGGCAGGCGCTCGATCATCAGGTCGATCACCGGGCGGTCGCGAAAGAAGCTGGTGCCGAAATCCAGCCGCGCGTAGTCCCACAGCATGGTGAAAAAGCGCTCGTGAGCGGGCTTGTCGAAGCCGAACTGCTGCTCGAGCTGTTCGATGAAGCGCGGGTCGATCCCTCGCGCCCCGCGGGAGTCGTCGTTGACCTGGATGTCGGCGCCGCCCATGTCCAGTCGCGTGCTGGCCATGGCGTTCGCGCCTTCGAAGCGCGCCAGCATCTGATCGATCGGCCCGCCTGGCGCGGCCTGCACGATGATGAAGTTGAGCAGCATGATCCCCAGCAGCGTGGGGATCATCAGCAGCAGTCGGCGAAGAGTGTAGCGGGCCACGGTGCGCTCCTGGCGATGGTCGAAAAAGCCCTAGCGGTGGCGCTCGAGCCGGGCTTCGCGTTCGCGGTCCACCCACCAGGCGTCGAGGTCCATGGCGTAGGCGGGAAACGGCTCCGGATAGCCGAACTTGTCCCACACGGCGATACGCGTCTCGCCGGAGTAGTAGTGCGGGATGGCATAAAAGCCCCAGCGCAGCACGCGATCCAGCGCTCTTGTCGCGGTGTCGAGCTCCTCACGGTCGGAGGCCGAGATGATGTGGTCGACCAGATCGTCCACCGCCGGATGGGCCAGCGCCATGCGGTTGCGGCTTTGCGGCGCCTCGGCGGCGGCGCTCGTCCAATAGTCGCGCTGCTCGTTGCCCGGGTTGTTCGACTGCGGATAGTGGCTGATGACGATATCGTAGTCGTAGTTGCGCACCCGGTTCAGGTACTGGTTGATATCGACGATGCGCATCGAGGTCTCGATACCGAGGCGCGCCATGTTCCGGAGCATCGGCTGCACCACGCGCTCGAGCGCGGCGTCATACATCAGCACTTCCAGCCGCAGCGGCCTGCCCGTTTCACGGTGGATCAGCTCGCCGTCCTCCACCTCGTAGCCGGCCTCGCGCAAAAGCGTGAGCGCCCGGCGCAGGCGTTCGCGAAGCGCGGTAGGCTCATCAATGGGCAGCGGCTCGGTGAAAAGCCGATCCGAGCCGTGGGAGGCCAGCAGTTCCTCACGGTGCGGCTCGAGAAGCGCAAGCTCGGCTTGCGAGGGCAGCCCGGTCGCTTCCATCTCCGAGTCCTGGAAGTAGCTTTCGGTGCGCTGGTAGGCGTTGTAGAAAATATTGGTATTGAGCCAGGGGAAATCGAAGGTGAGAGAGAGCGCCTCGCGTACCCGCGGGTCCTGGAATTTCTCTTTTTTCAGGTTGAAAACGAAGGCCTGCATCATGGCCGGGTTGACGTCCGGCACGGTGATACGCTTGATCAGCCCTTCGTTGTAGGCGGGAAAGTCGTAGCCGATCGCCCAGGTCGCTGCGCGGGCGTCTTCGCGAAAATCGATCAGTCCCGCCTTGAACGCCTCCCAGGCGATATCGCGGTCGCGATAGTAGTCGTAGACGATGCGATCGAAATTGTAGCGGCCGATATTGACCGGCAGGTCCTTGCCCCAATAGTTCTCGTCGCGCTCGAACACGATACGCCGGCCCGGGTCGACCTCGCCGATGCGGTAGGGCCCGGAGCCCGGGTGGGCGGCGAGGGTGGGCGAGGTGAAATCCCTGGGCTCCCAGTAGTGGCGCGGCAGGATCGGCAGCTGCGCCACGATCAGCGGAAGCTCTCGGGAGGTGGTGTCGCTGAACTCGAAGCGTACCTGGTGCTCGCTCTGGGCGATCACGTTCGAGACCCCCGCGTAGTAGCTGGCAAAAAACGGGTTACCTTCTTCGCGCAACAGGTTGAACGTAAACACCACGTCGTAGGCGGTGACCGGCTCGTTGTCCTGAAAGCGCGCCTCCGGGCGCAGGTCGAACTCGATCCACTCGCGCTCCGGGTCCAGGCGCACGCCTTCGGCGAGAAGCCCGTAGAGGCTGAAGGGCTCGTTCGGGTTGCTCGCCATGAGGGTATCATAGACGTAGCTGCTCACCCCAGTGGCAGGGGTGCCGCGAATGATGAACGGGTTGGTCGAATCGAAGCTCGAACCCACCGCGGTGTGCACGATGGAGCCGCCCTTCGGCGCCTGGGGATTGACGTGGGGAAAGTAGGCGAAGCCGTCGTCAAGCTCCGGGCTATCATAGAGCGAGAGCGCATGAGTGGTTTCGACCATCGCGCTTTCGGGTTCGTCCAGAAGTGCCTGGGGCACGTGCTCGCTCTGCGCCAGCGCCGGTAGCGCTAGCGCCCAGGCGGTAAGCGCCAGCGCGCGCAAGCTCGTTACCCGTAAGCTCTTTATCCAAAAGCTCTTTACAAAGGCCACACCGCTTCGCATCGAGGATGTCCTTGGGGTTAAAAAGTCACGACGCAGCAGCCTGAAAGCGTTATGTGTTGCTCTCCTGACGCGCCGACAGTGCCAAAAGCTGGCCCGGCTGGATCGCACTCGGCCGCTCGAGTGCATTCCAGCGAATCAGGTCGCGCTGGTCAAGATTATAGCGCGCAGCGATGGCAGAAAGGCTATCGCCGCTTTCAACGCGGTGCACCGACGGCGTCTGCGTCGAGGCGAGCACCGGGGCGCTGTTTTGCGAAAGCTCGGCGATTAGCGCGGTGTCGGCCTCCTCGGGAACCAGCAGCGTCTGGGCGCTGCGCGGGCCGGCCTGTGCCGCCAGAAGCCCCGGGTTCAGCTCCACCAGACGCTGCTGGCTGACGTCCAAAAGGGCCGACGCCTCGGCCAGGCTCAAGGGCGTTGCCAGCTGCACCTTGGCGAAGGCCGGCGAGGCGTGAATGTCGGGCAGCGTCACGCCGTAGCGCTCAGGATCCTGAATGATGGTCGAAATCGCCTTGAGCTTGGGCACGTACTGCAGCGTCTCCGAAGGCAGACTGAGATCCCAGTAGCTGCCTTCCAGCCCTTGTCCCTGGGCGCGGCGCACCGCCTTGTTCACCGTACCGGCGCCAGCATTATAGGCGGCAAGCGAGAGCATCATGTCGCCGTGGTACCACTGCTCGGCCTGGGATTCGAGATAGTCGAGCGCCGCCTGGGTCGAGGTTAGCACGTCCAGCCGGCCGTCGTAGCGGCTGTTGCGGGTCAAGCCCAGCGCGTCGCCGGTCCGTGGCATGAACTGCCAGAGCCCCGCCGCGCCCATGTGGCTTTTCGCGCTGGGGTCAAACGAGCTTTCCACAAAAGGAATCAGCGCAAGCTCGCCGGGCAAGCCGCGTTCGCTGACCTGCTCGGTGATATAGGCAAGCCAAGGCGTTGCCCGCTCGATAATGGCGACGATGTTTTCCGGGCGCGCGCGGTAGTGTTCGATCCACTCGTCGACACGGGCCTGGGCGTCCGGGCGCAGTGTTTTGTCCTGCCACTGAAAGGAGGTGCGAAGCGTGGTCCAGACGCTTTGCGGCTCCAGAGTGAGTGAATCCCAAAAGTGAGCGTGATAGGCATCGAGTCTGGCCGGGCGCTCGGCGGCGCGCTGTGAAACGCTCGGCGCGGTTGGGGCCGGCGTGAAAGTCGGGCGGTTGGCAGAGGCTTCGGAGTTCGTCGCAGCGGCCATCAAAAGGCCCATGATGACGGTGCTGCCAGCGCTTAGCACAAAGCGCTGGCGAATCGTTTGATAGGTCATAGCAAATCTTGTCGGGTAAAGGCGTTAGAAACGGTTTTTCCACTCGCGAAGCGTGGTAAACGTCGCGAGGTCGTCACCATTTGGGCCCTGTTCCCCGGCGGCGCGGCGCACGCTGTCGGTGCCCACGCGCAGATAGGGATTGATGGCAAGCTCGCGCCCAATGGTGCTTGGGAGGGTGGGGCGATCCATCGCACGCGCTTTCTCGCACTCATCCAGTGCGTTGGGAATGGCCTTGTTGTCCGGGTCGGCCGCCCGGGCGAAGGTGAGGTTGGCCTTCGTATATTCATGCCCGCCAAACACCAGCGTATCGTCGGGAAGTTTGGCAAGCGTTTGGAGCGAGGCGTGCATCTGCGCGGGCTCGCCTTCGAACAGCCGCCCGCACCCGGCGCAAAAGAGCGTGTCGCCGCAAAACAGAAGCGCTGGAATGCCCGCGGCAAAGTAGCTCACATGATCCAGGGTGTGGCCGGGGGTGGCGATGACCTCGAACATGCGGCCCATGACGCGAATTTCGTCGCCGTGACCGACCACCTCATCGAGTCCTTCGATGGTGGAGTCCTTCGGGCCGATGACGTGAGGCGAATAGCGTTTTTTGAGCTCCTTGATCCCACCGGTATGGTCGTGATGGTGGTGGGTGATCAGGATAGTGGCGAGCGTCAGGCCCTCACGCTCCAGAAGCTCGATGACGGGGGCGGCTTCACCGGGGTCCACGACACAAACGTTGGGGCTGGTATCCTGTCTTAGCAACCAAATATAGTTGTCGCTAAGGGCGGGAATCGGTGTCACGCTCATCATGGGCGAGATCCTTTAACGTTTTTCAAAACGCTACTGCGTGTGCCTGCCGCGTCTGCAAGAATTCGCACGTAGCCGCGCAAAAAAGTCGCTACTTTGGAGGGAAGCGCGTTTCATGTCAAATTCCCCGATGGCCGCAGAGCTTGCTCGGCGTATGGTCCAAAGCCAACCTTATTGGCAGGGCCCGGCGGGTCGCTCGCTTTGGGAAGCCCAGCGCGCCTGCCTTGGGCCGGTAGTCGAAAATCGCCGCGGCCAGCACTGCCTGGAGATGAGCATGGGCCGTTCGCTGATGTCGCTTTCTCAAATTCCTCATCGCGTGCGCTGGGCGCCGACTCATGAGCTTGCCGAGTCGGACTCGACACTGGTGTGTCCGCCGGACTGCTTTGCGCTGCCGGAGCGGTCCATGGATACCGTGATCCTCCATCACTGGCTCGAACAGCTGCCGGATGCCCACTTCACACTCAAGGAAGCCGCCCGGGTGACGAGTGACCACGGCGTACTGGTACTATTTGGCTTCAACCCACTGTGCGCCAGCGGGCTTTTGAAGCGACGGCACCAGGGCCACTCGGCGTTTCCTTTCAACGGTGACTGGCAGGGCGTGAACCGGCTGCGCGACTGGCTGGCGTTTGTCGACTTCGAGGTGAAACGCGTAGACTACTGCTGTTTTCGCGCCCGTATGAGCGCAGCCTGTGGCGAGCGCTGGGAGGCCTGGGGGCGGCGCCATAACCTGCCGCTGGGGCAAAGCTACATGATCCAGGCCTGCCGGCGAGAGCGCGGCGCGCCTATCGAGCGGGTTCGGTTCAAGCTGCCCTCGCGGGCGCCGTCCTCATCGCTTGGCGCCTCGCGCCACGGTGCCCGACTTGCGCCCCCAGGCGAATCCTCCTCTCGTATGTCAAAGGAACGTCAGTGACCAAGCAAGATAAAGAGCCCGGTGTGAAAGAGCCCCGTGTGGTGGTGTACACCGACGGCGCCTGCCGTGGCAATCCAGGCCCCGGCGGCTGGGGCGTGGTACTTGAAAGCGGCCCGCACCAAAAGACCCTCAAGGGATTCGAGCCGCAGACGACCAACAATCGTATGGAGCTGATGGCCGCCATCATGGCGCTGCGCACGCTCAACACTGCCTGTCAGGTCGAGCTCTGGACCGACTCCCAGTACGTGCGCCAAGGCATTACCCAGTGGATTCACAACTGGATCAAGCGCGGCTGGAAAACTGCCTCGAAGCAGCCGGTCAAGAACGCCGAGCTTTGGAAAACCCTGCACGAGGAGACCAGGCGTCACCGCGTCGAGTGGCACTGGATCAAGGGGCACAGCGGTCACCCGGGCAACGAAAAAGCTGATGACTTGGCCAACGAAGCGATCGATGAGGCCAGCGACGATCAGAAAAGGAGCAGCGCATGCGGCAAGTAATCCTCGACACCGAAACCACGGGGATCGAAACCCGAGACGGCCACCGCATGGTCGAGATCGGCGCGGTAGAGATGATCAACCGCCGCCTGACCGGACGCACCTATCACCAGTACATCAACCCGGAACGCCACATCGACGCAGAAGTCGTGGCGGTCCACGGTATTGACGACGCGAAGGTGGCCAACGAGCCGGTGTTTTCCCAGATCGCCGATGAGTTCTGGGCGTTCATCGAAGGGGCGGAGCTGGTCATACACAACGCACCGTTCGACGTAGGCTTTATCGATCACGAGCTGAACCTGGCCAATCAGCGTCGCCAGGGCCCGGCGCTTGGCCCGGTGCGCGATCACTGTCGCGTGCTCGATACGCTGACCATGGCGCGCCAGATGCACCCGGGCCAGCGCAACAGCCTGGACGCGCTGTGCAAGCGTTATGATATCGACAACGGCCACCGCGTCCTTCACGGCGCTCTGCTTGACGCCGAGATTCTCGCCGACGTCTATCTGGCGATGACCGGCGGCCAGACCGCGCTTAGCCTCGATGCCGAAGCGGGCGCCGAGCGCGAAGAGTCTTCCGCGGCAAGCGAGGGGCTATCGATCCAGCGCCTGTCGCTTAAGCCCGGCGCGCTCAAGGTGGTTCGCCCCACCGAGGAAGAGGAGGCGGCCCACGCTGCCAAGTGCCAGGCGCATTCGCTTCACTGGCTTGAGAGCGCTACCCCCAATGCTTAAACGCAACATCCCCCTGAATGCCGGCGAAGGCCATGTGATTCGCTTGGCGCGTGGGCGGCTGGCGCCCGGCGTCAGCACGCAAGAGGGTACGCTGACGCCGCTTCAGCCGTGGCAGCCCTGGAGCGCCGATATGCAGCCGCTTTGCTATTGGGATGACGAGCCGGTGGCGCTCTCTATCGAGCAGACGCCGCAGGAGAGCTGGATCGAAGGCCGGGAGTGGCTCTCGCTGTTGCCGGAGAGCTGGTTCAGTCTGCTATCGACGGCGCTGCAGGTCAGCGCGTGGCTCGACAACCACCGTTTCTGCGGGCGTTGCGGCGCACAGGCAACGCGGCTGGGCGCCGAGTTCGCCATGCACTGTGATGCCTGCGGCCACCGCAACTACCCGCGCATTTCGCCTTGTATCATCACGCTGGTGACCCGGGGTGAGGCGATGCTGCTGGCACGCAGCCCGCGCTTTGCGCCCGGGCGCTACTCCACGCTTGCCGGCTTCATCGAACCCGGCGAGTCGGCGGAGGAGGCGGTTCACCGCGAGGTGTTTGAAGAGGTGGGTGTGTACATCGATAATCTGCGCTATCACAAGAGCCAGGCGTGGCCGTTTCCGCACTCGCTGATGCTGGGCTATTTTGCCGAGGCCACGACCCGGCGCATCCACATTGACGGCGTCGAGATCAGCGATGCGGCCTGGTTTTCACCGCGCAAGCTGCCAACGCTTCCCCCGGCCTACTCCATTTCCCGCGAGTTGATCGAGACACACCTGGCGCGCGTGCGCGGCGACGACTACTTGACTGGATAGGCCTCTACTGGCTGGGGAACAGGCTCGTCAGTTTGGTTGCCAGCATGACGTTGCCGGAGGCCTTGAGTTTACCGCTCATGAACGCGCTCATGCCGCTGATGTCGCCGGTCATGATGCCGCGTAGCGTCTCCGTGCTGGTGGTCAACGTCACCGACGGGTCATCGTGCTCGCCTTCGTGAATGCCGAGGGTGCCGTCCTGAACGTGCAGGTAGTGGCTCTGCTCGTCAGTGAAGTGAAACTGAAAGATTTCATCCATGCCCTTCGCCGCTTGTGGGTCGAAGCGCGATTCGAGCTTTTCAAAGGTGGTCGAGGACATCGAGGGTTTCCTGTAGCGTGTCGTTTCAAAAATTGGGCGATGTTTCGCCACGATAGGAGGATACTGGATAGAAGGAGTCTAGCGTGGCGCCCGCGAAGAGCCTATTTAAAACACGCGTTTTAATCAAGCGAGTATATTGGGCTATCCTGGCTTCGTACTTGCGCATTGAGGCGTATCGACCCAAAGGAGAGGGACATGAGTGAATGGACGGCTGAGATAGGCACCTTTCTGGTTCAGAGCGTGATTCTTACCCTGCTGGTGCTGTTGGCAGGCTTTCTTCTCATGCGCGGAAAACGTGGTGGGGAGCGCGGCGCCTCGCTAAAGGTCGAGTCGCTCAACGATCAGCGCCGCGCGCGCAACCGGCGCCTCAAGGTGAACGCCACCGCTCAGGGCGCGCGTAAGAAGCTGATCAAGCAGCTGCGCCGCGAGGAGAAGGAGCGCCAGAAAACGGCCAAAAAGAGCGAAGAGGGCGCGGCCGCGCGCCTCTGGGTGCTCGATTTTCACGGCGATATCAAGGCCTCTCGCACCGAGCAGTTCGCCGAGGAAGTATCGGCGGTGATCGAAGTGGCGGGCGCTCAGGATGAAGCGGTGATCCGTCTCGAGTCCGGCGGCGGGCTGGTGCATGCCTATGGGCTTGCCGCCGCACAGCTCGACCGACTTCGCGAGGCGGGTATTACCACCACGGTGTGTATCGACAAGGTCGCCGCCAGCGGTGGCTACATGATGGCGTGCACGGCGCATCATATAAAGGCCGCACCCTTTGCGGTGATCGGCTCGATCGGCGTGGTCGCCCAGGTGCCCAACATCCATCGTTTGTTGAAACGCAATGATATCGACGTCGAGATGCTCACCGCCGGGCGCTACAAACGCACGCTGACGGTGCTGGGTGAAAACACCGAAGAGGGCCGGGCCAAGTTCATCGACGATCTTGAAAATACGCATAAACTCTTCAAGCAGTACGTGGCCCGTCATCGTCCGGCCATGGATATCGACCGCTTGGCCACCGGCGAGATCTGGTACGGCAGCGAAGCGCTGGACGAGCGGCTAATCGATAGCGTCGGCACCAGCGAAGCGTATCTGGTCGAGCGTATGAAAGAGGTTGAAGCGTTCACGGTCAAGCTCGAGCCGCCCAACACCCTGGGGCGGCGCATTAGTATCGCAGTATCCAGCGGTATCGAGCAGGCCGTGACCAAAGCGCTGGGCGCCATCGACGCGACCGGCTGGCAGCGGCGTTAGCGCCTGTCGATATCGGTCTTTGAAAATCAAGCCGCGTAGTGAAGCGCCAGGGCGGAAAGTATCGCCCTGGCGCTTTCGCTTTTGAGCGAGTAATAGATGGTTTGCGACTCCCGCCGGGTTTGTACCAGCCCATCGCGACGCAGAATGGCCAGATGCTGGGAAAGCGCGGACTGGCTTAGCGCAAGCTGCTGGTTGATCTGCGTGACCGAAAGTTCGGCCTCGGCCAGCAGGCAAAGAATCTGCAAGCGTTTTTCATTGGCGAGCGCCTTGAGAAGCAGGGTGCCCGCTTCCAACGCCTGCCCATTATGCTCGAGAAGGCGAGCGGCGGCGCTTGAGTGAGTAGCCATGGTTTTCTCCTTGCCGAGACGAGGGAAACGCGTGTTCCCGTCAAAATGCCATCGCGGCGATGCGGTTTGGTAGCGGTCAGCGGTCTTTCGTTGAAATATTGTTAATCAATAGTCGGTAAATTAGCGAATTTTGTCCAAATCGGCGTTTAACGCTGAGTCAATGATAGTAAATACAGCTGACTGTCGACAATTTTCACCATTTCGCACCCAAGGGTGCCGGATTATCCGATGGTTTAACGGCGAAGCTCCCGGTTTTGTGGTTAAAGTGTCAACAACAGGGGTTGACCGCTAACACAATAAAGACAGGGTGACCATGAGCCGCTATCACGCTACCCACGCATACTCCATCGAATCGCCCGCCGAGTTTTGGCAGGAGCAGGCCCAACGCATTCCCTGGAAGCGCTTTCCCGAGACCATTCTTTCCTGGGACGAACAGCGCCACGCCCGCTGGTTCGAGGACGGCACGCTCAACATCTGTTACGCCGCGCTCGATCACCATGTTGAAAAAGGCCGTGGCGAGCAGGTGGCACTCTACTACGACTCGCCGGTCACCGGCGCCCGGGAAGTGCTCACCTACCGTGCGCTGCGCGACCGGGTGGCCTACGTGGCCGGCGGGCTCGAGAAGCTGGGCGTTGGCAAGGGCGACCGGGTCGTGATCTATATGCCCATGGTGCCGGAGGCGGTCATCGCCATGCTGGCCTGCGCGCGGATCGGCGCGGTTCACTCGGTGGTGTTCGGCGGCTTCGCCGCCAGGGAGCTTGCGCTTCGTATCGAGGACGCCGAGCCCAAAGTGGTGATCAGCGCTTCCTGCGGGATCGAGGTGAACACGGTGCTGCCTTACAAGCCAATCGTCGATCATGCCATTGCCCAGAGCGTCTTCAAACCCGAGGCGCTGGTAGTGTTCCAGCGCGAGGCCGAGCGCGCCCCGTTGAACGAGGGCGAACACGACTGGCAAACTCTCGAGCAGAGCGGCGTGTTCGCCGAGTGCGTCGAGGTCGAGGCGACCCACCCGCTCTATATCCTTTACACCTCCGGCACTACCGGCAAGCCCAAGGGCGTGGTGCGCGATACCGGCGGCTACGCCGTGGCGCTTGCCTACTCCATGGAGGCGGTGTATGGCCTGGCGCCGGGGGACGTATGCTTTACCGCCTCTGACGTCGGCTGGGTGGTGGGCCACTCCTATATCGTCTACGGGCCGCTTTTGCGCGGCTGCGCAAGCGTGGTGTATGAGGGCAAGCCGGTAAAAACGCCCGACGCCGGCAGTTTCTGGCGCATCATCGATGAATACAGGGTGAAAAGCTTTTTCACCGCGCCCACCGCCTTTCGCGCTATCAAGAAGGAGGATCCGGAGGCGCTCGAGCGGCGCCGCTACTCGCTTGCGAGCCTTGAGCACGTCTTCGTTGCCGGCGAACGCCTCGACCCGCCAACGTTTCACTGGCTAAGCGACGTGTTGAGCGTGCCGATCATCGATCACTGGTGGCAAACCGAAACCGGCTGGCCCATCGCCGCCAATTTGGCGGGCATCGAGCTCGCCCCGGCCAAAGCGGGTTCGGCAACCTACCCGGTGCCGGGCTTCAACGTCGAGATCATTGGCCGCGAAGGCGAAAAGAGCGCGGCGATGGAGGAGGGTAGCGTATTGATCAAGCAGCCGCTGCCGCCAGGCTGCTTGAGCGGTATCTGGCGCGACCCGGCGCGTTTTCACAGCGCCTACATGGCCGCGTTTCCCGGCTACTACCTGACCGGCGACGGCGGCTATTTCGACGACGACGGTTATCTCTTCATCATGGGGCGCACGGACGATGTGATCAACGTGGCTGGCCATCGGCTCTCGACCGGCAAGATGGAGGGCGTGCTCGGTGCGCACCCGGCGGTGGCCGAGTGCGCGGTCATCGGTATTCATGACGACCTGAAAGGCCAGCGCCCGGTGGGGCTTGTGATTCCCAAGGACGGCTTCGACGGCGACGAGGCCGCTTTGGAAGCCGCGCTCATTCAGCAGGTGCGCGAGACGATCGGCCCGGTAGCCGCTTTCAAGCAGGTACTGATCGTCAACCGCCTGCCCAAGACCCGCTCGGGCAAGATTTTGCGCAAACTGCTGCGCACGTTGGCCGACGGCAAGCCCTATACCGTACCCTCGACCATCGACGACCCGACAAGCCTCGACGACGCCCAGGTCGCCATGGCTCGCCACGGCGTAGGGCGTGTCGATGAAGCCAGACTGGCGGAGCAGTAAGCCAGGCGCGGCCCTGAAGTGGCCAAGAGCAATATCCTGCAGGCCGGTGAGCAGGTAAAATCGCATGCTAAAGGATGCGAGCCAAATAGGGATCGTTTAAGCACACATGCGGAGTGAATGGGATGATGAAACCGGTAGGCTTGCTCGCGGCGCTGTTGCTGATGAGCGCGGCCCACGCTCAGGACAATCGCTACACCTTCGATGACATGGAGCAAACGGTGAACGAAGCCTTCGCTAAAGGAGTGGAGTGCCAGGCCAGCACCGATGAGGTGATGACGCCGGAATGCGAAGCGTTCAGGGGTTTTCACATCGACCGTTATTCCACTGGGCTTTTGAAATTCGGCCAGGAAATGAACACGGCTGATTACAACGTCTACGGCGGCATCAAGGAGTCGCGGATCGACGAGATGTTTCGCAAAATCGACGAAATCGGCAAGATGGAAGCGTTTATCGACTCGCTATCGCCGCGCTCAAGGATTTAAGCGAAAGTATCCTCAGCGGCCAGCGAGATCCTGGCTTTTTTCTCTGGTTATCCCTGGCCGATGCTGGCGCGTGGCTCAGAATAGTGCGCCATCGTTCGGGTATGGCGTTGCGATTAACCCGAAAGTGGGCGTGGGTGAATAATAAGGCAAGGGTCGGGCTAAAATGCCTTAACAACCCATGCTTTATTCTGATTTTTATCTATTGTGCACGAGTCTGGCTCAAGCATTATAACGGCAGGTATTCCCCTCGTAATACTTTCGCCATTCTTGGAGGGCTAGAAACTAAAAAGGGAACCAGCTAAGTAGCTGATTCCCCAGTATAAGTGGCGGAGGGACAGGGATTCGAACCCTGGATAGGCTATTAACCTATGCCGGTTTTCAAGACCGGTGCATTCAACCGCTCTGCCATCCCTCCGGCTTATGGGTGCGTATACTACCACTATTTCCTTGGAAGTCAACGCCTTTGGCCAAATTAGTAAAGCCTTAGGCCGACGCGGGTGATATTGCCACCCTGCATTTCGCTTACGACCCAGTGGATGCCGTGCCAGTCGATGTCGTCGCCGACCACCGGGTGGCCGCCCACGCGCAGCGAAACGAATTCCGCCAGGCTCATTTCCTGTTCGCCGGGACTCAAGGTCAGCCCGTAGGCCTGGGCGATGTCCCGCATGTAAGCGCTGCCTTCCAGAGTGAAGGTACCGAAGAAAGCGCGCTCCTGCTTGAGCTTGGCGTCGCCGTTGAACAGCCGGTTGAGCGCGGTTAAATCTTCCGACCGACCGATGACGCAGATCACATCCTCGAGTTTCAGCCGGGTGTTGCCCTTGGGGTGGAGCATGACGTGATTACGAAACAGCGCCGAGATGAGCGCGCCGGAAGGGAAGCGCAGCAGGCGGATCGGCACGTCCTCGAGATCCTGGTTTTCGACCACGTAGACGAACATCTCGAAGTCGTTCTCCGGCAGAATGCCCAACGGCCCGCGCCGGTTGGGCGTCGTGCCGGCGGGCACCTGGATCTTGAGCCAGCGGGCGACCAGCGTGAGCGACCCCCCTTGGATCAAAAGCGACATCAGCACTACCGCAAAGGCGACGTTGAAGTAGAGCGAGGCGTTCTCCACGCCGCCGATCACCGGAAAGATCGCCAGCACGATCGGCACCGCGCCGCGAAGCCCGACCCAGGCGATGAAGAACGTCTCGCGCCAGCGAAACTTGAAAAACGGCTTGATGGTGATGAACACCGCCAGGGGGCGAGCGATGAAAATCAGCGCCAGCGCCACCAGCCCCGCCGGCAGGATGACCTCGACCAGCTGGCTCGGCGTAACCAAAAGCCCCAGCACCAAAAACAGGCCGATCTGGCTAAGCCAGGCCAGGCCGTCGTGGACGGGCAGGATGAAGTTCAAATGCCGCCCCGGCTGGTTGCCGATCATTAGCCCCGCCAGATAGATCGCCAAAAAGCCGCTGCCGCCGAGAACGCTGGTCAACCCGAAGACGCTAAAGCCCAGCGCCAGAGCCAGCATGGCGTAGAGCCCCGGCGCCAGGTCGAGCCAGCGCAAGAGCTTCGCAGAAAGCCAGCCGCCGCCCAGGCCCACGACCAGGCCGATGCCAAATTGCGAAACGAAGAATACGAGGGTTTCGACGATGCCGCCCATGTCGCCGACGAGCAGCTCGACCAGCATCAGCGTGAGAAAGATCGCCATCGGATCGTTGGTACCGGACTCGATCTCGAGCGTGGCGCTGACCCGCTCGTTGAGGCTGACTCCGCGGCCGCTGAGCATCGAGAACACCGCCGCCGCGTCGGTGGAGCCGACGATCGCCCCGACCAACAGGCCTTGAATCAGGCTGAGCTGAAACACCCACATGGCGATGATGCCGACGATGGCGCTGGTGATGAACACCCCGGCGGTGGCCAGCGACAGCGCCGGTTTGAAGCCGACCCTAAAAGTTTTGAGGCGAGTGCGAAGCCCGCCGTCGAGCAGAATCATCGCCAGTGCCAGGTGGCCGATGACGAAGGCCATGCTGTAGTCGTCGAATACGACGCCAAGCAACCCCTCTTCGCCGGCGAGCATGCCCAGCCCCAGAAAGATCAGCAGCAGCGGAACGCCAAACATTGATGAGAGCCGGCTGGCCAGAATGCTCAGCGTCATGAGAATGCCGCCGATCAAAAAAAAGGTATACAGTGCGTCCATGTCTCTCCGTCTCTACATCAATGCCGCTCTATTATTGCACGCCCCCCGCTATTTTACTGCGCCTTAAGGCTTTATGGCGGGCCAGGGCTGGTCAGGGCCGGCGGCCACCCGCTACACTCCGGCTTCACGCCCCTGGAGTGTAGCGATGCCTCACCTGACTATCCGCCGGCAAGCGCGCTTGCTGTTCGCCGGTGCGTTTTGTCTATTGTTTTTTTCCTGGCCGGCGCTGGCCGCAGAGGGGGAGGCGGGGTCTGATCAAGATGCTGGGGCTGTGTCGCTCGAAAGCGAGGTCATGCTACCGCCCGAGCTATGGCCCGACGCCGCCCCCCTGGCCCGCGATGAAAGCACCGCCGGCGCCGAGCCTCAAGCCGCGCCGGTGCCTTCGGCCACCCTGGCGCTGCCGCCGCCGCTTGATCCGCCGCCGCTGACCGAAGTGACGGTCATGCTGGACTGGTACCTGAGTCCACAGCACGCCATGCTTTTGATCGCCCAGGCGCGGGAACTGTTCAAGGCGCAGGGGCTGGCGGTAGAGCTTTTGAGCCCGGCGGACCCGACCATTCCGCTCAAGCTATTGGTGGCCGAAGAGGTGGACCTGGCGCTGACTCGCCAGCCCATACTGCATCTGCAGGCACATCAGGGCGAGCCTCTTACGCGGGTGGGAACGCTGATCGAAACGCCCTTGAACGCGGTGATCGTGACCGGCAGCGTTGCCGAAACGGACGACGTTGCCTTGCTGGCCGGGCGCGATTACGGCTTTTCTACCCGAGAAGGCGAGACCATCGTAGCCGAGCGGCTCATCCCTCAGTCGCTGCGTCAAACCGATGGCTTCAAGGCGCCGGTCAATGTGCACTTCGATGCCGCCGCTGCCGTGGTGCGCGGTGACGCCAACGTGATCGCCGACGGCTACTTTGCCTCGCTTCCCCAGCAGCTCGCACCTGAGGGGATCGAGAGCCACGTCATTCGTTTTGAGGAGATCGACATTCCCCGTCACGATGGCGTCATCGTCGTGGCCAACAGCCAAACGCTTGGTCGCCATGGCGCGACCTGGGCGCGCTTCATGAGCGCCGTCGAGCAGGCGAGCCACTGGATGATCGAAAACCCCGAAGCGTCCTGGACGCTGGTCGCCGAGCAGCACCCGATTCTCGATAATGCGATCAATGAGGCGAACTGGGAGTCGCTTCTGCGCCGCCTGTCGTTGAGCCCGGCAGCGGTGAACACGCGCCGCTACCAGGCGTTTGAGACCTACTTGCAAAAGCGAGGCCTTATCGAGGAGGCGTTACCGGTATCGCGGCTGGCGGTCGACCCGCACACGCTGGGCGCAGAGCCATGAGCGAACCCGCCCTGACGTTTATCGACGTGGAAACCACCGGTACGAGAGCCACCCGCGATCGCATCACCGAAATCGCCGCGCTGAAGGTGGTTGAAGGGGAGATCGTCGATCGCTGGGTGAGCCTGATCGACCCGGGCACCAGCATTCCCCCGTTCATCTCGAAGCTCACTGGCATTCACGACGATATGGTCGCCGACGCCCCGCGTTTCGAGACGATCGCCGAGGCGTTCAAAACGTGGCTTGGTGAGAGCTGTCTGGTGGCGCATAACGCCCGCTTCGACGCGAGCTTTTTGCGCAACGCCTTCAAGCGCGCCGGGCTCGACTATCGCCCCCGGCTGATGTGTACCCTGCGTATCTCGCGAAGGCTCGAACCCGAGCAGCGCCAGCACAACCTGAAAAGCCTGCTCGCGCGCTTCGATATTCAGACCGCGCGCGCCCACCGCGCCGAGGACGATGCCGAGGCGCTTTGGCGGCTGTGGCAGGCCTGGCAGCAGCGCTTTCCCGCCGAGCAGTGGCAGGCCGCTACCGGTCAGGAGCGAGAGCACCGCAACCTGCCAGCGCATCTCGACAGCGCTCTGATGAGCGAGCTCCCGCCGCGTCCTGGAGTGTATCTCTTCTATGGCCACAATCGGCTGCCGCTTTACGTGGGTAAAAGTATCAACCTGAAAAATCGGGTGAAGGGGCACTTTCAGCGCGACCACCAGGACGACAAGGCGATGCGCATGCTCCAGCAGATTCAGCACATCGAGTGGGAGGAGACCGCCGGCGATTTGGGCGCCCAGCTCCGCGAGGCGCAGCTGATCAAGGAGCTGATGCCGATCATGAATCGCCAGCTACGCCGTCAGGGCGGCCTGAAAACCTGGTTCTGGCCCGACGGCGATCACGTGCCGACGCTTGCCGGAAGCGCCGTACTGATCAGCTCGGCGCCGGGCGAGCGTTTCGGGCTTTTTCGCCACGCGCGCGAGGCCAAACAGGCGCTCAAGACGATCATCGAGGAGCACAAACTCTGCCCGCAGGTGCTGGGGCTCGAGAAGGGAAAAGGGCGCTGCTTTGCCAATCAGCTCGGCAAGTGCGCCGGCGCGTGCTGTGAGAAGGAGTCGCTCGAGGCACATACCCAAAGAGCGCAGGCGGCACTCGAGCGTTTGAAGGTGAGTGCCTGGCCCTGGCCCAACAGGATCGTCATCCGCGAAAAAAGCGTTCATACCCGTAAAAGCGCCTATCACACGGTGGATCACTGGTGCTACCTCGGCAGCGCGGTGTCGCTTGCCAAGGCCAGACGGCTCGATTTCGAGGCAGTTCAGTTCGACGTGGATACCTATCGCATCCTGAACCGCTTTTTGCGAAGCCCCGAGGAGCATGGGCTAAGCATCACGCCGCTCTAGGCCTTATTTATCCTCTTCATTCATGAAAGCGCTGACCGCTTGCTGGAACGCCTCGGGCTGGTCGGCGTGCAGCCAGTGGCCCGCCTCTTTTAGCGTGATCACTCGCGCGGTCGGCAGCATCTCTTTCAAGGCCGGGATCATGTCATCGGTGACGTAGTGTGAGTCGGCGCCGCGCAGCACCAGCGTTGGGCCCTGGTAGGGCTCTTCGCCGGCGGGCAGGCCGATGATGGCGTCATAACCTGCCTGAATCTCGTCGAGGCCCACGCGCAGCGACATCTGTTTGTCGTCATTGCGCACCAGATTGGTCGCCAGAAAGAGTCGAGTAGGGCGAGCGCTAACGTGCTCGGCCATGACCGCATCGGCACGCTTGCGATCGGTAGGTTTGGCTTCGCGCACCGCGTTCAAGGCGCTAAAAACGTCGTCGTGGCCGTGGTCGTAGCGCACCGGGGCGATGTCGCCGACGATCAATGATGCCGTAAGCTCCGGCGCCAGCCGCGCCAGGCTGATGGCGACTTTGCCGCCCATCGAGTGACCCAGGATGTGTGCCCGCTCGATCTTCTCCTTTTTGAGCAGCGCAATCACGTCCTGACTCATCGCCTGGTAGTCCATGCCGTCGGCGTGGGGGGAGCGGCCGTGGTTGCGAAGATCCACCGCCAGCACTCGGCGCTGCTGTTGCCATACCTTCAGGTGCGAGCGCCAGTTGTCGGCGCTACCGAGAAGGCCGTGCAGCACGACGAGCGGCGTTTTGTCGGGGTCAGCGCCTTCGAGGGCCTCGATGAAATGAAGATCAACCGGAGTAACGCGGCTCATTGAGCCTCCTTGATGGGCACGTTTTTTTGAATCAGGCGACTCGTGGGGCGCGGTCGCGCTGTCCTGTCCAGACCACGAGACGCCGGGTTAGCCAGGCCAGCAGCAGGCCGTACAGCGGCAAAAAGAACAGCAGGCTGATGGCCAGCTTGATCGCATAGTCCACCGCGGCGATTTCCACCCAGTGGGCCGCCATGAACGGGTCCGGGCTATTGTAGAAAGCGGTGAAGAAAAAGGCGAACGTGTCCGCCAGGTTGCCCAGTACCGTCGAGAAGACCGGCGCGACCCACCAGGCCCACTGGCGCAGCCGGTCGAACACTTGAACGTCGAGCAGTTGGCCGAGAAAGTAGGCCAGAAAGCTTGCCAGTGCGATGCGCGCCACGAACAGGTTCCACTCACCAAGCGCGCCGATGCCGGCGAAGCTTCCTTGAGGGAAAATGACCGATACCACGTAGGAGATCGCAAGCGCCGGGAACATGACACGCAAGATGATCGACCGCGCCGGCCCCTTGCCGAACAGGCGAACGGTCAGATCGGTGGCCAGAAAGATGAATGGGAAGCTAAACGCCCCCCAGGTGGTGTGAAACCCGAAAAGCGTGAAAGGTAGCTGAACGAGGTAGTTGCTGGCGGCAATAACGCCAATATGAAACAGCACCATGATCAGAAGGCAGCGGCGGTGCTGAGCGTCGGTCAGTGCAAACATGTGAACGGCCTTTTTAATAGCAGGAGGGGTTAGGGAACCCTCTGATAGGCGCAAGCGCCGGGGCCGCGCATTATACGCAAACCCCCGGCCAATTAAAGCGGATGCCTCTTTTCGAGGCTTGCTCTTTTTGGCAGGTGCTCCCTTGTTTCCAAACTGCGGCTATACGTCGCGTCCTGCAGGCGTGGCAAGGTGGTTATTCTTGAGCATCGAAGCCTGTGGCCAAGCGCGCTAATAGACCTCGAAAAGCGAGATGTTGGCGAGTAAAACCAAAGGTGTTGAGTTGCCGCTGACTTTATCGGGCGGTGGCATCGAGGGTTATCTATAAGATTGAATTAGAAAGATAGTTGAATAGACGCGACCATGGATGATGGGCGACACTCGCTTGAATACCGCGATAAAAAATGGCCGGAACCACTCACACCGCGTCAGCGGTGATTGAGGGTATTTTCAGGAACCTATTGGCACTTGGCGTGTTCAATATCATCAGGTGGTCAGGAAAGGAGAAACCAATGAAGCATCTTGAGAAGTGCGAGCAGTGTGGCAAGGAGTATGACCCCTCTGAACCCAAGGGAGCGCCGGAAGACCCGGACAATTGCGGTAGCTGCGGCGCCGACATCAAGCCCAAAGGGCGTCATTCGAGCTTTCTGGTCGATGACAGCAACGAAGAAGACGGCGGCGAGCACAGCCTTGAAAAAACGCTGAGAGAAGCCTCTCACAAGGCCGACACAGACGATTAAACAAAAACGGTTCAGCTTAAGCTGAACCGTTTTTTTATGCGGTCGAGGCGTTTAGATGCGTAGCCTAGTAGGTCGCCTCCGTACGTGAGCCGCGCAGGCAGTCGCCATAGTGCATGGTATCACCGAGCTGTTCTGCCTGTTTACGACACTCTGCCGAGCGCGAAGAGCTAGTGCCAGAGGCGCAGCCGGCGCTTACCAGCATGATGGCCACCAGACCCAGAGCGAACATGGACTTCATAACTTTCTCCTGACATTGACTTGTTTAACACCGTGCGATGATAGCAGTCCTGCCTCTCTTTGGGCATCGGCTGTATGCATACGAACCCGCAAGGAGGACCGATGGATAAAATCTATGCCTGGGATGTCAAGCGCGAACGCATCGTATACCGCGTTCCCGGACAAACCCTCGAGGACGGCCGCGAGGATAGCGATCTACACCCGGTCTGGCTGCCCGCCGAAGCCGACGAACTGCCCGAGGGCGTCGAGATCGAGGACTTGCGGGAGGTTGAAAGCTAAAAAATCCGCCCCTCCAATTTTTCAAAAGGGGCGGGTACGAAGAAATGGGCGTTTCTAACCCGATGGATTCAAAGCATCTCCTCGAGCCACTTCTGGAACGTGGCCCAGGAGCGTTGATCGGCGCGTTCGTCATAGCGGTCGCTGCCAAAAACGCTAAAGGCGTGGGGGGCTCCAGAGTAGATGCCGATCTCATAGGTGATGTTGGCCTCTTCGAGCTCTGAGGCCAGCGTTGCAACATCGTCCAAACTCACCATTTCATCAGCGCCGCCGTGAGCGATAAAAATCGGCGGCGTATCGCTTGCGTAGGACTGACCCTCGGGCGTATCCAGGCCGCCGTGAAAACTCGTGTAGGCGGCGATGTCATCGGCTTCACCGGAGCGTGCCATCTCAAGCGCCACGGTGCCGCCGAAACAGTAGCCCATAATGACGGTTGCGCTTTCCGCACCCTGCTCGCGCGCCTGCGTCAAGCCTGCCAGCGTCAGTTCGCGCATCCGCTCACGATCTTCGTATAGCGCGCTGGTAGCGGCCTGCTTCGCTTCCACTTCCTGGGGGCGGTTACCCTGACCGAAGAGATCCACCGCGAACGCATCGTAGCCCTGTTCGGCTAGCATGTCGGCGCGCTCGCGCTCGTAGTCGTCGACGCCGTCCCAGTCGTGCACGATCAATACGCTGCCTTTCGACTCGCCCTGGGCTTCGACGAAATAACCTTCGAAGCTCTCGTCACCGACCTGGTAGGTAACGTCTTCCCCTTGAGGGTCAAAGCCAAATGCCTGGGTACTTAGAAGAACTGCAACAGTCAGCGCGTTGAGTTTCAGGATACGATGAGTGGATAGCGTCATGGTGACTCCTTTTATCAGGTGTAAGTAGAGCGAATAAACTCTCATTTATTCGGGGCGTGGTATATCCATTAAGTTAGCATAGACACATTGCGTTGAATCTTCGTCCAACGATGAGCTTTTTTTGAATTTGAAGGGCTTGCACCGGGAACTACGTCACGGCATGCTTGTCCGTTGTTAGTACGACTACCAGGGAGTTTATAACCATGGCGTTCAACGATTCGCACACCGTACGACCGCAGCAGGATCAGGCGGTTAGCGGCGCTAGAGCCAACAAGGTACTGCGTAATACCTACGCACTTTTGGCCATGACGCTGCTGTTCTCGGCCGTTACCGCTGGCGCTTCTGTCGCGCTCGGCGTACAGCAGATGAACATTTTCGTCTTCTTCATCGGCGCTTATGGGCTGATGTTTTTGGTGCATAAAACCGCCAACTCCGCCGCTGGGCTTCTGGCCACGTTTGCCTTCACCGGTTTCATGGGCTTTACCCTTGGCCCGATCATCTCGGCCTATCTGACGCTGCCCAACGGCGGTGCGCTGATCATGAACGCGCTGGCCATGACCGGCCTGACCTTCATCGGTCTTTCCGCCGTCGCGCTGATGACCAAAAAGGACTTCAGCTTCCTTGGCAACTTCCTGATGGCGGGCGCCATCGTGCTGATCCTGGCCATGGTGGCTGGACTGATCTTCCAAATTCCGGCGCTGTCATTGATGGTTTCTGCCGGTTTCGTACTTTTCGCCTCGGCGGCGATTTTGTACCAGACCAGCGAGATCGTTCACCGCGCGGGCGAAACCAACTACATTCTGGCGACCGTTACGCTCTATGTCTCCATTTACAACCTGTTCGTAAGCCTTCTCTCCATTCTGGGCATCATGAGCAGCGACTGATTTTTTGGTCGACCCGCTACCCAAACAGACCCTACTTCGGTAGGGTCTGTTTTTTTATAGGCAGTTCATGCCCGCAACGAGAGCGAAATGAAATACGGACTACTGGTGACCGGCGCACCCTATACGAGCCCGGCACCGCATTCGGCGCTACGCTTCGCCCACGCCGTAATCGACAGGGGCCACACGCTAATCGGCGTGTTTTTCTATCAGGATGGCGTGCACAATGCCTCGTCGCTAATGAGCCCGCCCCAGGATGAGCTTAATTTAAGAGAGGCGTGGGCAGCGCTCAATCGTGATCACGCCACGGCGCTTGACGTATGCGTGGCGGCGTCGCTTCGCCGAGGCGTGCTCGACCGAGCCGAGGCCAAACGCCATGGTCTGACCCAGCACACGCTTGAAGCGCCCTTCGAGCTCACGGGGCTGGGCCAGCTTTTGACGCTGCAAAAAAGCTGCGACCGATTCATTACCTTCGCCTGACGCTTCACTCCCCGAGCGTGATTCCCGAACTCTCCACTCGAGGCAAACGATGACCGAGCACCCCGCCCGCCTGATTACGCTAAGAAGCGCCCCCTTTGCGTCCAACGCGCTCAGAGAAGGCCTTGACGTGGCGCTGGTGGCCGCGGCGTTCGGTGAGCCGGTCACGCTTTTATTCGCCGGCGAGGGCGCTTTGGCACTACTGAAATCGCAACAGGCCGGTGCGCCGGGGCAGAAGGCCGTGCTACCCACGCTCGAGATGTTAGAGATGTACGATATCGAGGAACTGCTGGTGCCCGAAAGCAGCCTGGTAGAGCAAGGGCTCGACGCCGGTCTGCTGATCGATGCCGCGCGCGTGATTTCTGAAAGCGAGCTGGCCGCGCTTTATCAGCGCGCGCGAGACGTTCTTCATTTCTGATGGTTGCCGATATTAAAGAGGACGCATGCTGCATATCTTGAATCAGCGGGTCGATGCGAATTGCGCAACGAACATGCTGCGCGTGGTCGCCAAAAGCGACGAGGTCGTGCTGATCGAAAAAGCCGTTCAGGCGTGCCTGAAGCCTGAGTGGACAGGGTTCGAGCAGTGCAAGGGCCGGGTATATTTACTCCAGGAAGACCTGGCGTCACGAGGGCTCATTGATGTCGCCAAGCGGCAGACGTTTTCCATAGTGGACATGGCAGGATTTTTAGCGCTCTCGGAGCGCCATGAACAGTGTGTGACCTGGTATTGATATGAAAGATGAAAATTTATACCGTTATCTTGATTGCAACGAAAATCTGAAACTGGATCCTGAGGGATATCTGGTAGATCAAGAGTCATGGAGTAATGAGGTTGCCGAGGCGTTGGCGCGTGATGAAGGGTTGGCGTTGACGCCGGCACATTGGGAAATCATTGCCGTCGTGCGGGAATTCTACGCTCGTTTTGAGATGGCACCGGCCATGCGTGCGCTGGTCAAGGCCACGCGCCAGGCGCTGGGTGAAGAGAAGGGCAATTCGCTTTATTTGATGTCGCTGTTCCCGGAAAGTCCGGCGCGGCGCGTGGCGCGCTTGGCCGGGCTCCCCAAACCGACCAACTGCCTTTGAGAGCCGGGGCTAGATCAAGTCGCCCCGCGTACATACGGACAATACCACCGCATCCTCGACACTGGTCGATACCAGCGCGTGGCCCATGTCGCTGTCGAAGTAGATGCTGTCGCCCTCGGTGAGCGCCTGCGGGGCGTAGAACTCGCTGTAGAGCAGTATGTCGCCTTCCAGCACCATCAAAAACTCTTCACCGTCATGGCGTACCCACTGCTGGTACGCCTCGAAACTCCGCGCCCGCACGACCGTCTTGAAAGGTATCATGCGCTTTTGCGCCAACTGGTGGCCCAAAAGCTCGTGTTCATAAGTCGGGGTAGGGTGAAGCTGTCCTTTACCCTTGGGCGTCAAGTCACGCCGGCCCATGGTGTAATGTTCGCGCTTGGGCGGGGTGAATAGTTGGGGCAGGTCGATGGCAAGCCCGGAGGTGAGTTTCTGGACGACGCTAAACGTCGGCGAGACCTGGTCGTTTTCGATTTTTGATAGCGTCGAGCGGGCGATGCCAGTGCGACGGCTGACGTCTTCGAGTGTCCAGGTATTGGCCAGGCGAATCTCCTTGAGCCTGGCGCCAAGGCGCAGCGGCTCGACGAACTCCTTGCGCCCCGATGCGATCCTTAAGGCCGCGTGCTCGTCATACGTCTCGGTCATGAATCAGCGCCGTCCTGTTTGCCTGTCGTTACCATGATCAAGGCGCCATGTTAACACGATTGCCTTTTATACCGTTTCCATGCACGGTCTTTCATGCGCTAGCCCCGGGGGCGGCCTCGAAAGGCAGACCCAATAGTGCCTTGAGATGCGCGCTGCAGCCGCTGGCCAACGACTTCGGGTTGTAGCCGCCCTCGAGAACAGACACCAGTCGGTTTTCAGCGTAGAGTTTTGCAATCTCCATGGCCTGGCACGTGATCCAGTAGTAATCCTCATCCTCGAGCTCGAGCTCGCCCATGGGGTCGTCGCGGTGGGCATCAAAACCGGTGGAGAGCAGTACCAGATCCGGCTTGAAGTCGTGAAGCGCGGGCAGCCATTGCTGCTCGACGGCCGATCGAAAGCCTGCGCTTTTGGTCCCTGCCTCCAGCGGCGTATTGACTACATTCGGCCACTCGCTTTTGAGATAGCGCCAGGGGTAGAAGGGAAACTGGTAGCTTGTGCAGATCAACACGTCTGGGTCGTTTTTGAAGATATCGATGGTGCCGTTGCACTGGTGAACGTCGAAATCCAGAATCGCGACGCGCTTTGCGCCGTAATGTTCGCGGGCGTGGGCCGCGCCAACGGCGACGTTGTTGTAAAAGCAAAATCCCATGGCGTCGGCGGTCTCGGCGTGGTGGCCCGGCGGGCGCACGGCGCAGAACACGTTGTCGGCCTGACGCTTGAACACCTGGTCGATGCCCTTGACCACCGCGCCCGCCGCCACCCGGGCGGCTCTAAGCGTATCCGGGTTCATCAGCGTGTCGCTATCGAGCGATGTGAGGCCTTGCTCGGGGAGGCAGCGCTCCAGCGCCTCGAGATGGCGCTTTGCGTGAACCCGCGCAAGCGCTGCCGGCTCGACTTCCCTGGCTTCGCCCTGCATGGTTTGCTGCAAGAGCCCATCCAGCGACAGGCGCGCCCGTATGGCCTCGAGCCGCGCAGGGCTTTCCGGGTGGTCCGGGCCCATGTGGTGCAACACGCAGTCGGGATGGGTAAGGTAGGCGGTAATCATGCAGGCGCTCCATTCAATGTCAGGCTACCTTAATCGCTATGAGTGCGTGCGCGACACTGATCATAAGTCGTACATGAAATACCCCCAGGAGATGCGTTCGTGAGCACCCGCTTTTTACATCACTTTTTCGAGCCGCAAACGATCGCCGTCTTTGGCGCCTCTGAAAAGCCGGAGTCTCTGGGCGGGCTGGTGCTCGGCAATCTTCAGGAGGGTGGGTTCAAAGGTAAACTTTGGGCGGTCAATTTAAAAGGCTACGACGAGGTTTTCGGCGTTCCCTGTTTCAAAGGCGTCGATGAGCTTCCCGAGCCGCCGGGGCTTGCGGTGATCTGCTCGCCGGTGGAAGGGGCGCCCGGGCTCATCGAAAAGCTCGGTCGCAAGGGCGTCAAGGCGGCGCTGGTACTCTCGGGCGGGGCGTATCTCGATCGCGAGCAGGGCAGCGAAGGCTCGATTCGAGAGCAAATGCTTCAGGCCGCTCGTGTCTCGGGCATTCGCGTGCTGGGCCCGGAGTGCATGGGGCTGATCGTGCCCAGCAAAAAGCTCAACGCCTCCTACGCCAGCCAGCCGGTCAAGCCCGGGCGGGTGGCGTATCTGGGCCAGTCCGGGATGCTCGCTAACGCCATGATCGACTGGGCGGCGGGGCGCGAAGTAGGCTTTTCTCACCTGATCAGCGTGGGTGATAGCGTCGATGTGCTGCTGCCGGATCTGATCGACTACGTGAACCAGTTCTCGCCGGCCCAGGCCATCTTGCTCCACCTGGAGCGTATCAAGGACGCGCAGCACTTCATGACGTCGGTACGCGACGCCTCGCGTAACCGGTTGGTGCTGGCGATCAAAAGCGGGCGCACGCCGGAGTCGGATATCTCCGGTATGGCGCCGACGCCGGGTATCACCCACCGGGACGTGGTGTTCGATGCTGCCTTCGCCCGTGCCGGCGTCGTGCGCGTCAACGATTCCGACGAGCTCTTCGACGCGCTGGAGACGCTTTCACGCATGCGCCCGCTGCGCGGCGACCGCCTTGCGGTGGTCTCCAACGGCCTTGGCCCGGCGATGCTCGCCATCGACAAGCTCATCAGCGCCGGCGGCACACTCGCACGCTTTAGCGATGAAACCCAGGCCGCGCTGACCGAGCGTAAGGTCGATCGCAGCAAGCCCGGCGAGAACCCGGTGGATCTGGGCGGCAACGCCACCCCCAGGCGCTTCGTCGAGGCACTGGAGATCGTCACCGCCGACCCTAACGTGGACGCGGTACTGGTCGTCCATGCGCCGACCCGCCTGGCGCCGTCGGTCGAAACCGCCCAGGCGCTGATCGACAGCCGCAAACGCTTCAAGCGTAACCTGCTGACCAGTTGGATGGGCCTCAAGGAGGCGCTCAAAGCGAGAAGCACGTTTAGCGCCGCGGGTATTCCTACCTATATTTCGCCGGAAAAAGCGGTCAAGGCGTTCATGCACATGGTCGACTACCAGCGGGTACAGGCGCTTTTGCACGAGATTCCGCCCAGTTTGACCTTCGACACTCGCGCCGCTGACCGTCAGGCCTGCCGGGAACTGATCGCGAAAGCCAAGGAACAGCGCCGCTACACGCTCACCCACTCGGAAACCGCGACAGTGCTCGAGGCCTACGGTATCCCCACCGCGCCGAGCGTCTATTTGCAAAACCCGAGCGATGCGCTCAAGGAGCAGGGGCACTTCGCCGGCCCCAAGGCTCTAAAGGTGGTACACGATGGCAACTGCCACCCGTACCGTTACCGCCGCCACCCGCACAAGATTTCTGCCGGGCTGCTGCAGGATCTGGTCACCCCAAGCCAGGTCGCCGAAGGCGTTCAGCGTCTGGGCGACAAGGTGCGCGAGAAGTTTCCCGAGTACACCATCCAGGAGTACTGCCTGCAGCCCATGCAGCGCGGCAAACACTCGATGCAGATCTGTGCGGGCATCACCCGTGATCCGGTGTTCGGCCCCTTGATCGTGTTCGGTATCGGCGGCTACAAGGTGAACGTGTTGGCGGATCGCCAGGTGGCGCTGCCGCCGCTCAACATGAGCCTCGCCGCGGACATGGTGGGGCGCACCCACGCCGCCTCGCTGATTCGCGAACACTCGGGCGAGGCGGAGCGCGATATCGAGCGGCTCTGCCAGTTGCTGGTCAAGCTTTCGCAGATGGCTTCGGATCTGGTTGATCTGCGCGGGCTCGAGCTCAATCCGCTTTTGTTGAACCGCGATGGGCTGCTCGCGGTCGATTTCGCCATGGATCTGGGCCCGCCGGCGCGCTTTGCGATCATGCCGTATCCGGAGGAGCTTCGTGAGTGGGTCACGCTCAAAAACGGTTGGCAGGTCGAGGTGCGCCCGATTCGCGCCGAGGATGCGCCGCTGATTACCCGCTTTCACACTCGGCTTTCCGAGGAGAGCATCCGGTTTCGCTACTTCCACAACAAGTCGAACCTGTCCCAGCGAGATCTGTCGATCCTTTCGCACATCAACTACGACCGCCAGATGGCGTTCATCGCCGAGCACCAGCACGATGACGGTAGCAAGGAGATGCTGGGGGTGGTACGGGTCTACAACGACGCCGACAACCTGCGGACCGAGTTCTCGATCATCGTGCGTGACGATCTGCAGGGGCTGGGAATCGGTAAGCTATTGATGGAAAAAATGATCAGCTACTGCAAGAGCGTGGGCACCATCGAAATGATCGGCAAGATCATGATGGATAATCATCCGATGCGCGCGCTGATGAAACATCTGGGGTTCACCAGCCGCTACAACATGGACGAGCAGGTGATCGACGCCGTCCTTCGCCTCAACGAGCCGGACAGCGATTGGCAGCGCCATCGCCTTGAAAGCCTGCCGGATTGAGCTGCATCAAAAACGCCCCTGGCAGCCCAAGGCGGGCAGGGGCGTTTGTCGATGCGGGTATCAAGGCGCGAGGCGAAAGCGGCTCCAGGGGCCGTCGTCCTGGCGCTCGAAGCGTATCCGATCGTGCAGGCGGCTGGGTTGGCCCTGCCAGAACTCGATCATGTCCGGCTTGATGCGATAGCCGCCCCAGTGGATCGGCCGCGGTATCGTTTGGCCATCGTAGGCATGCTCAAAACGTACCTGGCGCTCCTCGATCCATTTGCGATCCGGGATCACCACGCTTTGGGTCGCGATCCAGGCGCCCAGCTGACTACCTCGCGGCCGGCTCTGAAAGTAGGCGTCGGACTCTTCAGGCGCGACTTGCTCGACTGCGCCCTCGACCCGTACCTGGCGAGAAAGCCCCGGCCACCAGAACGTTGCCGCCGCGAAGGGCACGTTGGCAAGCTCGCTACCCTTATGGCTGTGGTAGTTGGTGTAAAACGTCAACCCTTGGGCATCAACACCTTTTAACAGCACCACGCGGGCGTGAGGACGGCCCTGGCTGTCGGCGGTGGCCAGCGTCATGGCGTTGGCGTCCTGGCCATCGCTTTCGAGAGCGGCTTCAAACCACTGGTCGAAAAGCGTGAAGGGATCGTCCGGCATGGCGGCTTCTTCCAACAGCCCGCCTTCGTAGTCACGCCGAACATCGGCAATATTACGGTTCATGATCGCTGCTCCCTGAAGCGTGGTTGAGTGTCGTTATTTTGATCGGTGTCGTCGTTTTTTCATCGAGCCGGTCAGCGCGACACCTTTCGCGCGCCAAACCGGGCATAGCCCAGCGAGCCGAAAAACAGCGCGGCAGCGGCGGCGATTTCAAGCGCCCCGCGCAGAAACTGCCCGGTGGCCGCGGCAAACATCACGCCCTGGGCGATATACAAAAGGCTGACGAAGGCGAGCCAGGCATGGCCCCGGGGCCGCTTGCCGATGATCGACGGCAAAAAGAGTAGCAGCGGCAAAACAAAAGCCAGTACCGGGCGCCAGCTGTACTCGTCGCCCTGGACCTGAAAACCGCGCAGCATCACAAGCCCCAGCAGTACCACGAAGCTGATCAACACCAGCCGGCGCGTTTTTTGGCTCAGCGCCTCGCGCCCGTGACGGCGCTCCAGATCGAGAAGCCACTGCCTCATGAGGACGCCTCGCGAAGCGCCTCTAGCGCCACCGCCAGCCGCGCCACACGTCTGCCCTGGGCGACGCACAGGGCGCGCTCGTGCTCATCGATCACGCGATCGCTGCGCCCACCCGCCACGTGGCTCGCCCCATAGGGCGTGCCGCCGGTTTGGGTCTCGATCAATTCGGTTTCATTATAGGGGATGCCCGCGTAGACCATGCCGTGGTGCAAAAGCGGCACCAGCATGGTCAAAAGCGTGCTCTCCTGACCGCCGTGCATGCTCGAGGTCGAGGTGAAGCAGGTGGCGGGCTTGTCGATCAGCGCGCCGTTCATCCAGAGATTGCTCGTGGTATCGAGAAAGTATTTGAGCGGGGCGGCCATGTTGCCAAACCGGGTAGGGCTTCCCAGTGCCAAGCCGCTGCAGTGGCGCAGATCCTCAAGGTCGGCGTAAATGGCGCCTTCTTCCGGCACCTCGCTTTCCACGGCTTCGGTCGTGGGCGAAACCGAAGCCACCGTGCGAAGCCGCGCCTTGATACCCGCCACGCTTTCGACCCCCGCCGCGACCTGGCGCGCCATCTCCCGCGTGGCGCCGGAGCGCGAATAGTAAAGCACCAGAATATAGGGGGTGTTGTCGCTCATGAGGTTTCCTTGAAAAGCCGAGTCTTGGCGCGCGGATCAGTTGCGTCGTTTGCCGCCGGCCAGTGGTAGCCCGGCAGGTCCGGGGCGCCTGAACCGGCAAGCACCATTCGCTTATATCCTACCAGAGCCTGCTCGTTGGGCGCAGCTGCGTTGGCTGATGCTTGTTCGGCCAGGCGCCGGTAAACCCAGGCCACCTCGCCGCTTTCGAGCTCGACCTCTTCACGGCGGTAGCGAACGCCCAGCCGCTCATAGCGGTCGAGTCGCGAAAGCTGCTGGGGCGTAACGGTTAGCAGAAGCCCTTGAACCGTGCCCTGCGGGGCCGGCGAAAGGTCGAGGCCATTTTTGGTGAAGCCTTTTAGTGCGTCGGCTTGCGCTTCGCCACCGGTATGCATCACCACCCAGCGCACCGGAGCAAAACGCAGCGTGCCGTAAACGAACACCTGGTGGCTTCGCTGCTCGATAGGCGCAATATGGGCCGGGCGCTCGTAAAACCAGGGGCTTAGCATGGTCATCCAGAGCCACATCGCCACGCCCAGCACGACGAGTAGCCCCAGGGCCAACCCCCTTTTTATCCAGATCATGTTCTATCCTTGTAGTGTCCGCCGTCCCTGCATGATGCAAAACGTGTCATGCAAGATAGCCCATGAAAAGAGAGTCTTGAAAAGAGAGCCCTTAAGCCCGGCGCCGCTTTATGCCAGGATATCGATTGCACCCACTCCGAGGAGCCCGCCATGAATCAGCCACTTCGTGATGATTTTCGTGAAGACTTTCGTGAAGACATGGATTTTCGCGCTTTTGTCGGTGATGTGAAACCCCTGGCGAAGGGCCGCCGGGCGGATACGGGCGACCGGCGCTCCAGGCCCTCCGAGGCGCAGCTGGCCCGGCGAGAAAGCGCCGAGGCGGCTATTGATCAGAACAACTTTCTGTCCGACGACTTCGTCGATCTATTGCCGCCGTTCGACCCGCTCGAGTACCGCCGCGAGGGTATCCAGCAGGGCGTGGTCGATAAACTCAAGCACGGCGGCTACCCCGTTCAGGCGCAGCTCCACCTGCTCAGGCGCCCGCTCGCCGAGTGCCGGCGGATGCTCTTTCCCTTTATCCAGGACGCTTTTGGTCATGATCTGCGCTCGGTGATGATCGTTCACGGCCGCGGGCGTGAGATCGACAGCCCCGCCAACGTGCTGCGCTCGTATCTGGCCAAGTGGCTTTGCCAGTTCGACGAGGTGCAGGCATACGTTTCGGCGCAGTCTTCCGACGGGGGGCTCGGGGCGACCTGGGTAATGCTGCGCAAAAGTGACCGCGCCAAGGCCAACAACCGCGAGCGCCAGCAAAAGCGCCGCGGCTAACGCGCTCAATGCGCAACGACAAAAAAGGCAGCCCGTAGGCTGCCCTTTCGATTAGCGGCCAGAAACGCGCCGCTCGGTTTTATAAAGCGTTTACTCTGCAGCGGCCAGGCGGCGCTCGAACAGCGCTGAGCGCGTCTGGACATCGGTCTGATAGCGCACGCTGAACGCACTGAGCGCGCGCAGGGCGGTTTCCGGATCCTGATCTTGGCGCAGCGCCATGGCGTTGAAGCCGCAGCGCTCCATGTAGTTGAGCTGATCGATCAGCACATCGCCCACCGCGCGAAGCTCGCCCGTAAAGCCGTAGCGCTCGCGCAGAAGCCGCGCCAGGCTGTAGCCGCGCCCGTCGGTGAAGGCGGGGAAGTCGATCGCCACCGCGTGAGCCTTTTTCAGCTCTTCACCCAGCGCCGGTGTAAGCTCGGTGTCGCTGGTCAACAGCGGGGCGAGGTCGGTGTCACCCAAGTGCTCGCGCCAGAGCGCCAGCGGTACGAACGCCGGCAGCTGCTCGGGCAGGGCCTCATCGTCATACGAGACGCACCAGGCGTTCTCGGCGGCGAGCTCGCCGTCATTGATCAAATGGTCGACGTGAACCGGCGCCGGGGCGGTATCCTGTGCCGCGGCGTCTTTGGCATCAGTGGGCATACACGCGCTCCTTGAAGGGTTTCAGGCCGATGCGGCGGTAGGTATCGAGAAAGCGCTCGTCCTCGTGGCGCTCGGCCACGTACACTTCGAGCACTTTTTCGACCACGTCAGGCACGTCTTCGCGGAAGAACGACGGGCCCAGAATCTTGCCAAGCGAGGCGTCGTCGGTGGAGTTACCGCCGATCGAGACCTGATAATACTCCTCGCCTTTTTTATCGACCCCGAGAATGCCGATGTGGCCGACGTGGTGGTGGCCGCAGGCGTTCATGCAGCCCGAAATATTGAGATCGATCGGGCCCAAATCATAGAGGAAATCCAGATCCTCGAAGCGCTCCTGCAGCGACTGGGCGATCGGGATCGAGACCGCGTTGGCCAAAGAGCAGTAATCGCCGCCGGGGCAGCAGATGATGTCGTTGAGCGTGCCGACGGTGGGGTTGGCCATGCCGAGCGCCTCGAGCTCGTGCCAGAGCGTTTCGATCTCGTCGACCGGCACGTCGGACAGCACCAGGTTCTGTTCGTGGGTCACGCGAATTTCGCCGAAGCCATAACGGTCGGCCAGATCCGCGACCGCGTCCATCTGATCGGCGGTCACATCGCCCGGGGCGTGCTCGCGGCGCTTGAGCGAGAGCGTTACCGCCTTGTAGCCCGGCACCTTGTGGTCGGTCACGTTGTTGGTGACAAAGCGCGCAAAGGCGCGGTTCTCGCCGCGTAACGCCTCGAAAGCGTCGATTGAGCTTTGTGCCACTTCGCGGCGCTCGGGCTCGGGGAAGTGGCGTTTGGCGTCATCCACCGCGGCCTGGTTCAGCGTCTGCGGGCCGTCTTTCAGATGCGCCCACTCCTCTTCGACGCGGCGGCGATACTCTTCGACGCCCAGCGCCTTGACCAGAATCTTGATGCGCGCCTTGAACTTGTTGTCGCGGCGGCCGAACTGGTTATAGACGCGAACGCAGGCCTCGAGATAGGTGAGCAGGTGCTGCCAGGGCAGGTCCTCGCGTACGGTTTCGGCGATCATCGGCGTACGGCCCAGCCCGCCCCCGGCGAGTACCTTCACGCGTAGCTCGCGGTCTGCGTTGTACCAGAAGCGCAGGCCGATATCGTGAACCTGAATTGCCGCGCGGTCGTGACTGGCGCCGCTGACCGCGATCTTGAACTTGCGCGGAAGGTAGGCGAATTCCGGGTGCAGCGTGGACCACTGGCGAATCAGCTCGCACCACGGGCGCGGGTCTTCGACCTCGTCGTTGGCGATACCGGCGAACTGATCGCTGGTCGTGTTACGAATACAGTTGCCGCTGGTCTGGATGGCGTGCATCTGCACCTTGGCGAGCTCGCCCAGAATGTCCGGCACGTCTTCCAGCGCCGGCCAGTTGAGCTGCAGGTTCTGGCGCGTGGTGAAGTGGCCGTAGCCACGGTCGTAGCGCCGCGTGATCTCGGCCAGCGCTTTCAACTGATGGCCGGCGAGCATGCCGTAGGGAATGGCGATGCGCAGCATCGGCGCATGGCGCTGAATATACAAACCGTTTTGCAGGCGCAGCGGGCGAAATTCCTCTTCTCCGAGCTTGCCGGCCTGGTAACGCTCCATCTGATCGCGGAACTGAGCGACCCGCTCATCGACGAGCGTTTGGTCGTGAATATCGTAACGGTACATGTGCACGGTCCTGCATGGCGAAATGGTCACGTCGAGACGGACGGTCGAGTACCGCCACCTTAACGCAGATCGTCATATTCTATGAAAGAATATATAATTATCTTTTTATTCTTGAATGATATTTATAAAGCGTATGCACGCCGGCACCGGTTGTAAAGCCGGCGCCGGGTGGCGGCACTTCAAACCGCGGCGCTGGCCGCCGGTTCCGGCTCGTAGGAGAGCACTGGCGAGAGCCAGCGCTCGAGCTCCTCGAGGCTCATGGCCTTGCGCGCCGCCAGCGCCTCGACCTGGTCGCGAGTAATCTTGCCCGTGGAGAAGTACTTCGACTGCGGGTGGGCGAAGTACCAGCCGGACACCGCCGCGGCTGGCCACATGGCGAAGTTCTCCGTCAGCGCCAGCCCGGTGTTCTCGGTGGCATCCAAAAGCCTGAACAGGGTCGCCTTCTCGGTGTGGTCGGGGCAGGCCGGATACCCCGGCGCCGGGCGAATGCCCTGGTACTTTTCGGCGATCAGCGCGTCGTTATCGAGCGTTTCATCTTTCACGTAGCCCCAGAACTCCTTACGCACGCGCTCGTGGATGCGCTCGGCAAACGCCTCCGCCAGCCGGTCGGTGAGTGCCTGGACCATGATCGCGCTGTAGTCGTCACCGGCTTTTTCATAGGCTTTCGAGAGCTCATCGACGCCATGACCGGTGGTGACCGCAAAGCCGCCGATCCAGTCGGGTTTGCCGCTCTCCCTGGGCGCGACGAAGTCCGCCAGGCTGTAACAAAGCCCGTCGCGGCCCTTGGTGGTCTGCTGGCGAATATGGTGCAGCCGCTCGACGACCTGCTCGCGGCTTTCATCGGCGTAGACCTCGATCACATCGTCATCGACCGTGTTGGCCGGCCACAGCCCGATTACCCCGCGGGCGTGGATATGGCCCTCGGAGAGCAACTTCTCGAGCATCACCTGGGCATCCTCGAACAGGTTGCGCGCCGCCTCGCCGACGACTTCATCGTTGAGAATCTTCGGATACTTGCCGGCGAGCTGCCAGCTCATGAAAAACGGCGTCCAATCGATGCGCTCCACCAGCTCACGCAAATCGTAGTTTTCGAACACGGTGATGCCGGGCTGCAAAGGGGGGACGGGCGTCACCTCGTTCCAGTCGGTCTTGAAGCGGCGCTTGCGCGCCTGGGTGTAGTCGAGATCCGCCGCCTTGGGTCTGCGCTTGGCGTTGCGCTCGCGCACCACCACGTACTCATCGCGAATGCTCTGGACATACTCCGCCTTCAGGCTCGGCGTCAACAGCCGCCCGGCCACGCCGACGGCCCGCGAGGCGTCGGTGACGTAGATCACCGGGTGCTCGTACTGCGGCTCGATCTTCACCGCGGTGTGCGCTTTCGACGTGGTGGCGCCACCGATCAGAAGCGGCAAATCCATGCCGCGGCGCTGCATCTCCTTGGCCACGTGAACCATCTCGTCCAGCGACGGCGTGATCAGCCCGGAGAGGCCGATGATATCGGCATTGTGCTCTTCGGCGGCCTTGAGGATCTTTTCGGCGGGCACCATCACGCCCAGGTCGATCACCTCATAGTTGTTGCACTGGAGCACCACGCCGACGATGTTCTTACCGATGTCGTGAACATCGCCTTTTACCGTGGCCATGACGATCTTGCCCTTGGCCTGGGTGTCCTCGCTCTTTTCCGCCTCGATGTAGGGAATCAGATACGCTACCGCCTGCTTCATGACGCGGGCGGATTTAACCACCTGTGGCAAAAACATCTTGCCGGCGCCGAACAGATCGCCGACCACGTTCATGCCGTCCATCAGGGGGCCTTCGATCACCTCGATGGGGCGCGCGGCCTGGGCGCGGGCCTCTTCGGTGTCGGCTTCGATGTGGGCGGTGATGCCCTTGACCAGCGCATGCTCGATGCGCTTGTTCACCGGTAGGCCGCGCCACTCCAGGTCCTCCTTTTTCGGGCCGCTGCTGCCGTCGCCCTTGTACTCGTCGGCAATGTCCAGAAGGCGCTCGGTGGCGTCATCACGGCGGTTGAGCACCACGTCCTCGACCGCGTCGCGAAGCTTGGCCGGCAGGTCGTCGTAGACCGCGAGCTGGCCGGCGTTGACGATGCCCATGGAAAGACCGTTCTTGATCGCGTGGAACAAGAACACCGAGTGGATCGCTTCGCGCACCGGGTTGTTGCCGCGAAAGGAGAACGACACGTTGGAGACGCCGCCGGAGATCATGGCGTGGGGCAGGTTCTCGCGAATCCAGCGGCACGCTTCGATGAAGTCCACCGCGTAGTTGTTGTGCTCCTCGATGCCGGTGGCGATGGCGAAGATGTTGGGATCGAAGATGATGTCCTCGGCGGGAAAGCCGATTTCATCGACCAGCAGGCGATACGCTCGTTCGCAAATTTCGGTCTTGCGCGCGAAGGTGTCTGCCTGGCCTTCCTCATCGAAGGCCATGACCACGATCGCCGCACCGTAGCGCATGCACTTGGTCGCCTGCTCGCGAAAGGCGGCTTCGCCTTCCTTCAACGAGATCGAGTTGACGACCGCCTTGCCCTGCACACACTTGAGCCCGGTTTCGATGATCTCCCATTTGGAGGAGTCGATCATGATCGGCACGCGCGCGATGTCCGGCTCGCCGGCGATCAGGTTCAGAAAACGCTCCATGGCTTCCCGGGATTCGAGCATCCCTTCGTCCATGTTGATATCGATCACCTGGGCGCCATTTTCCACCTGCTCCAGCGCCACCTCGAGCGCGGTGGTGAAGTCCTCTTCGACGATCAGGCGCTTGAAGCGCGCTGAGCCCGTGACGTTGGTGCGCTCGCCGACGTTGACGAACAGCGAGTCCGCCTCGATGTTGAACGGCTCGAGCCCGGAGAGTCGGCACGCCGTCGAGCGCTGCGGGATTTGACGCGGCGCCACATCACGCACCGCGTCAGCAATGGCGCGAATGTGTTCCGGGGTCGAGCCACAGCAGCCGCCGATGATGTTGACCAGCCCGCTTTGGGCGAACTCGCCGACGATGGCGGCCATCTCTTCCGGGGTCTGGTCGTACTCGCCGAACTCGTTGGGAAGCCCGGCGTTGGGGTGCGCGGAGACATAGGTGTCGGCGCGGGTCGAAAGCTCTTCGAGATAGGGGCGCAGCTCCTCGGCGCCAAGGGCGCAGTTGAGCCCGACGGTCAAGGGCTTGGCGTGGCGCACCGAGTTCCAGAATGCCTCGGTGGTCTGGCCCGACAGCGTACGCCCGGAGGCGTCGGTAATCGTGCCGGAGATCATCACGGGAAGGCGCTTGCCCAGATCCTCGAACAGCACTTCGAGCGCGTAGATCGCCGCCTTGGCGTTGAGCGTGTCGAAGATCGTTTCGATCATGATCAAGTCGCTGCCGCCATCGATCAGCGCCGCCGCGGCTTCATAATAGTTCTCGTACAGCGCATCGAAGGTGACGTTGCGCTTGGCCGGATCATTGACGTCTGGCGAGAGCGAGGCGGTGCGCGAGGTCGGGCCCAGCACCCCGGCCACGAAGCGAGGGACGCCGGTCTCTTCGGTCACCTCGTCACACACCTGGCGCGCAAGCCGTGCGGCTTCGCGGTTGAGCTCGATTACCAGCTCCTCCATGCCGTAATCGGCCTGGGAGAGGCGGGTGCTGTTGAAGGTGTTGGTTTCGAGTATGTCCGCGCCGGCCTCGAGGTAGTCGCGGTGGATGCGCGCGACCAGTTCGGGCTGGGTCAGCGCCAGCAGGTCATTGTTGCCCTTGAGATCCGATGGCCACGCCTTGAAGCGCTCGCCACGGAACTCCGCCTCGCTGAGCGCTGCGTTTTGCAACATGGTGCCCATACCGCCATCCAGAAGCAGGATGTTTCGGGAAAGACGTTGGGTGAGCGATGCGGTCATATCTCGTAAAGCCATGGCGAAGGGGAGTCTCCAACAGCGCAATCAGGGAAGTTCGGCGCGAACATCGACGCAAATGGCACTTATCATATCAAACGCGCTTGATCGGGGCAGCACTCGGGGCGTCAACTGGCCAGGCTTTCGCGCCAATATCGATGGTAAAAGGGCTGGCAAGAGCTGCAGGAACTAATAGTTTACTAAAATGGTCGGGATTGTGTCCGCAGTCGGTTTTGCATACCATAGAGGCAAATGACATGTGACGCGGCACCGCCGCTACCACAGGAGGATGAGACCGCTCATGACCACGACTATCGAAGCGCCCGGCATCGACATCACCGATAGCGCCCAGGACTATCTTGCGGAACTGCTGGAAAAGCAAAACGTGGATGGCATTGCGGTGCGTATCTTCATCACCCAGCCCGGCACCCCCTACGCGGAAACCTGCCTGGCTTACTGCCGCCCAGGCGAAGAAGAGCCTACGGACGTGCTGCTCGAGCTCGAGAAGATCAACGTCTATCTCGACAAGAACAGCTTGGCGTTTTTGGAAGAGGCAGTGGTGGATTTCAACGCCGACCGCATGGGTGGACAGCTCACCATCAAGGCGCCCAACGCCAAGATGCCCAAGGTGAATGCGGATAGCCCGCTGGAAGATCGCATCAACTACGTGCTCTACAGCGAGATCAACCCGGGTCTTGCCGCTCACGGTGGCGAGATCAAACTGATCGAGCTGACCGACAAGAAGGTGGCGGTTCTCGCCTTCGGCGGCGGCTGCCAGGGCTGCGCGGCGGTGGATTTGACATTGAAAGACGGCGTCGAGAAAACCCTGATCGAGCGCATTCCGGAACTCGCCGGTATCCGCGACGTGACCGACCACTCGGATACGACCAACGCTTACTACTGATACGTGTCTGTAAATGGTCGGCTGAGGTTGTAGGCGTTTTTACTGCCTTATCGAACACGCTTGACAGTGAAAAGCGCCCCGCCATTGCGGGGCGCTTTTTTTAGCGCTTGGGTCACCGGTATCGATCACGCTGCTCCGGTCGACAGCGGGATTTTAACCGACAGTCAACGCTTGGCTGCGTCAGAAAATTGATAAAACGGCGCCCGGTAGTATGGTTGAGTAGAGACGTGCGACTTGGGTTTCGCTCTCTTGAGCCCAATCACTAATAACTCTTAACTCTACCAACACGTTCGGGAGACAGGATCATTAAAACGTCGTCGATGTTATCCAACATTCACAAGCCGATCTTTTTCGGCTCGCTAGGGCTTTTGCTGCTGGTAACGCTACCCTTGATTCTCTTTCCAGAAGTGGGGCGTGTGTGGGTCATGGCGGCGCAGGCGTTCGTGTCGCGTAATTTTGGCATGCTCTACTTGGGAATGGGGCTCGCGTCACTAGGCTTCATGATCTATATCGTGTTCAGCGACATCGGTCAGATCAAGCTCGGCGATATCGATGCCGAGCCGGAGTTTTCGCTGCTCTCCTGGGGGGCGATGCTGTTTGCCGCCGGGATCGGCGGGGCGGTGGTGTTCTGGGGCATGGTGGAGTGGATGTACTACCTTCAGTCGCCGCCGTTTCATCTCGAGCCGTTTTCCGAGGAGGCGACCGCTTGGGCGGCCACTTATGGCATGTTCCACTGGGGGCCGATCGCCTGGTCGATCTATCTCGTACCGGCGCTTCCCATGGCGTACTTTCTTCATGTGCGCAAGAACAAGGTGCTGCGCATCAGCGAAGCGATTCGCCCGGTACTGGGAGAGAAACTCGCGCGAAGCTGGCTGGGCAACGTCATCAATATTCTGTTCATCTTCGGTATGCTGGGCGGCGGCGCGACTTCATTGGGCATTCTGGTACCACTGATCAATGAAGGACTGGGCAACCTTTTCAATTTCACGCCCAATGCCTTTAGTCAGATTCTGGTGCTGATAGGTACCACGGCGCTCTTTGCCGCCAGCGCCTGGCGCGGCCTCAAGGGCGGTATCGAGCTTCTGTCCGACATCAACATGTGGCTGGGTCTTGGTGTGCTGCTGTTCGTTCTGGTGGCCGGCCCCACGGTGTTCATTCTGGAGACCGGGCTCAACTCGATCGGCCTGATGCTGAGCAATCTGGTGCGCATGGCGACCTGGACCGAACCCTTCGGCGCGCTTGGCGGTTTCGAGGAGACAGGCTTCTCACGTAGCTGGACGATTTTCTACTGGGCCTGGTGGCTGGTGTTCGCACCTACGGTCGGGCTTTTCATCGCGCGTATTTCCAAGGGGCGTCGGATCAAGACCATGGTCGCGGGATCGATCTTTTTCGGGTCGCTGGGCTGTGCGCTATTTTTCATCATCCTGGGTAACTACGGGCTCTACCTGCAGTTGAGCGGCACCCTGGACGTCATTCAGATCATGAACGACAGCTCCGCCAACGCGGCGTTCTACGCGGTGCTCGGCGAATTGCCGCTGACCTGGCTGGTAACGGCGGCGGTCGTGATACTGCTGTCGATCTTTACCGCAACCACCTTCGACTCCATTGCCTACATTCTCTCGTCCGCGGCGGAGAAGAACCTGGAGGAGGAACCGGGGAAATTCCACCGCCTGTTCTGGGCGTTCACGCTGTCGTTTCTGCCCATGTCGCTGCTGTTTTTGGGCGGGCTCGAGACGCTGCAAACCGCCAGTATCGTTAGCGGCGTACCGCTTTTGTTGATCGCGGTGCTGTTGATGATGTCGATGGTGCGCGCGGCAAAGTACGATCTGCGCTACCAGCCGGACTATTCGGATCCCGAGATCAATATCGAGGAGTTTCCGGAGAACGATCCCTGGAGCGAGGAAGGCAGCTGGGAGCTGCCCGATGAAGCCGAGGACGAGGCGCCAAAACCGCAAACCTGAGCGTCTGGTTTTAATCGGCTCGCCTCACATGGGCTCTACGAAGGCCACTCCGTCAGCGGAGTGGCTTTTTCGTTTCTTCTTTTTGGCGCGCCGCTTCAAGGGTTTGAGGCAACTCCTTGAGCTGGCGATGAAGCGCCTCGACCTGCTCATTGAGCGTCTGCTGCCAAGCGTTAGCCTCGCTCGCTTGCGAGCGCGTTGTTATCAGACGCTGTTCGGTCTCTTCGCGTTCTCGCGCCAGCGTCGCGTTTTGCTCCTTGAGGCGCTGATTCTCCTGCTCGAGTCGCGCCAGGCACTCCTGGGCGCTTTGCTCGTCGCGACTTTTTTGCTGCAGCGCCTGCTTTTCGCTTGCCAGCGACTCTTCCAGAGCGCCCAGTTTTTGCTCCATTTGATTCACACGCTTTTGGTGCGCCTTGTCCTGCTGAGCGCGCTCCTGTCTGAGCGTATCCAGTAGCGCCATGAGCTTGCCTTCCGAGGCCTCGTTGCGCTCCTCTTCCTGGCTCAGCCGCTGCTCCCAGCCGCTTTGAAGCGCCTGACGCTCCTTTAGGCCGCTCTCTTCCAGCACGTGATAGCGCTTCTCTAACGCCTCGAAGGCGCGATGAGAGCGTTCGGTTTGCTGTTCGGCGCGGGTGGCCTGCTCGACGAGCTGACTCTGGGTCGATTCGAGCGTGGCCAGATCACGGCTCAACGCTTCGAGTCTCGCTTCGGTGTGACGCAAATGCTCTGTCAGTGCTTTCTCGCGCTGCTCGGCGTCAAGAGCGTTCTGGTCGGCCTGCTCGGCGGCTTCGCGCGCCTCGAGCACTTGGCGATTGGCATCCTCCCGATAATGGGCCAGCGCTTCGTTGGCGACCTCCTGAGCCTGCGCCCAAAGCGAGCTGGCCGCGTTGGCCACCACTTCCGGCACGCCTCTGGGCGGCGGCACGTCGCGATTTTGCTCGCGCTCACTGCGCCACTGACGAAAGTGCTCACTGATGGTGGTGAAACTGCCGGTGCCCAGCACCTCGCGAATACGCTGAACGCTGGGAGTGTCTCCCTGACTCAACAGCGTATCGATCGCCTGTTGAACGTCCCCGTACTGAATACCGCTACGCGCCATGATGTCGATTCCAATGACTGGTAAAGACACCATTTTGCGGCAGCTTTTCGATTAAAACAATAATTACGTAAAACGTAATATGTAATTTTATTTATGATACTGTCAATAAAGTCAAGATTACACGTATTATCTTGAGTTTTTGTAGCTGTGGCAGCAGAATTTGGCGTGAGGCGTGAGGCGTGAGGCGTGAGGCGTGAGGCGTGAGGCGTGAGGCGTGAGGCGTGAGGCGTGAGGCGTGAGGCGTGAGGCGTGAGGCGTGAGGCGTGAGGCGTGAGGCGTGAGGTATTAAAGAGGTAAAGCGTAGTGAGTAACGAGGTTTACACCCTTCAAGATAATGATATTTCGAGGGTTTTTGACGTCGTCGGCAGGGCAGAAGGCGTTGCCCATATTACGGCTTCAAGCGACGCCGAGGCGGTCGGACTATGGCTAGCCGAGTACCGCGAGAGCCCGCAAACCTTCAAGGCGTATCGGCGCGAGGCGCAGCGGCTATTGCTGTGGCTCTCGAGCACACGGCGGCGTTTGGGCGAACTCGATCGGGAAGGGCTGCGTGAATTCGAGGCGTTTCTCGAAGACCCGCAGCCGGCCTCGCGCTGGGTGGGGGGTGGGGCGCCGCGCTCGAGCCCCGCCTGGCGGCCGTTTCGTGCGGGGCTGTCGCCGGCGAGCCGGCGTCAAAGTCTGGTGATACTTCAAGGGCTTTACGGCTGGCTGGTCGAGGCCGGGTGGGTCGCGCACAACCCGTTTCGGCTGATGCGCGACAAGTCGCGTCGGCTCAATAACCAAACACTTGGCGTCGAGCGTTACCTGGAGTACGAGCTTTGGCAATGGCTTTGGGGCTGGCTGAATGGAGATACGGAGGAGGGCGCGAGTACCCGTCAGCGCTATGAGCGGGCGCGGTGCCGGTTCATTTTCAGTTTTGCCTATCTGCTGGCCCCGCGTATTAGCGAGATGGCCAGCGCCCGTATGGAGGATTTCGTTTTCAGGGAAGGGCGCTGGTGGTGGGTGGTGACCGGCAAGGGGCAGAAAACCGCACGCATTCCTCTGCCCGAGGATATGCTGGGCGCACTGGCCGAGTGGCGCCTGGCGCTGGGGCTCTCATCGCTTCCTGCGTTTGACGAGGCAACGCCGCTTCTGCGCGCGCTCGACGGTGTTCGCGGTATCAGCGACAACCAGCTCTACCGGCTGATCAAAAAAACCTTCGCCCAGGCCGCCGAGGCGCTGGAGGCGGAGCAGGGCGCGCCGGGCCACATCGAGGCCCTACGCCACGCGACACCCCACTGGCTGCGCCATACGTCGATTACTCACCAGGCGCAGTCGGGTATCGAACTCAGGTACCTGGCCCAAAGCGCGCGCCATGCGCGTCTTGAAACCACCAGCCGCTATCTGCATACCGAGGCCGAGCAGTGGCACACCGAGCAGCAGCGCCATCGTCTGGGCGCTTCACCCACAAAACGGCGCGATTGAGCGTTATAATGACGGCCAAATTTGCCTAATGCCTTCAAGGAGAAACCATGAGCACGCCAGGCCCCGAGCTCGCCCAGCAGGAACTGATCGAAGAGTTCGAGATGTTCGACAACTGGATGGATCGCTACCAGTACATCATCGATATGGGCAAGCAGCTGCCCGACTTTCCCGCCGAGTGGCGAACCGAGGAGTACAAGATTCAGGGGTGTCAGTCCAACGTCTGGATGAACCACGAGCAAGACGGCGACAAGCTGGTATTCAAGGCGACCTCAGACGCGGCCATCGTTTCCGGCCTCATCGGCGTGCTGCTGCGTATCTACAGCGAGCGCACTCCGGCCGAGATTACCGCCACGCAGCCACACTTTTTGCAGGATCTGGGTCTCGATAAGCACCTTTCGCCGACGCGCAGTAACGGCCTGCACGCCATGCTCGAACGCATCTATCAGGTTGCGCAAAGCGCCTAATCGGATCGATCGTTGCAGCAGTGTGTGTTGCCGGTTTTGGATTTATCGCACTCGATTTCGTCGTCGCGGCAAAGCGCTTCGCTGCGCCCGCCGGGCACCGGATCCATGCCGCCGGGGTGGCCCGGATGGCATTTGACGAGTCGTTTCAAGGCCATCCAGCCACCCTTAAGCGGGCCGTGTACCTGGATGGCCTCGATCGTGTAGGAGGAGCAGCTCGGCCAGAAGCGACAGCGCGGGCCGAGCAGGGGGCTCAGGATGAGCTGGTAGAGCCGAACCAGCGCGATCATCAGGGCGCCAGGGGTTTTGATGATCCCTTTCTTGACCGCCCGCCAGGCGTTCACGTTAGCGCTTGGCGTAGAGCGTGGCCGGGTCGATGAGCGGCGCGCTGGTGATGGCGGCTTTCTCAAAGTCGACGGCGATATAAAAGCAGCTGCGCCGGCCGGTGTGGCACGCCGGACCGGTTTGGTCTACCTGCAAAAGCACGGTATCGGCGTCGCAGTCGAACGCGGCGGACACCAGCGCCTGCTGCTGGCCGGAGCTTTCGCCCTTGCGCCAGAGTTTGCCGCGCGAGCGGGAATAGTAGCAGACCCGGCGGGTCGAGAGGGTCTCTTCGAGCGCCTCGCGGTTCATCCAGGCCATCATCAGTACTTCGCCGCTGTCATGCTGCTGAGCGATGGCGGGTATCAGGCCGTCGCTATTGAACCTGGCCGCGTCCAACAGCGTTTGGGTCGGCGGCAGCGTCTCATCGCATCCGGCGGATTCGAGCGCCTTGAAAAGCGAGGCGTGCGGGTCGAAACGGGACATAACGGATACTCGTTTGAAGGGTCGCTAAGAAAAAGGTCAGTCGGCGGCGGCGTTTGCCTGGCCGCTTTCCCGGCAGGTAGCGCAGTAGCCCTGTAATTCGATGGTCTGACGCTCGACGTTGAAGCCTTTTTCTCGCGCAAGACCCACCAGCTCGTCGCTGATGGCATCCAGGTGCAGCTCTTCAACGTGACCGCAAAGGCGACAAATCAACAGCTGAAAGCCGTGGGTATGCTCGGGGCAGGCGCAGGCGATGTAGGCGTTTTGAGACTCGATGCGATGAACGAAGCCTTCGGTGATCAAAAACTCGAGCGCGCGGTACACCGTCGGCGGACGCGCGGCGGCGTGTTCGCTGGAGAGCTGGTCGAGCAGGTCGTAGGCTTTCAGCCCACCGCCGCTGTCGGCGATCATTTCGAGCACGCGCTTGCGAATCGGGGTGAAGCGCACGCCGCGATTGATGCATTGCGATTCGGCTTGCTGCAGTAACGTATTGGTTTTCATCATCAGCGACCGGGTCAACATGGTGAGCCTAGTTTACGCGCTCGCCGTCTCTGTGTCAGGGGCGCTGACGAGCTCACTTTGGCGCGCGAAGTGATGCTGGGCAAACGCCACGCGCTCCTTGGCGCTGACGCCCTCGGGCTGGCGTTCGATCAGATCGAGGCGTCGGCGAAGTCCTTCGCCGTTGGTCATCTGAATGGCAAGCCCGGGCCGGGCGTTGAGCTCCAGCAGCATGGGGCCGTGTACCCGGTCGAGCACCATGTCGGTGCCCAGATAGCCAAGGCCGGTCATTTCATAGCAGCCGGCGGCCAAATTCAGGAGCGTGTCCCACTGTGGCACGACCAGGCTCGCCAGGTCGTGGCCGGTATCCGGGTGGCTGTAGCAGGGGCGGTCGAACTGAACGCCTCTGAGCGCCGCGCCGGTGGCGATGTTGAGCCCCACGCCCACTGCACCCTGGTGCAGGTTGGCCTTGCCATCGGAGGCGGCGGTGGACAGGCGCATCATGGCCATCACCGGGTAGCCCTTGAAAACGATGACGCGAATGTCCGGCACGCCTTCGTAGGTGTAAGCCATCAGGCTTTCATCGAAGTTGATCAGTGTCTCGATCACCGCGACGTCCGGCGAGCCACCAAGCGAATAGAGCCCGGAAAGGATGTTCGACACGTGACGCTCGAGGTCGACCAGGGTCAAGTGCGCGCCGCTGGGTTTGATGAAGACGTTGTCATCGTCAACGTTTTCGATGACCAGAATCCCCTTGCCGCCACTGCCCTTGGCGGGCTTGATCACAAACCCCTTGTGCCCGGTGAGCATGGCGCCGATATGCTTGACGCCGAACTGGGTGCTCACCGTGCCGATCAGCGCGGGCGTGGTGATGTCATAGCGCTGGGCCAGAAGCTTGGTCTTGAGCTTGTCATCCACCAGCGGGTAGAGCTTGCGCGAATTGTAGCGGCCGATGTAGCGAATGTTGCGCCGGTTCATGCCGATGATGCCCTTGTCTCTTAGCCTGGAAGGCCAGGTCCAGTCCTTGAACCAGCTCATGAGGGCTTCTCGTCATCAATAATCGGCTTGAAGCGGCGCAGTTCGAGCAGGCGATAACCGGTGTAGTTACCCAGCATCAAAATGAACGCCATCAAAATCAACTGCACTCCGAGGAAGTTGAAGGTGATGTGGCGAATCCAGGGGTTGTTCATGGCCAGATACGCGAGCACCGCGGTCACCAGACTGCCACCGCCCTGGATCAGCACCTGCTTCGGGCCTTCTTCCTCCCAAAGAATCGACATACGCTCGATGGTCCAGGCCAGAATGATCATCGGGAAGAAGGTGACGGTGAGCCCCGCCGAGAGGCCCATGCGATAGGCGAGCACGGTGAAGGCGGCGATGATCGCGATGACCGTGATGATGACCGCCGACACCCTCGCCACCAGCAGCAAATTCAAGTGCGACAGGTAGTTTCGGATCACCAGGCCCACCGCGACGATGAGCAGAAAGCCGATCAGGCCGGTTAAAAGCGTGGTTTGAATGAACGCCAGCGCGATCAGAACCGGCATGAAAGTACCCGAGGTTTTCACCCCGATGAAGACGCGCAAAAGCACCACCACCAGCGCCCCGATGGGGATCAGCAAAATGGTCTGGAACAGCGCCTGCTCCTCCAGCGGTAGGCTGTGAATCGAGAAGTTCAAGAGCGTGCTGTCCGAGCGGTGGTTACGCACCGCCGCCGACGCCGGTTGGTTGTGGGTCAGCATCGAGAAGCTGACCTGGGAATTGGTGCCGCCCTGAACCTCGAGCACCGCGCGGCCGCCGGTTTCCCATAGCAGCAGATTATCCGGGCGGCCACGCTCACCGGTCCTTGGATTGAACACTGTCCACTGCTCGCCGGTTTCGTCGAACACCTGAATCCAGCTGGTCAGCGACTGGCGCCGGCGCGCGTCCTCGAGCATGAGGCCGCTAATTTCCCGCGCCTGAACACCGGCCTGGTTCAATAGCCGTACGATCAGCGCCGTCGGCGTCTCCTGGCTCAACAGCAGCCGCGCGTTCTCGGCCTGACGTTCGCCGTTGAGATCGAGGATCAATTCGCGGGCAAATGTGGCGTTATCGGCGCTTCGCGCCCAGGCCCGCTCGATGATCTGCTCGGCGGCGCTATCGTAGGGCGCCCCCCAGGGCGTCGGCGTCGATAGCCCGGGCGGCGTCTGGATAGGCGCGCGCGCTTCGGGCGATACCAGCATTTGCACCGAGTAGTAAAGCTGCTGGCTACCGGCGGCGTTGCGGATGGTCCACTGCGCCTGGCGGCCCAGCTCGTCGGCGCTATAGGCGAGGCCATAGCCCGATGAGGCTGTGTTTTCGGTCAATACACGATAGCCCGCCTGATGCGACGGCAGCGCCAAATCGACCTGAACCGGGCCATCCTGGGCGTTGAACGTGATCACCGCCTCGATCTCCCACACCTGGCGCTGCTCGCCGGGGGTCCAGGGGATTTCGAACTGAACGTGACGATGAATACTGGCCGCGATACCCACGACCAGCAAAAAGCCCACGATTAAATAAAACGCCAAGCGTGACATGAAGGTTGATTCCTTGCGGCATTAAACGACAGGGGAGAGCGGTGGCTCTAGGAGGTAGAGCGGCTACTCTTCTGTATCGTCTTGATCTTCAGAGACTTCATCGTCAGCGGCCTGGTCGGCAGGTTCGCCGCCGGGGAATTCGGGCCGATCGTGAACGTAGGTTTGGGCGACGTCGATGGTGGCAATATCCATCATGAAGCGCCGTCCCAGCAGCACCGGGAAATCCAGGTGGGTACGGTCGTTGAGCGTGAATTCGACGTTTTCGCGAATGGGCCCTAACGTCATCAACAGCGAAATGACCGGGCGCGACTCTTCGCCGGAGGCCTGCACGATGCGCACGCGACGCTGGATCGGCGCTTCGATCCATTCGTCTTTAACGCGCTCGACCGCCACGTCTTCGTCGTTGAGCGCGAGCTTGAAGCGTACCCAGTCTTCGCCGTCACGCTCGAAGCGCGTGATATCGGACGCCGACAGCGACGATGTCGAGGCCCCGGAGTCGATACGCGCCTTGAGGTAGGTACCGATCGCTGGAAAGCCGACCCATTCGCTGCGCCCGAGCACCGTTTTGGCGTTGTGTACCGGCTGAGCTTCGCACTCTTCACGCACGATGAGGGGTTCGCCGCCGCGCGCCTCGATAGTCGCCACGTCCTTTTGCAAGACACGCAGTAGGTTGCCCACTTCATGCATGTTGGATCTGAGCGTTTCGTACTGGCTCGTTTGGCGCGACTCCAGCGCTTGGGTGTCACACTGTTCTAAAAGCGTGGACTCGAGCTTTGTGATGCGCGCGTTGAACGCGGCATCATCAAGCGGCGGGGGCTCTTGAGGCGCTGGCGGTTGAGCAGCGCAGGCTACCAGTAGCGGCATGCCTGCCATCAGCCAGGTCAGTTTCGTGCGCATAGATCGGAAGTCCCTTACCAAACAAGAGCTGGGATAATATGAAGAAGTGCGTCCGGTTGTCCAATGATGTTAAGGGTTTTACTCAATGACTGCCATATGATTTAACATAATATATATTATGCGAACTATTAGATGCCGGTCTGATGTGTAGAGATCTGCTTGCCCATGCAAGGTTAAAACGTCACAGGAACCCGGCCATAAAAAAGACAGCCCGCTTGGGCTGTCTTCGAGATACTGCATCATGGTGTCACGAGCGACGCTTACTCTTCCGGCGGCGCGTAGGAGCCGTCTTCGCGGTGTACTTCCTTGCCGGTCAGCGCCGGCGTGAAGACACACGCCACGGTCATGCCCTGTTCCTTGCCACGCAGCAGGTGCTCGTCGTGCTGGTCGAGCATATAGATGTCGCCGGCCTTGATCGGCCAGATTTTACCATCGGCGATGGTTTCCACTTCACCTTCGCCTTCGTAGCAGAACACGGCTTCGTAGTGGTTCTTGTAGTGAATGTGGGTTTCGGTGCCCGGAAAGATCCGGGTGATGTGAAACGAGAAACCGGCCTTGTCGCTGGCCAGCACCAGACGCGTGCTGTCCCAGTTACCGTTCTCAGCGGTTACCAGGCGGTCGGTCTTGCGGGCTTCTTCCAGGTTGCGAACGATCATCGGTGTGCTCCTTGAAAGGCGGCCGTCGATGGCCGCCGAAACGATGGCTTGGCGTTGGATCCGTTATTGGCCGCTGATCACGGCGTCGACACATTTTTCCAGAATATCGAGGCCTTCGATCAGGTCTTCATCGCTGATGGTCAGCGGGCACAGGCACTTGACGACTTCGCCGGCCTGACCGCTGGTTTCGATGATCAAACCGTGCTCGAACGCCTTACCGGTGATCGCATCGGCGATATCGCCATCGACCACGTCAATACCGCGCATCAGGCCACGGCCACGCTCGGTGGCGGGCATGCCGTTATCCGACAGGCGCTTGGCCAGCGTTTTGAAGCGCTCCTCGACGATATGGCCCTTGCGTTGAACATCGCGCTCGAAGGTATCGTTGGACCAGTATTTTTTCAGTGCGGCGGTCGCGGTGATCATGGCCAGGTTGAAGCCGCGGAACGTGCCGTTGTATTGGCCCGGTTTCCACTGGTCGAGCTCCGGACGCATCAACACATGAGCAAACGGCAGGCCGAAACCGGACAGCGACTTGGAGTTGGTGACCATATCCGGTTTGATGCCGGCGTGCTCGAAGCTAAAGAACTTGCCAGTACGCCCGCAGCCCGCCTGAATATCATCGACGATCAATAGCAGATCGTGGTCGTGACAGATACCTTCCAGACGCTTCAACCATTCGAGGCTCGCCACGTTGATACCGCCCTCGCCTTGCACGGTTTCGACGATGACCGCCGCAGGAATATCGAGCCCGCCGGACTTGTCCGCCAACAGCTTCTCAAAGTAGTCAAGGGTATCGGTGTGCTCGCCCATGTAGCCGTCATAAGGCAAGAAGCTTGCGCCCTGGGTCGGGATGCCGCCGGTGGCCTCGCGGAACTTGCGGTTACCAGTAGTCGCCAGCGCCCCCATGGTGACACCGTGAAAGCCGTTGGTGAAGGTGACGATGTTGTGGCGCCCTTTGGCCACCCGCGCCAGGCGAATGGCGGCTTCGACGGCGTTGGTACCGGTCGGCCCCGGCAGGTGCACCTTGTAGTCGAGCCCACGCGGCTTGAAGATCAGCTCGTTGAGCGTATCGAAGTAGTCACGCTTGGCCGCCGTCCACATGTCCAGCCCATGTACTACGCCGTCCGAGGCGAGGTAATCGATCATCGCTTCTTTCAGGTGCGCATTATTGTGGCCGTAGTTCAACGTGCCAGCGCCGGCGAGGAAATCGATGTATTCGCGGCCGTTTTCATCGGTCAAACGGGCGTTTTTAGCCTTGGTGAATACTACGGGAAACGAACGCGAATAGGTGCGTACGTTGGATTCCATCCGTTCAAACGTTTGGGTCTGCATCATGACCTCCCTTTCAAAAAATTTCCTGTCTCAAGCGCTTAAAAAACCTTGAGACGGTTCGATGAATTTTCAAGGTGTCGCGCGGCGCTCGACCTGGCTAGACGATGTGATCGGTTTGAAAAGGTCCGATGCGCACGAGGTTTTCCGGGTCGTGCTCACCGCCGAGCTGTTCGGTGGAGAAATATTCGCGGCTGTTGAGCGGTGCCTGCCAGCGCGCCGCCAAGCGGCGAAAAAGCCCCCAGGACGCGAGATTGTCCGGTGTGATAGTGGTTTCCATGTGGTGTACGGCGCTGAGCTCGTCACGCGACATGATGGCCTCGATCAGCCTGCGCGCTAACCCGGTACCGCGCGCTTTCTCTCCTACCGCGACCTGCCACAGAAAAAACGTGTCCGGTGCGTTGTCCTTTACATAGCCGGAAACGAAGCCGACGATCTCGCCCTCTTCATTGGTCGCCACGGCGCAAGTATCGCGAAACTGGGTAGCGAGCAGCAGATAGGCGTAGGCAGAGTTGACGTCCAGCGGGGGGCACGCCTTGACCAGCTCGAAGATACCCCAGCCGTCGTCGGCATTGGGCTTGCGGATATAGAGCGGCGTCTGTTCATTACCGACCACGGCGTCAGCGACGGTCGGCCGCGCCAGGTCGAACGATGGGGTAAAAGGCGTTGTAGGCATGCTCATGTTGATACTTCGCCGTTGCGAATTCCAGCAGGATCATAACAGCTGATGACGTATAACTCAAAGCTCATATTATCCTTGGCTCCCTTTTCAATAATTTTTAATTATATGTGACGGGCAATGCTGTACGGTATATCGATCCTCTCTGTGACCGTTAAAAGCTTAGTCCAACTTCGATGAAGTGTTAAAAAAAAGCGGGCTTTCGCCCGCTTGTCATGAATCGCCCCGGTTACACTACGTCAGCATGCGGGTCAGGTACGCGAGGGTTCGCGCATGGTGACGAGTTCCTCGGAGCCGGTCGGGTGAACGCCCAGAGTGCGGTCGAAATCGGCCTTGGTGAGCCCGGCGCGTACGGCAATGCCGACGTTTTGAATCAGCTCGCCCGCCTCTTCACCCACGATATGCGCGCCGACCACAACGTCGCTTTCATCATCCACCACCAGCTTCATCAGCATTCGCTCGTCGCTTCCGGAAAGCGTGTGCTTCATGGGTTTGAAGTCGGTACGGTAAACACGAATGTTGGCGAAGCGCTCCCGGGCAGCCTCTTCGGTCAGGCCAACGGTGCCGATGTTGGGCTGGCAAAATACCGCGGTGGGAACGCGCTCGTAGTCCAGCGGCTCCGGTGTAGTCTCGCCAAAGTGATGCTCGACGATCTGCATCGCCTCGGCGATCGCCGCCGGCGTAAGCTCCGGACTATCGATCAGATCACCCAGGGCCAGAATCGAGGGCACGCTGGTCTCGAAGCGCTCGTTGACCGGAATCTTGCCGCTGTCGTCGAGCTCGATGCCCAGCGCCTCGATCCCCAGCCCGCTGACGTTGGCACGCCGCCCGGTGGCCACCAGCACGGTATCGACGGTGAGCGTATCGCCATTGGTGAGCGTCACGTTCAGGCCATCGTCGCCGCGCTCGATGCGCTCGATGTTGGTGTCAAAGTGCAGATTGACGCCCTTTTTCTTCATTTCGTCGCGGGTAAAGGCGCGCACCTCGTCATCGAAGCCGCGCAGGAAAAGCTCGCGGCGATAAATCAGATGCGTTTCGCTGCCCAGGCCGTTGAAGATACTGGCGAACTCGACGGCAATATAGCCCCCGCCCAGTACCAGAAAGCGCTGGGGAAAGGTGTCGAGATCGAATACCTCATTGGAGGTGACGGCCAGGTCGCTGCCCGGAAAGTCGGGTACCCAGGGCCAGCCGCCGGTGGCGAGCAGAATTTTGGCCGCGCTCACCTCGCTTTCGCCCTTGGCAGAGCTCATTGACACGGTATGGGCATCCTTGAGCGTCGCCCGGGCGTTATAGAGCGTGACGCCGGCGTTTTCCAGCAGGCGCTGATAGATGCCGTTTAGCCGCTTGATCTCGCCGGACTTGTTATCTCTGAGCGTCGGCCAGTCGAAGGTCGGCGTATCCGGCAGATGCCAGCCGTAGCCTGCGGCGTCGTCGAAGCTGTCGCGAAAGTGAGAGGCGTAGGCGTAGAGCTTTTTCGGCACACAGCCCACGTTGACACAGGTGCCGCCCAGGTAGCGGTCTTCGGCAATGGCCACCCGTGCGCCTCGAGCCGCTGCGGTACGCGCGGCGCGCACGCCGCCGGAACCGGCTCCAATGACCAGGAGATCGTAATCAAAATCAGCCTGCATCGACATAAGTACTCCTTGCAGTTCGACGTCGTTCAATCGAAGAGCCGTCTCATTGAACAGCTGTCGTAGTGAACCGTCGTCTTCTTTAACGTAAGCCGCTCGCTCGAGAGGCTCGAGCGAGCGGAAAAGGCCAACAGGTTGGAAAACGCAGACGACCGGCTAAACCGCCGATGGGGTCTGCGTGAATCAATAAAGCTTAGCCAATCGCACAGGTCACGCCAGTGCCCTTCAAACCGCAGTAGCCGCCGGGATTCTTGTCCAGGTACTGCTGATGGTAGCCCTCGGCATAGTAGAACCTGTCCAGCGGATAGATGTCGGTGGTGATGCGCCCCTTGCCCTGCTCATCGAGCGCCTTCTGATACGCATCACGGCTCTGCTCGGCCTGCTCGCGCTGGGCGTCGGTCGTGGTGAAAATCGCCGAGCGGTACTGGCTACCGATATCGTTGCCCTGCCGGTTGCCCTGGGTCGGGTCGTGCTCCTCCCAGAAGGTGCGCAAAAGCGTGGCCAACGAGACCTGGTCGGGATCATAGACCACTCGCACCACCTCGGTATGGCCGGTGCGCCCGGTGCAGGTTTCGTCATAGGTCGGGTTGGGGGTTTCGCCGCCGGCGTAGCCTGCGGCGGTCACGTGTACCCCGGGGATTTGCCAGAAGAGACGCTCGACGCCCCAAAAGCAGCCCATGCCGAGGACGATCTCCTCGAAGCCGTCAGGGATCGGCCCCTTCAGGGCGTTGCCGTTGACGGTATGGGTCTCGCTTGTTTTGATCGGCGTATCACGGCCTGGCAGTGATCCCGATGTTCTGGAAAAAAGTGTCATGGCCACCTCTTATTGCCGTGGGAGTATCGGTGGAAGTATCGTCGGTGAGCCCGGACGCGAGAAGGTGTAGATCAAGTCGACCGCCTGACTCGTGCCGGTAACCACCTGGACGTAGAAATTACGCCAAAGCGTATAGCGTAAGGTTAGTTCAGCGATGGGCGAAAAGATTCCCACACCGTAGCTAATTCGCAAATCGTCGGTAAGCTGACCGCTGAGTGCGACCTGGCTTTCGTCACCGGCGCCGGTGGTATCCAGAGTCAAGTCGTTGATGCCGAAAGCCTCCCCAATCGAGCCGACCGCCCCGCCGGTGCGCCCGAGCGACATACCGATCAGCGCCGTGGTCAAGGCGCTGTCGACACCGCCGGAGGAATCCGGGGCGCGCCCGCGAAGTACATAAGAAAGCGCGCTGTTCTCCGGCATCGCCGGCTCCGAGAAGATCGCTACGTTCGGTTCTTCGGCGGTGCCGGTGACTCTGAGGCCCGCGATCACGTCGTCCTGAGTCACTTCCGGGTTTCGGATCGCCTCGAAATTGAGCACGGGAAGCCCGGGCGGGCCGCTGAACAGCAGCTGACCGCGACGAATGAGCAGATCCTGACCGAAGGCCTGGAAGCGCCCGTCTACCAGGTTTACCTCGCCAAAGAGTTGCAGCACCCCGCTGTCCTGGCGCACCTCCAGACTGCCCGCCAGGTTCGATTCCAGCCCATAGGCGGAGAGCTCCATGTCGTCGCCCAGGTTCAGCGTGATCAGCATGTCGATCTCCATACCGCCGGCGGCGAGTTCATCCGCCGCGCTCGGGCCTTCGCCGTTGGCGGTGCGCAGCCGTGCGATGCGCTCGGCCTCGCGGTCGTCGCGCTCGGTGATGATGATCTCGTCGCCGCTTGGGGTAATCGCCGAGGCCGGCAGGCTGCCGATTTCCAGCCGCGCCCAGGGAATATCGACGTTGCCGCGAATCTGGAGTCGCTCCGGGTTGACGCGGATACGAATGTTTGGCGCCGCCTCGAGGCGACCGAACTGGGGCAGCACGACCAAAAGCGGCTCCTGAACCGCGTTCAGGTCGACGCCTGCCCGCCACTGCTCGTTCTCCGGCCAGTACGCGTCACCGGAGATGTTGAGCCGGCCGCGCTCGGCGGCGATGAAGCCGTCGATGCTGCCCTGGCCGCCGTCGAAGCGCAGCGCAAGCTCGCCGTCCTGAACGTCGATCGGAATGTCCGGGCCGCGGGCACGCACGCCGCGAAGGGCCAGCGTGCCCTGCAAATCCGGCTGGGCGGTCGTGCCGCCAATCGAAACGGTGCCGTTGAGCGCGCCCTGCAGCTCATCGAGCTGTGCGACCAGCGGCAGGTACGGTTCGAGCACGATATTGCTGGCGCGCAGCTCGCCGTTGAGCCCGCCCTGGCCGATCGGGTCGCTCACGCTCAGATCCAGCGCCAAACGCCCCGCCTCGGACAGCGACAGCACCACGCTCGCGTTGGCGTTGGCCTGGTTGGCGTCGATCCGGGCGTCCAGATTGATCACCGGCAGGCGCACCGGCTGGCCGTAGCCGTCGACCGCGGTGATCGCCAGTTCGCTCAAAAGCTCGACGTCGGCCTGCCAACGCGCACCGCCCTGGCTCCAGGAGAGCGCCAGGTCCGCGGTGGTGTCGCCGTTCAGACGCCACTCTTCGGGCAAAAACGGCTCGAGCGCTTCCATCGGCACTTCGCGCACGGTCAGAAGCGCCCGGCCCTGATCGGCCGAAGCGTTGACCGTTTCTGTCGAGCACACGAGCCCGCCTTCGAGCCGGCGCAGGCAGAACGGCGACAGCCGCGCCTGGCCATTGGCCAGGTTGTAGCGCAAATCCAGCGGGCTCTCCAGACGAATATCGCCAGCGTCAGAGTCGATCTCAAGCGGCGTAACGTTGGCCTGATAGAGCTGGTTGGCCTGATCGAAACGTCCGCGCAGGGCAAGCTCGGCGCGCTGCAAGGCGCTGGTATCATCGCCCTGCACATCAAGCGACAGCGTGTGCTGGGAAAGCAGGCCCTCGAGGGTCAGCTCCAGGCGTTGCAGCGTCTGGCCACCGGCCACGACCCGGTCGAGCAGCAGGTCGATGTCCAGGCGCGGGTCGTCGATGCCGCTGATATCGGCATCAAGCGAAAGCCGCTCGACGGCGTTGTCGGCAAAGCGCAGGTCGCTGCCTTCGAGGGCGGCGTTGATTTGCGGCTGCTCGATGCTGCCGCGCGCCTGAACATTGCCGGCCAGACGCCCGGCAAGCTGCGGGTGAATGGTTTGCAGCTGATTGAGCGCGATGTCGGCATCGATCGACAGCGCCTGCTGGCTCGCCCGGCCCTGGGCGGTCAGGCGGTTGTTGCCTTGGGTGAAGACCAGGCTCTCGATGTCGGCCTCGAGAGCCGAGTTGGCGCGCAGAGACGCCGCCAGCGTGAGCGGGTAATCGCGAAGCTCGCCCTCGATATCGAGCGTAGGGAGATCGATCAGCCAGCGCTCGCCCTGCTGAAGCACGCCCAGTTCGATATCGCCGTTGAGCGAGCCGTCGAGGTCGGCAACGAAGTGGGACGGATCAAACTCGTCGAGGCGAATCGTCGTGTCCAGCGTAATGGCGTTGGCCCAGTTCACGCGCCCCTGGCTTGCCAGGCGGCTCTCGTCGATTTGAAGCGCAAGCGTCGACCAGCCAAAGCTGCCCGTATCGCCGCTACCCTGCAGGTTCAGCGATAGAAGCGGCACGTCCGGGCCTTCGGCCTCGACGTCGAGGGCCAGGGTGTAGGCATTGATATCGCCGCTGGCGCGCAGATCCAGATTCTGCACCACCCAGGGGGTGACGTTGGCATCCTCGGGCGTGATCAGCGGCCACTGTAGTCGGTCGCTTTGAAGCCGCGCCGTGAAGGGATAGTTCGGGTCCTCGATATCGGCGCGCGCCTCGAGTCGGGTGTTCTCCACGCCGTCGGCATCCAGCGTTACCGTGAATTCTTCGAGACTTCCACTGGCGTGCAGATCCAGGTTCTGCACCACGAAGGGCTCGGCGGCGGTGTCGGCGTCTTCCGGCACGTTGAGCGGCCACTGGAAGCGCTCGCTTTGCAAACGCACATCGAAGGGGTAGCTCGGATCATCGAGATCCACCTGCCCATCCAGGCGCGTGTCATCGATGCCCTCGGCATCGACGGTCACCGCGAAGGCTTCCAGATTGCCGCTGGCGCGAAGGTCGAGATCCTCCACCCGAATGGGCTCGGCGTCACTGCCCTCCACCGGTGTGAGCGGCCACTGCAGCTCGTCGGTTTGCAGGCGCATGTCGAACGCGAACAGTGGGTCGAGTACGTCGACGCTGGCATCGAGCACGACGTTGACCAGCCCCTCGGTATCGAGCTCGCCTTCAAGCTCGGCAAGCGAGCCGGACAGTGCAAGCGACACCGTGTTGCCGGAAAGCTCGGGAAAGCGCTCCGGCAGGTAGAGCGTGGTGGCCAGGTTCAGATCGAGCGGATACTCCTCGGCCAGCCGGATCGTGCCGTCGAGATTCACCTCGGCGTCCGGAGTAAGCACGTAGAAGGTATCGATCGCGATGTCGTGCTCGACCGCCGAGCCCACCAGGGTGAGCCGCTCGACGCTGTAATCGACCGCACCTTCCAGGGCGAAGTCGTTGATGGCGAGCTCTTCGACGATGACGTCGATCGGCAGCATGATGTCGGGAAGCTGGGTACGGCCCTGTTCCGTGACCAGCACCCCGCTGTCCTCCTGCTCGGCGGGCTCGGGCGCCGGCGGCGTATGCACGGCAATGGCGCCGTCGATTCCGGTGGCGTCCAGCGGCGTCTCGAGCCCCTGAGTCAAACGCACGCCCGGCGACGGCGGAAGGTAAACTCGGGGCTGGTCAAGCTCCGTGGGGGCCAGGCGTACGCTCTGGCCCTCGGCGATCGCGGCGCTGGTAAGCGAATCGACGGTGATGCGCGTGCCGTCACCGAGCGTGACCGCGGTATCGTTCAACACCAGTTCACGAAGCTCGATGGGAAACGGCAGCGTGATGCGAAGCGGCGGCTGGTTGTCCGGCGGCGGCTCCGGCTCGTTCTGGCTCGCGCCCAGGCGAATGTCGGCGCCTTCGGCGCGCAGCGTGTCGATACAGAGCCTACCGGAAAGCAGGCAGTCGTCGGCCCAGCGAAGTTCGAGATCGTCGATCGCCACCTGCACGCCGGCGACGTTCATGCGAAAGCCCTGTAGCGTGAACTCGTCGAGCAGACCGCCGGACTGCGCCTCAACACTGACGTAGCCGCGTTTCTCGGCCTGGGAGAAGAGCTGCGCCGTCCCCCAGGGCGACAGTGCCGCGCCCAGTACCAGTGCGACCAGGCCAAACAGCCATAGCGGCACGAGGATCACCAGGCGAATCACACTCCAAACGGCCAGTCGGGTACGCGCGCCGGAGGAGAGCCGCTTTTTCGTTCGCGGCTTTTTCTTTGCAACGTCTGCCAAAATGCGCTCCTAGAACTCGGGGCCGATAGAGAAGTGAATGCGGAAGTCGTTGTCTTCATCATCAAAAGGATGGGCGACGTCGAAGCGAATGGGGCCGACCGGCGATATCCAGCGCACGCCAAGTCCGGCGCCGGTTTTAAGATCGTCGGCGCTCCAATCGTCGAAGGCGTTGCCGTTGTCGACGAAGGCCGCGCCCCACCAGTCGCCGGTGACCCGGCGCTGATACTCGAGCGTCGAGGTCAACATCTGCTGGCCGCCACGCAAAAGCCCATCGTCGTCGCGAGGCGACAGGCTCTCGAAGGAGTAGCCGCGCACGCTTTGATCGCCGCCGGTGAAAAAGCGCAGCGACGGCGGAATCTTGTCGAAATCGTCAGTTTCGATGGCGCCGACGCCCAAGCGCGCCAAAAAGCGGTTGCTGTCGCCCAGGGTGCGAATCCACTCGGTATCGCCGGTCACGCGCAAAAACGTGGCGTCCGAGCCCCATAACGTATCGGAATACTCCAGCGACAGCTGCTGGCGGTCACCCCAGAGCGGAAAGCGCGTGGGCCGCGTGCGTGTGCGCGACCACTGAATGCCGGGATAGTAGAGCCACACTTCATCCGAAAGATTACCCTGGGTGAAATCCTCGTAGGTGGTGCGCACGTAAAGGGTTTGCACCCAGCGGTTGTCGAACTCCCAGCGCCGCGCGAACTCTACCGTGCCCTCGAGCGACTCGGTGTCGTTGTCTTCACGCTTACGAATACCGTACTGCAGTCGGTAGTTGTCGCGAATCGGGTCTTCGAGCGGAATGTTGTAAACCCCGGTGAAGCGCTGGTCCGGCCCCGAGATATAAAGGTCGTGGTTCAGGCTGTGACCGAGGCTATTGATCCAGGGCTGCTGCCAGCCAAAACGAAGCCTGGGGCCAACGTCGGTGGCGTAGCCGATACCGGTTTCGAACTGATGACGGTCGGCGGGCTCGACGGTGACATCGATCGGCAGACGGTAGTCGTTGGGCTGGCCCACGCTCAACGCACTTGCAAAGGCGGCGCTCGAGAGCCTTGGGCGCTTTGGCTGGGAGGCAGTGGCGGAGTCGTACCAGGCCGCCCCACCGCCGGTCGGCGTAATGACGAGCTCCTGAGCGGTTTGCAGGCGCGGACGTACGGTCACCGAGCGAAACCAGCGGGTCTCGCCCAGGCGCTGGTTGTAAAGCGCGATCGACTCGGCAAGATAAGGGTCGCCGGGCTCAAAATCCTGCATCTGTTTGAGCCGCTCCGGCTGGATATGGCTTCCCACGATGCGCGTTTGGCCAAACCGGTAGCGCGGGCCGCTATCGAAATCCATGTAGAGGCGCGCGCTTTCCTGATAAGGGCGCACTTCCATGCGCCGGTCAGTAAAGCCCCAGTCGAAGTAGCCGCGCTCGATGGCAAGCCCGGAAAACTCGGAGCCGAGCTGATCCCAGGGCTCGTGTTCGAGCACATCGCCCTCTTTGAGCGGGAAGTCGTCCAGCGCCTCTTGAAACGGCGGGTCGTCCTGAGCATCGCCTTCGATGTTGATCGAAAGCGTTTCGATGCGCACCTGGGGGCCGGGCTCGATACTTACTCGAACGGGTTCGGCGAGGGTCACCTCGACCTCTGGCTCGTAGTAGCCGAATACGCGCATCGCTTCCTGAGTGCGTTGGCGAATTTCGCCTTCCAGGCGCAGGTCGGTGTAGCGCTCTTCGTCGATATTTTGCAGGTAGGCGTCGATGTTCTCTTCGACCGGGCCCGACACGCCGCTGACGGTGGCTTCCAGCGCCCAAAGCGGCGGGCTTATCATCAATAAAGGGGCTGCCAGGTAGAACGCTACGGGCATCGCCGTAAATCGCTGACGGTATCGTTGCATGGTGTCCTTCTTTTACCTGATCAGACGGGCGACAGGCGAAGGCCGGGCGATACCCTTCGCCCCGGCGTTTTCACCCTTTTTTGAATTATCGCAGCATTTCCATTTGAGCACTAAACGCTAATTGCGCCTGACGCACCTGACGAACATCGCTCTCAAGTGCCCTGATACGCTCATTGAGCGAGGCGGTAGCGCGCTCGAGCGCCTGCTGGTCGATACCCGTTTCAGCGTTTTGGGACGCCTCGGCGAGTTCATCCAAACGTTCATCGAGATCATTGCGAAGCTCGATCAGTTGGTTGTCGAGGGTCACGCGCTCGCGGCCCAGCCGCTCTTCCAACGCGGCGACCCGCTCGGCGGTGTTCTGGTCTAAAGAGGCCACCTCTTCGAGCAGGTTTTGGCGCCCGGCGGTGCCCGCCTGCTCGAGCGCGCTCACCGAACTGCGTACGGCTTTGAGCTGGCGCTCGTTGAGCTCGGCCGCCTCGCGCTGCGCCGTTAGCGTTTCGCGAAGCTCGTCGATCGCCTCGAGCGACACCGTGTCCTCACCATCGGTCAAAAGCCCGTAAAGCTCTTCACGGGTATTGGTCAGGCGCACGGCGAGTTGTTCCTGTTCCTGAAAAAGCGTGGTCATCTGGGCCTGCATGTAGCTGACCGAGTCGACCACGTCGGTGTCGCTGGAGTCCAGCCGTGCGTGCAGATTGGAGACTTCACCACTTACCCGGCGAACCTCGTCCAGCAGGCGCTCGCGCTCGTACCAAAGGCCCGCGGCCAGCGCCGCCAGCAGCGCGATGACAAGCAGTAGTACGAGCCACAGCGGCCAAAGGCGCGGACCTCGACGATGGCGCAGATGCTGGGCGCCCAGGCTCTGGTCCACGTCGGGCACGATACGCTGGGACGGGGTGGCGTCAGACATTAAAGTTCCTCAATGAGTCGTTGGGTCGGCGCGTCGGCCGATGCCTCGGTAGCGCAGCCCGCAGCTGGCAACGAAGGCCGGATCGAAAATATTGCGTCCATCCAATATCAATTTAGCATTTAAAAGCTCGGTCAGACGGTGCCAGTCCGGGTTCCAGTAGTTTTTCCACTCGGTGACCAGCATCAGCGCATCCGCCCCTTCGCAGGCTTGGTAAGGATCGTCGGTATAAAGCGTCAGATCCTCGCGCTCACCGAGCAGCGCGGCAAGCGCCGGGGTGGCGGCGGGGTCGTGAAGCTGCACCTTCACGCCTTGAGCCCAGAGCGCCTCCAGCAGTGTGAGCACCGGCGCATGGTCGATGCGTGCGGTGCCGGGTTTGAACGCCGCCCCCCAGATCGCCACGGTCTTACCGGCCAGGTCGCCGTCGAAAAACGTCCAGAGCTTTCTAAAGAGCGTCTCTTTTTTCTGCTCGTTGATATCCATGACCTGCTCGAGCAGCGCGGAGTAACGCCCGCTTTGCGACTGCACGTCGGCCAGGCGCATCAAATCCCGTGAGAAGTTGGGCCCGCCGAAGCCACACCCCGGGTAGAGATACTCAAAGCCAATACGCGTGTCAGCCCCCATCCCCTGGCGCACGTGCTCGACGTCCACGCCCAGGGTGTCAGCGAGCCCGGCGATTTCGTTCATGTAGCTGATACGGGTTGCCAGCATGCCGTTGATGGCGAGCTTGGTCAGTTCCGCGGCGCGCCTTGGCATCAGTTGAAACACATCGCGGCGGCGATTGAAAGCGCGCAACAGCTCGCGAGCGATTTGTTCGCCCTGGGCATCGTCACAGCCTAAAAGCCAGCGGGTCGGGCGCGTGAACGACTCCCAAGCCCGCCCCTCCTCGAGGGTATCCGGCAGCGCAACGCTACTGTGCTGTTCACCCATCAGAGCATTGAGGCGCTCGGTATCGCCAACGGGGAACGTGGAGTTATTGATGAGTACCGCGCGATGCTCGCGAAGGAGCGGTGCGCTCACAAGTGTCTCCGCTGACCGGCGCTGTTCCGGCGAAAGAGCCAGCCACACCACGTCCATCGGCGCTGCCTCGTCGAGGGAGGTCACGATGCGAAGCGTCTGCTGTTCGAAGGCCTGACCGATATGGGCCATGAGTTCGGGCTCACGGCGCAGCCAGTCGAGGGTGGAAATCACCTCCCAGGGGGCGTCCTCGTGCAAAAGCCAGTCGATGCGATGACCCACGAAGGCCAGCGCCGCCGCCGCCGTGGCGGCACTGAGTTCGCTGCCGTAAAGAAGTACGCGCATCAACCATGCTCCTTGCGCAATTGCCGGATAAACAGGGCCTTTTGGGTCATGTCGACGTCCTTTTCATGCGCTTCGCGCCTGGAGTGGTTAGAATGCAATAATACAAAACCGGGGGGTGGATGCCACCTTGTAGCTTAATGTAACCAATTTTTTTGGTAAACGGGCGCCGGTAACGTCTCGCGTTGACAGGATAAGGGAGTAAACCCATGCAAGCGACCCCAGAGGATAGCACCGCCAATCGCTATCAAGGTAACGTCGATCAGGCGGAAGTGGCGAAATTTGAAGCACTTGCCAGCCAGTGGTGGGATGAGACAGGAGAGTTCAAGCCGCTTCATGAGATCAATCCGCTACGCCTTGATTTCATCGACGCCCGCGCCGGGCTTGCGGGCAAGAAAGTGCTCGACGTGGGCTGTGGCGGCGGAATTTTGAGTGAGTCGATGGCGCGCCGCGGCGCCGAGGTGATTGGCATCGACCTGGGCGAGGCCCCGCTGGGCGTGGCACGGGTGCACGCCGAGCATCAAAACGTCGAGCTTACGTATCGCAACGTCAGCGTCGAAACCCTGGCCGACGAGTCGCCGGGAGCGTTCGACGTCGTCACCTGCATGGAGATGCTCGAGCACGTGCCGGACCCGGCCTCGGTCATTCGCGCGTGCTGCACGCTGGTACGCCCCGGTGGCTATGTCTTCTTCTCGACGATCAACCGCACGCCGAAATCCTACGCCTTCGCCATCGTCGGCGCCGAGTACGTGCTGAACCTCTTGCCCCGCGGTACCCACGACTACGCCAAATTCATTCGGCCATCAGAAATGGCGAGCTGGGCACGCAAGGCGGGGCTCGAGGTGCGCGAGCAGACCGGGCTGACCTACAACCCTTTCACTCGGCGCTACAAGCTGGTGGCCAACGACGTCTCGGTCAACTACATGATGTACTGCCGCCGGGTGGGCCACTGAATGGCTCTCGCTTCCACCAATCACGTGACCAACTCGGCCAGCGCCGAGCTTCCCGCGCCCAGGGCCATTTTGTTCGATCTGGATGGCACGCTAGTCGATACCGCGCCGGATCTGGCCAATGCCACCAACGCACTGCGCCGCTTTCACGGCCAGCCGCCCCTGCCCTTCGAGCAGATTCGCCGGGAAGTCTCCAACGGCGGCAGCGCCCTGGTGACGCTGGCGATTGGCCTTACGTCGGACGCCGAGGGCCACGCAGAGGCGCGCCAGTATCTACTGGATGCCTACGAGCAGGCCGTCGCCACCCATAGCCAGGTGTTCAAACCGCTGGACACCTGGCTTGCCGGCTGGCACGGCGAACAAAAGCCCTGGGGGATCGTCACCAACAAGCCTCGCCGCTACACGCTGCCGCTGTTGGAGGCGCTGGCGCTTTCGCCCGGCGCGCTTCTGTGCGCCGACGATCTGAGCGTGAAAAAGCCGGAACCCGAGCCGCTCTGGGAGGCGGCGCGGCGCCTCTCGATCGACCCGGCGCACTGTTGGTACATCGGTGATCATCGGCGAGACATCGAAGCGGCGAAGGCGGCGGGCATGACCGCCATTGCGGTGGGCTACGGCTATATCAACGAGCAGGATGACTACCGCCGCTGGCCCGCCGATATCTGGTTTGACACCTGCGAGGCGCTGGTCGAGCGGCTGGCCACGTTTTAGCGCTCTAACGTTTTGACGCCTCGGCCGCCGCTCGTCCATGTTAGCCCATCAGGCTTTCGGCGGCTGGGCGTCGATTTTTTGTCCGGTCACGCCGCGGCTATCCGGGCCCATCAGCCACAGGTAGGTCGGCATGATTTGCTCCGGGGTGCGCAGCGTGGTCGGGTCCTCGTCCGGGTAGGCGCCGGACCGCATATCGGTGCGAGTCGCGCCCGGATTCAGCGTATTGATGCGAAGATGCTCGTGCGCCTTGAACTCGTCGGCCAGCACTTCCATGAAGCCTTCGGTCGCGAACTTCGACACGCTATAGGCACCCCACTGCGCCCGCCCTTTTCGGCCCACGCTGGATGAGGTGAAAATCAGCGAGGCATCGTCGGCGCTGTCCAGCAGCGGCAAAAGCGACTGGGTCATCCAGATCGGACCGTTGATATTGACCTGCATCACCTGCTCCCAGAGCTCCGGCTCATACTCCTCGAAGGGCGTGATGGTGCCCAGCAGTCCGGCGTTATGCAGCACGCCATCCAGACGGCCAAACTCACGGTCCAGCCGGCTTGCCATGTCGTCGTAGTCCTCGAGCAGCGCGCCTTCGATATTGAGCGGAAAGATCGCCGGCTGGGGGTATCCCTGGGCTTCGATCTCGTCGTACACGCGCTCGAGCTTTTCGAGGGTGCGGCCCAGCAAAATGACGGTGGCGCCGTGGCGAGCATAGTCGAGCGCGGCGACGCGGCCGATACCATCACCGGCGCCGGTGACGAGAATGACGCGATCCTTGAGCAAGTCAGGCCGGGCCTGATAATCGATCTTGCAGGTCATGCATAACCTCGGGGTGAATTATCCGGCGGACTGGCGAAGAAAGTCGTTGGCCAAGCCGGCGGCGCTGCTTTGCGGGTAATCGTCTCGCACCTGCTCGAGCAGCTCGCGGCTGCGCTCGGTTTCGCCCTGGCGTGCCTTGACCAATCCCAGCTTATAAAGCGCATCCGGCACCTTGGAGCTTGAGTCAAAATCGTTGATGACGCGGCTAAACGCGTCATCCGAGGCGGAGAGCTCGTTTTCAGCAGCGTAAAGCTCACCAAGCCAGTAGTAGCCGTTGGCGGTCAGGCTGGTATCCGGGTGAGCGGTGACGAAATCGTTGAAGGCATCGATCGCCTCGCTAAAGCGGCGTGCCTGGACGTGGGCGAAGGCGGCCTGATAGTCCGCCTGAGCGTCTTCGCTGACATTGCTTGCCGAGGACGATGAAGACGACGCGGCCACCTCCTCGGCGGCCTCGGGCTCGACCTGGGGTGCGGTCGGTGCTGACGGCGTGGGCGCGGGGGCACTTTGCAGGTTCATCAAGCGGTCCTCGATATCGAGATACTGCTGCTGCGACTGGCGTTTGAGCTGCTCCATCTGATGGCGAAGCTCCTCGATTTGACCCCGCAGGCGTTGAATCTCCTGCTGATGCTCCTCGACCTGATTGAACAGTACCAGGTTACCGCCAGAGGCTTCCTGACGCTGAGTTTGCGAGTAGAACCCGCCGGAACCGGAGGACATGTCCTGAACCAGCGGCTGCTGAGCGAGCACCGCGAGAGGCAATACGGACAGCGGGAGCGCAATGGCTCCCGCACCGCACAGCCTCCCAAAAAAACGTTTGAGACTGTGATTCATGATGACTCCCAAAGACGCCCCAAGGCAGTCCTGCCCGGGGCGCTTGATAGCTTAACGTCTAACCGTCTGACCCATTAGCCGAATTAGTAGCTAAAGACCACGCGACGGTTTTGCGAGTAGGCGCTGTCGCCCTGACCGCTGGCCGCCGGACGCTCTTCGCCGTAGCTGACAACGCTCATTTGAGACGGGGAAACGCCCTGAATGTTCAAAAAGCGCTGAACGGCGCGGGCGCGACGCTCGCCAAGTGCCATGTTGTATTCACGCGTACCGCGCTCGTCGGTATGACCCTGTAGCGTCACGCGGGCGTTGGGGTTGGCCTGCAGGTAGCGCGCATGGCCCATCACGACGGATTCGTACTCGCTTTTGATCGTGTCGCGGTCGTAATCGAAGTAGATGGTACGCACTTCGGGAATGCGTGAGTCGGCCTGCTGGCCAGCGCCGTAGCCGGAGCCCGAGGTGGAACCGTACTGGCCGCTACCGTTGGTGCCCATACCGGAACCGTTACCGGTACCGGCGGTGCTGCCGCTTTGGCTACCGTATGCGTCACCGTCCTGGGTGCCGCCGGTGCTCGAACAGCCCGCAACGGCCAGAATGGAGAAGGCGACTGCTAGAGAGCGAGCCAATGGCTTAAGTTGCATGATCAGACTCCTTGCCTGAAAAACAGAATTCAATGTTGTTCAACGTTTCTGTGGTTCAACGTTTCTGTGGTTGAACTTCAGTTTAAAAAGGGAGACCACGCGGGGTCGCGTACTTCACCCTGTGCTGCCGGCAGTCTGAATGACGAGCGGCCATCCGCCGAAACGGCACTCAAAAAGCCACTTCCACCCTGTTGGGTAGCGAAGATTACCATGGTCCCGTTCGGTGCAACACTAGGAGATTCATCCCGCGTTGACTCGCTCAAGACCACCAAACGACCGCCGTCGAGTTCCTGGCGTGCCACTTGATAACCGCGGTCCGACCGGTGGACCAAAAAGATCTGATCGCCTTCCGGTGAGTAGCGCCCGCGAGCGTTGTAGTTGCCGGTGTAGGTCACCCGATTGGCGTTTCCACCGTTGGCGGACATCTGATAGATCTGGGGGCCGCCGCTGCGATCCGAGGTGAAAAGAATGTTGGCGCCGTTGGGCGAAAAAGCCGGTTCGGTGTCGATGCTGTTGCTGTCGGTCAAGCGATTGAGCGAGCGGCTGCCGATATCGAGTACGTAGATATCCGGCTGGCCATCCTTGGAAAGCGACATCGCCAAGCGGCGGCCGTCCGGCGACCAGGCCGGCGCGCCGTTGATGCCCTCGAACGATGTTGCCTGTACGCGTTGACCGCTTGAAACATCCTGAATATAGATCGCCGGGCGCTCGGTTTCAAAGGAAACGTAGGCCAGCTTACGCCCATCCGGAGACCAGGCCGGCGACATGATCGGCTGGTCTGATGTCAGCACCTGTTGGCTGCGGGCACCGTCGGCGTCTGCTACGTACAGGCCGAACTGCATGTTGTCGCCCAGCCCCTGAGCGGTAACGTAAGCGATTTTGGTCGAGAACGCGCCGCGGATGTCGGTGATCGCCTCGAACACCTGGTCACTGATGTAGTGGGCCGCACCGCGCAGGTCGTTGCCGCTGACGTTGACGGTTTCGCCGATCATGCGCGTCTGGCCGCTGATATCCATCAGATCGAACTGAATCTGATAGCCGCCGCCGGTTTGCTGGGCACGCCCGACCACCAGGTAGCGCGTATCGAGCGAGCGCCAGGTGCCGAACTGAACGTCGTTTGCCTGACTTGGGCGTTCGAACATGGCGCTGCGCGCGAGCGGCGCGAACATACCGCTACGCTCCAGATCGTCCTGAACGATTTGCGCCACGTCTTCCGGCAAGCCCTCGCCGCCTTCGAAGGGCACGACGCCAATGGGAAGCGCCTGATCACTGCCGCGCGTGATTTCGATCGTCAGGTTGGCGCTTGCGACGCTGCTGATCAGCAGCAGCACACAAAATAGCCAGGCTTTACTCAAGGTTTGCATCAACGTACCCCCGATGGAGTGAAGTTAAAGTTTATCGGTCGCGATCGTATATCGCGCTGCTGTTCCGGTGTCAGCTGTAAAAGCTCACGAAACGGTGCGGCTTGTTCGACCGCCTGAACGGCGGATTGATCGAAAGCGCTGTTGCCGCTCGACGTTACTATATTAGTCAATAGAACTTCCCCCGAGGGACCCAGGCGCGCACTTATTACCGCGCGCAGGTTGTCGGCCCCGCCCGGAATAATCCAGGCCTGCTCCACGGCACGCTGCACCAGGTTACTGAAGTTGTTCGCCGCCTGCTGCGCTTGCTGGGCGTTGGCCGCGGCGGCCGCCGCCTCGCCTTCGAGCTGACGCTGCATGGCGGCTTCTGCCTCGCGCTGGCGCTGTGCTTCGGCTTCGCGTTCACGCTGCGCCTCGGCCTCGCGCTGACGCTGCTCCTCTGCTTCTCGCTCACGCCGCGCTGCCTCCTCGCGTTCGCGCTCGGCCTGGGCTTCTGCTTCGCGACGAGCTTCTTCTTCGCGCTGACGCTCGGCTTCCGCTTCGGCCTGGCGCTGGCGTTCGGCCTCGGCCTCGGCCTCAGCTTCGGCTTCACGGCGGGCTTCCTCTTCACGCTGACGCTCGGCTTCCGCTTCTCGCTCCTGGCGGGCCTGCTCTTCACGCAGCCGTTGCTGTTCAGCCTCTGCCTCGGCGCGCGCCTGCTCTTCGGCGGCGCGCTCCTCGGCCAGCCGCTGGGCCTCCTCTTCGCGTGCCTGGGCTTGAGCTTCCTGCTCTTGGGCAAGCCGCTCGGCTTCTTCAGCGCGGCGTGCGGCTTCGGCTACGGCCTCTTCAAGCGCCCGGGCGCGCTCCGCCGCGGCGGCTTCGGCCTGGGCGGTACTTTGATCGGGTTCAGGTTCAGGTTCAGGTTCGGGTTCTGGGTCAGGCTCGGGCTGCGGTTCGGGGTCCGGCGCGGGCTCGGGCTCGGGAGTCGGCTCCGGCGACTGTTGGGTTTCGCTACTGGCGCCGCTTTCAAGCGCAGCCTGTTGCTCGATCGCCTGCTGCGCCTGATCGGTGAAGGTTTCGGTACTCACAAACGTCGCCTGAACGATCGAGGTGGTATCCGGCTCCTCGGTGGACGATGGCCAGCTCACAAGGCTGAAAAGAAGAATCAGCGCGTGCACCGCCACGGCGAGCACTAGAGGCCAGGTGTAGCCGACGTCCTGTGGGTCACGAAAAGCGTCATGGGCCATAAAAGCGTTACCCTTGGCCGTCCTGCGGCGGCTCGGAAAGAAGCCCCACGTTGGCCACGCCCGCACGCTGAAGCGTACTCATGAGCACCACGATCTGACCGTAGGGCACGTTGCGATCGCCCCGAACCATGACCGGCGTATTGGGCACGCGCTGCAAAATGGCGACCACGCGCTCGGAGACTTCGTCGATGGTGACGCTGCTGGTGTCTTCGCCCAACGTGATATAGAAGCTCCCCTCGTCATCGACGGAGATGATGATGGGATCATTGTCTTCCTGATTCTCGATGGGCTCGGAGCTGACCTGGGGCAGGTCGACCTGAACACCCTGGGTCAGCATGGGGGTTGTGATCATGAAGATCACCAGCAGTACCAGCATGACGTCGATGAAGGGAACGACGTTGATCTCGCCCATCGGCTTTTTCTTGCCGCCGCGATTGAATGGCCCGTGCATGGTGAACTCCCTTAGCCGACGCTTTTGGTGCTATCGCGACCCTGAAGATTGCGATGCAAAATGGCGTGAAACTCTTCGGCAAAGTCTTCGTACTTGCCCAGCAGCCGGCCGACATCGTTGGAGAGACGGTTATAGAAAATGACCGCCGGAATGGCCGCAAAAAGGCCCATGGCGGTCGCGATCAGCGCCTCGGCGATCCAGGGCGCGACGGTGGCAAGGGTAGCCTGCTGGGAAAACGACAGCGCTTGAAACGAGCCCATGATGCCCCAGACCGTACCAAAAAGACCGATGTACGGGCTTGCCGAGGCGACGGTGGCCAAAAACGTCAGATGCTGTGTCAGACGGTCCTCTTCGCGCGACCACGCCACCCGCATGCTGCGCTGAACGCCTTCCAGAACGGTGTCCGGGTTGCGCGTTTTGGGCATCAAACGGTTGAATTCGCGGAAACCGGATTGAAAGATGTGCTCAGCGCCGTGGCGCGGGTCGTCGGCGGGAATGTCGCGGTAAAGCTCGTTCAGATCTACCCCGGACCAGAACGACTCTTCGAACTCGCTGTACTCGCGCTTGGCGCGACGCAGAGCGATACTGCGCTGGAAAATCACCACCCATGAGAGGATCGACCCCACCACTAGCAGCAGCATGACCAGCTGTACGACGGTGCTGGCACTCATTATCAGGTGGGGGATGGACATGGTGTTATCGTTCACAGTGGCCCTCATTGGTCAGTCAGCGCAAACGCGCCTGGGTGGTCCGTCGGTTGAATACAAAGCCCCGCTCAAATGCCTTTAGCAAGTGCCGCGCTCAAGCGTCAAGCCGATGACGTCTGGCACTCGGCCGAAACCGTTCGGAGCGCTTCGGGCCATGCCCGGGGGCGCAGCGTGTGGCGATCAAGGCAGGCTATCTCGACTGTCGCGCGGCAAAGGAGTTCCTCGTTTCGCCAAACGCGCTGCTCGAACGTCATCCTGCAGCGGCCCATATGCTCGACGTGCGCATCGACGCTGAGCGCATCGTCGAGCCTTGCCGGCTTGCTGTAGTGACAAGCCAAGCGGTATACCACTAGCTGCGTGCCTTCGTCCAGCAGCGTTTGCTGGGAAAAGCCCAATGCTCGTAGCCATTCGCTGCGAGCGCGCTCCATGAACTTCAAATAGTTAACGTAGTAGACGATGCCGCCGGCGTCGGTATCCTCGATGTAAACGCGCACCGGCAGTTGAAACGCCTGGTTTTGTTTACATTGGCGCTGTTCGCACTCAACTGGTTCGGACTGGCTCACGGGCGGCGCTCCCCTTCCACATCGACGCTCTGCTCGTGGGGCACGCGATCGAAATGCAGCCACGCCTGGCGTGTCACCATGCGACCGCGCGGCGTGCGCATCATCAAGCCCTGCTGGATCAGGTAGGGCTCGATCACGTCCTCGATGGTATCGCGCTCCTCGCCGATCGCCGCCGAGAGTGAATCCACGCCAACCGGGCCGCCGTCGAACTTGTCGATCATGGCGAGCAGCAAGCGCCGGTCCATATGATCGAGCCCGTGGTGATCCACGTTTAGCATATTGAGCGCGGCGTCCGCTAACGCTGCGTTAACGACGCCGTCGCCCTTGATGTCGGCGTAGTCGCGCACGCGGCGCAAAAGCCGGTTGGCGATTCGCGGCGTGCCGCGCGAGCGCCGGGCCACTTCGATGGCGCCCTCCTCGTTGGTTTCGACGTTCAAGAGCCTGGCCGAACGGGAGACGATTTCGGTCAGCTCTTCGAGGTTGTAAAACTCGAGGCGCTGTACGATGCCGAAGCGGTCGCGCAGCGGCGAGGTCAAAAGCCCGGCGCGGGTGGTGGCGCCGACCAGGGTAAAGCGTGGCAGGTCGAGCTTGATCGAGCGCGCCGCCGGGCCTTCACCGATCATGATATCGAGCTGAAAATCCTCCATCGCCGGGTAGAGAATTTCCTCGACGACTGGCGAGAGCCGGTGAATTTCATCGATGAAAAGCACGTCCCCCGGCTCCAGGTTGGTGAGCATCGCGGCGAGATCGCCGGCGCGCTCGAGCACCGGGCCTGACGTGGATTTGAGCCCAACGCCCATTTCGGTGGCGATGATGTTGGCAAGCGTAGTTTTGCCAAGCCCTGGCGGGCCGAACACCAGGGTGTGGTCCAGGCTCTCTTCGCGCAGGCGCGCCGCGCCGATGAAGATCTCGAGCTGCTCGCGCACGCGCGGCTGGCCGATATAGTCGCGAAGCTTTTTAGGCCGAATGGCGTGGTCGAGCCGCACTTCGCCCTGTTCCGGCGCGGCGGCGATGAGCCGGTCGTGTTCTAGCATAAAACCCCATGACTGGCTGGCGTAAAATTGGTTGGCCTCGAATGAGTGGGTGCGTTCACTCAGCCTCCCATGCGCCGCGTCAGCGCCGCCTTGATCAGCGCTTCGGTGCTCTGATGCGGATCAAGGTCGGAAAGCATTTTAGCGGCTTCGGTCAGCTTGTAACCCAAACTCACCAGCGCGGCTTCGGCGTCGGCGGTGTTGTCGCGCGGTGGCGCCTCGCCGGTGGCGCCTTCCAACGCCAACGGCGCGTATTCACCTCGCTCCCATTCCGGGAACCGGTCGCGCATCTCGATAATCAGCCGCTCGGCGGTTTTCTTGCCCACTCCTGGAAGCTTGGTCAGCGCCTTGGCGTCGTCGTCGCGCACGCAGCGCATGAAGGCGTCTTCATCCATGCCGGAAAGAATCGCAAGTGCAAGCTTCGGCCCCACGCCGTTGACCTTGATCAACGCGCGAAACAGCGCGCGTTCGTGCTCTCGGGCGAAGCCGTACAGCAGGTGCGCGTCATCGCGGATCGTCAGGTGGGTGTAGAGCGAGACTGGCTCGCCAGGAGCGGGCAGCGCCACCAGGGTCGTCATCGAGGCCTCCAGCTCATAGCCGACGCCGTGCACGTCGACGACCACCCAGGGCGGGTGTTTTTCCAGCAGCGCGCCGCTTAAACGACCAATCATGAACGACCTCATTCCCAAACCAGAAGATGATCAAGCGCTGGCGGGCAGCGCTCGAAACCGGGGTTACTATATGACGACTCTGTACTTATGACCAGTGGTGCCGGTGCCTTGTGGCGCTGTCAAAGCCGCCAGCGCCCGCTCGAACGACGCCTGGCGCCGCGCGCGGGCGTGGCCAGAAGCCCCTGGCCCGCGTAGGCGTGGCTCAGCGCGATCGCCAACGCGTCGGCGGCGTCGGCCTGGGGCGTGGCGGAAAGATTCAAAATCGCGGTGACCATGTGCTGCACCTGAGACTTGTCCGCGCCGCCCTGGCCGGTCACCGCCTGCTTGATCTGGCGGGCAGCGTATTCGGCGATGTTTAAGCCGTGGTTTGCCATGCACACCAGCGCCACGCCCCGGGCCTGGCCAAGCTTGAGCGCGGAATCCGGGTTTTTGGCCATGAACACGCGCTCGACGGACACTTCAGTAGGCCGGTGAAGCCCGACCACTTCGGCGAGGCCAGCGTAAATTTGCGCCAGGCGCTGCTCGAGTGCCCCGTCGGCGGTACGAATACAGCCGCTGGCAACGTAGACCGGCCGGGCGTTGACCAGCTCGATCACGCCGTAGCCGGTGATTCGCGAGCCCGGGTCGATGCCCAGAATGCGCCGGGGCGGATCAGTGGGCCGTTCATTCATGTTGCTGCTCTCCAACCGGCTGGTCTCCAGCCGGCAAAGGTGGGCCTCTTGTCTGAATAGAAAGGCACCTTGAAACGAAAACACCGGCGCGAACGCCGGTGTTTGAGCCTGCTCGATAGTGAGACGACGTTACTGCGCGGCGTCTTCGGCTTTCGCTTTCTGGCGCAGGCGGATGTTGAGCTCCTTGAGCTGCTCGGCGCTCACCTCGCCCGGGGCGTCGGTCATCAGACACGCCGCGCTTTGGGTTTTCGGGAAGGCGATCACTTCACGAATGGTCTTCGCGCCGGCCATCAGCATGACCAGACGGTCGAGGCCGAAGGCCAAGCCGCCGTGGGGCGGCGCGCCGTACTGAAGCGCGTCGAGCAGGAAGCCAAACTTCTCCTGGGCTTCCTCTTCACCGATGCCCAGGATCTCGAACACGCTGCGCTGCATGGTTTGATCGTGGATACGGATCGAGCCGCCGCCGAGTTCGGTACCGTTGAGCACCATGTCGTAGGCGCGCGACAGCGCCTGGGCCGGATTGGCCTTGAGCTCTTCCGGCGAGCAGGACGGTGCGGTAAACGGATGGTGCAGCGGGCTCAGGCGGCCGCTGCCATCGGTTTCGAACATCGGGAAGTCGACGACCCACAGCGGCGCCCACTCCTGGGTGTAGAGTTCGAGGTCGGCGCCGAGCTTGACGCGCAGCGCGCCGATCGCTTCGTTGACGATCTGAGTCTTGTCCGCGCCGAAGAAGATGATGTCGCCATCCTCGGCACCGACACGCTCCAGAAGCTCTTCGACCACGTTCTCCATGAACTTGACGATCGGCGACTGCAGCCCTTCGAGGCCCTTAGCGCGCTCGTTGACCTTGATCCAGGCCAGGCCCTTGGCGCCGTAGATACCCACGAATTTGGTGTACTCGTCGATCTCCTTGCGCGACAGGCTGGCGCCGCCCTTGACCTTCAGCGCGGCCACGCGGCCATCGTCGGCGTTGGCCGGGCCGGAGAAGACCTTGAAGTCGACCTGCTTCATCAGGTCGTCGACGTCGGTCAGCTCGAGCGGAATGCGCAGATCCGGCTTGTCGGAGCCAAAGCGGTCCATGGCCTCCTGCCAGGTCATGCGCGGAAAGTCGGGCAGCGTGACGTCGAGCACTTCCTTGAAGAGCTTTTGGATCATCGACTCGGTGATACCCATGATATCGCTCTCCTCGACAAAGGAGGCCTCGATATCGATCTGGGTGAACTCGGGCTGACGATCGGCGCGCAGGTCCTCGTCACGAAAGCACTTGGCGATCTGGTAGTAACGATCGAAGCCGGCGACCATCAGAAGCTGCTTGAACAGCTGCGGCGACTGCGGCAGCGCGAAGAATTCGCCGGCGTGGGTGCGGCTCGGGACCAGGTAGTCGCGCGCGCCTTCCGGTGTCGCCCGGGTCAGTACCGGCGTCTCGATGTCGAGAAAGCCTTCGTTTTCGAGAAACGCGCGTACGCTGTGAGAAATGCGCGAGCGCAGGCGCAGCTTCTCGATCATGTCCGGGCGGCGCAGATCGATATAGCGATGCTTCAAGCGCACTTCTTCACCGACCTTGCCGTGTTCATCGAGTTGGAACGGCGGCGTAGCGGCGGTGTTGAGTACCTCGACGTCCTTGGCCAGCACTTCCACCATGCCAGTGGGCATGTTGGGGTTCTGGGTACCTTCCGGGCGCAGACGGACGCGACCGGTAATACGCAGCACGTATTCATTGCGAGCACGGTCGGCGGTTTCGAACGCCTGGGCGGTATCCGGGTCGACGACGAACTGCGCGATGCCGTCACGGTCGCGCATGTCGAGGAAAATGACCCCGCCGTGATCACGGCGACGGTGGACCCACCCACAAACGGTCACCGTTTGATCTACCAGAGTTTCGTTAAGCTGGCCGCAATAATGGCTGCGCATGTTTCATCCTGTTCTGTTACGTGGCAATAAAAGTGGCGCGGGCATCGCGCCGTGACCGGCGCGGCTAGGCCGCGGCGCCCTTATCCTTTGATGAACCGCCTTTTGACGAGCCGTTTTTCGACGAGCCATCCTTTGCAGAGCCGCTCGACGTAGGCGCGTCGCTTTTCGCGCTGGTGCTATTTTTACCGCTCGAGGCGCCCTGACTGTCCGCGGCAAGATTTTTCTTACCACCGGTCTTGAAATCGGTTTCGTACCAGCCGCCACCGGCCAGGCGAAAGCCCGCTGCCGATACCAGCCTTGAAAGCTCGTCCTGGGCACATGCCGGGCAGTGGGTCAGCGGGTCGGCGCTGATTTTCTGTAATTTTTCCATGCGATGACCGCAGGCCTTGCACTCATACTCATAGATGGGCATGTTGATGGCTCCTGAAAAGCTCAACTGGACAGGACGTCGATGACCCAAGCGTTGCTGGGCCGTGACAATATGTGGCCTGTGGTCATAAATTCCAAGACAGCGGCCCGCAAAGCCGCCCATTATACCCTTTTGTGCCCCCTGCCAAGCAAGGTTTGGCGGGGCTCGCCGTCCATATGGAGATCATCAAATGCCCCACGCGGTAATGCTCGATGCGAAAAGCATGGGTCCTGGTATCGATTTCACCGCCATTCGCGACAGCGTGTCGTCGCTCGAGGTGTTCGACCAGACAGCGTCGGACGAGGTTGTCGAGCGGCTCAAGAACGCTGATATCGCGCTGGTCAATAAGGTCAAACTGAGCCGCGACGCCCTCGACGCCCTACCCTCGCTCAAGCTGATCTGCGTGATGGCCACCGGGGTCAACAATATCGATATGGACGCCGCCAGGGACAACGGCATCGCGGTGAAAAACGTCACCGCCTACGGTACGGCGAGTGTCTCGCAACACACGCTGATGCTGATGCTCACCCTGGCCGCGCGCTTGCCGCGCTATCAGCAGGATGTCGCCTCCAGGGCCTGGCAGCAGAGTGCGTTTTTCTGCCTGCAGGACTACCCAACGCTGGAGCTTGCCGGCAAGCAGCTCGTGATGGTCGGCCAGGGAGAACTCGGCTCCGAAGTAGCGCGGCTGGCCGAGGCGTTTGGCATGAACGTGCGTTTTGCGGCCCGCCCCGGCGATGAGGCGAACGACGAGCGCCAAAGTCTTGATGAGCTGCTGCCCCAAGCCGACGTGATCAGTCTGCACTGCCCGCTCAACGAACAGACGAAGCATCTGATCAACCAGGCGCGCCTGGAGAAAGCGAAATCCACGCTTTTACTGATCAACTGCGCCCGCGGTGGCATCATCGATGAGCACGCCGCGCTGCAAGCGCTTCGCGACGGTCAGATTGGCGGACTCGCCGTCGATGTGCTGCCCGAAGAGCCGCCTCGCGAGGGGCACGCGCTACTGGATGCGCTGACAGCCGTTGAGCCGCTCAATCTGATCGTCACCCCGCACAACGCCTGGATCACTCCCGAAGCGCGTCAAAACATCGTTCGTTTGACCGCCGAGAACATCGACGCCTACAAAAAGAGCGCCTGAGGCGCTCTTGTAAAACGGGTTTTGCCACGGCCCTCATGCCGTGGTGAAACTTTCGGGCACGTGGGCCTCCTTGACTTGCTCGAGGCTCACGTCAGTCACATGAGCGCCTTCCGGGCCATGCCATAGCCAATCGACGAGCGAGTCGACCGCCTCCTCTTCCCCGCATATCAGTACCTCGACGCGGCCGTCGGAGAGATTTCTAGCGTAGCCGCTGACACTGGTGGCCAGCGCCTTTTCCCGTGTGGTGCTGCGAAAATTGACGCCCTGGACCTTCCCTGTCACAAATGCCCGTACGCTTTTAGTCGACATGTCAGCCTCCTTGAACTCCTTCACGAACTCGTGCTTGACGCGAACGGCGCTGTTACGCGGAATGATCGCCCGACCACGGCGGGTCAATAGCGAGCGCGTAAACGCCGCGCCGAACAGCAGAATCAGCGAACTGTAATAGACCCATAAAAGCACCATGACCACCGAGCCCGCCGCCCCGTAGGTCGAGGCCGTGGCGGTATAGGCAAGGTAAATGGCGATCAAATTGCGCCCGATGGTGAATAGAATCGCCGTGACCAGGCCGCCAATGAACACGTCTCGCCAGCGCAGCACAACGTCCGGCAGCACCTTGAAGATGGTTGCGAACAAAAGCGTCACCATGCCAAGCGATACCAGCGACTCGACCGCGCGGGTAAAAAAGCTGACATAGGGCACGATATAGTTCGCCGCCTGCAGCATGCCCCTCACCACGACGCCCAATACCAGCGATACCAGCAGGATGAACCCGATGGCAAGCACCACGGTGAGCGACAAAAGACGGGTCTTGATGAAGATGAATACGCTGTTGGAAGTAGGCTTGGCGGTTACATCCCAGATCGTGTTGAGCGAGAACTGCATCTGACCAAAAACGGTCGTTGCGCCGATCAGCAGCGCTCCAAAGCCTAAAAGCGTTGGCAGCAATCCCGACTCCTCGATACGCGATTGGGCGACCGCCTGCTCGATGGCCGAGGCCGCATCGAGGCCGAGCGTTCCCTGAAGCTGAGCCACGATCTGCCCTTGGGCGGCTTCTTCACCGAGCACCATACCAATGACCGTCACGGCGATGATGATCGTTGGCGCGAGCGAAAAAAGCGTATAGAAGGCCAAGGAGCCTGCGTAGCTAAAGGCGTTTCGCTCGAGCCAGAGCGCGATGGCGTCCTGCACCACGTGCCACCAAAAAAGCAGCGTTCTTTTTACCTGCATGTTGATTCCCTTGCAAAATGCATTATAAGTGCGCCTTATATCGAGCGCTTGTATGGTCTGATCAGCATATCTAACTATAGTCTGCCGCGCAGCGTTGTCGTGATGTCGGCAAAACTTGCCCCTGAGCGCGCAATGAGCGGCTTTGAGGATTATCAGGCCTGCAAAAAGTCGCGGGGAAGCTTCATCATCTGGCGCCACAGCCGCTCGACGCCCGGTTTGTGGACCAACGAGCAGCGGTAAAGACGAATTTCCAGTGGGATATCGAGACTCTCGTCGCCGGCGCGTACCAGCCGGCCACTTTTAAGCTCTTCGCGAATGCAGAAATCCGGGATCCAGGCCATGCCTACGCCTTGCAGCACCATCCCTTTCAGCCCTTCCGCCATTGCGGTTTCGTACACCGTACGCAGATTCAATCGGCGCGGGTCGTTCTTGAGCACCATGTGCACGCTTTTACCCAAAAAAGCCCCTTGGCTATAGCTCAGATATGGTACCGGGTCGGGTTGGTCGAGGGTAAACAGCGGCTTGCCCTGTGCGTCTGCAAGCGATACCGGCAGCATGTTGACGTTACCGATCGAAAATGAAGGAAAGACCTTGGTGTCGAGCTGCATGGTGGCAAAGGGGTCGAAGTAGGCGAGCATCAGATCACAGTTTCCCTCGCGCAGCACGTGGATCGCTTCGCCGACGTTCATGGCCACTAATCGGGTGGGTAGCTCTCCCACTCCCTTTTGCAGCCGCGAGATCCAGGGGGGGTAGAAACTTAGCGCAAGCGAGTGCGCCGCGACGATATCCAGCGCCTCGTTGGCGATCGATAGCCCCCTCAAGTGGTTCAACGATTCATTGAGCTGATCGACCAGGTTGCGCGCGGTGACCAAAAAAAGTTGGCCCTCCGCAGTCAGCCCGATGGGCGTGGTCGAGCGATCCACCAGCGTGGTGCCCAGCGCCTGCTCCAGAGCGCGAATGCGCCGGCTGAACGCGGGCTGAGTGACGTGGCGCTGTCGTGCAGAGGTGGAAAAACTGCGCGTATTGGCGAGCGCGACGAAATCCTCGAGCCATTTGGTTTCCAGATTCACCCGGTTCTCCTCGATTCGGCCTTCATGCTAGCGCTACTGAATGGGCGCGGTTAAATACGCGGCTCGCGACACGACCTTTTTCCAAAGCGGGCGATTGCGAATTTCATCGATCGTCACGCGACGACAGTGGGTAAAGTCCTCTTCCAGCATGTGGGCGACGCTCAAGGCAAAGGATTCAGACGGCATATACGCGGTAATTTCGAAATTGAGGCGAAACGAGCGGTTATCCAGATTTACCGTGCCAACCGTTGCGGCTTCTGAGTCAATAAGCATAACTTTTTGATGTAGAAATCCGGGAAGATAACGGTATATTTTTACACCCGCACGCAGCATGTCGGGTAAAAATGAAAAAGCCGAAAGAAACACCAGAAGATGGTCCGGACGCTCGGGGATCATGACGCGCACGTCCACTCCCCGCATGGCCGCCAGGCGCAGCGCATCCTGAACGCCCTGGTCCGGCACGAAATAGGGGCTGGTCACCCATAGTCGGTCGTTGGCGCTATGAATCAGCTGCTGTACCAGAAGACTTGCGGTATCGTGCTTGTCTGCCGGCCCGGAGGGTACGATCACCACCTGATGATCCATTTGGGCGTGATTTTCCGCGTGCCAATTCAGCGTGATCACCTCCCCGGTCGCCCAGTGCCAATCTTCCCAAAAAGCTTCCTGGAGGCCGAGTACGCCCGGCCCCTGAAGCGCCAGGTGCGTATCTCGCCAGGGGCCGTGACGGGGGTTCTCCCCCAGATATTCGATACCCACGTTGAAGCCCCCGACCCACCCCTTTTTACCGTCTACCACCATGATCTTGCGATGGTTACGAAAATTGAGCTGAAACCGGTGCTTGAAGCCGCGGGAAGATCCGAACGGGCTAACCGCTACCCCTTCGCTTTCGAGCTCCTTGAAGTAGCTGTCGCGCAGTTTGCGGCTGCCAAGCTCATCATAAAGAAAGTAGACCCGTACGCCGCGCCTGGCCGCCTCGAGCAGGCGCGCTTTTAGTGCCTGGCCAAGCCGGTCGTCACGTACGATGAAAAATTGCAGCAGCAGGTAGTCTGTCGCCTCGTCGATCCCCTGAAACAGATTTTCGAAAGTGGCTTCCCCATCGATCAGGAGCTCGGCGTGGTTACCCTTGGTCAACGGCATCATCGCCAGTTGCTCGACCGCCTGAATGTCCCGCGTGGCGGGCAGCGAAATATGCGGCTTCATGTTATTACGATAGCGGCGCAACACGCGGCGCAACACGTTGTCTTTGGCGCCACGAGCGGTCACGTAGCCGTAAAAGCGCGGCCGGCCGAACAGCCAGTAAGCGGGCAGCGCAACGTAGGGGAACGTGAGAAGTGACATGATCCAGGCAACGGCGCCCTGGGAGGTACGGCTCGACATCAGCGCCATGACGGCGGACACGACCCCCATGAGATGAATCAGTAAAATGGCCGTACCGATAAGCCATGAGGTCATCTAACGCTCCCTGCCATGGACATGAATTCCCTTGTGATTTCGCATGTGCAAAAGCCCCGCAATACGGGGCTTTGTCGGTCTATAATTGCAGGCGTTCAGTTTACGCGGTTTCGGCGATGATTGCCTTCCATTTGGCCGGGCCGGTCTGGTGCACCGACGTACCTTTCGTGTCGACGGCGACGGTGACCGGCATGTCTTCTACTTCGAATTCATAGATGGCTTCCATCCCCAGGTCCTCGAACCCGACCACGCGCGACTTCTTGATTGCCTGGGCGACGAGATAGGCCGAGCCGCCGACGGCCATCAAATAAACCGCCTGGTTGTCGCGAATCGCCTCGATAGCATCCTCGCCCCGCTCTGCCTTGCCGACCATGCCCAAAAGGCCGGTCTCCTCGAGCATGGTGCGGGTGAACTTGTCCATCCGCGTGGCGGTGGTCGGACCCGCGGGGCCAACCACCTCGTCGCCGATCGGGTCGACCGGGCCGACGTAGTAAATGAAGCGCCCTTTCATATCGACAGGCAGCGGCTCGCCCTTGCTGATCATGTCGGTCATACGTTTATGGGCGGCGTCGCGCCCGGTCAAGAGTTTGCCGTTGAGCAGCAGCGTATCGCCGGGCTGCCAGGTTTTGACTTCTTCCGGTGTAACGCTGTCGAGATCGACCCGCTTGACGTTTTCACCCACTTCGCGAGTAATCTCCGGCCAGTCCTCGAGTTTGGGCGCAGGCAGCGCGACCGCGCCGGAGCCATCGAGGGTGAAGTGCGCGTGACGGGTGGCGGCACAGTTGGGGATGATGGCGACCGGCTTGTTCGCCGCGTGGGTCGGGTAATCCTTGACCTTGATGTCGAGCACCGTAGTCAGGCCACCCAGGCCCTGCGCGCCAATACCGGTCTTGTTGACCTTATCGAACAGCTCCAAACGCAGCTCTTCGGCACGGTTACTCGCCCCACGTGCCTGCAAATCCTGAATGTCGATCGGATCGAGCAGCGCTTCCTTGGCGATTTCCATGGCTTTCTCGGCGGTGCCGCCGATACCAATACCGAGCATGCCCGGCGGGCACCAGCCAGCGCCCATTTTAGGTAGCTGCTCCAGCACCCAATCGACGACGCTATCGGACGGGTTCAGCATCGCGAACTTGGATTTCGCCTCGCTACCCCCGCCTTTCGCCGCCACGTGGATATCGACCTTGTCGCCGGGCACGAGCTTGTGGTGAATGATGGCGGGCGTATTGTCTTTGGTGTTCTGGCGCTTGCCGTCCGGGTCGGCCAGCACCGAAGCGCGCAGTACGTTGTCGGGCAGCAGGTAGGCGCGGCGAACGCCCTCGTTGACCATATCGTCGAGGCTCATGTCCGCCTCCCAGGTCACGTTCATGCCCACGTGAACAAACACGGTCACGATGCCGGTATCTTGGCAAATCGGCCGATGGCCGGTGGCGCACATCCGCGAGTTGATCAGGATCTGGGCGATGGCGTCCTTGGCGGCAGGGTTCTCTTCGCGCTCGTAGGCGGCCGCCATGGCGTCGATGAAGTCTTTCGGATGGTAATAGGAGATGTATTGAAGGGCGTCGGCAACGCTTTGAATAACGTCATCCTGCTTGATCACGGTCATGAACAACGGGCTCCTCGGTGGATCGATTTCAAGCGGCTATTTATCAAGGGGATTTTTCAACCCGTTAGCCGTTCTAATTCATCGATTATACCTGATCGATGCATCGCCGGCAGCTTTGCTGTTGTCGCTGAATTTTTTGCAAAGACCTAAATTATAAATTTTTTATGTTGCATAAAAGATAACGGTATAAATATTTATCGTTAAGTCGCCGGCTGGCAGTGCGGGCACCAGTAAAGGCGCCGCGACCCTACCATTTGTCGTTCGATGATGTCGCCACAGCGATGACATGAGAGCCCGGCGCGCTCGAATACGCTAAAGCGCCACTGGCGCCTGGTTTCACCCGCTGCCTTGGCCTGCTCGATCCACGCCTCGCGGTTCGTCACGCCCGCCTGCCGGTAAGCCTGCCACGTGGTGTCGATAATGATCTGCGCCAGCTGCTCTCGCTCGTTATCGCCAAGGTCGACCGGGCGCTTTTTGGGGTTGAGCCCGGCGTAGAACAAAATTTCCGAGCGTAAATAGTTGCCGAGCCCCGCCACGAGCCCCTGATCCAGCAGCAGCGCCCCGAGGCTTCGACGGTGAAAACGCGAATCGTCGAGCCGCGCCAGCACGCTGGCAGCCGAGACGTTTTGACTCAAGAGATCCGGTCCAAGCCTTGCGAGAAACGGATGCTCATTAAGCGCATCAGCGTCGAGTAGCGCGATGCTTGATGCGCTGTAGAGACTCGCCGCCCTGCCCTCGGTGACGAGCCTTACGCGCAGCGAGCGATTGGTCTGAGGCGGCTTGTGGGCGGCGTGGAGTTTCCATACCCCGTAGAGCTGATTATGAGAATAGAGCACGCGCTGGTTATCGAAACGAATCAGCATCGCCTTGCCGCGGGTTTCGACGGCTTCGACCCGCGTGTCGATCAGGGAATCCGCCTGGGTTTGTAGCTCTTCGAAGGCGAACCAGGCGTGCTCCAGCACGCGCCCGCCAATCTGTTTTTCGATGCGATCTGCTGCGCGGCGGATCTCTGGTCCTTCCGGCATGTTTACCCCAGTACCAGCTGTTTCTCTTTCATTTGGTTGAGCTGATCGCGAAGGCGCGCCGCTTCCTCGAATTCAAGATTCTGGGCCGCCTCGAACATGGCGTCTTCCAGCTTGCCAATCGCCTCACCCAGCTCGTGCTGGCCCATGTTGGCGATATCGTAGTCCGGCGTAGCACTTTTCTTGCGATCTGCCCCGCGACGGCCGTTGGTCTTCTTCGCCCCGGGGGCCTGGGCTGCCTCGAGAATGTCGGCCACGGAGCGCGTGACGGTGGTCGGCGTGATGCCGTGCTCTTCGTTGTGCGCCATCTGTTTGGTGCGACGCCGCTCGGTTTCGTCCATCGCGCGGCGCATCGAGTCGGTGATGCGATCGCCGTAGAGAATCGCCTTGCCGTGGGCGTTACGCGCGGCACGGCCGATGGTCTGGATGAGCGAGCGCTCGGCGCGCAGAAAGCCCTCCTTGTCCGCATCGAGAATCGCCACCAGCGACACCTCGGGAATATCCAGGCCCTCACGCAGCAGGTTGATGCCCACCAGCACGTCGAATTTGCCCAGGCGAAGATCGCGGATGATCTCGACCCGCTCGACGGTGTCGATATCCGAGTGCAGGTAGCGTACGCGCACGTCGTGGTCGTCTAGATACTCGGTCAAGTCTTCGGCCATGCGTTTGGTGAGGGTGGTGACGAGCACGCGCTCGCCGACCGCCGTGCGCTTGTGTACCTCGGAGAGCAGATCATCGACCTGGGTACTGGCCGGGCGCACTTCGATTTCCGGGTCCAGCAGGCCTGTCGGGCGAACCACTTGCTCGACGACCTGGCCCGCGTGTTCGGCTTCGTAGTTGCCGGGCGTGGCGGAAACGAAGATCGTCTGCGGGCAGATCGACTCCCACTCCTCGAATTTCATTGGCCGGTTGTCCAGCGCCGAGGGAAGCCTGAAACCGTATTCGACCAGCGTTTCCTTGCGCGAACGGTCGCCCTTGTACATGCCGCCCACCTGCGGAACGCTGACGTGGGATTCGTCGATGAACAGCAGCGCGTCGTCGGGCAGGTAGTCGAAGAACGTCGGCGGCGCATGGCCCGGGGCGCGCCCGGAAAGATAGCGTGAGTAGTTCTCGATACCGTTGCAGTAGCCAAGCTCCAGCATCATCTCGATATCATAGAGCGTGCGCTGCTCGAGACGCTGCGCTTCCACCAGGCGTTCGTGCTTTCTAAGCCACTCCAGGCGCTCCTTGAGTTCACCCTTGATCGACTCGATCGCCTCGAGGATCGTTTCGCGCGGAGTGACGTAGTGGGATTTCGGGTAGATCGTCATGCGCGGCACCTGACCGCGCACGTCGCCAGTCAGCGGGTCGAACAGGCGGATGGAGTCGATCTCATCGTCGAACAGCTCGACCCGCACCGCCTCCTCGTCGGAGTCCGCGGGAAAAATATCGATGACGTCGCCGCGTACCCGGTAGGTGCCGCGGCGAAAATCCATGTCGTTGCGCGTGTACTGAAGTTCGGCGAGGCGGCGCAGGAACGCGCGCTGATCGATCAACTCGCCCCGAGTAAAGTGCAGGCGCATCTTCAGGTACTGGTCCGGGTCACCCAGGCCGTAAATTGCAGAGACCGATACCACGATCAGCGCGTCGCGGCGCTCCAGCAGCGCCTTGGTCGCCGACAGGCGCATCTGCTCGATGTGATCGTTGATCGAGGCGTCCTTCTCGATGAAGGTGTCCGAGGACGGCACGTAGGCTTCCGGCTGGTAGTAGTCGTAGTAGGAAACGAAGTACTCGACCGCGTTGTCCGGAAAGAACGCCTTGAACTCGCCATAAAGCTGAGCGGCCAGGGTCTTGTTCGGCGCCATGACGATGGTCGGGCGCTGAAGCTGTTGAACGATATTGGCCATGGTGAAGGTCTTGCCCGAGCCGGTCACGCCCAACAGCGTTTGATGGGCAAGCCCCGACTCGAGCCCGTTGATCAGGCCCTTTATGGCATTGGGCTGATCGCCCGCAGGCTGAAACTTCGACGTTAGCCGGAACGCTTTGCTCATCACTACTCCCGTTCTAGAAAAGGACTATTGGCGCGAGGCGTCAGTCGCACTCGCAAGCCGGGTCTCGATGGTGACCGTGGCCTCGGTCATCAAGCGCTGCACCGGGCAGCGGCTGCTGATGTCCAGAAGTTTCTGTTTCATCGCGTCATCCAGCGGCCCTTGGAAGTCGAGACGTACGTCCAGCCCATATTCGCCTTCACGCTCCTTGCGGTCGTCACGCGCAATGGTCACCGTGATACCTTCGAGCGGCCACTCCTTGCGCCTGGCGTACATCTGCACGGTGATCGCCTTGCAGCTGCCCAGCGCCATATCGAAGTAGTCGTGGGGGTCCGGGTCCTGGCCGTCGCCGCCAAGCCCTTTGGGGGCATCGGCGTAAAGGGCCTCGACGCTTTCGACCTCGATACGGTGGCGAAACGTCCGGTTGCGTTCGCTGATCAGCGTGATGGGGGTGCGCATCATGAGACCTCGACGCCTAGCTTGAGATCCTTCACCGCCTTGACGAGGGTCTGGTGGCTCGCCCGTCCTTCCACTTCCGCACCGTGGCGGCCGACCTCCGCACTCTCCACGCCGTCGAGCATCATTAGCGCGGTGGTGATTCGGTTGACCTGATCGGCGTTTTGTACACCCTTGAAGCTCAGCGATTGAGTAGCCATGACACGTCCTTTACTTGAGCCGGCGCCAGCGCCGGTAAACTCGTGCAAAGGCTTGCTGCAAAACCGGGCAGCAGAACCTATGCAAAACTGATACAGACCGAGAAGTCTAGCACGGCGGGCCAGGCTTGCAATTACAACCTGGCGCCCGCACCTGCCTTGAGTAGTGTTAGGCTAGACGCATTCTCAATCCCCTTGCCGTGGAGCATGTATGGCAACCGAACACCTACCCACTTTTAATGGTGAAGTGCGCCTCGATCACCTATCAATACTGGACATCAAGGGCGAGAACGCCGAGAAGTTCCTTCAGGGCCAGACCAGCGCCCAGGTGAGCCTGGCCAACGGTTCTTTCGCCCCGCTCACCTGCTTCTGCACGCCCAAGGGGCGCATCATCGCCAACGGTCAGCTTTTCCGGGTTGCCGAGCACCATTATCGCCTGCTGGTCAGCACCACGCTGGCGGACAAGCTCGCGACTCACCTTAAAAAGTTTGCCGTGTTCTATCGCGCCGAGCTTAGCCTCAATTGCGCCATCGCTCTGGTGGGTGCCGGACCAGCCCAGGCCCTCGAGCGCGCCAGGGCACTGGGGCTCGTGCTACCCGCAAGCGGCTATCTGCACAGTGGCGACGAGAAGGCATCGGTACTGCGTCTGCCTTTTGAAGAGCGCTACCTCTTTTGTATCGAGGACGATATGCCCGACGCCGATGCGGCGCTCGAAAACGCCTGGCGGCTGGCGGACATTCAAAGCGGCATCGCCTGGCTTGACGAAGTCCAGGAAGATCATTTCCTGCCGCAAATGATCAACTGGGAAGCGCTGGGGGGTATCAGCTTCAAGAAAGGGTGCTACACCGGCCAGGAAGTCGTAGCGCGGGCGCACTTTCGCGGCCAGGTCAAGAAGCGCCTGGTGCGCGCAAGCCTGAAGGCGGATGCACTGCCCGCCGCCACTGAATCGCTGGTAAGTGACGAAAACAAAAGCCTGGGCGAGGTGGTCAGCAGTGCCTTCAGTGATCAGGGGCACGTCGAGCTGCTGGCGGTGGTGGCAACCAAGGCCATCGAGGAGCCGCTGCCGCTTTATTTGAACCAGCAGCCCGTAACGCTCGAATCGTTGCCCTACGCCGTCGAGCGCCTGGACCCGGAGCAGCTCTCGGCGAGTCTGATGTCGACCTAGCGAGAGCGAGCCCGCTAACTAAAACGGCCCGGCGAACGTCAGTTCGCCGGGCCGTTTTGCCTGAAGCCGTGTTATGCAATAAACGACTTCAACATGCTACGAGAGACTTAGTGCTCGCGGGTAGGCTGGAAGCGAATGTCTGGCCAGCGCTCCTGAGTCATCTGCAGGTTGACCCGGGTCGGGGCGATATAGGTGAGATAGCCGCCGCCATCGATGGCAAGGTTCGCACTCGCCTTGCGCTTGAACTCCTCAAGCTTCTTCGCATCGTCGCAGTATATCCAGCGGGCGGTCTGCACGTTCACCCCTTCGTAAATACAGTCGACCTTGTACTCCTCTTTCAGGCGGTGCGCGACTACGTCGAACTGCAGCGTTCCCACCGCGCCGAGAATCAGGTCGTTGTTGTCCATCGGCATGAAGACCTGGGTGGCGCCCTCTTCCGAAAGCTGCTGCAACCCTTTCTGCAGCGCCTTCATTCTCAGCGGATCTTTCAAGCGTACACGCTTGAAAAGCTCCGGGGCAAAGTGTGGGATGCCGGTAAAGCGCATGTCCTCGCCCACGGTGAAGGTATCGCCGATCTGTACCGTGCCGTGATTATGCAGACCGATGATATCGCCAGGCCAGGCTTCCTCGACCTGGGAGCGGTCCGAGGCCATGAAGGTCAGGGCGTCGGCGATCTTGACGTCCTTGCCAATACGCACGTGGCGCATCTTCATGTTCTTCTCGTACTTGCCGGAGCAAACCCGTAAAAAGGCGATGCGGTCGCGGTGATTCGGGTCCATGTTCGCCTGAATCTTGAACACGAAGCCGGTGAAGCGCTCGTCACTGGCGGTCACTTCCCGGGTGTCGGTCTCGCGCGGCTGCGGCGCCGGGGCGTATTCGACGAAGCCATCGAGCATTTCGCGCACGCCGAAGTTGCCCATGGCGGTGCCGAAGTAGACCGGGCTCAGCGCGCCGCGCCGGTAGGCGTCGAGATCGAAAGCGTGGGAGGCGCCGCGCACCAGCTCGATCTCCATGCGAAGCTCTTCAGCCTGCTCTTCACCGAGCAGCGTATCGACTTCCGGACTATCCAGCCCTTCGATGCGCTTGTCTTCGGAAATACGATTGCCCTGGCCCTGGGTATAGAGATGGATCACATCGTTATAGAGGTGATAAACCCCCTTGAAGTGACGCCCCATACCGATCGGCCAGGTCATCGGCGCACACTGAATGTTGAGAACCGTTTCGACCTCGTCCATCACCTCGATCGGGTCGCGAATGTCACGGTCCATCTTGTTGATGAAGGTGAGAATCGGCGTGGTGCGCAGTCGGCACACTTCCATCAGCTTGATGGTACGGTCCTCGACGCCCTTGGCGCCGTCGATCACCATCAGGGCGGAGTCGACCGCGGTCAGCGTCCGGTAGGTATCTTCCGAGAAGTCCTCGTGACCGGGGGTGTCGAGCAGATTGACGATACGCCCACCATAGGGGAACTGCATCACCGAGGTGGTCACCGAGATGCCGCGCTCCTGCTCCATCTTCATCCAGTCGGATGTCGCGTGGCGGTCATTGCGCTTGCTCTTGACCGAGCCCGCCATCTGAATGGCGTTTCCAAACAGCAGCATCTTCTCGGTAATCGTGGTTTTACCCGCATCCGGGTGCGATATGATAGCGAAGGTGCGTCTAAGCTCCGCTTCACGGGCCAACTGCGTCTCTTTCATCGTGCCTCAATAAACATGTGTACTCAGCCATGTACTCAAGACATGTGCTAATAAAGTTGAGCGGGCTGAGTGAGTAGGATTGGGGCGAATTGTAACGTTCCGGGCCAAACGGTGCCACGCCCTTTCAAGCGTGCTATCGAATGCCTGCACAGGGGCATAAAAAAAAGAGCCGCCAATAGCGACTCTTTTTTGTTGTAGCCTACACCAGGTGGGGTTTGCTCGATCAAGCGTAGGTGTTGATTTGCGTTCCCAGCGCCCCTTCGGTTGCCAGATCCGGCTGCGCCGTCATGTTGGCACTGGCCAGTACTTCGGTCACCTGCTGGGCCTGCATGTCGAGTGCCTGGCGAAAAAGCTGCATTTGCGCCTGTTCAGCGGTTTGCGCCTGATTCATGTAAAGCGCCTGACTAACGGCGTTGCTCGCTGTGATATCCATTATCTCACCTCACATTAAAACCGTAATGTCGTCAAGCTTAGCAAGCACTAGAAAAATGCGCCAGCAAAGCGCCATTTTACCAATTCAAAAAACCGGTTCATTAAAACCTATTTATTAGAAACGATCGGCGCGAAACGGCGACATATCGATGGCAGGTGTCTTGCCTTCCATGATATCCGCCAGAAGCTCGCCGGTCGCAGGCCCCAGAGTAAAGCCCTGATGGCCGTGACCGAAAGCGAACCATAGCCCTTGATGGCGAGGCGCCGGGCCAATGATCGGTTTCATGTCCGGTAGACACGGCCGTGCGCCCTTCCAGGCGACCGGCTCCTTGCGCTCGGCGAGCGGGAAAACGCCCCGAGCGACGTTTTCAGCAGCCTCGAGCTGGTGCTCGTCTGCCGGCGACTCAAGCCGGTCGAGCTCGGCGCCGGTGGTCAGACGCACACCCGCGTTCATGGGCGCTAGCAGATACCCGACCTCGGCATCCATCAGCCAGTAGTTGAGCTTCGCCGGCGCCTGTGTGGCGTAGTGCATGTGGTAGCCGCGCTTGACGAACGTGGGAATGCGATAGCCAAGCTTCGAGGCCCACTGGCCCGCCCAGGGGCCCAGCGCCATGACCACATCGTCGACCGCAAGCTCACACTGATCGGTCTTTACCCGATAGCCTTCGCCCTGGGGCTCCACATCCTCGATATCGGCCTGAAGGATGGTACCGCCTTGCAGAACGAACGCATTGGCGTAAGCGGCCACCAGCGCCCCCGGGTCGGCCACCGTCCAGGGATCGAGCCAGTGGATGGCGCCGATGATCTTCTCACTCAGATCCGGCTCCTTTTCGATGAGCGCGGCGCGGTCCAGCACCTCGAAGCGAACGCCATAGAGCTTGAGCGCCTCTTGGGCCTCGACCACGCGCTTGTCGAGTTTTTCCTGAGTCCGGTAGATTTCCAGCCAGCCATCCCGACGCACCAGATGCCCCGCGCCGGCCGCTTCGATCATCTTGCCGTGCGCCTCCAGGCAAAGCCCGATGAGTGAGGCGTACTCGGGAACGATTTTCTGATACCGCCCGGTGGAAGAGTTGTGCCAGTAGCTCAGAAGTGGCGAAAAAGCGTTGAGCATGCCTTTGGGGCGGTAGCGAATGTCGACGCGCCTGTTGGGCAGTACGCTTAAAATCGTTTTCATGTCCCGAGGAAACGCGTAAGGGCGAACGGCTTCTCGCTGAACGATGCCGGCGTTGCCATAGGAGGTTTCGCGTCCGGGCTGGCGCCGGTCGATCAGCGTTACGTCGAACCCCCGCTTTTGAAGATGCCACGCGACGCTGACGCCCACCATTCCCGCACCGAGTACCGCTACCTGCCGCTTGGCCATCGACTCTCTCCCGCCCTGTCATTATGTGTGGTGGTAAAACTGGATATCCTGAATGAGGATAAAATTACCACCTCTTGCGGGCGCAATGCACAGCGGAATCGACCGTTTTAATCGTTTTACTTAGGCTGAAATATTGGTTTATCTGATTCCGCGGTGGAAAATGTCTTTAAAGCCCAATAAACAGGAAAAAACACTACGGCCAATAAAGTGACTTTATTGAGCAGGAATGGCCATTTGAAAAGGTTTAAAACGCACAAAACCTTCGAGGCGAAAGCGCTCGAAGTAGGAGAAAATACGATAGGAGGAAGCATTGACCAACGGAGGGAAAAGTAAAGGTTACTGGGGTGGATGATGGGGATCGAACCCACGACCACCGGAGCCACAATCCGGGGCTCTACCACTGAGCTACATCCACCACAACCTGTTACCTGTACTGCCTTGACCATACGCTGCTTTGGCTGCCATCAATGGGGTGGATGATGGGGATCGAACCCACGACCACCGGAGCCACAATCCGGGGCTCTACCACTGAGCTACATCCACCATTGACGCTAAAGCAAAACGTACTGCCTGCGCTCGAGCACTGCGACCACTTTCGTGGCACGCCCAGCAGGACTTGAACCCGCAACCTACGGCTTAGAAGGCCGTTGCTCTATCCGGTTGAGCTATGGGCGCACAAGGTATTCTCGAACCGAACACCGCTGAGCACTCTACCACAACCCACGCCCGGAGAAGCTCTATGCCACTTGAAGCGCGAGGTACGTGGTCGGGATGGAGGGATTCGAACCCCCGACATCCTGCTCCCAAAGCAGGCGCGCTACCAGACTGCGCTACATCCCGATGACTACCCTTGACGCTGCCGCTTGGCCCGTCTCAAGCGAGGCACATACTACTATTTTTAATTTTAAAGTCAAGACTTAAAGGCTTTGACGCTGTTCGCTTTGCCTACCAGGCCCAACATGCGAAAATTGGTCATTCGCTGACGTCTCCACCTTGCGTCGGCTTTTGATTCGCTCATCACCTCCTAAGGGACTTCACTACATGACCGCCCAACTCATCGATGGCAAAACCATCGCCGCTAATGTCCGCCATCGCGTTGCCGAGAAAACCGCTGCCCGCTTACAGGCCGGCGCTCGCGCCCCCGGATTAGCCGTGGTGGTGGTAGGTGATGACCCGGCCTCTCATGTGTACGTCAATAACAAACACCGCGCCTGCGACCAGGCCGGCATTCTCTCCTTTCAGCATCAGCTCTCGACCAACACTACCCAGCACGAGCTCGAAGCACTGGTCGACCGTTTGAACAACGACCCCCAGGTCGACGGCATTCTGGTTCAACTGCCGCTGCCGGAGCATCTGGATGCCCGCCCGATCCTCGAGCGCATTCGCCCGGACAAGGATGTCGACGGCTTTCACCCCTATAACCTGGGCCGGCTGGCTCAGCGCTCTCCCGCGCTACGCCCCTGCACGCCCAAGGGGATCATGACGCTGCTATCAGAGAGTGACATCGACGTGCGCGGCCTGGACGCCACGGTGGTCGGCGCTTCCAACATCGTGGGCCGGCCGATGGCCATGGAGCTGATGCTGGCGGGCTGTACCACCACCGTGTGTCATCGCTTCACCCAGAATCTGGAGGCTCACGTTCGCCGCGCGGATCTGGTCGTGGTCGCCGTAGGCAAGCCAGGGCTCGTCAAGGGCGAGTGGATCAAGCCAGGGGCCGTGGTCATCGATGTCGGCATCAACCGCCAAGAGGATGGCAAGCTCGCCGGCGACGTGGATTTCGAAGCGGCCGCCGAACGCGCAAGCTTCATCACGCCGGTACCCGGTGGCGTCGGCCCGATGACCGTGGCCACGCTTTTGGAGAACACCCTGGAAGCCGCCGAAGCGCACGACACTTGAATCACCTGAACGACTCCCTCACTGGACCTACAATCGACCAAGGAGCACGCCCGAGTGCAACGCATTGGAATCATCGGCGCGATGGCGCAGGAAGTAAGCATACTGGCGGGCCAGCTCGAAGGGGTTGAGCGCCTCGAGCATGCCGGGTTCGTGTTCTATAGCGGCACGCGTCACGGCCTCGAGGTCGTCATCCTGCAGTCAGGTATTGGTAAGGTGAACGCCGCGGTGGGTACGGCGGTGCTGCTCGAGCGCTACCAGCCCGAGGCGATCATCAATACCGGCTCGGCCGGCGGCTTCGCCCTGGATCTCGATATCGGCGACATCATCATCTCGAGCGAAGTGCGCCATCACGATGTCGATGCGGTGGTGTTCGGCTATGAAATAGGTCAGGTACCCGGCATGCCCGCCGCCTACGTGGCCGATAGCGCGCTTTGCGACGTCGCCCGTCAGGCAATTATCGACCTTGGTGAAGTGAACGTGCGCGAAGGTTTGATCGCAACCGGCGACGCCTTCATGGCGGACCCGGCGCGCGTTGCCGCCACCCGCGCGCAGTTTCCCGCGATGCTTGCGGTCGAAATGGAAGCCGCGGCCATCGCGCAAACCTGCTATCTCTACGGCTGCCCCTTCGTGGTGATCCGTGCGCTTTCCGATATTCCCGGCGCCGGCGACAACCACCTCTCCTTCGAGCAGTTTCTGGACATCGCGGCGGATCACTCCTCGCGCATGGTCGACGCTATGCTGATCCGGCTCGGTCAATAAAAGACCTGGCTAATAAAAGACCTGGCCAATAAAAGCGCCTGACGCTTCTTCAAAATGCACGTCGTCCAAACACATCGAGCGCGCCTAACGGCGCGCTCGATGTGTTTATATCAACAGCACTTTCCAATGCACTGTTAGCGCACCATCGACCACTCCAGCGCTTCTCCGGCCAGCAGCGGTACGATCGAGCATCCGTCGCCGTAAGCGTAGTGGGAGGGCAGCGCCAGCGCACGACGCTCGAGGGTAACGCGATCAGCATTCGGCGCCAGCCCGTAAAAGCGTGGGCCGTTGAGGCTCGCGAAGGCCTCGAGTTTATCGAGCGCTCCCATTTGATCGAAGGCAGTGGCGTAAAGCTCGAGCGCTGCCGGCGCGGTGTAGGCGCCCGCGCAGCCGCAGCTCGACTCCTTGTCGGCCTTCTCGTGCGGCGCGCTGTCGGTACCCAAAAAGAATTTCGGGCTTCCGCTGGTGGCGGCTTTCAGCAGCGCCTGGCGGTGCTGTTCACGTTTTAGAATCGGCAGGCAGTAGTAGTGCGGGCGAATGCCGCCGGCCAGCATCTGGTTCCGGTTGAACAGAAGATGATGCGCGGTAATCGTGGCGGCCAGGTTATCGGGGCCATTGGCCACGAACTCGGCGGCCTGCTGGGTCGTGATGTGCTCGGACACCACCTTGAGCGTCGGGTGGCGTTCGAGCAGCGGCTTGAGCACGCGCTCGATAAAGGCCGCTTCGCGATCGAAGATGTCGATATTGCTATCGGTCACCTCACCGTGAATCAAAAGCGGCATGCCGACCCGCTCCATGGCGGTAATCGCGGCGTCGCAATGGGCGATATCGGTCACCCCGGACGCCGAGTTGGTCGTCGCTCCAGCCGGATAGAGCTTGACCGCCTTGACCACACCGCTGGCATGCGCCTTCTCGATCTCGTCAGCGGTGGTGAAATCGGTCAGGTAGAGCGTCATCAAGGGCTCGAACGCACTGTCCGGCGCGAGCGCCTTCAAAATGCGCTCGCGGTAAGCCAGCGCCTGGTCGGTCGTGGTGATCGGCGGCTTCAGATTGGGCATGATGATCGCACGCCCCATCTGCGCGGCGGTGTGGTTCACGACCGCCTCGAGCACCTCGCCGTCGCGCAGGTGAAGGTGCCAATCATCAGGGCGAGTCAACGTAATAGAGTCCACGGTCTATCCTTTACAAGCGGTATGTAGAAAGCGCCCGCCAGTATACCCGAAGCCAGCCAGGGATGAATCCGGAGCTTCGATGCAACGGTTCGACCAGCAGTTTAATCCTCCGCCGGGGGCCACAGCGCCTGGCAAGTGTCGTATCATGTCAGCGCTTTACTTCGCTTTGTCATCTCACATTCAGACCTTTTCCAGGACATTATCCGCCTATGCAAAACGTGAGGCGCTACGCTGACATTCTCACCAGCATCGAGGGGCTAATGTGGCTCGCGCTCGCCTGGTCCGTTTCCGCATCGACCCATCGGGGCAGTACCGAACCAACGATTGCGATGCTCTTCGTGGTGGGCACGCTGGTGCTGTTTAGCTGGGCGCATAAGCCCATGCGTTTCATGCTGCGCCGCTACCACGTGCGCAAGCGCCGCACCGATATGTGGATTCACACCCTGGCGCTGCCGCTTCTGCTGGCCATGCTCTTGCATATTTTATTGGAGGCGCTTGTGGGCCGGGCCTGGCTTCCGCCCAAGATTCTGGTTTTCAACCTGCTGGCGACCGCTGGCTGGCTGACCTATGTGATGACGCTTTTCATCAAGTTCGTCATTCACTCGGTCAAGACGTCTCGCGCGCACTCCCATTGACCGTCACCGACAAGTAGCCTTTCATGCAAACCGCCCTGCCGCTGCCGCTTTCGACCCCCAACCGCAACCTGGTGCGCCTGACCATCGTTCGAGGTATCACCTGGACCGGCTTTTTGTTGGCGATCCTTATAGGCGTCGAGGTGCTCGATTTCGAGCTCGAGACCGCCACGGTCATCAGCGTCGTGGTATCCATGGGCCTTTTGAACATCCTCACCTGGTGGCGGCTCGGGCGCCCGCGGGCCGTCAGCCATCTTGAGTATCTTCTCCACCTGCTGGCGGACATTGCCGGGCTGACACTGCTGTTCTACTTCACTGGCGGTTCGACCAATCCATTCATTACCTACTACCTGGTACCGGTGACCATTGCCGCGGCAACGCTGCCCTGGCGCCACGCCTGGATCATCGCCGGTTGCGCCATGGCGGGCTACAGCTACCTGATGGTGGATTACCACCCCATCGCCCAGCTCAGCCATATCGATAGCGACAGCCTTTTGAACCTGCATGTCGTGGGCATGTGGCTCAACTTCGGGCTTTCGGCGGGGCTTGTTACCTTTTTCATTTACAAAATGGCCCATGCGCTTCGAAGCCGCGACAAGGCGCTATCGCGCACCCGTGAAGCCGCACTTCGAAACGAGCAGGTGCTGGCGGTGGCCACCCAGGCAGCGGGCACCGCTCACGAACTCGGCACACCGCTTTCCACCATGGCGGTGCTTTTAAAAGAGATGCAGGCGGAAGCCGCTGACGACTCGCCGCTTTATGAGGACATCGCGCTGTTGCGCCAGCAGGTAGATGTCTGCAAATCACGGCTGCAGCACCTGGTCACCAGCGCCGACCGTCGACGCATGGCGGAGCCGGAGGTTCAGGATGGCGAGGCCTGGCTTTCCAGCGTCATCCAGCGCTGGCTGGTCATCCGCCCGGATGTCACCCATACGCTCGAGACGCCGAATCGCCGCGGGCGACCCTGGCTACTGGTCGATGCTACCCTCGACCAGGCACTGACCAACCTTTTGAACAACGCCGCCGACGCGCATCCGGACCAAATCGCCATTCGATTGGACTGGTTCGACGATAACGTCATCATCGACATTCGCGATCACGGTCCGGGGGTTTCGATGTCGATCGCCGACCAGCTCGGCGACACCTTCGTGTCGACCAAGAGCAAGGGCATGGGCATTGGTCTATTTTTAACCCATGCCACCATCAACCGTTTTGGCGGCGGCGTAAGCCTTTATAACCACCCGGAAGGCGGCACGCTCACCGAGGTAACGCTGCCGCGCAGCGACGCGCCGGAGAAAACGTGAGTGCTGCCCAACGAAAGCGAGAAGACCATGCACACAGATGACCAGCGCCTTTTGATCGTGGATGACGACGACGTGTTTTGCCACGTGTTGAGCCGAGCGCTTACCCGCCGCGGCTTCGATGTGAAGGTCGCTCACGACGCCGAGCAGGCGCTCGAGATCGCAACGTCGTTCTCACCGACCATCGCCACACTCGATCTCAAACTCGAGCACAGCTCCGGGCTCAAGCTTTTGCCGGAGCTTCTATTGGTGGTGCCGGATTGTCGCGTCGTGGTGCTAACGGGCTACTCGAGCATCGCCACCGCCGTCGAGGCGATCAAGCTTGGCGCGGTGCACTACCTGTGCAAGCCGGTGGACGCCGACGATGTCATCGCGGCATTTGAAAACGGCGGCGGCGACCCGGACATCGAGCTTGCGGACAACCCGCCGTCAATTAACCGTATCACCTGGGAGCATATTCAGAAGGTGTTGCAGGAGCACGACGGCAACATTTCCGCCACCGCGCGGGCGCTGGGCATGCACCGGCGCACCCTACAGCGAAAGCTGCAAAAACGTCCGGTTCGACGCTAATGCAGCCATTCGGTAAAACGAAGTTACCCAGCCGAATCAGTGCGCCGTCCAGCCAAGGTCGATATTGAAACTCGAGCCGGTCACGGAGCCGGCGGCATCGGAGGCCAGATAGCACACCAGCTGAGCGACCTCGGCGGGTTCGATCAGGCGCTTGATTGCAGCGTCCTTGAGCATGATCTTCTCGATGACTTCCTGCTCGTCCATCTTGTGCATCTTCGCCTGATCGGCGATCTGATTTTCGACCAGGGGCGTTTGGACGTAGGCCGGGCACACGGCGTTGGCGGTAATGCCCTGCTCCCCACCCTCCAGCGCGGCGGTTTTGGTCATGCCGATCAAACCGTGTTTGGCGGTCACGTAGGCGGCCTTGCCCGGTGAGGCCACGTGGGCGTGAATGGAGGCGATATTGATGATGCGGCCCCAGCCGTTTTCGCGCATCGAGGGCCACACCGCCTGGGTAAGCAAGAACGGCGCGGTGAGCATCAAATTCATGATCGCTCGCCACTTCTCTTCGGGAAACGACTCGATATCGCTGACGTGCTGAATACCCGCGTTGTTGACCAGGATATCCACTCGACCAAAGCGCTTGATCGCCTCCTTGACGGCGTTTTTACACGCCTCGGGGTCGGTCAGGTCGGCCTGGTAGAACGCCGCGTCCTGGTCGCTGGCGATCTTTTCACCCGCCTCGTTGAAATCCACCGCCAGCACCTGAAACCCTTGCTTGCAAAAGTGCTCGACCACGCTTGCGCCGATTCCACTGCTCGTACCCGTTACCAGTGCCACCCGAGGCGTTGTATCCGCACCTGCCGACATAGTCATCTCCTATAAAAAAGACATCCAGTTACCTTGAGAACCCACTCAGTATAGAACCGTGATCGTGCGTTGAACCAACGCGACGCGTTATTGTTCAACGCAGCCCTCCTGAGCGACAATGATCGAAACGCCATTCACCAACCCAAGGAATTTTCATGTTCGTGGTAATTTTTGGCCGTATGAGCTGCCCTTTCTGCGTTATGGCCAAGCAGCTCGCCGAGCAGCTCGAAAACGCTCATAAAATAGAGGGTTATCGCTACGTCGATATGCCCTCGGAAGGCGTGACCAAGGAAGATATCGCCAAAACCGCCGGCAAACCGATCCACACCGTGCCTCAAGTATTCATCGACCAGAACCACATCGGCGGCTTCTCCGAGTTCGACCGCTACGTTCGTGACAACGACCTGCTCGCCTGATGCGTTGATAGCCCTCACACTCTCACGCGGAACCCGTGTAGAACCTTGCTGCCTATACTGGGAGGGCATCCTCCCTAACAAGACCGAAAAAGTCGGCAAGGACACGCGCCATGCAACGTGAAGAGTTCGAACGCCAGCTTTGGCTCGATTACATTCATACCCATCCGGATGTTGGCGGGCTGGGCATCTGGCCGCTGGACGTCAAGGCGGACTACCTCACCCTGCTGACCCTCAATCACGGCCCCTTCAGCGCACGGCGTCTCACCCAAACGCTCCAGCGAATGGGGTACGCTTGCGCTACTCAATACGCCCTGGCAGACAAGGGGCTGATCATTCATTTGCTCGGAGCGCCGGGCAGCAGCTGGCTGGTGCTGGTAGAGCTTCAGCTTGGTGCCCTGTGCACCACGCCGCGCAACGCCTTGATGGCGCTGATCGAACAGAGCCACCCGCAGGACTGCAAGGGGCATAACCTGTTGTGTCGCGGGCGGCCCTGGCCCATGCCCTCCTGGGCGCTCTATCAGCAGCTGGAAGCGGAGCACCCGCTGGCAGCATGGCTCGCCGCCATGGGCCCACGACTGCACCATGCCGGCTTTGACTGCCGGGCGCTCGGCGAACCCATCACCGCCCTCGACAAAGCGCTGGGCCAAGCCGGTATGCAGTGCTCGACGAACCGACAAAACGGCATTTTCCCCGTCTCGAGTTCGCTCGAGCACCGCTTCTATCCCGCCATGCCGCAAAAGCTGGTGTTTCGCCAGGGCGATGAGCACCGGCTCTGTCTTGGCGGGCTGGCACTGGCGCAAAAGGTGCTGAGCGAAAGCTCCGCCACCCTGGGCGAAGAGCTTTTACCGGCCCACACCCGCTGCGAGATGGCGTGACGAACACACCATCTCGCCTTTTACGTGACATCAGGGCTCGGCAAACTCCATCTCCGGCACGTGATCGGGCACGATGAGTTTGCCGGCAGTTTTCTCCTTGATCTCCTCGACGCTCACTCCCGGCGCACGCTCTTTCAACACGAACGCCCCGTTCTCGATCTCAAGATAGGCAAGATCGGTCAGCACGCGGCTAATGCAGCCCGCACCGGTCAGCGGCAGTTCGCATTTTTCCAACAGCTTGGATTCACCGTTTTTTGAAGCATGGGTCATGGTGCAAATGATGTTCTCGGCGCCGGCGACCAGATCCATCGCCCCCCCCATGCCCTTGATCAGCTTGCCGGGAATCATCCAGGAGGCGATGTTGCCATTCTGGTCCACCTCGAAAGCGCCCAGAACGGTCAGATCCACGTGGCCGCCGCGAATCATGGCAAATGACTCTGCGGATGAAAAAATCGCCGCCCCCGGGCGGGCCGTGACCGTTTCCTTGCCGGCGTTGATCATGTCCGGGTCGAGCTCTTCGTCAGTCGGGTAGCGCCCCATGCCCAACAGCCCGTTTTCGGACTGCAGCATCACGTCGATGCCTTCCGGGACATAGTTGGCCACCAGGGTGGGAATGCCGATTCCGAGATTGACGTAGAAGCCGTCCTTGAGTTCGCGGGCAACGCGCTGGGCCATCTGCTCACGTGTTAGCGCCATGGTAATGTCCTCAAATCAATGATGATTGGTCGATAGCGTCGGTGTCGATGACGTCCGGCGGTTAGTTTCGAACCGTGCGTTTTTCGATGCGCTTTTCGAACGAGCCCTGAATGATCCGGTCGACGTAGATGCCCGGCGTGTGAATCTGGCTCGGGTCCATTTCGCCGGGCTCAACGATCTCCTCGACTTCCACGACGGTGATTCGGCCGGCGGTGGCGACCATGGGGTTGAAGTTCTGCGCGGTGTGGCGATACATCACGTTACCGTAGCGGTCCGCCTTCCAGCCCTTGACGATGGCGAAATCACCCACCAGTGCCTCTTCGAGAATGTAGTGGCGGCCGCCGAACTCACGTACTTCCTTGCCTTCAGCGATCGGCGTGCCGTAGCCGGTCGCGGTATAGAACGCCGGAATGCCCGCGCCGCCGGCGCGCATTCTTTCGGCTAGCGTCCCTTGAGGCGTCAGTACGACGTCGATCTCTTCGTTGAGCATCTGCTGCTCGAACAGCGCGTTCTCGCCGACATAAGAGGCGTAGATCTTGCTGATCTGACGCTTTTCGAGCAGAAGGCCGAGGCCGAAGCCGTCGACACCGCAGTTGTTGGAAGCCACGGTCAGATCCTTGACGCCGCGGCGCTGGATCTCGGCAATCAGGTTTTCAGGAATGCCGCAGAGCCCGAAGCCGCCCGCCAGCACGGTCATTCCGCTCTCGATACCTTCCATCGCTTCTTCATAAGAAGCGACGCGCTTGTCGAATCCTGCCATGGGTAACCTCGCTGTTGTCGGTAGAGCCTCTCGCACTGAAAAGGCGAACAGGCGTATTCAAGAGGATAGCTGCCCGAGCCAGTGTTGTGCCGGGCGATATATTTGTTAAGTTTGTTTTTCTTATGAATTGATTTAAACAACTTATGAAGAGTCGCCATGACCGTCAAGCAGCTTCGTGCGTTTCTGGCCGTCGCTCAAACCCTGAGCTTTACCCAGGCCTGCGAGCGGTTGCACCTTTCACAGCCGGCGCTCTCTCTGGCGATCAAGGGTCTGGAGGAGTCGCTCGGAGGCAAACTTCTGATCCGCAGCACCCGCCACGTTCGCCTGACCCCGGAAGGTGAATCGCTTCTGCCGCTGGCCAAGCACTTATTGGCGCAGTGGGAAAACACCGAGGAGCGTCTGCGCGAACGCTTCACGCTGCAGCTGGGTCGGCTCAGCGTGGCGGCCATGCCCTCCTTTGCCTGTGGCCTACTGCCCGAGGCGCTGGCGAGCTTTCGCCAGCGCCACCCCAAAATCAACGTCACGGTACACGATGTCATCAACGAGGACGTCATGGCCATGGTGCGTGCCCGTCAGGTCGAGGTCGGCATCGTGTTCGCCCCGGAAGGACTGGGCAGTTTGACCTTCACGCCGCTTTTCGAGGACCACTTCGTCGCCGTTGTCCCACCCGAAAGCCCACTTGGCCGTCGACCGCTTGACTGGCAGCGGCTCTTGCAAGAGGACATGATCACGCTGCAGCGCCCGTCACGGGTGCGCCGCCTGCTCGAGGATGGCTTGGCGCGCCAAGGGTTCGAGCTCTCCATCGCCTTCGAGAGCCACCAGCTTTCGACCGTGGGAAGTATGGTCGCCCGAGGGCTCGGGGTGAGCGCGGTTCCGTCGATGTGCATTCCCCAGATGCACGCGCTGGGCGCGCGCTGTGTAGCGCTCACTGAGGGATTGATCGAGTGCCAGGTGGGCATGCTCACGCATCAGGAGCTCTCCATAGCCGCCCAGGCGCTTCGCACGGTGCTGATCGACACCGCCGCTCCTCTTTTTGAAGCCCGCTGGCAGTCGCCGAGCACCGGATTTACTGGGAAGTAACGCCTTGATCCTTTAGGATTTAGCCAAAAGCCGGCGGGGGCCGCCGGACAATGCGTTCCAACCGGGCCGCCGGGCGTGCCAGCGCGGTCACGGGCAAAGCGGCTTACCAAGAGTCAATAAAAGGGCGCGGGGCACTTAAGGAGGGTGAGTATGCCGGTCATCAAGGGAGTCGTTAGCATAGTGCTGATGACGCTTACCACGCTTTTCTGGGGCGTGCCGCTTCTCGTACTCACGTTTCTCAAGGTCGTGATACCGGGGCGGCGTGCTCGTCAGTGGCTGCTCGACCGGCTCTGCGCGGTGGCGCTGAACTGGATCGGGCTCAACCTTTGGTGGATGAAGCGCTGGCTCAAGCCCAACGTCTCCCTGGACGTTCCCGACTCGCTAAGCCCTGAGCAGTGGCTTCTGGTGATTTCCAATCATCGCAGTTGGACCGATATTTTCATCCTGTTCATGGCGATGCATCGGCGCATTCCCATGCCGCGGTTTTTTCTCAAACACCGGTTGATCTGGATTCCCATCGTCGGTCTGGCCTTCTGGGCGCTGGAGTTTCCCTTCATGCGCCGTTTTAGCCGCGAGCAGATTGCCAAAAATCCAAAGCTCGCTACCATTGACCGGGAGTCGACCGAGCGCGTGTGCCGCCAGGCGCGCCACGCGCCAATTTCGATCTACAATTTCGTCGAAGGCACCCGTTTTAGCGTGGCCAAACGCGACGCTCAGCAGAGCCCGTATCGACATTTACTGCGGCCCAAGGCCGGCGGCGTCGCCCAGGTGCTCGGGCTCCTTGGCGACCAACTCGACGGCGTTATCGATGTCACCATCAGCTACGCCAACCCATCGCCAACCTTCTGGGGTTTTCTTTGTGGTCAGGAAGCGCCCATCACGCTGGTGGCCCGCAAACTCGAGATCCCCGACTGGATGCACACCGCAAGCTATCATCAACAACCGCAGCACAAGGAACGTTTCCACGCATGGATCAACTCACTCTGGCAGGAAAAAGACGCGCTGCTGGAAACGCTCAGCGATCACGCCTAACGCTTTGGATTGGTGTTTGCCTGCTGGCCGGCGTTCTTGGCGGGTGCGCGGGCTCGTCACCCTCGTCGGGTCAGCGGGTTAGCGTGGGCAGCAGCGCCAGCGGCGCTAGCGCCATTAACGGTCAGTGGGTCGAGGTACGCCGCGGCGATACGCTGGGTGAGCTTGCCAACCGCGCGGGCGTACCGCTGGAGCGCCTGGAGCGGTTTAACCCCGGGGTCAATGCCAGAGGCCTGGCGGTGGGGCAACGCCTTTTGATTCCTACTCAACAGGAGCGCGCCCCGTCCGGCGGGCCCTATCGCTACCAGATCCGCCCGGGCGATACGTTTTCCAAAGTCGCGCGCCACTTCAACACCACGGCGGGGCGCATTCAAAGTGCCAACTCGGGCACCTCACCCACCGCGCTGCGTGTGGGCCAGGTCATTAGCGTACCGCTGAGTGGCGCATCCGCCGCACGAGCAGCCTCCTCCAACGCCTCGAGTAGCGCCAGCCGCCCGGCCCCCACGCCGAGCGCCAGCGTCCCGTCGTCGGCGCGCAACTGGCCCTGGCCGCTGGAGGATTACCGCATCGTGCGCCGCTTCGGCACCGACAGCCGAGGCACGCTTCAACCGATGCTGCTGGCGACTCAAGCGGGCGCGCGGGCCCAGGCGGTGGCTCCGGGTGAAGTGCGTTTCGCCGATGGTATGCGCCAGCTGGGTGAAGTCGTGATCGTGCATCACGCCGATAACCTGCAAAGCGTCTACGCGCTGTGTGACAACATCCTGGTCAGCACCGGCCAGAACGTCAGCGCCGGCGAGCCGCTTTGCGAAGTCGGTCAGAGTAACGCCACCCAGCGTTATGACCTGCTGTTTGATTTGCGCCTGGGTGGCCAGCCGATCGACCCGCGCCGGGTGCTTCGCTAGCGCCCCAACGCGTTACGGACAGCTACAAAAAAGCCCCGGCCATCGCCGGGGCTTCTCGGTCAGAACGTAGGCCTAGCCGCGATAGTACCCCGGAGCAACGAACGGCGTTTTAACCACGGTCATCGGCAGCCTCTTTCCACGCACTTCGGCGTAGACCACCGTCTCCACCGCTTCGAATTCGCGGGCCACGTACCCCATGGCGATCGGCTTGCCAACACTTGGCCCAAAACCGCCGGACGTGACCACCCCAACCTCGTCACCCTGCTCATCGACCAGGCGCGCGCCTTCGCGTACCGGTGCCCGGCCATCGGCGACCAGACCCACCCGCTTGCGCGTATGATCCTTCGCATCGATCTGGTGAAGCACCACGTCGGCGCCAGGAAAGCCGCCTGCGCGTTCGCCGCCGTGGCGGCGGGGCTTGCCGATCGCCCAGATCAGGCCGGCCTCGATGGGCGTGGTCTGCATGTCCATATCGTGACCGTAAAGGCAGAGCCCAGCTTCCAGGCGCAACGAGTCCCGCGCGCCCAGGCCGATCATTTCCACCTCCGGCTCGCTCAAGAGTGCTTTAGCGAACGGCTCACAGTCCGGCTCGGCTACCGAGATCTCGAAGCCATCCTCACCGGTATAGCCACTGCGGCTGACCCACACGTCAAAGCCGGCCACGTTGAAACGCCCATGCTGCATGAAGGTCAGCGCGCACGCATCCGGGCAGAGACGCTGCATGACGTTAACAGCCTCCGGGCCCTGCAGCGCCAGAAGGCCGCGCTCCAACACCTCGATATCGTGGGTGTTGCCCAACGTGGCGCGCAGGTGCGCCAAATCCTGATCCTTGCACGCCGCGTTCACCACCAGATAGAAATGATCACCGGCGTTGACCAGCATCAGATCGTCGATGATGCCGCCCTCGGTGCCGATGAACAGCCCGTAGCGCTGATGATCTTTCGACAGGCCCACGAGGTCGGCGGGAATCAGCGATTCAAGCGCCTTTGCAACGTCCGGGCCGGACACCGCGATCTGGCCCATGTGGGAAACATCGAACAGCCCGCATTGACGGCGGGTATGCTCGTGCTCTTTCTTGACGCCGAGCGGGTACTGCACCGGCATCTCATAGCCGGCGAAGGGCACCATTTTGGCGCCCAGCGACTCGTGCAGCGCGTGTAGCGGGGTTTTCTTGAGTTCGGTCATGCTCGTTCCTCAATATCTGATCTTCGATATCTTTTCATCGACATCAAAAGAGCCGGGAAGCGTGATTCGCCCCCGGCTCGAGTCAACGTGTTGCGCTCATGCTTACTTGTCGTGATCCAGCGCTTCGCCGGGGAGCACGTCCTTGCCGGCGAAGTAGTCGCGCGCAAGCTTGAACACCACCGGCGACAGTAGCGCCAGCGCGATCAGGTTGGGAATCGCCATCAGCGCGTTGAACGTATCCGCCATCAGCCAGATGAACCCCAGCTGAGCCATGGCACCCAGCGGCAGCGCCAGCACGAACAGCACGCGGTAAAGCATGATCGAGCGCGTGCCGAACAGAAACTGAAAGCACTTCTCGCCATAGAACGACCAGCCCAGGATGGTGGTAAAGGCGAAGATCGCAAGCGCGACGGCCACGATCTGATTGCCCCAGCCGGGCAGCGCCGCATCGAAGGAGAGCGCGGTCAGCGAGGCGCCCTCCTCACCTTCGAGCCAAACCGTGGAGGTCAGAATGACCAGCGCGGTAATGGTGCACACGACAAGCGTGTCGATGAAGGTGCCCAGCATCGCGATTAGACCCTGGCGCACCGGATTTTTGGTTTGCGCCGCGGCGTGAGCGATCGGCGCGCTGCCAAGACCCGCTTCGTTGGAGAAGATACCGCGCGCCACACCGAAACGAATCGCCGCCATGACCGCCGCACCGGCGAAGCCGCCAGCGGCCGCCGCCGGGTTGAAGGCGTAGTAGAAGATCAGCCCGAACGCTTCACCGAGCTGGTCGGCGTTGACCACCAGAACCGCAAGCCCTGCCAGCACGTAGGCGATGCCCATGATCGGTACCAGCTTGCCCGCCACGTTGGCGATCCGCTTGATACCGCCCAGAATGACCGCGCCGGTGAGTACCATGATCACGAGGCCGGTCAGCCAGTGCGGCACGCCAAAGGTCGCATCCATGGCATCGGCCACGGAGTTGGCCTGAACGGTATTGCCGATGCCGAAGGCAGCGACCGCGCCGAAAAAGGCGAACAGTACGCCGAGCCACAGCCACTTTCGGCCCAGGCCGTTCTTGATGTAGAACATCGGCCCGCCCACGTGGTGGCCGTTGCTATCGGTTTCACGATAGCGCACGGCGAGCACTGCCTCGGCGAACTTGGTCGCCATGCCAACCAGCGCAGTGATCCACATCCAGAACACCGCCCCCGGCCCACCCAGGGCAATCGCCGTGGCCACACCGGCGATATTCCCCGTACCGACGGTGGCGGAAAGCGCGGTCATCAGCGCGTTGAACGGCGAAATCTCGCCGTCGTCGGTTTTATGCTCGACGCCCTTCACCCGTTTCGGGTCGCGCCCCTGCCACAACAGCTTGAAACCCGTGCCGAGCTTTCGCACCGGCATCAACTTCAAGCCCACCTGAAGATAGATCCCCACCCCGAGCAACAGGATGAGCATCAAAGGCCCCCACACGACGCCGTTCACGGCGCCTACCAGACTGGTTAAAGTCTCCACGACATTACTCCTTATCCCTTGAAGCATCCGCTGGATGCTTTTTGTTATGGCTGATTTTTTATGTTCGGCTCACCCTGCTCTATACGGTGGCAAAGCGTTGACTGAACGCCGAGCGCGACCAGGCCCAGGCCCCGTCCCCATTCGGCGCTCGATTTCCCCGTTTTACACCATTACCCCTATCGCCCGCCATGCGCTTTACGCGTTTTAGCTTGCAAAACCTCGCCAAGCGATTGATTTCACGCACTGCTGCAAATGATCGGGCGCTTTCACAAGGCTATTTTCTTATACCCGATCGCGCTATGGAAATTTGTTTCCTATCAGAAACACGGTACCATAGCGTCCATCATCGACGCCCGGCGAGAGGCTCGCCAAGCCCCCCGGCCAGGCGCTACCATGGTGGTTCAGACAACCGTTCAATAGGGAAACGACATGAGCAACTTGCCTTCCAACCTTCGCTACGCCAAAAGCCACGAATGGGTGCTCGATAACGAAGACGGTACCGTTACCGTCGGCATTACCGATCACGCTCAAAAGGCGCTGGGCGACGTGGTGTTCGTCGAGCTTCCTGACGTCGGCCAAACCCTGAGCAAGGGCGACGAGTTCGGCGTCATCGAGTCGGTCAAGGCGGCCTCGGATCTCTACGCGCCGGTCAACGGCGAAGTGGTCGAAGTCAACGAAGCGCTCGACGATGCGCCGGAAACCGTCAACGAAGCGCCCTACGAAGGCGGCTGGATCATGAAAGTGCGTCTCGACGATACCGGCCTTGACGGCCTGCTCGACGCCGATGCCTACCAAGCCACACTCGCCGACGAGTGAGCTTGAGGCGCCTGCCCTGGCAGGCGCCTGCGTTTTACCCTGCACGGTTTTTCCATCACGTCCGGAATTTTCTCATGCCCTTTGAAACACGCCGCCTGGCCGAACTGGCCGACCACGATGCCTTCATCAAACGCCACAACGGCCCGGGAGAGCGCGACGTTAGCGCGATGCTCCAGGCGCTGGGCATCGAAGGCTTAGAGGAGCTTATTCAGCGCACCGTGCCCGATGACATTCGCCTGGGCCGCGAGCTCGCACTCGACGACCCTCAGGGCGAAGCCGAGGCGCTGGGCTATCTTGCCCAGCTGGCGCGCCAGAATCGGGTTGCCAAAAGCTACATCGGCCAGGGGTATTACAACACCCATCTGCCGGCGGTGATTCAGCGTAACGTGCTGGAAAATCCGGGCTGGTACACCGCCTACACGCCCTACCAGCCGGAAATCTCCCAGGGCCGTTTGGAAGGGCTTTTGAACTTCCAGCAGGTGGTGATGGATTTGACCGGCATGGAGCTTGCCAACGCCTCGCTGCTGGACGAAGCGACCGCGGCGGCAGAGGCCATGGCGCTTTGTAAACGCGCCAACAAGAAGAGCAAGTCCAACGCCTTCTTCGTTGCCGACGACGTCTTCCCGCAAACCGTCGACGTGGTACGCACCCGCGCCGAGTGCTTCGGCTTCGAGCTGATCACTGGTCCGGCGGCGTCGCTTGCCGAGCACGACGTCTTCGGCGCGCTGTTTCAATACCCCAACGCCAGCGGCGCGATCACTTCACTCGAGACGCTGTTGACCACCGCAAAGGAGCGCGGCGTGATGAGCTGCGTGGCGACGGATCTTTTGAGTCTGGTACTGCTCAAGGAGCCCGGCGCGATGGGGGCCGACATCGTTATCGGCAACTCCCAGCGCTTTGGCGTGCCGATGGGCTTTGGTGGCCCCCACGCGGCGTTTTTTGCCACCTCCGACAAACTCAAGCGCTCGATTCCCGGGCGGATCATCGGTGTGTCCCAGGACAGTCGCGGCCATACCGCGCTGCGCATGGCGATGCAAACCCGTGAGCAGCACATCCGCCGTGAGAAAGCGACCTCCAATATCTGTACCGCCCAGGCGCTGTTGGCCAACATCGCCGGCTTCTACGCCACGTACCACGGCGCCGAAGGACTCAAAAAGATCGCCGCCCGGGTTCACCGCCTGACCACCCTGCTGGCGTTGGGCCTCGAGCAGGCCGGCGTGACACTTGCAAGCGACAGCTGGTTCGACACGCTACGCCTGACCGGCGTGGATGCGGGCAAGATTCACGGCCGTGCTATGACCGTCGATATCAACCTGCACTATTTCGAAGACGGCGACATCGGCGTAAGCCTCGACGAAACCACCACCGCCCACGACGTGAGCACGCTGTTCGATGTGCTGCTGGGCGATGAGCACGGTCTGTCGCTGCCGCCGCTCGAAGAGCAGGTGATGAGTGAAGAGCGCTCGGGCATTCCGGCCGCCTACCGCCGTGAAAGCGATTTTCTGACGCACCCGACGTTCAAGCGTTACCGCAGCGAAACCGAAATGCTGCGCTACCTGAAGCGCCTGGAGAACAAGGATCTGTCGCTGGCCCACGCCATGATTCCGCTGGGCTCATGCACCATGAAGCTCAACGCGACCAGCGAGATGATTCCGATCTCCTGGCCGGCGTTTGCCAAGCTGCACCCCTTCGCGCCGCGCGACCAGGTGGCCGGCTATCATCAGATGATCGATGAGCTGGCAGCGTTTCTGGTCGAGATCACCGGCTACGACCACGTGTCGATGCAGCCCAACTCCGGCGCCCAGGGCGAGTACGCGGGGCTTTTGGCCATTCGCCGCTACCAGGCCGCCCAGGGCGAGGGCCACCGCAACGTCTGCCTGATTCCGAGTTCCGCCCACGGCACCAACCCGGCGTCCGCGGCCATGGTGAGCATGGAAGTGGTCGTGGTCGAGTGTGACAAGCAGGGCAACATCGACCTCGATGACCTGACCCAAAAGGCCGAGCAGCACAAGGACCGCCTCTCCGCGGTGATGATCACCTACCCGTCGACCCACGGCGTGTTCGAATCCCACGTGCGTAAGGTGTGTGAGGTGGTGCACGACAACGGCGGCCAGGTGTATGTCGATGGCGCCAACATGAACGCTCAGGTCGGTTTAACCCGGCCTGGCGACTTCGGCGGCGACGTTTCGCACCTGAACCTGCACAAGACCTTCTGTATTCCCCACGGCGGCGGCGGTCCGGGCATGGGACCGATCGGGGTAAAAGCGCACCTGGCGCCCTTTGTTGCCAATCACGTGGTCACGCCAATCAGTGGTGTGAAAACCGAAGGCGGCGCGGTGGCCGCAGCGGCCTTCGGCAGCGCCTCGATCCTGCCGATCTCCTGGGCTTACATCAAGATGATGGGCGCGCGCGGACTGCGCGAGGCGACCGAGCTGGCGATCCTCAACGCCAACTACATCGCCAAGCGCCTCGAAGAGAGCTACCCGATTCTCTATCGCGGCCAAAACGGCACCGTGGCTCACGAGTGCATCATCGATATTCGCCCGCTCAAGCAGAGCTCCGGCATCAGCGAGGAGGATATCGCCAAGCGCCTGATGGACTACGGCTTCCACGCGCCGACCATGTCGTTCCCGGTGCCGGGTACGCTAATGATCGAGCCGACCGAGTCGGAGTCGCTTTACGAGATCGACCGTTTCTGCGACGCCATGATCAGCATTCGAGGCGAGATCAAGCGCGTCGAAAACGGCGAGTGGCCGCTCGAGAACAATCCGCTGGTCAACGCCCCGCACACCCAGAGCGATCTGGTCGATGCCGAATGGGATCGCCCCTACGATCGGGCCCTCGGCGCATTCCCGTCGGAGGCGGTCATGGCGGCGAAGTACTGGCCCGCGGTCAACCGGGTCGATAACGTGCTTGGCGACCGGCAGTTGATCTGCTCCTGCCCGAGCATCGACGACTACCGAAGCGAATAGCCCCCTCGTCTTTTGGCACGACAAGCCCCGCCGCGCGCATCGCGGCGGGGCTTTTTTATACGTTTCGATACTTATGCGTTTCGTTGCCTACGCTTTCGTTACTTATGCCTGCGTTACTTATGCCTTCGTTACTTATGTCTTCGTTACTGAGCGGTTTCCTGAAGCCGCTGCGCCTTGAAGCCGTCGAGCAGCTTTTGATAGCGCTTGGGCGGGGTGGCGTCGCGCCGTGTCAGTACGTAGAGCACCTCGTCGACACCGACCGGAAGCGAAAGCGCCCGTACCTGACGCTGCCAGGGCGAGGTTTCGAGCACCAGCCGCGACACCACGGTAAACCCCAGCCCCCGGGCCACGGCGTCGAGCACCATGCTCACCTCGTTGGTAAATCCTTGATGGCGGAAGTGGCTCATCGAGCGAAATTCGTCGGGATAGTTGGCGCGCAGCAGGTGGTTGGCGTGGTTGATGCCGTCGTAGTAGTTGATGAAGCCCAGGCCCATCAACTCGGCAAGCGTAGATCCAGCGAAGTCCGCCGGTACGACCAGGCAAAGCGGCTCGGTATGCCAAACGGTGCAGGAGAGCTCCGCACTTTTGACCTGTTCGGTGGCGATACCGATATCGTAGCGCCCATTGATCACATCCCCGACGATCTCGTGGTTGAAGGCGAAGCTGTAGCTCACCGTCAGGTTGGGGTGCATCTGCTGCTGACCCAGAATGAACGGGTAGAGCATGAGCCCTACGCTTCCGGGTGATGCAATACGGCACTCGCCGCTATCGATCAAATCATCATCCAGGGCGTGTCGAAACTGCTCATGCTCGGCAAAGAGCTTGAGCGCGTAGTCGTAGGCGCGACGCCCGGACTCGGTCAGCGTGAAGCTCTTGCCCTTACGCTCGATCAGCGTTTTATCCAGATACCCTTCGAGCTTTCGAATGTGCTGACTGACACCCGGCTGGGTCATTTCCAGGCGCTTTGCGGTGCGCGTGAAGCTGCCGGTTTCCACCAAAGTGATGAACGTTCGAAAGTAGTGGGCATTGAACATGAGAAGCGCCATGGCAAAAGAGTCGTCAGGTGACGCAACCCGGCCACCCAAACGCGTAAGGTTAGCATAACCGGCAAGTGAAGGCGGCCTTGCGCCAGCCCCGATGCTTGCGTGATAGTATGGAAATCAACCGCGATCAATTACATAGAGACCGTCTCACGCATGAATGAAGTTCTGTCACCTCGCCCGACCATTTCCAGCATCATCTCGCCGGAGGGCAGCCTCGAAGTACTCTCGCAGCAGGAGGTCAACCGGCTGCAGAGCACCTCGCAAACCGGTCTGCACGACCTTTTGCGCCGCTGCGCGCTGGCGGTGCTCAACTGCGGCAACCCCTCCGATGATAGCCTCGCGATTCTCGAAGCCTACAAGGATTTCGACATCGAGGTGCTCCAGCAGGATCGTGGTATTCGCTTGAAACTGACCAACGCCCCGGCGGAAGCCTTCGTCGACGGCCACATGATTCGCGGTATTCGCGAGCATCTCTCGTCGATTCTTCGCGATATCGTTTACGTCTATAACGAGATCCAGCAGCACAATCGCTTCGATCTGACCACCGGTGAAGGTACGACCAACGCGGTGTTTCATATTCTGCGCAAGGCGGGCACGTTAAAGCCCGGCCTCGACCCGAGCCTGGTGGTGTGCTGGGGCGGCCACTCGATCTCACGCCAGGAGTACGACTACTCCAAGGACGTGGGCTATCAGCTGGGCCTGCGCGAAATGGACATCTGCACCGGCTGCGGCCCGGGCGCCATGAAGGGCCCGATGAAAGGCGCCAACGTGGCCCACGCCAAGCAGCGGCGCAAGGGCGGGCGCTATCTCGGGATTTCCGAGCCGGGCATCATCGCCGCCGAAGCGCCGAACCCGATCGTCAACGAGCTGGTGGTGATGCCGGACATCGAAAAACGCCTCGAGGCCTTCGTGCGCCTGGGCCATGGCATCATCGTGTTCCCCGGCGGGGTGGGTACCGCTGAGGAGATTTTGTACCTCCTCGGCATTTTGCTCCACCCCAACAACGCCACCATGCCCTTCCCCCTCATCTTTACCGGCCCCGCGGATTCCGCTGCCTACTTCGAGAAGATCGACGAGTTTCTGGTCTACACCCTGGGTGAGGAGATTCGCCGCTACTACACCATCATCACCGGCGATGCGGTGGCGGTCGCACGGCGCATGCGCGAAGGCATCGACACGGTTACGCACTTTCGCCGCGAGCACCAGGACGCGTTCTACTACAACTGGCGCCTCAACATCGCCCGTGAGTTCCAGGCGACCTTCGAGCCGACCCACGAAGCGATGAAAAGCCTCGCGCTTCACCGCCATCAGCCGACTCACGAGCTTGCCGCCAACCTGCGCCGGGCGTTTTCCGGTATCGTCGCCGGCAACGTAAAAGAGCCGGGCATTCGCGCGATCAAGGCGTATGGGCCCTTCGAGCTCTCCGCCGAGCCGGAACTGATGACGCGCCTGGACGAGCTCTTGAGCTCCTTCGTCGCCCAGGGGCGCATGAAGCTCGACGGCCAGCCCTATACGCCCTGCTACGTGCTCAAGAAGTGAGCTTTTACCGACTCATCCAGAGATGAAGGCGTGATCGTTGCGTTTTTGACCCTACTTGCCGCCGGCGTCGTCAAGGGAGCGATCGGCTCCGGCGTGCCGGTGATCGTGGTGCCGATCTTCACCATGCTCTACAACGTGCGGGTGGCGATTGCGCTACTGGTGGTCTCCAACCTTTGCAGCAACGCGCTTCAGGTGTGGCAGTACCGCCGACATCTGCTGCCCTGGCGCTTTCTGGCCACCTTCTCGATCGCCGGGTGTGCTGGCATCGTAGTCGGCACCTGGGGGCTCGTCGCGCTGTCTCACGATACCCTGTCGCTTGGCGTCGCGGGGGCGATCGTGCTTTATCTGATAATCAAACTGCTGCGGCGCAAAATGGCGCTTTCGATGGCCTGGGCGCAGCGGCTCGTTTTACCGGTGGGTCTGGTCGGCGGCGTACTTCAGGGCGCGGCGGGCATGTCGGCACCCGCCTCGATCACGTTCTTGAACGCCATGCAGCTCGAACGGCGCGTATTTATCGGCTCGATCTCGGTTTTTTTCTGCGCGATCACCGTCGCGCAGATTCCCGCGCTGCTGGCTGCGGGGCTTTTAAACGTGGAGCTTACGCTTTACAGCGCGGCTGCCTTTGGCGTCATTGCACTGGGCATGCCGCTTGGCGCCGCACTCGGCAAGCGATTGCCCTACGTGTGGTTCGACAATCTCATCGTGCTGCTGCTGGCATCCATTGCGGTAAAAATCATCACCGACGTGTTTCTTTGAACGCGGCGTACAACGTTTGACGCAAATGCCGAACGAAACACTATACTGAGTACACGCGACATCGCGCTTTATGTACTCCCAAGGAAAGGATACTCACATGGAAATGATCAACCAGCTTCAGGAAGGCCCGACCAAGGCGTTCGCCAAACACTGCTTCGAAGCCCACTCCCCGGAAGAGCTCGAAAAGGCGGCCGAAGGCGCGCCGGACGAAGCTGAAATGGAGCATTGGGGTATCAACGCGGGCCAGTGGGAAGAAGCCGTAACCACCGCACTCGCCGACCACCGCGCCCAGCAGGAGTAAGTGCCTTGCATTGCCGCTCCAATCGAGCGGCGTTATAGCTCGAACGCTGCACGCTAGACAACCAATGCCCTCTTACTTTATCAAGGAGGCTGTATGAGAAAGTGGATCATGCTGGCGGTGTTCAACTGGCTGCGAAAGCCCGCCAATCGCCAGAAGGTAAAAAACGCCTGGGACAAGCATCGCGGAAACACTCCCAATCAAGCTCAGCGCCCTCAAAACGCGCGCCCTGGTGGCCAGCAGGGCCGACCAAACGAGCTCAATGACCGCTACTGACCAGCCATAAAAAAACCGCCGCTCGGGATAAACCAAAGCGGCGGTTTTTAGTATTGGTCGGAGTGACAGGATTCGAACCTGCGACCTTTGCAACCCCATTGCAACGCGCTACCAAGCTGCGCCACACTCCGATGCCCATTGGCTTAACGCCTCAGGACGGTGCGTATACTAGCGTTTTGCGCTTCAAATGAAAAGGCCTTTTTACGCTTTCTTATCAAATGCTTGGCCAAGGCTTTCAAATTGCATCGAGTAAAAGCGACTTCATCGATTGGAAAACACCGGGCGCGGTGATCAGAAGCTCTTTTGGGTAAAGATCGATTGAGACACCTTCAGGCACCTCGACCAGCCGGCCCACCGTCGCCCCCGCTTCCCGGGCAATCACCCAGCCCGCGGCGAAATCCCAGGGCGATACCGTTTCGACATACGCGTCCAAGCGCCCGCAGGCGATGTCGCAAATATCGAGTGCGGCCGCGCCATTGCGGCGGATATCCTGGCAGTGGGTCAGAATCGTTTCCAAACGTGGCATCAGCGCCTTGCGTGCGGCGCGGTCATAGGGAAAGCCGGTGCCTACCAGCGTGGCGGGAAGCTCGGTAGCGCTACTAGGCTTGATCGGCTGGCCATTGCAGAACGCGCCGCCGCCTTTGAAAGCAGTGAAGGTTTCATCGAGAAATGGCGCGTGTACGACGCCGACCTTGCCTACACCCTCTTCAAGCCAAGCGATCGAGACCGCCACGTGGCGAAGCCCCTGGGCAAAGTTGACCGTGCCGTCGATGGGATCTACCACCCACAGCGGCGCTTTCGTACCGAGGCCCTGCTCCGGGCTCAGTTCTTCGCTCAACTGCAGCTCGCCAGGGAAGTGTTTGTCGAGCTGCTGACTGATAAAGGTATCGACCGCCACGTCCACATCGGTGACCAGTTCGATACCTTCCTTCAAGCGCTGATCGAAGCACTGCTCTTCTCGCGCTTTAACGATCATGCGCCCTGCCTCTTCGGCAATGCGCACCGCTTCGGCTAAACGTGCTTCCAAAGTAACCGCCATGCTGACTCCCTTACCGTTGTGCTAAACGCTTTATGGTAAGGAGTCCTCATGGCGGTGTCATGACATTAACGAATCAGCGCGTTGGTGATGATATCGACGACCACTTGGGTAGCCGCTTCGATCAGCACCACATCGGCCCCCACGCGGCGCCACTCATAGCCGGAATACTGCGGAAGCTCACGATAAACGGAATCGTCGAAGCGTTTGGCGATCCCGGGCGGCAAGGGTTTACCCTGCTCCAAACGATTCTGCATACCCGGCGGCAGGGAGGAGTCAGCGCGAACATCGTACTGGCGAAGGATGCGCAGAATATCCTGGTCGTTGAAACGCGGCAGGTCGCTGTAGGAGTGCGACTCGTCATGGCCGCGGTGTGAATTGCCGCGTTGATGGTGATCCTGGTGGTGACCTTGCGAATTGCCTCGCGCGCTATGGGCTGGCGCGTGGGCGGGTTGGGCTAGTGCAACGGTGTGCCACGTCAAGGAAGTGGCCACCAAGATGCTCAAAGCAGAAATGTTCATACCTAAACTCATTAAGAATGGAGGTTGTAGCTTAGTATAAAATCAAGAACAATGTGTACTTAAGTGCAATCTGCCCTCAGATCAAGCATGCTAATTCCATTGAATAAAACATCGCCTAATTACGCCGATTAGGCCTCAAATAAATGGCATTTTAAAAGGTAAATGGTCGCATTAACGAACTGCTGGCTATTCGACTCTATACTTGAAGCAGAGGCTTAAACGCTACACTTGGCTCTAAAATCGCCATGCTTCTCATAAAGCGTTTCATCGTCGATCATCAATCACGGCTATGATAGAGTGGTGATTTAGTTGACGAGAGTTATTTAACGAGCGGGTGGTTAATCTCTTAAGACACGGCATTCAATTATATTAAAACTTACGAGATTTTTTTAAAGTATAAAAAAAGCCGCTTGTCAGCGGCTTTTTTTAAACGCCATAATTAAATAAAATTTTAATCGTTGGTTTGAGAGATACGACCATTAGAATAAACATAAACGGGCTGAGTTCGGTTTTGTGTGATTATTGTTTCAGGGCCATCAGCCTCAACTCCAGAGCCGGTTCCTTGAGCTACGAACAACTCCACTAATCCCTCGAAGTTTACAGTTGTTCCTTCTGCATCCAAGCTACAGGCTTCAAAGTCTAAAACATTTTCATCCAAATCTTCTCCTGTTGCAGAAGAGGCAACCGCTAAAGATCTAAATGAGTTCAACTCCGCAATACAAGCACTACGCTCAGAACGATCCAAATAATTACCATACTGCGGCACCGCAATCGCCGCCAAAATCCCGATGATCGCGATCACGATCAAAAGCTCGATCAGGGTAAAACCGCTTTGGTAGTACCGGCGTAGCTGAGTAGTTGTGGGGGTTTGCATACGTTGAGTCCCTTGCGTTGTGCGTTATGGAGCTAAAATAGCTTAGCCGCTTGGCTTGTCACATTAGCTCAGCCCCTGCAAGCTGACAACTAGCTTTATAAGCCTTTTTTGAGCGCTATTCAGACGTTTTGACCAAACACATTCGTGCAGTATAGTGCTTTTAGGTGGCAGCGTCAGATGTCAGCTGCTTTCCCCATGCACCTCCTGCGCTGCGAGCCCCTATGTCCTCATCCGCCTTCGATCAGCCCTTGGCTTCACGCGCGCTTAGCGGTATCGCGAAACGGCTCGTCGCTCATGAGGTGATGACCCAGGGCCAGGCCGAAGTCGCCGATACGACGTCTGCCGAGCTCGAAGTCTCGTTTTTGGAGCACGTAGTACAAAGCGGGCTGGTAGGCTCGGTCGATGCAGCGCTCGCGGCGGCCTGGGAGTACGGTTTGCCGGTAGTGGATCTGGAGGCGATCAAGATCAGCGCGCTTCCTCCGGCCAGCGACTATCCGGTCAAGATTCTCGAAAAGCTGAACGTTTTGCCGCTGGCACGCCACGGCCACCGGCTGACCGTGGCAGTCCCCTACCCGGCCACGCTCACACGGCTCGACGAGCTGCAGTTTGCGACCAGCCTGAGTGTCGAGGGCGTGCTGGCGCCGGTCGAGCAGATACGCAATAACCTGGCGCAGTACGTCTCGCAAAACGAGCGTAGCCTGCTGGATGAGTTGGAAGGCGTGGACGACGCCGTGGGCGAGCTCAATGTCGTGCAGCAGGAAGAGGAGGAAGAGGTTACGCTCGAGTCCTCGGTGACGAACAAGGATGACGCACCGGTCGTGAAGTTCGTCAATAAGGTGCTGCTGGACGCCATCGGCCGCGGGGCGTCGGATATTCACTTCGAGCCGTTCGAATCCCAGTACCGGGTTCGCTTTCGTATCGACGGCATGCTCATCGAGGTCGCTAAACCGCCCTTTTCGATGCGCGACCGGATCGCCGCACGCCTGAAGATCATGTCGCGACTCGATATCTCCGAGCGTCGCCTGCCCCAGGACGGCGCGATCAAGCTTCAGCTCTCGCGCACCCGCTCGATCGACTTTCGCGTCAACTCCCTGCCCACCGTGTATGGCGAAAAGCTGGTGCTGCGGATACTCGACCCCTCCTCGGTGCGACTTGGCATCGAGCAACTGGGCTTTAGCCCCACACAGCAGCGCGAGTACGAATACGCGCTCAAGCGCCCCCAGGGCATGATTCTGGTCACCGGGCCAACCGGTAGCGGCAAGACCGTGACGCTTTATACCGGCATCAACATGCTCAATGAGATCGAGCGCAATATTTGTACCGCTGAGGATCCGGTCGAGATCAAGGTGTCCGGCATCAACCAGGTCAACGTGCTGCCCAAAATAGGGCTCAACTTTGCCAGCGCTCTAAGGGCGTTTTTGCGCCAAGATCCGGACGTGGTCATGGTCGGCGAGATTCGCGACCTCGAAACCGCCGAGATCGCCGTCAAGGCGGCGCAAACCGGCCACATGGTGCTCTCCACGGTTCACACCAATTCGGCGGCGCAAACCCTGACGCGCCTGGCCAATATGGGGGTGGCCTCTTATAACATCGCAAGTTCAGTCACGCTGATTATTGCTCAGCGCCTTGCGCGCCGGCTTTGCCCGAGCTGCAAAGCGCCGGCGGACATTCCTCAGGAAGCGCTTTTAAAAGCCGGCTTTCGCAAGGAGCAGCTGACCAACGTGACGATCTATAAAGCGGTTGGCTGTAAACAGTGCACTCAGGGGTACAAGGGCCGGGTCGGTATTTATGAAGTGCTGCCGATCAGCGATGCCATGCGCAACCTGATCATGCGTGACGGCAACGCGCTCGAAATCGACGAGCTGGCGCGCAAGGAGGGCCATCCGAGCCTTTACCAAAGCTGTCTTGCGCGCGTGCTCGATGGCAGCACGAGCCTTGAAGAAGTCAACCGTATCAGCAAGGAGTAGCCCCGGTGATGGCCAAAGCAAAAGCGCGGACGAAGCTTGCCCCCCTGCACCGCTGGAAATGGCAGGGCAAGGGGCCGAAGGATCGACTCATGAAAGGCGAGCTGATCGGCCGCAGCCGGGAGGAAATCGTCGACCAGCTCGCCAAGCAGCGCATCACCGTTCTCAAGATTCAAAAGCGCAGCAGCTTTAGCGGCCGAGGCAAGGTAGCCAGCGTCGATATCATGCTGTTCGCGCGCCAGATGGCCACGATGATGCGCGCCGGCATTCCGATTCTCCAAGCGCTTCAGGCGATTTCCGAAAGCATGAAAAAGCCCGCCATGGTCGATCTCACCCAGCAGATCATGCGTGATGTCTCCTCCGGCGATAGCCTTTCCCAAGCCATGGCGCGCCACCCCAAACAGTTCGACCGGCTGTTCGTGAACCTGGTCAATGCCGGGGAGCAGGCCGGCGCGCTGGATCAGATGCTCGAGCGTATCGCGATTTACAAGGAGAAAGTCGCCTCGCTCAAAAGCCGGGTGAAAAAGGCGCTCTGGTATCCGGCTGCAGTACTCACCATCGGCCTTGCCGTGACCATGATTCTGCTGGTCGTCGTCGTGCCGGAATTCGAAAGCATGTTTCAGGGCTTCGGCGCGGAGCTTCCGATGCTGACCCAGCTCACCGTTCAGTTTTCCGAACTCGCTCAGGTATTTTGGCTGCCCACACTGGCGCTGATCGTTGGCGCCATACTGCTGCTCAAGGCGGCGGCGCGGCGCTCGGACAAGGTAGCGTACAAGATCGATCAGTTTCTGTTGCGCCTGCCGGTGCTGGGCGACATTTTGCATAAATCCGCGGTATCGCGCTTTACGCGCACGCTGGCGACCACGTTCAGTTCCGGCGTGCCGCTGATCGAAGGCCTCGAAACTGCCTCCGGCGCGGCGGACAATCGCGTTTACATGAAGGCGATCAATGAAGTACGCCAGGATGTGACCACCGGCCAGCAGCTTCACTTTGCCATGCGCCTGACCAACCGCTTTCCCGCCCTGGCGGTTCAGATGGTGAACATCGGTGAAGAAGCCGGTTCCCTGGATGCCATGCTCAATCGAGTGGCCGACTATTACGAAGAGGAGGTCGAAAACAAGGTCGATACCCTCACCTCGCTGATGGAACCGGTTATAATCGTGGTATTGGGGCTTCTGGTCGGCGGCGTCGTCGTCTCCATGTATCTGCCCATTTTCGAAATAGGAACCGCGCTTTAATCGCGTAGGGTCATTCAACTACACACCGCCATTCAACCACGCTTCGGAGCACCATGGGCGTATCGCCAGCCATTCTGTACCCGCTCGTTTTCGTCACTGGCCTCTGTTTTGGCAGCTTTTTGAACGTTGTCATCACGCGTTTACCCGTCATGCTGATGCGACGCTGGCGTGAGGAGGCGCAGCAAGCCCTCGAAATTCCTGTTGATCACGCACCGCGCTTCAACCTCGCCGTGCCCGCCTCGATGTGTCCGCGCTGTGAAGCACCCATCGCCTGGCACGACAACCTGCCACTTCTGGGCTGGCTCAAGCGCCGCGGCCGCTGCGCCCATTGCCAGACGCGCATCAGTGGGCAATACCCGCTCGTCGAGCTCGCCGGTGGACTCCTGGCGGTGGCCGTCGCCGCGCTTCATGGCTTTGAGTCTCAAGCGCTGTTGGTATATGCGGCCTGTTTGACGCTGCTGGCGCTGGCCGTGATCGACTTTCGCACCTTTTTACTGCCGGATACGTTGACCCTGCCGCTGCTATGGCTAGGGTTGGTTTATCAGCTTCTATTTCAGCCGTTTATGCTCACGCAGGCAGTCATCGGGGCGATCGCGGGCTATCTAGCGCTCTGGAGTTTCTACTGGCTCTTCAAGCTGGTTACCGGTAAGGAAGGCATGGGCTATGGCGACTTCAAATTGCTGGCGGCGCTGGGCGCCTGGCTTGGCTGGCCATTCTTGCCGCTTTTGCTAGTGCTCTCAGCGGGGCTTGGCGCAGTGGTCGGTGGGCTCGCCCAACTGCTCTCGCCCACTCTGCGCGGCAAGCCTCTTCCCTTTGGCCCGTTTCTAGCGCTCGCCGGGTGGGTGTGTCTTTTGGTCGGTGATGAGCTGTTCGCGCTCTACGCCGCGCTAAGCTATTGATCCGTACTCAAGTAAATGGCGCGATAATATGATCATTGGATTGACGGGCGGTATCGGCTCGGGCAAATCGACGGTGGCAAAAGCGTTCGAAGCGCTTGGCATCGGCTACGTGGATGCCGACGACGTTGCCCGAGAGATCGTCGAGCCTGATGAGCCGGCGCTTTCAGAAATCGCCGATCATTTCGGCCGGCACCTATTAAAAACGGATGGCAGCCTCGATCGCGCCGCGCTTCGCGAGCGTATCTTCAACGAGCCTTCTGAGCGCGCGTGGCTCGAGTCGGTTACCCATCCGCGCATCCGCCAACGCATTGTCGAACGCTTGCAGGTGCTGAAGCGCCACTCCCCTTACGTGCTGCTCGTCTCGCCGCTGCTGTTCGAATCCGGCCAGGCGGCGCTGGTCGCGCGAACGCTGGTCGTCGATGTTAGTATGGATACCCAGCGCGAGCGAACCCTGCGACGGGATGGCGTTAGCGCCGCACAAATCGAGGCCATACTGGCCGCTCAGCTTTCGCGCGAAGAGCGTTTGGTGCGCGCCGACGATGTGCTGGACAACGATGGCGACCCGGAGCGACTCAAGGCCCAGGTGGCGGCGCTTGACGAGCGCTATCGCCACATGAGCGAGACGAACTCACCGCAGGAACCAAAGCGTTCGTAAATATTCCAACAGGAAGTTCAATCCGATACCGCGAAAGCGTTTTTTACCCAGGAGTTTTATGTCCCCTGCCAACGATTCCCCGTTCGAAGTCGACTGCCCTCAGTGCGCTACCAAAGTGGCTTGGGCGCCGGAAAGCGCCTATCGACCGTTTTGCAGTAAGCGCTGCCAACTTCTGGATTTGGGCGCCTGGGCGGACGAGTCGCATCGTATCGGCGGCGAATCGGCCATGGACGAAGCGGATATCGAAACGCTGCTCGCCCAAGCCGACAAGGATGCGCCGCTCTCATGAGGGGCTTTGCCGATACGGCGCTCTACGCCGAGGCTGCGCTCTTCCATGACTAGCCCGGCGCCTGCTGCCTATCATCTTTTCTTCGAGCTCGATGCGCGCTTCGATGAGTTAATGGCGGCGATCGACCACGCAGCGTCGCTTTTCGAGGCTCAGCCGCCGCTTAGCTGGCGACTCGAAACAAACGTCGAGGGACCCCACTGGTTTCGTCAGGCACTGATGGATATGTGGCACGTTGAAGGTCAGGACGGGCGTGAAACGCGTAATTACATCGCCGTCGTGGCGGCGGATGAACCGCTAATTCTAGCGGTCGAAGAGGTCAATCGGAAAAAAGATGCTATTGGCGAACTGATTGGGCGTATCAAGGCGCTCTCTTCTCACGCGCTATCTGAGGCCAAGAGTAGACTGCCTGCACGCCACCTCCATGTGGACGACATGCTGCGTAAAAGTGGTATGGCGCGCCTTCATTTAAAGCAGTGCTGGCGCCATGTACCGATCGCGCCGGCGCCGGTGGCCAGGGTTCGGCTTGCCTGGTATACCAGCGGGCGCTCGATCAAAAAACTCAGCGTCCGGGATGCTGAAAAAAAGCTTTTGCAGCTCGATACCGACGCACCTCATATTCGGATTCAGCTGCAAAAACTCGCGGGGATCCCCAGTAGTGAAACGCTGGCTCAGGTGCAGGCCCAGGCCCCTCTCATGCGCGCCAATCTGTTTTTTATCGAACCGCTGGAAGATGGCCACACGCGAAGAGCGCATAATATTGCCATGCCGCTGATCGTTCCAAACGTCGAGGCACGTTTGCCGCATATCAAGGCGCCTAATAGCCAGGCGCCCACCGAGCGTACTCGCGCCAAGCGTCGTGATGAAAAGCTCGAGAGCGAGCCGTTTCTGCCTAGCCTTCGGATCTATCGCTACCGCTGAGCGCTGCCACGGTAGGTTCGCTGATCGCAGGCGTATCTTCTCTGGACCAAAGACCGCATTCCAGCAGACTTTCAATCAATGCCAGGGCTTTTTTATCGCGGTAGCCTGACTCGATGCACAGCGCTTTCAAGCGCTCCTCGAATTGGCGCTCACGCTCTTGTAAGCGCGTCTGATGCTCTTCCTCTTCCAGATCCTTGAGCGAGCGCACGGGAGGGCCGGTGGGGATATCAAAACGATTGCCTGGACTTTCAAGCTGTCGCAAGGCTTCGGCGAAGGCGTCGTCGAGCTCGCGAAACTTGCGCAGTTTATCGCGTTCATCCACTTGTTTATGAGCCTTTTGATATTTCATTGAACTTGAATTCACACCTTACTTAAGAAAAGAGAGCGTTCTTTATTGGCACTAATTGCTGACTTTAACGGCACTATTTTCATGTGTGCAAAACTCGTCAGCGTCAACCTGAATCAGGTGCCTTGAAACGACAAAAGCTACAAATATTCAAACCGCGGTGAGAGCATGTCCTGCTCTGTATCCACGTAAAGCGTCAGTGAAAAAAGCCAGAAGATAGCCGCTTCATCTTGGCGGGAGGTTGCTCGTTAATACTCGTCGACAAATACTACGAAAGATGCCCGGGTCTGGGACGCCTTCCTGCCCATCGAATACGAGCGCCTACTACTATAGCGCATATATCCGAGTCTGGAAGAACGACATTAATCGAATCACCCTAACGGTGAGCGCTTGAACCATGAAGTCAAAATTTGATGCCATTTTCCGGATTGAGTTCCGTAGGCAAGGCTTCGAATATCGCAGTGTCTTAAAACAAGGCAGAGTTGCCGGCAGGAATGCCTAACACACTACCAGACACGTTTACCGCTCATGAACACTGCTACCACCCCGAGAAACAAAAAACCGGCGCCCTCAACGAGGGCGCCGGTCATGTTTTAGCTATCCTGCTGCTCGAGCCAGGATTCTACGGTTTCATCACCGTACTCGTCTTTCCAGCTGCGCAGGCCTTTATGATTGCCGCCACGGGTTTCGATGACTTCACCAGTGTGCGGATTCTTGTACACTTTCAAACGGCGCTTACGGCGATTGCTGGGGGTAGCAGAAGCCTTGGAAGCAGCACTGCTGCCTCGCTGGTCGCTTGACGGGTCAAGCATGGCAATGACATCGGCCGGTTTTTTACCGAACTCGTTCATTAACGCTTCGAGTTTGGATTTAAACTCCAGCTCACTTTTAAGTCGCTGATCGCCTTCCAGACGTTGAAGGTCTTCCTGCAGCTGCTTTAACTGCTGCTCTTTTTGCATGTATTCATTCAGCAATGACATGGGGCTTCCTTGATAAACTATGGCTGGAAAAGCAAAACGTCTTTTAAAGCCGTCTACTTATCGCGAGGCGGCGACATTATTACTTCAATTTCACTAATTGACAATAGTCTAGTCCATTCAAGGACGAATACTAATCGTTTTTTTATATCTACGCTTGAAACTTAACAACTGGTGGTCGTAAAGAGTGCATCATGGAAAAGATTCAACTCAGCAAAAAAAAACGCCACCCGAAGGTGGCGTTTTTTGAGATAGAGCCGGAACGATTAGTCCTGACCCATCTGCTGCTTGATCAGATCACCGATCGTGGTAGCACCGCCACCGCCGGTTTCGGAGTCCTGCTCGCGCAGTTTCTTCATGTTCTGACGAGTATCGTCCTGCTCTTTCGCTTTGATCGACAGATTGATCTGACGGCTCTTGCGATCGACGTTCACGATACGCGCTTCAACGCTGTCGCCTTCGTTCAGCACGTTACGCGCGTCTTCGACACGGTCAGCGCTGATTTCAGACGCCTTGAGGATAGCAACAACATCGGTTGCCAGCTCAACGTGCGCTTCTTTTGCATCGACTTCGACAACGCGGCCAGTCACGATGCTGCCCTTGTCGTTGACCGAGAGGTATTCAGCCACCGGATCGGAATCCATTTGCTTGATACCCAGGGAGATGCGCTCGCGCTCCGGGTCGATCGACAGGATAACGGCTTCGGCTTCATCGCCTTTCTTGAAGTTACGAACCGCTTCTTCGCCAGTCTCTGTCCAGGAGATGTCGGACAGATGAACCAGACCGTCGATGCCGCCTTCCAGACCAATGAAGATACCGAAATCGGTGATCGACTTGATGGTGCCAGAAACGCGGTCGCCCTTGTTGTACTCGGCGTTGAAGGTTTCCCACGGGTTAGCGGTGCACTGCTTGATACCCAGGGAAATACGACGACGCTCTTCGTCGATGTCCAGAACCATGACGTCGACATCGTCGCCCACTTGAACGACCTTGGACGGATGGATGTTCTTGTTGGTCCAGTCCATTTCAGAGACGTGAACCAGACCTTCGACACCTTCTTCGAGCTCTGCAAAGCAGCCGTAGTCGGTCAAGTTGGTCACCACGGCGTGCACCTTGGTGCCTTCCGGGTAACGCGCCTTGATGTTGACCCACGGATCTTCGCCCAGTTGCTTGAGACCCAGCGATACGCGGTTACGCTCGCGGTCGAATTTCAGCACCTTGACGTTGATCTCATCGCCCACGGCGACGATTTCGGACGGATGCTTGATGCGCTTCCAGGCCATGTCGGTGATGTGCAGCAGGCCGTCGACGCCGCCGAGGTCGACGAAGGCGCCGTAATCGGTCAGGTTCTTGACGATACCCTTGATCTGCTGGCCTTCCTGAAGCGTGGCAAGCAAAGCTTCACGCTCGGCGCTGTTTTCAGCTTCGAGGACGGCGCGACGCGATACAACGACGTTGTTACGCTTCGGGTCGAGTTTGATGACCTTGAAGTCGAGTTCCTTGTTTTCCAGGTGCGCAGTATCGCGAACCGGACGAACGTCGACCAGTGAACCCGGCAGGAAGGCACGGATGGAGTCAACGTCGACAGTGAAGCCGCCTTTAACTTTACCGTTGATCACGCCCTTGATGATTTCGTCTTTCTCGAAGGCCGCTTCCAGAATCTTCCAGGCTTCAGCACGCTTGGCTTTTTCACGCGACAGGCGCGTTTCGCCGAAACCGTCTTCGACGGCTTCCAGTGCAACGTGAACGTCATCGCCGATGGCGATAGTGAGTTCACCGTTGTCGTCGCGGAACTGTGCCGCGGGAATTTGGCCTTCGGATTTCAGACCAGCATTAACGGTAACCCAGTCACCGTCGATGTCGACAACCTGGGCCGCGACGATGGCGCCCGGCTCCATGTTGATGTCGTTAAGAGACTGTTCAAACAGTTCAGCAAAGCTTTCGCTCATGGTTTTCCTACGTGATCAACGTTGTTGAGGCGTAATGCCTTCTCCGTACCACCAGCGAGTACGGGCCTATGTAACTCAGCTTTCAGGGGTGTTAGCGCTGGTTGGACCTGACCGGGCTCTCGGATATGAACGATCATATGACTTGCCGCCCTGCCATGTCGTGACACCTTCCCAAAAACGCCGCAAGGGAGAATCAGTCTGCGCTTGCAAGCCCTTTTTGGGCCAGCAACTGCGTTAGACGATCAACCACTTCCGGTATACTCAGGCGCGTGGTGTCAAGCGTTACGGCATCGGATGCCGGCTTGAGCGGAGCCACACTGCGCTGCGTGTCGCGTGCATCGCGTGCCTGAATCTCCTTCAAAAGACTCGAAAGACTAGCATCCACGCCGGCGTCCTGCAACTGCCTGAAGCGTCTTCGCGCCCGTTCCTCGGCACTGGCGGTCAAAAATACCTTGACCGGCGCATCGGGGAAAACGACCGTACCCATATCGCGCCCATCCGCCACAAGCCCGGGCGTCTGGCAAAAGTTGCGCTGGCGCTCCAAAAGCCCCTGGCGAACGCCGGGAAGCGATGCCACCTGGGAGGCGCGCTCGCCGGCCTGCTCGGTGCGAATGGCCAGCGTGACGTCTTCGCCTTCCAGTAGCGTACGCGGCGTGCCCTCTTCTACTGGAAACGCGACGTCCAACGACATCGCCAAGCGTTCGAGGCCGCCTTCGTCGTCCAGCGCCACGCCGTGCTTGAGCGCCGCCTGGGCGGTCAGCCGGTAAAGCGCGCCGCTATCGAGCAGATGCCAGCCCAGGCGTTCGGCGATCAAGCCGCTAATGGTGCCCTTGCCGGCGCCCCCGGGGCCGTCGATGGTGAGAACGGGAACCTCGACATTCACTGGCGCACCTCCTCGGCACTCATGCCGATACGCTCGAGAAGCCCTAGAAAGCCCGGGAAGGAGGTCGCCACATTGGCGCAGTCGTCGATCGTGATTTCGCTGGAGGCGCGCAGCGCCGCCACCGCAAAGGCCATGGCAATACGGTGATCGCCCAGACTATCGACGTTGCCACCGGTGTAGTTGGGCGCCGGTGAATCATCCTGCTGAGCGCCCACGATATCGATACCGTCATTGAGCATCGTGTGCTCGATACCCAGAATCGCAAGACCGTCGGCCATGGCCTGCAGCCGGTCCGACTCCTTGACGCGAAGCTCTTCCGCCCCGCGCAGGCGCGTAGTGCCCTGGGCGTTGGCGGCGGCAATGAACAGCGCCGGAAATTCGTCGATGGCCAGCGGCACCTGCTCGACCGGAATATCGATGCCCGTCAGCGGCGCGTAGCGAATACGAATATCCGCCACCGGCTCGCCGCCTACCTCGCGCTCGTTCTCGAACGCAAGATTCGCCCCCATCAGCGTTAGAATATTGATCACGCCGATGCGCGTCGGATTCATGCCCACGTGCTCGAGGGTAATATCCGACCCCGGGGTGATCGCTGCGGCCACCAAAAAGAAGGTCGCCGAAGAGATATCCGAGGGCACGTCAATGGTCCCGGCGGTCAGGCCGTGGCCGCCTTCCAGCCAGCACGTATCGCCTTCGCGGTGAACCGGGTAGCCAAAGCCATTGAGCATGCGCTCGGTATGATCGCGGGTCGGCGCGGGTTCGCGCACGCGGGTTTCGCCTTTGGCGTAAAGCCCGGCGAGCAGCAGGCATGACTTCACCTGGGCGCTGGCCATCGGCATATCGTAATGGATCCCCTTGAGGGCCGCGCCGCCCTTGATGACGAGCGGCGGGCGCCCGCCGTCGGCGGTCTCGACGGTGGCCCCCATCGCTCTCAACGGGTCCGCCACGCGCCCCATCGGGCGCTTGGTCAGCGATTCGTCGCCGGTGAGTTCGCTATCAAAATCCTGCCCGGCCAAAAGCCCGGCAAACAGGCGCATGGCAGTGCCGGAGTTACCGACGTACAGGGGCCCCGCCGGCGCCTTGAGCCCGTGCAGGCCCACGCCGTGAATGATCACACGCCCCTGGTGCGGGCCTTCGATGGCCACCCCCATTTCGCGAAACGCCTGAAGCGTGGCCAGACTGTCCTCGCCTTCGAGAAAGCCCTTGACCTCGGTTACGCCTTCGGCAAGCGCCCCCAGCATGATGGAGCGGTGCGACATCGATTTGTCGCCGGGCACCCGCAGGCGCCCCTGGGCCTGGCCGCCGGGCTTGACACGGTAGGTAACGCGCGCATGAGAGTGCATATGGTATTCCGCCTGATAGCTTGTTTGACTGAGTAAGGTTCCAAAGTAGCGCCGCGCATGGCTGGCTCGATCGAAGGTGGCGATCAACGCGTCGCTATCGCCGCGCTCGATGGACGTTCTAAGCGTTTTCAGGCCCGCCTCGAAGTCGTCGAGCGACGCCAGCACCGCCTCGCGGTTGGCAATGAAGATGTCGCGCCACATGACCGGGTCGCTGCCGGCGATCCGCGTGAAATCGCGAAAACCGCCAGCGGCGTAGCGAAAGATATCGAGGCGCTGGTCCTGACGTGCCAGCGTATCCACCAGCGAGAACGCCAGCAGGTGCGGCAGGTGGCTGGTGCGCGCCAGCACCTGATCGTGGCGCTCGACGCTCATCTCCAGCACCTCGGCGCCGCAGGCTTGCCAAAGCGCGTACACTCGGCCCAGCGCCACGGGATCGGTGTCGGGCTCTGGCGTCAAAATCACCTTGTGGTCGGTGTAGAGCGCCGGGTTGGCAGCGGCCACGCCGCTTTTCTCCGAGCCGGCGATCGGATGCCCCAGCACGACATTGGTGGGAAGCTCACCGAACACGCGCTCGACGCAGTCACGAATCACGCCCTTGGTGCTGCCGACATCGGTCACGACGACGCTGGCCGCCGCACGGTCGAGCCCCGCCTTGAGACGTTCCAGCACCGGCTCCATCGCCAGCACCGGCACCGCCAGCACCACCAGCGAAACGCCATCCAGCAGCGCTTCGAGCTCACGGCCCCCGCTGTCGATCAGCCCCATTTCGACGCCGAGCGCGATCTCGCCTTCGTCCGGGTCGCAGGCCAGAATCTCGCCTTCGAAGCCCCTGCTCTTGAGCGCAGCGGCGAGCGAGCCGCCCATCAGGCCAAGCCCGACGATGAGAATTCGCGGCTCATGACACACGCCTGCAACGCTCATCGAAGAGAGCCGCTTTGTCACATGACACCCTGGGGGTAGGAACCCAGTACGCGCAGCTCGAGCGCGCCGCGGCTGACCTCTTCGAGTACCGACGCCACTTCGGGCTCGTCGGTGTGGCCCTTGAAGTCAATGAAGAACACATAGTTCCAGGCGCCGGTGCGCGAGGGGCGTGTTTCGATGCGGGTAAGATCGATGCCGTGACGGTGAAACGGCTCGAGCAGATCGTGAAGCGCGCCGGGCTGGTTGCGCATGGCCACCACGACCGAGGTTTTGTCTTCACCGCAGCTCGGTACGCCTTCGCTGCCGATGATCAAAAAGCGGGTAGAGTTATCCGGCCGGTCCTCTATCTTTTCTGCAATATGGGTCAGCCCGTAGAGTTTGGCCGCCATGTCGCCGGCGATCGCCGCGCTGTGCCACTCGGTCTTGACCAGCTTCGCCGCCTCGGCATTGGAGGCCACCGGCACCCGTTCGGCGTGGGGGAAGTGGGCGTCGAGCCATTTGCGGCACTGGCCAAAGGATTGCGGATGCGAATAAATTCGCGTGACCTTGTCGCGGCGAGTGTTCTCGCTGACCAGCAGGTGGTGATGAATACGCAGGACGACTTCGCCGCAGATCTTGATCGACGAATCGATGAAGGTATCCAGGGTGTGGTTGACCACGCCTTCGGTGGAGTTCTCGACCGGCACGACTCCATAGTTGACGGCGCCCGCCTCGACCTCGCGAAAGACTTCATCGATGGCCGCCATCGGCAGACTCACGGCGCTGTCGCCAAAATGCTTGAGCGCCGCCTGCTGGGTAAAGGTGCCTTCTGGTCCGAGATACGCCACCTTGATGGGCTTCTCCAGCGCCAGACACGCCGACATGATTTCACGAAACAGCCGCGCCATCTCTTCGTCGTCCAGCGGCCCTTCGTTGAGCGACATGATCCGGCGCAGCACCTGGGCTTCGCGCTCGGGCCGGTAAAATACCGCGTTCTCATCGTCGGCAAGCTTCACGCGGGCGACCTGCTGAGCGCAGCGGGCGCGCTCGCTGATAAGACGCACGATATCCTCGTCGAGCTGGTCGATGCGCTGGCGAAGTTCACCCAAATTGATTGGCGTATCTGACATGGGGTTAGCCTTTTCGTTGTTCGAAATCGTGCATGAAGGCGATCAGCGCGTCCACCGCGGCTTCGGGCACGGCGTTATAAAGACTTGCGCGCATGCCGCCGACACTGCGGTGGCCCTTCAAGTTCAAAAGCCCCGCCGCCTCCGCCTCGCTCAAAAACGCCTTGTCCAGGGCGCTATCGGCCAGTACGAACGGCACGTTCATGCGCGAACGGTTATGTTTGGCGATCGGGTTGGAATAAAAGCCGCTTTCATCGATGGCGCGGTAGAGCTTGTCGGCCTTGCGCTGGTTCAGCGCATCCATGGCGTTTAAACCGCCCATGTCGTTCTTGAGCCAGTCGAACACCAGCCCCGACAGATACCAAGCGTAGGTCGGCGGCGTGTTGACCATCGACTCGGCCTCGGCCAGCGCCTGATAGTCGAACAGCGTCGGCGTCTTCGCCACGGCGTGACCGGCGAGATCCTCGCGCACGATGACCAGCGTCAGCCCCGCCGGGCCGATGTTCTTCTGGGCGCCGGCGTAGATGATGCCGAAGTCGGCCACGTTGGTCGGCCCGGACAAAATGCTGGAGGACATGTCGCACACGAGCGGCACGTCAACGCCGTCGGCGCGCGCAATCGTTGGGACATAGTCGAACTCGAGCCCGCCGATGGTTTCATTGGCGGTATAGTGCAGATAAGCGGCGTCGTCGCTTATTGAGAGGCTTGAAAGCGGCGGCACTTCGGTATGGCCGTTGGATTCGCTCTCACCCGCTACGTGGCAATCGAACCCTAACCGTTTGGCCTCGGTGAGCGCCTTCTTGCCCCAGATACCGGTCTGAATGAAGTTGGCGCTGCCGCCTCGCCCGAGCAGGTTCATGGGGAGCATGGCGAACTGCATGCTCGCCCCACCCTGCAGGAACAGCACCCGGTAGTTATCGGGAATGGCCATCAGCTCGCGAAGATCCGCTTCCGCCTGCCTGGCGATTGCGATGAACTCGTCGCTTCGATGGCTCATTTCCATCACCGAGAGGCCGCGCCCCTGGTAATCGAGCATCTCACGCTGAGCGCGCTCCAGAACGGCGGTAGGCAGGGCCGCAGGCCCTGCGCAGAAGTTATAGTGACGTGTCATCGGCGCTACCTTGCTCTTGCTCACCCTGATTGTCGCCGGCGTTCTCGGCGGTGCTGGCGTCAGCCTCGAGCGCCTCCGCTTCGTCGACCAGCACCTCCTCAGGCTCATCGACGCGCACGGTTTTAACGAGCTGTTCTTCCTTGCCCAAGCGAATCAGCATCACGCCCTGGGTGTTGCGCGAGGTGGTGGAGACCTCCTCGACCCGCGTGCGCACCAGCGTGCCGCGGTCGGTGATCAGCATCATTTCGTCGGCGTCATACACCTGCATGGCCGCCACCAGCGCGCCGTTGCGCTCGCTGGTCTGCATTGCGATCACGCCCTGACCGCCGCGGCCCCTGAGCGGGAACTCCTGAAGACGCGTACGCTTGCCGTAGCCTTTCTCGCTGGCAGTCAGAATGTAGATCTGCCCCTCTTCGATCGGCGTCTCGGCGGCCGCTTCGGGTGCCGCCGATTCATCGTCGCCGTCGTTTTCCTGGTCGATCTGCTGGCTCTTGGGAATGATCAGGCTGATCACTTCCGCGTCGTCGAGCAGGCGCATGCCGCGAACGCCGCGGGCGGTGCGGCCCATGGCGCGCACGTTACCCTCTTCGAAGCGGATCGCCTTGCCGTTGGACGAGAGTAGCATGGCGTGATCGGTGCCCGACGTGATCGCCGCGCCCACCAGGCGGTCGTCCTCTTCGAGATCGATGGCGATCAGGCCCACCGAGCGTGGTCGCGAGAACTGCTCGAGGCTCGTGCGCTTGACGGTGCCCTTGGCGGTGGCGAAGAAGATGTAGTGCTCCGGGTCGTAGTCGCGCACCGGCAAAATCGCGTTGATCGCCTCGCCTTCGTCGAGCGGCAGCATGTTGACCAGCGGCTTGCCGCGTGAGCCACGGCTGGCGTTGGGCATTTCGTACACCTTGAGCCAGTACACCTTGCCGCGGTTGGAAAACAAGAGCACGGTGTCGTGGGTCGAGGCGACCAGCAGATGCTCGATGACGTCCTCGTCCTTCATCGAGGTCGCGGACTTGCCGCGACCACCACGGCGCTGGGCCTGGTAGTCGGACAGCGGCTGGGTCTTGGCATAGCCGGAGCGCGACACGGTGACGACCATGTCCTCTTCGGCGATCAAGTCCTCCATGGAGAGGTCGAGGTGGCTTGCCTGGATCTCGGTACGGCGGTCGTCGCCGAACTGGTCGCGCACCGCGTGAAGCTCTTCACGGATGACTTCCATCAAACGATCCGGCGAGGCCAGAATCTCGGTCAGCTCGGCAATGCGCTGAAGAATCGCCAGGTACTCGTCGAGAAGTTTTTCGGTTTCAAGCCCGGTCAAACGGTGCAGGCGCAGCTCCAGAATCGCCTGGGCCTGAGCCGGCGATAGCCGATACTCCGTGGCCAGCGTATTGAGGCCAAAGCCTTCGTCGAGATCCTCGGGCTTGCAGGAGGTCGCCCCGGCGCGTTCGAGCATCGCCGTGACCTGGCCTGGCTGCCACACCTGTTCGAGCAGCTTCTCCTTCGCCTCGGCGGCGTTGGGCGAGGCCTTGATGAGCTCGATCACCTCATCGATGTTGGAGATCGCAACGGTCAGGCCTTCGAGAATATGGCCACGCTCGCGCGCCTTCTTGAGCTCGAACAGCGTGCGCCGTGTGACGACTTCGCGGCGGTGGCGAATGAACGCCTCGAGCATCTCCTTCAGATTCAGCGTGCGCGGCTGGCCGTTCTCCAGTGCCACCATGTTGATGCCGAAGACGTTTTGAAGCTGAGTCTGGGCGAAGAGGTTGTTGACCACCACCTCGCCGGATTCGCCGCGCTTGATCTCGATGACCACGCGAAGCCCTTCCTTGTCGGACTCGTCGCGAAGCTCGGCGATGCCTTCGATGCGCTTCTCTTTCACCAGCTCGGCGATCTTCTCGATCAGCCGCGCCTTGTTCACCTGATAGGGCAGCTCGGTGATGATGATGTGATCGCGGCCGCTCTTGTCATCGTGCTCGATGGTGTGCAGCGCGCGCACGTAAATGCGCCCACGTCCGGTGCGGTAGGCGTCCAGAATCCCCGCGCGGCCGTTGATGATGCCCGCAGTGGGGAAATCCGGCCCCGGGATGTACTGCATCAGATCATCGATGGTCAGCGTGTAGTCGTCGATCAGCGCCAGACAGCCGTCGATCACTTCGCGCATGTTATGCGGCGGGATGTTGGTCGCCATACCCACGGCGATACCCGAGGAGCCGTTGATCAGTAGATTGGGTACGCGCGTCGGCAGTACCTCGGGGATTCGCTCGGTGCCGTCGTAGTTATCGACCCAGTCGACGGTATCCTTTTCCAGATCCGCCAGCAATTCGTGGGCCAAGCGCGCCATGCGCACCTCGGTGTAACGCATGGCAGCGGCGTTGTCGCCGTCGATCGAGCCGAAGTTACCCTGGCCGTCGACCAGCACATGGCGCATCGAGAAGTGCTGCGCCATGCGAACGATGGTGTCGTAAACCGCGCTGTCGCCGTGAGGGTGGTATTTACCGATGACATCGCCGACCACACGCGCCGACTTCTTGTACGGTTTGTTCCAGTCGTTGCTAAGCTCGTGCATGGCGAACAGCACGCGGCGATGCACCGGCTTCAAACCGTCGCGCACGTCGGGTAGCGCGCGGCCGATGATGACGCTCATCGCGTAGTCGAGGTACGACTGTTTTAGCTCGTCTTCGATATTGACGGGCAATATTTCTCTGGCGATGTCACCCATGAAAGTCAGATCCTTTGCACTGCATTGGCACTGCGAGAGTTGAAAGCGCTTGAAGGCCGCTTGAACGGCCTATCAGAGGCGAACATAGTCGCATGTATCATACCACTGTGTGAGCATCATGGGCAGTCAGAGAGCACGCCAAAGCGTTGACCTGAAAGAACAGTAGGCCCCCAAGGGGTCGTGAAAAAAGCGCGTGGCGGGACACTCAGACGCGCCGAGTCTGAATCGAGCGTGTTAAAAGCGGCCAAAGGCAGTGCTCGGCCGCGGGTAAAACCCGAGAGGCGTTCGCCGATTATTTCAGCGGATCGTGTCCCCAGTTCATTAACGAGTAGCGCCAGCGCGAGGTCTTCTTGTCCTCTTTCTTTGGTGGTTGCTTGAGATGACGCGCCACGTACTGGTTCACCTTCTTCATATGGCTATAGTCGCTATCGGTCAGCTCGTCCTTGTTTTTGCGCTTGATCTCGACGATACGCCGCCCCGACTTGTGCCCGGTCGACTCACCGCCGTCACTATCACCCACGGATTTGGACTCGTCGGTCTCAAGCCACTCCTCGAGCTCCTTGGGCGCCATGTTGACGGCCTCTCGAAACTCCTTGTAGATCGCTTCCTTGTCATCGCTCATAGCGAATGCCCTTTTCCGTCGAGAGTGTTGTCAAGGCGCAGCCATCGCCCGCTGCGCTTGGCCTGGTAACCCGCGCTCTGGGGCGGCGGGATAGTAAGAGTCTAGCCCCTAAAATCGCAAAAAAATGAAAGCGAGTGGGCGACTTAAAGGGCGAACTCGGTTTTGGCCACTCGAATGCGCTTCATCGTCTCGAGAATTTCGCCGTCGATCGTGCTGGCTCGGCCGGCATTCATGTCCATCAGCACGAACGTCAGGTCCGCTTGAGCCACCACCTTGCCGTCGGCACGCAAAATGCGGTGATGGCAAAGCGCGCTGCGCTCGCCGACCTCGATCAAGCCGGTCATTACGGTGAGGTCATCGTTTTGCACCGCGGCGCGTTTGTAATCGATGTTCAAATTGACCACGACGAAAGCGCGCCCGGAATCGTGCATTTCGCGTACGAGCCGCGCGTGCTGATCGAAGTAGGACCAGCGCCCCTCCTCCATGAACTCGAGATAGCGCGCATTGTTGACGTGCCCATAGCCATCCAGGTGATAACCCCGAACGCGAAGGCCGACTCGATTGATCAAAGATGACATACTGACTCCTTATTCGATGTAAAAAACGCGCATTTCGCTTTTGGCAGGCGCCCCGAAGAAGAATAATTATCCGTCTAACGACCGCTTACGCAATCAAACACAAGTTTGAAACGTAGGCAATAAAACCCGGTGCATGCGTGAGGCTGGCAGTCGCGTCGGCGTTTCGCCATAATGTGCCCCCTTTTGGATAGGATTGGTGATATGTGGTTTAAACACCTGCACTTGTATCGTCTGCACGGCGAGGTAGCACCGGACGCCGCGGCACTCGAGCGCGCTCTGGAGCCTTTAGCATCGAGGCCGCTGGGCGGCTCGGATGCTCGCCGGCTCGGGTGGACAGCGCCGGCAGGTCGTTTGGGAAGCGGTCAGCTTCTGCACGAAATTCAAGGTCACCGCCTGTTGTCGGTATTGCGCCAGGAGCGTCTTCTGCCTGCCTCGGTCGTCAAGGAGGAGCTCGATGACAAGGTCGCCGATATCGAAGCCCAGGAGGCGCGCAAGGTTTCCCGCAAGGAGAAGACCGCACTCAAGGAGCAGATCACCGAAGAGCTGATGCCGCGCGCGTTCGTGCGCAGCCAAAAGGTAGATCTATGGTGGGACACGAAAACCAATCTGATCGGCATCAACGCCAGCTCGCGCACCCGCTGCGAAGAGATTCTCGATCTACTGCGCGAGAGTCTGGGTAGCCTCAAGGTCACTCCCGTAAGCTCCGAAACGCTGCCGATTCGCGCGATGACGGCCTGGCTTGGCGACGCCGCCAGCCGCCCGGCGGACATGCAGCTCGGTGATCAGGTCGAGCTCAAGGCCAAGGGCGACGACGGCGTACTGCGCGCCCGCCAGGTCGACCTCGACAGCGACGAGATCCAGCAGCTGTTGGAGAGCGGCCGCCAGGCGAGCAAGCTCGCTCTCGGGCTCGAAGGCCGGCTGAATTTAGTGCTTCACGACGATCTGGCGCTGAAGTCGCTGCGCTTTGGCGACGCGCTGATCGAAGAGGCCGATCACGCCGATGATGGCGACGACGCCCTGGCGCGACTCGAAACCGATTTCATCCTGATGGCGCAGTCGCTTTCTCAGGACATTCCCAGGCTGCTCGAGTGGCTTGGCGGCGAGGCGAAAAAAGAGCCGGACGCCCCGCAAAGCGCTTGATGCGAGTTGAACGGCGCTCGCCGCTGTCCAACGCTTCTCGATTTGGCTCACTCTAATAAACGGATCGCATGACTGACCAACTCCACGCCCCCAACGCCTCGACCGATGATCCCTGGGCCGACATTCGCCCTTACATGGATCACGAGGTGCACGACGTGCTGTCGCGGCTCGCGCGCGACAGCGAGCTTCTGGACGCGTTGACCCGGTTCAAGCTGCCCCGATTGGCCAAGTGGGCCCCCGGGGTGGCACGCCTGCTCGCCGGGCGCGCCGTGCGCCGCGAGGTCGATAACGTTGCCTCGGTGTATGATTTCCAAATGCGTATCGCAAGCTACATGGAACGCATGATACGCACCACCACCGATGCCTTCGAAGTCACGGGGCTCGAGAAGCTCGACGACGACAGCGCCTATCTGTTCATCGGCAACCACCGCGACATCTCGCTCGACCCGGCCTTCGTCAACTACGCGCTCTACCAGGCCGGACGCGACACGGTGCGTATCGCTATCGGTGACAATCTGTTGAAAAAGCCCTACGTCACCGATCTCATGCGGCTCAACAAGAGCTTCATCGTGCCCCGAAGCGCCCGCGGCAAACGCGCGATGCTGGCGGCCTACCAACAGCTATCGGGCTACATTCGCCACTCGATCACCACGGACAACCACTCGATCTGGATGGCCCAGCGCGAAGGGCGTGCCAAGAACGGTATCGATCGCACCGATCCGGCGATCGTCAAAATGTTGACCATGGCGCGCCGTGGCGACGCCGGCGAGTTCGTTTTCGGCGATGCGATCGCCGAGCTCAAGCTGGTACCGGTGTCGATCAGCTATGAGTACGACCCTTGCGACGTGCAAAAAGCCCAGGAGCTTTTCGACATCGCTAACAAGGGCAGCTATTCAAAGACCGAGTTCGAGGACATCCGCTCGATCGTTGCCGGCATCACCGGCACCAAGGGGCGCGTGCAGCTGCGCTTTGGTCAGCCGATCGGCGCGGACATGGCGACCCCGGACGAAGTCGCCGCCGAGATCGACCGCCAGGTGATCGGCGGCTACCGGCTGTTCCCGAGCCACTATTTGGCCCTCGAGGCGCTGGGAGAGGCGCCGGAGCTGATCGCCCGCAGCGCCATCAGCCGCGATGATCGCGCACGGTTCAACGAGCGGCTGGCCTCGGTTTCCGATGAGCTAAAACCCTATTGGCTGGCCCAGTACGCCAACCCGGTCAAACACAAGGCCGGGCGGCTGCGCGTCTAGCCGCAGCGCGTGCCTCATGCCGCGCGTGGCAAAAAGTGCTATGGTCAAGGCATATTCGAAATGGTCAAGGCCTTGTGATGACAAGGCGATAAGGAGCGCATCATGTCCGCATCCGAAATTCAGAAAACCCGCGTGATCAACGAGCTGCGCGGCTTCATACGTAAGCTTTTACAGGACCCGGAAATTCTCACGCAGTCGCTGAACGTTGCGCGCCAGGAGTTCGCCGAAGGCTCGAGCCCGGCGGTCATGGCGCGTATCGCCAACGAGATATCGGGCACCACCAGCGTCCATATTCCCGAAGACCCCGCCGAGCACTCTGAGGCGGACAAGCTTTTTCTAGAGCTCTTAAAGGAAGTGGTGCAAGAGGAGCAGGCGCTCTACTGAACCCCTGCTGACCAGCGCGGCCCAACGTGCCGCGACCTGCGGCTTTTTGAGTGCCCCGTTATCGGCGAAGTATCGGCAAAGTGCCCTCTTCGCCGTCTTTATTTGTTACAGGCTAATTGGAACGTCCACGAACCATGTCAAACACTGCCCCGCGCAACATTCTGGTGACCAGCGCTCTCCCCTACGCCAACGGTGACATTCACCTTGGCCACCTGCTCGAGTACATTCAAACCGACATCTGGGTGCGCTTTCAAAAGAGCCGGGGCCAGCGCTGCTTCTACGTGTGCGCCGATGACGCCCACGGCACCGCGATCATGCTGCGCGCCGAGCAGGAAGGCATCACCCCCGAGGCGCTGATCGAGCGAGTGTCGAACGCCCACCAGGCGGACTTCGCCAAATTCGGCGTGGGTTTCGATAACTACCACTCCACCCACTCGGAAGAGAACCGCTACTTCAGCGAGCAGATCTACACCCGCCTGCGCGACAAGGGCCATATCGCCACCCGTGACATCGAGCAGATGTTCGACCCGGTCAAGGGTCTGTTTCTCGCGGACCGCTTCATCAAGGGCACCTGCCCGAAGTGCAAGGCCGACGACCAGTACGGCGACAACTGCGAAAAGTGCGGCGCGACCTACACACCGGCGGAGCTGATCGACCCGGTATCGGCGATCTCGGGTGCGACGCCAGAAGTGAAAAGCTCCACCCACTACTTCTTCAAGCTGCCCGAGTTCAGTGAGTTTTTGCAGGCGTGGATCAGTGACGGCCACGTGCAGCCGCAGATTCGCAACAAGCTGATGGAGTGGTTCGAATCCGGCTTCAACGAGTGGGACATCTCCCGCGACGCCCCCTACTTCGGCTTCGAGATTCCCGATGCGCCGGGCAAGTACTTCTACGTATGGCTCGACGCGCCGATCGGCTACCTGGCCAGCTTCAAGAACCTGTGCGAACGCGAAGGCATCGATTTCGATAGCTTCTGGGAAAGGGACTCCGAGGCCGAGGTCTACCACTTCATCGGCAAGGACATCGTCTACTTCCACGCCCTGTTCTGGCCGGCGATGCTCCACGGGGCGGATATGCGCACCCCCACCGCGGTGAACTGCCACGGCTTTTTGACCGTCGACGGCGCCAAGATGTCGAAGTCGCGGGGCACCTTCATCAAGGCTGCCACCTACGCCGAGCACCTGAACCCGGAGTATCTGCGCTACTACTTCGCCGCCAAGCTCAGCGCCGGCGTCGACGATCTGGATTTGAATCTCGACGACTTCACCGCCCGGGTCAACTCCGATCTGGTCGGCAAGGTGGTCAACATCGCCAGCCGCTGCGCCGGTTTCGTCAAAAAACTCGGCGGCGGCACGCTTTCCGCAGACTGCGCCGAGCCGACGCTCGTACAGCGCTTTATCGATGCCGGCGACGACATCGCTCAGGATTTCGAAGCGCGCGAGTTCGGCCGCGCCATGCGTAAAATCATGGAGCTCGCCGACGAGGCCAACACCTACATCGCCGATAAGGCGCCCTGGGCATTGGCCAAGGAGGAAGGCCGCGAGCAGGAGGTGCTGGATATCTGCTCCGTGGGCATCAACCTGTTCCGTCAACTGATGGTGTACCTGGCGCCGGTCGTGCCCGCCATGGCCGTTGAAGCGCAGCGCTTTCTCAAGCTCGAGCGCCTTGACTGGCAAAGCCGCACGGCCGTACTGACCGATCACGCCATCGAGAAATTCAAGCCGCTGATGACGCGCATCGAGCGCGACAAAATCGACGCCATGATCGAGGCATCGAAGGAGGACCTGGTGGAAGAGCAGAAACTCAAGGAAACACCCAAGGGGCCGCTGGCGGAAGAGCCGATCGCCGATGAGATCGGTTTCGACGACTTCGCCAAGGTCGATTTGCGCATCGCGCGGATCGCCAAGGCGCAGTACGTCGAAGGCGCGGACAAGCTGTTGCAGCTCACGCTGGATTTGGGCGGCGAAACCCGCAACGTCTTCTCCGGCATTCGCAGCGCCTACTCGCCGGAGGCGCTCGAGGGTCGGCTGACCGTGATGGTCGCGAACCTGGCCCCGCGCAAGATGCGCTTTGGCATGTCCGAGGGCATGGTGCTGGCGGCAGGCGATAATGAGGGCATCTACCTGATGTCACCGGATAGCGGCGCCAAACCGGGCCAGCGGGTGATGTAACGTGCTCGCCACGCAGTTAATCGATGCCATCGACGCCGAGCTTCCGCAAACCCAGTGCACCAAGTGCGGACATGACGGCTGTCGCCCCTACGCCGAGGCGATTGTCCAGGGCGAAGCCATTAACCGCTGCCCGCCCGGCGGCGATGAAACGCTCAAGCGGCTGGCCGGGCTGACCGGTCGCCCGGTCATTGCGCTGGCCGAGCCGCCCCAGCCCCCGCTGCTGGCGGTGATTCGCGAGGCCGAGTGTATCGGCTGCACCAAGTGCATCCAGGCCTGCCCGGTGGATGCCATTCTCGGCGCGGCCAAACAGATGCATACCGTGATCGAGAGCGAATGCACCGGCTGCGAGCTGTGCGTCGCGCCCTGCCCGGTCGACTGCATCGACCTGGTACCCCACCCGCAGTGGCAGGCGGCGTCCACGCCCGGCGCGCAAACCGATTACCTGGAGCAGCGCGCCCTCAAGGGGCGCTCGCGCTTTATTGCGCGCAACCAGCGCCTGGCCGCCGAGGCCGAGGCCAAAGCGCAGCGCCGCGCCAAACGTCACGCCGCCAGCCCGCCCGCTGTGGCCGCCCCGCAAGCGCCCGAGCTCTCGCCAAGCGCCCTGCGTGCCAGTCGCGCCCGCCAGGCGGCGGCGCTCAAGCGCCTCGAGCGCAAGCTGGCCGCCGAGCAGGATGACGCTCAGCGCCAGGTCGTAGCCGATCAGCTAGCGGCGCAGCGCCAGAAACTGGACGAGCTCGACACCACGCTTGAACGCCTTTCCGGCGTCGCGCCCGCCACGACGACCGAGCCCAACGCCACGCGCCGCCACCAGAAGCGGCTGGCGCTCAAGGCCGCCGAGCAGTCGCTTCGCCACGTGCGCCAGCAGCTCGCTCACGCCAAGCGCCAGCAGGATAGCGCGGCGGTGCGCCAGGTCGAAGAGCAGCTCGACAAGGCCCAGCAGGTGGTCGATTCGGCCCGCGCGGCGCTCGATTCGGAAACGACTCCATGAATGCTCAAAAACGTGCCGAGATCTTCTCCCGGCTTCAGGCGGAAAACCCGCACCCGACCACCGAGCTCAACTGGAGCACGCCCTTCGAGCTTCTGACCGCCGTGCTCCTGTCGGCCCAAGCGACCGACGTTGGCGTCAACAAGGCGATGGCCAAACTCTTCCCCATCGCCAACACGCCACCGCAAATTCTGGCGCTTGGATTGGAAGGACTCAAAGAGCACATCAAGACCATCGGCCTTTACAACACCAAGGCGCAGAATCTGATGAAAACCTGTCAGTTGCTCGTTGAGCGCCATCAGGGCGAGGTGCCCAAAAGCCGCGAGGCGCTGGAGGCGCTGCCCGGCGTCGGGCGCAAGACCGCCAACGTGATCCTCAACACCGCCTTCGGCGAGCCGACCATCGCGGTGGACACGCATATCTTTCGCGTCTCCAACCGCACCGGCATCGCCAGGGGCAAGAACGTGCTGGAAGTGGAGCAAAAGCTCGAGCGCCACGTGCCCCGCACGTTCAAGCAGGACGCTCACCACTGGCTGATTCTGCACGGCCGCTACACCTGTATCGCCCGCAAGCCGCGCTGCGGCAGCTGCCTCATCGAGGATCTGTGCGAATACAAGGAGAAAACCGAGCTCTGACCGCCCCCGGTCATTTCCCCACAATTAATTCGCGGTAGCGCGCCTGCCACTGCGGCCACTCGAACGTCTGAAGGTCGAGCGTTGGTGGTCGGCTTTCCGGAACCTCCAGCCACCCCTTCAGGCGCTCGAAAAGTCCGTCGCGTGTACCGTCGTAACAAAACGCCGCCGGGTAGAGTTCGGGAAAGCAGAGCCGCGCGGGGACCAGCGGGCGAGCGCCGCGCTGGGCGGCCTCCATGATGGCAAGCCCCTGAAACTCGTGCCAGGCGGTCGATACCACGATGCCGCCTTCGTCCAAAAGCGCCTGGTATTGTTGGTATTCGAGCGGCCCCCAGCAGTGGATATGCGCGCCAAGGCGCTCCCTGGCCTCATCAAAAACCGCCGGGGCGTCGCGAAAACGCTGCCCCACCACGGCAAGTTCAAACGAGACGCCTGCCTGGCTTAGTTGGAACAGCACCTCAAAAAAGTCCTGCGGGTTCTTGTCGTACTCCCAGCGGTGGTTCCAGATGATTCGATTGATAGACGAACCTGAAGCGACCTTGCATGGACGTGCCTCGAGCGGTACCGGGAGAACACGTGCGCGACGCCGTAGCGCCTCCAGCGGCGCGGCAACGGGGAGTTTGTCCGGCATCTTTTTTAGAAACGCCTTCGCGCCGTCGATGAAGGAATCACGATTGAAGGCGGTGTTGAACGCGACCTCGTCGGCGGCCAGCGCCGAGTAGAGATTGACCATCATCGCCTCGACGGGCGGGCGCTGCGCGCTCGAACTCGGATAGGCAAACTGGTTTTCGTGAAAGTAGACGATCTTGCGCGCCTGCCCCAGGTGCGGAAAAAGCCCGATGAGCGTGGCCAGGTCCACCATCGAGGTAGCGAGTACGACGTCAAACGCCTGACTCAAGGTGGCGTGCTCCCTGAGCCACCAGCTCAGCGGATTGCCGCGAATACGCCACGCGAAATGACGCGGCGTAAGGCTTAGCCGCACCCACTCGATATCGTCCAGCCGCGCCGTCAACTGATCCGCCCAGTAGCGGTGGCTAACCGCCTCGTACGCCGAGAGTAGCAGTACCCGCATGCCCTGTCCTATTGACTAACGCTTTTAAAAGAGGCGGGATTATAGCAATCCTCGATGCGCCCCGCTTTCAAGCAATCACCGGCGGATTTGCACCAAGGTCGCCTAGGCGCAAGGCGCCTATCTACTTAAACTTCATTTTCAAAGCCCTGATGGGAATCGAGGCCTATCGCTATATCGAACCACTCAAAAGGCGTGACGTTGCACACTCCGGTTACGGCTCTACCCCGTCGCCGGGCGTTTGGCCTTTCCAGGAGTAAACGCCATGCGTAAAGGGCTGCCCACGCCGCAATGGCTCGTAGGCCTTTGGCTGTTACTGGGAGGCATAAGCCTCGCAGGCGGCGCCATTTTCGCAGCGTGGCTCGACAGTCGTCTGGCGCTGGAGCCTGCTGCCAGGCTTTTAATGTGGCTTTGCGCACTTTCAGGTGGAGCGACGCTGCTGGCGGTTGGGTATCTGCTCGAGCGTTATCTCTTCAAACCGCTGCGTACGCTGCATGCGGAGCTGGGTAAACTGATCGCCCATCCGGACAAACCCATCGATGCTCCCGGCGGCTGGCTCGAAAGCCTGGGCCCGGACCTTTGTCAGATTGCCAAGCGCTGGAGAGACGACCGCGAACGGTTAAAGAACGCCCACCGAGACGGAGCGCGAGAAGCCGCGCGAATCCGTCAGGAGTTGGAAGGCCTGATCGAGCGTTTACCAACCCCCGTACTGCTTTTCGATCAGCACGGCAGGTTGCTACTTTTCAACCCGGCGGCCAGCGCGCTTTTCCCCTCGCCGTTCAATTTGGGCCTGGGCAAGGAGCTCAAGCATCTTCTGCCCGACCCGGTACTGGCCGCGCGTTTTAATGCGCTGGTTGAAGCGATGGATGCGGACGACACCTTTTCGCGCGACGTCCTGACCAGCGCTTTTGAGCGGACGATATCGGCTAGTCTGACCCGACTTTCCTACACGCCTTGCGAGATTCTGGTGACACTCAAGGACGTTACGCGCGTCTGGCAAAACGAGTTGGGAATTAGAAAACGCCTGACGCTGACGCTGGACTCGCTCGAGCAAACCGTGCCGGCATCGTCACTCTCCCTACTCAAGGAGCTTTGGCATCATAGTGAGTTGGTCAACGAGCGCCTGAGCTCGATCTGGTCCAACGCGTTCTGGCATACCCTGGATGAGCAGTTAAATCCCTCGCTCAAATTGATCACGCCGATCGGGGTGCCGGGCTGGTTCAAGGGCCACGCGCCGTCGCTGATCGCGCTTTTCGATTTACTGGTGACCCAGCTGCACGGCCAACTGCCTCAATGCCGCTTCGAGGGCTCGCTGGTTCATGAGGGAAAAGGCGTTTGGCTAGCTTTCATCTGGCAAGGGGGCGCCATCGAGCAGACACGACTAAATCAGTGGCGAAACGCGGTGATCGACTCACTTCCGCTTTCGCCCACGGTGGGCGACATTCTTGGACTCCATGGCAGCGAACTTTGGAGTGAACAGGACGCGGATGGTGTTCACGCGCGCCTTTGCGTATCGCTTAAAAGCTCGACGCGCCAAAGCGCTCCAGACCCCGATATTGCCTCACGGCCCGAGTTTCATGACTTCGATATCGCCCGCCTGGCGCCGCCCCAAACGCCGCTTTCCGAGCGCGCGCTGGATCAACTGGCTATCGTTGCCTTCGATACCGAAACGACCGGGCTCGACCTTCGCGGCGCCGATACGCTATTGAGTCTTGGCGCCTGTCGCATCGTCAATAACCGGCTGCTGGCAAGCGACGTGTTTGAGCGCTATATCAACCCCAAGCGCGCTATCCCCGCCGCGAGTACGGCCATTCACGGCATTCGCGATGAAGACGTGCGCGATGCTCCCGCCGCAAGCGTGGTGCTTGAAGCGTTTGAAACCTACGCTCGCGAAGCGGTGCTTTTGGCCCATAACGCCTCGTTCGATCTGCTCGCACTGAGCCAGGCAGGTAAGCGTCTCTCCCATCCGATACTGGATACCCTGCTGATATCCAAAGCGTTGGACAGTGCTCTGCCCGGCCACGATCTCGAATCCCAGGCAAAACGCTATGGACTATCGATTCCCCCGGGGGCTCGCCACACCGCTTTGGGGGACGCCCAGCTAACCGCCGAACTGTGGCTTTCGATGTTGCCGCGCCTCAAGGCGCGCCACATTCTCACACTCGATCAACTATTGGCTTTTCAAGCCAGCGCTCTGGACCGCCGTGATGGCAGCTTGTAAACACACATCAACTGTCGTTTTAGGCATAAGCCGTTTACACTAAAGCAATCATTATTTTCTTAAGCACAGTGATGTGACAATAACCAGATTAATATAAATTAATTTGACGCTCCAACTCCCTGCAAACTCGGAATGCACTCATCGAATGAACAGTGACACACCCGCGGAGGCTAGTAAAAACTATACGATTGCCCTGCAACCCATCGTTGACGGTCAACTTCGCCATGTCGCAGATGAGCTTCTTTATCGCGGCCATTTTGATGCCGCCACAGCCAGCGTCGATGACGATGTCAAGGCAACCGCCCGCGCCTGCTCCGTTGCAATTTACGAAATTGGATTAAAAAAACTTTGTGGCGCGCGCAAACTGTTCGTCAACGTCTCGGAGCAGTGGCTTCTCAACCCCGACTTGCACGCCTTGCCTGCCAATCAAGTGGTACTGGAAATTCTTGAATCGACGCGTCCGACCCCGGAGGTCAAAAAGGCGCTGGAGCGGTTAAAGGCGCAAGGCTACACCCTGGCGATCGACGACTTTCAAACACAGGAAGATCACCAATCGCTGTTGGAATACTGCGATATCGTCAAGCTGGATATTTCATCCGATATCACCCATGAGATGATCAAATCACTTCAGCAACAAAAACTGACGTTACTGGCAGAGCGCGTGGAAACGCGTGAGGAGTTCGAGCATTTCAAGGCGTTGGGAGTGACGCTTTTTCAGGGCTATTTTTACGAGCGGCCAACCGCTCAAAAAACTCGCTATGTTCGCCGCTCATCTCCAAAGGCCAACCTACTCCGCCTGATTGCCAAGCTCTATAAGCCGGAAATCAACATGCAGGAGATTAAATCGCTGGTGGCGCAAGACCCTTACCTGGTGGAAGCCGTATTGAGACGCGCCAACTCGGTTTGGCACGCGCTTGCAAAGCCCTCCTACAAGTTGAGTGATTGCATTCAGCTTCTGGGGGTCAACGAGCTTAGAACGATGGTGACGATTATTCTTTTTGCCAATAACAGTCCGGCCAACAAGCTCAACCTGATCAAGGGTTTGACCAAGGCACTGGCCTGTGAGCAGGTAGCGAAAAGCAGGCGCATGGATGACGAAGAGGGGTTTATCATCGGACTCTTGTCGCACATGCCGGTGATTCTGAATATCGATCTGGACACGTTGATGAAAGAGCTCAACCTCGGCGGCAGCTTTTGGCGCACCCTGATCACGCGAGAAGGTCATTTCGGCGCGATGCTCAACGACGTCGAATCAGCCGAAAGCGGTATCAAACTGGAGGGCCTGCCGGATTCATTGATACTAAGCGCTGCCGCGCGCGCACGATCACTGATCGACAATACGCTCGTGTTATACCGACAGCGTTAGGACTCGACCCGTCAGCTTTTATCTCGCGGGTCCGGCTCGAACATCGCCTCTCCGACCTCATCGATATAGCGCTTGGCCTTGGTGACCATCATTTCGTCGCAGGCCTGGCGCGACGGCAGCATGTCCGAGCGCTCGAAGCGGTGCTCACGCGCTTGGCCATCCTCAAATGTTTTGCTGATCGTACCGCTCACCCGGTACTGCCCGCTCTGGGCGTCCGGTGTGGAGACGATCGCGAAGTCGCAATAGATTACCGGTTCGGAAGCCCGGGATGTGGCAGCGGGCTTCTCGCTCCCGCCCATCAGGGCCGATAGTAGTTTCTTGAACATGACGCTCTCCAAAATCGATTGACCGACAACATCTTGATATGAAAACGGCCAGTCAGACTGGCCGTTTTTATTCACATCAAGCGTGCATCACGGGGCGGCTCAGCTCTGCTTGCGGCCCTTGCCGGCGGCGATGCGCAGGCGTAGCGCGTTGAGCTTGATAAAGCCCTCGGCGTCTTTTTGGTCGTAAGCGCCGGCATCGTCTTCGAACGTGGCGATCGACTCATCGAACAGCGACTGCTCGGACTTACGACCCACCACGGTGGCGTTGCCTTTATAGAGCTTCATGCGCACGACGCCAGACACGTTGCCCTGGGTTTCGTCGATGGCGGCCTGCAGCATGCGCCGCTCCGGGCTCCACCAGTAGCCGTTGTAGATCACTTCGGCGTACTTCGGCATCAGCTGGTCTTTCAGGTGCGCCTCTTCGCGATCCAGCGTCAGCGACTCGATGGCGCGGTGGGCGCGCAGCATGATGGTGCCACCAGGCGTTTCGTAGCAGCCGCGTGACTTCATACCGACGTAGCGGTTCTCGACGATGTCCAGACGGCCGATGCCGTTATCGCCGCCGAGCTTGTTGAGCTTCTCGAGCACTTCGTGGGGCTTGAGCGCTTCTCCGTCGATCGCGACGATATCGCCCTTCTCGAAGGTGAGCTCAATATAGGTCGGGGTCTCGGGCGCCTCTTCCGGCGAGACGCTCCAGCGCCACATGTCTTCTTCGGCTTCCGCCCAGGGGTCTTCCAGAATGCCGCCCTCGTAGGAGATGTGCAGCAGGTTGGCGTCCATGGAGTACGGCGATTTCTTCTTCTTGTTGGAGAAGTCGACCGGGATGTTGTGCTCTTCGCAGTAAGCCATCAGCTTTTCGCGTGAAGTAAGGTTCCACTCGCGCCAGGGCGCGATGACCTTGACGCCGGGCTTCAGGGCGTAGCCGCCGAGCTCGAAGCGTACCTGGTCGTTGCCCTTGCCGGTCGCGCCGTGGGAGATCGCATCGGCACCGGTTTCGTTGGCGATCTCGATGAGGCGCTTGGCGATCAACGGGCGGGCAATGGAGGTGCCCAGCAGGTACTCGCCTTCGTAGATGGTGTTGGCGCGGAACATCGGGTAGACGTAGTCGCGAACGAACTCTTCGCGCAGATCCTCGATGTAGATTTCCTTGACGCCGAGGGCCTGCGCCTTGGCGCGCGCCGGCTCGACTTCCTCACCCTGGCCGATGTCGGCTGTGAAGGTCACGACCTCACAGTTATAGGTCTCTTGCAACCATTTGACGATTACGGATGTGTCCAGGCCGCCTGAATACGCCAGCACAACCTTTTTGACATCGGACATTCTTGACTCCTTGGGGTTAGCAAAGCCCGTTTTAACGTCGGACTTTATCGAATGAGTTAAACCAAGAGTATAGCGCTCTCAATGAGCCGGGAACACCGTCAACGACGCCGCCAGGGTAAAGCTGCTAGAATCAGGGCACTGTTAGCGAACGCCTTCGCTATCCCCGACCGACGACTTCTTTACCGACTACTCGCTTTTAAGGAGAGCTGCATGAGCGAGGCAATAGCCCGCGACCTGATGGCCCAGCGTTTTCGCAGTTATCTACCGGTCGTCATCGATTTGGAAACGGGCGGCTTCAACGCCCAGCGCGACGCGCTGCTTGAAATCGCCGCGGTGACGCTGACGATGGACTCCGACGGCAACCTGCTACCCGATGATACCTACTCGTATCACATTCAGCCTTTTGAGGGCGCCAACGTCGAGCAGTCCGCGCTCGATTTTACCGGCATCAACCTGGACGACCCGCTCAGAAAACAGGTCGCGCTCTCCGAGGCCGACGCACTCGGCGAAATTTTCAAGCCGATCCGCAAATCGGTCAAGGCGCACAACTGCTCTCGCGCCATTCTGGTCGGCCACAACGCCGCCTTCGACCACGGCTTTTTGAACGCCGCCTCCGCTCGCTGCAATGTCAAAAGAAGCCCCTTTCACCCTTTTTCGAGCTTCGATACCGCAACGCTTGCGGGCTTCGTTTACGGGCAGACGGTGCTGGCCCGCGCCTGCCGCGCCGCGGGCATCGAGTTCGACAACAAGGCCGCGCACTCGGCGCGCTACGATACCGAACGCACCGCCGAGCTCTTTTGCACCATGGTCAACCGCTACAAGGATTTGGGTGGCTGGCGGCTGGCTCAGCAGGAGCAGGACCTGGATACAGCGGAGTAAGCACTCGCCCAACCATACTTGGGCCTGATGCAGTCCCGAGCGCTTTACGCTAAAATCCCGCCGTTTACGATGCGATTGGCCGGGCTCAAACGACCGGCCACGCTCTCTTTTGATCAGGAGTTAAAAGGTTTCCATGGCTCAGCACAACGCCTTCTACGCCCAGTCCGGTGGCGTCACCGCCGTCATCAACGCAAGCGCCTGCGGCGTGATCGAAGCCTGCCGCCAGGCGCCCGACCAGATTGGCAAGGTGTACGCCGGTCATAACGGCATCATCGGCGCGCTGACCGAAGATCTGATCGACGTGACTCAGGAGAGCGACGACGCCATCGCCGCACTGCGCCACACGCCCGGCGGCGCGTTTGGCTCGTGTCGCTACAAACTCAAGGATATCGAGACTCACCGTGCCCAGTACGAGCGCCTGATCGAAGTATTCAAGGCCCATGATATCCGTTACTTCTTCTACAACGGCGGCGGCGACAGCGCCGACACCTGCCTGAAAGTCTCCCAGCTTTCGGAAAAGCTTGGCTACCCGCTCACCGCTATCCACGTGCCTAAAACCGTGGACAACGACCTGCCGATCACCGACAACAGCCCGGGCTTTGGCAGCGTGGCCAAGTACATCGCCACCTCCACCCGAGAGGCCTCCCTGGATATCGCCTCCATGTGCGCCACCTCGACCAAGGTGTTCGTACTGGAAGTAATGGGCCGCCACGCCGGCTGGATCGCCGCCTCCGGAGGGCTGGCCGGTGAAGGTGAAGGTGAGCCGCCGCACCTGGTGATCTTTCCGGAGATCGCCTTCGATCGCAAGGCCGTCATGGCACGCGTCGATGAGAGCGTCAAGAAGTACGGCTACTGCGTGATCGTGGTGTCGGAAGGCGCGCGCTACGAAGACGGTACTTTCCTGGCGGACGCCGGCAACACCGACGCCTTCGGCCACCGCCAGCTCGGCGGCGTGGCGCCCACGCTTGCCGGCATGGTGAAGCAGGATCTGGGCTACAAGTACCACTGGGCGGTCGCGGATTATCTGCAGCGCGCCGCGCGTCACCTGGCCTCCAAAACCGACGTCGAGCAAGCCTACGCCGTGGGCCGCGAGGCCGTGAGCCTGGCGCTGGCGGGCAAAAACTCGATGATGCCGGCGATTCGCCGTATCTCGCAAACGCCTTATCAGTGGGACGTAATCTCGGCGCCGCTGTCGCAGATCGCCAACCAGGAGAAGTTCATGCCACGGGACTTCATCTCGGACAACGGCTTCGCCATCACCCAAGCCTGCCGCGACTACCTCTCGCCGCTGATCCAGGGCGAGGACTTCCCGCCGTTCGAGAACGGCCTGCCGAAGGTCGCCAAATTGAAGCTTGCAAAGGTCGAGCAAAAGCTGCCTACCTTTACCCTTTGAGCGCGATCGACTTGCGCCGGTGACGGCCGATAAAAAAGCGGGGCGATGATTACATCGCCCCGCTTTTTTGTGCTCGCCAAACGCTAGCGTAAAAGCCAGGAGAGCACGAGCAGCAGCAGCAGGATACCTGCCACGCCCTGCCAAAAACGCCGGGGCTCGCTTCGCATTTCGACATGGGCCACACGGCCAAGCGGTACGCGAAGCGCGTACAGAAGTTCCGACATTTTGCGAAAGCGAAGTGCCCGCTGCGGGTCCAACGCCCGGCGCAACGCATCGTCCAGCGCCGAGGTAATCTCGGGGTTGGCGCTGCGCGCGCTTTTGTAGGTAAGCGACTCGAGATCGGTGTGGCTTCTAAGCCGGTCCGGCGTCAGCGTGTAGGGGAGCGCGCCGGTCAAAAGCCAGTAAACGGTGGACGCCAGCGAATACTGATCGCTTCGCCTTCCAACGCTGTCGCCAAGCGCATACTCGGGGGCGGTGTGCTCGGTGAACCCCACCTGGCGCAACAGCTCGCCGGAGTTACGGTGGCCTTCCATATCGCGCATGTGGCAGGCGCTAAAGTCCGCTAGCACTACCTTGCCGTGGATATCGATCAGCACGTTGTCCGGCGAAATTTGCTGATGAATGATGTCGCGATGGTGTAGCGCCTGCACCGCCTTACCGAGCTGATTGGCGATATCCAGGCGCTGTTTCAGGCTCGCCTGGGGGTGGCGGTCCGCCCACTCTCTGAGCGTTTCGCTTTCGACAAACGCCATCAGGTAGTAAAGGTAGCGTCTGGGCCTTGATGGCTCGATCACCCGCACCACGAAGGGCGAGTTGACCCGCTCCACGACCCACTGCTGAAGCAGAAAATGCTCGAGGTAGGCGTTTCTCAGCGAAAGTTCCGGGCTTGGCGCCTTCATGACCATCTGGCGCTGAGAGTGAACGTCGCGCACCTGGTAGACGCGGGACTGGGCGTTGCGCGATAAAACCCGCTCGACTTCCAGCCCGTCCAGGCGCTGCCCCGGGGAGAGCTCCGGTGGAATCGGCAAATCGCCGTAAATCAGCGCTGGGTCGTCCTCGGTCTCTTCGGGCAGCTCGTCGATGCGCAGTATCTGAAAGCAGAACTGATCCCCGCCGTAGCCGCGCTCCTGGGCGCGCTCTCTGGCTTCGCTTGCCAACCGCTCGCAGGCGGCGTCCAGGTCACTGGCGTTTTCGCGGATCAGGCGCACGTAGTCCGACGGCATGAGCGTGCCGCGAACGCCTTGCGTGGTGAAGACGAAAAAGTCGCCCTGCTTGAGTTCGACCAGGCTGTAATCGATGTCGAGGCTGCCATCCATGCCCAGCGCCCGGGAGGGGTAGCGATAGCCGCCCACGTCGGTGACGTGGTCGCGGGTAAGCTGCTCGAACTCGGCCCCACGCAGGCGAAACACCAACGTATCGCCCATATGAAACAGATTGGCTTCACCGCCTCTGAAGATCATTGCCGACATCGAGGAGACGAAGCTGCCCTCCTTGACGTGCTGGCTCTGGCTGTAGCACCAGCTATTGAGCGCCAGCATCACCCGGGTGGCCGAGGTCTTGATATCCCAGTGCTCGGGCGTGGAGTAGTAGTCGGCCATGAAGCCGCGCACGCTCAGATCGCCGGCCTGTTTGGCCATGGTGTTACGCGACAGCGAATCGCTGATCACCGCGCAGGCACCCTTGAGGTTGAGCAAGGGAGTGTCGGGCACGCTCACCGACATGGAGCTTCTGTGCTTTCGCCGGTCCGGGGCGACGAAGGCCTGGCCGTAGCTGATCAGTAACTGAGCGTGCCCCACTGTATTCTCCTTGGCCTAACGTGCTACATCACTAAGGTACGTCGACAAAAGGCGTCGCGTCCAATGCACCGGGCGCGTCCCCGAGCGCTCCCTCGATGTTCGCTATCATACACGCTGCGCTATGGTTGCGATGCCCCATTGATCCTCGGTATCGCCAAACGTCCCTCTTGCCTTCTCGAAGGCGGCAGCGACGTCTAATCGAGGCGTGAAATTTGGTGTTCGAGCGTCGTTGAATTGGTAATCAGCGGCGCTTGTTCGTATAATTCGTCACAATTACGCAAGACATCAATCGCTTAAACCATCAACTAAACCACCGCTTGAATCACGCACGTCAAAAGCCAAGGATTGAAAATGAACTTCGACCACATTCCCGCTGGAAAGGATCTGCCCAACGATATTTACGTGGCAATCGAAATTCCGGCTAACCACGCGCCGATCAAGTACGAAATCGACAAGGATATGGGCGCGCTGCTGGTTGACCGCTTCATGGCAACGCCGATGTTTTACCCGGCCAACTACGGCTTCATTCCGCACACTTTGGCTGACGACGGCGACCCGCTGGACGCGCTGGTCGTCACACCGCATCCGGTCGCGCCCGGCAGCATCATTCGCGCTCGCCCCGTCGGCATCCTGAACATGACCGACGAAGCCGGCGAAGACGCCAAGCTCGTCTGCGTGCCGCATCCCAAACTGAGCACGCTTTACGACGACGTGCAGGAAGTCACTGACCTGCCGGAACTGCTTCGCCAGCAGATTGCCCACTTTTTCGAAAACTACAAGGATCTCGAAAAAGGCAAATGGGTCAAGGTCGAGTCCTGGGAAGGGGTCGAGGCCGCGCGCAAGGCGATCGAAAAATCCGTGTCGGCCTACGAGAAAGCGTAACCCCTCGTTGGTCCACCGTGAAAGAAGCCGCCTTCGGGCGGCTTCTTTCGTTGAAGTGCCAGCGTCTATCGGCGCGTCACGTCACCGCAGTCGCTACGCTCACCGTCTCCGGTCTGCTATTTTGGCCGGGTACGTTTTCAGGAAGCCGCCGTGTTATCGATCAAACGCTTACTTTGTCTTCTTTTGCTGATAGCCCCGCTGAGTGCTCAGGCGCAGTTTTTTTCCAGCAGCGGCCAGTCCGACTTTCTCCCGGTACTCGAGGCATTCGAAAGCCAGGCCTGGCACGACGGCGAGCGGGTTTACGTCGGCGTCGACATCGCCGATGGCTACTATCTTTACCGCCATCAGCTTGACCTTGAAGGCAACGGCCTCGAATCGCTCCAGATTCCCCAGGGCGAAGCGCACACCGATGAGTTTATGGGCGAAGCCCAGGTGTTCCGGCATCAGTTGGTGTTCCAGGCGCCGCTGGTCGAGGCGCTTGACGGGCCGATGTCGCTCGAGTTTCGCTTTCAGGGCTGCGCCGATGCGGGGCTTTGCTATCCGCCGGAGCAGATCACGCTCGAGGCGGCGCAAACCACCGCGCCCCCCGCCTTTGCCGATGCCCTCGCCGAAAGCGACACCGCCGCCCCCATCGATACACCGGTGGATTTTGGCGCAGTGCAAAGCGAGGACGGGCACTTTAGCGCGCTGATCAGCGAGGCGAGCCTGCCGCTGGCGCTCGGTCTTTTCCTTTTGGCCGGTATCGGGCTGACCTTCACGCCCTGCGTGCTGCCGATGCTGCCGATCCTCTCGTCGATCATCGTCGGCCAGAATCCGAGCCGGCCGCGCGCCTTTATGCTTTCGCTGAGCTATGTGCTGGGCATGGCGATGACCTACGCGCTCGTGGGCGTACTGATGGGGCTTTTCGGCGCTGGCCTCAATTTGCAGGCAAGGCTTCAATCGCCGCCGGTGCTGATCGGCTTTGCCGCTCTTTTCACCCTGTTCGCAATGGCCATGCTGGGCGCGTTCAACCTGAGCCTTTCGCCCAAACTCGCCCACCGGGTCGAGCGCTGGCAGTCGCGTGCGCAGCAAAGCGGGCCGATGGGGCTTGCGCTTGCCGGGGCGCTGTCGGTACTGGTGGTATCGCCGTGCGTGACCGCGCCGCTGGCCGGGGCGCTGGTGTTCATCTCGAGTACCGGTGACGCGTTGATGGGCGCAGCGGTGCTGTTTACCCTCGGGCTTGGCATGGGGCTTCCGCTACTGCTGGTCGGTACCTTCGGCACGACGCTTCTGCCGCGCTCCGGCGCCTGGATGAACGGGGTCAAGACCGCGTTTGGGCTATTGCTGTTTGGGGTGGCCATCTGGATGGTCGAGCGTTTGATCGCCCCACCGCTGGCGCTGCTGCTCTGGGCGGCGCTGGCCATTTCCACCGCCCTGACGCTTGGGGCGCTTGCGCGCGCCGCCGACGGCTGGGCGCGGGCGCGCCAAACCCTGGGGCTGATGCTGCTGGTGTGGGGTGGCGCGCTGGTGCTGGGCGCCGCCGCCGGCGGCGGTGACCCGCTGCGCCCGCTGGATCACGCTGCTTCATCGTTCTCGCCTGGCCAAAGCCTTGAGGCGCGCGCCTTCGAGAGCGTCGAGGGACTCGACGGACTCAACGAAGCACTCGCACGAAGCGACGAACGACTCGCGTTCGTTCACTTCACCGCCGACTGGTGTATCTCCTGCAAGCTGATGGAGCGCGATGTCTACCCCGACCCACGCGTGATCGACGCCCTCAAGGACATGGCGCTGATCGAGGTCGACGTTACGCAGACGACGCCCAACACTCGCGCTGCTTTAGAGGCCTTCGATCTGTTCGGCCCCCCGAGCCTGCTGTTTTTCGACGGTGGCCGCGAAATTCGCCAGGCGCGTATTCAAGGCGAAGTCGATGCAAAAGCGCTTGCCGAGCACCTTTCTTCACTCAAACGCGCTTTAAACACGAGACCGAGCGCCTGATGCAAACCGTCGTACTCCTGGCGCCCTCGTTTTCAAGCAGTACTGATTCCTGGCGCCGCAGCGGCCGCCCCCATCGAGAGCCGTACGCTGGACAACGCCGGCGTTTTTCGGCAAACTCCGCTCCCAATGGCATTAGCGGCGGTTTTAAGGCATAAAGGCCTGTAACGTTCGTTAACGTGTCGCCTTTCGTTGGTTTTATCGTTTGGTTTACTGCGCCCTTTGGCGTGCCCTTCGAGGGCTCGTCAGGGCGCCTTTATTCACTGTTCACTACTACCGGGGCCCAGCAATGGATATTCGCAAGGTTAAAAAACTGATCGAACTGCTTGAAGAGTCCAACATCAGCGAGATCGAGATTCAGGAAGGGGAAGAGTCGGTACGCATTAGCCGCCACCCGGACGGTTCGACCTGGCAGCCCCAGCCAATGCCGCAGTATGGCTACCCGAGTCACGCCCAGCCCGCGCCGGCCCCCGCCGCGCCCGCTTCCGGCGGTGACGCGAGCGCAGAAGCGCCGGCCAAAAGCTATCGCGGCGAAGCGGTCAACTCGCCCATGGTCGGCACGTTCTACAGAAGCCCGGCGCCGGGTGCGAAGTCCTTCGTCGAAGTGGGCGATACTGTCAAACAGGGCGATACGGTGTGCATCGTCGAGGCGATGAAAATGATGAACCAGATCGAAGCCGATCGCGACGGCGTGGTAGAGGCCATCCTGGTGGAAGACGGCGAGCCGGTGGAATTCGACCAGCCCATGGTCGTCATCGCTTAACTCTTTCATTTCAATACGGGTGGATTCTCCCATGCTGGACAAGGTACTTATCGCGAATCGCGGCGAGATTGCCCTGCGCATACTTCGCGCCTGTAAAGAACTCGGAATCAAGACCGTGGCGGTGCACTCCAAGGCCGACCGGGATCTGATGCACGTGCGTCTGGCCGACGAAGCGGTCTGCATTGGGCCGGCGCCGTCGGCGCAGTCCTACCTCAACATTCCGGCGCTGATCAGCGCCGCCGAGGTCACCGACTCGAGCGCCATACACCCCGGCTACGGCTTTTTGTCCGAAAACGCCAACTTCGCCGAGCAGGTCGAGCGCTCCGGTTTCACCTTCATCGGCCCGCGCGCCGAGACCATCCGCCTGATGGGTGACAAGGTCAGCGCCATCGAGTCGATGAAGGCGGCGGGCGTGCCGACCGTGCCCGGCTCCGACGGCCCACTGGGCGACGACGATGCCGCCAATCTGGCGACCGCCAAGCGCATCGGCTACCCGGTGATCATCAAGGCCGCCGCTGGCGGCGGCGGTCGCGGTATGCGCGTGGTGCACACCGAAGGGCACCTGCTCTCGGCGATCACCGTGACGCGCACCGAAGCCAGCGCCGCGTTCGGCGACGGCACGGTGTACATGGAGAAGTTCCTCGAGCGTCCGCGCCACGTGGAAGTCCAGGTACTGGCCGACGGTCAGGGCAACGCCATTCATCTCTATGATCGCGACTGCTCGCTTCAGCGCCGCCACCAGAAGGTACTGGAAGAGGCCCCGGCACCGGGCATCGACCCCGAGGCGCGCGCCAAGGTGCTGCAAGCGTGTCGTGACGCCTGCATCGAGATCGGCTACCGCGGCGCCGGCACTTTCGAGTTTCTCTACGAAGACGGCGAGTTCTTCTTTATCGAGATGAACACTCGCGTGCAGGTCGAACACCCGGTCACCGAAATGGTCACCGGTGTCGATATCGTCAAGGAGCAGCTGCTGATCGCCTCGGGCTTGCCGCTGTCGATTTCCCAGGATGACGTGCAGATCAACGGCCACGCCTTCGAGTGTCGGATCAACGCCGAGGATGCGCGCACGTTCATGCCCTCGCCTGGCAAGGTCACGCTGTTCCACGCCCCGGGGGGCCTGGGCGTGCGCATGGACTCGCACATGTACACCGGCTACAGCGTACCGCCCCACTACGACTCGCTGATCGGCAAGCTGATCACCTGGGGCGCAAGCCGCGATACGGCGCTGACGCGCATGCGTAACGCGTTGGACGAGCTGCTGGTGGAAGGCATCAAGACCAATATCGACCTGCAAAAAGACCTGGTGCGCGATAGCTACTTCCGCCAGGGCGGCGTCAATATTCACTATCTCGAGAAAAAGCTCAGCAGCTAATCCCTGCGCGTGCTTGACACGGGGTGGCCTGGCCACCCCGTTATCGTTTATCCCGATCCCATTTCGACCCCATTTTCGGAGAGTGCCATGCCCTGGCTACAGCTTCGCGCCCACGTTGCCCCGGAGCAGGCAGAACTGCTCGAAGAGCTTTTGCTGGAAGAAGGCGCCACGGCCATTGGCCTTCAGGACGCCGAGGACGATCCGGTGTTCGAACCCGACCGCGGCACCACCCCGCTGTGGCAGGAAACCATTTTGACCGGCCTTTACGACGATCTCGAAGGGGTCGATGCGATGCTTGGTCGTATCGAAGCGGCCTGGGCGGAACAGATGCCTGGCGAGGCGTGCCCCGCCATCGAATACGAGCTCTTGGCCGATCGTGACTGGGAGCGCGAGTGGATGGACGACTTCTCGCCGCTCAAAATGGGCGAGCGGCTCTGGATCGTGCCGAGCTGGCACGAGCCGCCTGAGCCCCAGGCGGTTAACCTGATTCTCGACCCGGGCCTGGCCTTCGGCACCGGTACTCACGCCACCACCGCGCTGTGTCTCGAGTGGCTCGATGGCCTGGCCGTCGAGGGGCAACTCGATGACAAGACCGTGCTCGACGTTGGCTGCGGCTCGGGAATTCTCGCCATCGCCGCGCTCAAACTGGGCGCAGCCCGCGCCGACGGCACCGATATCGATCCCCAGGCGCTTCAGGCCAGCCGCGAAAACGCCGAACGCAACGCCATCGCCGAGGAAAGGCTCTCGCTTTACTACCCGGAGCAGCTCGAAGGTGAAGGCTACCCCGTGGTGACCGCCAATATCCTGGCCGGCCCCCTGGTCGAGCTCGCGCCCACCATCGCAGGTTACGTGGCGCCCGGCGGGCGTATCGCCCTCTCCGGCATTCTGGCCAACCAGGCCGATGACGTGGTGAAAGCCTACGAGGCCGAAGGCATCGTGATCGACGAGCCGGCCCTCAGGGAAGGCTGGGTGCGGCTGACCGGCAAGCGCCCGGGTTAATTGCCGCATGGCCTTCACGCTCGCGGCGCTGCGGCGTATCATACGCCCCTTTAATGCGCCTACCGCTTGCTCGATACCAACACCATGACGCGACCTTCTTCAACGCTTTTGACCATCGGCGACTACCAGCTGCAAAGCCCGGTCATGCTGGCGCCAATGGCTGGCGTGACCGACCGCCCGTTTCGCAGGCTCTGCCGGCGCCTTGGCGCGGGCTGGGTCGTGGGCGAGATGGTCACCGCCGACCCCTCGCTTTGGAACACCCGTAAATCGCGCCTGCGCATGGATCATCAGGGCGAGCCCTCACCTCGCGTGGTGCAGATCGCTGGCGGTGACGCCGCGATGCTCGCCAATGCCGCGAGGCTCAATGCCGAGCTCGGCGCCCAGGTGATCGATATCAATATGGGGTGTCCGGCCAAAAAAGTGTGCAACAAGGCAGCAGGCTCGGCACTGATGCGTGATGAGGCGCTGGTCGCCGAGATTCTCGAGGCCGTAGTCGGCGCGGTGGACATTCCGGTGACGCTCAAGATTCGCACCGGCTGGTGTGCCGACTCCAACAACGCGCTGGCCGTTGCCAGGCTTGCCGAATCCAGCGGCATTCAGGCGCTGGCGATCCATGGCCGTCACCGCGAACAGCGCTATACTGGATTGGCCGAGTACGACACCATCGCCGAGGTCAAATCAAGGCTGTCGATTCCCGTGATCGCCAACGGGGATATCACCTCGCCAGAGAAGGCCGCGTTCGTTTTGCGCCACACCGGCGCCGACGCGCTGATGGTCGGTCGCGCCGCACAGGGTAACCCGTGGATTTTCGAGCAGATCAATCACTACCTGGCGTACGGCGAGCGGCTCGAGACGCCGCCGCTTGCCACCCGGCGCGACGTACTCGATGAACATATAAAGGCCCTGCACGCCTTCTATGGCGATACCATGGGCGTTCGCATCGCGCGCAAACACCTTGGCTGGTACCTCGATGAGGATACGCGCTTTGATAGCGCCCAACGCAAGACCCTAAAACAACAATTCAACGCGCTCGGTACGCCACAGGCCCAGTTCGAATGGATCGACAAAGCAATGACACCAGACGCCGCGGCGCACCTGCTCGCTAAAGGAAGCCATGCTGCATGAACGAACGTTTCTTGATGAACAGCGAATTGACCCCGCTTGGCCATCCGCCTTCAGGGGCGCAGGAGCCACCTCAGCCGCTCAGAGAAGCCGTAGAGAGCGCGATGCGCCGTTACTTCGAGCATCTCGATGGCAGTCAGGCAACTGATCTGTACGCCATGGTGATGGCCGAAGTAGAGGCGCCGCTTCTGGCCTGCGTGATGGATCACACCGACGGCAACCAGACTCGCGCCGCCGACGTGCTGGGCCTTAACCGCGGTACGCTGCGCAAAAAACTCAAGCAGTACGGTCTTATTGAAAGTGACGCCCCTTGAGTGGGGCGTCGTCGTTTTTAATCCCTGACTCTTTTTATCCCTAACTTCCATGAGCACCCCAATGGCAGATAGCACCCCCACCCCCGTTCGCCGCGCCCTTCTCAGCGTCTCCGATAAAACCGGCATCGTCGACTTCGCCAAAGGGCTGGTCGAGCAAGGCGTCGCCCTGCTCTCCACCGGTGGCACCTTCCGCCTCTTGCAGGAAAACGGCGTCGAGGTTCAGGAAGTGTCCGAGCATACCGGCTTTCCCGAAATCATGGACGGCCGCGTCAAGACCCTGCACCCGAAAATTCACGGCGGCATTCTGGCCCGCCGCGGCCAGGACGATGCGGTAATGGCCGAAAACGACATCGACCCGATCGACATGGTGGTGGTGAATCTTTACCCCTTCGCCGCGACCGTCGCCCGCGACGACTGCACCCTGATGGACGCCATCGAGAATATCGATATCGGCGGGCCGACGATGGTGCGTGCCTGCGCCAAGAACCACGCCTACACCACCATCGTCGTCAACGCCGACGACTACGCCCGCGTACTCGGTGAAATGGCCGTCCAAAACGGCGCGGTAAGCGACGCCACTCGCTTCGACCTGGCGGTCAGGGCCTTCGAGCATACCGCCAGCTACGATGGCGCCATTGCCAACTACCTGGGTCGCAAGGTCAGCGACAGCGACGCCGCGTTCGCCCGCACCTTCAATCTGCAGCTCGAAAAGAAACAGGACATGCGCTACGGCGAGAACCCGCATCAGCAGGCGGCGTTCTACATCGACCCCGATGCCAGCGAGCCGAGCGTGGCCACCGCCGTGATTCGCCAGGGCAAGCCGCTCTCCTACAACAACGTGGCGGATACCGACGCGGCCTTCGAGGCGGTCAAGGCGTTCGATGAAACCGCGTGCGTGATCGTCAAACACGCCAACCCCTGCGGCGTAGCCACCGGTGCCACGGCGCTCGAGGCCTACGACAAGGCGTTCGCCACCGACCCGACCAGTGCCTTTGGCGGCATCATCGCCTTCAACGTGGCGCTCGATGCCGACACCGCAAGGGCGATCGTCGATCGCCAGTTCGTCGAGGTGATCATCGCCCCCGGCATCAGCGATGAAGCGGCCGAGATCGTCGCGGCGAAAAAGAACGTGCGCCTTCTGGAAGTCGCGCCGCTGACTGGAGCACACCCGGGCGCAGCGTTGGACTACAAGCGTGTCAACGGCGGTCTGCTGGTACAGGAGCTCGACCAGGGCAGCGTCACCCGCGACGAGCTGACCGTGGTGAGCAAGCGTGCCCCCACCGAGCAGGAGCTGAGTGACTTGCTCTTCGCCTGGCGCGTGGCGAAGTTCGTCAAATCCAACGCCATCGTCTATGCCAAAAATGGCCAGACCATCGGCGTGGGCGCGGGCCAGATGAGCCGCGTTTATTCGGCCAAAATTGCCGGTATCAAGGCCGAAGATGAAGGCCTTACGGTGCCCGGCTCGGTCATGGCGTCTGATGCCTTCTTTCCCTTCCGCGACGGCATCGATGCCGCGGCGAAGGCCGGTATCACCGCTGTGATCCAGCCCGGCGGCTCCATGCGCGACCAGGAGGTGATCGACGCCGCCGATGAGGCCGATATCGCCATGGTCTTTACCGGCATGCGCCACTTCCGCCACTAACGTGGCGCTGAGCCAAGCGACATCGCCGCGCGCGATACCGCTAAATCAAAAAGCCCGGGCGAATGCCCGGGCTTTTTTCATCGAGAAAGCAGTATCGAACGTCAGTTTCCCAGATCGATACACAGATACTTGGTCTCCAGGTACTCCTCCAGGCCCTGATGACCGCCCTCTCGACCCAGGCCCGACGCCTTCACGCCGCCAAACGGTGCCGCCGCGTTGGAGATCAAACCGGTGTTGATACCGACCATGCCGTACTCCAGCGCCTCGGCGACCCGCCAAACGCGCGCCAGATCCTTCGAATAGAAGTAGGAGGCAAGTCCGTACTGGGTATCGTTGGCCATTTCGATGGCGGTCTCTTCGTCATCGAAAGGAAAGACCGCCGCCAGCGGGCCGAACGTCTCTTCACGGGCCACTTTCATCGAGTCGTTAGCGAAGCTGATCAGCGTCGGGGTGAAGAAATTACCACCGAGCGGATGCGGCTGACCGCCGAGCAGCAGCTCGCCGCCCTTGTCCACCGCGTCCTGAACGTGCTCGCTCACCTTCTTGACCGCGTTATCGTCGATCAGCGGGCCGATGTTGATGTCGGGTTTTGTGCCATCACCGACGTGCAATTCGCTGTTCATCGCCGCCGCGAGCTTTTCACAGAAGGCGTTGATGACGCTGGACTGCACCAGAAAACGGTTGGTACAGACGCAGGTTTGGCCGGCGTTGCGAAACTTGGCCGCCATGGCGCCTTCGACAGCGGCGTCCAGGTCCGCATCCTCGAACACGATGAACGGCGCATTACCGCCCAGCTCCAGCGAAATTTTCTGGATGTGTTGAGAGGCCTTGGCCATCAGGTCGCGGCCCACCTCAGTGGAGCCGGTGAAAGTGATCTTGCGGACCTTGGGGGACTCGGTCAGCGCTGCGGCGATCTCGCTGGCGCTCCCCGGCACCACGTTGAACACCCCCCGGGGAATGCCCGCACGCTCGGCCAAAAGCGCAAGTGCGGTGGCGGAAAACGGCGTTTGGCTGGCGGGCTTGACCACGATGGTACAGCCAGCGGCCAGCGCCGCGCCCGCTTTGCGGGTAATCATGGCGGCCGGGAAATTCCAGGGAGTGATGGCGCCGACCACGCCGACCGGCTGTTTGGTCACCACGATGCGCTGGTTGGCGCTCGTGGCCGGAATGGTTTCGCCGTAGATGCGCCTTGCCTCTTCGGCAAACCAGCGAATGAAGCTCGCCGCGTAAGCGATCTCGCCTTCGGCTTCCTTGACCGGCTTGCCCTGCTCATGGGTCATCAAAACGGCCAGATCGTGCTGATGCTCCATCATCAGATCGAACCATTTGAACAGCAGATCCGAACGCTCCTGGGCGGTCATCGCCCGCCAGGCGGGGAGCGCGCGATCGGCGGCGTCGATCGCACGCTCGGTTTCCGCCCGGCCCAGACGCGGCATGTCTCCCATGCTCTCGCCGGTCGCCGGATTGATGACGTTGATCTGCTCGCCGCTGTCCGCGGCGACCCAGCTGCCGTCGATATAGGCAAAGGGGCAGTACAGTTCGGTTTCCTTGAGCGCTTCCATGACATACTCCTGACCGAAAGGTGGTCGCTATTGGCCAAACTCTCTATCGAGCTAAACATGTCATGCTAGGACGAATCGATGCGTTTGACCAAATGTTTACCCGACCCATCGCACATTTTCGTAAGGCCAAGCCGACTCAGTTAACCAAAGTCAAAAACTCCTGGCGCGTGGCCTGACTGCTTCTAAAGCGCCCGAGCATGACCGAGGTGGTCATACTGGAGTTCTGCTTTTCGACCCCGCGCATCATCATGCACAGATGACGCGCCTCGATCACCACGCCCACGCCCTTGGCACCGGTCACTTCCTGCACCGTTTCGGCGATCTCGCGGGTCAGGTTCTCCTGGATCTGCATGCGCCGGGCGTACATGTCGACGATACGCGCGAACTTGGAGAGCCCGAGCACCTTGCCATCCGGCAGGTAAGCAATGTGGCACTTGCCGATGAACGGCAAAAGGTGATGCTCGCACATCGAGTAGAGCTCGATGTCTTTCACCAGCACCATTTCGTCGGTCTGCGACTCGAATACGGCGTTGTTGATGATTTCGTCCAATGACGTTTTATAACCCGCATTGAGAAACTGCATCGCCTTGGCGGCACGGGTCGGGGTATCGCGCAGTCCTTCCCGGTCGGGGTCCTCGCCGAGCGCGGTAATAATGTCGCGATAGTTCTTTGCAATGTCATCGGTCATGATGAGCCTCGTTCAACCTGGCTTTCGGACAGCAGTGAATAGATAAGCAGTATGCTGGGCGCATTTTACCCTACCCGGCGCGGGGAAGGCAGAGTCAAGCCGTTCAAAAAGCGTGACGAAACATCCACATCCCGACATCGAGCGGTAAAACGTCAAGCCAGCCAGCGCGGCTGCTCGAGCTGCAACAGCTGCTGTTCGAGCTGGCGAATGTGCTGATCCCAGTAGCCGTTATCGCCCACCCAGGGAAAGGCGCGGGGAAAGGCCGGATCGCTCCAGCGCGACACGAGCCAGGCGGTGTAGCGAATCAGCCGGTAGGCGCGCAGCGGCTCGATGAGCGTTAACTGCTCGCTCGGAAAGGGCCGGCTCTGCTCGTAGCCTTCGACGACCTCGCTTAGCCTCGCCTGCCACCCCTGCTCGTCCTCGGGCAGAAGCATCCAGACGTCCTGAATCGCCGGCGCCATCATGGCGTCGTCGAAATCCACCAGCGTAAAGTGCTCATCGCGGCCAAGTACGTTGCCAAGATGGCAGTCGCCGTGGATGCGAATCAAGGGAGCGCTGGCCCAGTCGCAGCGCGCAAGCGCGGTCAGGGTTTTATCGACCGCGCTCGAATAGGCCCGGCGCTGCTGCGCATCGAGCCGGTCGCTTGCCAGCACCCGTCCCCTTGCATCCTCGATGTCGGCGTCGACGTCGAACGTGTGGCGATGCACGAAAACGCGCTGGGCGCCCTGCTCGTGAAGCGCCCCCAGCGCTTCACCAAGCGCAAAGAGGTGCGCCGGGTTGTCGAGCTCCGGCGCCTGCCCGGCGCACTGGCGAAACAGGGCAAAGCGAAGCCCTTGATACTCGAAAAGCGATTGGCCTTCGTCATTGCGCCAGGGGGCGCTTACCGGCACACGAGCCCGGTCGAGCTCGGTGAGAAAATCGTGCTCTTCCTGGATCGCCGCGTTTGACCAGCGCGCCGGGCGGTAAAACTTCACCACCCAGCGCGCTCGGTCGTCGTCCTGAAACATCAGCACGCGGTTTTCGTAGCTGTTGAGCGCGAAGGGCTCGACGGCCGGATAGACACCGACGGATTCCACGGCAGACATGACGACGTCCGGGGAAAGCGCGCTAAAGTCATGGGCCGTGGCATTGGCCATCGCATCGACCATAAGAGAGTTCCTGAACAAAACTTGGATTCTATCAGCTGTTGCCCAGCGGCGTCCGCGCCGGCGCCCAAAGGTCGACCCGTTCAGCGCCCTGCTCAAGCGCCAGCCGCGCGAGTTCGTGGGCGGTCGCGCCGGTGGTGACGACATCGTCGATGATAGTGAGGTGCGCCGGCAGCGGCGCAGATAGTCGAAACGCCCCCTTCAAGTTGGCCGCCCGCTGGCGGCGGCCAAGCGTACGCTGCGAGGGCAACTGCTTGACACAGGTGGCGCCAAGCAAGGGCAGTGAGAGCCGCCGCGAAAGCTCATGGGCCAACCAGTGGGCCTGGTTGAAGCCGCGCTCACGAGCACGGCCGGGGTGCATGGGTACTGGCAGCAGCGCCTGCCCCAACTGCGCCGGCGGCTTTGCGAGCATCAGCTCGACCAACAGCGTCCCCGCGCGGGGCGAGGCCTGAAACTTGAAGTCGCGCACCAGCGCCTTGACGGCCCCGTCGTAAAGATATTCCGCCGTGGTCACGGTAAACGCTGGCGGCGCACTCAGGCAGTGGCCGCAAAGCCGGGCGCTTGTCTGATGGTCGAAGGACGTTAACGGCTCTTTACAGCGGGGGCAGCCGGCATCGTTATGCTTTAACAGCGCAAAACACTCATCGCACCAGCCCTCGATACGCGCGTGAGACGACAGGCAAAAAGCGCAGTAGCCCGGCAGCGCCCTCTTGAGCCAGCTACCGGCCGTCAAAACCCAACGTGTCCACGCCATTTCGCCCTCCCGCGGGTAAAATACCCGCGCTAGCGTATTGACCCTGCTCGAAAAGTTGGTACCATACGCCTCGTCTTCTGCGGATGTGGTGGAATTGGTAGACACGCTAGATTTAGGTTCTAGTGCCGTAAGGTGTGGGAGTTCGAGTCTCCCCATCCGCACCAATTTGATTTTCCTCGTATTTCTCTCTTCCAGCAGTTCCTTTCAAGCCTACTGAATTAATCGATGTGACCAAGTTGTGACTCGGTTAACGCCCCTTGACGGCTTTATCGACTCTCCTTTCAAGCTATATCTTTCCGAACTATCTCTCATTGTGGCGAAAACGCGTAGTCCACCACTAGCGAGTTCATCGTGCCGCTCTCATCGTCGACCTCGGTAAGCTCGATCTTATCGGCCATGCGGATCAGGTTAAAGTTGTGCGGCATGTAGACGTAGAAGTCCGCATCGGTACCGCTTTCCAGCGTAATGGTCTCATGAGTATTAGGTGGGCCATAAAGATCCCGGATTCTCTCTGCCTCGGCGCGCGCATATTTGCCCTTGTACGTCGCCTGCAGCTCGGTCAGCCAATCATCGTGGAAGGTGTAGAGATAGGTTGCCGGATGCACTTCTCTCGGCGCCTCGAGCGCGTGATAGCGTTTGACCGCCGGGGGCCCTTGTTCGTCCATCGCTGGATCGTGTTCGAGATCGATCAACGCTCTTACCTGCAGATGCGAAAGCCCGTTCTCGAGCCCTAGCGCACCATTCCACGCCAGAGCCGAGCCGCTAACCAATATCAGGACCACAGCCAGCACCCACTTTCGTATCACGATGTCACCTCTAAATGCGTTGCTGGATCATTGAAACGGTGCGTCACGTCCGCCAAACGCTTATGGTAGCAAAGCCCCTTGAGAAAGGTCCCCTGCGCTTTCGCGAAGCGCAAGGATAAAGCCAACACACCGCTGACACGACATTGCATCACATACATCAAGGATTTTACATCGACGCTCGGATAGATTATCCACCCACCCTCATTTGTTAAAAGGATACAGCCATGGAGTGGCTCAATAACAACGCCCAGGCCATCTCGGCGGTCACCAGTATTTGTACGCTGTTCGTCTGGCTTTTCTACGCTCAACTGCTCTACTACAACTTCTCTCGCCAGCGCCGTCCGCGCGTGATTATCAACCGGGGTAAAGGCGTTGGGCTGGATGCGCTGTGTCTGGTCAGTAATATGAGCACCGAGTCGGTTTACATTCAGCACGTCATTGCGGTTTTGCACACCGACAGCCACGACTACCATCTGGACATCGTCGAGTATCAGCAGCAAAGCGATGACGATGAGGAAGATTGCTACCGCACCCACCAGGGGCCGCTGGACTCGGGCGATCATATCCATCTTCAAAGCTTTGGCTCGATCGTCAATCAGATTCAGAACCACTGGGACGTCGACCAGCGCTCTCTCGAGCAGTCGAACCTGCAGCTCGAAATCCGCGTGATCGCCATTTACGGGCCGGAAGACCTGCCCATTGGCGCCTCACGCCGTTTCGATCTCGTCATGAACGCGGAACCCAACCGCCAGCTCGTTCCCACCAGTATCGATACCGAACGCCTGGTGAGTCGTCGCTCGCGCAAGCGCGTCGTGAAGTGGGCCAAGGACATCGAGCTTCACAAGGCCCAATAGTGTTCGCAGTCGTAACGGCGCCTGAACGTTAAAGGCGCAGTCCTCCGTCGCACTCGATGATGCGGGCGGTGAAGTAGTCGTTCTCGAACACGAACGCCACGCTTTGGGCGATGTGGGACGGCTCGCCAAGCTCCTTGAGCGGCACGCTCTTCTTGATGCGCTCGAGCATGTCCGGACGCATCGCGGCGGTCATCTCGGTGGCCACGAAGCCAGGGGCGACGGTCGCGGCGCGAATATTGTAACGGGCGAGCTCCTGGCCCCAGGTCACACTCAGCGCGTGGATCCCCGCCTTGGCTGCGGCGTAGTTGCTCTGGCCCATGTTGCCGGCTTTGGAGATACTCGAAATATTGACGATAACGCCCGCGTGGTTCGCCTCGATCATCTGCGTGGCGGCTTCGCGCCCGCAGAGAAACGCGCCGGTCAGGTTCACGTCGATCACACGTTGCCAGGCCGAGAGCGACATGCGCTTTTCGATTGCGCCCTCCCGGGCTTTCACCAGCATTGCATCGTCAGTGATCCCCGCATTATTGACGCAGCCGCTGACCGGGCCAAGCGCCTCCTTAATGGCGGCAAAACCGTCGATCACCGACGCCTCGTCTGAAACGTCGACCACGAACCCTTTCGCCTGAATGCCGCGCTCGTTCAATGACGCTACGGCCTTATCGAGCGTGTCACGATGCGTATCCAAAAGCGCGACGCTGGCGCCCTGCTCCCCCAAATGCTTGGCCATGGCCAGGCCCAACCCCCGGGCCCCGCCGGTAATCGCGATCACCTTGTTATCCACGTTCATTTGATTTTTCCCCAGTTGATCCAACGTTCAAAAGCGGCGTTGATGAGCTGATGACACACGTGGCTGCTTGTTTTTACGTTTTTTGACACCATAGAGGGTACTAACGTTAGCGGGAGGCAGCCATGCCCATATTACTGTTTATATCGATTTTCACCCTGCTCGACTTCGTCGTGCTGTTTTCGGTGGGAAGCCATATCGGCCTAATGACCACGTTGATACTGGTGCTCCTCACCGGCTTTATCGGGCTTCATCTCATTCGCCGCGAAGGAGTGTCGACCCTGGCACGAGCGCGCTCGCGTCTACAGGCCGGCGAAATTCCGTCTTCCGAGCTTTTCACCGGCGCGGCGCTGATTTTCGGCGGCGCGCTATTGATGGCGCCGGGCTTTCTCTCCGACGCTCTGGGCCTTGCGTGCTTGATTCCCAACGCCCGCCGACTGATGGGCCGGGCGTTTACCTGGTTTGGCCTCAAGGCGAGCGTTTATCAGCCGGGTCAGTCACAGCGCTCGGGCGCGCATACCGCTGAGGCACCGTTTGGCCATGACCAGCAAACACACCGGGAGTCGCGGGCCGGCTCAAATGAGCACCGCGCCGGATTTGACGAGCGTGAGCCCACCACGCTCGAGGGTGAATTCATCAGCCGCGACGATCAGCGCCAGCGCTGATCCAGCTAGAGGGTTTTTAGACTTAAGTCCAGGCGCCCGGGATAATTTTTTTGTCACCGGGGCCTTGAAAGGATCAGGCTAGCCCCCACTTTTCGAGTCAGCACAGATTCGGCAACGGCATACGCGGTTGCCTTTGACATGAAGGCAAAATGCCTTCGCTTCTCGAGGCCCTGCCACGAGAATTCACTTAAAAATTGCCCGCCGGGCTTTGACGAACCTCAGGAGAACGAGAGCATGAATATCCGTCCCTTGCACGATCGCGTCGTTATTCGTCGCGTGGAAGAAGAACAGAAAACCGCTGGCGGCATCGTGCTACCGGGCAACGCCCAGGAAAAGCCCACGCGGGGCGAAGTACTCGCGGTAGGCAACGGCCGCATTCTGGACAACGGTGAAGTTCGCGCCCTCGACGTCAAGGTAGGCGACACCGTGATCTTCAAGGACGGCTTCGGCGTCGAAAAGCAGAAAATCGACGGTGAAGAAGTTCTGATCATGAGCGAAGCCGATATTCTGGCGGTCGTCGAAGGCTAATTCGACTGTCTCGCGTATTTACTTTCACACTTTTTATCTTGAATTCAGGAAGTAACGATCATGGCAGCTAAGCAAGTCAAGTTTTCAGATGATGCTCGTAAACGTATGGCGCGCGGCGTTGATACGCTGGCCAACGCGGTAAAAGTGACGCTTGGCCCGAAAGGCCGCAACGTGGTACTGGACAAGTCCTTCGGCGCGCCGACCGTGACCAAGGACGGTGTATCTGTCGCCAAGGAAATCGAACTGAAAGACAAGTTCGAAAACATGGGCGCGCAGATGGTCAAGGAAGTCGCTTCCAAGACCTCTGACGCCGCCGGCGACGGCACCACCACCGCTACCGTTCTGGCCCAGGCAATCGTCGCCGAGGGTTTGAAAGGCGTGACCGCGGGCATGAACCCGATGGACCTCAAGCGCGGCATCGACCAGGCGGTTGCAGCGGCGGTCAAGGAAATCCAGGCGATGTCCGTGCCCTGCACCGACACCAAGTCCATCGCCCAGGTCGGCACCATCTCTGCCAACGGCGACAAGCGCATCGGTGAAATCATCGCCGAAGCGATGGACAAGGTCGGCAAGGAAGGCGTCATCACCGTCGACGAAGGCCGTGGTTTCGAAGACGAGCTGGAAGTGGTCGAAGGCATGCAGTTCGACCGTGGCTACCTCTCGCCCTACTTCGTCACCAACCAGGACACCATGTCCGTCGAACTCGAAGACCCGTACATCCTGCTGGTCGACAAGAAAGTCTCCAACATCCGCGAGCTGTTGCCGGTGCTGGAAGCCGTTGCCAAGCAGGGCAAGCCGCTGGCCATCATCGCTGAAGACATCGAAGGCGAAGCGCTGGCGACACTGGTCGTGAACAACATGCGCGGTATCGTCAAAGTGGCCGCCGCCAAGGCGCCGGGCTTTGGTGATCGTCGCAAGTCCATGCTGCAGGACATCGCGATCCTGACCAACGGCACCGTGATTTCCGAAGAAGTGGGTCTGACGCTCGAGCAGGCGAACCTGGATCATCTGGGTACCGCCAAGCGCATGACCATGTCCAAGGAAAACACCACCATCATCGATGGCTCCGGTCAGGAAAACGACATCGAAGCACGCGTCAATCAAATCCGCGCGCAGATCGAAGAGACCTCTTCGGACTACGACAAGGAGAAGCTGCAGGAGCGTGTTGCCAAGCTCGCCGGCGGCGTCGCGGTTATCCGTGTGGGTGCTGCGACCGAAGTCGAAATGAAAGAGAAGAAAGCCCGCGTTGAAGACGCGCTGCACTCTACTCGCGCAGCGGTCGAAGAAGGCGTCGTACCTGGCGGCGGTACCGCGCTGGTTCGCGTCATGGCCAAGGTACAGGGCCTGACCGGTGACAACGAAGACCAGAACCACGGTATCAACATGGCCCTGCGCGCCATGCAGTCGCCGCTGCGTCAGATCGTGACCAACGCCGGTGAAGAGCCTGCGGTCGTGATCAACCGCGTGAAGGACGGCGAAGGCAACTTCGGCTACAACGCGCAAACCAGCGAGTACGGCGACCTGTTCGAAATGGGCGTACTGGACCCGGCGAAAGTGACCCGCACCGCGCTGCAGTCAGCAGGCTCCGTCGCTGGCCTGATGATCACCACCGAGTGCATGATTGCCGACGATCCGGAAGAGAAAGAAGCCGCGCCGGACATGGGTGGTATGGGCGGAATGGGTGGCATGGGCGGCATGATGTAAGCCCCCAATCCCCGTTGTAACGCCTTGAGCTAGCCTTTTACGGCTAGCCTCAAAAGAACCCCGCCTCGTGCGGGGTTCTTTGCGTTGAGCTCTTGTCAGCACGCGTACTGCCCGGGCTTTAAAGCGTGCTACCATGCGCGCTTTTCCAGACGCCAAGGTCTTTCGCCGTGCTTTCCCGAATTCGTATCGTGCTCGTTCATACCTTCCACCCCGGCAACATTGGCGCCGCCGCGCGGGCAATGAAGACCATGGGCCTGATTGATCTCGTGCTCGTCAACCCGCGTGAATTCCCAAGCGAGGAGGCGACCCGCCTGGCCGCCAGCGCCACGGACGTGCTCGAAAGCGCTCGCGTAGTCACAAGCCTGAATGAAGCGGTGCAGGATTGCGTGCAGGTGATTGGCGCCAGCGCTCGCCTGAGAAGCCTGCCGCTGCCGCACTTCGACGAGCCCGACGAGATGGCCCAAAGCGCCGTGGAGAACGCCGAACACGCCCCGGTGGCGCTGGTGTTCGGCCGCGAGCGTTCGGGGCTGACCAATGACGAGATTCGCGAGTGCACCCACCAGGTGAGCATTCCCGCCAACCCGGAGTACGGTATTCTCAACCTCTCCCAGGCGGTTCAAATTCTGGCGTATGAGGTGCACCGCGCCTGGCGCCGGCGCCCACAAAGCGATTTTTCCTACCAGCGCCCGGTGGAGGCCACACCGCCCACCCGCGAGCAGCTCGACCACTTCCAGGTACACCTGGGGCGACTAATGCGCGAAAGCGGTTTTCTGACCCAGCCCCACGCCCGCACCGAAGAGCAGCTTCAAACGCTTTTTACCCGCGCCCAGCCCAGCCGTAAGGAGTTGTCACTTCTGCGCGGTCTGTTGAGCGCGTTCGAAGCGCACCTGCCCAAGGAGCGCTAGGCAGGGCAGAGCGATACGCCACGCACAAAAAAGGCAGCCGACGCTGCCTCTTTTGTTGTATGCGCAGGGCTGTTAGAGCCACATGGCGCCGAGCCAGCCAAACGCGATCAGCGGCAGGTTGTAGTGCAAAAAGGTCGGCACCACGCTGTCCCAGATATGATCGTGCTGACCATCGACATTGAGCCCGGAGGTCGGCCCAAGGGTCGAGTCCGAGGCCGGCGAGCCCGCATCGCCGAGCGCGGCGGCGGTGCCCACCAGTACGACCGTGGCCATGGGCGAAAAGCCGAATTGTACCGCCAGCGGCACGAAAATGGCGGCGATGATCGGAATGGTCGAAAACGATGAGCCGATCCCCAGCGTAATGAAGAGCCCCACCAGCAGCATGGTCAGCGCGGCCAGGCCCCGGTTGTCGCCGAAAATCTCGAAAGCGCCGTTGACCAGCGTGTCGATGTGGCCGGTTGCTTTCATCACCTCGGCAAAGCCCGCCGCCGAGATCATGATAAAGCCGATCAGCGCCATCATGCGCATGCCGCTGGTGAAGAGGTCATCCGCCTCGCGCCACTTGAAGATGCCGCCCATCGACAGCACACCGATGCCCACGAGCCCGCCCAGAATCATCGAGCCGGTATAGAGCTGAAGCCCGAGGGCGGCCACGATCGCCACGCCGGACATGACAAGCCCCAACGCATGAGGCGTGGCCGGGGCGGTAGACACGAGCGAGGTGCTCGCCGCGACCTCTTTTTCCGCGTAGCCGCGCGCGCCGCGATAGCTCACAAACAGCGCGACCAGAAGGCCGATGGCCATGCCGCCGACCGGAATGGCCATCGCCATCGGCACCATCGAGCGGGTGATGTCGAGTCCCAACGGCTCACCGGCGCTGTTGAGGTTGGCCAGCAGAATATCGTTGAGAAAGATCGCGCCAAAGCCCACCGGCAGCAGCATATAGGGCGCGGTCAACCCAAACGTGAGCGCGCAGGCCACCGCCCGACGATCGAGCTTCAAGCGGTTCATCAGCGCCAGCAGCGGCGGGATCAGAATGGGAATGAAGGCGATATGCACGGGAATGGCGTTTTGCGAGAAGATCGCCATCAATAGAACGGCACCAAGCAGGATCCACTTGACCCGGCTCTGGTGCGCCGCCGTGGCCTCCTGGCCCAGCAGCCGAATCAGGCGGTTGGCCAGCATATCCGGAAGGCCGGAGCGTGAGATCGCCACGGCAAACGCGCCGAGCGTGGCATAAGCCAGCGCCACCTGAGCGCCGCCGCCGACGCCGTCGTTGAACGCGCCAAGCGTCTCCTCCAGCGATAGCCCGCCGACCAGCCCCCCTACCAGCGCCCCGGCCACCAGCGCGAAAACCACCGAGACACGCAAAAGCGACAGTGCCACCATCACGAGCACTGCAATCATGACTGCATTCATCGAATTACCCAAAGCCTTGAAAAGCGGATTGAAGCTTGCATCCAAGCAGAAGGTGGCGAATCTTAGCAGATGCGCCGGCTTTTTAGCAGGCTAATCCCCGTTTGGCTCTGTTTGCTTGCTTACGACTTTAGTCGCCTCACCATTGCTGCCTTGCAGCATCGCCTCTACGCTTTTGCCCTTATCGATCTTTCAAACCATCAAGGGCCTGACGACTCATGAGCATGCTGGCGATTATCGTCTCTCTCGTTTTACTGATGTTTCTGGCCTACCGGGGGATTTCGGTACTGCTGCTGGCGCCTTTGATGGCATCGCTTGCGGTGCTGCTCTCCGGCGACGGCGCTTTTTTGCTGCCGGTGTATACCGATACCTTCATGAGCGCGCTCGGCGGCTACGTGACCCAGTTCTTTCCGCTGTTCATTCTGGGGGCGCTGTTTGGCCAGCTGATGGCGGACTCCGGCGCGGCGCACGCCATCTCGACCGGCATCGTCAAGCGCCTCGGCACGCGCCATGTCGTGCTCACCGTGGTCATGGCCTGCGCGGTGCTGACCTATGGCGGGGTGTCGCTGTTTGTGGTGGCGTTTGCGCTCTACCCGATCAGCCGGGAGCTCTTTCGTGAAGCGAACGTGCCCAAGCGCCTGATTCCAGCGTCCATTGCGCTGGGCTCGTTCACCTTTACCATGACTGCGCTGCCCGGCACGCCGGCGATCCAGAACGCCATCCCTATCCCCTACTTCGGCACCAACAGCTTCGCCGCGCCAGGCCTTGGGGTGATCGGCGGCGTAATCATGCTGGGGCTGGGCATCACCTATCTTCAATCCAGAGTTCGCAAGGCCAGCGCCAACGGCGAGGGCTACGGCACGCATACCGAGAAGAAGCGCGAAGATACGCCGGACGACGCTCCCGCGGCGACCATGGCGCTGGCGCCTGCACTGATTCCGCTAGTCATGGTGATCGGCCTCAACGCGCTGTTCACTTACGGCGTGTTCCCGGCGCTGGATTTGAGCTTCATCGACGCCGCCTTCGACAACGTCTCTGCCGATAGCCAAGCCGGCCTGTGGGCGATTTTGATTGCGCTACTCAGCGCCTCGGCCTGGCTGATGGTGACGCGCTGGCGCCACTGGGCGGATTTGAAAGCGACGATCAACAAGGGGTGTCTCGGCTCGCTTTTGCCGATTTTCAACACCGCCTCGGAAGTGGGCTACGGCGCGGTGATCGCAAGTCTGGCGGGCTTCGCCCTGATTCGCGACGCGGTGCTCAACGTCTCCCCAAACAATCCGCTGATTTCCGAGGCGCTTGCCATGAGCGTGCTGGCCGGTATTACAGGCTCTTCCTCCGGCGGGCTATCGATTGCGCTTGAAACCCTGGGCGAGGAGTATCTCGCCATGGCGCAGCAGACAGGTATCGACCCGGAACTGATGCACCGCGTGGCAACGTTGGCCGCTGGCGGCATGGACACGCTGCCCCACTCCGGCGCGGTGATTACGCTATTGGCGATCTGCGGGCTCACCCACCGCCAATCCTACGCCAACATCGCCATGGTCACGATCGTACTGCCGATAGCGGCACTCGTTAGCGTCATTACGCTGGGTACGCTGTTCGGAAGCTTTTAGGTTCACCACAAAGCTTGTCCCAGGTCATGAACCGGACCGGGGCGTTGGGTAACATGATCCGACGCCCCCTGGACGTGACCCCATGCTTTTCGCTCTCTCGATGTTACACCAGCTCAAAAACAGCCTGCGCGATCTAACGCCGATCGTGCTGGTGATGGGCTTTTTCCAGCTCGTGGTGATTCGCCAACCGCTGCCGGATACGTTGGCACTCGCCGACCTCGCTTTTGGAATACTCTGCGTGCTGCTGGGGCTGACGCTATTCATCAAGGGGCTCGAGCTTGGACTTTTTCCGCTGGGCGAGCGCCTGGCCCACGCCTTCGTCACCAAGGGCTCGCTTTTCTGGCTGCTGCTGTTCGCCTTCGCACTGGGCTTTGGCTCGACGGTGGCCGAGCCTGCGCTGATCGCGGTTGCCGCGCGGGCTGGTCAGGTGCTTTTTGACGGCGGGCTGATCGAGCAAACCAGCCAGGCCCGGTTTGCGCTGACGCTCAGAATGGTGGTGGCGCTCTCCGTGGGCGCCGCGGTCGTACTCGGCGTGATGCGCATCATCAAGGGCTGGCCGCTGCCGCCACTGATCGTCGGCGGCTACGTGCTGGTGCTGATGCTCACTCTCTTCGCCCCCACGGAGCTGGTCGGCATTGCCTTCGATTCCGGTGGCGTGACGACCTCGACCATCACCGTACCGCTGGTCACCGCACTGGGCGTGGGCCTGGCCTCCAGCATCAAGGGCCGCAATCCGATGCTCGACGGTTTCGGGCTGATTGCGTTGGCCTCGATCATGCCGATCATTTTCGTGCTCGCCTTCGGCATCCTGGGCCCTGGCGCCTTGACAGGCGGTGGGCTGTGAACCTCTGGCAGAGCCTCTGGGCAACGCTTGGCGACATCGCGCCGATCGTACTGATCGTGTTCGGCTTTCAGTACGGCGTGATTCGAAAGCCGCTAAAGCGCCCGGCGCACATCGCGCTGGGTTTCGTCATGGTGTGGCTTGGGCTGGCGCTGTTTCTGGTGGGTCTCGAAAACGCGCTGTTCCCACTGGGGGAGCTCATGGCGCAGCAGCTGACCCACGCGGAATTTCTGCCTGCGCTGCCCGACGGGGCGGCGCGTCACTGGAGCGACTACTACTGGGTCTACCTGTTCGCCTTTGCCATCGGCGCCAGCACCACCATTGCCGAGCCAGCGCTAATGGCAGTGGCGCTGAAAGCGGGTGAGATCTCCGGCGGCACGCTCAATCCCTTGATGCTGCGCATTGCGGTGGCGCTGGGCATGGCGGTCGGCATCACTTTGGGCGTCTGGCGCATCGTCATGGGCTGGCCGCTTCACGGGTTCATCATTGGCGCTTACGTGTTGGTGATTCTGCAGACCCTGCGCGCGCCGAAGGCCATCGTGCCGCTGGCGTTCGACTCCGGCGGCGTGACCACCTCGACCATCACCGTGCCGATCATCACCGCGCTCGGGCTCGGCATCGCCGGTGCCATTCCCGGGCGCAGCCCGCTGGCGGACGGCTTCGGCATGATCGCCCTGGCCTGCCTGTTCCCGATCATGAGCGTCATGGCCTACGCACGGCTCAGCCAGCTACTTGCCAAACGAAAGCGCGCCGATGGCGCCAAGCGTGTCTAACACAAGGTAGAAAGGAGAGAAGCATGCGTTTCAAACTGATCGTGGCACTGGTGGAGGATGCACTCACCGACCGAGTCATGAACGCCGCCCGCGAGGCTGGCGCCACGGGCGCCACCGTGATCAACAACGCCCGCGGCGAAGGTCGCCACCAGGTGCGTGGTTTTCTGGGCATCGAAATCACCGCTCAGCGCGACGTGCTACTTTTTCTGGTCGATGCGCAAAAAAGCCGCGCTGTGCTGGATTCAATCGCCGACGCCGGCGAGTTCGACGAAACGCCGGGGACCGGCATCGCTTTTCAGGTCGACGTGGAAGAGGCGCTGGGCGTACAAAGCCAGATTCAGTCGCTCAACGAGCGCGAATAGGTCGGCGCGCCAGCCAACATGGTGAACCCCGAGTAGAAATTATCACAGACGCCTTACCTGCTCCGCTCTTCGCCCCGATGTGCTAGTATGCCCGCAAACGTGGTCGGCTTTGCGAAAGCACCGAGGCGATTGCTCGCCCTACGCCCCCATCGGGGTCGATACTCAGGCGCGCCACGCGACACTTTCCATCTACCGTCAGTAAGTCCTGCCAATGAGTGATGAATCCACGCCGCACCGCTCGCTCAAGGGCGGCCACAGCCACGATGCGCTACCGCCGGTCGAGCAGCACGCACGCCAGTACGAAACGGTGCGCAACGCTCATGAAACCGAACTGATCGAGGATTACGTCGAACTCATCGGGGATTTGCTGGATCACCGGGGCGAGGCGCGCGCCGCGGATATCGCCAACCGCATGGCGGTCAGCCAGGCAACCGTGTCAAAAATGATTCGCCGGCTCAACGAGCTGGGGCTGGTCACGAGCCAGCCCTACCGTTCGCTGTTTCTAACCGATGAAGGTAGGAAGATGGCCCAGACGTCCCGCGGTCGTCACGACGTCGTCCTCCATTTTCTGCGCGCACTCGGCGTGCCCGACAGCACCGCACGCATCGACGCCGAAGGCATGGAGCATCACGTCAGCGACGAAACGCTTGCCATCATGCAGCGCTTTACCGACGACAACGCCGGTTAGCTTCCCCCTTGTATCAGCGGGGGCCAAGGGTCGTGAGTCGATTCACCTGAGCCAGCCCCGCGTTCCAGACCATTTCGATATGCGTGGTCTGGACGACATCCTCCACCCAACGCGGGGTCATCAGTGCCCAGCACACCGCGCCTTCGCGGCGTACCGAGCGGTAGCGAAGCCCTGGCTCACCGGCGCGGCGAAGCGCGTGGCCCAGCGTGCGGGACTCGGTGTAGCTATCCGGGTCGTAAATGGTGTGGCTGCTCTCGAGCGCGAGGCCATCACGACACGCCTTCTCATCGAACGTGCAGCGCAGCCCACGAAATACGAAGCGTTCAAAATGCAGCGCCGGCACCCGCTCCCAGTACGCCGTTTGATGATGGCTGACCTCGGCAATGGCGGTGTCCAACGTATCGGCGATATAGAGCACACCAAAACTGCCGTCACTAAAGCGAGAACCGTCCGGATTGACGTGGGTAAACGCAGCCGCGGCGTAGGAGCAGCCGCGAATGTGAAAGGGAATTTCCTCCAGCGGCAGCAGCGCCAAATTGCCCAGCTCGTTACACAGGCGTGGGTTGGTCAACGCCTGAAGCTGATAAAGCGCCTCGAACTCGTCGCGGTCAGCCACGTCGTCAAATAGCGCGATCGGCGGAAACTTGCTGTTGATCAGCCGATACCCGACCACCCGGTTCGACGGAATCGGCGCAAGCTCTTTAGGCGCTACCACTGCGCGCCTCGCAGGCTATCGAGACGCTTGAAAGTCTCGTACAGCGCCGCGAAATCACCGCCGCCGATCACCTCGAGCGGCGTTCGGCCGTTGAAGTAGGGGTTATGATTGGCCATGGAAACGAACCCGTAAACGTTCTCCGGATTCTCGAACAGCGTACGCAGCGCGGCGTGAATGTTGAGCAGGTAGCTTACGCGGGTGAGCTGGTCGCTATCGAGCTTGATTTCTGCAAGGTCACCTCGCCGCGCGCGCGCGTAGGTCGAGTGTGAGACGCGCAAAATCGCCTCGCCCTGCTCGTTGCTGGCCTGCCATTTATCGAGAATGCGCACCGCGGTCTTCAAACCGACGGCAGCGGCGGCCTTGTTACCTTCAAGACGGGTGACTGTTTGCATCGCTACTCTCCAAAACCTTGTCTGCAAATACTAATCGAATAAAAATGTATCTGCAAACAAAGAGCGCGACGGTTTATTCGGGCCGAATGACCGGACGCGTCATGCCGATCCGCCCAATGCCAGGAAGCTTTAGCCCCGGGCGCAGTACATCCACTCCCAGGCTGAGCCCTAACAGATTCAGCTCGACGCCCTCCTCCCAGGCAAACATCACGCCAAACACACCACCGAGCGAAAACTGATAGCCGGTGCCGCTGGGCGTGGCGGCGAACCAGCTGCCGAAAAGATAATCCTTACCCACCGCCGTTACCGGCAGCGCCATGTCGAGGCCATCGATTTGGCGCACCATCCAGGCAATGAAACTGTTGCTGTTGGGCCCCGGCCAGACGCGATAAAGATTGACTTGCGGGTAGCGGGTAGCGGCGTCCTCTATAAGAGGAATCAACCGAGCAGCTTGGCTGCCGCGATAATCAGCCAGCAGGGTCGGGGCTTGGCCAAACCAGGCCCGATCCGGCGTATCGCTGGCCGATACCACTGTGGGTCGGCGCCAGCTCAGCACCTGATGCAGCCGGTAGTTCGGCGCGCCCTCGGCCTTGGTCGCAATCCAGATATGCACGCCAAACGCCCCGCGCCAGCTAAACGCCCGCGCGGCGTACACCTGCACCACCGCCGGCGCGTACGCCTCGGGCAGCGGCGCCAGCCCGGCGGAGTCACGGTTGGCGCTGGACCAATGGCCGCCGGTTTCGACGCGGTCGGTCAAGAGTAGCCACGCCGGGCCTGCCAATAGCAGCGCCAGCATCAATACGCAGGTTAAAAGCCACAGGAAAAGCGTTTTCATGACGCCCCTTGCATCACCGTACCGAAGGCATGGTATCGAACGCGCGAAACGAGTGGTTCAACGAATGGGGGAAGTCAAAAACAGAATCAGAATAAAAAAAAAGGGGGGGGGTAAAACGGGTGGCGGCCCCAAAAGCCACATCCCGGCACACGCATCCACCACTACCGTTGCTCCCTTCCGGGCCTGGCGGGGTTTGCAGTTTCGCGTTGCGGGAGGACCTAAGGGGCCACCATAGTGATACAGACCTTTTAAAACTGGCTGTATCGCGCGTGATGTGGTGGCTACGCCCTGATTTGAACAGGGGACCCCATCATTATGAGTGATGTGCTCTAACCAGCTGAGCTACGTAGCCTTTGCCTCATCAGCGGGTGCAGAGTATGCCCACTTTAAACGCAAAAGGCAAGCCAAAATGGCCTGCCTTTTTCGCCAAGTGGTTAAAACTCAACGGGCTTTGGAGAAAGCGCTGCGGTCAAAGCGCCTCACGTACTGCGGGTAACCCTTCGTCACCGTCGATCGTGGTCACGCCGTCGAGCCACTCGGCCAGCAGGTCATCGTGCTCTTTCAGATAGGCGTTGGCGGCGTCACGGGCGGCGACGCCGTCATCCATGATGGATGCCATCAGCTCGTTTTCCATCTCGAGGGTGAAGCTCATGTTCTCGAGCAGCTGGCCGACGTTCGGGCACTGCTCGACGAAGCCGGCGCGGGTGTTGGTGTACACCGTCGCCCCGCCCAGATTGGGGCCGAAGTAGTCGTCGGCATCCGAAAGATAGGCCATCTCGAAGTTGGTGTTCATGGGGTGCGGCTCCCAGCCGAGAAACACCATCCACTCCTCGTTGGGCACGCGGGTTCTAAGCTCCGAGAGCATGCCCGCCTCGCTCGAGTCGATCACCTGCCAATCGCCCAGCCCATAGGCGTCGTCACTGATCATCTGCTCGATCAGCTCGTTGCCATCGTTACCCGCTTCGATGCCGTGGATACGACGATCGAACTCGTCGGCGTGCTCGGCCAGATCCTCAACCGACGTTACGCCGGCGTCATACACGTACTGCGGCACCGCCAGGGTGTACTTCGCCCCTTCCAGGTTTTCGGTAAGGCGCACCACGTCGCCGTCTTCCACGTACGGGTCGCTGATGGAGGCCATCGACGGCATCCAATTGCCCAAAAATACGTCGAAGTCGTTGTTGCGTAGGCCAGCGTAGGCGATCGGCACCGATACCGTGTCCACGCGGGGCTCGTAACCCAGCGCCTCGAGCACTTCGCTGGCCATGGCGGTCGTGGCGGTAATGTCGGTCCAGCCAACCTCGACAAAGCGCACGGTGCTGCATTCATCGGCCATCGCCGTTGCGGGCAGCGCGGTCATGACCGCCAGTGCGCCTAAGCGTGCCTTTTTCGTATTGCTCATCATCTATCTCCTGTGGGTGTCGACCTAGCTTAGCCGCTATAGCACGGTCAAGTGAACGCGGTTTTATTGATTGAACGTTCAATTAAAAAATGCCACGCTATAAGAACATCACGATAGGTGCGGAATTTCAAATCGAGCCGTGAGCGCCTTGCCCTTTAAACCAAACGGTATCCAACGATTCAGGGAGGTCATCGTGCCCAAAGTGGGAATGGAGCCCATTCGCCGTCAGCAGCTGATCGCGGCCACCATGGCTGCCATCGACGAAGTGGGGCTTGGCGAGGTCACCATCGTGCGTATCGCCCGCCACGCCGGCGTCTCTTCAGGCATCATCAGCCACTATTTCGGCGGCAAGGATGGGCTTTTGGAGGCCACCATGCGCCAAATCCTGACCGATTTGAGTCAGGCGGTCGCCCGTCGACGCCGCGCACTGAATGAGCAAGGCGCCCGCGCGCAGATCGGTGCCATCATCGAAGGCAACTTCGATCGTTCCCAGATCAGCGGCCCGGCAGCCAAGACCTGGCTGGCGTTCTGGGCCAGCAGCATGCACCGCCCGGCGCTGGCGCGGCTGCAAACCATCAACGACCGCCGCCTTTACGCCAACCTTTGCTACCAGTTTTGCAAGGCGATGCCGCGCGAGCAGGCGAAAAACGCGGCAAAAGACCTGGCCGCGTTGATCGATGGGCTCTGGCTTCGCGGCGCCCTCGCTCGAGAAGGGCTCGACGCCGATGCCGCCCGCGATTTGGCGCTTGCGCACCTGGACCGGCTACTGACCGCTTAGCCCGCTGACTGACGACACGCTTTAAAGGAGTCTTGTATGGATACTCAACACATCGAGCCGCTTTACATCGACGGCCGCACGGTCGCTGCCACCTCTGGCGAGACGTTCGACGTCGTTAATCCCTTCGATCGCGCAACGCTTGCGCGCGTGGGGCAGGCAAGCCAGCAGGACGTTGACCGCGCCGTCGAGGCGGCAATCCAGGGTCAGCGCGTGTGGGCCGCCATGACGGGCATGGAGCGCTCGCGCGTGCTGCTCAAGGCCGTGACGCTTTTGCGCGAGCGCAACGACGAACTTGCAAGGCTCGAGACCCAAAACACCGGCAAGCCGATCAGCGAAACCGCGAGCGTGGACATCGCCACCGGTGCCGATGCGCTCGAATACTTCGCCGGCCTGGCGCCGGCACTGGAAGGCAGCCAGATTCCGCTGCGCGAGGACTCTTTTGTCTATACCCGGCGCGAGCCGCTTGGGGTGATCGGCGCGATTGGCGCCTGGAACTACCCGATCCAGATCGCCTGCTGGAAAGCGGCGCCGGCGCTCGCCGCGGGTAATGCGGTGGTGTTCAAGCCAAGCGAGGTCACCCCGCTCTCAGCGTTGAAGCTCGCCGAGATTTTCACCGAGGCCGGTCTGCCCAACGGCGTATTCAACGTAGTGCAGGGTGACGGCCAGGTCGGCGCGATGCTCACCGAGCATCCGGGCATCGCGAAGGTGTCGTTCACCGGCGAGGTGGGTACCGGCAAACGGGTGATGGCAGCCGCCGGGGGCTCCACGCTCAAGGAAGTCACCATGGAGCTTGGCGGGAAGTCGCCGCTGATCGTCTTCGCCGACGCGGATCTCGAGCGCGCCGCCGATGCCGCCATGATGGCCAATTTCTACTCCAGCGGTCAGGTCTGCACCAACGGCACGCGGGTCTTCGTCGAGGCGAGCGTCAAGGAAGCGTTCGAGGCCAGGCTCGTCGAGCGCGTTCGGCGTATCAGGGCGGGCGACCCGCTGGACCCGGCAGTGAATTTCGGCCCGCTGGTAAGCTTCGAGCATCAGTCGAAGGTGCTCTCCTACATCGCACTGGGCAAGCAGGAAGGCGCGCGCGTGCTTGTCGGCGGCGATGAGTGGATAAAGGGCGAGTACGCAAGGGGCGCCTGGGCGGCGCCCACCGTGTTCACCGACTGCACGGATGATATGCGCATCGTACGCGAAGAGATTTTCGGCCCCGTGATGTCGGTGCTCGCCTTCGATGACGAGGTTGAGGTGATACGTCGCGCCAACGACACTGATTTTGGTCTGGCGGCGGGCGTGTTTAGTGAGTCGCTCAACCGCGCGCATCGCGTCATTCATAAACTCCAGGCAGGAATCTGCTGGATCAACACCTGGGGCGACTCCCCCGCCGAGATGCCGGTGGGCGGCTATAAAGCCTCCGGCATCGGCCGCGAAAACGGTGTCGAGACGCTTTACCACTACACCCAGACCAAATCGGTGCAGATCGAAATGGGGCCGTTTGCCTCGGTCTTCTAACGTTTCGAGCGGCAAGCGCTACGCGAGTATCACGAGTTCGATTCTGGGAGGTGTTCATGGCCTGGCAAGGCGAGTTTGACTACATCATCATCGGCGCCGGCTCAGCGGGTAACGTGCTGGCCGCGCGGCTGAGCGAAGACGCGGATACGAGCGTGCTGCTGCTCGAAGCCGGCGGGCCGGACTATCGGTTCGACTTTCGCACCCAGATGCCGGCGGCGCTGGCCTTTCCGCTGCAGGGCAAGCGCTATAACTGGGCCTTCGAGACCGAGCCGGAACCCTGGATGAACCACCGGCGCATGGAGTGCGGTCGGGGCAAGGGCCTGGGCGGCTCGTCGCTGATCAACGGCATGTGTTACATCCGCGGTAACGCCCTGGATTACGACCACTGGGCGAAACAGCCGGGCCTGGAAGCGTGGGACTACGCAAGCTGTCTGCCCTACTTCAAAAAGTGCGAAACCCGCGACATTGGCGAAAATACCTACCACGGCGGTAACGGCCCGGTCAGCGTCACCACGCCAAAAAGTGACAACAACCCGCTCTATCGCATCTTCATCGAGGCCGCCAAACAAGCGGGGTACGCCGAGACCGATGATGTCAACGGCTACCGCCAGGAGGGCTTTGGCCCGATGGACCGTTTCGTCACGCCCAAGGGGCGGCGTGCCTCCAGCGCTCGGGGCTACCTGGATGCTGCAAAAAAGCGCGGCAATCTGCGCATCGAAACCCACGCGCTCACCGATGCCATCGAGTTCGAGGGCAAGCGCGCGGTAGGGGTTCGCTACCATCGCAAGGGGCAGACGCACCGGGTGCGCGCCAAACGCGAAGTGCTTTTGTGCGCCGGCGCGATCGCCTCGCCGCAGATTCTGCAGCGCTCCGGCGTGGGCGAGCCGGAGCATTTGAAAGCGCTTGGCATCGAGGTCGTTCACGCGCTTTGCGGCGTGGGTGAAAACCTGCAGGATCACCTGGAGATGTACATTCAGTACGAGTGCAAGCAGCCGATCTCACTCTACCCGGCGCTGAAGTGGTACAACCAACCCAAAATTGGCGCCGAGTGGCTGTTCAAGGGCACTGGCATCGGCGCGAGCAACCAGTTCGAAGCCTGCGGCTTCATTCGCTCGAACGACGACGAGCTCTGGCCAAACCTTCAGTACCATTTTTTGCCCATCGCCATCAGCTATAACGGCAAAAGCGCCGTGCAGGCGCACGGCTTTCAGGCCCACGTCGGCTCGATGCGCTCGGAAAGCCGTGGGCGCGTGCGCCTGCGCTCGAAAGACCCGAGCGCGGCGCCCAGCATTTTGTTCAACTACATGGCGACGGAGAAGGATTGGGAGGAGTTTCGCGACGCCATTCGTCTGACCCGTGAGATCATCGACCAGCCGGCCTTCGATGGCTACCGCGGCCGCGAAGTCGCACCGGGCCCAGAGGTGCAAAGCGACGAGGCGCTGGATGCCTTCGTGCGCGAGCATGCGGAAACCGCCTACCACCCCTGCGGCAGCTGCAAAATGGGTGAAGGCCCTGATGCCGTCACCGACGGCCAGGGCCGCGTTCACGGGCTCGAGGCGCTTAGAGTCGTCGACGCTTCGCTCTTTCCACTGATTCCCACCGGCAACCTGAATGCGCCGACGCTGATGCTGGCGGAAAAAATCGCCGACCATATCCGCAATCGAGCGCCGCTGCCGCGCGAGCAGGTCGACTACTACGTGGCCGGCAGTGCGCCGGCGCGAAAAGCGCCCAAGCGATAGCTCAAACGACCGCCTGACCACGTTTTGCACGCCGCGGCGGCCCGCGGCGTTTTTTCGTTTTATCGCTTGACGCATATTTTGCGTATCGCGTCAGGCTCGAAGAGTTCATACGGCGCATCAACCACTATACTGAGAGCGATACTCGACGCCAGGGTGAAGTACTTGCGCGGGATAGCGCGAGTCTGCCACTATTCAAACATCCGTTTAAATACGTACCCCCAACCACGTTTGAATAATCCTTATAAACGATATGGAGAGATTCTATGCTCACGCTACTGCTGATCGTGCTGGCCATCGTGGGCCTGCTCGTCGTGATGCGCCGGGAGGCCGGCGCGGCGCCGGCCGTCGGGGTGTTGGCCGTGCTTGGCCTAATCGGGCTGGTGTTCGACGCCCCGGTCATCGGCTTTCTTCTTCTGCTGGTAGCGCTTGGCGTGGCGGCAGCGGGTTTGCCGGCGCTGAGAAGGCTGTGGCTTACGCCGCGCGTTTTTGGCATGTTCAAAAAGGTGGCACCGAAAGTGTCCGACACCGAGCGTACCGCGCTCGAGGCCGGCAGCGTGTCCTGGGACGGCCAGCTCTTTTCCGGCAAGCCGGACTGGAACGCCCTTCTAAGCTATAAGGACGAGGGCCTGCGCGAGGACGAACAGGCGTTTCTGGATAACCAGTGCGCCACCGCTGCCGGCATGTGTAACGCCTGGGACATTTCCATCGAGCGCGCCGACCTGCCTCAGCAGCTTTGGGACTTCCTGAAGAAAGAACGCTTTTTCGGGATGATCATTCCCAAGGAGTACGGCGGTCTTGGTTTTTCCGCCAAGGCGCAGTCCATGGCGCTGCAAAAGCTCTCCGCCAATGAAACCCTGATGGTCACCGTGGGCGTGCCCAACTCGCTCGGCCCGGGTGAGCTTTTGATGAAGTACGGCACCGAAGAGCAGAAGAATCATTACCTGCCGCGCCTGGCCGACGGCCGTGAAATCCCCTGCTTCGGCCTGACCGGCCCTCGGGCGGGGTCGGATGCCACCTCACTGCCGGACACCGGCGTGGTGTGCAAGCAGACCGTCGACGGCAAGGAAGTACTGGGCATCAAGCTGACATTCGAGAAGCGCTGGATTACCCTGGCACCGATCGCCACCGTAGTAGGCTTGGCGTTTCGCCTGTTCGATCCGGAAAAACTTCTCGGTGACGAAGAAGATCGCGGCATCACGCTGGCACTCATTCCCCGCGACACCGAGGGCATGGAGATCGGCCGGCGTCACCACCCGATCGGCAGCCCCTTCATGAACGGCCCGATCAAGGGCGTGGACGTGTTCGTGCCGCTGGATACCATCATCGGCGGCCAGGACATGATCGGCCAGGGCTGGCGCATGCTGGTCGAGTGCCTGTCTATCGGACGCTGCATCACCCTGCCCTCGGGCGCTACCGGCACCGCACGCTACGCGCTGGGCTGGAGCGGCGGTTTTACGCGCGTCCGTCGTCAGTTCAACGTTCCTGTTGCGGAAATGGAAGGCGTGCAAGAGCCGCTGGCCAAAATGGCTGCGCTTGGCTACATCGCCCAGGCCACGGTGTATCAAACCGCTAACCTGATCGACCACGGCGAAAAGCCTGCGGTGCCCTCGGCGATTCTAAAAAGCCAGCTCACCGAGTTCCAGCGTGAAATTCTAAGCCACGCCATGGACGTGCACGGCGGTAAGGCGGTCACGCTCGGCCCGCGTAACTATCTGGGGATCGGCTACAGCGCCAACCCGGTGGCGATCACCGTGGAGGGCGCCAACATCATGACGCGTAACCTGATGATCTTCGGTCAGGGCGCGATTCGCTGCCACCCCTACGTACTCGATGAACTCGCCGCCAAGGACGCAAACGACGTCAAGGCTTTCGACACGGCGTTCTTCAAGCACGCCGGGCTGATCTTCGGCAACGCCGCGCGCGCGCTGACGCTGGGAATCGGCATCGGCAAGCCTTCGGTGCCGTTCGATGCTCCCGCCGCCGCCTACGCCCAGGACATCGCACGCCTGTCCGCAGGCTTTGGCCTGTGCGCCGACGCTGCCATGGCAAGCCTGGGGTCGGCGCTCAAAAAGCGCGAGATGATCTCGGCGCGCCTGGGCGACGTGCTTTCCAACCTGTATCTCGCCTCCATGGTACTCAAGCAGTGGCAGGCCGGCGACAAGGTCGCAGGTGAAGAGTCACTGCTGCACTATAGCTGCCGCTTCTTGCTGCACCGCGCCGAGCAGGCCTTTGTCGAGATTTTCGACAACCTGCCCAATCGCGCGCTGGGCAAGGTGCTAAACATTGTGGTGATGCCGTTGGGCCGTCGCTGGAACAAACCCCACGACGATTTCGCCCGCGATATCGCCCATCGTGTATCCACCCACAGCGCACTGCGCACCAAACTGCTGCGCAATACCTGGGACCAGGACGACGGCGAACAGCGCAACCCCCTGGCGCGTTACAACGCGCTGCTGGTGGAGTACGAGCGCGCCGAGAAGATCTACCGCACGGTCAACAAGGCCTACGCCAAGGGCGAGATCGCGCAAACCGCGCTGCATCCGGAAGCCCGGGTCGAAGCGGGTCTGGAAGCAGGCATCGTCAGTCAGGAAGACGCCGAATTCATGCGCACTTTCGAGAAAGAGGTGCTGGAGATGCTCACCGTGGACGATTTCGCCTATAACGAGTTCGCCACCGACAAGTCCACCCTGATCGATCACAATCCCGCTGCGCCCAAGGCGCCGCCGGTCAATGCCGAGGAGAGCGTCAAGTAACACCTCTTTTATCGAATCTCTAGCCGGCCCTGGGCCGGCTTTTTTTATGCCTTTCGCTTGGCATTTGCGCGTGTCAAACGCGTTGAATGTTCGAAAACGATCATCTATAGTTTCGTTATTGAAAATATCAAGCGACGTATCCACGTTCGCGCTTTCGACCCAACGGAATTCGCCATGACGCTTCGAACTCAGAATCTCGAAAAGCTGCCAAGTGAAGAGTATGACGTGCTGATCATCGGCGGCGGCATCAACGGCGCCGCCGCCGCCTCGGCGCTCGCGGGTAAAGGCGCGAAAGTGGCGGTGATCGACCGCGGCGACTTCGCCGGCAGCACCAGCATGCACTCCTCGAATCTGGTGTGGGGTGGCATCAAGTACATGGAGAGCAACGACTTCGCGCTGGTGCGAAAGCTCTGTAAAAGCCGCAATCACCTGATCAAGAGCTACCCTTCTACGGTCAAGGAGATCCGCTTTCTCACGACTATCTCCAAGGGCTTTCGCCACTCGCCGCGTTATCTATGGGCGGGTACCTGGCTCTACTGGCTGATGGGTAACGGTTTTACGAAGCGACCCCGCCTGCTGTCGCCAAAGAACATCAAGCAGGAAGAGGCCATCATCGACACTGAAAACGCCGTTGGGGGCTTCGAGTACTCCGATGCGTATCTCTACGACAACGACGCCCGCTTCGTTTTCAATTTCGTGCGCCAGGCAATGACCTTCGGCGCGGTGGCGGCCAACTACGTCGAATCATTGGGTGCCGAGCGCGAAAACGGGTGTTGGGTGACCCGCGCGCGCGACGTGATGACCGGCGATACCTTCAACATCCGCTCAAAAGTGCTGATCAATGCCGCCGGCCCTTGGGTCGATGAGCACAACGCGCTGACGAAGCAGTCCACCTCGCACCAGCACCTCTACTCCAAGGGCATTCATTTGATCGTGCCGCAGCTCACCGAGCAAAAGCGGGTGCTGGCATTTTTCGCCAACGACGGCCGGCTGTTTTTCGTCATCCCCATGGGGAACCGCACCTGCATCGGCACCACCGATACCCACATGGAGAACCCGTACCCGGAGGTCACGCAGGAAGACATCGCGTTCGTGCTCGAGAACATCAATGCACGCTTGAGCCTCGAAACGCCGCTGACCGAAAAGGACATCATCTCCACCCGCTGCGGCGTGCGCCCGCTGGCGGTCAAGGCGGACAAGGGCCAGAGCCGCGACTTTTTGCAGCTCTCGCGCAAGCACGTGATCGACACTCACGAATCCACCGCCCATATCAGTATTTTTGGCGGCAAGTTGACCGACTGTTTGAACGTGGGTGAGGAGATCAGTGACGAAGTGCAAAAGCTCGGGGTAACGCTTGGCGCCCCCGCCACGCGCTGGTACGGCGAGCCGGATGACAAGGTGAAGGCATCGTTCATGCAGCAAGCCCGCGACGCGAAACTCGACGCGCTGACGCCGGCCACGTCCAACGAGAAGCTCTCGTCGCGGCTGTGGCGGCGCTACGGCAACGACGCCTTTGGCCTGCTGGAAAAAATCAAGGCTGACCCCAGCCAGGCGGAAATTCTGATCGACAAGACCGAGTACGTCCGCTGCGAGCTCGAGTACGCCCGCGATCACGAGATGATCACCGAACTCGAGGACTTTCTGCGCCGGCGCGCCAAGGTATCGCTGGTGGTTCACCGCGACGAGCTGATGAACTCCGAGGGGCTCAAAAAAGCCTGTGAGGTGCTGTTCGGCGACCAGGCCCAGACCCGGCTCGATACCTATTTCGCCAAGAACCCGGATACGACCCGCCCCAACGCCCCGCGCTCGGAAGCCGCTCTGGCCGAATAACGGCGTTATCGGTAAAAACGAGAAAGCCCCCTCGCGGGGGCTTTCTCGTTCAAAGGCGCTACTCTTCGTCTTCGATAATCAGCTGCGAATCCTGGGCGAGTACCTCCTCCCAGGCCTGTTCCATCGAGTAGCCTGCGCGGGTGTCGATCGTGTCGATCACCTCGACCGCCTGCTGAAGCGACTCGCCTTGACATTTGAGCGCCAGCACCAGTTTGGCCAGTTCCTGCTTGCTGAACGTGCTGGCGATACGGTCGGCCTGCTGAGTGAGTTCGATGCAGTTCATAAACCACCTCTGTTTGTTTTATTACTGTGTTTGTTTTATCACTGTGTCTGTTTTATCACTGTCGGCTAATGAGCTTATAAGCGCCTAAGGGTGGGCGCAGACGCCGCAGGCGGTAGACCTCGCGGTGCCGTGCTGGCACGCATTGACCGGTTAAGTAGGCGCGCCGGGCTTTGAAAGGGTTGGTGTTTCAAAGCCATGGTGTGACTATGGTCGAGCCTCGTTTGGCCAACAATCCGCCATTGGCAGGGTCTCTGGTTGTAGTTAAACGACAGAGTGTCGTACTTCGCGTTTATCGTGTCAGCCGTTTTCAAACGAGCGTATTATCGAACGTTTCGGCCCTTTTACGCGGCGTTAGTCGGCATAACGTCGAACGAAAAAGCCGCGATCTTTGTCGCGGCCCTGAATAAAAAAGCGCTATTTATTTAAACAGACGGCTGGGCGTGACGGCCCTGACCTTTTGAAGTCAGGACACGCTATCAAAGTGAAATGTGGGTAGGTTCAGGCGATATGCAGCGCCACGCCGTGTTCGCTCAAAAGCTTGACGATCGGCTCCGGGGGGCGGCGGTCGGTGAATAGCGCATCGAGCTGGGCGATATTGCCCTGACGCACGACCGGATTGCGGTGAAACTTGGAGTGGTCCGCGGCCAGATACACCCGGCGCGAGTTGGCGATGATCGCCTGGGCGACCCGTACTTCCTGATAATCGAACTCCAAAAGCGAGCCATCTTCGTCGATACCGCTGATACCGATGACGCCCACGTCGACCTTGAACTGGTTGATGAAATCGATGGTCGCCTCGCCGATGATGCCGCCGTCGCGAGAGCGTACCTGGCCGCCAGCAACGATCACCGAGAAATCCTCCTTGCGCTGCAAAATGGCCGCGACGTTGAGGTTATTGGTGATGATCTCGAGGCCCTTGTGCTCCAAAAGCGCCTGAGCGATCACTTCGTTGCTGGTCCCGATGTTGATGAACAGCGACGAGTGATCCGGAATCTGCTCGGCCAGCGCCCGGGCAATGCGCTCCTTCTCCCCCAGGTTGAGCGTCTTGCGCGTGCTGTAGGCGGTGTTGACCGTGCTCGACTCCACCCCGGCGCCGCCGTGAACGCGGCGAATGCGCCCTTCGTCCGAGAGCGTATTGAGATCGCGGCGCACGGTTTGCGGCGTCACCGTGAAGTGCTCGGTGAGCTGCTCGATACTCACGTAGCCGTGCAGGCGGACCAGTTCGACGATGGCGTCCTGGCGGTGTTGCTGATTCATGGGCCGAGCCTTTTGATTCAGCGGGCAATCAGGATGCCCGCCTATTGTTTAACGATGCATTTACACCTGCGCGAGCACTTTAGCCCGACAGCGGCCACACCAGCAAAATCACGGGAATCGCCGTTACCATCACCACCAGCGACAGCGGAAGCCCAAGCTTCCAGTAGTCGCTGAAGCGGTAGCCACCGGGGCCAAGCACGAGAGTGTTCGACTGATGTCCAATGGGCGTCAAAAACGCGCTGGAGGCGCTGACCGCCACCGCCATCAAAAACGGCTCCAGCGCGACATCGAAGCCGTTGGCCAGGCTCACCGCGATGGGGGCCATCAAAAGCGCGGCGGCGGCGTTGTTGACGATATTGGAGAGCAGCATGCAGAGCAGAAATAGCCCGCAAAGCGACACCACGACCGGCCACTCGGCGCCAAAATACAACAGCGAATTGGCGATGATATCAGCGCCGCCGCTGGTTTCAAGCGCCTCGCCCACCGGCAGCATCGCCGCCAGCAGCACGATCACCGGCCCGTCGATGGCGTTATACCCCTCTCTCAGCGGTAGCACGCCGATCAGAAGCGACACCAGTGCCGCCGTGCTCATGGCCACTGCCGCGGGCAGCAAATCGAACAGCATCGACACGATGGCCAAGGCGAAAATCCCCAGCGATAGCGCCAGCTTGCGCGGCTGCCCCAGGTGTAGCTCGCGGCTGGCCAGCGGCAAACACCCAAGCGACGAGAGGCTATCGTTGATCTCCTTTTCACTGCCCTGAAGCAGCAGCACGTCGCCGGTTTGAAAGCGAATGTCGCGCAGGCGCTGCTTCAAGCGCCCGCCGTCCCGGGCCACGGCCACCAGGTGCAGACCAAACTGGTGGTTCAAGCGAAGCTGACGCACGCTGCGATTGATCATCATCGAGCCGCTTCGCACCACCGCCTCGACCAGTTGCAGGCCTTCGGTATCGATGGCCTCATCTTTTGCTGGCTCGCTCGCTTTATCGGCGTTTTTTGCGGCGCGCTCGTCCTCTTCGCGGTCGTCCTCCTCGAGCTCGGCGACCGCGCTCAAGCCCGCCTTGTCCTCGAGAAGTTGAAGCTCCTCCGGTCCCGCCTCGAGCAGCAGAATATCGCCCTGTTTGAGCACGCCGTGAAACGAGTACCCTGCCCGGCGGTTGTCATCGCGCACCACGGCCAGCACGGGAATGGTTTCGTCGAGCTCGTCGCGAAGCTGTTGCAGCGTCAGCCCGTTGGCCCTGGACTCTTGCGAGACCTTGAGCTCGACCAGGTAGTTGGCGGTGTCGAACATGTCCGCCGCACCGGCGGCGCTGTTGCGTTTGGGCGTCAGGCGCCAGCCCAGCAGCACGATGAACGCAAGCCCTGCCAGCGCCACCGCCACGCCGACCGGTGAAAAGCTGAACATGCTGAAGTTTTCACCGGTGATGTTGCCACGGTAGGTGGAAATGATGATGTTGGGCGGCGTGCCGATCAGCGTCGTGAGCCCGCCGAGCAGCGAGCCAAACGCCAGCGGCATCAGCAAAAGCGAGGGCGACGTGTTGTGTTCCCGCGCCAGGCGCATGGCCACCGGCAGCAGTAGCGCCAACGCGCCGACGTTGTTCATCACGCCGGAAAGCACCACAACCGTGCCCACCAGTGCCAGCAGCTGCAACAGCAGGCGCTCGCCGGCTTTCATCACCTGGGCGGCGATGATATCCACTACGCCAGAGCGCTCGAAACCGCGGCTGATCACCAGCACCGCCGCCACGGTAATCACCGCCGGGTGGCCAAAACCGGCAAAGGCCTCGTCGGCGGGCACCAGCCCCAGCAGTACCGAACTCAATAGCGCGGCCAGGGCGACGACATCATAGCGAAAGCGGCCCCAAATGAAGGCGACCAGCGTCAAAGCGAGTATCATGAAAATGAGCGTACTGGGGGCCAATCCGATAGCCTCGATCGCCATGTAACGGTGTCTCCATTAAACGCCGAGCCCAAGCGCCGGCGGTGTGGTGTATCCCACTTGATAGATCAAAACACAATATAAGTTAACTGATTCTGCGAGTTTTTTTAAACGTGATCGGCGGTGGCGCCCACTCACAAGCACGTTTGAATCATGTGCCCTGCTCGCTAAACTACCCAGTCACTCCTCTTTGAAAACGATAACAGCGAGATAACCTCATGGATCTATGCCAGCGGCTGCGTCAGGCGGCCAACCCGTACTGGGACGCCTCGGTCAATCACCGTTTCGTCGATGAGCTCTTGAGCGGTCACATCGATGACGAGGTGTTCGCCCGCTACCTGGTACAGGACTTCTGCTTTTGCGACAGCTTCGTGCGGCTACTCGGGGCGGCGGTGTGCGCCGCCGATGATCCCGAGGCGCGGCTGACCCACGCGCGCCAGCTCAGCGTGCTGGCCGGCGGCGAGTACCGCTACTTCATCGACTCCTTTCAGGCCCTCGGTGTGGCCGAAAATCACTGGCGCAACCCGCCCATTGCCGAGCCGACCCAAGCCTTCGTCGAGTTGATGGACCGGGCCTGCGCCTCCCAGGACTACGCGCTGATTCTCGTGGTGCTGGTGGTGGCAGAGTGGCTCTATCTGGAGTGGGCGCAGCGAAGCCCGACGCCGCCGCCCGAGCGCGCCGAGCACCGCGACTGGATCGTGATCCATAACGAGCCGGCTTTCGTACAGTGGGTCGACTTTCTTAAAAGCGAGCTCAACCGGGTGGGCGAAACCCAAAGCTTCGAGAGCCTGCGCGCGCCCTTTGTCGAGGCCAGCCGCATCGAAAAGCGCTTTTTCGATATGGCCTATGACGGCCCGGATGCCTGATCGATACGCCACCCCGATTCTGGGGTGGCATCAAGCAGGCCTTCAGGTTCGAATTCAGGGAAGCAGGATGGTCGAGCCGGTCGTCTGGCGCGACTGCAGCGCATCCTGAGCCTTGCCGGCCTCTGCCAGCGGATAGCGGTTGGCCACGTCGATGTCGATCTTGCCGCTTTCGATCATCTCGAAGAACTCGCTGCACATCTGCTCCAGGCGCTCGCGGGTGTCGGCGTAACCGTTGAGGCTCGGGCGCGTGACATAGAGCGCCCCCTTCTGGTTGAGAATGCCGATATTGACACCTTCGACCGGGCCCGAGGCGTTACCGAAGCTGACCATCAGCGAGCGCGGCTTCAGACAATCAAGCGAGGTCTCCCAGGTATCCTTGCCAACGGAGTCGTAGACCACGTCGCACATCTGGCCACCGGTGAGTTCGCGCACCCGCTCGACCACGTTCTCTTTCGAGTAGTTGATCGTCGCCCGGGCGCCGTTTTTCTCGGCAAGCGCGGCTTTCTCGTTTGAGCTCACGGTACCGATCAGCTTTACGCCCAGCGCCCTGGCCCATTGACAGGCGATGGAGCCCACGCCACCGGCAGCGGCATGAAACAAAATGGTCTCACCCCCCTTGAGCTCATAGGTCTGGCGCAGCAAATACTGCACCGTCAGGCCCTTGAGCATACTCGCCGCGGCGGTTTCGAAGTCGATACCGTCGGGGAGCTTTACGACCTTGTCGGCGGGCAGCGTGTGCAGCTCGGCGTAGGCCCCCAGCGGGCCCTGGGCGTAGGCGACCCGGTCGCCCTCTTTCAAGTGACTTACGCCCTCACCCACCGCGTCTACCACGCCGGCGCCTTCGGTGCCCAGCCCCGAGGGCATGCCGGGCGCGGGATAGAGTCCGGTACGAAAATAGATATCGATGAAGTTGAGCCCCACCGCCTTATTGGCGATGCGCACCTCGCCCTTGCCCGGCGCCTTGACGTCGACCTCCTTGAGCTCGAGCACGTCTGAGCCGCCGGTTGTTGCAAACTCGATCCGCTTGGCCATGACCACTTTCTCCTGTGTGAGTGAACGGCTAAAGAGCGTCATCCAACCGCGTTAACCGTTATAAATCAAGCGGTGCCATTGGGTTGTCATACGCCCATGCTAGACTGAGCGTTTTCAACCAGCACTCGGTGAATTCCCATGTCGCACCCCGGCATTTTGTTACCGGCGCTCGTCGCCCACCGCGGCTACTCGGCTGCCGCCCCGGAAAATACGCTAGCGGCAGTACGCGCCGCGTTTGATGCCGGCGCTACCTGGGTCGAGCTCGACGTGCAGCTTTTGGGCGACGCCACGCCGGTCATCTGGCACGACCAGGACGTTCGCCGCTGCTCCGACGGGCGCGGCGAGCTTTCCAAGCTTAGCCTGCAAAGCGCCAGGGCGCTCGACGTGGGCGGCTGGTTTTGCGACCGCTACGCCGGTGAGAAAATGGCGACGCTTGACGAGATGCTCGCGCTTCTCGACGAGCTCGGCATGGGCGTGAATCTCGAGATCAAGGTCAACAAGGGCCGCGACGCCAATGCGCTGGTCGATGCGGCGCTGCCGCCGCTGATGGAGCGAATCCCCGCCGAGCGGCGTATCGTCTCCTCGTTCGATGAAAAGGCGCTCAGGCGCTGCCGAACGCTTGCCGGCCCCGACCGCCTGGCCCTTGGTGTGCTGTTCGGCGCCACGCCCGCGCGCTGGCAAACGCTGTGTGAAGAGCTCGAGGCATTCAGCGTTCACCCGGACTGGACGCGGCTCAAGCGCTCCCAGGCCATGGCGATGGTCGAGGCGGGCTATAAGGTGCTCTGCTACACCCCCAACGACCCGAGCGCCTTCGAGCCCCGCTGGGCCTGGGGGGTCTCGAGCGCGATCACCGACCAGCCGGAAACGTTCAAGCGTTTTTTGGATCAGCGTTAACCGGCATAATAGCGTTACACTCGCAGACCTCGGGAAGTTGTCATGAAGTATATCGGTGCGCACGTTAGCGCGGCCGGCGGCCCGGATCAGGCCGTTCACCGCGCCGTCGAGATCGGCGCCAACGCGTTTGCGCTATTCACCAAGAATCAGCGCCAGTGGAAAGGCAAACCCCTGACCATCGAGGCCATTAGCGCGTTCAAGAAGGCTTGCCAAAAGCACGGCTTCGCCTCGAACCAGATCCTTCCCCACGACAGCTACCTGATCAACCTGGGTCACCCGGAAGCCGAAGGCCTCGAGAAGTCCCGCGCGGCGTTTCTCGACGAAATGCAGCGCTGCGAGCAGCTAGGGCTTTCGCTGTTGAATTTTCATCCAGGAAGCTTTCTGAAAAAGATCAGCGAGCGCGACTGTCTGCTGCGTATCGCCGAATCCGTCAACCTGGCACTCGATCAAACCCAGGGCGTCACCGCGGTGATCGAAAACACCGCCGGGCAAGGCACGAATCTGGGTTGGCGCTTCGAGGATCTCGCCACCATCATCGAGCACGTCGAGGATAAAAGCCGGGTCGGCGTGTGCATCGACACCTGCCACGCCTTCGCCGCCGGTTACGATCTGCGCGGCGCCCGGGCGACCGAGCAGACCCTCGACGAGCTGGGAAGCGTGGTGGGGTTCGAGTATCTGTGCGGCATGCACCTGAACGACGCCAAGAGCGAGTTTGGAAGCCGCGTGGATCGCCACCATAGCCTGGGCAAGGGCAATATCGGCCTGGAGGCGTTTATCACCATCATTCAGGATGAACGCACCGACGGCATCCCCTTGATTCTCGAAACCGTCGAGCCGGCAAACTGGCCCGAGGAGATCCGCTGGCTGCGCGCTCAGTTGCCGGACGCCGCGCCCGGCAGGTAGTGGATCACATCGTGAAAGCGCAGCCGCTTTTCGGTAGCGTTGCGCATGGCGTGGGGCCGGTCGGCTAAAAAGCGCAGCCCCTCGCCCTCTTTCAGGGACTGCCACTGCCCGTCCAGACAAAACTGAAGCTCGCCTTCCACCACCACGATATGCTCGACCACGCCGGCGGCGTGCGGGGCGGACTCGCTCAACGCGTGGGGGGCGAGTTCGATCATGAACATCTCGAAACCCAACAGCGGATCGAAGGGAAACAGCAGCCGCGCCTGCATGCCCACGCTATCCTCCCCCCACACTGGCACGTGCTGGTCGCACTCGAGCGCCTCACGAGTCGCCGCGCCACTGTCAAAAAGACTCGAAAACGACACGCGAAAGCCGCTGGCGATCTTCCAAAGCGTCGAGACCGTTGGGCTCGACTCCCCCCGCTCGATTTGACCGAGCATCGCCTTGCTCACGCCGGTTTCGACCGCGGCGCGGTCCAGACTCCACGCCCGCTCGCGGCGAAGGCGTTTGACGGTATGGGTAACGTGCGCGGCGATCGGCGTCGGTGGGCTTGCCATCCAGGGCTCCTGACATGCCCCGAGTACGCAGGGCGTGGATGAGAATCAAAAGCGCAAGTTTTGCAGCTAATGCGTTCGTTGCCTAGGCTTACAGCGACTTGACGCTTGAGGAGCCCCCCAAGCGGCGTCACCCAAGGACGACAATCGACAAGGAGCTACCGTGAGCGAAACCGATCTAGGCCTGATGGACGCCAACTCCCTGCGTACGCTTTATCAAGATAAGCAGGCGTCGCCGCTGGAAGCCACCCGTGCCGCCCTCGAGCGTATCGAGCGTTTCAACGACCAGGTGAACGCTTATGTGCACGTCGACCGTGAAGGCGCCGAAAGCGCGGCCAAGACCTCCGCGCGCCGCTGGGGTCAGGGCAAACCGCTAAGCCCGATCGACGGCGTGCCGGTATCGATGAAGGATCTCGCGCAGGTCGCAGGGATGCCCTGCCGGGAAGGGTCGCTGACCACCTCGAAAGCGCTGTGCGACACCGACTGCCCGCCGGCGCGCATGCTGCGCGAGGCCGGCGCGATCATTCTGGGCAAGACCAACACGCCGGAGTTTGGCTGGAAAGCGGTGACCGACAACCGCGTGTTCGGCGCCACCAGCAACCCCTGGGATACAAGGCTTACTGCCGGTGGCTCCTCCGGCGGCGCGGCGGCGGCGGCGGCGCTGAACATGGGGGTGCTGCACCAGGGCGGCGATTCCGGCGGCTCGATTCGTATCCCTGCCGCCTTCACGGGCACCTTCGGCTTCAAACCGAGCTACGGCTGGGTGCCGCAGTGGCCGCCGGCCAAGGAGCCGAGCCTTTCGCATCTGGGCACGATCACCCGCTCAGTGGAAGACTCGGTGGCGATGCTCAACGTCATCGGCCGCTACGACTACCACGACCCCTACGCCACCCGCGGCCAGCCCGACTGCTGGGGCGAGGATCTCGGCAAAAGCCTGGAAGGCCTGCGAATCGGCTACTCGCCTGATCTTGGCTATGCATCGGTCGACCCGCAGATCGCCGACAAGGTACGCGAGGCCGCCAACGCGCTTGCCGAGCTCGGCGCCGAAGTGGTCGAGGTCGACCCGGGGCTGACACCGGCCATCGATACCTTCAGAAAGCTCTGGTTCACCGCCTCGCTTCACCAGTGGGAGCAGCTCGATGACAAGCACCGCGAGCTTTTGGACCCGGGGCTGGTCGCCAATGCCAAGGAAGCCGAAGGCTGGACGGCGCTGGAGTTTTTCCGCGCACTCAACGAGCGCGCCTACATCACCCAGCGCCTGGAGCACTTCAACCGCGAGTATCACCTGTTGATGACGCCGTCGGTGACGCTCTCGCCTTTCGAGATCAATCACGAGGTGCCGCCGGGAAGCGACATGCGCGACTGGGAAGAGTGGGCCTCGTTTAGCTACCCATTCAACCTTAGCCAGCAGCCGGCGGCCTCCGTGCCCTGCGGCTTCACCAGTGAGGGCCTGCCCGTGGGCTTTCAACTCGCCGGCGGCAAGTACGACGATGTACGCGTGCTCAGAGCCTGCCACGCTTACATGAAGCGCCATCCCACTCGCTTTCCAAGCATTCCTGACCCGTCACATAGGGCCGGTTGATCGCCCGGCGCCGCCTTGGGGCGGCGCTTGTTTTTTTGGCGTCTTTTTCCTCGTTTACCTGCTGTAAGCCATCTGGTCGCCTCTGCTGGCCATTGTGCGCTATAGCGCACGGTGGTAACGTCGCGTTTGTGCGTTATAACGTTCAATTGCAATCGGGGCCACCCATGTCCACCTCAGAAAACAGTCAGCCTTACCGCTTCTCGCTCTGGCGCGATACGAGTTTTTCGACCGTAACGGCGGGGCTGGTCGCGGTCGTCATCAGCTACACAAGCTCCGCGGCAATCGTGTTTCAGGCCGCCGAGGCGGCGGGGGCGACAGCGGCGCAGATTAGCTCCTGGCTCTGGGCGCTGGGAATCGGCATGGGGCTAACCACGCTCGGGCTGTCGCTTTACTACCGCATGCCGCTACTGACCGCCTGGTCGACGCCGGGCGCGGCGTTTCTGGTCACGAGCTTGCCGGGCGTGCCAATGGACGAGGCAATCGGGGCGTTTCTTTTTTCAGCGCTTTTGATCACGCTATGCGGGGTCACGGGACTATTCGAGCGGCTGATGCGCCACATTCCCAACGCGATTGCCCAGGCGCTGCTGGCGGGTATCTTGCTGCGATTCGGGCTGGAACTTTTCGGGGTCATGCAGAGCCAGTGGATGCTGCCGATGATCATGCTCGTTGCTTGGGTGATCGGGCGCCGGTTCTGGCCGGCGCTGGCGGTCCCGGGTGTGCTATTGGTAGGGCTCGTTGCCGCGGTGATGCTGGGTCAGGTCGACGCGGGCAGCATTCCACTGACGCCGGCCGCCCCTGCCTTCACCGCTCCCGCGTTTGCGCCAACGACGCTGATCGGCGTCGGCATTCCGCTTTTCATCATCACCATGGCGACCCAGAACCTGCCTGGGGTGGCGGTACTGAGAGCGGCGGGCTATCAGCCCAACGGTTCGGCGCTGATGGGCTGGACCGGGGCGGCCACGATGGCGCTGGCCCCGTTGGGCGGTTTTGCCCTGAACATGGCGGCGATCAGCGCGGCGGTCTGCATTGGCCCGGACGCCCACGCCGACATGCGAAGGCGCTATGCGGCGGGTGCGGCGGCCGGCGCGTTCTATCTGGTGATGGGGCTATTCGGCGCGACGGTCACCGGGCTCTTCAACGCCCTGCCCCAGGCACTGATCGTGGCGCTGGCCGGCATTGCGCTGCTGGGTACGCTTAGCGGCGGGCTGGCCGGTGCCTTTGCCAACGCCGCAGAGCGCGACGCGGCCATCGTAACGTTTTTGCTGACCGCATCGAGTGTCAGCCTGTTGGGGATCGGCAGCGCTTTCTGGGGACTGCTCCTTGGGCTCATCACCCTGAAGTTGACCAGACCCCGCGAGCGCGCCTGAGACCGGAGAATCAACCGGCGATCAAAGAACGCCTAGGCGCTCGCTATCGTGGACGCCGGACATGCGCACCATGGCAAGCGCCTCGTCGAGGCTTTCCACCTCCTCCATGATCATCAATTCGTTGTGCAGATCGACCGGCTGGCCGGCCTTGTCGGAAAGAATCCGCTCGAGCGAGGCAAGATCCGAGGTGTCGTCGAGCGTGAAGGTATCGATGGAGGCGCTGGTATTGCTCGGGAGATAAATCGTACCGTTGGAGAAATCCACCGCGTAGGCAATGACGCCGGGCAGAATGAAAAACAGAAGCCCAACGCCGTTGGCGATAGCGACCACCGGGTCGACATTGCCGCTGAGCTGGCCCTTGCGCTCGGGATGAAACAGCGTACCGCAGCCGCTCATGCTCACGACGAGACTTCCCACCAAAGCAATGCTTGCACCACGACGTTTGAGCTGCTTCATCGATTCCCTTCCTTAAAAGTGATGGTGACCCCAAGCGAGAAAAGCGCCTTCATTCGAGCGCGCGCCGGGTCGGTTATACCCCTTGAAGCGGCGGAGTCTAGCACGATTGCATCCGGCGCCGGAGCGGCGGGGTTAATTTTGCCGGCTTTACCGCGTGCTCGTACAATGCAATCATTCAACGCTTGAAAGCGCCTCACAGCGCCGCGTTACGCTATTTCGATCGCCACGTTTTACGTATTACCGACTCAAAAGGAAGTTTCACGCTCATGCGCGCCAGCCAACTACTGATTGCCACCTTGAAAGAGACCCCGGCCGATGCGGAGGTCGTGAGTCATCAACTGATGCTGCGCGCCGGCATGATCCGTCGTTTGACCTCGGGCCTCTATACCTGGCTACCCTTGGGGCTTCGCACGCTGCGCAAGGTCGAGCGGATCGTGCGCGAAGAGATGAACCGCGCCGGCGGCCAGGAAGTGCTGATGCCCGCGGTACAGCCGGCGGATCTATGGCAGGAGTCCGGCCGCTGGGAGCAGTACGGCCCGGAGCTTTTGCGCGTCAAGGATCGCCACGAGCGCGACTACTGCGTTGGCCCGACCCACGAAGAGGTGATCACCGATCTGGTGCGCCGCGAGGTGTCGAGCTACAAGCAGCTGCCGATCAACTTCTATCAGATTCAAACCAAGTTTCGCGACGAGATTCGCCCGCGCTTTGGCGTAATGCGCTCGCGCGAGTTCATCATGAAGGACGCCTACTCCTTCCACGCCGACGAAGCGTCGCTGGCCGATACCTACCAGGCCATGTATGACGCCTACACGCGCATCTTCACTCGCCTGGGGCTCGATTTTCGCCCGGTGATCGCCGATAACGGCTCGATCGGCGGCACTGGTTCGCATGAATTCCACGTGCTGGCCGACTCCGGCGAGGACGACATCGTCTTCTCCAACGGCTCCGACTACGCCGCCAACATGGAAAAGGCCGAGGCACTGGCGGCGCCGCTGGGTAGCGATGCCAAGCGCGAAGCACCCAGCCAGGAGATGCACCTGGTCGATACGCCCAACGCCAAAACCATCGCCGCGCTGGTCGAACAGCACGGCTTGGCGATCGAGAAAACCGTCAAGACGCTGATCGTGCGCGCTGCCAACGGTGGGCTGATCGCACTGTTGGTGCGCGGCGATCACGAGCTCAATGAGGTCAAGGCGGAGAATTTGCCCGAGGTTTTCGCCCCGCTCACCATGGGCAGCGAAGAGGAAATTCGCGCCGCCGCTGGCGCGGGCTTTGGCTCACTCGGCCCGGTGAATCTCGATATGCCGATCATCGTCGATCATAGCGTTGCGCTGATGTCGGACTTTGGCGCCGGCGCCAATATCGAAGGTAAGCACTACTTCGGCATCAACTGGGAGCGCGATCTGGCGCTGCCCCAAGCGGCGGATCTGCGCAACGTGGTCGAAGGCGACCCGTCGCCGGACGGTCACGGTACGCTCTCGATCAAGCGCGGCATCGAGGTCGGTCACGTGTTTCAGCTCGGCACCAAATACTCCGAGGCGATGGACGCCAAGGTGCTCGGCGACAGCGGCAAGACCCTGCACCCGTGGATGGGCTGCTACGGTATCGGCATCACTCGCGTGGTGGCCGCCGCGATCGAGCAGAACCACGACGATGCCGGCATCATCTGGCCTGACGCCATCGCGCCGTTCAACGTGGCGCTGGTGCCGATGAACGCGCACAAGTCCCAGCGCGTGCGCGAAGCCTCTGAAGCGCTCCACCAAACGCTGACCAACGCCGGCTTCGACGTACTGCTGGACGACCGCGATACGCGCCCGGGGGTGAAATTCGCCGACCTGGAGCTGATGGGCGTACCTCACCGCATCGTGATCGGCGATCGCAGCCTGGATAACGGCGAGCTCGAGTACAAGGGCCGCCGCGACGCTGAGGCTACCATGGTCGCCGAAGATCAGATCGTCGCGTTTTTGGGCGAAAAGTCCGGCCTGAACGCCTGACGCAGGCTCGCTGCGAGCGTGGTGGCGCGGCTTACATCAGCCCTTACACTGGCGGCGTTATGTCTGGTGGTAGCACCAGCGGTTAGCGCCGCCGAGCCCCCGCTTCGCTCGACCCTCGACGGCGCTGCCTATCAGGACACCGCGATGCGCCAATGGGCCGCGCGCATGCACGCGCCGCTTTCGCGCTTCATTAGTGATGCCGGCCAGCGCGACGCACTGCTCACAAGGCTTTATCAGGAGGCTCGGCTCGCCGGGCTTCCGCCGAGTTTGATATTGGCGCTGATCGAGGTGGAGAGCGCCTTTCGGCCGGACGCGGTCTCCTCCGCCGGCGCCACGGGCCTCATGCAGATCATGCCCTTTTGGGTCGCCGAGCTTGGCCTTCCCATCGACGATTTGACCGACCCCCACCGCAACCTTCGCTACGGCTGCACGATTCTGGCCCACTATCTGGCCGTCGAGAGCGGTGATTTTACCCGAGCGCTTGCCCGCTACAACGGCAGTTTGGGCAACACCTGGTACCCCGAGCGCGTACTGCGGGTTTGGCAAAGCGCCTGGCGCTAGTCTCAAACGGCGTTTCTCCTCACTACTCTCTATCAAGCGCACGCGACTCAAAGAGTGTCCGATGCTTTCTCGCTGGCTCTAACGCTTGCTATTTCATTGTGAACCCCACTCACCGTTCGGCTTTTTCTCACGCGCTCTTACTCGACGGGTAGCGTTGGCAAGGATCGCCAAAACGCGGTATCAGTACAAACCTGATCAATTTATTTACTGTTTTTTTCCTAAAGTTGGCTTACCGTTAGCCGTAAAGAATGACTTGAAGTGGCTAAAGCCACAGGATAGATCTCACTACTTATCAAGCAACGCCGGGGGCTTCGTGGCATTAACCACTCAACGTGTTCGACACCACTTGGCGCGCTTTGCCGCATGTGCTCTTTTCACCTATTCCTTTAGCGTGTCGGCGGCCACCGTTACCGTGACCGACAGCACTGGCGCCCCGCTCGAAGACGCGGTGGTCGAAGTCCACTACGCCGGCGCCGCGGCGCCGGCGCGTGAAGGCCAGATCTATCAACGCGGGGCGGCGTTTCACCCCCATGTGCTCACCGTGCCGGCAGGAAGCTACGTCTCGTTTCCCAACCAGGATACGACGCGCCACCACGTCTACTCCTTTTCACCGGCGAAAACGTTTGAGCTCAACCTGTATCTACAGGAAACCCCGGAGCCGGTGCTGTTCGATAAGCCAGGGGTCGTGGTACTGGGATGCAACATTCACGATCAGATGCAGGCGTTCATCGTCGTCACTGACGCCCCCTTCGCCGACAAAACCGGTCCTGACGGCGTGGTACAAACGCCGACGCTGCCGGAGGGCGAGCACGCGGTGCGCGTTTGGCACCCAAGACTCGATGATCGCCAGCAAATCTGGTGGGAAGGCAACATTTCTGGTGATCAGCCGCTGAACGTTCAACTCGAGCTCAACGCGCTAACGCCAGAAACGCCACCTCTTTCACCACTACAGCAGCGTTTTCATCAGGCCAACGAGCATTAACGTGACCCTGTTCGTCGCTTTGTCATGCCTTCAGCCCTGGTGTTTGCCTGCGCCGCCTGTCCGAGGTCGCCATGCGCTTTAGAACGCGCTTGATGCTGGTTTTGCTTACCGTCGTGATCCTGTCGCAGTTGGCGACCGGCGCGGCGTTTCTGCGTGCGACGCAAAACGACATCATCGTCAAGGGCAATCAGCGACTGGAAGTCGGCGCCAATGTGTTCCAACAGCTCTTGAGCGCCCGCGGTGACCAGCTTGGCAACAACATTGCCATTCTCGCCGACGATTTCGGTTTCAAAAGCGCGGTATCGACTCAGGACAATGAAACGCTCTATTCGGTGCTGGCCAATCACGGCACCCGCGCCAACGCCGATATCGTGCTGCTGACCGACCTGGATGGCCGCGTACTGGCAGGCAGCCACCACGCCCGCGATAGCGCCATGCCCTTTCCCCAGCTTTTCGAGCGCGCCAACCTTAACGGCTCGGCAGTCGGGGTTGTGGTAACCGAGGGCGAGCCCTATGAGTTTGCATTGCTGCCGGTACGCGCGCCGCATCTGATCGGCTGGGTCGGCATGGGTTTTTTGATCAACGAGGCGGTCACCAGCGAGATCAAGGCGCTGACCGGCCTCGACGTCAGTATTGTGACCTACCAGCAGGGGCGTATCAGCTCGCTTTCAAGCTCCCACCCAGAGGCCCTGGCCTTAACGCTGATTAACGACAACAGCGAACAGCTTCAAAACGGCGATTACTCGTTGACCGGTCAGATGACGCCAGATGACGAGTACCTCTCCTACTCGAGCATGCTCTACGCCGGCGGCAACGCCCAAACCCACGTGCTTTTGCAGCTTTCCCGCAACGAGTTACTGGGCGCCTACCGGTCGCTTCGCTGGCAGCTTCTGGGCATCGTGGCGCTGATTTTGATCGCGACCGCTGTGGTGGCCATGTGGAGCGCCCGCAGCATCAGCAGGCCGCTGATGGCGCTGGCATCGGCGGCCAAGCGCATCGGTCGTGGTGAGCGCGTCGACGATCTTGCCAGCGGCACCAGGCACAGCGAAACCGGCCAGCTCGCCTCGACGCTTCTGACCATGCAAGACGAGATCGCCAAGCGTGAGGCCGTGCTTCACTACCAGTCGCGCCATGATCTTTTAACGGATCTTCCCAATCGTATCTGTGCCGAGGAGGAGATAGAGCGCGCCATTGCCGCCGGCTCCGCTTTTATCCTGATGCGCCTTGCGATCAACAATTTTCGCGACATCAAGGATACCTTCGGCTACGCCCTGGGCGACAACGTGCTGGTAACGCTTGCCCAGCGATTGCATCAGCTCGAAAGCGGCCGACGTAGTGCCTACCGGCTGGATGGCGATGAACTGCTTTTAATGCACGTTGACATCGAGACCGATGCCGATTGGCGCCGCCCTCTTTTTGCCGCGCTATCCGCGCCCATTCATCTGGATCGTTCGCCGATAACGCCTTCGCTCAGCATCGGCGAAGTTCACTTTCCCGATCACGGTGACTCGACTCAACTTTTGCTGCGCCGTGCCGATATCGCGTTAGACATGGCCAAACGCCAGCGCTGTATTCACCAGCGCTACCAGCAAGGACAGGATGAATTACACCAGCGCCAGCTCACGCTGATTCGTGATCTCAAGCGCGCGGTTGATAACGGTGAACTGTGGATGGCGTATCAGCCCAAGGTCAATACGCGCACCGGACGCGTCAATCAGTGCGAGGCGCTGATGCGTTGGCAGCACCCGACGCTTGGCTTCATTCCGCCGGACGAGTTCATCGCACTGGCCGAGCGCTCGGGCCAAATCGGCATGCTGACCAACTGGATGCTCTCACATATCTGCGAGCAGCTCGCTCGCTGGAAGCAGCGTGATTACCACCTGTCGGTGGCGGTCAACCTGTCGACCAGCGACGTGATGGACCCCGGGCTTTGCCAACGTATCGCGGCGCTGTTGAAACAGTACCAGCTTGGCGCTCGGCAGCTCAGCGTCGAGGTAACCGAAAGCGCGATGATGCAGGATGTCGAGGTCGCCACAAGAACGCTGCTCGAGCTTGGCCGTATGGGCTTGAGCATCGCCATCGACGACTACGGGACCGGCTATTCGTCGCTGGCGCAAATCAAGCGCCTGCCGGTCAACGAGCTCAAGATCGACAAGTCCTTCGTGCTGGCGCTGGACACCCAGGCGGACGATTTCACCATCGTGCGTTCGACCATCGAAATGGGGCATAGCCTCGGGCTCAAGGTCGTTGCTGAAGGCGTCGAGAATCGCGCCAGCGCCGAGCTTTTAAGCGAGGTTGGCTGCGACCACCTGCAGGGCTACTGGATTGCCAAGCCGATGCCATCCGACGCGCTGCCGGCGTGGCTCGACGCCTTCGAGACGCTATCGCTGCCAACGCCGGGCCTGCCGGTTTAATACTCGAGTACACCCGGGAGGGTCAGCATGTTTCGCTTTACTGCAACGTCATCCATCGCGCGAACGCTTTGCCGGCTGGCAGGCATCGCCTGTTTGGGCCTTATGGTCGCGTCCGGTAGCGCCCAGGCCGGTAGTCGCATCATGAGCACCGGCGGCGTCAGCGCCATCGAAGGCGCCGCCGGTGGCGGGCTTTCCCCCTGGGCGGTGCTTGCCAGTACCGCAAGCGACGAGGAGTTTGGCGCCACGGCCTTCGTCTCGCGCGCGTGGCTCGACGACTACCGCCTGACGGTCGGCGGCGCCAGCCTGAATATTGTTGACCGGGTCGAACTCTCCTACGCCCGCCAACGCTTCGAGCTACAAACCCTGGGCGGGGAGCTCGAGCAGGACATATTCGGTGCCAAGGTGCGCCTGCTCGGCGACGTGCTGTATCACCCGCTGGGCATCTGGAGCGCGGGCGTGTTGCACAAACGGCTCGTCGATGGCGCGACTCCAACCGCGCTTGGCGCCGAGCATACCGAAGGCACTGACGCCTATCTCAGCGCAAGCAAACTGCTGTTCGCCGCCGTGGCCGGGCGCAACGTCATGCTCAACGCTACGCTTCGCAACACCGAGGCCAACCAGGGCGGTCTTCTGGGATTTGGCGGCGACCAGGGGGGCCGCGAGTGGGTCGCCGAGGCAAGCGCTGGGGTATTTCTCACCCCGCGCTGGATCGTGGGCACGGAGTATCGGCAAAAGCCCGACAATCTGAGCGTGGCCCGCGAAGAGGACTGGCAGAGTCTCTATAGCGCCTACTTCTTCAACAAGCACGTTTCACTGACAGCTGCCTGGCTCGATCTGGGTGACATCGCAGGTCTTGCCTCGCAGCGCGGCGGCTATCTTTCACTTCAGGCAGCTTTTTGAGCGAGGGCGCGATGACACAAACTCCCACCCATGCGTATCGATATCAGGCGCGGCGCGCTCTTCAGACAGCGGCGCTGATCACGATCCTCTTGAGCCTTGGCGGCTGCGCCCACACCGCCCCATCGACCACGCTTTACGAGCGCTTGGGCGGTGAAAGCGGGATCGAGGCAGTAGTCGAACGCTTTCTCTATCGCGTCGCCGATGACCCTGAACTGGTCGGTTTTTTCGCCAACACCAATATTGACCACTTGGCCGGCTCGCTTGCCAACCAGTTTTGCGCCGTCAGCAACGGGCCATGCCGCTACGAGGGTCCGCCGATGGAGCGCGCCCACCAGAACATGGGGATTACCGATGCCCACTTCAATCAGCTGGTCGAGCATCTGGCGGCCGCGCTGCGCGAAGAGAACATAGCGCTTGGGGCGCAAAACGAACTGCTTGGCCGTTTGGCCCCGATGCACGCTGACGTCATGCGCTATCAATAGCGGGCGTTACAGCACCTTGCGATCTTCTACCTTATCGTGTTCGGTTCCCGGGGGCAGCGGATGGCCCTTGGCGAGTTCGGCGCGACTGGCAGGCCTCACATCGAGCACCTCGACCCGGTAGCCAAGCGTTCGCCCGGCCAACGGATGGTTCATGTCAACGCGCACGCTGTCGCCTTCAACCGATAGCACGGTGACGATTTGCGGTCCCGCCTCGCCTTCGGTTTGAAAACGGCTGCCGGGGGCGAGCTTGGCGCCGCTAAAGGCCGTCCTGGCAAGCGTTTTCACCAGCGCTTCATCGCGCAGCCCGTAGGCATCGATGGGGGCCAGCGTGATGCTAAAGGTATCACCTGGCGCCTTGCCCGCCAGGGCGTGCTCGAGCCCGGGCAGAATATTGTCGTGGGCGTGAAGGTACTCCAGCGGCTTCTGGCGCGCGCGGGAGTCATCGAGCACCTTTTCGGCGCCAGTTTGGGTAACGTCGCTCAGTACGTAGTGCAGGGTCACGACCTGATGGGGCGTAATCGACACGGAAAACTCCTCTCCGGTAAGCTGTCGGTTCTTTCAGGCGAGCAGTTTAGCATTGACGCCTTTTCTCAAGGCCACCCCGCCCGGTTTTTTCTGGAGTTTCTCGACGATGGCAATCCCTACCCCCAGGCGCAGTTGGAAAAGCGCTCTGGCTGTCTATTTCTGTGCGCCGGTCATGACCATGCTGTTTTTGGGATTTTCCGCCGGGCTCCCCTTTCTGCTGGTGTTTTCCACGCTGTCGGCCTGGCTTCGAAGCGACGGCGTCGAGGTCGCCGCCATCGGCTTTTTCTCCTGGATCGGCATTCTCTACTCGATCAAATTCTTCTGGGCACCGGTGGTCGACCGCCTGGAGCTACCGGTACTCGGCCGCATGCTTGGCCAGCGCCGGGGCTGGATGCTGCTGGCCCAGGCGTTGATCGCCGCAGGGCTCGTGGGCATGGCCGGCGTCGACCCGGTAGGCAACCTGGGCCTGGTAGCGGCGTTTGCGCTGCTGGTCGCCTTTGGCTCCGCCACTCAGGATATCGCCGTGGACGCCTACCGGATCGAGTCGGCCAACGACGACCTGCAGGCGGCGATGTCCTCGACCTACATCATCGGCTACCGCTGCGGCCTGATTGCCGCCGGCGCCGGGGCGCTCTATCTCGCGGCGCACTACTCCTGGCAGATCGCGTACCTTGGCATGGCCGGGCTCATGGCGGTGGGCGCGCTGACCGTGCTGATTCGCCCGGAGCCGCCGCGCGCCGCGCTTTCGATTCAGCTCGTACGCGAACCCAGCGTGCGCGCGTTTTTGCGCCAAAGCCGCGGCCGGCCGAAGTGGCTTCGGCGCATCACCGCCTGGGCGATCGGCGCGGTGGTATGCCCGTTTCTCGATTTCTTTCGCCGCTTCGGGGTCAAGGCGCTGGGGCTTCTGGTGTTCATTGCGGTGTTTCGAATCAGCGATTTGGCCATGGGCTCGATGGCCAATCCGCTCTATATCGATCTTGGGTTTTCGCTCGAAACCATCGCCGCGGTGACGAACATCTTCGGCATCGCGATGAGCATTGCCGGGGGTATCCTGGGCGGGCTTCTGGTGGCGCGCTACGGTATTGGTCCACTCTTGATCGGCGGCGCCGCGTTCGTCATGATGACCAACCTTCTTTTTACCGCGCTTTCGCTGATCGGCGATGCGGTGCCGATGCTGGTGGTGACCATCATTGGCGATAACCTCGCCAACGGGCTGGCGAGCGCCGTATTCATCGCGTTTTTGTCGAGCTTGACGTCGAAAGCCTATACCGCGACCCAGTACGCGCTCTTTTCATCGCTGATGACGCTGCCGGGCAAGTTTTTAAGCGGGTTTGGCGGGCTGGTGGTGGCAAGCCACGGATACGCCACCTTTTTCGTGGTGGCGACCGTGCTGGGGCTACCGGCGGTACTGCTTGCCGTATGGGTCAATCGGGACCGCGATCTGTTTGGCGCGCCAAAACGCTAGCGCGACAAGTCGCTCAAAAAAAGCCGATCAGGACGTCTTGGCCTTTGACCGGCGCTGTTCGAGCCATTCGAGCGCCCCTTTGGTAGTGCGCCACTGATCGCGCATCAGCGTGCGGTACTGCCACGCCTCGGCGCGCGAGCCCGGATCGACCTGCCCGTCGGCGTGGGGGTGCGAGGGCTTCGGGCTCTCGGCGCACAGAAGCTCCAGCGCGTAACGGTTGTGGGCCATCGCCAACCCCAGCGCGTTCTCGGCGGCCTCGTACTCACCCAAACGGTAGAACGCCAGCGTGCGCCCCATTAAAAGCCCCAGCACCTGGGAGCCGTCGTCCTTTTCACATGCTTCGGTGAGCGTGAGCGCCTCCTGGTTGCGGTCGTCGCGCAAGAGCTGGTCGAGCACCAGCTCCTTGAGGCCGAGGCTATCCTCGCGGTCGATCGCCAAAAGCTCCTCGGCGAGTTCGCGGGAGTGTTGCCGGGCGCCGCGCTCCATGCCGACCACCAGCGCAAGGCCGGTGCGCAGCAGCATGACGTTGTGAGCGTCGTCCCAACAAAGACTTCCCTCACCGGCAGCGCGCGCCTGCTGCAGCCAGCGCGAAAGCCGCACCGCCAGCGGCTCCAGTAGGCTCGGCGCCATCCAGGGAAGGCTGCCAAAGCGGCTGGTCAGCGCCAGGGTCACATCCTGCACGACCTGGGGGGCGTCGAGCCACTCCGGGTGAGCGCAGAGCTCGGACATCCACTCCACCGCGTTACCCCAGGGGTCGTCGCGAAAACCCAGCGCCACGTCGTCGTCGACCCACACCTGAAACTGCTCGTGCCAGGCAGCGAAGAGCGTCTCTTCGCGGGCGGTGGTGGTGTAGTGAAGGCGCTCGCCGTCTTCGGAAGGCTTGATATCGAGCTTTGGCGCGATGGGGAGTGCGGCCAGCAGCGACTGCAGCGAAATCAGCGGCGTGGCCAGATCTTCCTCGGCGCTCAACAGCTGATCGGCGAGGGTCGCGCCGGGGTTGTCCGCCAGCGCCGACAGAAACTCGAGCTGCTCCTCGTCGAGCCCGCCCTGGCGCGAAAGTCGACGGTACCAGAAGTCGGCGCGCTCCTTCGCTTCCTCCTCGTGGCCTTCGTGGAGCAGCAGCATGGCCTCGATGTAAGCAAGCGTCGGCGAGTCCGGCAGCGCCTGCATCGCTTTGATGAAGGCGCCGCGGGCGCTGTCGAGATCGTCGTTGTCCAGATGCATCAGGCACAGCCGTTCGAGCGCCACGCCGCGCAGAAACAGCGGGCCGCGCTCCATGACCTCGTCGAGCAGGTCGGCGCGCTTGCGGGTGAAGCCGCGCTCCTGGTAAATATCGAGCAGGATTTCAAAGGCAGGTTCGGCCTGGTCGGGCAGGCGCGACCAGTCGCTGCCGTCAAACAGCGACTCGAGAATCTGCATGGCGCGGCCGGTCTGGCCGCTTTCGGCGGCGATCAGCCCGGCTTCGAGCAGCGCCTGAGCCGGGGCGCAGCGGCTGTCGAGAGCGGCCTTGAGCGTGGCGCCCTTCCACTCCTTGAGCGAGAGCATCCACATCATCTGGGCCGGAATGTCGGTCGGGAAATCGACGCGCTGGCAGCACTGCTTGTACTTGCGACCGGAATCACACCAGCAGGGCTCGTTGCGTCCGGGCGTGGCCAGGGGTTCGCTGGCGAAATCCAAACGCTCGAGCGGCGCCTGGGACCATAGAATCGGCGCCAGCGCTTGGGCGGTGGCGATATCGCCGTTGAAAAACTCGGCGCCGCGGGCGCGCACCCAGGTCATGAAATCCGGGTAGTGTTCCTGCTGTCTGATTGCCGAGAGTGCCCCTGAGGCAAAACCCAGCAGTTGATCGACCCATACCGCCAGCATTGCCATCTCCACTGTTTTGAAAGCGCCATAGTCTAGCACGCCCCAAGGGCTTCTCGCAGAAGGATTGGCGCGGCGAGAAGTGGCTGTTACTGTTCGACGAGCTTACCGCCACGCACGCTTGACGTTGACCATTTTCGGAGCCGCGATGACCACCGTTTCTCTCGCCATCTGCCAGGGGCTGGCGATCACGCCGCACCTCGAAGCGCTCGCCCGCCTGCGCATTCGCGTTTTTGCCGATTACCCCTACCTGTACGACGGCGACCTGGCCTATGAGGCCGAGTATCTGGACCGCTACGCGCAGAACCCAACGAGCCTGTTCGTGCTTGCTTTCGATGGCGATACGCTGGTCGGCGCCTCCACGGGCCAGCCGCTGGCCAATGAAGTCGCCGAATTCCGCGCCCCTTTCGAAGCCGCAGGGATCGACCCGGCCGGGGTGTTCTACTACGGCGAGTCGGTGCTGCTGCACGAATACCGCGGTCAGGGGCTTGGCAAGGCGTTCATGGCCGAACGCGAAAAGCACGCCAGGGCTCAGGGGTTCGATACCGCTGCCTTTTGTGCCGTGGAGCGCTCCCCCCACCACCCGGCCAAACCCGAGGGCTACCAACCGCTGCACGGCTTTTGGGAGCGCCTTGGCTATCGCCGCCAGGCCTCGCTTGCCGCGCGCTTTGCCTGGAAGGATATCGGCGAGCGTGAAGAGACCGGGAAGCCGCTGGTGTTCTGGCTCAAGGCGCTGGACTAACGGCTTACCGCTCGGGCGGCGCGAAGCCGGCCCAGTCCAGAAGCGGCGTGACGCGCGCGTGCATATCAAGGCGCGCCTTCAGGCGTACCAAATTCCAATAGTGGCCGTTGAGCGCCCGCGACAGCAGCAGCGTATCCGCCGGCGGCTGCAGCCGATCCATCGCGCCCCATACCTTGGGCGAAAGCTCGCGCAGGCGCCGATGCACGCGCACATCGCCGAAGTCCTGCTCGCCAGGCGCGAACAGCGGAGCCACGCACTCGGCGGCTTCGCGGTAAAGCGTCAGCGGCGCGCCCTGGCCCTGGCGGCCGCCCATCTCGCGCATCGCCTCGTCCATGGCCATCGCATCCTTCTCAAGCGTTGCCTTCAACAGCGCCATCATCGCCATGAGCCGATCTTCAGGTACCGGAATCACCGCGCCGAAATCGTAAATGATTAGCCGTCCCTGGGCGTCGGCGGCGAAATTACCGGCATGGGGGTCGGCGTGCAGCTCGCCAAAGGTGAAAAGCTCCTCGGTGATCCAGTCCGCCAGCGTCTGCGCTACCTTTTGGCGCGTGGCATCCTCCATGCTTTCGAGTTCACGCAGCGGCGTGCCGCCAACGAAGCGCATGGCGAGCACGTGGGTACCGGAAAGCGCCATCAGCGGCTCGGGTATGACCAGCCGCAGATCATGGGCATAGCGCGCCCGGTAGCGCGCGAGCGCTCGGGCCTCGGCCTGATAGTCGAGCTCGTCGCGAAGCCCGGCGGCGAGCTCCTCGAACATCGCATCCAGCCGCGCCTGGGGCACCTTGAACCAGCGCCCCAGGCGCATGATGCGCCTAAGCTGCGCCAGGTCGCTTTCGAGCACCGCTGAAAGGCCCGGGTACTGAACCTTGAGCACGACGGTTTCGCCATCACGAGTGATGGCCTTGTGCACCTGCCCCATGGATGCGCTGGCGAAGGGGCGCTCTTCGATCTCGCGAAAATGGGTGTCCAGGTCGCCGTACTGCAGCACCAGCGCTTCACGAATGCGCGGCCAAGGCATCGGCTCGGCCTGACGCTGCAGGCGGGCAAGTTCTTCGGCAAGGTCCGGCGGCAACAGATCGTCCCACTGTGACATCATCTGCGCCATCTTCATGGCCGGGCCCTTGAGTTCCGAGAGCCCCTCGAACAGTGCCTCGCCCAGCGCGCGCCAATCCGCCTGACCGCCCAGCCGGGTCTTCAGCATCGCCCCGCCGGTGCGGGCGCCAAGGCCCATCAAACGCCGTGTTCGTCCGCGATCGCGCATCGGTTTTCCTCATTGGTCAATGTGTCCAAGCGTGCTTTCCGCGCGCTGCGCCTTATTCATCCCCTCTGTTACCATAGGCGCAATTTCACGACTCGTTAAGGTAACGCCGGTATGCGCTTGATTATCGCCGAAAAACCCAGCCTCGCCCGGGCCATCGCCGATGCGCTGCCGGGCAGTGGCCAGCGCCTGGACGGCGCCATCGCCTGCGGCGACACCACCGTGACCTGGTGTCTGGGCCATCTTCTTGAACAGGCCGCCCCGGAGGTTTACGACCCCGCCGACAAACAGTGGCGCCTGGACCGGCTGCCGATCGTCCCTGGCACCTGGAAACTGGCGCCGCGCGCCAAGGCCCGCGGCCAGCTCGCCGTGATCCGCAAGCTGATCAAGCAGGCAAGCGAAGTCGTGCACGCCGGCGATCCGGACCGCGAAGGCCAGCTTCTGGTGCAGGAGGTGATCGAGTACCTGAACTACCGCGGGCCGGTATCGCGCCTTTTAATCAGCGACCTGAACCGCCCGGCGGTGGCTCGCGCGCTCTCGAGACTCAAGAGCAACGCCGAGTTCCAGCCGCTCTTTCAGGCTGCCCAGGCACGCTCCCGGGCGGACTGGCTTTACGGGATCAACCTGACCCGCGCCTGGACGCTTACCGGCCGCCAGGCTGGTCACAACGGCGTGCTTTCCGTGGGCCGGGTACAGACGCCGGTGCTCGGGCTGATCGTGCGCCGCGACAACGCCATTCGCGACTTTGCGCCCTACCCGTTCTACCCACTTTGGGTGGATCTCCAGGTGGCACAAGGCCAGCTTCGTGCCTGGTGGGTACCCGGCGAGCGCCAACCGCTGGACGACCAGGGCCGGCTACTCGAGCGCGCCCCGGCGGATACGCTGGCAGCAAAACTCCCCGGCGCCGAGGGCCGGCTTGCCAAACTCGAACAAAGCGAGAAGCGCCAGAACGCGCCGCTGCCCTACTCGCTCTCGGCCCTTCAGGTTGACGCCGCGCGCCGCTTCGGGCTCTCCGCGCAGACGGTGCTCGACGTGTGCCAGCGCCTTTACGAGCAGCACAAACTGATCACCTACCCGCGCTCGGACTGTCGCTACCTGCCCGAAGAGCATCTGCCGCTCGCTCAAAAGAGTTTGGCGGGTGCCTGTCGAAACGATGAAACGCTCGCCGGGTGGCTTGCCGGCGCGGATTTTTCGCTGCGCTCGAAAGCCTGGAACGACAAGCAGGTCGGCGCTCACCACGCCCTGGCCCCAACGGGCAAGCCCGCCGACTTCTCGGCGCTTTCCAACATCGACGGCCAGGTATTTCGCCTGATCGTGCGCAACGTGATGGCGCAATTTTATCCGGTGCTGAGAACCTTCGAGGTCAAGGCGGAGTTTCACCTCTTGAACGAGGCCTTTCGCGCCCGGGGTCAGAGCGTGCTCGCCCCCGGCTGGAAGCCGCTGTTCACCACCAAAGAGGACGCGCCGCCGCTGCCACCGCTGACGCAAAACGAGCCCTGCCGGGCGCTGAATGCCGGCGTGGAGGAGAAAGAGACTCGCCCGCCGGAGCCTTTTACGGACGCCAGCCTGATCAAGGCAATGATGAATATCGGGCGCTACGTGGAGGATCCTGAGGTGCGCCGCACGCTTCGCGACACCGATGGCCTGGGCACCGAGGCGACCCGCGCCGGCATCATCGAAACGCTGGTGCAGCGCGGCTATCTCGTGCGCAAGCAAAAGGCACTGCGCGCAACCCGCTTGGGCACCGCGCTGATCAGCGCCCTACCCAACGCGGTGAGCACACCGGAGCGCACCGCGCTTTGGGAGCAGCGGCTAAGCGCCATCGCCGAGCAAAGCGACAGCGCCCCCGCCTTTCAACAGGCGCTGATCGAAGACCTGCACGGGCTCTTGAAGCAAAGCGATGCTGGCCGGCTGCGTTCGAGCCTGCAAACGGCCCAGGGCGAAACCGCCGCCCCGGTAAAACGCACGACAAGAACGCGAAAGAGCGGCACGGGATCGAAAAGTACGCCTCGGCGTAAAAGCACCACCGCCAGAAAGACGACCCGTAAATCCTGATACCGATTTCTGACGCTAAATAAAACTCGATTTTTTGAATATTCCATCAGGTTGGCTAGTGCTTTTTAGCCAGCCTAAGATAACGGTATAAAAAGGTCGCCGAGCTCAACGCCAAAGGACTTGGGCACGATGCCCCCCACCGGCGATACAGGTCTCACCGCAGCGGGGGCCAACGGGGTAAACAGCGGCGGGAATGCCCCCCTAAAACAGCGTCTCCCCGTTGAGGGTCAGTTGGCCCTGCTCCCACTTGAGCGTTTGTTGCTCACGCTCGGCGTCGATCAAAAAGCGTGCCATCAGCGGAAGCTCATCCATCACCGCTTCCGGCGGGGTGACCATGCTGGCCTCGAAATGGACGCGCTCACTGAAGTAGGCGTTGGCTTGCGCTTCGCTCATGGGGGCATTTTGAGGTGTGATGAGCTCGCGTGCCGGCGTATCGGTATGGCGGGCGAGACTAAAAAGCGCCTCTTTCGAGAGATTCTCACCGTCGAAGCCCATGTCGATCTTCAACTGCGGTTTAAAATCGAGATTCAGCGCCGGCACGACGATATGGGCGTTCAGCGGGTCGATACTGACTGCGGGGCTGCTGGCCAACACCGTGTAGCCGTTGTCGATTGCTTGAGTCAGCGACTCGCGGTAGCGCGCCTCGTCGAAGCTTGCCGGGTCTCGCTCGCGACGATAGTTCTGGGCACTCAGCATGGCAAAAGCTTCGTTATAGTCCTGAAACGCTTGCATGTCCCAGCGCTCGGCGGCGATCTCCATCGATAGGCTGCCCATCGATGTCCCGTCAACGCCGACATCTGCCACTTTGAAGGTGCCGGCTTGATCGACCCGCCGGGGGTTGTCGTCGAGTTCGGCGGAGGGCTGCGTCAGGGCATCAAACACGACGTCGTCCAAATAGATGTTGAGCCCTTGGGTCGCAATTTCTGCGCGGGGAAGCTCGAGTCGCTGCACCACCTCGCTGCCTTCATCGCCGCGGGTATCCATTTCGAAACGCGGCGTGGTGAGGCGCACGACCGAGCCATCGACGTAGGTAAACCCGAGTGCCTCGATGCGCGTATCGACGTGCCAGCGTGTGTCGTCCTCGATATCGAGCGCCATCACCACGCCGGTGGCCTCGCCGTCGAACTCCTTAAAGCCCAGCGTATCGGCGGTGAGCTGTCCCTCGACCCCGCTCCAGGAGGCGACCATGTCGATATCGATATCGCCTTCGAAAAGTGTCTCATTCGGGTGCAGAGTGCCGGTCACCGGGCTTTTGAGCACACCGTGATCCACGTGCAGATCGAGCGCGGCGGTGGCGTCTTCGAAACCGACGGCGCCGAGCGTGGCACGCGCGTTGGTTTCGAAAAGCGAGCGGTCGATCTCGATGTCCGTGACGCGCCAGCCAGGCGAGGCGTCGATGCGCTCGAACGCCTGGTTCAGCGATTTTTCCACTTCATTGCCCACGATCGCCTGAGCGCCGAGATAGCCCCCCGCGCCCACCACGACCACGGCGCCCACGATCACCAGCGCTTTCGAACTAACGGCCATGCCGCGCTCCTTCTATAGGGTTTAAAAGAACAGGTTTAAAAAATTAGGGTTTAAAAAATAATTTAAAAAGCCGTCGAGCTTAATTTAATAATGATTATTGTTTCAATAAAAAATCAGCGGCGCTCATCCGACGGGCGCCATTAGCTTGCTCAAAACAGAAAGGCGCTTTGATAAATACACAATTGCCGCCGTTTGGCTTCCCTGGTAGTTTGATTTCGATAACGACCTGAAGGGTTTTCCGCTGTTTGCACGGACCGCCGGGTAACGTCACTAAAAGCGGCCGCCGCCTCTTGTTGATCGCGAGCTCGTTTTAAACGTTGCCGCGCCCGCCTGCCGCTAGTGATGACAAACCCCACCCGCACGCTTTCTCACTAAAACCATAACGCTCAAAGCGGAGAGAACGATGAAAGAGACGCCGAATTCTATCGAGGCGGACGCGCAGCCGGTGAAGAAAAAGCGCGCCATGCCGGATGTATTCATTATCCTGTTCGGTTTCATGGTGCTGGTACTGATCGCGTCCTACATCGTGCCCGCCGGCACCTACGAACGAACGGTCGAAAACGGGCTGACCCAGGTCGATACCGAGAGCTTTCGCTATATCACCGGGGATTCGCTCAGCGTAATGGACCTTTTTACCGCCATGCACAACGGGCTGGTGGCGGCTTCGACGCTGGTATTTCTGATTTTGATCGTGGGCGGCGTGCTCAAGGTCATCGAAACCACCGGGGCGATCAGCGCCGGTATTCACCGTTTGATCGCGATGGCCAAAGGCCGCCAGAACGTGCTGATCTGGATCTTTTGTGGCACGTTCGCCACGCTCGCCTCGGTGGGCGTGGGCGCGAACCTGGCGATCGCGTTCATTCCCATCGGGCTCTTTTTGGCGCGTTCGATGAAGCTCGACCCGGTGGTGGGCGTCGCCATCATCTTTTTGGGCTCCTACGCGGGCTTTGGCGCAGGCGTGTTCGACCCCACCGTGACGGTGACCGGGCAAACCATCGCCGAGCTTCCGCTGTTTTCCGGCTTTGTCTACCGCGGCGCCATCTTTGTGGTGTTTTTGGGAATCACAGCCGCTTACATCTGCCGCTACGCTAAACGCATCAAGCAGGATCCGACGGCCAGCGTCATGGGAGCCGAGGCCTTCGCAGATGCTCAGGCTGGCCGAGAGCCGGACGAGATCACGGCCTTTAACCTGACCCACAAGCTGGTGCTTGGACTGTTCGTCTTTGGTTTCGGGCTCTTTATCTTTGGCGCGTTCAACTACGGTTGGAGCATCCCGCAGCTCTCCGCCACCTTTTTGATGATGGGCGTGGCGACGGCCTGCATCGCGAGAATTTCGCCCAACGACTTCATCAAGCGGCTGATGAGTGGCGCGGGTGACGTGCTTTACGGGGCGCTGGTGGTCGGCGTGGCGGCTGCGGTGATCGTGCTGCTGCGCCAGGCACAGCTGATCGATACCATCGTGCACAGCGTGGCCACCTCGCTCGATGGCCACGGCAAGGTAATGGCCATGGAACTTCTGTACGGCTTCAACCTGCTGTTCAACGGGCTGATTACCTCGGGTACCGGTCAGGCAGCCATCGTCATGCCGATCATGGTGCCGATCGGGGACATGCTCGAAGTGACGCGCCAGGCCACCTTCATCACCTTCAAGCTCGGCGATGCGGTGACCAATATCGTTACCCCGCTTTCCGGTACGCTGATGGCGTGTCTGGCCATCGCCCGGGTCTCGTACGTGGAGTGGTTCAGGTTCGTGCTGCCGCTGGTGCTGCTCTGGATCGTCACCGGTGCGCTCTTCGTCGGCGTGGCCGTGGCGATCAACTACGGTCCTTTCTAGGGCTTGAGGGCTTGAGCGCCTGATTGATCACTTACCGCCTTCGCCCTTTCCGGCGAAGGCGGTTTTTTCTGCCTCGCTCAGCGCTGCGCTGAGCGTGTCCAAAAACCGCTCGGTGTGCTCGGGCAAAAGGCGATCTGCCATCACCTGCACCTGCAGGCTGCGCTGGGCCAGTTGAGGCTCCTTGAACGGAATGTGAACAAGCCCTGCCTGTTGCACGCGCCCACTGACCGACATCGCGCTGCAAAGACCCACCATGTTCGAATGCTCGCTGACCGCGGTGTACGTCACGCCCAACGTGTTACAGGTGATGCGCGGGTGAAGCGTTACACCGGAGAGGCTGCACGCCACGTCGAACAGATAACGCACCGTCGACCCGGTGTCCGACACGGTCAGCGGGTAGTCGGCCAGATCCTTCATCTCCAGCGCCTCAACAACCGCCAGCGGGTGATCGTTTCTCATCAGTGCGCCGATCGCGGCGCTGTAGCTCGACACCACCTGCACGCCGATATCCACCGACAGGCTGAACGTCAGCGCGATATCAACGCTACCCTGTTTGACGAGCTCAGAGGCACGAGCGGACTCGACGACCTCGATATCGAAACCGATTTCCGGATGATCGATAACAAAGCGGGCAATGACGCTGGGCAGACAGTGCCAGGCCATGCCGTCCGGGCAGGCCACGCGGATGGTCTGGCGCTGCCGGGCCGTTGCCCCGCGCATCTGCTCGACCACGCTGTCGAGCTCCAGCTGGTTGCGAAGCGCATAGGCCTGAAGCAGTCTGCCCGCCTCGGTCAGCACCATACCCCGCGGCTGACGGTTGAACAGCTTGAGCTCCAGACGCTGCTCCAGATTGGTGATTTGACGGCTGACCGCCGACACCGCCACGTGAAGCTCCCCCGCCGCCGCCGACAGCGAGCCGGTTCTCGCCACACTTTGAAAGTACCGCAAGTTGAGTTCCTGCATGGCGATCCTCGGGTGTCCCGTTGCAAGGCAGTCGCAGTAGAAAGCGCGCCAGACCGGCGCTCTTTGTTTGCAAAAAATAGAAAGCTCAATTGATATTTTATTGATTGCCGCAAATCAGGGCAAACGATACGCTCAAACCATTCACTTTAACCGCACGACGAGGGCTTCATGACGACCGCGACCGCAACCGCGCATGCCAACCGACAACACGCCATCGACCTAGCGCTTGAAACGCTCTCCAGCGGCGAGTTTTACGATACTCTGGCACGCCGCGTTGCCCTGCGCACGGTGAGCCAGGACGCAGAGTGCAGAGCAACGCTGTCGGCGTACCTGGACGATGAGATCGAGCCGCTGTTGAGCCGACTTGGCTTCACCTGCCGGCGCATTCCCAATCCGAAAGAGGGCCTGCCGCCGCTTTTGATCGGTGAGCGTATCGAGGATGTGTCGTTGCCGACACTGCTGCTTTACGGCCACGGCGATGTCACCGATGGCCAGGAGAGTACCTGGAGTGACGGTATCGACCCCTGGACGCTCACCTTCGTCGATGGCCGCGTGTACGGGCGCGGCACCGCGGACAACAAGGGTCAGCATAGCGTTAACCTCGCCGCCCTCGAAGCAGTGATCGAGGCGCGCGGCGGCACGCTAGGCTACAACGTCAAGATGCTGTTCGAAATGAGCGAAGAGATCGGCTCGCCCGGGCTCGAAGAGACCTGCCGGCTCTACCGCGACGCGCTTTCATCGGATCTGTTTCTTGCCTCTGACGGCCCGCGCATTCGCGACGACATGCCCACCCTGTTTCTCGGCTCTCGCGGGGTGCTGCAGCTCAAGCTGACGCTTGATACCGGAAACGGCGGGCGCCATTCCGGCAATTGGGGCGGCGTGATCACTAACCCGGCGGCGGTACTGAGTAACGCTCTGGCCACACTCGTTTCCCAACGCGGCGAAGTGCTCGTCGACTTTCTCAAGGCACCGGCGATCAGTGAAGACGTCGCGCGGCTGATTCGCGACTTGCCGGTGGGCGGTGGCGCCATGGACCCGATGATCAACCCGGCCTGGGGGGAGGCATCGCTCACCGACGGCGAGCGGCTTTATGGTGCCAACACGCTCGAAATTCTGGGGATTAGCGCCGGGCGCACCGACAAGCCCGTCGGCGCGGTACCTGAGCGCGCCGAGGCCGTGCTTCAGCTTCGCTTTATCAAAGGCACCGATTGGCAGGCCGCCGAGACCAACCTGCGACAGCATCTGGACCGCTTGGGCTTCGAGGATATTGCCCTCGAGATGCTGGGCGGCTACGCCGCGACCCGCCTGGACCCGAGCCACCCCTGGGTCGGCTTTGTCGCCGCATCCGCCGAGCAAAGCCTCGACGGCCAGGTTCACATTCTACCCAATCTGGGCGGCACGATCCCCAATCACTGCTTTTCCGACGTGCTGGGCCTTCCCACGGTCTGGCTGCCCCACTCCTACCCGGCGTGCAATCAGCACGCCCCGAACGAGCACCTGCTGGAAAGCATCGTTCGTGAAGGGCTTGTCATGGCGGCAGGGCTCTTCTGGGACTTGGGCGAGGCCCAAACGAAGATGGCGTTCAAGAAAGCCACCTTTTAGCGCCCTGAACAAGACCGCGCTCTGGGCAACCGGCGTAGCGGTAACGTTCAGGCCGATCAAAGGCGGTCATCAAAAAAAGCGCTGGCGCGGTCGCAGCGCTTAATCGCTATAGATCCCCGGCGCGTTGGAGGCCGCAAAAGCCCAGCACTCGTGAATATCGATGGGCAGCGTGCGGCCTTCGGAGAGCGGCGGCAGATCGTTGAGGGCGAAGAAGTCCGCGGCGTCGGTTTCGTTGTTGGCCACGAACGCGCCGCCTTCCAGCGTGCAAACGTAAAACAGCTTGTAGATGTGGTCCGGCGAGTAGTAGGCGTACGGGTGAAGGCTCCGGTCCTTGAGCATGGCGAGTCGCGGATGGCTTGCCCGGTAGCCGGACTCCTCAAAAATCTCCTTCAATACGCCTTCACTGGGGCTTTCGTTGATGTCCGCCCAGCCGCCGGGCAGCGTCCAAAGGCCATCCTTGATCTCCCGCACCAACAGCACCCGGCCGTGCTCATCGAACACTGCGCCGCGCACATCCACCTTGGGCGTGGCGTAGCCCTTGTCCGGAATGATCAGGTTTTCGATCTTCTCCACGGGTACGTCGCCCAGCACCGCGAACATTTGATTGGTCAGCGTTTCGAGCTGGCGGTAGCGCTCGAGCTCGTACTTGTTGGTGGTGTAGGTCTGGCCGGTTTGGGCGATGGAACGAAGCGACTTGGCAAAGGCGAGCCAATCGTGAGTCATGCGGTGTTTCCTTATAAAGTTTCCTTGTAAAAGCGGTCTATCGGCGAGTGTCGCTATCCATTGGGCCAAGTTCGAAAGGAATGTCAGGCGCGATATCTTCTACGCCATCGATATGCCGGATGCGCTCAGCGGTGGCGCTATCGGCCTCGCCGGTAATGCAGCCGATCTCCTCCAGCAGCTCGCGCACGGCCAAGCCTTCTCGGCCAAGCCGGTCGGCGAGTTCACCGATCGAGCAGCCGCTGGCAACGGTGACGATCCAAAGCTCGATTCTTGCCACGATGACTCTCCATAGATGGCCGGCGCGAGGCGCTGTTATTCAGGCGCCTTGCACCGGCGGTGGCCATGATTCAAGGCGCCTGAACCAGCCCGGCACCGACCTGCTCCTCGCTTAGAGGCAGCGATTGGGCCGACGCTATAAGCCGCTGCCACAGGCTCGCACCGCGCAGCGAGGCGTCCGACTGCGCCCAGAGGGCGGCGCAACCGGCCACGTGGGGCGTGGCCATGCTGGTGCCACTGATGCTCTTGTAATTGACCGGCCGCGGCCAGGCGGAAAACACATCACGCCCGGGGGCGGCGATCTCGACCTTGCCCACGTTGGAAAAGTTCGAGCGCGCAAGGTTTGGGTCGAGCGAGCCGACCGAGAAGATGGTCGGCGAATTTGCCGGAGCACCGGTCGGGGCATTGTCGTTGCCGGACGCCGCGATCACCAGACACCCTTTTTCGAGCGCCGCCGCGCCTGCCCGGGTGTAAGCCGTCTGTACCGGGCTTTGGCTACCCAGCGACATCGAAATCACCTCGCAGCGATTCGCCACCGCCCAGTTCATGCCGGCCAGTACGCTGCCGCCGGTGCTGCCGCCGGCGTTGGTCAGCACCTTGCCCGCGAAAATGGCCGCCTCGAACGCCACGCCATAGCCCGGCGTTTTGCCCGCGGCGTTTCGCGGGCCCGTCGCGGTGCCGATACAGTGGGTACCATGACCGTTCATGTCCTGCACCGGCTCACCGACAAACGAGCGGCTTTCGACCGCACGGCCAGTGAAATCCGGATGATTCATATCCATGCCGGAGTCCAACACCGCCACCTTGATGCCCGCCCCGGTGAATCGGCTTTGGGCCACCTTACAGCGCGCAAGCCCCCAGGTAATATCGTTGTTGATCGGGGCGTCCTCATCGCACTCGGATCGATCTCCGCCCAGGTCTCGCGCGATGGCGTTGGCGGCACTCAGGAAACCGCGCAGGTACTCGGAGTTCTCCGCAAAGGCGAAGTACTCGGGCTCGATGATCTCGATGGCAGGGCATTTAAAGGCGTCGTCATGAATACTCATACCGCGACTTTCCAACGCATCACCGCCGATCAATACCACGCCAAGTTCCGGGAAGATCATCGCTTCGGCGTCGCCGGCCTCTTCCAGATTGACTGCCTGACCGTCGAAGTCTCGGGCATCCGCTACCCTGAACTGGCACGCTTTTAGCGCTTCGATGCCCTCATCGAGCATTCCGTCGCGAAAACTGATCAGATACCGCCCGGTTTCCAGACAGCCGCTGTCGCGCTCGACCGCGGCCATCAATAGCCGATGCGAGCCACAGGCGACGGAGCGAAGCGGCGCGGCACTGGGTGTGTGACTATTGGGGTGGGAATCGTTGGCCATCCTGGCACCTTCTGACTGAATCTATAGTGGGCATTCGAGCGGCCCGAACCGGCGTTACAGCGAACGCCAAGCCGCGCTGCTTTCAGCGTAACGCACTCACGCGGCTTCGCCAGCGCCGAGCGCCCGGCTGGCCGATACGTGCCTTAACCTGGGCACTGGGCGTGGGTTACCGACCGGTAAACGCGTTGGGTCGCTTCCTGCTGTTGCTCCAGCGCGCTAATACGTGATTGGTGTGCCGGGTGCGTGGAAAGAAGCTCCGGCGGCTGGTCGCCACCGGCTCTAGCCATGTTACGCCAAAGCGCAACGCTTTCACTCGGGTCGAACCCGGCACGAGCCATGATGATCAGCCCCATGCGGTCGGCCTCTTGCTCGTGCGTGCGGCTAAACGGCAGCGTGATTCCGAGCTGGGCACCAATACCCAGCGCCTGCATGAGCTGCTGCTGACCCAGCTCCCCTTCCCCGAGCATGCCCACCACCAAAAGCCCCGCCTTGATACCCAGCTCCTGCGTCAAACGCTCGTTGCCGTGATCGGCCAGCACGTGGGCGACCTCGTGAGCGATGACGGTGGCCAGCTGGCTCGGCGTCTGGGCCACGTTGAGCAAACCGCTGTGCACGCCGATACGTCCGCCGGGCAGCGCGAAGGCGTTGGGCGAGGCCTCCTCGAACACCACGACCTCCCAGCGGTCGGGAAACACGAGATCGGGGTAGCTGGCTTCGGCGCCAGCCACGACGTGGCGCGCTACGCACTGCACGAGCCGATTGGCCGACTCGTTCTGGCTCAAGCGATTAGTGTTTTGCAGCTGCTCGAAAGAGTCCTGCCCCATCTGCGCCATCAGGGTCTGCGGTACCAGCGCCAGCCGCGAGCGTCCGGTCGGCGTTTCATCGCAGCCGGCCAGTAGCACCACAATTGCCAGCAGCGGCGCGCCTAAAACGCACTTCCCCGCCCAGCGGATGCGACACCTCACGTGAGTTGCAGCATGGTGTAGGGGGCTTCGCAGGCGTGGCGCTCATCGCGCTCATCGACGCTTCCCAGCCCCAAGTGGCGGTCGTTGTCGTAGGCGACGAACAGTCGATCACGGTCCAGCACCGCGAGCCCCTCGGCCTTGTGCTCGAACTCAAGCGCCTCGCCGGAAGGCGTTGTCACCAGTGTCGGGGGCTTGCCCGCGTAGAACTCCTCGAGGCTCACGCTCCACAGATAGCCGCCAATGCGCTCCTGGCCCTGCTCTACCACTTCGAAACTGTTCAGCAGAAAAAGCCGCTGGTGGTAGGGGTCATACTCCAGGCTCGAAAGACCGCAATCGAAGCGGACCGCCGGGTGTTGACCTGGCTCGAAAGCGTAGTATTCGCGCATGTTATCGGTGAACACCAGATTGGCGTTTTCATCGATTCGGTAGTGGGCGCCAACGATGCGGCTCACGTAGCGAAAGTCATCGAAGGCCTGCCCCTGCTCGCGAATGCCGAACAGCAGAAGACCCTCATCCTGTTCACCGGGCACTGCCGCGAGCCCTTCGATCTTGTAGTAGGGAAAGCCGATGGCGTCGTTCAATTTAAGGCGAAGCTCGAGCGAGCCTTCGACCCCGTCGCGCGGGTCCGGGTCCACCGCCTGCACTTTTTCCGGCTGGCCCAGTGGCCAGATCAACAGGTGGTTATAGTCGTTCAGGTCGTGGCTTTCGCCGTCGATACGATCGAACCCCGTGGTGGCCAGCACATGTCGGCCGTCGGCGGTCAGCGACATGTCCTCGTACTTGATCGCACGCTTGATCAGCGGCGCGGTAAAGTACTCAAGCTGGCTATCGTCCGGGCAGTTGTCGGTCATGGCAACGGTGAACACCGCCGAGCGCGTCTCGCCGGGGATCGGTTTGTCGCTGGCCAGAATCAGGCGTTGGCCGTCAAAAAGCACGGCAGACACTTCCACATTGACGAGCGCTCCCTGCTCGTCGCGAAGCCCGGCGGGGAAGCAGTGAAGGGTACCTTGCTGCGATATGGTGGCGTGGGTCATCGCTCAACTCTTCCTAAAGGTAAAATCAGCAGGATAGCTCATTGGGCAGGTGCGTCGAGCGCACCCGCACGGCGCGGGACTTGCAGCCACGACAGGGAGCACGTTCATGACGATGAAGTTCGTCGGGATATCGTTGGCACGTGCACAATACCTTCAAGGCTTCCCCCACTTCAAAGCCCAACGCGCGACCCTGATCGCATTTCTCAGCGGGGCGCTTTGCGATGAATGGCCCACCAGACGAACGCGATCAGCAGCGCCTGAAGCGGCAAGCGAGCATAAAGAAGCCACACGGGGATGGAGGGAAACGCCTCGGGATGAAGCGCCATATGCACATTGGCCGGAAACACGGCCACCATCAGCGCTATCAGCCCCCAGACCGCCAGCTTTCGAGTCGATGGAACCAGAATACCCACGGCGCCCAACAGCTCGAAGACACCGCTGATGAGCACCAGCTCCCGGTGAAAACCCAGATAGTCCGGCATGGCCAGAATGAAGAAATCGGTCAGGGCGAAATGGGCAATGCCGCCTGACAAAAAGAATAGCGCTATCAGGATAAGGGACAAGGAAGGCATCGGCGGCGAAATCAAAGAGAAATTGATAGAACGAAACTGTAAATGGTGGGGGATAAACCCTATATCGCCACTCCACAAACTTTTATATGGGCGAATTGCGTGGTTGGCAAGAAGCTCAGTACCAATCCAAAAGTGGTAATGATCACGTCAGATGAGCAACCGGAACTTCCACCTCGTGGGTACGATTGAGCCACTGTAACAAGATAATGGCGCGCTCTTCCCCCGTGCCGGCACGTTCCAGCTCCTGTTGAAAAATCGCTGTGCGCCCGGTGAAAGGGCCGCTTTCCAGAGACACCGTTTGCCCTTTTTCGAATGAGAGTCCAACCTGCTGCGGGCTGCATTGATGCTTGAGTGAATGAATAAGCTCCTCATCGATCACCGCGGGCTGCTGACCAAAGGCAACCAGTTTGCTAACCCCACGCGTAGAGCGAATAGGTCGCCAATTACTTTGTATCTGGTCCAGAAAAATAAACAGATAATGAGGAAACAGCGGCTCAGTCACGTGTACGAGACGGCCACCGCGTTTTTTTCGAACCGAAAGCGTCGGATGGAAAACGGTATACCCTTGTCTTAGCAGATTTTCTTCAGCTCTAAAAGATTCGTTTCCCTTGCATTGAATAGCGTACCAATGACCACGGGTAGAGACTGATGAAGGATAAGGCATGCCGTAAAGTCTCATTATATTAAGTGGAAGTAGGACGCAAGGTTGTCATCCCGGTCGTTAAAAATTCAAGCCATGACCCTCTAAAGCTTTCACCATGATACCGGCCTGAAGCATGCTCATAAAGCGTTCATGGTAATCGCAACAAACGCCAATTTCAGCGTCTTGCGTTGGTTAAAACTTTTTATCGGTTCGCTCGCCTTCAAAAGCCATACCATCATACCCTGTTGTTCTAGTAGTGAATGACCAAAGCGTACCCGGCAAAACTCTTGGCTGCTCGCTTGTTCAACGCTTCTTTTTAACTGAATAACTCAAGCGAATGCCAGGCTTGCCGATAGCTAGCGATATCGCTATCCGGAGTTTGCTGATGTTTAACCTTCGCCTCAAGAAAAAACCAAAAACTCAGCGTGGAGGAGTCGCAACGCTTCGTCAGATCCAGAACCAGATGGAGCGGGGAATGCTGTCCATCACGCTGGACGCTGACCTGCGTATTTCAGCGCTTAATCAAGGCTTTGCCAGTGCGCTGGGTTACAAGCGCGAGCAGTTGTTAGGCAAACCGTTAAAAGACTTTCTTCCGACGTACGTGACGGAGCTACCCTGCTTTCGAGCCTTTAATCAGGCCATCGCCGCGTTCGACCCCGTCAATGACAACTATCGCTACCTACATGCCGACGGTTCGCTCGTCTGGCTGAATATCGACTGGCTACCGATACGTAAAAGAAGCGGCAAGCTCTCTTTCGTTCAGGGCTACGGGCGCGAGGTCACTCAGAAAGTCGAAGGGGCCAAGGAGAGTGAGTCGTTCATTGCGGCGCTGCTTCGCTCCACCGCCGTGATCCAGTTCAACCTCGATGGCACCATCATTACTGCCAACGAGCAGTTTTTGCAGGCAACGGGCTACCGGCTGGAAAACATCGCTGGCCGCCACCACCGCATGTTCTGCCCCAGGGACGTAGTGGAATCGCCGGAGTACGCAGGCTTTTGGCAAAAGCTCAATAGCGGTGAATACGTGTCGGACCGCTTTAAACGGCTCGATAGCCGAGGCAATGAAGTTTGGCTGGAAGCCAGCTATAACCCGGTTTACAACGCCGATGGCCATCTCTGTAAAGTGGTGAAGTTTGCAAGCGTCGTCACCGACCAGGTGGCGCGAGAAGCCCTGGTACGCGAAGGCGCCACCCTGGCGTTTGAAGTATCACAACAAACCGATATCAGCGCAAAGAAAGGCGCGAACGTCGTGCAGCAGACCGTCGACACCATGCGCCAAATTGCGGAGGAAATGCAGGCCGCGAACGGCAGTATCGAAGCGCTGAGTCAACAGTCGGTACAGATAAACGCCATCGTCCAAACGATCAGCGGCATTGCGGTGCAGACCAACCTGTTGGCGATCAACGCCGCCATCGAAGCCGCGCGGGCCGGCGAACAGGGGCGCGGGTTCGCGGTCGTGGCCGACGCGGTACGAAAATTGGCAGCCAGCACCAGCGCCGCTACGGTGGAGATCGGCGGCGTGGTAGAAAAAAACCAGCGGTTGTCGGATGACGTCACGCGGCAGATGCTCAACACCCGAGAAGAAGCGGAGCAAGGGCTGGAGCTTGCAAGCCAGGCGGGCAGCGTCATTCTGGAAATTCAGGAAGGCGCCCAGCAGGTGGTGGATGCGATACAGCGTTTCTCCAACGACCTGAAGTAGCGATCAAAAGCCCCCAAGCGGCAGACGAACCAAAGTCCGCTGTTCGGCCTCGTTTGCAGAAAGTGAACGCGCTATGGTGAAGGCACTATCGCAATGAAGTGTCGCCCTTGATGAACGCATCACACTGGATACTTGGCCCGGGCGCAATAGGCCGACTGCTCGCCCACTCGCTCGCGCCAACGTGCGAGGTCACGCTGATTGGCCGGCGCGCGCTGCCACTTTTTCAAACGCTGCACTCTGCAAAAGGCGAGCGACGAACGCAATCGATAACCTGCGCCACGCCCGCCCAGTTGACGCAGGGGGCGTCTGCGCCGCCCGCGTGGCTGCATATCACCACCAAAGCCATGGCCGTCGAGCCAGCGTTTGAGACGTTGCACGCGCTGCTACCGGCCACTACCCCGCTGGTACTTTGGCAAAACGGCTTTCTCACGCAGCCTGAACTCACCAACCGATGGCCCGGCCCGGTGCTATGTGCCAGCACAACGGAAGGCGCGTATGTCACCGGTAATGACCGTATCGATCACGCCGGGCGTGGGCACACCTTCATCGGCAACCTGAACGGACGCCACACCGCTTTGGCACAGGCGCTGGCAGCACAACTTGATCGCGCCGGGCTTGCGACCACCGCCGTCGACGATATTCGGCGCCGACTGTGGCAGAAGCTGGCGGTGAACGCCGCAATCAATCCATTAGTGGCCATCCATGGCATACGCAACGGCGAGCTGCGCGGCGCGGCTTATGCCAGTGACGTCGAGGCAGTGATCCGCGAAGTCGCGGCCATCATGGCGCTTGAGAAGATCGTGGCACCGGATGGGGGTGATGAGCAGGATAGCTGGCGGGCACTGGTGTGGGACGTGATTGAGGGCACCGCAAATAACAAGGCGTCGATGCTGCAGGATGTGGAGGCCGGCCGACCCACCGAACGGGCGGCGATTCTGGGGCCCCTGATCGCGGCCGCTCGGCAGCACGGCTTGACGGTGCCGATTTTGGAAGCGCTGGACAAGGCGCTGGCCAAACTGGAAGCGCGTTATTAGCCAAGGCTCTCGCCAGGCGCCCGCGTACTCGCGCGGGCAAGCCACTTAGCTAACGGGAATCATCACCACTTTCTGAAACGCCGGCCGCTCGGTCAGTGATTGGTACCAGCGCTCCAGGTGGGTGCGCGGATTCCAGGTAAGGCCGCAGTTCCACAAGTTGTAAATGAACGGCGCGACGGCGATATCGGCCAGACCGAACGCGTCGCCGGAGAACCAGGGTTGACGTTCCAGCGCATCGTCCAGAAGCGCGAAGAGCTCCTCGCAGGCGGCGGTGCCCTCCTCCAGCTTTTGCAGATCGCGGGCTTCGGGTGGGGTGCGAACATAGCTCATCAGCATGACACGGTGCGCCGGGCTGAGCCGCGTATTGGCCCAGTCCATCCACTTCTCGGCCTGGGCGCGCTTGGCGGGCTCATCGATCCAAAGCGTGCCCTCGCCGTACTGGGCGGCCAGATAGCGCACGATAGTATTGGACTCCCATAGAACGCTGTCGGTGGCGTCATCCTTGAGCGTCGGCACCAGGGCATTTGGATTCATGGCCTGATACGCCGCTGTATCGTTTACGCCGTGCTGAAGCCCGGCCTGAACCTGCTCGTAAGCGATGTCGAGCTCTTCGAGCGCCCAGCGCACTTTTTTGACGTTAGTGGAGTTGTCGCGGCCCCAAAGCGTAATCATGGCGATCCTTCGTTGGTGGGTTATGAAAATCCAGTTTGGTGCTCGTCAAGGCAAGTAGCAAGGCCTCCCTCACTCTCCATCTTTCTTGTCCCGATAGAACGTCATCAGGCTTGAAAAATCGAGCCGGCCGTGACCGTTTGCCTTGTGCAGCGTAAACAGGGCGCGGGCGGCGGAGCCCATCGGTACCGGCGCGGCGCTTTGCTGGCTGATATCCATGGCCAGCCCCAGATCCTTGACCATCAGGTCGGTCAGAAAGCCGCCCTGGTAGTCGTTCGACGCCGGGGCGTTCTCCATCACGCCAGGGTACGGATTGTAGACGTTCAGCGCCCAGTTGCCGCCGGAGCTTTGCTTCATGATCTCCGAGAGTACCGCGGGGTCGAGGCCGTTTTTCACCCCCATGTTGATCGCCTCGCAGGTGCCGGCCATCAAAATCGCGAGCATCATGTTGTTGCACGCCTTGGCAACCTGCCCGGCGCCGTGCTCGCCCGCGTGAAAGATGTTCTTGCCCATCACGTCGAGCACGGGCCTGGCCCGGTTGAACTGCTCTTCGCTGCCGCCCACGATGAAGGTCAGAGTGCCTGCCTGGGCGCCGCCTACCCCGCCGGATACCGGCGCGTCGATGAAGCCAATCCCCTTCTTCTCCAGCGCCGCGGCGACATCCCGGGCGCTTTCGGCATCGATGGTAGAGGAGTCGATGACCAGCGCGCCCTGCTCGATGATCTCCTTGAGCGGCGTTTCGCCATCGACGAACAGCGAGCGCACGTGCTGGCCGGCGGGCAGCATGGAGATCACGATGTCGGCGCCACGGGCGGCGTCTGCCGCCGAGGCGGCGACTTCGCAGCCGTGGGATTTGGCGCTTGCAAGCGCCTCCCGGCTGAGATCGAAGGCATGCACGTCGAAGCCGGCCTTGGCCAGATTGGCGGCCATCGGGCCGCCCATGTTACCCAAACCGATGAAAGCGATCCTGGTCATGGTGATTGTCCTTGTTATTGAAATTGGATGGTCAAGAAGCCACTGGATGACTCGAAACCCGCGTTAGCCGAGCGTTTCCAGCGGGTTCGTTTGCCAGGGCGAGGCCAAAAGCTCGTCGATGAAGAACTGCTCGACCGAGGCGACGTCCGGGTAGCTCCAGGCCGGCGAGCCGTCCTTGTCGACCAGCAGCGCGCGCACGCCTTCGGGAAACTCCTTGTGACGGCAGCACTGTACCGACAGTGCAAGCTCCGAGCGAAAGACCTCGGCAAGCGACATGTACTTCGCGCGTTTGAGCTGCTCGTCGATCAGCGCGATCGACACCGGACTTCCGTGGGCCAGCGTCTTCTGGGCGCGGCTGAACCAGCTGTCCTCGCTTTCAACCGCTAGAATCGCGGCCACGATCTGCTCGGTGGTGTCGTGATCCATCAGCTCACGAATCAAGGGTGTTGCGTTGAGAACCGGCGTGTCGAGATCAAGAAAGGTGGTTTTCGAGGCCTGCTCCAGCTCGCGCAGGGTGCGATTGACCACGCCCTGGGCGTCGATGGTGCCCTCCTGCTGCCAGCGCGCCTGGGTCAGAGAGGCCATGAGCGCCGGGTACTGGTCGCTCTTGATACAGCGGTCGGCAAGCCCTAAATGCACCGCATCCACCGCGTTGACCGGGCCTCCTGTCATGGCCAGAAAGCGCCCGGTGCCGACAGGCAAACGGTTCAAGAACCAGCTCGCGCCAACGTCCGGGTAGAGGCCGATGGTGACCTCGGGCATGGCCAGTCTCGAGGTTTCGGTCACTACGCGATGGCTGCAGGCGCTCAGTAGCCCCATGCCCCCACCCATGACGATTCCGCTACCCCAGCAAACGATCGGCTTGGGATAAGTATGAAGCTCATAGTCGAGGCGATATTCGCTTTCGAAAAAGCGCTCGGGAAAGTGCGGATCCTGGTCGCCGGTAATCGATTTATACAGGCTGACCACGTCGCCCCCGGCACAGAAGGCCTTTTCGCCGGCGCTGTCGAGCACGATGGCCACGACTCTCGCGTCTTCCTGCCAAGCGGCGAGCTGCGGGCGCATCAGCTCGATCATCTCGAGCGTCAAGGCGTTGAGCGAGCGCTCGGCGTTGAGCGTGATTTCGCCCACGATATGGCCATCGTCGGTGGCGTGCTCGTCAAACAGTACGCTACTCATCAAGGTATCCTTATGGTGTGAATCGCCGCTCCTGGCGTTCGTTTAAAACGTCACCTTCACTATAGCTCTTTACTATAGCTCGCCGGCTCCCTCGGCCAACGCCCGGCGAGCAATGATCAGGCGCATGATCTCGTTGGAACCTTCCAGAATGCGGTGAACGCGCGTATCACGCACGAAGCGCTCCACCGGATACTCCTTGATGTAGCCGTTGCCGCCAAAAAGCTGCAGCGCCTCGTCACACACCTTGAACCCGATGTCGGTGGCAAATCGCTTGGCCATGGCGCAGTAGGTCGGCGCATCTGCGTGGCCAGCGTCGAGTTTGGTCGCGGCCATGCGCACCAGCTGGCGCGCCGCCACAAGCTCGGTGACCATATCGGCCAGGCGAAACTGCAGCGCCTGAAACTCCGCCAGGGGCTTGCCGAACTGCTTGCGTTCGCGCAGGTAGTCGCGCGCCTCATTGATCGCACGCTGGGCGGTACCGACCGAGCAGGTCGCGATGTTGATGCGCCCACCGTCCAGGCCCTTCATCGCAATCTTGAAGCCGTCGCCTTCACGGCCCAACAGGTGGTTGGCCGGCACGCGTACGTCGTCGAAGGTCACCATGCGCGTAGGCTGGCTATTCCAGCCCATCTTGTCCTCCTTGCGCCCGTAGCTGATGCCGTCGGTTTTGGCATCCACGGCAAAAGCGGAGACGCCGCCGGCGCCTTCACCCCCGGTACGCGCCATCACGACCAGAAAATCGGTGCTGCCGGCGCCGGAGATGAACATCTTGCTACCACTCAGCACGTACGCATCGCCATCACGTTGGGCGGTGGTCTTGAGTGAGGCGGCGTCCGACCCCGCACCGGGTTCGGTCAGGCAGTACGACCCCAGAAGCTCGCCGGTGGCGAGTCGCGGCCCCCACTGCTCGACGACGTCCGGCTGGCCGAAGCTCGCCAGCATCCAGGTGACCATGTTGTGAATGGTGAGATAAGCGGTGGTCGAGGTGCAGCCCATCGAAAGCTGCTCGAAGATGATGCTCGCATCCAGCCGCGATAGCGCAAGCCCACCAACGCTCTCCGGGGCGTAGAGCGAGCAAAAGCCCAGCTCTCCGGCGCGCTTGATCACATCGACGGGAAAGTGCGCCTCGCGGTCCCACTGCGCGGCGTGGGGTGCCAATTCCTTGTCGGCAAAGTCCTTGGCCAACTCCGCAAAGGCTACCTGGTCGTCGCTTAGCTCGAAATTCATGGCGAAGTCTCCATCGAGGCCGAGCGCCTATGGCGCCTCGCCCCGCGTGTTGTCGTTATTTATTAGGGGTCACGCAAATTGACGTTAACGTTAACTTATATTTTAAACCAGCCGCGCGCAACGCTTGGCCCTTAGAACCTTTGGCGTAGGCACTGTGTTTCCATAAAGTCCTGCGCGATAAAAAAAGACGCCTTGAGGCGTCTTTAAATGAAAGGCTGGTTACTTGAAATTCTTGCGATAAAGCGTTGCGAGCTCGCCGACGATGCCGCTTCGAAAGCTCAGCACGCAGAGCACGAAGATGGCGCCGAGAATCACGCTGACCCAGTTACCCAGCGGCGACTGCGCCAGCAGGTGCTGAAGGCTGACGACAAGCGAGGCGCCTGCCAGCGGCCCTAACAGCGTGCCGACCCCGCCCAGCAGCGTCATCAGGATCACCTCGCCGGACATGTGCCAGTGGGCGTCGGTGAGCGAGGCGAGCTGGAACACCACCGTCTTGGTCGCCCCGGCGAGCCCGGTAAGTCCGGCCGAGAGCACGAACGCCAGAAGCTTGTAGGCGTCGACGTTATAGCCAAGCGACACCGCCCGCGGCTCGTTTTCGCGAATCGCCTTGAGCACCTGACCAAACGGCGAGTTCACGGTGCGCTGAATGAGCGCGAAGCCCACTAGAAACACCGCGAAAACGAAGTAGTACATCGCCAGGTTACTCTGCAGGCTGATCAGCCCAAAGAGCTCGCCCCGGGGCACGCCGTGAAGGCCATCCTCACCGCCGGTAAAAGGCGCCTGAATGAACACGAAGAACATTAGCTGCGCCAACGCCAGCGTCACCATGGCGAAATAGATGCCCTGGCGTCGAATCGAAAGCACCCCGAACAGACATCCCAGTAGCGTGGCGGCAAGCGTCCCCGCTAGAATACCAAGCTCCGGCGTAAGCCCCGGGTAACTTGCCAGAAGATACCCGGTGACATAGCCGCCGCTGGCCAAAAACGCGGCGTGTCCAAAGGATAAAAGACCGGCGTAGCCCAGCAGCAGATTGAAGGCGCAGGCGAACAGCGCAAAGCAGAGAATCTTCATTAAAAAAACCGGATACGCCAGCAGCGGTGCCACCAGGCCCACCGCGACCAGTACCACGTACAATAGCGCGCGGCGCTGCCCCGCCCGGCGCTTTCGCCTGGCCTCGACGTTCGGCGCGCTCAGCGCTTGTGAGTCCGACATGGCTATGCCTCCTTTCCGAAAAGCCCGGCCGGGCGCAGCATGAGAACCAGTATCATCACCAAAAAGATCACCGTATTGGCGGCTTCGGGGTAGTACACCTTGGTGAGCCCTTCGATCACGCCCATGCCTAAACCGGTTAAAATGGCGCCCAGAATCGAGCCCATCCCGCCGATGACCACCACGGCAAACACCACGATCAGAAGGCTCGACCCCATGGTGGGTGACACCGGATAAAGCGGCGCGGCCAGCACGCCAGCAAAGGCGGCCAGCCCCACGCCGAAACCGTAGGTCAGCGTGATCAAAAGCGGTACGTTCACCCCGAAGGCCTGCATCAGCTTGGAGTTCTCGGTGCCCGCGCGTAGATACGCCCCGAGCCGCGTACGCTCGATCATGAACCAGGTAAACAGACACATGGCCAGTGCGGCCACCAGCACCCAAGCGCGGTAGGTGGGCAAAAACATGAATCCGAGATTCAATCCGCCCTGCAGGATCTCCGGCGTGGCGTAGCGCGCGCCTGACACGCCAAAGAAGTTGATCAGCGTGCCCTCGAAGATCAGCGCCAAACCAAAGGTCAGAAGCAGCCCGTACAGATGATCCAGATGAGCGATGCGGCGAAGCAGAAAGCGCTCGATCAGCATGCTGAGCCCGCCCACGGTAAGCGGCACCAGCACCAGTGCCAGCCAGTAATTGATGCCCAAAGTGTTGAAGGCCAGAAGTGCGGCAAAGGCGCCCAGCATGTACTGCGCGCCGTGGGCGAAATTGACGATTTTCAAAAGCCCGAAGATCACCGCCAACCCCAGGCTCAAGAGCGCATAAAAGGCGCCGTTGACCAGCCCCAGCGTAAGCTGGCCCATGAACACCGCCATGGGCACGCCGAATATCATCGTCATTGCGATCTCTCCTGCGGGGCGGGCTCACCGCCCCGCGTTGACGGCCCGAGATTAGTTCTGCACCAAATCGCACTGGCTCTCGGCAAGCGGGCGGTAGGCCTCTTCGGCGGGAATGGTGCTGAGAATCTCGTAGAGATCCCACTCGCCGGTGGACTCAATCGGCGTTTTCACCTGGGCGAGGTACATGTCGTGCACCATCCGCCCGTCTTCGCGAATGCGCCCGTTGCGGGCAAAGAAGTCGTTGATCGGCTGGGAGGCCATCTGCGCGCGCACGGCCTGGGCCTCGTCGGTGCCGGCGGCCTCGACGGCCTTCAAGTAGTGCATGGTGCTCGAGTAGATGCCCGCCTGAACCATGGTCGGCATGCTACCCACCTCATCGAAGTAGCGCTGTGCCCACTCGCGGGCCTGGTCGTCCATGTCCCAGTACCAGCCGGTGGTGAGCAGCAGGTTTTGCGTGGCCTCAAGACCCAGCGCGTGCACATCGTTCAAGAAGATCAAAAGCCCCGCCAGCTGCTGGCCGGACTGCGTTAGCCCGAACTGGCTGGCGGTGGTGATGGCGTTGACCGTATCGGCACCGGCGTTGGCAAGACCAACGATCTTCGCCCCGGACCCCTGGGCCTGCAAAATGTAGGAGGAGAAATCGCTGGTGGGGAATGGGTGGCGCACGCCGCCGACGATTTCACCGCCGTTGGCTTCCACTACGCTGGTCACGTCCGCTTCCAGCGCGTGGCCGAAGGCGTAATCCGCGGTGAGCAGAAACCAGCTGTCGCCGCCTTGCTCGACCACCGCCTTGGCGGTGCCGTTGGCCAGCGGGTAAGTATCGTAAACCCAGTGAATATGGTTGGGCGTGCAGTGCTCGTTGGTCACACTCGAGGCCGCCGAGCCCGAGACGAGCCCCAGCCGGTCGTTCTCCTCGAGCACTTTGGTCACGGCGATCGTGACCGACGAGGCGACGAGCCCTCCGACCATATCGACGTTTTGCTGGTCGATCCAGCCGCGCACGGTATTGGCGCCCACATCGGCGCTGTTACGGTCGTCGGCGCTGAACACTTTGATCGGCGAGCCGTTGACGCTGCCGCCAAAGTCATCGACCGCCATTTCAAGGGCGGTCAACCCGCCGGGGCCGGCAAGATCCCGGTAGGTGCCGGACATATCGGCCAGATAACCGATACGCACCTCGCCATCGCTGATCTCGGCGTGAGCGGCAAGGGTCAGGGTCGATGCCACCGCGACGGTGATGCTCGACACCAGCGTTTTCTTGCTCGGCAGTTGTTGGATAAGCGCCATGTTCGTCTCCGGGCCTGAGGCCTTGTAGTTATGATCAGCCGTTATGATTAGCCGTTATGATTAGCCGTTAGGGTTTGTTGTTATGGTTGGTTGTCGGACGTTTAACGGGTGCTGCGTTTACCGCTTCTTTTATCGATGCTCCGCCGGAGGCTGCTTCGTTCTCCCGCGGTCTCCTGCCATGCAAAAGACTCACTCACACACCCAGCAGCGCGTTGAAATGCTCGCGCCTGGATGAGAGCTCGGCGGCGCTGATCTCCTCGATGATTTCGCCGTGCTCCATGACGAAGTGGCGATCCGCCAGGGGGGCAGCGAAACGAAAGTTTTGCTCGACGAGCACGATGGTCATGCCGCTGGCCTTGAGCTTGACCAGCACGTCACCAAGCGCCTGTACAATGACCGGCGCCAGCCCCTCGGTAATCTCGTCGAGCAGGAGAATGCGCGCGCCGGTGCGCAGAATCCGTGCCATGGCGAGCATTTGCTGCTCGCCACCGGAGAGCCGCGTGCCGGGGCTTTTGCGCCGCTCGTAAAGGTTCGGTAACATCGCGTAAATGGCGTCCAGACTCATGCCACCGGAGCTGACCGTAGGCGGCAAGAGCAGGTTCTCGTGCACATCGAGGCTTGCAAAAATGCCGCGCTCTTCCGGACAGTAACCCACGCCGAGCCGCGGAATGTGGTGAGGCTTCATGGCGAGCGTTTCCTGACCGCCGATGACGATCGACCCGGTGCGCCGGCCCACCATGTTCATGATGGCCTTGAGCGTTGTGCTGCGCCCGGCGCCGTTGCGCCCCAAAAGCGTGACCAGTTCGCCCTCTTTTACGTTGACGTTCACCCCGTGAAGAATATGAGATTCGCCGTAAAAGGCGTGCAGATCAGTAATCTTGAGAATGTCCCGCGACCGCGTAGCCGTGCGCCCTTCAACGGGTTCGCGAACCGTCTCATCACTGGCGGTACTCATGCGCTCACCCTCTCACGGGTTGTCTCGACGTCGTCGCTGCCCATGTACGCCTCGCGTACCAGCGGGTTACTCGACACGCTGGGGTAGTCGCCTTCGGCCAGCACGGCGCCGCGAGCCAACACCGTGATTCGGTCGCAAAGGCGGCTCACCACGCTAAGGTTGTGTTCGACTATCAGCACCGTGCGGCCCCTGGATACGCGCTTGATCAGCTCGACGATACGATCGACGTCTTCGGCACCCATGCCCTGGGTGGGCTCGTCCAGCAGCATCATGACCGGGTCCAGCGCAAGGGTCGTGGCTACCTCCAGCGCCCGCTTGCGCCCGTAAGGCATCTCGACGGTCAGGGTATCGGCGTAGGCGGCAAGCCCGACTTCATCGAGCAGCGCCATCGCCCGCTCATTGAGTGGCGTAAGCGTTTTCTCCGATTTCCAGAAGTGAAACGACGTGCCCAATCGGCGCTGAAGCGCCACGCGCACGTTTTCGAGGGCGGTCATGTGCGCAAACACTGCCGAAATCTGAAACGAGCGCACCAGTCCCAACCGGGCGATCTGGTTCGATTTTAGCGATGTGATCGGATTACCGCGGTAGAGGATTTCGCCGCAGGTGGGCGGCAAGAACTTGGTGAGCAGGTTAAAAACGGTGGTTTTGCCTGCACCATTGGGGCCAATCAGCGCGTGAATATGCCCTTCCTGCACCCGAAGATCGACGTTGTCCACCGCAGTAAAGCCGCGAAAGGACTTGGTGAGCCCGCGGGTTTCCAGCATCGCGATCGGATCAACCGTCTCTGTCTGCATTTGGCGAAGACCTCTGGCTATCGTTTTTGTTGTAATGGCCCGGCGAAGGCCCTTCCAGGAGGCGCTTCGCTTTCGTGGCGGTTGGCCGCTGTTGTCGTTGTACCGGCCGTTTGTGACGAGAGGGTCACTTGAATTCAATGAGCCTTGGACCTTTACCTATACGTAAGGCTAAACGCAACCTAGCAACCCTCGTCGCTCGAAAGCAATTACCACTTTGGTCTACACGATATAACGCTTTTTTCTAATAATTACCGATCCTTATGTTTAACAACAAGTTTATGTGCGATACCGAAGCCGCGCCTCGAAAGAGATATCTTTACGTTAACGTAAACTTGTTTTAGCCTGCCAATCAGGGTTCCATGAAAACAGCTTCATGAAAATAGCTTCATGAGAACAGCCGTCAAGAGATCACGCCATGAGCAAAACCTACTCGATCAGCGAGCTGGCCGCCGAGTTCGACGTCACCACGCGCAGCATTCGCTTTTACGAAGACCAGGAACTTCTGCGCCCCGCCCGCCGAGGTCAGACCCGTATTTACAGCAGCCAGGACCGCGTGCGCTTGAAGCTCACGCTACGTGGCAAGCGCCTGGGATTATCGCTTGCCGAAATTCGTGAGCTGTTCGAGCTATGGGATGAAACCCGGCGCGGCAGTGAAAAGCAGCTCCACCTGATGCTGGAAAAGATCGGCGAGCGCCGTGCGGCGCTGGAGCAGCAGATGAAGGACATCACCATGGTGCAGCTCGAACTCGAAAGCGCCGAGATTCGCTGCCGTCAGGCCCTCGAAGAGCTCAACCAGAAGCAGGCCGATGAGGAACGCACCAACGTCTCGGGCTGAAGCGCTCCATTGAGCACGCCACAGCGCCCCATCGAGTCAATAACTTAACAACATCAAGGTGACCGACGATGCACTCTCTTTATACGGAACTCGACTTCGGCCTCGACGAGGATATGAACATGCTGCGCCGCGAAGTGAATGCCTTCGCGGCTAGCGAGATCGCTCCGCGCGCCGCCGAGATCGACCAGAAAAACGAATTCCCCAACGACCTGTGGCGCAAGTTTGGCGACATGGGCCTTCTGGGTGTCACCGTCTCGGAAGAGGATGGCGGCAGCGGTATGGGGTATCTCGCTCACTGTATCGCCATGGAGGAAATTTCGCGCGCCAGCGCCTCGGTCGCGCTCTCCTATGGCGCCCACTCCAATCTCTGCGTCAATCAGATCAAGCGCAACGCCTCCCCCGAACAAAAAGCAAAATATCTGCCGAGGCTGATCAGCGGCGAACACGTAGGAGCACTGGCCATGTCCGAGCCCGGCGCGGGGTCCGACGTGGTATCGATGAAGCTGCGCGCCGAGAAGCGCGGCGACAAGTACGTTTTGAACGGCAACAAGATGTGGATCACCAACGGTCCGGATGCCGACGTGCTGGTGGTTTACGCCAAGACCGACCCGGATGCCGGCTCGAAAGGCATTACCACCTTCTTGATCGAAAAGGGGATGCCGGGATTTTCCACCGCGCAGAAGCTCGACAAGCTCGGCATGCGCGGCTCCAACACCTGCGAGCTGGTGTTTCAGGACTGCGAGGTGCCCGAAGAGAACGTGCTCGGTGAGGTCGGCAAGGGCGTACGCGTGCTGATGAGCGGGCTGGACTACGAGCGCACGGTGCTCGCCGCCGGCCCCATCGGCATCATGCAGGCTGCCATGGACGTGGTGGTGCCCTACATCCACGAGCGCAAGCAGTTCGAGCAATCGATCGGTGAGTTCCAGCTCGTCCAGGGCAAGGTCGCGGACATGTACACCACGCTCAACGCCTGCCGGGCGTATCTTTACGCCGTGGCCCGCGCCTGCGACCGGGACCAGACCTCGCGTAAGGACGCCGCCGGGGTGATCCTCTACTGCGCCGAAAAGGCGACCCAGGTGGCGCTGGACGCCATTCAGCTGCTCGGCGGCAACGGCTACATCAACGAGTACCCTACCGGGCGGCTTCTGCGAGACGCCAAACTCTACGAGATCGGCGCCGGCACCAGCGAGATTCGCCGCATGCTGATTGGCCGCGAACTGTTCAGCGAAAGTCGTTAAGGGGGCGCGATGAGCATACTGACCACCCAGATCAACCCGCGCAGTGACCTGTTCCAGCAAAACGACGCCGCCCTGCGCGCCGAGGTCGACACGCTTTTCGAACTGACCGAGGTTGTCGCCCAGGGCGGCGGCGCCAGCGCCCGCGAGCGTCACGAAAGCCGTGGGAAGCTCTTCGTGCGCGATCGGATCGATCATTTGATCGACGAAGGCGCGCCGTTTCTCGAGTTCTCGGCGCTGGCCGCCCACGCGGTGTACGAAAGCGACGTGCCCGCTGCCGGCGTGGTGACCGGGATCGGCCGCGTCAAGGGCGTTGAGTGCGTGATCGTCGCCAACGACGCCACGGTCAAGGGCGGCACCTACTTTCCGCTGACGGTGAAAAAGCATCTTCGCGCCCAGGAGATCGCCCGCAAGCATCGCCTGCCGTGTATCTACCTGGTCGACTCCGGCGGCGCCTTTCTGCCCCGTCAGGACGAGGTGTTCCCTGACCGTGACCACTTCGGGCGCATCTTCTACAACCAGGCCACGATGTCCGCCGAGGGCATCCCACAGATCGCCGTGGTGATGGGCTCCTGTACCGCCGGCGGCGCCTACGTACCGGCCATGGCGGACGAGTCGATCATCGTCAAGGAACAAGGTACGATCTTTCTCGGCGGCCCGCCGCTGGTCAAGGCAGCCACCGGCGAGAGCATCAGCGCCGAAGCCCTGGGCGGCGCCGACGTGCACGCCAAGGTCAGCGGCGTGGCGGATCACTACGCCGAAAACGACATGCACGCGCTTCAGCTCGCCCGCGGCTGTATCGCCCGGCTCAACTGGCAAAAGCGCGGGAAGCTCGCCATGAAAGCGCCCGCCCCGCCCAGGCTCGACCCCGCAGAGCTTTACGGCATCGTGGGGGTCGATCTCAAGAAACCGTTCGATGTGCGCGAAGTGATCGGGCGCATCGTCGATGGCTCCGAATTCGACGAGTTCAAGCGCTACTATGGCGACACCCTGGTCACCGGGTTTGCGCATATCCATGGCCACCCGGTGGGGATCGTGGCCAACAACGGGGTGCTCTTTTCAGAGAGCGCGGTGAAAGGCGCGCACTTCATCGAACTCTGCGCCCAGCGCAAGGTACCGCTGGTGTTTTTGCAGAACATCACCGGCTTCATGGTCGGCTCCAAATACGAACACGAAGGCATCGCCAAGCACGGTGCCAAGCTCGTGACCGCCGTGGCTTGCGCGAAAGTGCCCAAGTTCACCGTCTTGATTGGCGGCAGCTTCGGCGCCGGCAACTATGGCATGTGCGGGCGCGCTTATGATCCGAATTTACTGTTCATGTGGCCCAACGCGCGTATTTCGGTGATGGGCGGCGAGCAGGCCGCCGGCGTGCTCGCCCAGGTCAAGCGCGAGCAGTACGAGCGCGAAGACCGCGCGTGGTCGGAGGATGACGAAGAGGCGTTCAAGAAGCCGACCCGCGAGCAGTACGAGCGCCAGGGCCACCCCACCTACGCTAGCGCAAGGCTTTGGGACGATGGCGTGATCGACCCGCTCCAGACCCGCGACGTGCTGGGGCTTTCCCTGGCCGCCGCGATGAATGCCGAGATCGAAGAGACGCGCTTTGGCGTGTTCAGGATGTGATGCCATGAGCCATTTGATGAGCCATTCGACACTGACGATTGAAAACGCCGTGGCGCACCTGAGCCTGAACCGCCCGGCGGTACACAACGCTTTCGACGACCACCTGATTGCCGAGCTGACCGACCACCTGAAAGGACTGCTCGAACCCATCGAGCGCCAGGAGGTGCGGGTGTTGGTGCTCGGCTCCGAAGGCAAAAGCTTCTCGGCGGGGGCGGATCTCCACTGGATGAAGCGCATGGTCGACTACAGCCATGACGATAACCTGGCGGATTCGCGCAAGCTTTCTGATCTGATGTACCGCCTCGATACCCTGCCCTGCCCGACGCTTTGTCGGGTACAGGGTGCAGCCTTTGGCGGCGCGGTGGGCCTGGCCGCGTGTTGCGACGTGGTCATCGCCTCACTAAAGGCCCGATTCTGCCTCTCCGAGGTCAAGATCGGCCTGTCGCCGGCGGTCATCAGCCCTTACGTTCAGCGCGCCATCGGTGCCCGGCAAGCGCGGCGTTACGCGCTGAGTGCCGAGGTGATCGACGCCGACACGGCGCTGGCGCTCGGCCTTGCCCACCAGGTAGTCGAGCCGGAGACCTTGGATCACGCGGTAGAGGTCATGACCCAAACGCTTTTGGCGGGCTCACCCCGGGCGCAGCGGGCGACCAAGGCCCTGCTCGCCGCCGTGGGTCAATCGCCGGATTCCGACGCTACCCGCGAAAAAACGTGTCAGACGATCGCCGAGCTGCGGGTAAGCGACGAGGGCCAGGAGGGGCTTTCGAGCTTTTTCGATAAGCGCCTGCCTGCCTGGGCACCGCAGGATGACACCGATAACGCCGGGGAGCGCCCATGAGTAAAGCAACCAGCAAGTTCGATACGTTGTTAGTGGCCAACCGCGGTGAGATCGCCTGCCGAGTGATGCGCACCGCGCGCCGGCTGGGTATCAAGACCGTAGCGGTCTACTCCGATGCCGATGCCAGCGCCCGCCACGTGCGCGAGGCCGACGAGGCCGTTCGTTTGGGCCCCGCTGCCGCCCGCGAAAGCTACCTGAACATCGAGGCGGTGATCGCAGCGGCTCGCCAAAGCGGGAGCACCGCGGTGCATCCGGGCTACGGCTTTCTTTCTGAAAACGGCCGCTTCGTCGAGGCGTTGGAAACCGCGGGTATTACCTTCGTCGGCCCGCCCGCCTCCGCGATCGCCGCCATGGGTGACAAGTCCGCCGCCAAGGCGCGCATGGCAAACGCCGGCGTGCCGCTGGTACCGGGTTACCACGGTGACGATCAAGGCGACGACACTCTTTTGGCGGAGGCCAACCGCATCGGCTACCCGGTCATGCTGAAAGCGAGCGCCGGCGGCGGCGGCAAGGGCATGCGCGTGGTCGAACGCGAGGCCGACTTCCAGGCTGCCCTCGAAAGTTGCCGGCGCGAGTCAAAAGCCTCCTTCAGCGATGACCGCATGCTGATCGAGAAGTATCTGGTCAAGCCTCGTCACGTCGAGGTGCAGGTATTCTGCGACCGTTTTGGCGCAGGCGTCTATCTCTTCGAGCGCGACTGCAGCGTTCAGCGCCGCCATCAGAAAGTACTGGAAGAGGCTCCGGCGCCGCACATGACGGAAGCGCTTCGCGCCGCCATGGGCGAGGCCGCCGTGCGCGCAGCGAAAGAGATCGGCTACGTGGGCGCGGGCACCGTCGAGTTTCTGCTCGACGTCGACGGCGCCTTCTACTTCATGGAGATGAACACGCGCCTGCAGGTCGAGCACCCGGTGACCGAGATGGTGACCGGGCTCGATCTGGTCGAGTGGCAGCTGAGAGTCGCCATGAACGAGCCGCTGCCCTGCGCGCAAAGCGAACTCACCCTGAACGGCCATAGTTTCGAGGCGCGCCTTTACGCCGAAGACCCGGCCAACGAGTTTCTGCCCGCCACCGGCACCCTCACCCGCTTCTCGCTCGACATAGAGGGCGCGGGGCTTCAGACAGCTCAGGTGCGTTTGGACAGCGGCGTTGATAGCGGAGATGTGGTCTCGATGCATTACGACCCGATGCTCGCCAAGCTGATCACTCACGGCACGGATCGTGACGCGGCGCTCGCCACGCTGAACCGAGCGCTGGCCGCCCTCGACGTGCAGGGCGTGGTGACCAACCGCGCCTTTCTGCAGCGCCTGGCCGGGCATCCGGCATTCAAAGCCGCCGAGCTCGATACCGGTTTCATCGTGCGCCACCACGACGACCTATTCCGTCAAAACGAGCCGACGCCCCAGGCGTACGCTCGCGCCGCGCTGGTGGCCATCGAGACGCTTGCGAAAAGCGCCGGCCGTCAGGATGTGTCGCCCTGGGCGCACAGTGACGGCTTTCGCCTGAACGCGCCGCACAAGGTGCGTATCGCGCTGGCCGACAAGCGCGAAGAGAGCGAGACCGTGGTGGTCGAAGCGACCCGCACTCGCGCGCAAGCCGGCTGGACGCTACGCGTTCAAAACGAGCGATTCGAAGGGTCGCTCTCGAGGCTTGCCGGTGATGCGGTGGCGGTCACACTAAACGGCCACCGCCGGCGCTTTCAGGCTCAGCTCGAAGAAGACAACCTGGTACTGAGCGATAGCGCGGGTGAAACCCGGCTCGTTTGGCAGCGCCTGGATGCGCTCAACCACGCCGCGATCGAGGCCGCCGCAAGCTTGACCGCGCCGATGCACGGCACCGTGGTGGCGCTTCTGGTCGAGCCCGGCGCGCCGGTCGAGAAAGGCATGCCGCTGATGGTGATGGAGGCGATGAAGATGGAGCACACCTTGAGTGCACCGGCAGACGGTACGGTCGAGCAGTTTCGCTTCGCCGCCGGCGACAGTGTTGGCCAGGGCGACGTACTACTGGACTTCGCCGCGACCGACGAAGGAGCGTGACCATGGCCCTTCCACAACGCGTACGTCTGGTCGACATGGCCCCGCGGGACGGGCTGCAAAACGAGCCCGGCGAGGTGGTGGCCACTGCCGTCAAGGTCGAGCTGATCGAGCGCCTGGCCCGAGCAGGGCTTACCCATATCGAGGCGGCGAGCTTCGTCTCCCCCAGGTGGGTGCCGCAAATGGGCGACGCCCGGGAGGTGATGCTGGGCATTCACCGCGAATCGAACGTGACCTACTCCGCCCTGACCCCGAATTTGAAAGGGTTGGAGAACGCGCTGGAAGCGAACGTCTCCGAGGTTGCAGTGTTCGCCGCCGCTTCTGAAGCGTTCTCGCAAAAAAACATCAACTGCTCGATCGACGAGTCGCTTGCGCGTTTCGAGCCGGTGATGGCCCGCGCCAGGCAGGCGAACGTGCGCGTGCGCGGCTACGTTTCCTGCGTGCTGGGCTGCCCCTACGAAGGCGACATTGCCCCGGCCCAGGTGGCGCGGGTGGCGGGGGCGCTTTATGAGATGGGCTGCTTCGAGGTGTCGCTGGGCGACACCATCGGCGTCGGCACGCCGTTGAAAGCCCGGCAGATGATCGACGAGGTAGCGAAGGTTGTGCCCGTCGAGCATTTGGCGGCGCACTTTCACGACACCTACGGCATGGCGATCGCCAACCTTTTTGCGGTGCTCGAGCGGGGCGTGGCCGTCATCGACGCCTCGACCGGGGGGCTGGGCGGCTGCCCCTACGCCAAGGGTGCTTCCGGTAACGTGGCAACCGAGGACGTGCTCTATCTGCTGCGGGGGCTAGGTATCGAGACCGGCGTGAATCTTGAGTCGATCATCGAAACCGGCGAGTGGATCACCGGGCAACTTGGCCGCGCACCCGCCTCGAAAGTCGCCCGCGCCCTGGAAGCGCACTAGGCCCATCCATTTTCTCGATCTTGGCCACAACAACTATCAGAACAGCTATCAGAACAACAATCAGGAGAGACCTCATGGCGCAGAATACTCCCACTCTACCGAGCTACACCAGCAGCGTCGCCGATAAGCCGCTTCTGGGCATGACCATCGGCGACAAGCTCGACGAGATCGCCGCGCAGTACCCGGATAACGATGCGCTGATCGTGCTGCACCAGAACGTGCATTGGAGTTATCGCGAGTTCAATGAAGAGGTCAACCGCTGCGCCCGCGCGCTGCTCTCCATTGGCGTCCAGCGCGGCGACCGCGTGGGCATCTGGGCGCCCAACGGCTCGGAGTGGACGCTGACGCAGTTCGCCACCGCCAAGATAGGTGCGATTCTGGTCAACATCAACCCGGCCTACCGCACAAGTGAGCTCGACTACGCGCTCAACCAGTCCGGGGCGCGCTATCTAATCTGCGCCGACCGTTTCAAGACGGCGGACTACCGCGCGATGCTGTTTGAACTCGCCCCGGAGCTTGACACCTGCGAGCCGGGCAAGCTTCGCTCGAAGCGCCTTTCCCAGCTCGAGTGCGTGGTGAATCTGAGCGATGAGCGCCACCCCGGGATGTGGCGCTGGCGCGATATGCTGGATGAGGCGAGCCGCACCGACCAGGCGACCCTCGATACGCTGCAGGCCACGCTCCAGTTCGACGACCCAATCAACATTCAGTACACCTCCGGCACCACCGGCTTTCCCAAGGGCGCAACACTTTCGCACCACAACATCCTCAACAACGGCTTTTTCGTCGCCGAGAGCATGGGCTTCACCCCGAATGATCGGCTGGTGATTCCGGTGCCGCTCTACCACTGCTTCGGCATGGTAATGGGTAATCTGGGCTGCATGACCCACGGTGCGGCGATGATTTACCCCGGCGAGAGCTTCGATGCCGGGCAGGTGCTCAAGGCGGTGCACGAGCAGCGCGCCACGGCCCTGTTTGGCGTGCCGACCATGTTTCTGGCCGAGCTCGAGCACGAGGAGTTTGCCGCCACCGACTTCTCGAATCTACGGACCGGCATCATGGCGGGATCGATCTGCCCGGCGGCGGTGATGAAGCAGGTGATCGAGAAGATGAACATGAAGGGCGTACAGATCGCCTACGGCATGACCGAAACCAGCCCGGTCTCCGCCCAGACCGGGGCCGATGACACGATCGACAAGCGTGTCTCCACCGTGGGCCGTACCCAGCCGCACCTGGAAAGCAAGGTCATCGACCCGATAAGCGGCGCGGTACTTCCTCGCGGCGAGATCGGCGAACTTTGCACGCGCGGCTATAGCGTCATGCTCAAGTACTGGAACAACGAACAGGCCACGGTGGAGGCCATCGACAGCGCCGGCTGGATGCACACGGGCGATCTTGCCACCATGGATGACGAGGGCTATCTGCAAATCGTCGGGCGCATCAAGGACATGGTGATTCGCGGCGGCGAGAACGTCTATCCCAAGGAGGTCGAGGAGTTTCTCTATACCCATCCAGACGTTGCCGATGTTCAGGTTACGGGCGTTCCGGACGAGAAGTATGGCGAAGAATTGATTGCCTGGGTTCGGCTCAACGCCGATGCCGGGGAGATCACCGGTGAGGATTTGCGCGCCTTCTGCAAGGACAAGATCACTCACTTCAAGATTCCCCGCTACTTCAAGTTCGTCGACGCGTTCCCCATGACGGTGACGGGCAAGATCCAGAAATTCAAGATGCGCGAGATCTCGACGCACGAGCTGGGACTGGACAAGGAGACATTGTCGTGAGCGAGTCGCACTCGCTGGCCGCCCACTACCACCAGGCGCTACGCGACGATGCGGTGCTCGAGCAAATCAAGCGCCACTACCCGGACGGCGCCACGCCTTTTCAACTCGCCCCGCTGGATCAGCTCCATATCGGCGGGCTCAAGGCGTCAATGCGGCTGTTCGAGCGACTCGACCCGGTGGATCAGCCGCGCGTGCTGGATATTGGCGCGGGGCTTGGCGGGCTCGTGCGTTTGGGCGCCTCGCTTGGCTTTTTGATGACCGGGCTCGACATCACCCACCGCTTCAACGCCTTGAACCAAAGTATCGGCAAGCTTGCCGCAAGCAGCGTCGACTACGCTGTAATCACCGGCGACGCCCGCCGCCTCCCCTTGTCGCACGACAGCTTCGACGCGGTGATTTTTCAGCACAGCCTGATGAACATGCCAGCGCTTGCGCCGGTGCTCGAAGAGGCTCACCGCGTGCTGCGCCCCGGCGGGAGATTGGTGCTCCACGAGCTGACCCGGGGCAACCGCCGCGTGGCGCTGCGGTATCCCGTGCCCTGGGCGGCCAGCGCCGAGCACACTCACCTTCTGACACTCGAGGCTCTTTTGACGCGGCTGCGCACCTGCGGGTTCATGGAACTCGAGGTAAAAAATGTGAGCGACGAAGCCCGCGCCTGGCGGGCGCGTCAAAGCGATAAGGAACAGGTGACAGCGGCACCGGTGCTGTCGCCGCAGTGGGTGTTTGGCGAGCGTTTTGCGGCGATGGGAAAGAATTTGCTGACAAATTTGACCAATCGCGCAATTGAAGTGGTCGAAATCGAAGGGCGTTGCTAGGATTGGATTGGGCCTGGTTTTAAAAAAGGATAAGACAATGCCAGCAAACCGCTTGGCAAGCACCCTTTTATGCGGCGTTCTCGGCAGCTCTTTTCCCTTGCTGTGTCTGGCAAGCGAAAGCAGCTACCTGAATACCGAACTGCTTCCCAAATCCTACACCGCCCCGGACAGCGAGATGGTGGCGCTGTCCAACGGCGTAGTGCTCGAGGGAAGCAATCTCAACAGTATCGACAGCTACACCTCTGGCTTTCGCCTGACCGCGGGCTTTAGCCCCGAGCATTTTCCCCAGGTCGATATCGGCGCCGAAATCGCCTACCGCGAAAGCGAAGAGGTATTCACCACCTCGAGCGTAGCTCCTTTAGTTCAGGACACCCTGGCATTGGGCGGCGCGCTGGTTGCGGGGCTTAGAATGGGCGCGTTCAGCGTCTATGCCAAATCCGGGCTGACCGAGTGGCGCGGCGAAAACGAGCTCGAAGGCAGCGAAAGCGGCACCGCCATGCTGCAAGGCTTCGGCGCGACCATGACCGTCAAACGGCTAGTCAGCCGTCTGGAGTACGAGCGCATCGACGCGCCGACGCTCAGCCACCTGACCCAGCTCAACGCCTCGATTCATTTGCCGTTTTAAGTGTTCCCTTAACCGGGTTGTATAAACTACTCGTATATATCGAAGCTGCCAGCGTATTTTGAGCTGAATACAAAATAGCTTATTCGCTCTTTCTTTTTCGCTCGTCCATGACGTGGCGAACGAAGTTTTTGACATCTTCCTCGACGATGCGCTCTTTCAAACCGCTGGGTTCCACCTCGGCAAGATTGACCCCTAGCGTACGCGCCAGCATGCGCACACAGGGAGCCGCATGGATCTGGTGTCCGGTCACAGTGATAGTGTCATTTTCCAAGGCTTTCTCTCCCTCTGTTTCGATAATCGTTTGTGATAACCAACGCTTAACTAACAAGCGGAGAAAGCCGGTCAGGCTCGATATTGAAGCGAATAATGGCTTGCTCGACAATGCCCGCGCTGACCTCACCTTTCTCGCAAAGGGCCACGAGCGCCATCCAGGCAATGTAATAGCGGTCGACCTCGAAGAAGGCGCGCAGCTGTTCGCGACTGTCGGAGCGGCCAAAGCCATCGGTACCCAGCACGTAATAATCATTCGGCACCCAAGCGCGCACCTGGTCGGCGTAAAGTTTCATGTAATCCGTGGCCGCGATGACCGGGCCTGAGCGGTTTTCGAGTGCTTGAGTGAGCCAGGGTTTTTCATGCACCTCTTGGGGTTTCATAAATCGTTGCCGGTCGTACTCGAGCGCTTCGCGACGCAGCTCGTTGAAACTAGTCACACTCCACACATCGGCGGCTACGCCAAAATCGAGCAGCAGTTCCCGCGCGGCTTCGGCCTCGCGCAGTATGGTGCCCGAGCCTAGTAGTTGAACGCGGGTTTTTTGGTCGTCCTCGCCTGCCTGCAGCAAGTACATACCACGAATGATGCCCTCCTGGGCGCCGTCAGGCATGGCGGGATGAGCGTAGTTTTCGTTCATGATCGTCAGGTAGTAAAAGCACTCCTTGTGCCGTTCGTACATTTCTTTTAAACCGTGCTGAACGATGACGGCGATTTCATAACCGTAGGTAGGGTCATAGGTACGGCAGTTAGGGATGGCGGAGGCCATTAGGTGGCTGTGACCGTCCTGGTGCTGCAGGCCTTCACCATTGATGGTGGTACGCCCGGCGGTGCCGCCGATCATGAAACCACGCGTCAGCATATCGCCGGCGGCCCAGGCAAGATCCCCGATGCGCTGAAAACCAAACATTGCATAGTAGATATAAAACGGGATCAGTATCTTGCCATGATTGGCATGGGAGGTGGCCGCCGCGATCCAGGAGGCCATCGCACCGGCTTCGGTGATACCTTCCTCCAGAATCTGGCCCTTGATGTCTTCGCGGTAGTACATGATCTGGCCGGCATCGACAGGCGCGTATTTCTGCCCGCCCGCCGCATAGATGCCCAACTGACGAAACATGCCTTCCATGCCGAAGGTGCGCGCTTCATCGGGAATGATGGGTACGATCCGCTCGCCCAGCTGCTTGTGCTTGGTAAGCCCGGTCAACACTCTAACGAACGCCATCGTGGACGATATTTTGCGCTCGCGCGTGCCCTTTAACTGCGCGGTGAATACCTTGTCGTCAAGCGCCGGAATGGATAGCGTCTCGTGGTCGGTATTGCGCGCGGGCAGGTATCCGCCGAGCAGCGTGCGCCGCGCATGAAGGTAGTCGGTTTCCGGGGCGTCATTACCTGGCCGGTAATAGGGCATCGGGCCGCTTTTGAGCTGCTCATCGCTGACGGGAATAGCAAAACGATCACGCAAACGCTTGAGCCCTTCAAGCTCCATAGTTTTGATGTTGTGCGCTTCCATGTCGGCCTCACCATGCTCGCTTCCCATGCCGTACCCCTTTACGGTATGCGCGAGAATCACGGTGGGTTTGCCGTTGGTGCTTTTGACGGCTTTTTGATAGGCGGCGTAAATCTTTGACGAGTCGTGGCCGCCGCGTGTCAAATTTTCGATGTCCTGATCCGATAAGTGCTCGACCCGTGCAAGCAGCTCGGGATCCTTGCCGAAAAAATGCGCGCGCGTATAAGCGCCGCCCTGAGCCTTGAAGTTTTGATACTCGCCGTCAACGGTTTCGTCCATCAGCCGCTGCAGGCGACCATCGTGATCGCTTTCGAGCAGCGCATCCCAGCCGCTCCCCCAAACGACCTTGATGACGTTCCAGTGGCTGCCCAAAAACGAGCTTTCGAGCTCCTCCATGACGCGGTCGTTGCCGCGTACCGGCCCGTCAAGGCGCTGGAGATTGCAGTTGATCACAAATATCAGATTGTCGAGCTTTTCGCGGCTTGCCAGGTTCAAAGCGCCGAGCGTCTCGACCTCATCGCACTCACCATCACCGAGAAAAGCCCATACCTTACGCTCACCAAGGGGCTTTAAATCCCGGTTATGCAGGTACTTCATCAGGCGCGCCTGATAGATCGCTTGAATGGGCCCGAGCCCCATCGACACCGTTGAGAACTGCCAATAGTCCGGCATGAGGTAAGGGTGCGGGTAGGACGGCAGCCCGCCACCACCGACTTCGCGGCGAAAGCGGTCTAACTGCGCCTCAGACAAGCGCCCTTCGAGATAGCTTCTAGCGTAGATACCCGGCGAGATATGGCCTTGAAAATAGACCAGGTCTCCTTCACAACGCGAAGTGGATCCTTTGAAAAAGTGGTTGAACCCCACCTCGTAAAGCGTACTGCTGGACATATAGCTTGCAAGGTGACCGCCGATACTTTTGTCTTTTGCATTGGCGCGCACGACCATGGCAATACTGTTCCAGCGAATGGCAGCGCGAAGCTTACGTTCGATGTCGAGATTACCCGGGTAGTCCGGCTCATCACTAACGGCAATCGTATTACGGTGCGCGGTATTAAACGTACGCGCAATATTTAAACCCTGTTTTTCTGAATAAGAGTGCAATGAATCAAATAGAAATCGCGCTCTATTTTCGCCTTCTCTATCAACGACCGACGCTAATGCATCCAGCCATTCCTGTGTTTCGCTTTTATCTATTTCAACAGTATCTTTCATATCAACCTCGAATAACGTAAAACACGGGCTGGCGGCACTTAAAAGTCATAAAGCATAATGACAAAACCTTAATATTGACTTTAGTAGTGCACAACATTACTTTATGAAAAACACTTTCCCAGATCTGGTGAAATGAATTTAAATTACTTGAAAATATTCGTGGTCGTTGCCGATCAGGGGTCGATCACGGCGGCCTCAAAAGCGCTGGGAATTCCCAATTCGACGATCGCCAGGCAGCTCACACAGCTCGAGAATCAGCTGGGCAAGCAGTTGATACTGCGAAGTACCCGGCACCTTCGCTTGACCGAGGAAGGCAAGCGTATTTATCAAAAAGCAGCGTCACTTATCACCGAGCTCGACGAGGTTGAAAACGAAATAAAGTCCGAGCAAGGCTACTTATCCGGAAAGATCACCCTAGCGATACCTTCCGAGTTTGGCGTTAAATGGCTTAACGAGATAATTGCCGAGTTTGCACTTGCCCACCCCAATGTCTCTATCGAGTGCATTACGAGCATGGCACCGCTGGATCCCGTAAGAAGAGATATCGATATTTCTATCGCCTATCATCGCGGCAACTTCGAAGACAGTAGTTTAATCCTGCGAACACTCGTTAAACTTTCCAGCGTCGTTGTTGCCTCCCCTGAGTTGATAAAAACGCATGGAATGCCAAAAACTATCGCAGAGCTTGAAAGTTTGCCCTGCCTATCGACACTTCTGGCTCTTAAAGAGAACCCCTGGCACTTCATTGGCCAGGATAACGCGTTATTTCACCTCAACGTCAGCTCGCGCTATAAGGTGGACAGTAGCCAACTACTGATTGCCGGCGCGTTGAAAGGTATCGGCTACGCCATCATACCCAGAGTTTTTTGCGAGCAGTATCTCGACATCGGTCGCCTGATCGAGATCAGTCTCGATCACACGCCGGCTCCTCTGGAAATCGTGGCTATTTACCCCAACCGCGCCATCAACCACCGGTCCAAAAGACTCGTCGAGGTGATCGCCAGCGCGTTGACCCAAACGCTGGGCTGACTCGCCTTTAAACGTGTTCGCCGTCACCTATGCGCTTACGACCCTTCGCCTCGAACTCGATCACTCTTTTTTATCCGGCACGTCTACCGGCGCGGTCCAGATCGGCACGTCCTCTTTTTGTGGCTCGTTCTCCTGTTCATCCATGGCGCTGCTAAGCGCTTCTTCCAGACGTCTAAAGAGCTCGCCATAACGGCGGCTGAAGCGCTGGCCGCCTTCGATCTCCTTCCACGCCTCGAATAGCTCCGCATCGTGTGCGTCTTCGCTCTGCACGAAGGACCAGGCCATCTTCTTGGCGCGCATCGGGTGTACGCCGAGCGCGGTGAGCGCGTGGCTGCCAAGTTCCAGAGCCGAGTGGTAGGTTTCGCTGACCACGTCATCGGCGCCGGCCTCGCGCAGGCGATAGCCGTGGCCGCGGTCAAAGGCACGGGCCAGCACCCACACGTTCGGATAAAAGCGTTTGACGTGCTCGACGGTGCTCACGGCGCGGTCCAGGTCATCGATCGCCACCACCAGCAGGCGGGCGTTGGCGATGCCGGCGCGGTCGAGCAGATCCGCACGGCTGGCATCCCCAAAATAGCTTTTGATATTGATACTGCGCGCGTTCTCGATCTGCTTGAGCTCGAGATCCAGCGCGACCAGCGGCACGTCGCTCGCTCTCAACAGCCGGCACACGATTTGACCAAAGCGCCCGGCACCGGCGACGATCACCGGTGACTCCTCGTCGAAGTCATCGGCCTTTTGGGCCTCGGTTTTGCCGGCGAGATAGCGCGGCACCACGAGCTTGTCGAAGGCGATGAACAAAAGCGGCGTCAAAAACATCGAAAACGCCACCACCAGCGCCAGAAGCTCGGCAAGCCCTTCGCCAATGACGCCGTTCTGACGCGTGTAGGTCAAAAGCACGAAACCAAACTCGCCGGCCTGGGCCAGGCTGAGTGTCATCAACCAGCCGTTGCTGCCGCGAATGCCAAACGCGTAGGCAAGCCCGATCAGCAGCGCGCCCTTGACCGCCATAACACCCAGGCCCAGCAGTACCACGGCATGCCACTGCTCGATGAGCACGCCAAAATTGATGCCCGCTCCCACGGTAATGAAGAAAAGCCCCAGCAATAGCCCCTTGAACGGCTCAATATTGGCCTCGAGCTCATGCTTGAACTCGCTGTTTGCCAGCACGACGCCGGCCAGAAAGGCGCCCAGCGCCGGTGAAAGATTCACAAGCCCCATTAGCGCGGCAATCCCGATCACCAGCATCAAGGCGCTGGCGGTAAAGATTTCGCGAAGATTCGATTTCACTACGTAACGAAACAGCAGCGGCATCAGGTAATAACCGGCGCCAATCACGAACCCGACTGCTCCCACTACCACCAGTGCGTGGGCCCAACCGGGCAGACTCGCCACCAGGTCGGCGTTGTCGTGACCGGTCTGAGTTGAGCTTCCATCCACGCCGGCCACTGCCAGCAGCGGAATCAGTGCCAGAATGGGGATCACCGCCATGTCCTGAAACAGCAGGATGGAAAAAGCACTGCGCCCGCCTTCGGTGGCGGAAAGCCCCTTTTCGTTCAGCGTTTGGAGCACGATGGCGGTAGAAGAGAGCGCCAGCACCAGCCCGACGGCGAGCGCCGTTTGCCACACCACGCCGAGCCATACGCCGATCGCGGTACCGGCGGCGGCGGTCAGTACCACCTGCAGCCCGCCAAGACCCAGAAGCCTTACGCGCATGGCCCAGAGGCTTTTGGGGTCGAGCTCCATCCCGACCAGAAACAGCATCATCACCACGCCAAACTCGGCAAAATGCTGGATGGTGTCGGTTTCCTGACCCACCAGCCCAAGCATTGGGCCGATCACCACCCCCGCGACCAGATACCCCAGCACCGAGCCGAGCCCGAAACGCTTGGCCAGCGGCACGGCGATCACCGCCGCCAGTAGATAGATAAAGGCTTGAATGAAAATGTGGGTCATCGACTCTCTCGGGATGGCGCGGTGCGCTTACTAGGGGTGTACATGATGGCGTTGGAAGGCGATCGGCTTGACAGGCCGTGCCAAAACGTTATGTACTAGTACACTAGTACAAACGAAAAGGCTTTTAACGTGGCTAACAACGTACCAGATAAGGCGGCAGAGGATGGTTTCAAGTCCGAGCTCGTGCGCTATCTGCTCGACATCGACACAGAGCGCGCGATGGATCACGCGCTCGATAGCCTGCTAACGCCTTCAGAGTATCAGGAAATCGCTAAACGGCTACAAATTTTCAAGCTGCTCGATGAAGGCGTGGCGCACCGAAAAATCGCCGAAACGCTGGGCGTCGGCATCGCTACGGTTTCCCGAGGCGCCCGGGCATTTTCTTCCAACACACACGTATTCAAGGACACTCCATGAGCGCCGGCCCCACGCCTTTTACTCTGCCGCGAAAGCCACACTACGTCACGCTTGCCGCCGACTGCGATTTCTTCGCTTTGTTTCAGAAGATCGAGCGCGCTTTCGAGAACTGCTACATGCTCGAATCTCTGGGCGAAGATAGCCACATGGCGCGTCACTCCATCATCGGCTTCGACCCGGAATACTTGATCTACGCCAACGGCCAAACGCTCACGATCGAGCACCGCGACGGTGAGATCGATCATTACGAAAGCGACAACCCTTACGAGCTTCTGCGCTCGCTGATGCCGCAGAACATCATCTCGCGCAAGTACGCCGGCGGCCTGTCCGGCTACCTGGGTTACGACGCCATGCAGTATTTCGAGCCGACGCTTACGCTCAAGGCGAGCGACGATTTCGACACCTTCCGCTTCGGCCTATACAAGGACGGGCTGATTCTCGACAAGATGACCGGCGAGGTCACCTACTTCTACTACGACGACAGCCGCTTCGAGTATCTGCAGGGGCTGATCGAGTCCGACGATGTTGCCCCCGGCGCGCTCAAGATTACCGCCCTTGGCGACACCATGACCCGCGACGAGCACGCGGCGGCGGTGGCGAAGGTGAAGCAGGATATCGTCGATGGCAAGGTCTTCCAGTGCGAGGTGGGCTTCAAAAAGCGCTTTCGCATAGAAGGCGATACGCTGGCGCTGTACGGTGAGCTTCGGCGCATCAATCCGTCACCGCAAATGTATTACGTCCGGTTCGGCGAGCAGCGCCTGATCGGCGCAAGCCCGGAGCTTTTGTTCCGCCTGCGCCAGGGCGAAATGGAGACGTTTCCACTGGCCGGCACCACGACCCGTGGCAAGACCGCTCAGGAAGACACCCAGCTTGCCCGGGCGCTGTTGAACGATCCCAAGGAGATCGCCGAGCACAATATGATCGTGGATTTGCATCGCAACGATATCGGCCGGGTCGCCCAGTTCGGCACGGTCAAGGTGAGAAGCCTGATGGACATCAAGCGCTTTAGCCACGTGCAGCATATCTCCAGCGAGATCGTCGGTATCATCGATCAAAACGAGGACATGTTCACCGCGCTCGCCAGCAACTTCCCCGCCGGCACTCTGACCGGCGCGCCAAAGATCGAGGCGATGAAGATCATCGATGACCTGGAGACCGATGGCCGCGGGCCCTACGGCGGCGCGGTGGGCCAATTCTCCTTCAACGGCGACTGCACCTTCGCCATTCCCATCCGTACCGTGTTCGTCAACGGCGAAAACGCCTACGTGCAGACCTGCGGCGGCAACGTCTATGACAGCAACGCCGAGGATGAGTACGAGGAGATCCGCCGCAAGTTCGCCGGCACCCGAAAGGCCCTGGCGCCGTTCATGGACGAGCCGGAAGACGTCAAGGGATCAGAAACCGCCACGGAGAACCCGGCATGAACGTTTTGATCATCGATAACTACGACTCCTTCACCTACAACCTTTACCAGTTCATCGGCGAGATTCTGACCGCGGAGAAAAACCGCGGCGCGCTCGAGCGTTTTAATATTACGGTCAAGCGCAACGACGAGATCGACTTCGACGCCGTGGCGGCCATGGCGCCAGATCGCATCATCATCTCGCCGGGGCCGGGCTCCCCTAACGATCCGCGCTACTTCGGCGTCTGCGGTGAGGTGATCGAGAAGCTTGGCCCGACCACGCCGCTTCTGGGCGTGTGCCTGGGGATGCAGGGCATCGTTCATGTCTTTGGTGGGCAGGTGATCAAGGCGCCGCTGCCGATGCACGGCAAGATCAGCCCGATCAATCATGACGGCCGCTCGGTCTTCAAGGACGTACCGGATCAGCTCGAAGTCATGCGCTACCACTCGCTGATCGCCGATGCGGCCTCGCTTCCCGAATGCCTGGAAGTGACCGCGACCGTCGGCGGGCTACCGGCGGCGGACTTTGCCGAGCGCAAGCGCTGGCAGGCCGCCGGCGAGTTCGAGCTGATGGGCGTCAAGCACCGCGACTACCCGATTCACGGCATCCAGTTCCACCCGGAGTCGTTCGCCACCGAAGGCGGCAAGGAGCTGATCGGTAACTTCCTGCTGGCGTGATGCTTCGAACATTGGCAAAAAAACCGAGCGCTTTCACAAGCGCTCGGTTGTTTGATTCCGGGATATCGTTTTACGGCGCTAGCGCTTACCTTTACCCCGCGCGGGTTTGGCCGATACGGCCCGCCCCTTTGCTGCCGGCTTGCCGCCGTTTTTTGCCGAAGGCTTACCGGCGGTTTTATTGACCGGCTTACCCGCGGGCTTTCCCGCTCGCTTGCCCTGAGCGGCAGGCTTGCCCTTTGCCGGGGGCTTGCCGGCCCCCTTGGGCGCGGGTTTGCCGTTACCGGGCTTGCCCCGCCCGGCGGGTTTGGCCTTGTGCGCGGTGCCGCTTCTTCCCCTGGGCGGAGCACCCGCTTTGCTGGAAGTGCCCTTTCGCGCACGCGGTTTTGGCTTTTGCGCCGGCGGCGGCGGCGGCGGCGCGGCTTCGGAACCCTCGGTAAGAGCGACGATCGTGTCGATCTCCCTGGGCGTTAGATCGCGCCAGTCGCCCAGGGTAAGGCCCTTGAGCGACACGTTCATGATGCGCGTGCGCACGAGCTCCACCACCTCGAAGCCGAAATATTCACACATGCGGCGAATCTGGCGATTGAGGCCCTGCACCAGCGTGATGTTGAAGGCAAACGTCGACACCTTCTCCACCTTGCACTTTTTGGTGACCTGGCCAAGGATCGGCACGCCGGCCTGCATGCCGCTAACGAACTCGTCGGTCACGGGTTTGTTGACCGTGACCACGTACTCCTTTTCGTGATTATTGTTGGCTCTGAGAATCTTGTTGACCAGATCACCGTTGTTGGTCAGCAGGATCAGCCCCTGGGAGTCCTTGTCGAGGCGGCCGATGGGAAAGATGCGCACGCCGTGGCCGACGAAATCGACGATGTTGGCCTTTTCGCTGGACTCGGTGGTGCTGACGATGCCCACCGGCTTGTTCAGCGCGATCAGCACCAGGTCCTCTTCCTCCTGGGGCTCGATCTCCTGGCCGTTGACCTTGACCCGGTCTCCCGGCACGACCTGATCGCCGGTCGTTGCGCGGCGCCCGTTGATGTAAACGTTGCCCTGCTCGACGAAGCGGTCCGCCTCGCGGCGCGAGCAGAGCCCGCTTTCGCTGATGTACTTGTTGATCCGGGTCGATGTTTTAAGCGACATAACACGCCTGACTTGCGTTTAAAAAGAGACGCCGCCGCCCAAAGGCGGCGGCAAGAGGCTACGCACGGGGCGTTATCCGGTGTTTCTGAGTCCGGCGGCGATGCCGGCCATGGTGACCATCAGCGCGCGGGAAAGGTCGGCGCTGATCGCGCCGTCGGCGTCGCGGTTACGCTGCAAGAGCTCCGCCTGCAGGCCGTGAAGCGGGTCGATGTAGGGATTGCGCACGTCGATCGCCTGACGAATCAGCGGCGTGTTCTCCAACAGCGCCTTTTGATCGGCGATATCCAGCACGGCGACTTCCAGGCGCGCGAAGCGCTCACGCAGCTGCTTGCCCAGCGCCTTGAGTGAGGGCTCATCGACCAGCCGATGCTCGTAGTAGGCGGCGATCGCCACGTCCGCCTTGGCCAGCAGCATCTCGAGCATGTCGAGGTAGGTGCCAAAAAACGGCCACTCGCGCCGCATTTCCTGGAGCACTTCTCGCCCGCCGGGCTGCTCGAGGCGATTGGCGAAGGCCTCGCCGCTGCCAAGCCAGGCCGGCAGCATCAGGCGTATCTGGGTCCAGGCGAAGATCCACGGAATGGCGCGCAGGGTTTCTACGCCGCCGTCCTGACGGCGCTTGGTCGGCCGCGAACCCAGCGGCAGCCGCCCCAGGGCGCCTTCTGGCGTCACCGCGCGGAAATAGGGCACGAAGTCCGGGTCCTCGCGGACCACGCCGACATAGCCCGCATGCGCCACGCGGGCGAGCTCGTCCATCTCCTTTCGCCACTCGGGCTGCGGGGCCGGCGGCGGCAACAGCGTGGCCTCCAGCACCGCGCAGGCGTAGATCTCCATCGAGCGCAGCGCGATATCCGGCTGGCCGAACTTGAAGCGGATCATCTCACCCTGCTCGGTCACGCGCAGACTTCCATTCACCGAGCCCGGCGGCTGGGAGAGAATCGCCGCGTGGGCCGGGCCGCCGCCGCGCCCGACGGTGCCGCCGCGCCCGTGAAACAGCGTCAAATCGACCCCGTGGCGCTTGCACACCTCGACCAGCGACTCCTGGGCGCGGTACTGCGCCCAGGCCGCGGCCAGCTGGCCGGCGTCCTTGGCGGAGTCGGAGTAGCCGATCATCACTTCCTGGCGGTCCTTGACCAGCGACCGATAACCCGGCAACGCCAGCAGTTTATCGATGGCGCCAGCGGCGTTGTCCAGGTCGTTGAGCGTCTCGAACAGCGGCGCGATGGGCAGCGACACTCGCCCACCGATCTCTTTCATCAACAGCGCAACGGTGAGTACGTCCGAGGGTTCGGCGGCCATGGAGATGATGTAGGTGCCGAGCGCCTCGGCGTGCTCACCCGCAATCACCTTGAAGGTATCGATCACTTCACGAGACTCCGCCGAGCACTCCCAGCGTCTGGGAATGAGCGGTCGGCTGGAGGCCAGCTCCTCGAGCAAAAACGCCTGACGGTCGGCCTCGTCCCACTGCTGATAGTGGCCAAGGCCAAGCTCGCTGGTCAGTTCCTCCATCAGCTGGCTATGGCGGCTCGCCTCCTGGCGCAGGTCAAGCTTGGTGAGCGTGACGCCAAATACCGCCACGCGGCGCAGCGTATCGAGCAGCGCCCCATTGGCAACGGTGTCGAGGCCAACGTCACACAGCGAGCGGTAGCAGGCCAAAAGCGGCGCGTAGAGCTGATCGCGGGTTTCGATGATCGGCCCGCCGTCGAAGTTGTAACCGTCAAGGCCCGCTTTCGCCCAGTCGCGCGTCGCCTCGACCTTTTGCAACAGGCGCTTCAAAAGCTCGCGGTAGGGCTCGGCAACGTCGCCCACTTCGGCTTTCATGGCGCTGTTTGCCTTCCACATGGAAAGCTCGGTCTTGAGCTGATCGAGATCGCGAAGGTAGAGATCCGCCGCCATCCAGCGGCCAAGCAGCAGCACCTCTTTGGTCACGCGAGCGGTCACGTTCGGGTTGCCGTCACGGTCGCCGCCCATCCAGGAGGCGTAGCGAATCGGCGCGGCGTCCAGCGGCAGGCGCTCGCCGGCGGTTTCGAGCAGCAGGTTGTCCAAATCGCGGTGAAAATCCGGCACCGCCTGCCACAGCGAATTTTCGATCACCGCGAAGCCCCATTTGGCCTCGTCGACCGGGGTGGGCCGCTCGTGGCGAATTTCATCGGTATGCCAGGCTTGGCTGATCAGCTCGTTAAGCCGCCCGCGAGCGCGCTCGCCGCGCTCGGGGTACTCGTCAGCGCTTTCGATGACGCTCAGGCACTCGTCGATGGCGTCGTACTTTTGAATCAGGGTGCGGCGAATGACTTCGGTCGGGTGTGCGGTCAGCACCAGCTCGACGCGCATGTTGGCCAGCGTTTCCACCAGCGAGCGCGGCGAGTTGCCGGCCTGACGGGCGCGCTCCAGAAGCTCGCCGAGCACGGGCTGGGTGCCGGGCTTGTAATCCTCGACCCGGCGAAAGCGCGCGCGGTAGTGCTGCTCGGCGATGTTGGCCAGGTTGAGAAACTGGTTGAATGCGCGGGTGACCGGTAACAAATCACGCTCGGGCAGCTCGCGCAGGTACTCGATTAGCGCGCGCTGCTGCAGCGTATCGCCCTGGCGGCCTTGCTTTGCGTGGGCGCGAATCGTCTCGATCTTGTCGACGAAGCTCTGTCCCAGGTCGTCGGCGATGGTACGCCCGAGACTGTCACCTAAAATACGTACGTTCTCACGAAGCGATTCGTGTAGATCATGACTCATTAACCTGGCCTCCCGGAAAGTCCGTGTGGGGTGTTGTTGTTAACTGCGCTCCTGGCGCTTGGCGGCCTGCCAGTGGCGCTCCATTTCATTCAATGTGGCGTTTGACATCGAACGCTGCGACTCATTGAGGGCGCGCTCGACGTAGCGAAAGCGACGCTCGAACTTGGCGTTGGTCGCGCGCAAACACGTCTCGGGGTCGGCATCGAGGGTGCGCGCGAGATTGGCCACGGCGAACAGCAGATCTCCGACTTCCTCGCGCGCGTGGGCCGTATCATTGGCGGCCAGCGCCTCTTCGACCTCGCCAAGCTCCTCACGAATCTTGTCGAGCACGCCGCGGGTATCCGGCCAGTCGAACCCGACCCGCGCAGCGCGCTTGGAGAGCTTGTGGGCGCGGCTCAGCGCCGGTAGCGTTTTGGGCACATCGTCCAGCGTCGAGGCGTTATCAATAGCGCGCCCGTTGCGCTCGTCGTCTTTCAGCGCCTCCCAGCGGTGTTTGACCTGACGCTGCTCGACCTCGTCGGCGCTTTCCCCCGGGGCACGCCGTGAGGCGAGCGTGCCTTCGGGAAACACGTGAGGGTGGCGGCGAATCATCTTGCGCGTGAGCGTGTCGACCACATCGAAAAAATCGAAGCGCTGCTCCTCGAGGCCGAACTGCGCGTAATAGACGATTTGAAAGAGCAGATCACCGAGTTCGCCCGGAAGCTCATCGAAGGCGCGCCGCTCGATGGCATCGGCGACTTCATACGCCTCCTCGATGGTATGGGGCACGATGGTGTCCCAGCGCTGCTCAACATCCCAGGGGCAGCCCTGTTCGGGGTCGCGCAACACGCGCATCAATTCGAGCAGGTCCGCCAATTCATAGCGCATCAGTGACTCCCCTTGCGCGCGTTTTTTTCCGGGTCGGCGTCGCGCAGCCTTCGCACTTCGGTGACGTTGGGCAGCTGCTGAATACGCGAGAAAAGCCGCCCCAGGGTTTCGAGCCCATCAACTTCCAGGGTGATACGAAGCCTTGCGATGCTTTCATCGGTGTCGGTCAGGGTGTTCACTGCCAATACGTTGACCTTTTCGTTGCCCAAAAGCCCAGTCACGTCGCGCAGAAGGCCCGAGCGGTCCCAGGCCTGAATTTCGATAGCCACCGGGTAGCGCGTGTGGGCGCGCTCGCCCCACTCCACCTCGATGATGCGCTGCGGCTCGTCGAGGCGGTGCTGCAATACGTTCGGGCACTCCTGACGATGAATCGTCACGCCGCGCCCCTGGGTGATGAAGCCGATGATCGGCTCGCCAGGTACCGGGTTGCAGCAGTTCGCCATGTTGGTTTTCAGGTTGCCAACGCCCAGTACGGTGATATCGCCCTGAGGCGCCTTACTCTGCTGGCGGCGCGGTTTGGCCAACAGCCGCGCGAGTTTTTCCTGGTCGTCGCTTTCGCCAAAGAGCTGCTGGGCCTGATGAAGCACCTGGCCGATGCGCAGATCCCCCGCCCCGAGGGCGGCGTACATGTCATCGGCGCTCTGGTAGTTGACCGCTTCGGCGAGCTTTTGCATATCGAGGCCGTCGACGTCCAGGCGCTTCATCTCACGCTCGAACAGCGCCCGACCCTCTTCGAGGTTCTGGTCCCGTGCCTGATGCTTGAACCAGGCTTGAATTTTGGCCCGCGCGCGGGAGGTGCGCACGTAGCCCAGACTGGGATTGAGCCAATCGCGGCTCGGCCCGCCCTTGGTCGCGGTCAGAATTTCGACCTGCTGGCCGGTTTTCAGCTTGTAGTTGAGCGGCACGATGCGCCCGTTGATTTTGGCGCCGCGGCAGCGATGGCCGATTTCGGTATGCACCCGATAAGCGAAGTCGATGGGCGTGGCGATGCGCGGCAGATCGATCACGTGGCCGTCCGGGGTGAAGACATAGATCCGATCCGGGGCGACGTCGCTTGCAAGCCCTTCACGCAGGTCACCGTAGCCGCCGACCTCATCCTGCCACTCGAGTACCTGCCTGAGCCAGGCGATCTTCTCTTCGTAGCTGCGGCTTTTGGCGTTGGTGTCGTGGCCCTTGTAGCGCCAGTGGGCGCAGACGCCTAGCTCGGCTTCATCGTGCATGGAGAAGGTGCGAATCTGGATTTCGAGCACCTTGTTTTCCGGCCCCATGACGGCGGTGTGAAGCGACTGATAGCCGTTTTTCTTCGGGTTGGCGATGTAGTCGTCGAATTCATTGGGTACGTGGTGCCAGCGTGAATGCACGATCCCCAGCACCGTGTAGCAGTCGGTGACCGCGGGCACCAGAATGCGCACCGCGCGCACGTCGTGTACCTGAGAAAAATCGATCCGCTTGCGCTTCATTTTGCGCCAGATCGAGTAGATGTGCTTGGCCCGCCCTTTGACATCGAACTCATTGATGTTCTGGGCGCGCATCAACGTTTCGAGCGTGCTCACCACGTCCTGAATGTAGCGGTCGCGGTCGAGACGTTTCTCCGCCAGCAGTTTGGCGATGGTCTTGTAGTCCTGCTCGTGCAGGTAGCGAAAAGAGAGATCCTCGAGCTCCCATTTGATCTGGCCGATGCCCAAGCGGTGTGCCAGCGGCGCATAGATATCGGCGACCTCGCGGGCGACCTGCAGGCACTTCTCGCGCGGGGCGTCCTTGACCTGGCGTAGCGCGCAGGTGCGCTCGGCGATCTTGATCAGCGCCACGCGCACGTCGCTGACCATGTTGACCAGCATCTTGCGCAGGTTTTCCTGCTGATTGTGCTGGGCCATGGCGTGATTCGAGGTCAGCGGGTAGCTGATGGCCGCCATCTGCAGCACGCCGTCGATGAGGTTGGATACCTCTTCGCCAAAACGCTTGGTGATGCCCTCCAGGCTGATCAGTCCTTCGCGCACCGAGCGGTAGAGCACCGCTGCCTCGAGCGCAGCCTGATCGAGCTTGAGATCGGCGAGGATGTCCGCCATTTCGAGCCCCATGCGAAAGCTCATGCCCGGCGACAGCCATACGCGATGGGTCTTGGGTGCCTGGCGCTCGAGCATTTCGGCCAGCTCGCAGGCTTCGATCAGCCGCTCGGGTTCGGGTAGGCGAACGCTCTCTTTCAGGCGCGTCAACCACTGCTCTACATCCACCCGGCCGGTCTGGGTTAGCGGCTGGTCTTCACGCACTTTCACCATGGCAATGACTCGTCCTTTAAACTAACGGCGCTTATCCCGCTGTAAGTGTAGCGCCAAATGAGGGTCTAACCTCGGTATTCGAACAGCACCATCGTTTCGACGTGTGCGGTATGTACGAACATGTCCGCCACGGCCACTGCCGCCTCGCGGTAGCCCTGGCTTAAAAGATGCGCCGCATCGCGCGCAAGCGTTGCAGGGTCGCAGGAGATATAGACCACGCGGGGCACGCGGTAGCGGCCAAGCGCCCGGCAAATGGCCTCGGCGCCGTCGCGCGGCGGGTCGAGCACGACCGCATCGACGCCTTGATCGTCTTCGAACAGCGCCGCTACGCTCGCCTCACGACTCAAGTCCGCCTGCCGGGCGGCGATATCGAGCCCGTGGCGCGCGGCGTTTTGCTCGATCCGCGCGACCATGGTTTGGCTGCCTTCCACGGCGCGCACGTTCGCGCCCTTGAGCGCCAGTGGCACACTGAAGTTACCGATCCCGGCGAAGAGATCAAGTACGCGTGGCGCCGGCGAGGATGCAAGCGTCGGTGTCAGCCACTCCAACACCTGATTCACCATACGCTGGTTGACCTGCTGATTGACTTGAAGAAAGTCTCCCGGCTCGAAGCCCAGGGTCACGTTGAGCGGTGGCTCTTGCTCGACACCATCCGGGTCAAGGTACAGCTCATCCTCGAGCGCCGGCGCCTCGCCGTACCACTCGAGTGTCGCGTTCTCACGCCCGACGAAGGCGCCTACGCTAACGCCCTGCTCAAACGCAAAGGCGCGCCAGGCGGCGGCGTCCTGAGCGTTGGCCTTGAGCTGGCGCACCAGCACTACCGGCGCCCCGGCTGGTTTGATCAGCTCGAGATGCCCTACCTGACGCGGGGCGCTCAAGGTATCGAGCAGCCCCTTGAGCGGGGCGATCAGCGACGAGAGTTCGGGCACCAGCACGTGGCAGTGCGCGATATTCACCAGGCGGTGGCTACCCGCTGCGCGAAAGCCCAGCAGCACGTTCTCCTGGCCATCCACGCGCACGCCGAGGCGAGCGCGACGGCGGTAGTGTTCGGTGTCGCCGTCAAGCGGCGTAATTTCAGATAGCGTCATGCCCTGACGCGCGAAGAGCTCCTTGACCACCTGGCGCTTGTGCTCGCGCTGGGCCGGTAGCGCCAGGTGCTGCAAATCGCAGCCGCCGCAGCGCTCGAAATAGGGGCACGGCGGCGTGACCCGATTCTCCGAGCGCGTCAAAAGCGCCTTGATATGAGCCTCGTCGAAGCGCTTTCTCTGGGTATGCACCGCCGCCTCGACGGTTTCACCGGGCAGCGCCTGTTCGACGAACACGGTTTTGCCCTCCGCGTCATGGGCGATACCGCGCCCGTCGTGGGCGAGCCGGTCGATGGTCAAGGCAGTGCCATCGGCCCCTTTTATCGGCGCCGCGGCAGGCGTACGGGCAAGCCCCGAATGCCCGGATTTGGGGCGCGACGGCCGCTTTTTACCCAGCATAAAAACGATCCAGCACCGTGTGGTCTATCCAGAGCATTGTGTATTCCAATCATCATGTTTCAAAAAAATCGGCGCCTGTTAGAGCTTTTGGCCATGCGCACATCGTTAGATGAGCCGGCCTACGAAGCCGTATCGAACAAATTGGTCGAGAGGTAGCGGTCGCCACGGTCGCAGACGATGAAAACGATCACCGCATTTTCCACCTGCTCGGCAATCCGTAGTGCGCCCGCCAGGCTCCCGCCGGAGGAAACGCCGGCAAAAATACCCTCTTCACGGGCGAGCCTTCGCATGTGGCTTTCGGCCTCTTTTTGGCCGATATCGAGCACCGTATCCACCCGCGGGGCTTCGAAGATGGCCGGCAGGTACACTTCTGGCCAGCGACGAATACCGGGAATGCTCGCGCCATCCGCCGGCTGTAGGCCGACGATCTCGATCGCGCTGTTTTGCTCTTTCAGATAGCGCGACACGCCCATGATGGTCCCTGTCGTGCCCATGGAGCTGACGAAGTGGGTGATCTCGCCGCCGGTCTGACGCCAAAGCTCCGGACCGGTGGTGCGATAGTGCGCCAGCGGATTGTCCGGGTTGGCGAACTGGTTCAGGGGCTTGCCCTTGCCGCTTGCGATCATCTCATCGGCGATGTCACGCGCTTCTTCCATGCCGCCCTGTTGGCTTGCCGAGATCAGCGTGGCGCCAAAGGCGGCCATGGCCTGCTTGCGCTCGCTGGAGGCGTTTTCCGGCATCACCAGCACCATGTTGTACCCCTTGATCGCGGCGGCCATGGCCAGCGCAATACCGGTATTGCCCGAGGTGGCTTCCACGAGGGTGTCACCTGGCGTGATCTCACCGCGCGCCTCTGCCTCGGCCAGCATCGACAGCGCCGGGCGGTCCTTCACCGAGCCCGCCGGGTTGTTACCTTCGAGCTTGGCCAGCAGCGTATTGTTACGCCCGGCGCTGATGCGCTTCAACCGCACCAGCGGCGTATTACCGATCACATCTTCAAGCGTGGGATAGTCCATCGTCCATTCCTTATCGTCACCGTTGTGTTGCATTATATCGAGGCTGCCTGTGACTGGACAGGTAACCCACGGAATCAATGAGTTTCATTCATGTCCCTGAATACGCGTACGCTGCTGGCCCTGGTAGGCATTCCGCTTGTCATTTACGCCGCCATGGCCGCGCTACTACTTCTGCACAACGCCGGTACCCAGCAGCGACTTTTTACCGAGCGACTGGTCGGCGCCAGTGAAGCGCTGGCGCCAGGGCTCAACGACGCCCTGGGTGAGGGCGACGAGTTGCGCGTGGAGCGCCTGGCGCGCCAGCTCATGGAGTACAACGCTCTGCGGGCGCTGACGCTGTTCGACGAGCAGGGCAACCGGGTGTTGGCATTGGGTCGCCCGCTTCTGGCGGCTCAGCGGCTCAGCGTGCCCCGCAGCACCACTCTCATCGAAGACCGAAACATCTGGCGCTTGCAGGTCCCGCTGTCGATCTATCACGGTAACGACGGGGCGGGCGCCGGCGGCAGTGGCCGCTGGCTCGAAGCCGAAGTCGACACCCGTACGCTTGCCCTGGAGCGCTACCGGTTGTTGGCGCTGCTGAGTCTGGGCGGCGCCGGGCTGGGGGCAGTTTTGCTGCTGTTATGGCGCGCGTTGAGCCGCTATCTCACGCGTCCGCTCGAACGCGCCAACCAGGCGCTCTTTCGCCTTGCTCACGGCGATTATGAACGCCGTTTGGGCAAGCATGAGGCGGCCGAGTTCGACGCGCTGAGGCAAAGCATCAACGAGGTGGGCGAGCATCTCCAGCACTTTCAGCGCGACATGCAGCGCCAGATCGAGCTTGCCACCCGGGAGCTTTGTGAGTCGATGGAAACCGTCGAGGAGCAGAGCATCAAACTGGATCTTGCGCATCGTAGCGCGGTCAAGGCCAACGCGGTCAAGTCCGAGTTTCTGGCCAACATGAGCCACGAAATCCGCACGCCGCTCAACGGCATTATCGGCTTTTGCCGCCTACTCGGACGCTCCGAACTCGACAAGCGCCAACTCGAGTGGCTGCGCCAGGTCCACCGCGGCTGCGACAACCTGCTGCGGTTGGTCAACGACGTACTCGATTTTTCGAAAATCGAGGCCGACCAGCTCAACCTCGAGGAGGTGGCGTTCGACATGGCGATGGTAATCGATGACGTCATTGGCCTGAACGCACCGGAGGCTCAACGAAAGGGGCTCCATCTATTGGGTCTTCTCCTCGACGATATTCCCACGCCGCTTTGCGGCGACCCGATGCGACTTCAGCAGGTACTCAATAACCTGGTCGGCAACGCCATCAAGTTCACAAGCGTAGGAGAGGTCGTGGTGCGCGCCGAACTGGGGCAACAAGAGGGCCAGCACGCCGTACTCAACGTCAGCGTCAGCGATACCGGAATCGGCCTCAGCGCCGAGCAGCAGCACGGGCTATTCGATGCCTTTACCCAAGCTTCTCCCAGCCACTCGCGGGAGTACGGCGGCAGCGGCCTGGGCCTGAGCATCTGCCGCCAGCTGATTGCTCGCATGGGCGGCGATATTTCGATCGACAGCGCACCGGGTGAAGGCGCGCGCTTCTCGTTCACACTCCCCCTGCGCGCCCACGGCGCGGTCAGCGCGCGCCCGCCGCTCGATTTGAAGCAGATAGTGGTGCGTTTGCACGAGCCTCACCCCACGACCCGCGCCATGCTGGAAAACTGGCTGGCTCATTGGGGCGCCCGCCCGGTATCGTTTGCCGACACCGATGACACGACGCTTTTGATGTTGGCGCTTACCCCGCAGGACTTCGTCGCCCCACGCCGGCATTACTGGGAATCGGTGATCGAGCAGGCCCAGCGCCCCACCCTGATCCTTGCGCTGGGCGTGCAGCTCGACCTGCCCGACTGGCCGCTGCCGTTTGGCGGCGACATCATCAGTAAACCGCTCACACGCCGCCGGATGATAGCAGCCCTCGAGACGCTGTTTAACGGCGGCCCCACACCGGCTGACGACGTCGAAGACGAGCTCGCACCAACAGGGCCGGTCAGCGTACTAATCGTGGACGATAACGCCGCGAATCGTATGCTGCTCAAGGCGCTTTTGGAGAGCGACCACCTTGAGGTGGTGCTGGCCGACAGCGGCTACGGTGCGCTCGAATATGCGCGGATGCGCCACTTCGATCTGGTGTTGATGGATATTCGCATGCCGGGGCTGGACGGGCTCGAGACCACCCGGGCGCTTCGCCAGATCGATGATACCTGGGCGCGCTGCCCGATCGTGGCGGTCACCGCTCACGTCCCCGAGCACCAGCGCCAGCGCTGGCTCGCCCAGGGCTTCGACGATGTGTTACTCAAACCCGTAGACGAAGCCGCGCTGGAGAAACTGATCAAACGCTTTTTGGGCATGACGCTGGTGTCGCCAGCCGATGAACTGATGGAGGCCGGCGAGATCAAAACGAACAGCTCGCCGCCCGCACTCGATTTGGCGCTGGGCGCCGCTCGAGCTGGTGGAAGCGAGGCGTTCGCCAAGCGCCAGCTGCTGCTTTTGATCGACAGTCTGACGCAAAGCAAGGCGCAGATCGAGCAGGCGCTCGAGCAAAACGATCGTGAGGCGCTGCTCGAGGCGGTTCACGCGCTCAATGGCGCCTGCCGTTACTGCGGCGCCCCGGCGCTTGGTGAGGCGGCTTTTGAGCTCGAACAAGCGCTTCACCGCCATGATGTCGATGAATCGGCCCGGATCTCAAAAGCGCTCGAGGCGCAGGCGATGGCCCTGCTCGACGAAATCCGGGCGCTGAGCGCCCAACGCTTCATGCTCGTTTGATCGTGCCGTCAGCGTTCGAGTACGACGAAGGCGAGCGCATACTCCGCCTCGTCGCTGATCGACACATGGGCGCTTTGTGCACCGCTTTGCTCGAAAAGCCGCCTGGCTTCGCCGGTAAACTCGAGAACGGGTTTGCCGAGCGCATCGTTGAGCACCTGAATATCGCGCCACTGCATGCCCGCGCGAAGGCCAAGCCCCAGCGCCTTGACGAACGCCTCCTTGGCCGCGAAGCGCTTTGCCAGGAATGCCGGCGAACGGTGTCGGCTCACCCAGTTCTCGTGCTCAAGCGGGCCCAGGATGCGCGCGGCGAAGCGTTCACCGTGGCGCACCATGGCGGTTTCAAAGCGCGCGACCCGCGCAATGTCCGATCCAATCCCCACGATCACACTCAGTGCCCGCAGCAGCCGTTTGCGTGATCGTGATCATGCGAGTGCTCATGATCATCGAGCGCAGCCATCAACCCCGCTTCCTGACCGGCGATGATCAATCGCTTCATTTCCGCCACCGCCTCCTTGAGGCCCACGAACAGCGCGCGGGCGATGATGGCATGACCGATATTGAGCTCGTTGACGCCGGGAAGCGCGGCGATCGCCTCCGCATTATGGTAGTGAAGGCCGTGGCCCGCGTTGACCACCAGCCCCAGCGACACCGCATGAATTGCGGCGGCGTTGAGCCGGGCGTACTCGTCCTTGGCCGCTTGCGAACCCACGACCGCCTCGGCGAAGGCGCCGGTGTGCAGCTCGATGGTCGGCGCCCCGGCGCGGTGCGCGGCGTCGATCTGCTCGAACTCCGGATCAATGAACAGCGACACGTCGCAGCCGGCCCGCGCCAGGCGCTCGCAGGCGCTCTGAATCTGATCGAAGCCGCCCACTACGTCCAGCCCGCCTTCGGTCGTCAGCTCCTCACGCTTTTCCGGCACCAGACAAACGTGGGCCGGTTTGAGCTCTTCGGCAAGCGCCAGCATCTCTTCAGTCACCGCCATTTCCAAATTCATGCGCGTGGTGAGCATCTCGGCCAGAAGGCGCACGTCCCGCGGCTGGATATGGCGGCGGTCTTCGCGAAGATGGACCGTGATGCCGTCGGCACCGGCTTCTTCTGCCAGCAGTGCGGCCTGCACCGGGTCCGGGTAGCGCGTACCGCGGGCCTGCCTGAGCGTGGCGATATGATCGATATTGACACCGAGTAAAATCCGCGGGGGGTGCATGGCGCTCTCCAGTGCGTGATCCAAAAATGAATGCGTCGGTTTAAAGGCTAACGTTGAGAAACCAGGATGTCAGGAGCCCGGATGGGACACGTCAGGATTCTCCCGAACTCGCGCGGCGCCGGGCCAGATCCACCATCAGCTCACGCGAGCGTAAAGGCTTTGACCCCAAATGCGGCGCGAGCGCGGCGCGCATGACCGCCTTCAGCGCCCCGGAAAGCCCGTCCGGCGTCCAGTCGCCCTGGTCGAGAATGCGCAGCGCCCGCCCTTCGATGCCACGCTCGAAAGGTACGAACGCGCGGCTTTGCGACTCGAACCGATAGCGCCCTTGAGGGTCGAGAGCGTCGCCTTCCGGGGTGGTGAAGCGCGGCGTCGCCCCGAGCGCGTCGAGCAGCGCCCACTCGAAGCGGCGAAGCGCCAGCGCCCGTCCGCTTGGCTGGGGCAGCGCGTCGAGTAGGGCGCTATAGAAGGCGAACACCTCCTCGGCGGCGAGTTCCAAAGGCAGCAGCCGAGTGGCGATTTCGTTGGCGTAGAGTCCGCAAAGAAGCCCCTCCCCTACCAGCAGCGCCGTTTGTCCGCGCGATTCCATCAGGGTCAGACGCTTTAACTCATGATCGCCGCGCCAGGCCACGAACAACGGCGTGAATGGCTGCAAACGCTGGCGGGATTTGGAGCCCGGGCGCTGGCCGCCGTGCGCGACCGCCCGAATGCGCCCGTGGTTCAGCGTTAGCAGATCGACTAGGGCGCTGGTTTCGCGATAGGGCCGCCGATGAAGCAAAAACGCGGGCTCGGCCATGGTGGCTTTGCTCAAGATAGTGGGCTCAATCGAGATCGTAACCCAGGCTTTTGAGCGCCCGGTCATCGTCGGACCAGCCGCGCTTGACCTTCACCCACAGGTTCAGCATCACCTTGGTACCGAGGGTGCGCTCCATATCGAGGCGCGCCTCGCGGCCGATACTCTTGATACGTTCGCCGTTTTCGCCGATCAAAATGACCTTTTGCCCCTGACGCTCGACGAGGATCAGGGCGCTAATATGGGTGACGCGCTCGGTCTCGCGGAACTCCTCGATCTCGACGGTCATCTGGTACGGCAGCTCGTCGCCGAGCTGGCGCATGACTTTTTCGCGAACGAGCTCAGCGGCCATGAAGCGAAGGCTACGATCGGTGATCTGGTCGTCCGGGAAGAAGTGGATACTTTCCGGCAGGTGTTTGGCGACCTCCTCTTCCAGCGCCTCGACCTGAGTGCCGTGCTTGGCGGAAATCGGAATCACCGCGGCGAAGTCGCGCCGCGCGCCGACCTCACTAAGCCAGGGCAGCAGCGAGGCCTTGTCCTGCAGGCGATCCACCTTGTTGACCGCCAGCACCACCGGCGCCTTGACGTGCTCCAGGCGCGCCAGCACCGCCTGGTCTTCCTCGGTCCAGCGCGTGCGATCGATGATGAAGACCACGCAGTCGACGTCGCGAAGCGCCTGGGTGGCCGCCTGGTTCATGAAGCGGTTGATCGCCTTGTTGCGATCCTTGGACATGATGTGCATGCCCGGGGTATCGACATAGATGAACTGGGTCTCGTCCACCGTCTTGATACCCATCACCTGATGGCGCGTGGTTTGCGGGCGCCGGGAGGTGATGGACACCTTCTGCCCCAGAATACGATTCATGAGGGTCGATTTGCCTACGTTAGGCCGCCCAACGATGGCCACAAAGCCGCAGGTTTGACTCATGACGCGGGATCTCCGGGAGTTTTTTCAAGGTGGGTGAGCGCCTCTTCGGCGGCTTGCTGCTCGGCGTGGCGCCGGCTAGGGCCTTTACCGGTCGTATGCTCGCTCAAAAGATCGATATAGCACTCGACGGTAAAGGTCTGAGCGTGGGCCTCGCCCTTTACGGAGACGACTTCGTAGCGTGGAAGCGCCGCCTGGCGTGACTGCAAAAATTCCTGCAGACGGGTTTTTGGATCCTTTTGAGTGTCCTGCAGCGAGGTGCTCTCAAGACGCTCCCGATACCAGGCGAGCACTCGCTCGCGTACCGCATCCATACCGGCGTCGAGGTAGATCGCGCCGATCACCGCCTCGACCGCGTCGGCCAGAATCGACTCGCGTCGGTGCCCGCCGCTTTTCATCTCGCCGGAGCCCAGGCGCAAACACTCGCCAAAGGCCATTTCACGGGCAAGCTCTGCCAGCGTTTGGCCCTTGACCAGGCGCGCGCGCAGGCGAGAAAGCTGGCCCTCGCGGGCCTGGGGGAAGCGCTCGAAAAGCGCCTCGGCAATGACGAAATTGACGATCGAGTCGCCCAGAAACTCCAGGCGCTCGTTATTGCGCCCACCGAAGCTGCGATGGGTCATCGCCAGCTCCAGAAGCGACTCATCGCCAAAGGTGTAGCCGATTCGTCGGCAAAAAGCGTTCAGGGAATTACTCACGATGCTCCTACGTCTTCGACGTTGACCTGGGCGGTGCGACTCATTCGATTCGCCTTACGCTCGAAAAACTGGGCAGTCCACCGTCCCAGTGCATCCAGACGGCAAACGCGCGCCCGACGATGTTTTCCTCCGGCACGAACCCCCAGTAGCGGCTGTCGTTGGACTGGTCGCGGTTGTCACCCATCATGAAATACTCGCCCTCGGGCACGATGACTTCGCCCATCTGCGGGCCCGGGTCGCGAGGATTGTTGTAGATGGCGTGGCTGACCGGCCCCAGCCGCTCATTCAATAATAGCTGTTGCGGAGAGGCGGCGGGGCCCTCCTCGATCAGCGTTTTGGCGACCGGCTCGCCGTTGATGTAGAGCTGCTTGCCTTCATAGCGAATGCGATCGCCCGGCAGGCCCACCACGCGCTTGATGAAGTTCACCGACGGCTCGTCAGGGAAACGAAACACCATGACTTCACCGCGCTCGGGCTCACCGACCTCGACGAAGCGCTCGTTAATCACCGGCAGGCGCAACCCGTAGGCGAACTTGTTGACCAGAATGAAATCGCCCACCTCGAGCGTCGGCCGCATGGAACCGGAGGGAATTTGAAACGGCTCGACGATGAAACTTCTAACCACCAGCACGACCAGCAGTACCGGAAACAGCGAGCGCGAATAGTCGACCGGCCAGGACTCCTTTTCGAGTTTGGCGCGGGTGGTGGCGTCGAGTTCGCCCTGGGCGGCCTCTTCGGCATTGATCAGGCGGCGGCGGCGACGCGGGCGAAACCACAAGGCGTCGAGCAGGTAGATGACCCCGGTGATCGCGACGGCCAGTACCATTAGTAGTGAAAAATCCATGAGGGTGTCGTCTTCCTAGTCGTTGACCTTGAGCACAGCAAGGAAGGCATCCTGAGGAATTTCCACACGCCCGACCTGCTTCATCCGTTTTTTACCCGCCTTCTGCTTTTCCAACAGCTTTTTCTTACGGCTGACGTCACCGCCGTAGCACTTCGCCGTTACGTTCTTGCGCAACGCCTTGACGGTAGAGCGCGCCACGACCTGACCACCGATGGCCGCCTGGATCGCCACATCGAACATCTGGCGCGGAATCAGCTCGCGCATTTTCTCGACCAGCAGGCGCCCGCGGGAGTGAGCGTGGTCACGGTGAATGATCACCGCCAGCGCATCGACCTTGTCACCGTTGATCAGTACGTCGAGGCGCACGAGTTTTGCCGCCTCGAAGCGCTCGAAGTTGTACTCGAGCGACGCATAGCCCTTGGAGATCGACTTGAGCCGATCGAAAAAGTCCATCACCACTTCTGACATGGGGAGCTCATAGGTGAGCTGGATCTGGCTGCCCAGAAACTGCATGTCGCGCTGCGTGCCCCGGCGCTGCTCGCACTCGGTGATCACGTTGCCGACGTAGTCCTGGGGCACGAGAATGCTCGCCCGCACCACCGGCTCGCGCATCTCGTCGACATCCGCCATGTCGGGAAGCTTCGAGGGGTTGGAGACGTAATTGACGTCGCCGTTTTTCATCGCAAGCTCGTAAACCACCGTGGGCGCGGTGGTCAAAAGATCGAGATCGTACTCGCGCTCGAGGCGCTCCTGAACGATCTCCATGTGGAGCGTGCCCAGAAAGCCTACGCGAAAACCAAAGCCCAGCGCGTCGGAGTTCTCCGGCTCGTAGTCGAGCGAGGCGTCGTTGAGCGCGAGTTTTTCGAGCGCGTCGCGAAAATCCTCATAATCGTCGGCGCTGACCGGGAACATGCCCGCATAGACCTGGGGCTTGACCTTTTGAAAGCCGGGAAGCCGGGCCACATCTGGGGATTTGGTATGGGTGATGGTATCACCGACCGGCGCGCCGTGAATTTCCTTGATACCGGCAACGATAAAGCCGACCTCGCCGGCGCGCAGCATGCCGGTTTCCTTTTTGAGCGGCGTAAAGATACCGACTTCCGAGGTGTTCCAGTCGCGCCCGGTCGACTTGATACGAATCTTGTCGCCCTTTTTGAGCGTGCCGTCGAAAAGACGCACCAGCGAGACGACGCCCAGGTAATTATCGAACCAGGAGTCGATGATCAGCGCCTGAAGCGGCGCATCCGGGTCACCCTTGGGCGGCGGAATATCGCGCACCAGCCGCTCCAGAAGCTCGCCGATGCCGATGCCGCTTTTCGCCGAGACCTGGCAGGCGTCGGTCGCGTCGAGCCCGATGATCTCCTCGATCTCATGACCCACGCGATCAGGGTCGGCTTGGGGCAGGTCGATCTTGTTGAGCACTGGCAGCACCTCGAGGCCCTGCTCGATAGCGGTGTAACAGTTGGCCACCGACTGCGCCTCGACCCCCTGGGCGGCGTCGACGACCAGCAGTGCCCCTTCGCAGGCGTAAAGCGAGCGGGAGACTTCATAGGAGAAATCGACGTGGCCGGGGGTGTCGATGAAATTGAGCTGGTAGACGCTGCCGTCGGCGGCGGTGTAGTCAAGCGTCACCGACTGCGCCTTGATGGTGATCCCCCGCTCGCGCTCGATATCCATCGAGTCGAGCACCTGCTCCTTGAGCTCGCGATCGGTCAAGCCCCCGCAGGTCTGAATCAAACGATCCGACAGCGTGGACTTGCCGTGATCAATGTGCGCGATAATGGAGAAGTTGCGAATATGCTTAATTTTACTGGTATTTTCTGATGACATTACGCTTTGCAATCCGGGGTATGTACGAAGCCCTGTACAGTACAAAAAAATAACACGGCCACGTGCAATGAATAATTGGCAGCATTGTACCGTTAGCAAGACGCGGGTGCCATGTTCATTGCGCCGCGCCCGAGCGCCTGGTCCACTTCACGCCCTGCGCGGTCGAACCACTGATGGCAAAACGCCCCGGCGGGCCGGGGCGTTGACGATCACTTTGTATCGACTCGGCGTGATCCGAGTAAAGCCGTTTACTCTTGCAAGCGCAGCGCGATGAACAGCGAGCGACCGTCGCGGTAGAGGCGCACCGGGATGGCGCGGTCGTTGGGTAGTGACTCGACGATGCCAGCAAGCTCCTCGGCAGACGTCACGCTCTTGTGATCGACGCTGACGAGAACGTCGCCTGGCTGAATACCGGCGTCAGCGGCAACGCTGCCCGCCTCGACCTGGCGAACTTCCACACCGCCGCCAATGCTCAAACGCTCCTGGAGCTCCTCACTTACCTCTCCCACGCTCACGCCCAAGCGGGTTTGTTCGTTGCTACCGTTCGCGGCACTGCCCTGCTCGGACTCAGGCCAGCTGCCGAGCTGAAGGGTCTGCTCGATCTCTTCTCCGTCGCGAATGACCGTTAGCGACACATCGCTTCCGGGAGCAACGCGACCGATCAGGCGTGGCAGCGTGCTGGAGCGGTCGACCTCTTCACCGTTGACGCCAACGATCACGTCCCCGGCCTGCAGGCCGCCTTGTGCCGCCGGGCCTTCCGGGTCAAGATCCGCGATGAGCGCGCCGATGGCGTCGTCCATGCCAAAGGATTCGGCCAGATCGCGGGAGACAGGCTGAATCATCACGCCTAGCCAGCCGCGGTTGACGTGGCCTTCCTCACGCAGCTGGTCGGCCACGTTCATCGCCACGTTGATCGGAATCGCGAAGGAGAGCCCCATGAAGCCACCGCTGCGGGTGAAAATCTGGGAGTTGATGCCGATGACCTCGCCTTCGAGATTGAAAAGCGGCCCGCCAGAATTACCCGGATTGATCGCGACATCGGTTTGAATGAAAGGCACGTAGGCGTCGCGCGGCAGCGTGCGATTGATCGCGCTGACGATACCCGCGGTCACCGAATGGTCGAAACCAAAGGGCGAACCAATGGCCGCCACCCATTCGCCGACCTGAAGATCGTCGGAATCGCCCAAATTGAGTACCGGCAGGTTGTTGGCATCGATTTTCAAAAGCGCCACGTCGGTTTGCTGGTCGCTACCGATCAGCTCGGCGGAAAGCTCGCGACGATCGTTCAAACGCACGAGAATTTCGTCGGCATCTTGCACCACGTGTGCGTTGGTCAGCACGTAGCCATCGGCGCTAATAACGAAACCCGAGCCTAGAGACTGGCGCTCTTCGCTACGACCGCGCCCCTGCTCTCCGGGTGGTGCCGGGAAGCTGTCGCCGAAGAAGTGGCGGAAAATTTCCGGAATGTCCTGACCGCCGAAGCCGCGCATGTCGGGGCCGCTTCGCTGAACCGTTCGGCTGGTCGAGATGTTGACCACGCCCGGGGCGGCGTCTTCGACCAGCTCGGTAAAATCGGGAAGGTTTTGTGCGTAGGCCGATTGGCCCATTATCAGCAGCGCCGTCATGCACAGCCAAAGCGAGTAGGAAACAACCGAACGCCTCATGGGATAAAGCTCCTCGTTCTAACAGCAATCACACCTGGGAAGGGATTCGGCTCATCGAGCCATCAAGCAGATTAAAGACTCATTGCTGGGAAAAACGTTCCATTTGCCTGCTAACCGCTTTACCAAGCCTTACGATACGTGCCGAGCGGGTAGGCGCAAGCAGGCTTTTAGCCGCGGCCAGGAACGTGTGCACCGAACTCGATCGACTGAACGATGCGGCGCACCTGCCCGGCCGGCAGCTCACCGATCGCTACGAGCTGCCAGCGCTCACCTTCGATATCGACAAGCTCGATCGCGATTCCTGAAACCCCCAGCGTGTAGGCGCCTGCTTCGAGCGCTTCATCGCCCACTGGCGCGGCAAACACGCTCACCGACGAAAGGCCGTCGCTGAAAAAGCGCTGCGCCATGGGGTTACTGCTGGTGATTTGGGCCGGTTGCGCTACGAAGCCCTCTGGGAGCCAGTTGACTTCCCAATCCGGGTCCGCCAAACCACGGCTTTGCTCGCTCATGAGCGGGCCTTCGTAAAGCGACGGCGATTGAAGCTGGGTCATCTGAAAGGTTTCGACCACGCGGGACTGGGTATCGCTCAGCTCGTGCTTGAGCAACAGGCCGGTCTCCTCATCGACCCACCAGGTATGGGCGTAACGATTGTCATCGTGAGGCTCGAAGCGCAGTCTGGACGCCACGCGCCCGGCCACGCGCTCTTCATTTTCGAGCGATACATCGTAATAGGTTTCGACGTGTTCAGCCCAGGCACGGGGCGTAACCGCAATATCGAAATCGCTCTCACCGGGAAGCGCCCAAGCCAGCTTGCCGGCCTGAGAACGGCGCTCGACGCTAATAGAAGGACCATCCAGGTGCTGAACGACCTGCTGACGCACCCCATCCTGGACGCGATGAGAAAGCGCCAGCGTGCGTACACCGATACTGTTGATGGAGACCGCGCGGGCCTGGTATTCATAGCAGTGGCTTGCCAGCATCGTGCGGATTAGCCGCTCGTCGACGGAACTCGGCGCCTGAGTTAAAAGCGGGGTGGAACAGGTCTGGCGAGCCGCTTCTGTCGAGGGCGCCGTGGAGGGCTGATCGGCCTCGCTGCTCGCCTGAGCAGTTGCGGGAAACGAAAGCGCCACGACTGCTGCACAGAGCGCCCCCCTTGCAAACCACGACGCTACCTCGACCCTCACGATCATCCCTCATCCTTTAATCGCTACCGATAAAAACGCTTACTGAACTGCCGGTCGCGCCAGCCGATTAGCGCTGACCAAGCGGCTCGACGATAGAGGATGAGCGCATGAGCGGCATCCAGCTATCGCCACTGCCTGCGGCGGCGCCCTGCGCGTGCTGCTCGAGGTAGGACTGGAGCAGGTTGATTTGATCGGCGTCAATGGCGCTCGTGGGCGCAGAAAACGTCTGAGCCGCGTTGGACACCGCCGGCGTCGAGGCGCCAAATGATTCGCTTACGTTCATCAAGCCGCTGCGACCGGCCTGGCCGTTCACACGAAACGCGGTTGGCTCGAACATGGGAACGTCAGAAGACGCCACCGCATTGGTACCGCCCAAGCTTGCCGGCTGCACTTGAGCGCCAGCGTTCGAAGACACCGCGGCCAAGTCGCTGCCTCCTTGAGTGGCGGTTGAAACGCTGCCGTCACTGTTCAAAAACTGCACCCCAGTGACGACCATCAGCGATACCGCAGCGGCAACGCTCGCCCCACGGGCAAACGAGACGCGACCGGGTTTGGCAAGCGAGCCAATGCTCGACGTGTCTTGCTGTGCATCGAGCTGCGGCGCCGGCTCGTTTTCAAGCCGGGCCATGATACCGGCGGAGAGGTCAAGGCTCACATCAACCGAGCGCTCGCGCTGCATCATACTGCGAGCCAAGTGGTAGCGGCGCCAGGACTCGGCAGCGCCTGCTTCTTCGGGCAGTGACTTGAGCACGCGGCGAAGCTCCAGCTCTTCGCTTTCGCCATCCATCAATGCCGATAGTGATTCTCGTGTATTCAAACTCATACTTACACCCTCACGCTGTGTTTAAAAACGTCTCGAGCCACGGTTGTCGGTATGGCCGCGAGCGTATTCACAGGCCAACACTTGAGTTTGGCGCGCCCCATCAAGGCATTACCAATCACTTGATTGATCTGACGGCGCGCCATACTTGCTGTTTACTTGCTGGTTAATCTGGTCACGCACTATGACGTCGTTGACCGCTGACAGTTCACAAAAAAGTGAAATTGCTTATGGGATTTTCTCGCGGCCCGCGCCATCTGGCGTTTACTCATCGCGGCTATTGCGTGAGGTGCTGACCAGCGGCCGAATATGTTCATCTACCGCTTCGCGCGCCCGAAAAATGCGCGAACGCACCGTGCCCACCGGACACTGCATGACTTGGGCGATATCTTCGTAGGCAAGTCCATCAAGCTCGCGAAGCGTAATGGCGGTACGCAGATCGTCCGGCAGGCGCTCGATTGCCTCGAACACTGCCGCCTCGAGCTGGTCCCGCGCAATCGAGGCTTCAGGAGACTCACTGTCCGCTAGCCGGCCGCTCTGGTCGAGCATCTCGGCATCGACGATATCCAGATCACTGCCTGGTGGGCGGCGTCCGCGCGAAACGAGATGGTTTTTTGCCGTGTTGATCGCGATACGGTACATCCACGTATAGAAAGCGCTTTCCGAACGAAATTTGCCAAGCGCCCGGTACGCCTTGATGAACGCTTCCTGAGCGACATCCTGAACCTCGGCATGATCGTGAACGTAGCGACCGATCAGTCCGATTATCTTGTGCTGATATTTTTTCACAAGCAGATCAAAAGCGCGTAAATCACCTTTTTGGGCACGTTCAACCAGCTGCTGATCCGTTTCACGAGTGCTCATTCACACTCTCCCCCGGCTCGAACGCTTAACGCCGATCCTTGATACCCTTCGCCCTCCGAGGCGGGCTTTAACAGCATGCAACATAGCGTCCCTTGGGCAAATTAAATAAATCATTGACCGTAAATAAACTGATTGGCCAAGGACGTCACTCATACGGAGCGGTTTATAAACCGGCCCGCCGAACGACTGGAACAGTGGCCCGTATCGAGCGCGGCCCGGCCTTGCCGACACTAGCGTCGGACTTTTTTGCGTGACCGCCTACCTGATAGGCGATAGAGGCGTTAGCGCTCCTTGCACGTACTCCATGCACGTACTCCATGTACGTAGTGTTACGCGTTATCTGCCGTGCATCAAGCACATTGCCGCGCGTATCAAATCCATGAGCAGACACTATCGGTTAACACCGGGTTCCGTAACAATTGATTTTTACTCTCTTAACGCGCCATAGTAGTGCCCAATTTTACCCAGGCTGCCACGTACAGGAAGCACCATGTCCGATCAACAAGTGAGTAACTTAAACGTTCTGGCTCAGGATGTCTTGACGACGCCGGACGCGTTGAAAACCGCCGTCCCATTGACCGAAAAAGCCGAGCAGACCGTCATCGAGGGCCGTCGGGTCATCCAGAACATTCTGGATGGCAAGGATCCGCGCCTTCTCATGGTCGTGGGCCCCTGCTCGATTCACGACGTGGATGCCGCGATCGATTACGCCAAAAAGCTTCGTGCCCTCGCCGATGAGGTCAGTGATTCGCTCTATATCGTCATGCGCGTCTACTTCGAGAAGCCACGTACCACGGTCGGCTGGAAGGGATTGATCAACGACCCGCACCTGAACGACTCCTTTGAGATCGATGAAGGGCTTCACATCGCGCGCAAACTGCTGGTGGAGCTTGCCGAACTCGGCCTACCGCTGGCCACCGAGGCACTGGATCCGATTTCGCCGCAGTATCTGCAGGACTGCATCAGCTGGTCGGCGATCGGCGCGCGCACCACCGAGTCGCAGACGCATCGCGAGATGGCCTCTGGCCTCTCCTGCCCGGTTGGCTTCAAAAACGGTACCGACGGAAGCCTGGACGTCGCCATGAACGCGCTCGAGTCGGTGGCCAACCCGCACAACTTCCTCGGTATCAACCAGGCAGGCCAGGTATCGATCATTCGCACCCGCGGCAACGCCTATGGCCACGTGGTGCTGCGCGGCGGCAACGGCAAACCCAACTACGATAGCGTCAGCGTCGCGCTTGCCGAAAAGGAGCTGGCCAAGGCGAAGCTCTCCGCCAATATCATGATCGACTGCTCTCACGCCAACTCCAACAAGGATGCCGCGCTGCAGCCGCTGGTACTGGAAAACGTCACCCATCAGATTCTCGAGGGCAATACCTCGATCATGGGCCTGATGGTCGAATCCAACCTGGGCTGGGGTAACCAAAAGCTCACGGCGGATACCAGCCAGCTCACCTACGGCGTGTCGATCACCGACGCCTGCATCGATTGGGATACCACCGTAGAGGCGTTCAGAAAAATGAACGACCAGCTCGCCCCGGTGCTTGCCAAACGTAAATAGCACATTGATACGAGACCACAAAAAACGCCCCGCGAGCAGTCGCGGGGCGTTTTTTTTGTGCGGCTTTCATCTTCAAACCCGACGCCAAACCTTATGCCTTGGCCTCAAGCGCTGATCTCGCGGCGAAACGGCGGCAGCGCGTCCAGTAGCGCCTGGCCGTAGCGGCGCGTAATGACTCGCCGGTCCAACAGCGTAATCACGCCCTGATCGCTCTCCTTTCGAATCAGCCGGCCACAGGCCTGAACCAGCTTGATCGAGGCGTCCGGCACGCTGATACGCATGAATGGATTACCGCCCTGGCTTTCGATCCACTCGGCAAGCGTTGCCCCTACGGGGTCGTCCGGCACCGCGAAAGGCAGCCTGGTAATGACCACGTGCGTCAGATAGTGGCCGGGCAGATCGATGCCCTCGGCAAAGCTTGCCAAACCAAAGATGATGCTGCCCTCGCGCCGATCCACCGCGGCGCGATGGCGTTCGATCAGCTCGCGCTTGGGCAGCGCGTCCTGAGCCAGCACCCGCTCGCGGGCCTTTTCCGTCAGCGCCTTCTCGACCGCTCTGAGCTGAGCGCGCGACGAGAACAGCACCAGCACCGCCTCACGTTCATCGAGCGAGTCGACGAAGGTGACGATAGCACGCTCGTGAGCGTCACGGTCGCCCGGATCCACCGCCTCTGGCGGCACTCTCAGCACCGCGTTGGCGTAGTCGAAAGGGCTTGGCAGCGCCTGATAACGGTAGCGGTTAGCCAGCCCCGCCCGCTCCTGAAGGCGCTCGAAGCGCCCAAGCGCGGTTAATGTGGCCGAGGTCACCACCGCACCGTGGCAGCGCCCCCAGAGGTGTTTGGCCAGCGTATGCGCCGCGGATACCGGGCTTGCCGAGAACTCGATCTCCGGCTCGCCGCCGGCGCGGCTCAGGGTGACCCAGCGCGCGCTTGGCGCCGCGTTGGGCGGGTCCTGCTCACTCATGCTTTGCCACAGCGCGTGGGCGTCCAGGCTTCGCCCGTGCAGCAGCGCCACCAGCGGCAGCCAGCTTTCGGCCTGCTCGCGCTCAAGACCGGTTTGCTTATCCGGGTCCAGGGTTTCACGCAGAATATCGCTGATGCTCTCGAGCGCCCGCGAAAGGGTCGCGAACTGAGTAACCAACTGGCTCGCCTGTTCTCTGAGCGCCTCGGGCAGCTGCCCCTTCTCGAAGCGAAACTGGTGCAGAGACTCATCGTCCGTTAGTCCCCGGTCGCGTCCGGCGAGCTGGTGGCCCAGGCTGAACACATCGCCCAGCGCCGGCTCGAGCCCGCGCAAGAGCTCGGGAAGCCCTGCCAGAAGCCGAGCAATGGTAGGCTGACCACCAAGGCCCGTGTTCAGCTCGCCAAGGCTCGATTTCAGCGTACCCAGCCAGCGCAGGCAGGCGTTGACCGCAAAGCGGTGGGCAAAGTGGGAAAGCGCCTTGTCCGGCAGGTGGTGACCTTCATCGAACACGAAAATGCACTCCGCCGGGTCCGGCAGTATCGCCCCCCCGCCGAGCGCCAGATCCGCGAGCACCAGGTCGTGATTGGCGACGATGATATCGGCGTTTTCGAGTTCGCGCCTTGAGCGGAAAAAAGCGCAGGCACCAAAGTGACCGCAGCGCCGACCGGTGCACTGGCGATGATCGACGGTCAAGCGCCGCCAGTGGCTATCGTCGATCGACTCAGGCCAGTTGTCGCGGTCGCCCTCCCAGGTGCCGCTGCCGTAGGCTTCGGCCATGTCGGTGGCCAGCACGGTAAACTCGCTGCCCTGCTCGGCCAGCGACTGCTCGAACAGCGAATGGGTCGGGTTGGGTTCAACGCCTTCCAACGCCTGATCCAGGCGCGCCACGCAGACATAGCGCCCCCGCCCCTTGGCCAGAGCGTACTTGAACGTTAGCCCGCTGTGGCGGGAGAGCGCCGGCAGATCCTGGTTGAGCACCTGTTCCTGAAGGGCGACCGTGGCGGTCGAGACGATCAGGCGCTTACCGCGGGCCTTGGCCACCGGCAGCGCCGAAATCAAATAAGCGAGCGTCTTGCCGGTACCGGTGCCCGCTTCCAGCACGCAAACGTGCTGGTCGCTGACGCGCTTGCCTTCACCATCGACTTCGATATCGCCCAGCGTGCGGGCGATTTCGGCGATCATCAGCCGCTGACCGTAGCGTGGCGTCAGCGACAGCTCCTCGACCACCTGACGATACGCCGTTTGGATGCTCGCCTTGAGCTCGTTGTCCAGCATCGCGTTTAAAGCATGCCTTCCGGCGGATGCTCGCAGGGCAGCTTGTCATTGATATAGCGCTCGATTTCCGGCAGCGAGAACGCATCCTCTTCACCCACGAAGCTGATCGACACGCCCTTGGCACCGGCGCGACCGGTGCGGCCGATCCGGTGAACGTAGTCCTCCGGGTCTTCCGGCAGCGTATAGTTGATCACGTGGCTGACGTCTTCGATGTGGATACCGCGACCGGCAACGTCGGTGGCAACCAGCACCTGGATCGCGCCTTCACGAAACTCCTCGAGGGTCTGGATCCGCTGGCCCTGGGGCACGTCACCAGAGAGCATCGCCACGCTCACACCCGCCTTTCTCAGCGCGCTATCGAGCTTGCGCACCAGATCCCGGCGGTTGCCGAACACCATCACGCGCTCGAAGCTCTCCTGCTCCAAAAGCTTGACCAGCAGACGCTGCTTGTCATCGTCGGAGACGAGGTAGACACGCTGATCGATGTCGGCCTGGTTCTCGACGGTGACCTCGATCTCGACGTGGGCCGGGGTCTGCGTCCACTGACTGGCAAGGTTCAGGATATCGTCGGTGAAGGTGGCCGAGAACAGGAACGTCTGCCGCTCCTCTTTCTTTGGCGTGTAGCGGATGATGCGCTTGACGTCGGGGATGAAACCCATCGAGAGCATGCGATCGGCCTCGTCGAGCACCAATACCTCGACCTCGGAGAGATCGATATCACGCTTTTGATGAAAGTCCAAAAGCCGACCGGGCGTGGCCACGAGAATGTCGACGTTTTTGGTCAACGCTTCGCGCTGGGCCTGATACTCCATACCGCCTACGACGCTGGCAACGGCAAGATCGGTGAAGCGCGAAAGCGCTTTGGCGTCCTTCTCGATCTGCAGCGCAAGCTCCCGGGTAGGCGCGATGATCAGCGCCCTGGGCGCGCCGGGCTTTTGCCCGTTCGGTGCCGGCTCTTCCAGAAAGTAGGCGAGCACCGACATCAAGAACGCGGCGGTCTTGCCGGTACCGGTCTGGGCCTTGCCGACGATATCGCCGCCCAGAAGCGTCTGGCGCAGCGCCTCGGCCTGGATGGGAGTGCAGTACTCGAACCCCTGGGCGTGGATGGCGCGCATCAAGGGCAGCGGCAAATCGAAGTCATGAAAGCGCCACTTGCCGGCCACGGCGGGCACCTGAAACTGGCGTAAATCCCAGCCGGATTGACGGCGGCGCGGCTTACGGCGACGACGTTTGGGCTTGCGGTTCTGGGCCGATGCTGTGGTCTGTTCCGACTCGCTCATAGGCTTTCTATCTGTCCATTACGGTGGATGTTGGCATCACGACGCGCATAGTGTATCACAGGGCGCGCCAATTAGAGCGGTGCCCGGTGTGCCCGAAACGCTTGCCTGTTAGAATGGCGATCAAATCGATCAAGGAGCGCGACATGACGCGTAAGAAAAAAACCCGTTCGCTGGCGGACAAGGTCACCATTCGTACCGGCCGGCGCAAGGACTATAAAAAGTGGCGCAAGGAGAACCCGGATCAGGTCGCACCCTCGCGGCGTTTCGTGGCTAAAAAGCAGCAGCAGCGCAAACTCCAGGCGGTACGCAAGCTCGCCCGCGAGCAAAGCGGCCAATCCATCGAGATCCATCCCGAGCGAAAGCACGACCCTGCGCCGGGAGACAACGCCTGATGCGTCTGGTCTCGTTCAATATCAACGGTATCCGCGCCCGCCTGCATCAGCTTCAAGCGCTGATCGACATCCAGGCCCCGGACATCATCGGTCTGCAGGAAACCAAGGTGCAGGATAGCGAGTTTCCGATCAAGGATGTCGAGGCGATGGGTTACCACGTCGTCTATTACGGCCAAAAAGGGCACTACGGCGTGGCCATGCTCACTCGCCAGAAGCCACAGTCCGTGGTCTACGGCTTCCCCGATGATGAGGAAGACGCCCAGCGGCGAATGATCGGCGTTACGCTCGCCTGCGAAGACGGTGAGCCGGTCACGATCTACAACGGCTACTTCCCCCAGGGGGAAAACGTGTCGCACCCGACCAAGTTTCCCCACAAGGAGCGCTTCTACCAGCAGCTTTCACGCCTGCTCGACACGCGCCACCAACCAACCGAGCGCCTGGCCATCATGGGCGACTTCAATATCTCTCCTGAAGATCAGGACATCGGTATCGGTGAGCCGGCTCGCAAGCGTTGGCTGCGCGAGGGCAAAACCAGCTTTCAGCCGATCGAGCGCGAGTGGCTCGAAGGCATCAAGGCCTGGGGATTGACGGACAGCTATCGCGTCTGTCACCCGGATGATGACGAGCGTTTTAGCTGGTTCGACTACCGTTCGAAAGGCTTCGACCGTGAGCCCAAACGCGGGCTGCGGATCGACTACATTCTGACCACGAAAGCCCTTCGTGATAAGGCGAGCGGCGCCGGTATCGATTACGACCTGCGCGCCATGGAGCGCCCTTCAGATCACGCCCCGACCTGGAGCGATTTCGCGCTCACGCTCGCCCCCTGACAGTGTCAGGCGTTGCTCGGGCGCGTTTAGTGCAAGCTTGCAAGCCAGGCATCGACCTCTTCGTCGCCAAGCGCCTGGGCCTGTTGCCAGGCGCGCTCGGCGCGGGCCTCATCGTTCCAGGCGTAGGCGAGCTGGCCATAGCGGCGCCAGTGTTCGGCTTTACCGCTTAGCTCGGCAAGCGCCTGCCATGCATCGAGCGCCCGCTCACGATCTTTCGCCCGACTCCAGGCCGCAGCCACACGGCGAAGGGTAGCCTCGCTGCGCGCCAGGCGCTCGCCGTCAAGCGCCGCCTGGAGGTGCTCGGCGGCTCGGGCGGGCGTGCCCCCGGCAAAATGAAGCTGGATCAGCGTCTCGAAATCTTCGTCGCTTTCGAATTTTCCCAGCTGCCACGCAGTTTCCCAAAGCCCGGCGGCTACATCCGCCTGCCCCGCCTGCTGAGCAAGCCCGGCGGCCTGGCGCCACTCGTCGCTGCTACTCTCCTCATCCAGGCCCTCGAGCAGCCAGCCAAGCGCCTGCTCGCCCTGGCCGGCGCGGCGCATGACGTTCAAAGCCAGCGCCTGGCGAGCCTCGGTTGTTGGTTCGCTCTGCTCCAGAAGCGACGAGAGGCGTTCGGCGGCGGCGTCCCACTGGTCATCGTCGGCCAGTAGTCGCACCAGTTGCCAACTCATGTCGGCGTCGCTGCCGTTTTCTAGCCACTGCTGGTAAAGCGTAATCGCTCGAGTACGCTGCCCAGCGGCGCGGCGTAGCTGCGCTTCTTCGCGAAGCCAGCGGCGGGCCTGCTCGCCGCCGACGCTCGAGCGCGCCCGAGCGCTGGCAAGCCGGTCGGCAGCGGCGCCGGTATCGCCCTGGCGCGACAGGGCGCCGGCCGCCAACTGGTAATAGAGCGCACTCGCCCACTGATCCGAACGGTTGCCGCTTTCAAGGCGCTCGGCCTGACGAAGCGCGCGCTCGACGACACTTTCGAGCGCCTGCTCGCCCTGGGCGCTGGCAAGCGAGCCCTGCAACGCATTGAGGTCACGAATGATATCGCCAGAGAGCGGCGCGTCGGCCTGGGCCGCTGCGACCCAACCGCTAAACAGTAAAAGCGCTAAACGTTTCATGGCTACCTCAGTTGAAAGTCGATGCGCTGGGTGGCGCGGCGCAGCTGCTGGCTGGGTGGAAATTGCCAGCTGGCAATGGCATCTCGCGCGGAGTCCTCGAACACGCGCCGCGGCTGCGCATTAATCACTTGAATGGAGCCGGCATCCACGCTGCCATCGCGACGAATGACGAAACTCACTTCGACAAACCCTTCCATATTGCGCCGCAGCGCACGATTCGGGTAGACCGGGTCCGTTTTACTGGTTGCTGCGATCTGCCCGACGCTCACCGGCTCATTGGAAACCGGCGCTTGCGGCGCGGGTGCGGGCGCAGACTGGGCCGGCGTCGGTGACGGCGAAGGTGAAGGCGCCGGCTGGGGCGATGGCGTCGGTGCCGGCTGAGGCGCGGGCTGCGGCGTTGGTTCGGGTTCAGGTTCGGGGGTCGGCTCGGGCACCGGCTCCGGCGTGATTTCGGTCAGTTCCGGCAGGTCACTGTCGAGCTCAACGGGCTCGACCGGCTCGTCGGGAAGCTCCACTTCCGGGAGCGCAATGGCGCTGTCCGCACTCGCCAGCGGTTCCGGCGTCGGCATGGGCGGCGGCTGGGCGGCGGTGGGCGGCGGCGCCTCCGCCGGCGCCGGTGATTCCGGCTCCGGCGCGATCTCGGGGGCTTCGACCATGTTCATGCTCATGGTGATCTCAGGCTCCTCAAAAGGCTGATCCGGCGGCGTGACCAGAAGGGCCAGACACCAGAAAAGCCCGACCGCCAGCGCCGCGCCCGCCAGAAGCGATAGCAGGCGACGAATCATTGCGCGCCCCGGCTCGCGGCCACCGCCACCTGGTCGACTCCGGCCTGCTGAAGGCGATCCATGACTTCGATGAGAAGCCCGGTGGTGGCGTCGCGGTCGGCCTGAATCACGACGGAGCCGTCGGCGCTCAAGAGCCCCGCCACTTCCCGACCGACACTGTGAACGTCCACGGGGCGACCATCGACCCAAACCGCGCCTTCCGGCGTGACCGCGACCAACACCTGAGCATCCGGACGTGGGCTTGCCGAGCTCGACTCTGGGCGCTCGATCTCGATGCCGCTTTCGTTGATGAAGCTGGTGGTGACAATGAAGAAAATCAACATGATGAACACCACGTCGAGCATTGGCGTCAGGTTGACATCGGCGCCTTCCGCGGCGCTATCGGCTGAATGACGTCTACGCATCGTTACTCTCCAGGGCACGCGCCAATCGATCGTGAAGACGCTGATCCTCGCGACGGATCACGTGCTCCAGGCGACTAATGAATAAAAGTCCTACAACGGCAATGGCCATACCCGTCAGCGTGGGGAGCGTTGCCCGCGCCACGCCATCGGCCATCGCGCGGGCCTGCTGGGTGTCGCTGTAGGTCAGGCTATCGAATACCGAGATCATGCCGGTGACGGTGCCCAAAAGCCCCAGCAATGGGCAGAGTGCGACGAGTAGCTTGAGCCAGGGCAAGGGTCGGCGCAGCCGGCGAACCAGCGCATCGGACCAGACCTGGCGCAGCGTGCGCGCGCTCCAGCTGCGATGATCCTCGCGCGCGGTCCAGCGCTTGATCAGCTGCCGACGGGCGCGCCGCCACGTGACTCGGTAGTACCACCAGCGCTCGATCGCCATGGCAAACACCGCAATCGCGACGACGGCGAGCACCACCAGTACGACCCCGCCCGCTTCGATCAGCCGCTCGACGGGCTCGAGCCAGAGAGGAAGCGTCGGCATTTAGCTCACCACTTTGCCATCATGGGCGGACTGCGCTTCCAGATGATCGGCAAGCGTAGCACTGGCTTCGCCTTCGATGACCTGGGTCAGGTAGCGGCTACGGCTCGAGAGCGCAGTTTGTGCGAACAACAGCGGTACCGCCGTCACCAGCCCCAGTACCGTGGTCACCAGTGCTTGGCTGATACCGCCGGCCATCAGCTGCGGGTCGCCGGTGCCGAACACGGTGATCGCCTGGAAGGTAACGATCATGCCGGACACGGTACCCAAAAGCCCCAACAGCGGCGCAATCGCGGCGAGTAGCTTGACCATCGGCTGGCCGCGCTCGATGCGCGGAAGCTCTGCCAATACCGCCTCGTCCAGACGCGCTTCCAGCGCTTCGGGCGTTTGGTGCTTGTCCATGTCCTTGAAGCGATGCAGCACGCGCCCCAGGGGGTTGTTATCCTTGAGGTTATCGAGCGAGCGACGCTGGCGATTGACGCGAGCGCTGACGACCCACAAATAGAGATATTGCGCCAGTGCGACTAAAAGCCCGATCACCCCGAGTACGACGACCACATAGCCCACATAGCCACCCTGCTGAAAGCGCTCCCAAAGACTTGGCTGCTGTGTCAGTGCCGTGAGCACGCTACCCTGAGACGGGTCGATGGCAAACTCACGGCTGTCGCCGCGATAATACTCCCCCAGGACACGCTCGATTTCGCTTGGGGTGCGCGGCAGCGTCGACACCGAACCGTCCTCTTCACTGACGCGCAAAAGCGCCGTGTCGGTGAAGGCGGCAAAATCACCGAGCCGCACGACATCGCGCTCTTCGATGTTGCCTCCGGCATCGGCCACTGGCAAGCGCACGCGCTCGGCCTGGCCCGTGGCAACGCTAAGCCTGGCGAGGCTGTCGACCACGCGTTCGAGCTGGGCGCGCTCCAGCACGTCCACGCTGTCCAGTCGCGGAGGCAGCTCGGCAGCGCCCAGCGTGAGAAGGCTTTGCGCGCCCAACTCGTTGCGTACTTCATCGCTTTGGCGCGCAAGCGTCGAGAGCAGCGAAGAGAGCTCTTCGCCCTGCTCGCCCTGACGGCTGGCGAGCGCGTTGCCACGTTCGGTTTGCGCTTCTTGTTGCTCGGCTAGCGCTTCCCGGCGCGCCAGAGCGTCGGCGTTGGCGGCGCGGGCATCCGCCAGCGCCTGCTCGAGCGCCTGCTGGTCGTTCAAAAAGCCTTCCAGTCGAGCCTGGTCGCGCGCCTCGGCGGCCTCGCGCGCTTCGCTCAACGATGAAAACTGGCTCGTTTGCGCAAGCGCCGGTGTCACTAGCAGACAGCCCAGAACGAAGGCGCCCAGCGCACGCCAGCGCTTTGGTGTTGATACGTTCATGACGGGTTTTCCTGCTCGGCGGTGATCGATAGCGGGAGGTAGAGAAGCTCGGGTGTGCGCTGATCGTCGGCAATGCGCAGGGCGTTTCGCACTTCGCGCCGGCCGTGCTCGCCCAGTGGCTGCCACTGGCCGCTCTCGGCGTTCCAGAGCGCGCCTTCACGCCCGTCCGGCGTCAGGTAGTAGTAGCCAATACGCCCGACGCGCAAATAGTCGACCTCGCGAGCGCTCCCCTCTTCAAGCGTCAGCCGACCGCGCCAGTGATCGATTGCGCGGCCGTACTCGAGCTCTACCCGCCAGGTTTCCAAGAGCTGTTCGATGCGCTCGGCGCTACTGGCCCCCTGAAGATTCTCTATACGCGCAAGGCGTTCGTCGAGAAGAAACGGAAGATCGTTTTCGATGAACGCCGTGAGCTGCTCGGTCATGTCCTGCTCGATCACGGGAAGTGCTGCACGCGTTTCGCTAACGGTATCCAGTGCACTGCCCAGCGTCTGCTGCCGCTCGGCCTCCTGTGCCAAGCGTGCGGCAAGAGCGGCATTCGACGCTTTGAGCGAGCGGGTTTCACGCTCGAGCTCTCTGAGCTCTTCAAGGGCCGTGCGCGTCTGCTCATCAGCGGCATCGATTTGTTGCTGAAGGGCCGACTGTTGTTGTTGGGCCTCGACGCCCTGTGCGGCCTGGTCGAGAGCTTCATCGCTTGCGATCGCGTGAGTACTCACCAATACGCAGACGCTCCAGCCTCCCAGCGAGCTAAAGAAGGGCCTTTTCAGCACGATACTTCTCCATTGCGGTTAAACGACAGCCGGGCTGCCACGCCTTGTATTCGTTAAACATAATAACGATTTACGTCTGTCCAGTGGTTACATAGCGTACCACTAAAAAAATAAATGACAATATTTATCATTAACATTCAGCCGCGGGAATGTATACGAAAGGGTCACAAATCGTTCAGTAAACGCCGGTAACAAGCTTAAAGCGGCGTTGAGAGGAATGGATCAAGTTTGAAATGGGAAAGAAACGCCATTGGAAAGAAATGTGGCGAAACGCTGGCGCCAACGCCAAAAAGCAAAGCGCCGGCCGAAGCCGACGCTTTATTTGGATCCTGACCGCAAATGCGATTCGGATCGGCAACGGATACCTAAGTATCCATTACGTCACGAGTGGCTTAGTTCCACTCGTCCAGTTCTACACGACGGTTCTGAGCACGACCTGCGTCGGTGTCATTGGTCGCGATCGGACGCTCTTCACCGTAGCCCACAGCGCGCATGTCGCTGGCCGGTACGCCACGCTGGTTCAGGTAACGAGCCACGGACTCGGCGCGCTCCTGAGACAGCTGCATGTTGTACTGGTCGGAACCAACAGAGTCGGTATGACCAGCGATGCTAACGCGAACGCCCTGGTTGTTGACCAGACGCTCGGCAACGCCGTTCAGAACCTGCTGGGCTCCAGGCGTCAGGCGCGCAGAGTCGAACTCGAAGTTAACGTTTTGCAGTACAACGCTCTCTTCACAGCCCAATGCGTTGACTTCGACACCGGCCGGAGTGTTCGGGCACTGGTCGCGGTAGTCCGGCACGCCGTCGTTATCGGAATCCAGCGGGCAACCTACGGCGTCAACCTGTACGCCGGCCGGAGTACCCGGGCACTGGTCGCGGTAGTCCGGTACGCCGTCGTTATCGGAATCCAGCGGGCAGCCTTGCGCGTCAGTGGCAACGCCAGCGGGTACTTCGCCGTAAGTCGGGCACTGCGGCTCGACCGGCTCGGGCGTGCGGTCGGCACACAGCAGAGCGCCGATAGCCGCACCAGCGGCTGCGCCGGTAGCGGCACCGCTTTCTTCGTCAGAACGACCGCTAACGCCGTAACCGATACCGCCACCGATCAAACCACCAGCCAGACCGCAAACGGCCGGATGCTGATACCAGCTGCGATCGCTGCTAGCGCTGGCTTGACCTGACGATTGGGAAGCAGAGCTGGCACACCCGGAAAGGCCTACTACCAAAGCCGACCCGATGAGCAAGCCTGTCGTTGATTTTTTCATGCAAGACTCCTTCTTGATCCAATGCTAACGAGGTCGATTAACCACGTTGGTCCAATGCTTCTTATATAACGAGAGCATCCGTTTTTTCGTTTGATCGGTGTGTAATGAACCAAAGCTCACTTACCCGATCGATTCGCCAATCGTCCCCTACCTGTGAGGCAAGCTGGATGGCATCAATGCCTTGATATCAACTTCTTGCCAATATCGGCATATCTAGCATAGCAAAACTCTTGTAACTGACGCCAAGAAAAGTACGCTAACTTCCAGGGCGCGTCTATAGAAGAGCTTTGCTCAATTAGTGTAGCGCCGAGCGGCCCTTGGCGCGCCATTCAAGCACCGCTTTCGCCGCTTTCAATACGTCCGAACGCATTTCGGTTTCCACTTCGATGCGCTCCTTGTCCTCTTGCATGCGTTCACGCGCAGTGAGCTGCTTTCTGGCCGAATGCGTCTTCAAATGGCGCGTTCGGTTATACACATCGGCGAACGCTTGAAACTCTTTACGTTCGGTAAGGCTTGGGTCGACTATTTCGAGCAACACTTTACATCGCCAGCTGCCTTCGGTGATATCGACCTGCTCCTGCACCAAGGCGCTTGCCACATAGTCGAGGTTTTCGAGGCTGTTTTGCTGGGCACGTTGATCCTCTTCAAGACGAAAGGCCTCGCGCCTTTTGACCTCTTTGCGCAGTGTAATGGCGTAGACGCTCAATCCAATCACAACGCCCGCGCCCACGAGTAGCAGTATTAACGCCCAAAGAGAGTTCATGCGCCAGTCCTGTCAGGCCGTATGTGCTCATCGCTCGATAGTTTATACATGCCTTTGCCTTTACCGAATCAATATTTGTGCGGAAATTGTACACTCTATATAGCTGATTTGCCCAATGTTATCGAGAAATTAGTTCAACGCGGCTGTTTTATCACGCTGTTTTCTTCATTTAGCTGACGCCAGCTCCACCAGGCCAAACAAAAACTTGCCGAAAGCAGTATTGCACCGGCGGTATGCAGTAGGGCCAGCCAGAGCGGCAACCACATCAATACGTTCGCTGCGCCCAACGCCGCTTGAGCAAGATAGGCGCCAAGCGTCAATCCAAGCACGCCACGAAGTGAAGCAGATCGTCTGTACCGTAAAAAAAGCGCCATCAAAGCAAGTCCTAAAAGCAGCGCCCCGAATCGATGGATGACCTGAATGGCGGTGCGCGCCTTTGCGTGTAGCTGCCCGTGCAAATAGTTCGGGCCTACCGTTTGCGTTAGATGTAGCGCTTCGCTGAAATCCATCGGCGGCCACCACTGCGCGTTACAGGTAGGAACACCCTGACAAGCAAGCCCGGCGTAGTTGCTGGTAACCCAGCCGCCTAGTGCCAGTTGCAGTACCAAAAGCAAAGCGGCGAGCGCCCAAAGCGCGTTACCTGCACGATTCCTCAAAGGCTTTTGCTGTCGACTTCTACGAACGCGTAGATAAAGCCATAGAAACAGCATGAGCACGCCAATACCGCCCAGAAGGTGAAGCGTCACCACCTGAGGCCAAAGCTTGAGCGTAACGGTAAACGCGCCGAAGGCACCCTGCAATGCAATGATGCCCAGCAGCGTGAGGCTCAACTGCCAGGGATAGTCTTCAAGGCGACGAAGCGCGCGGCCCAATAACACGATCAAAACGACCAGTGCTCCCAAAAGCGTTGCCATATAGCGATGAATCATCTCCATCCACGCCTTGGCGGGCTCCAGCGGCGCATCGGGATGCTTGAGTACGGCGTGTTCACTATCCGGCACCAAAAGGCGTCCATAGCAGCCAGGCCAGTCGGGGCAGCCAAGCCCGGCATCAACGAGCCGAGTCCAGGCGCCTAGAAGAATCACGCAGGCTGTCAAAAGCACTCCCGCTAGCGTGAGATAATCAAGCCATTTCAACCGTTTCTCCATGGCGGTCTGCATACTGTTTCCTTACCGTCGGCCCGGCTCTTGAAGATACGCGCGCCTTGAAATTGAACGTTTGAAATAGAACTTTCGGTTTAGCCAAGGCTTTGAAGCGATCCGAACTCGGCACAGCGAGAAAGACGCGCTCTCGACCTTATACGTGGCGGCGGGAGTTTCGCGACATTCGCTTTTCTACCCAATGCCGGCCCTGCCTGTAGAGCGTCGCGTACCAGCGATTTCCTGTGTTGGCTAAATTGCGCGACGGTGGGCGCCACTATCCGCTATAGTTTGGCGAGTCAGGGTAGCACTATCGCGCCGTAGACAAGATGGTTTCGTATCCACGCAAAAAATTCCCGGGGAGTTATTCAATGTTTCAACGCTGTACCTTCTTGTCTGCCTCATTGATGGCCGCCGTGCTGGCCGGCATTTCCGGCTGCACGACCTACACCTGGCCTGACGGCTCTCAGGAAACCGTGATCGGTGTCGTACCTGAAGACGAAAATCAGCGCTTCGAGGAGCAGCGCGCCGAAGGAGCACGTTACCGCGTACCAGGCGTTGCCTCCGAACCACCGCAGTAGGAGTGCTTCGATGCCACTCGACACCATTACTCTGGAAGCGCTTGCTAAAGAGACCGTGCCGGCAGCCACCTACCGCATCGAGATTCATGCGCTGGATAGTAGCTGGTACGTGGTTCGCCTTCACGGTCGAGAAGACGTACTAACGCTAGTGGATGAGAGTCAACGTGCGGTGCGCTATACCGGCCCGCAATGGGTAAGCCGGGCGTTTAGGCCGCTTGGCTTTACCGATGCCGTTTTAACACACTCCGATGTCTTCGATGAAATGATCGGCGCTCCGACCCAAACCGTTTCACCCGAAGAGCGCTTGGCTTTTGGCACGCGCGTTGCGCTTCAAACCTGACCTGTACGTCAAGAGCAGGTAACGCTCACCCAATACCGCACCCTTTCAAAATGACTCGCTCCAGGAAAGCGCTGATATCGGCAATGTCTGTGTGACTCAAGCGCTCACGCCCGAGGATGGCATTCACCTGAGCGCCATAGTCGGCGTAGTGCTGGGTCGACGACCAGATCAGAAATATCAGATAGCGCGGATCGACGTCGTCCATTTTCCCCATCGCCGACCAGGCTTTGATCACAGCGGCGCGACTTTCGACCCAGGCCCTGAGCTCGCCTTCCAGGTAGTGCTCGAGAAATGGCGCCCCGGCCAGAATTTCCGCGGCGAACAGACGTGAGCCCTCGGGATAGCGCTGACCAAGCTCGATTTTGGTGCGAATAAAGCGACCGAGTACCTCGCGCGGATCGGATTGCGGGGTGATATCGTCGATCACCGCGTTCCAGCGCGTCATCATCCGGCCCAATAGCTTGAGATATAGCGCCTGCTTGTTTCCCATGTAGTAAAGAATGTTGGCCTTTGGAAGGCTGGCCCGGTCGGCGATGGCCTGCAGGCTCGCTCCGCGGTAGCCGTGCAGCGCGAAAACGCACTCGGCCGCGTCCAGAATGGCCTTCTCCTGGGCCTCACGCCCGCCTCTCTCCTTTGGGGTTTGCCGGGGACTTTCCATAGGGCTTCCTTGAGCGTTGAACAACGGTGGCGGCTGCTTTGATAACGGCCGATGAAACGCACTAAAAAAGCGCGCCCCAGCACCGTTTGAGGGCACCCAACAAAGTCTTGCACATCGATTTATTTTAACCCAAGCTCTAGCGTATTGACCGATTGGTCAGAACAAAAAAGAGGGACGACCATGGCAAGCGTCGAGTTTTTGCTCAATGGCGTGTTGAAACGCTGTAACGTAGCGCCGGATACCAGCGCGCTCAACCTGCTACGCGATACGCTTGGGTACACCGGCACCAAGGAAGGCTGTGCCTCTGGCGACTGCGGCGCCTGCACCGTTGCCCTACGCGACGCTAATGCGCCGAACGCGGACTTTGCTAGCGTCAACGCCTGCATTACGCCAGCGCATCAACTGCAAGACAAACTGTTGGTGACCGTTGAAGGGCTCGAAACGGCTGAAGGACTACATCCCGCCCAGCAGACGATGATCGAGTGTCATGCCAGTCAGTGCGGCTTTTGCACGCCGGGCATTGTCATGTCGCTTTTTACCCTCTATCAGGGAAATGCGCTCAAAGCGCCTTTTAGCCATCGGGTACTGGAAGAAGCGCTGGGGGGAAATCTCTGCCGCTGCACCGGCTACCGCCCCATTCGCGATGCGGCACTTCAGATGCAAACCATGCGCTGGCAGTCGCCGGTCTGGCTCGATGCCGCCAGCTCTGCCGCACAATCGATGCCATCCAACGACCCGCCGGGCGACGCACTCTTTTTTAAAAGCCCCACTTCGCTCGATGCGCTGCTGACGCTACGCGCGCGTCATCCAAACGCACGGCTGGTGGCCGGCGCCACCGATCTGTGGCTTGAGAACACCCAGCAGCTCAAGGCGCTCAATCAGCTGATCGATGTGACCCGGGTGGATGAGTTACGCCATATCGAGGCGAGTGACGACCCGTCCCGGCCAGGCTGGTGGATCGGCGCGGCGGTGACGTATACCGAGCTTGAAACGCTTTTCGAGCGCCATTTCCCTGCGTTTGCCCACCTGCTCTCCCGGCTGGGCTCTCGCCAGATTCGAAACCGCGGCACGCTGGGCGGTAACATTGCCAACGCCTCTCCTATCGGCGATACGCCGCCGGTGCTTTTGGCACTGGGGGCCTGGCTCGAAATCGCGGGGCCGAGCGGCGCGCGCAGTCTGCCGCTCGAAAGCTTTTTTATCGATTATAAAAAAACCGCCCTGCAAAGCGACGAGGTGGTCAGCCGTATATTCATTCCTGCGCTGACCGAGCACGCAACGCTGCGCGTCTGGAAGCTCTCCAAACGCCGTGAAGACGATATTTCCGCCGTTCTTGGCGCCTTTCACTATGCTATCGACGATGGCGTTCTTAGCCAGGTACGCCTTGGCTTTGGCGGCATGGCCGCCATCTCGAAACGTGCGTTACACGCTGAAGCCGCGCTCGAAGGCCAACCGGTGACTCAGGCGAGTTTTCAAGCGGCGCAGCGGGCGTTGGCCAAGGATTTCGAGCCCATGTCGGATGTGCGGGGTAGCAGCCACTACCGTGAACAGGCGGCAGCCAATCTGCTGGAGAGGCTTTACCTGACGCTCACCATGCCCACTCAAGAGGTCATGATTCATGCGTACGCTCACTAAGCTCGATAGCGAAAGCCGTCACGCCCGGCGCGAACTCGACGATCACATCAAGGGCTCCGGGCCCCTGGCGCGCCACACCGTTGACAGCGACGGACGGCGTCAGGCCGGCTCGTCGAGCCATCACGAAAGTGCTCGCAAGCATGTAACCGGCAAGGCGAGCTACATCGATGACCTCAAGACACCGGAAGATGCGCTACACGTAGCGCTTGGCCTGTCACCAGCGGCGTTTGGCACGCTGACGACACTCGAGCTCGACGCGGTGCGTCAGGCTGAAGGCGTGGTGGACGTTATCACCTTTGCCGATGTGCCGGGCCACACCGACATCGGCCCGGTCTTTCCGGGCGACCCGATTTTCGTCGACCGCGATGTCAGTTACGCCGGCCAATGTCTGTTTGCCGTCGCGGCGACCTCCTTTCAGGCGGCGCGGCGCGCGGTGACACTCGCCACTATCGAAATCGATGAGCGCCCCGCCCTCCTCGACCCGGTGGCCGCCGTCGAACAGGGTGAGCTGGTACGCCCGACTCACGTCCAGGAACGCGGCGATTGGCAAACAACCCTTGCGCACGCGCAAACGCTCGTTGAAGGCACGCTGTTCGTCGGCGGACAGGAGCATCTTTATCTAGAAGGCCAGGCCTGCGTAGTGTTTCCCACCGAGGACGAAGGCGTTCTGGTCCATACTTCCAACCAGCACCCCAGCGAAACGCAGAAGCTGGTCGCCGAGGTATTGGGTATCCCTTTTCACGCGGTCACGGTCGAGGTGCGCCGCATGGGCGGCGGTTTCGGCGGTAAGGAGACGCAAGCCTCACCCTGGGCATGCATCGCGGCCATCATCGCACGACGCACGGGCCGCGCCACCCGCCTGCGGCTACCGCGCACTGCCGATATGCAGGTCACCGGCAAGCGTCACCCTTTTCACAACCGCTACCGTTTGGCCATCGATGAACGCGGCGTCATTCAGGGCGGTGATATCACCGTAATTGGCGACTGCGGCTATTCGCCAGATCTTTCGGACGCTATCGTCGATCGGGCCATGTTTCACGCCGATAATGCCTATTCGCTGGGCAACGCCCGCGTGACCGGGCACCGGGCGAAAACCCACACGGCGTCCAACACCGCTTTTCGCGGTTTTGGCGGCCCCCAGGGAATGATGGCGATCGAAGCTGCGATGGATGATATCGCTCGCCAGATCGGCGAAGACCCTTTGACCGTTCGCAAACGCAACTTCTACCGCAAGGGTTGTGAGACGACGCATTATGGGCAAACCGTCGATCAAATTGCGTTGCTGCATACGCTGGTCGAAAAGCTCGAAAAAGACAGCGATTATTGGGCCCGCCGTAATGCCATGACTGCGTTCAACGCCTCGAGCCCGGTTATCAAAAAAGGGCTGGCGCTCACGCCGGTGAAGTTCGGTATTTCGTTCACCGCACAGCACCTCAATCAGGCCGGCGCCCTTTTACACGTCTATACCGACGGCAGCGTGATGATCAATCACGGTGGCACCGAAATGGGCCAGGGTCTTCACACCAAGATCTGTCAGGTCGTCGCCCGCGAGCTGGGGCTCGATCTGGACGACGTGCGCATCAGCGCCACGCGTACCGACAAGGTGCCCAACACCTCACCCACAGCGGCGTCCAGCGGCGCGGATTTGAATGGCATGGCGGCGCGCGACGCGGCGAGCCGCCTGCGTGAGCGCCTGTTCGATTTTGCCGCCGCCCATTTCGAAGGCGGTTTGGATCGCGAAGGCATGCGCCTGGAAGAGGGTGAGCTGATCGCCGGATTTGGCGAAAGCGAATATCACTTGCCTTGGGGGGAGCTGGTGCAAACCGCCTACCTCAACCGGGTCTCGCTTTCCGAGAAAGGCTTTTACGCTACGCCATTGATTCATTACGACCGTTCAACGGGCCAGGGCCGTCCCTTCTACTACTTCGCCTTCGGCGCCGCCGTTTCTGAAGTAAGCGTTGACACACTGAGCGGTGAGTACCGGGTCGATCGGGTCGATGTGCTCCACGATGTCGGGGATGCGCTCAATCCGGCGATCGATATTGGTCAGGTCGAAGGGGGCTTTATCCAGGCGATGGGGTGGCTGACCAGTGAAGAGCTCAAGTGGAGCGACAAGGGGGCGCTTTTAAGCAGCAGCGCGGCCACCTACAAGATTCCCACCTTTGGCGACTTGCCGCCGGTCTTCAATGTCTCGCTCATGGAGGGCCACCCTAACTCGATGGCGAGCCTTTATCGCTCCAAAGCGGTAGGCGAGCCGCCCTTCATGCTGGGCATCAGCGTCTGGTCGGCGCTGCGCGACGCGCTGTCGAGCCTGACGCACTATCGATGCTCGCCGGCACTGGACACCCCGGCAACCCCCGAGCGGGTCATGCTGGCCGCTCAGGCCATCAGGCCCAAAGCGCTATGAGCGGCGCCGCAAATACGACTTGGCACGCCGCGCTGCACGATTGCCAACAAAACGGCACGCCGCACGTACTGGCTACTCAGGTGACCGCTCAGGGCTCGACCCCTCGTGAACCCGGTGCACGCATGATCGTCACCTCGGATCACGTCTTCGATACCCTGGGCGGCGGTACCTTCGAGTGGCAGACCATTCAGGCGGCGCGGCGCTATCTGGAGCAGGACAAAGCCGGCTTTCATCTGGAGGCGTTCGCGCTTGGCGGGCGAAGTGGTCAGTGCTGCGGTGGCTTCGTCAACGTTCTGCTGGAAGTGTTTCCGGGTACGCAAACTCACTTGGCGGTGTTTGGTGCGGGCCATATCGGACGACACGTGATAGAGCTTACCGATCCGCTCGACTGGCAGCGCTACTGGTGCGATAGCCGCCCAGACACGCTACCTTTGACGCCTGAGTCGCCTCGTCTGTCGCTGTTACCCCTCGAGAACGTAGGCCAACGCATCAACGCGCTACCGTCGGGCTGTCACGCGCTGGTGATGACCCACAGCCACGATGAGGACTACGCTCTGATCGAAGCACTCATCGAGCGCGATGATATCGCCTCGATCGGCCTGATCGGTTCCGAAAGCAAGTGGGCCAGTTTCACAGGCAGACTTCAGCGAGCGGGTCATTCGCCTGCCTCTATCGAGCGTGTACGCAGCCCGATTGGCACGTTCAACGGTGCCAAGCTGCATCACAAGTCACCTTACGCCATCGCGCTTGCGGCAGTGACCGAGCTTTTATGGCTTATCGATACTTACCCTGATAGCGCCACCCGAGGGCTCGAAAGCGCCCCGCTTCGCGCACTTTTCAACGATCATCAACCCGTTCAAGTGACCTGACCGTGACCCAGAATACGTTTATCCGCGCCGAACTTTTGAGTTTCGCCAAGCCTCCGGGCGCCCAGGACCGGCCCGCTGCTGGCAGTGTCGAGCATTTCGAAGACGGTCTTTTATGGCTCAGGGAGGGACTGATTCACGCGGTAGGTCGTTTTAGCGAGCTTTCCAGCGAGCTTCCCGCCGGCGTCGATATCATCGATCACAGCGACAAGCTGATCATGCCGGGCTTTATCGACAGCCATGTCCATTACGTGCAGCTCGATATCATGGCTTCCTACGGCCGACAGCTGCTCGACTGGCTCAACGAGTACACCTTTCCCGAGGAGTGTCGTTTCCAAAGCGCCGAGCACGCCGAGGTGCTTTCGCAAGCGTTCCTGAACGAAATGTTGCGCGCGGGAACGACGACCGCCCAGGTATTCGGCTCGAGCCACGCGATCTCCATGGACGCTTTCTTCGGTGCCTGCCAGACACGCGGACTACGTATGCTGGGTGGCAAGGTAATGATGGATCGCAACGCGCCCGAGGCGCTTCTCGATGGCACAACCGGCATCCAGGATACCGAGCGACTGATCGCCGATTGGCACGGACGGGAGCGGCTGGGCTATAGCGTCACGCCTCGTTTCGCACCGACCTCGACAAAAGCGCAAATGGATGCTGCGGGTGCGCTTTTGCGCAGTGACCCAACGCTTTGGCTTCAAACCCATTTGGCGGAAAATCGAGGCGAGCTTGCCTGGGTGGCAGAACTCTTTCCCGACAGCCAGGACTATCTGGCCGTTTACGAACGCGCCGGGCTCGTGGGGCCTAAAAGTACGTTTGCCCACGGCGTACACCTAAATGAGAGTATGCGTGAGCGCCTGGCCGCCCAGGGAGCCAACATCGCCTTCTGTCCCAGCTCCAATCTGTTTTTGGGCAGTGGGCTTTTCGATCGTGACGCGGCAGACCGCGCGGGCATGGCGTTCACCTACGCAAGCGACATTGGCGCAGGCACCGACTTGACCGGCTTTGCGACGCTTAAAAGTGCCTATCAGGTAGGCCAACTCAACAATCAGCCGCTCACCGCATGGCAGGGTTTTTATGGCCTGACCCATGGGAACGCCAAAACGCTCTCGCTCGACCAAAAAATTGGCCAACTAAAGCCTGGTCTCGAGGCGGACTTCGTTGTGGTTGACCCAAATGCCACCGAACTATTGAGCCGCCGCATTCGCCGCTGCAGCACGTTAGGCGAGCGCCTTTTCGCGCTCATGATGCTGGCAGACGATCGCGCCATTTTCGAGACCTGGGCGAACGGCGAGTGCCAGCATAGCCGTGATGGGTTGTTGTAGAAGCAGACTTTAACCGGCAGTGCGGCGCAGCCGCTCTGCTCTCCATCGGTCCTCTCCTTCGCGCATAAAAAAAAGCCCCGAACACAGAGTGCTCGGGGCTTTTTCGAATAGGTGCCTGACGATAACCTACTCTCGCATGGGGAGACCCCACACTACCATCGGCGCGTTGCGGTTTCACTTCCGAGTTCGGCAAGGGATCGGGTGGTTCACGCAAGCCATGGTCGTCAGGCGTAACTTTCAATGTATATCGGCTGACGGTTTCGTGATCGTCCCGTTCGACATGAAGCCTTTCGCTTCATGCTCGTGCGTATCCGGTTCTTGCTTCGTTGTCACTGCGGGCCGAACCCCTTGGGTGTTATAGGGTCAAGCCTCACGGGCCATTAGTACACGTTAGCTCAACACCTTGCGGTGCGTCCACACCGTGCCTATCAACCAGCTGGTCTCGCTGGGCCCTTCAGGAGGCTCAAGGCCTCGGGGATGTCTCATCTTGAAGGGGGCTTCCCGCTTAGATGCTTTCAGCGGTTATCCCGTCCGCACATAGCTACCCGGCAATGCCACTGGCGTGACAACCGGAACACCAGAGGTGCGTCCACTCCGGTCCTCTCGTACTAGGAGCAGCCCTTCTCAAACATCCAACGCCCACGGCAGATAGGGACCGAACTGTCTCACGACGTTCTAAACCCAGCTCGCGTACCACTTTAAATGGCGAACAGCCATACCCTTGGGACCGACTTCAGCCCCAGGATGTGATGAGCCGACATCGAGGTGCCAAACACCGCCGTCGATGTGAACTCTTGGGCGGTATCAGCCTGTTATCCCCGGAGTACCTTTTATCCGTTGAGCGATGGCCCTTCCATACAGAACCACCGGATCACTAGAACCTGCTTTCGCACCTGCTCGACGTGTCTGTCTCGCAGTCAAGCACCCTTATGCTCTTGCACTCATTGCACGATGTCCGACCGTGCTGAGGGTACCTTCGTGCTCCTCCGTTACTCTTTGGGAGGAGACCGCCCCAGTCAAACTACCCACCACACACTGTCCTCGACCCGGATGACGGGTCGGAGTGAGAACACCAATGATGCCAGGCCGGTATTTCAAGGGTGGCTCCCTCCGAACTGGCGTCCGGAGTTCCTAGCCTCCCGGCTATCCTACACAGGCAACATCAGTATCCAGTGTGAAGCTATAGTAAAGGTTCACGGGGTCTTTCCGTCTAGCCGCGGGTACACCGCATCTTCACGGCGATTTCAATTTCACTGAGTCTCGGGTGGAGACAGCGTGGCCATCATTACGCCATTCGTGCAGGTCGGAACTTACCCGACAAGGAATTTCGCTACCTTAGGACCGTTATAGTTACGGCCGCCGTTTACCGGGGCTTCGATCAGGAGCTTCGCCCGAGGGCTAACACCATCACTTAACCTTCCGGCACCGGGCAGGCGTCACACCCTATACGTCCGCTTGCGCGTTGGCAGAGTGCTGTGTTTTTACTAAACAGTTGCAGCCACCTGGTATCTTCGGCCGGTTCGGGCTCGGGGAGCAAGTCCCTCTACCCTACGCCGGCGTGCCTTCTCCCGAAGTTACGGCACCATTTTGCCTAGTTCCTTCACCCGAGTTCTCTCAAGCGCCTTGGGATTCTCACCCTGACCACCTGTGTCGGTTTGGGGTACGGTCGCACATGATCTGAAGCTTAGAGGCTTTTCCTGGAAGCGTGGCATCAGTGACTTCCTGACCGTGGTCAGTTCGTCTCGCATCTCGGCCTTGAACGCCCGGATTTGCCTGAGCATTCAGCCTACCTGCTTTCACCGGGACAACCAGCGCCCGGCTCACCTAGCCTTCTCCGTCCCCCCATCGCAATCATGTCCGGTACGGGAATATTGACCCGTTTCCCATCGACTACGCCTTTCGGCCTCGCCTTAGGGGCCGACTCACTCTGCTCTGATTAGCATCGAACAGAAACCCTTGGTCTTCCGGCGGGGGAGTTTTTCACTCCCCTTATCGTTACTCATGTCAGCATTCGCACTCGTGATACCTCCAGCAGACCTCTCGATCCACCTTCATCGGCGTACACGACGCTCCTCTACCGCTCATCCAGAGGATGAACCCGTAGCTTCGGTACCTGGTTTAGCCCCGTTACATCTTCCGCGCAGGCCGACTCGACCAGTGAGCTATTACGCTTTCTTTAAAGGATGGCTGCTTCTAAGCCAACCTCCTGGCTGTCTGAGCCTTCCCACATCGTTTCCCACTTAACCAGGATTTGGGGACCTTAGCTGACGGTCCGGGTTGTTTCCCTTTTCACGACGGACGTTAGCACCCGCCGTGTGTCTCCCACGCTGCACTCACCGGTATTCGGAGTTTGCCTCGGGTTGGTAAGTCGGGATGACCCCCTAGCCGAAACAGTGCTCTACCCCCGGTGGTGATACGTGAGGCGCTACCTAAATAGCTTTCGAGGAGAACCAGCTATCTCCGGGCTTGATTAGCCTTTCACTCCGATCCACAAGTCATCCAAATCTTTTTCAACAGATCCTGGTTCGGGCCTCCAGTTGATGTTACTCAACCTTCACCCTGCTCATGGATAGATCGCCCGGTTTCGGGTCTATATCCAGCGACTGGTCGCCCAGTTAAGACTCGATTTCTCTACGCCTCCCCTATTCGGTTAAGCTCGCCACTGAATATAAGTCGCTGACCCATTATACAAAAGGTACGCAGTCACAGAACAAGTCTGCTCCCACTGCTTGTACGCACACGGTTTCAGGATCTATTTCACTCCCCTCGCCGGGGTTCTTTTCGCCTTTCCCTCACGGTACTGGTTCACTATCGGTCAGCCAGGAGTATTTAGCCTTGGAGGATGGTCCCCCCGTCTTCAATCAGGGTTTCTCGTGCCCCGACCTACTCGATTTCACTGTGCTCGGATTTCGGCTACGGGACTATCACCCGCTATGGTCAGACTTCCCAGACTGTTCGCCTATCGATTGCACAACTTAAGGGCTGGTCCCCGTTCGCTCGCCGCTACTGGGGGAATCTCGGTTGATTTCTTTTCCTCGGGGTACTTAGATGTTTCAGTTCCCCCGGTTCGCCTCGTATCCCTATGTATTCAGGATACGATACCGACCTTGTGGTCGGTGGGTTTCCCCATTCAGAGATGTTCGGGTCGCAGGTCGTTTGCCACCTCACCGAACCTTATCGCAGGCTTCCACGTCTTTCATCGCCTCTGGCTGCCTAGGCATCCACCGTGTGCGCTTCATTGCTTGACCCTATAACCCGAAGGAGTCCGGGCCCGCAATGACAACGATTGCCGGATACGCTTGAGACGTATCACAAAACAATTGCGTATCGAGATCACGTCACGATCACAGGAGCCGAAGCCCATGTCACCGTATCGTCATTCGATACTGTCAGCATGATATACATTGTTAAAGAGCGACTGTTCGATGAACAGTGACAAGACGGCTTTTAAAACCCTGCCTTGTCAATGATCACAAAACAACAAACGGTACAACAACACGGCAACGAGATAATGGTGGAGCCAAGCGGGATCGAACCGCTGACCTCCTGCGTGCAAGGCAGGCGCTCTCCCAGCTGAGCTATGGCCCCATCGTTTTGCAACTTCACCTCTTGCCATCAATTTCCGTGAGACACAACAAAACGCAACAACGTACAGACCACCATACGAAGAGCTTTTTAATGCGGGCATTACGGGAATCTGGTGGGTCTGGGCAGACTTGAACTGCCGACCTCACCCTTATCAGGGGTGCGCTCTAACCAACTGAGCTACAGACCCAAGAGGGGATCGTGCCAAACCGTTTGCTCTATCACTTGATCAGGCAATTCATTGTGGACGTTTACCGCGAGGATGACGCATCGTTTAAGGAGGTGATCCAGCCGCAGGTTCCCCTACGGCTACCTTGTTACGACTTCACCCCAGTCATGAACCACACCGTGGTGATCGCTTTCCCGAGGGTTAAGCTAACCACTTCTGGTGCAGTCCACTCCCATGGTGTGACGGGCGGTGTGTACAAGGCCCGGGAACGTATTCACCGTGGCATTCTGATCCACGATTACTAGCGATTCCGACTTCACGGAGTCGAGTTGCAGACTCCGATCCGGACTGAGACCGGCTTTTCGGGATTCGCTTGCTCTCGCGAGTTCGCTGCCCTTTGTACCGGCCATTGTAGCACGTGTGTAGCCCTGCTCGTAAGGGCCATGATGACTTGACGTCGTCCCCACCTTCCTCCGGTTTGTCACCGGCAGTCTCCCTAGAGTTCCCGCCATTACGCGCTGGCAAATAGGGACAAGGGTTGCGCTCGTTACGGGACTTAACCCAACATTTCACAACACGAGCTGACGACAGCCATGCAGCACCTGTCTCTGCGTTCCCGAAGGCACCCCGGAATCTCTTCCGGGTTCGCAGGATGTCAAGAGCAGGTAAGGTTCTTCGCGTTGCATCGAATTAAACCACATGCTCCACCGCTTGTGCGGGCCCCCGTCAATTCATTTGAGTTTTAACCTTGCGGCCGTACTCCCCAGGCGGTCGACTTATCGCGTTAACTTCGCCACAAGGTGCACAAGGCACCCAACGGCTGGTCGACATCGTTTACGGCGTGGACTACCAGGGTATCTAATCCTGTTTGCTACCCACGCTTTCGCACCTCAGTGTCAGTGTCAGTCCAGAAGGCCGCCTTCGCCACTGGTATTCCTCCCGATCTCTACGCATTTCACCGCTACACCGGGAATTCCACCTTCCTCTCCTGCACTCTAGCCTGACAGTTCCGGATGCCGTTCCCAGGTTGAGCCCGGGGCTTTCACAACCGGCTTGTCAAGCCACCTACGCGCGCTTTACGCCCAGTAATTCCGATTAACGCTTGCACCCTCCGTATTACCGCGGCTGCTGGCACGGAGTTAGCCGGTGCTTCTTCTGTGGGTGATGTCCTTCCTGACGGGTATTAACCGGCAGGCCTTCTTCCCCACTGAAAGTGCTTTACAACCCGAGGGCCTTCTTCACACACGCGGCATGGCTGGATCAGGCTTGCGCCCATTGTCCAATATTCCCCACTGCTGCCTCCCGTAGGAGTTCGGGCCGTGTCTCAGTCCCGATGTGGCTGATCATCCTCTCAGACCAGCTACGGATCGTCGCCCTGGTGAGCCGTTACCTCACCAGCTAGCTAATCCGACATGGGCTCGTCCGATAGCGGGAGCCGAAGCCCCCTTTCTCCCGTAGGACGTATGCGGTATTAGCCTGGGTTTCCCCAGGTTATCCCCCACTATCGGGTGGATTCCCATGCATTACTCACCCGTCCGCCGCTCGCCACCAGGAAGCAAGCTTCCCGTGCTGCCGCTCGACTTGCATGTGTTAAGCCTGCCGCCAGCGTTCAATCTGAGCCATGATCAAACTCTTCAGTTTAAAATCAATGTGATTCTTGCCTGCCCCATGTACGACGACATGACGCAGAGGCGAATCAATCCTGGCTCAAGGTTCAAACGAATTTACCGTGATACCTCGAAAGATATCGCTGTGTTCGTCTGCCTTGATATAAGGTGACTTGTCACCCTCATCGGCAAACGCCCACATGAATTGCCTGATCAAATTGTTAAAGAGCTGACCGAAGGGCGCTGCCCGTTCGATGTGGTGCGTATTCTACTCACTTATGGTTATACGTCAACCCTATAGCGCACTTTTTATCACTCGCCTATGGAATCGAGGCGCTGGAGCAACGCTTTACGGCGCGGCTCGGCAATGAAGGCTTCTTCCAGCGCGTTGCGATTGAGCGCCTTGAACACGGACTCGTCCCAGCCGAAGGCATCACGACAAGCAACATGATTGGCCAGCAACCCACCGCCGAAATAGGCCGGGTCATCGGAACTGATGGTGACTTTCAGCCCCTCTTCGATGAGCGCAGGAAGCGGATGCTCGCCAAGCTCGTCGATCACTTTCAGGCAAACGTTCGAAAGAGGGCAAACGGTCAGCACGACTTGTTCGCTTCGAAGACGCTCGACCAGCTCGCTATCGTCCAGGCAGCGGACACCGTGATCCACCCGCGTTATCTTGAGCTCATCGAGCGCCTGGCGGATGTAGTCCGCCGGCCCCTCTTCGCCGGCGTGGGCGACCAGCGCCAGCCCTTCTTTAGCGGCGCGCTCGAACAATGCCTTGAACTTGACCGGCGGATTGTCGCGCTCAGCGCTATCCAGGCCAATTGCGTCGAGCCGTGTCCAGTAGGGAGCGGCCTGCTCGAACACCTCGAGTGCTTCTTCTTGAGAGCGGTCGCGTAAAAATGCCATGATCATGCCGATTGACAAATCCAACGACGCCTCGGCCTCCTCTTTCGCCCGAAAGAGCCCCTCCATTACCTCGTCCAGCGCCACGCCGCGAACCAGGTGCGCCTGCGGGTCGAAGTGCATGTCGATATGCACCACGCCTTCATCTCTTGCGCGCTTGAAATAGTCGATCGCGAGATCATAAAAATCCTCACGGGTGCGCAGTACGTTCATGCCCTGGTAGTAGAGATTCAGAAATCCCTGCAGGTTATCGAATCGGTACGCTGCCTTGACGTCCTCGACGCTCGCGTAATCGAGCGCGATACCGTTGCGTTTGGCCAAGCGAAACATCAACTCCGGCTCGATCGACCCTTCGATATGCAGGTGAAGTTCGGTCTTGGGCAGTTGGCGCAGGTACTCGTACATGATTTCCCCTCTTGAAAGATACGGCATCAAACGCTGGCCGAATCCAGCTGACCGTGGCAAAGGGAACGACTATACGTGAGCCCCGGAAGCAGCGATACATCGTCGATCTGGTGAACGAAGTAGATCGCCGTTCGACCCACGAGCCACTGATCGAGCGACGCCGCCAGGTGGCGAGCGGTGTCACTGTCGACGCCGGCGAAGGGTTCATCCAGCAGCACGACGCCTGGATTTCGCAGAAAAAGACGTGCCAGCGCTACGCGCCGGGCCTGGCCACCGGAGAGCTTGCGCCCCTTCTCCCCCACGGGTGTTTGAAGTCCCTCGGGCTCGCGGCGCACCCAATCAGCCAACGCCACGCGCTCGAGCGCCTGCCAAAGCGCTTCATCGTCGGCGGACTCGTTGGCCAGGCGAAGATTATCGGCAAGGGTGGCATCGAAAAGATCGACCTGCTGGGAGAGAAAGGCGAAGCCGCTGGCGCGCTCATCATTTAAAAGCGCGCAAGGCGCCTGCCCCCCCACCGTCATACTTCCGCTACTCGGCACTAGTCTCCCGAGAATTAGATGAGCGAGCGTCGACTTGCCCGCCCCGGATGCGCCGGTAATCGCCACGCGCGCACCGGCAGGCACTTTCAGCGAAATCCCTGATAGCGCCGGCGCCAACATGGCCGGATAGGTATAGCCAGCATCACTCAGCGTCACACTGACGCCAGGAGAACCTTCTGGAAATATCGCGCAAGGTTGCTCGTCAGAAACGGCCTTCGGCGTTAGCTGGTTGAGGCGCCGAACGCTTGCGTAACTTGCCCCGAGCTTGATGAACGCAGACGGGAGCGCTGTGAAGAGTTCACTGGCGCCGAGCACGACCAGCAGCAGCATGATCGCCACCGGCGATGCGATATCATCGACGAGCGCGGCTTGGCTTAAAAACCAGAGCACCCCGATTAAAAGCACGCCCGTAACGAGCAGGATCAGCGCGTTACCCAACGCCGCCTTCGCCGCCAGCCGACGCTGATTGGCGCCGGCACCGGCCTCCAGCGCTTCGATATGCATCTGGTGCCAACGCCTGGTTTGGTAGCTTTCAAGCTCGGCGCTGGCCTGGATCTGGTCGAGCACCCGGTTACGCAGCGCACTCTGATCGCGCACCTGCTGATGGCTCTGGCGAAACCCAGACCAGGCGAAGCCAAACGTAAGCACCATCCACAGCGCGCCAAGACTCATCCCCACGATCACCGCAAGCCCCGGCAGCCAAAGCGCGATGAAAAGGGACAGCAAACCGATCGCCAGCAGCGCGACCAGCGGCGGCATTAACAGGCGCAGGTAGAAGTTATCGAGGGTATCGATATCGGCGGTGAGCCGGGTCAGCCAATCGCCTGCGCGGCGTCGGCTCAAGGAGGCGGCGTCCAGATGGGTCAGGTAACCAAATACCTTGAAGCGCAGATCCGCCAGCAGCGTCAACACTGCGTTGTGGTTATATAAACGCTCGACATAGCGCGCGACGGTGCGAAGCAGGGCAAAAAAGCGGATACCGCCCCCGGGAACGTAGATATCCAGCGTCGAGGGCAGCCCCGCCGCCAGCGCCATACCGGCGAAAGCGCAGGCGGTGATGAACCAGCCCGAAAGTCCCAACAGCGCAAGCCCTGCCAAAACCGTTGTCAGCATCAGCGCCGCGCCGATCAAAAAAACGCGCCGGCGCCTTGTCAGCAGAAAGATCCAGGGGCGAAAAGCGCAGATCAGCTCTTTCATGGCGTGACCTCCAAAACGCGGCCGCCGTCGCAGTGAAGATGGCGGGTGGCGATCGTCAGCACCTGCGGGTGGTGTGTGGCGATCACCAGCGTACGCCCATCCCTGGCCCAGGCCTTAAGCGCATCGATCACCAGCGCCTCGGTGGCGGCATCGAGATTCGAGGTCGGCTCGTCGAGCAGCACCAGCGGCGCGGCGCTGAGATAGACCCGCGCCAACGCCAGCCGCTGCGCCTGCCCGCCGGAAAGCCCAACACCCCGCTCGCCAAGCGGCGTTTCGAGCCCCTGAGGCAGCGCGGTGAGTAGCTCCCCAAGCCCTGCCCGAGCGAGCGCGTCCAATAGCGCCCTCTCGCCCGCTTCGGGATTGGCGAGTCTCAGATTTTCCGCAAGACTTCCCTGAATCAGACACGGGCTTTGGTCGAGCCAGGCGATCTGGCCCGAGCGGCGATAGAGCGCGCCTTCCTGTGGCGCCATAAAGCCCGCCAGCAGCGCCAGAAGCGATGACTTACCGCTACCGGAAGCGCCGGTGAGCGCCAGGATATCGCCTCGCGCGATGGCGAGATCAACGTGCGATAAAATGGCGTCGCGCTGGGGATAGCCCACCGAAACGCCTTTCAACTCGCAAAGCGCTGAGTCATGTCGAGGTACAACATGCGTTTGAGGCACCCAGTCGGGCTCGTTGAGAATGAATACCAGACTTTCCGCGGCACCCAGCGCCGTTGCCCGGTCGTGGTAGTGCTGAGAAAGCGTGCGCAGCGGCTGGAAAAACTCCGGCGCCAGCAGCAGTACGGCAAGCCCGGAGAAGAGCGAAAGCGACGCCGCCGGGCCGAAATCGAGATAGCCCAAAAGCCCAAAGCCCACGTACATCGCTACCACCGCGATGGCCACCGAGGCGAAGAACTCGAGCACCGCCGAGGAGAGAAACGCCAGGCGCAAGGTTTTCATCGACAGCCGCCGGTATTCGTCGGTGGCGTACCAGACATCCCTGCGCGCTTTCGCCGTGCGCCCGAATAGCTGTAGCGTACTCATGCCGCGCACCCGGTCGACGAAGTGAGCAGAGAGTCTCGAGACGGCACTAAACTGCTCGCGGTTCATCCGCTCGGCGCCCATGCCTACCAGCGCCATGAACAGCGGAATCAGTGGCGCCGACAGGAGCAAAAAGATGACCACGACGTAATCGAGCGCACCGACGACCGCCGCAATCAGCAGCGGCAGTATCAGCACGATGCGAAGCTGGGGGTGAAAGCGCGCGAAATAGCCCTCCAGCGCATCGACGTGTTCGACGAGCTGAGTGGCCAGCGCCCCGCTTTGATGATGGGTGAGCCAGAGCGGGCCGAGCGTGGCAAGCTTGTCCAGAAGCAATGTTCTCACTCGCTGGCGAATGCGAAGGCTCGCCTCGAACGCCAGCACCTCCTGGCCCCACTGGAGTGCCGCGCGAAGGCCCACCAACGCCAAAAGCATTAAAAAAATGCTCGAAAGCCCTGACAGCGGTCGGGCGTGTACGAGAATCTGATCGACGAGCCAAGCCAGCCCCACCAGCAGGCCGGTGGTACTGGCCCCGGCCAGCACCCCGCACACCGCCGCGCCCGAAAGCCTTTTCTTCTCAGCCAGGGCCAGTTGCTTGAGCCACTGGCGCGGCGTCAGGGTCGCAGGGGATGGAGGTGCCGATCTCATGGGGTTAGTGGTACCCCTCACCAACGCGAACCTTGCCGCGGAACACCCAATAGGTCCAGGCGGTATAGGTCAGCACGACTGGAATGACGAAGAGCACGCCGATCAGCAAGAAAAGCTGTGATTCCGGCGCCGAGGCGGCGTCCCACAGCGTGTAGTTCGGCGGTACGATCACCGGCCACTTGCTGAAAATCAGGCCAAGATAGGTAAACACATAGATCCCTACGGTGGCCACGAACGGAACGCCTTCACGCTTGTGCTGGACGCTTCGAAAAACGATGAACGCGCACAGCAGCGCCAGCGTCGGGAAGATCCAGATAAAGCGCAGCTGGCCGAACCAGCGCTCCCACACCAGCCCGTCGATGAACGGTGTCCAGAGGCTGATGATCGCGAATACGATCAGTACGCCCGCCAGCAGCATCGGCGTGATCCGGTAGGCCCACGCCTGGATATAGCCTTCGGATTTCATGATCAGCCAGGTCGCACCCAAAAGCGCATAGCCTGCCATCAGCCCAAGCCCGGTAAGAACGGAGAACGGGGTCAGCCAATCGAATGCGCCGCCGGTGTAGACGAAGTCCTCGACGGGGAAGCCCTGAATATAGGCGCCGACCACCGCGCCCTGAGCGAACGCCGCGACCGCCGAGCCCCAGCAGAACGCACGGTTCCACCAGCGGCGGTTGCGCCGTGACTTGAAGCGAAATTCAAAAGCGATACCGCGGAAGATCAGCCCCGCCAGCAGCAGGAACACGCCAATGTAGAGCGCGGGCAGAAAGACCGAGTAGACCAGCGGAAAGGCGCCTAAAAGCCCCGCGCCGCCCAGCACCAGCCAGGTTTCGTTGCCATCCCACACCGGGGCGACAGAGTTCATCATGACGTCCCGGGCATCCTCGTCCGGGGCGAAGGGAAAGAGAATGCCTATCCCCAAGTCGAAGCCGTCCATCAACACATACATGATGACGCCAAACCCGATGATCACAGCCCATATGATAGAGAGATCGAACATTTCCATGATTAGCTCCTGACCGGCTCAACGTCGTCGTCAAAGGGGGTATGCGCGGCGGAAAGTGGGCGCTTGGGACGGTCGGCGTCCGGGTCGACCTCTGCCCGGGCGTCGTGGGGCAGCATGCCGTTGCGCACCACGCGGGTGAGATAATAGATGCCGGCGTAGAACACCACGGCGTAAACCAGCACGTAACCGGTGAGCGAGAACAGCGCCATGCCGCCGGTCAAGGAAGGCGTCAGGCCCTCGGCGTGGGTCATCATGCCGTATACAAGCCAAGGGGCGCGGCCGGATTCAGTGACAATCCAGCCGGCCAGCACCGCCAGAAACGGCGTGGCGATCATGCCGACCAGCACTTTCAAATACAGCGTGTTCTCATAGACCCGGGCCCGGCGGCGCAGAAGCAGGCCGGCGAAGGCAACGGCGATCATGACAAGGCCAAGGCCCACCATCACGCGAAACGACCAGAACACCAGCGCGACCGGCGGCTGCTCTGCGGGCGGGGCTTCGCTGATGCCGGGAATCTCGCCGTCGAGGGTGTGGGTCAAGATGATGCTGGCAAGGTTGGGAATGCCCACTTCGAAGTGATTTTCCTGGGCCTGCTGATCCGGAATCGCGAACAGCAATAGCGGTACGTTGCCGCTGGTTTCCCAGTGCCCTTCCATCGCCGCTACTTTGGTCGGCTGATGCTCGAGCGTATTGAGGCCGTGATAATCACCGATCACCGCCTGAGCCGGCGTGAGCACCATCAAAAGCCACAAACACATGGAAAGCGCCCGGCGATTTGCTGCCACGTCGCGGCCGCGCAGCAAGAACCAGGCACTAACGCCGGCCACCACGAACCCGCCGGTGATGAACGAGGCCACCGCCATGTGGGCGAAGCGGTACGGGAAGGAGGGGTTGAAGATCGCCGCACTCCAGGACGTCACGTGGAAGCGGTTATCGATCAGCTCCACGCCGGCCGGCGTATGCATCCAGCTATTGGCAGCGAGAATCCAGAACGCGGAAATGAAGGTACCCACCGCAACCATGGTGGCCGCGAACAGGTGGACGCCCTCCGGCACCTTGCCGCGACCAAAGAGCAGAATGCCGAGAAAGGCCGCTTCGAGAAAGAAGGCGGTCACGACTTCGTAGCTCAGCACCGGGCCGATAAAGTTGGACGCCGCCAGCGAGAAGTTGCTCCAGTTGGTGCCAAACTGGAAGGACATGACGATGCCCGACACCACGCCCATGGCGAACACCACGGCGAAGACTCTTGTCCAGAACAGCGCCAACCGATCCCAGGCCGGGTTCTGAGTCTTGAAAAAGAGTCCGTGAAGCAGCGCGATGTAGGACGCAAGCCCTATGGTGAAGACGGGGAAGATCGTGTGAAAACAGACGACGAAGGCGAACTGTATTCGCGACAACATCAAGGGGTCGAGTTCCATGACACTCTCCTGAAACCGGGGAAAAGTAAGGCGCGCCCATGGGTAACAAAAGCCTGGTCGTGTCAGGAAGGTATTGACCGTTGCAATGGCCAGGCTAATTTTTACTCACGCTTTCATCTTACTGCGTCAACGCCCGGGTTACACGGGCTGCTCGGTGCCAATGATGTGTCGCAATGACGCACATCAATTTATCGTGATATTGCTCAGCTCATGACCACCACGCTGACCATGTACGCGGTGTAGCCAACGAAGGCTGCGAACAGCACACCGCCTTCCAACCGGTTGATTCGCCGCGGCCTTCCGCGCCAGGAAAACGCGAACAGCACCATCAAAAGTGTCATGCAGGTCATCACACTCCAGTCGCGCACCAGCACCTCGCGCCCGGCCTCGATCGGTGTGATCACACCGGCAAGTCCCACCACCGCCAGGCTATTGAAAAGATTCGAGCCGACGACATTGCCCAGCACCATATCGTGTTCGCCTCGGCGCAGCGCGCTGATCGACGAGGCGAGCTCGGGAAGCGAGGTGCCCACCGCCACCACGGTCAAGCCGATGATCAGGTCGCTGACACCGAAGGCCTGGGCGATCTCGACCGCGCCCCACACCAGCATCCGCGAGCTGACGATCAAAAGCACTAGCCCGATCAGCGTCCAGGCGACCGACTTGCCTTTGGACATGGGCTGGGCATCGAGGTTTTGGGTCACCTCTTCGACCAGCGGGTCCTGCTGCTGAGTGCGCGAATGCCAGATGCTGTAGCCGATGAACAGCGTAAGCGCTACCAGCAGCACTACCGCCTCGAGCCGCGATACCCAGCCATCGAACAGCATGTAGCCGGTCAGCGCCATAACGATGACCAGAAGCGGCATTTCCTTGCGAATCACGCTCGAGTGCACGGCAAGCGGGGCCAGCAGCGCAATGAAACCCAGCACCAGGCCGATATTGGCAATGTTGGAGCCGTAGGCGTTACCGACGGCAAGGCCCGGGTTGCCCTGAAGCGCCGCCAGTACCGAGACCATCATTTCCGGGGCCGAGGTACCGAAGCCGATGACCAGCATCCCGATCAACAACGGCGAAAGCCCGAGCCAGCGCGAGGTCGCCGCGGCCCCCTCGATGAATTTTTCCGCGCTCCAGATGAGCAGTACCAGACCAATCACGACCGCCAAAGCAGCGAGCAGCATACGAAGTCCTTCGTCAGGGATATAAAAGAGGCAAAAGCGCCCGCATCGTTATTCAGCCAGTGTCGCGGGTCAAGTGTGCATCGACCGTTTAGGCTATTTTGTTTATGAGGCGGTCGGCGACGTTTGACAGCCCTGACCGCTCAACGTATTAATCGAACCCAAAGCATTGTCGAGACGAGCGAATTGCGCTACTACCAGTTCAAGAAACGCCCTACCGTGGCACTTTCACCGCCGCTAGTCGATACGTTGCCGCCAGAGACGCGGCTAACACGCCGGCGCCTGCGCGCCTGTCATGAATGTGACTGGGTCAGCGCTCTGCCGCCGCTGGGCTCTGGTGAAAAGGCGTCCTGCCCGCGCTGCTTGCACACCCTGGTCAAGCGTAACCGCTACCCGGCCCAGCGCAGCATGGCACTAGCGATCGCGGCGTTCGTGGCGCTGCTGGTGGCGGTGTCATTCCCCTTCGTTAGCTTCAACGTCAGCGGCGTGAGTAACCGCATCGAGCTGACCCAGACCGCCACCACGCTGATCAACTTTCACCAGCCGTTGGTGGCCATCGCGGTCATCATGACCATCGCCGTGCTGCCAGCGCTCTACCTGTTTGGCGTCATGTGGTTGCAGTACGGGCTGCTGCGCGGCCGCCACATGCCCTATAGCCGTGATATCGCCCGCTCGCTCGCCCACTTTCTTCCCTGGATGATGGCGGATGTCTTCATCATCGGCGCGCTGGTGAGCCTGATCAAGGTCGCCGGGCTCGCCCAGATTCATCTGGGCATCTCCTTCTGGGCCTTTTGTATCTTCGCCATACTTTTGCTCAAGACCAGCCAGTCGCTGGACGCCGACTGGATGTGGTTTTCACTGGAAGGCGAGCCGCTGGCCCCGGAAGGCACGCTGACCGGCACCACCGCCGCCGGCCAGGGCGTGACGGGTTGCCCAACCTGCGGGCTGATCAACCGGCTGCCGGCAAAGGGCAAGGTGCGCTGCCAGCGCTGCCACGAGACGCTGCACCGGCGCGTACCGCACAGTTTACAGCGCACCTGGGCGCTGCTCTTCGCCGCCACGGTCATGTATATTCCGGCCAACGTTTATCCTATCATGACCACCACCAGCCTAGGCTCGAGCTCGCCATCGACCATCATCGGCGGCGTGGTGCAACTCATTCAGATGGGTTCCTGGCCGGTCGCGGCAGTCATTTTCATTGCCAGCGTCATCGTCCCGGTGGGTAAGCTCTTCGCCCTGGCCTGGCTTTGCCTGATCGCCAGGCGAAGCGACGAGCTCAGGGCGCAAAGCCGTACTCGGCTCTACCGATTGACCGAGTTCATCGGCCGCTGGTCGATGGTCGACGTCTTCGTGGTCGCCATTCTGGTGGCGCTGATTCGCGCGGGCTCGCTGATGTCGATCACCCCGGGCCCCGCCGCGCTTGCCTTTGGCGCAGTGGTCGTGCTAACCATGCTCGCCGCGATGGCTTTCGACCCGCGCCTTCTGTGGGACACCCCACCCCCGCGCCCAACCAGGCACAGGCTCAACACCCGGTTTAAAATAGCGACCAAGGAATCAGTGGATGGCTGAGGATTCACCGCAACTCGACACCCCCCCACCCGAAGAGAACGAGCAGCATCGGGCCAAATCGTCTCGTCAGACACGCCTGTCGCCCATTTGGATCGTGCCGATCGTCGCGCTGGTGATCGGGTTGTGGCTGGTCTACGACAACTACACCAGCCGAGGAACGCTGATTACGCTGACCAGCAACAATGCCGAGGGCATCGAGGCCGGCAGCACTCTGATTCGAAGCCGCAACGTGGAGATCGGCATCGTGCAGAGCGTGCGGCTTTCCGACGACCTTTCCCACGCGGTGATGAGCGCGCGTATTCAGCCCGAGGCCGAGGCGATGCTGCGTGAGGATAGCCGCTTTTGGGTGGTCAAGCCGCGTATCGGCCGTGAAGGCATCAGCGGGCTCGGCACGGTGCTTTCCGGCGCCTACATCCAGCTTCAGCCCGGGCGCTCCGAGGAGCCCCGGCGCGAGTTCGAGCTAAGCGACGTGCCGCCGGTGGCGGTGGCAGGCCAGGCGGGGCTACAGATTAGCCTGGTCAGCCAGCTCGGCAACTCGCTGCGCGTGGGTGACCCGGTATCCTACCAGGGCTATACCGTGGGCCGTGTCGAGGACAACCGCTTCGATGCAGAGTCACGCACCATGCAGCATCAGATCTTCATCGAGGAGCCCTACGCCCAGCTCGTCACCGACAGCACGCGCTTCTGGAGCGCCAGCGGTATCGATTTTCGCCTCGACGCCGACGGCGTGCGGGTCAACGTCGAATCCCTCGAAGCGCTGTTGGGCGGCGGCGTCACCTTCGGCGTGCCGGAGGAGCTGCCGATGGGGCGGCCGGTGGCCAACAACGCCCGCTTTACGCTTTACGCCGACGAGGACGACGCGCGCGAAGGCACCTTCAACCGCTATCTTGAGTACGTGCTGCTGGTGGACGATACCGTGCGCGGGCTTTCGCGCGGCGCGCCGGTGGAGTTTCGCGGCGTGCGCATGGGCACCGTGGCCGCGGTGCCCTGGAACTTCACTGCACCACAGCCCAACTCTCGGGCACAGTTCGCCATTCCGGTGCTGATCCGCATCGAACCCCAACGCCTGGGCATCGAAAGCGAGGATATCGACCTCGAAGAATGGGAGGCGCGCTTTGATCGCATGTTCGATCTGGGCCTTCGCGCCTCGCTCAAAAACGGCAATTTGCTGACCGGTGCGCTATTCGTCGACCTCAACTTCCAGCGCGACCTGGCCGGGCAGCACGTCAACGAGACCTTCTCCGAGCGCACTATCTTCCCCACCGTCGCTGGCGGCTTCGCCCAGATTCAGGCCCAGGTCACGAGCCTTCTGGACAAGCTCAACGCGCTCGAGGTGGAGCCACTACTGGCCGGGCTCGATCGCAACCTGCAGGCGTCGGAAAGCGTGCTCAACGAGGTGCGCGAGGTGAGCTCATCGCTCAACGCCATTTTGAGCGACCCGGACACCCAGGCACTGGGTGGCAACGTCAACGCTACGCTCGAGGAGCTGCGCACGACGATCGAAGGGCTTTCGCCTTCGTCGCCGGCCTATCAGGATCTGACGTCGGCCATCGAGCGCCTCGATCGTTTGATGCGCGATCTTCAGCCGCTGACGCGCACGCTCAACGACAATCCGCGGGCGCTGCTTTTCGACAACCTGGATGCGGAAGACCCGATTCCGCGCGCCCCGCGATAAGAGGATGACGCCATGCGCAACCCAACGCTGACATTCGCCGCCATCATGGGGCTTGGCCTGTTTCTCGGCGGCTGCGCCTCGAGCGTGACGCCGCCGGCGCGCTACATGCTGCCCGCCACGCCTATCGCCACGCCTGCTACCCCAACGGAGCGCACGCTGCAGGTACGCGCGCCCAGGCTTTCGCACTACCTGGACGTCGACGGCATCGTCATGCAGCTCGACGACATCACCCTCAACGCGGCGCGTGAACACCAGTGGGCGGAAGAGCTTGGCCGCCAGCTCGAGCGCGGGCTTCGCGCGCGCCTCTCCCAGGAGCTTCCACTGGTGCAGGTGGTGGGTGCCCAGGGCCGTCAAAACGATGCGCTGACGCTTTCGCTCGAAGTGGATCAGTTTCAGGGGCGCTATGATGGCAACGCCGTCGCCAGCGGCCAGTGGCAGCTTCGCGGCGCCGGCAACGAGCTTTTGGCGCTGGAAAGCTTCAACGCCGAAACCGAGCTTCGAGAGGATGGCTACCCGGCACTGGTGCGCGCGCTTGGTCAGAGCCTGGATCAGGTTGCCCGTGATATCGCCAGGGAAATTCGCACCGGCGGTTACTTCTAATCCCCCGCTCGCAACGCCCTTCTCGCGCTCGGTATTTTGTGCCGGGCGCGAGGTCTTTATGCGGCGCTTAAAAAGCGTCGATCTCAAATGCCCCTCGCAGCCAGGCGCGCTATCTGGCAAACTTCGCTGCCGCGCGGGGCGACCCCGCGCGTTTTTATTCATTACGAACCTGGCCCAGCAAGCGCGCACGAGCGCCTTCGCTGTGCGATGGCGGAGAACGCATGAGCTTTACCGAACTTGGTCTGCAGGACGACTTACTACGCGCCATTAGCACCCAGGGCTATACCCAGCCAACGCCCATCCAGCAAAAAGCCATCCCGCTGGTGCTGGCCGGGCGCGATTTGCTGGCCAGCGCCCAGACCGGCACGGGTAAGACCGCCGGGTTCACGCTGCCGCTGTTACAGCTTTTGAACAACGGCAAGCGCCCGGGCAAGCGCCAGGTGCGCGCGCTGGTGCTGACGCCGACGCGTGAGCTGGCCGCTCAGGTCGGTGAAAGCGTGACCGATTACGGCAAGTACCTGTCGCTCACGTCGCACATCATTTTCGGCGGCGTGGGCCAGAACCCGCAGGTCCAGGCGCTCAAGAACGGCCTCGACGTGCTGATCGCCACGCCCGGGCGGCTGATGGATCTGCAGCAGCAGGGCCACGTCGACCTCTCAAAAGTCGAAATCCTGGTGCTCGACGAAGCCGACCGCATGCTCGACATGGGCTTTATCCACGACATCAAGCGCATTTTGAAGCTGTTGCCGAACAAGCGGCAAAACCTGCTCTTCTCCGCCACCTTCTCCAACGAGATCCAGACGCTGGCCACACAGCTTCTGGATAACCCGGCGCTAGTCGAAGTCGCCCCGCGCAACACCACGGCCGAGAAGATCGAGCAGAGCGTGTACCGCGTCGATCGGGAGAAAAAGCGCGAGCTTCTGGCGCACCTGATTAGCCAGCACGGCTGGTTCCAGGTGCTGGTGTTCACCCGTACCAAACACGGCGCCAACCGCCTGGCCGAGCAGCTCTCCAAGCAGGAGATTCCGGCCATGGCGATCCATGGCAACAAGAGCCAGGGCGCACGCACCCGGGCGCTGGGCGCGTTCAAAAGCGGCGATTTGCAGGTACTGGTCGCCACGGATATCGCCGCACGCGGGCTCGACATCGACGAGCTGCCCTTCGTGGTCAATTTCGATTTGCCCAACGTCGCCGAGGATTACGTCCACCGTATCGGGCGCACCGGACGCGCCGGCAGCAACGGCGAGGCGGTGTCGCTCGTTTGCGTTGACGAGCACGCGCTGCTGGCCGGCATCGAGAAATTGATCAAACAAACACTGCCGAAAAAGATTGAGCCTGGCTTCGAGCCCGACCCCAACGCCAAGCCCCAGCCGATCGAAAACGGTCGCCGCGGTCAGCGTCAACCCGGCGGCGGGCGCGGTCAAGGCCAACGCTCGGGCCAAGGCCAGAACCAGCGCCAAGGCGAAAAATCGGACAAGGCGCCGCGCCGGCGCGCTCGTCGCTAGCGCGTTGTCGGTGAATATGCGAAAGTCGTGCGTTTTCGGGCGCGCGCCTTTCGCGTCCAGCAGAACCTGTTCAGGGAGTGATTATGGCGTCTCAACGTATCAATGATTATCGGCAGTGGCTGGTCTTTCAACGCCAGGAGCAGCTGAGCCGCGAGCATCAGGGGATTACGCAGCGTCTTGAAGATGCCAAGGTAACGCCCAACCAGGTGATCCAGGCCTACCGCAGCATGGCGGACAAGGCGGCCACCGAAGGCGCCTGCTACCGCACGCTGTTTCTGCGTGAAAGCGATGAAACTTCGGCGCTGGTGTGCGAAGGGTGGCTGTTCATTCGTCGCGTACTCAGTGAAGGCAACACCACGCGCGTGCGCGCCACGCTTTTGGAAACCTTCACCCTCGACGACGGAATTCTTTCGCCTGGCGACAAGCCCGCGCGCAAGGTCACGCTCGAGATTTTCGAAAAGCTCGATATCAACAAGGGCATGCGCACCGACGTTCGCGTGGACTGCCTGGAAACGCCCGAAGATTATCACTTCATCACCCTGATGGATGTCGCTCGGGGCGACCTGCGACGCCACCTTAAGTAGTCATGGCTTCGAAGCGAGCGCTATCGTTTATCGCCCTGATGTTCGTGGTGGGGCTGAACCTGCGCCCGGCGCTTTCATCGGTGGCGCCGCTTCTCAACCGCTTGCAGGAAAACGCCGGGCTTAGCCCGGCGGCGGCGGGCCTTTTGACCACCCTGCCGGTACTCTCACTGGGCCTCGCTGCACCTCTAGCCCCGCTGCTCTCGCGCCGACTGGGCGCCGAGCGGGCGCTCAGCGCGGCTCTTGCGCTTTTGACCGCGGCACTGCTTTTGCGCCCCGTGCCGCTTGATGGGGCGCTGTTCGTCGCTACCGCCCTGGCGGGCGCTTCCATCGGCATTGCGGGCACATTGCTGCCGGGGCTCGTCAAACGTGAGCTGCCCCAAAGCGCGGACCTTTTGACCGGGCTTTACACCATGGCGCTCTGCCTTGGCGGCGCGCTGGGGGCCGGGCTCTCCGTTCCTTTGGCGAACGCGCTGGGCGGCTGGCCCTTGAGCCTGGCAAGCTGGGGGCTGCTCGCGCTTGCCTCGCTGGTGCTGTGGGTCTCGTTTGCGCCCAAACCGACCGCGAGCGTTCAAACAGCCACCGCCAGCGCGTCGCTGTCGGCGCTTTTGCGCCAGCCCCTGACTTGGCAGATCATGCTCTACATGGGGCTTCAATCCTCCATGGCCTATATCGTCTTTGGCTGGCTGCCGTCGCTTTTGATCTACCGAGGCTACGGGGAGAGCGAGGCGGGATTTCTCATGGCGGTCTCGATCGTGTGTCAGCTCGGCTCGGCGCTCGGCGCCCCCTGGCTTGCGCGCCTTGGCCGTGACCAGCGCCCGGCGCTTTTTGCCATGCTCGCCGCGACCGCGCTGGGACTGTTCCTTTTGATGATCGCCCCGCTTGGCTGGCGCTGGCTGGGCGCACTGTCACTCGGCGTGGGCCAGGGCGGCTGTTTCAGCCTGGCACTCGGGCTTTTGGTGCTGCGCACCGCTAACGCGGGGCTTGCCGGAAAACTCTCCGGGCTCGTTCAGGGCGGAGGCTATACCATCGCCGCGGCCGGCCCGTTTGGGGTGGGTCTTTTGCTGGAAGTCGGCGCGCGTATCGAGCACATTGCCTGGCTCTTGTTGGCGCTGATCGGGGTCTGCGTCGTTTTCGCCCATCTGGCCGGTCGCAACCGCCAGCTCGACGACGCCAGCGGCAGGCTTCACGTTACTCGACAGGACATTGCATGAACAAGGCTCCCAGGCTTCTCGACGACGCCCGCCGCGGCGAGCGCGTGCTCGTAATCTACACCGGCGGTACGATCGGCATGCACGCCAGTGCCTCTGGCCTGGCGCCCGGTAGCGGCTTCGATACGCGCCTTGCACGCGCGCTGGAAACGCTCTCGATCGATGAGCAGAGCAGGCTTCCGGCGTTCGACGTCGAAAGTCTCGAGCCGCTGATCGACTCCAGCGCGGCCACCCCGCTCACCTGGCAGCGCATCGGCGCGCTGATCGCCGAGCGCTTTGTCGACTATCGGGGGTTCGTGGTTCTTCACGGCACCGATACGCTGAGCTTCACCGCCTCGAGCCTTGCCTACCAGCTCCAGGGACTCGACCGGCCGGTGATCGTGACTGGCGCCATGCAGCCGCTGGAAGCACCCAACAGCGACGCCCTCGCTAACATCCATGGCGCGCTGCGCTACGCCGCAAGCCCCACGCTCAAGGAGGTGGGGGTCTACTTCGCTGGAAAGCTTCTGCGCGGCGCACGAAGCGTCAAACAGCACAGCGAAGCCCCCCACGCGTTTGAAAGTCCCAACTACCCGCTTTTGGGCGAGCGCGTAGGCGAGGATGTCATCGAGTACCCAAGCCGAGGGCTTGGCGCGAGCCAGCGCGGCGCGCCCCGTTTCGAGCTTGCAAGCTACGCGCCGCTTGCCCAGGGCGAAGTGGCCCGCATTGCGCTCTGGCCCGGCATCAGCGCCTGGCAGCTGGAAGCGCTTTTGGGAGATGCGCGCGTGAAAGGCGCGCTGCTCCAGCTTTGGGGAGCGGGCAATCTGCCCGGCGATCCGGCGCTTCTAGCCGTGCTGGCCAGGGCCTGCGGCGAGGGCAAACTGCTCGCCGCGGTGAGCACCTGCCCTCAGGGGAGCGTTCGTTTCAGCACCTACGCCGCGGGCGCGGGGCTTTTCGATGCCGGCGTGCTATCAGGGGCGGACATGACGCCAGAGGCCGCCCTCACCAAACTCGTTCATCTGTTGGCGCAACCGATCGGTGAAGCGGACCGCCGCCAGCGCTTTTTGACGCCGCTGGTAGGCGAGCGCCAGGGCTAAGCTGGCGCCGTGCGATATTCGGACTATTTTTTTAAGGCAAGGCTCAGCCTTGTCGATGACAACCCAAGGAAAGGAAGAAAATGATGGATCAACCCGTACACGAATTCAGCGATCTCTTCGAGCAGCTGGGGCTTGCCTCGGACAAGGCCTCCATCGAAGCGTTCATCGAGAAACAGGGGCCGCTTCCGGCGTCCACGCCGATTGCTGAAGCAAGCTGCTGGAACGACGCTCAGGCGGCGTTTTTGCGCGAAGCGATTGCCGACGATGCGGACTGGGCCGAGGTCGTGGGCCATCTTGACGCCGCCATGCACCAGCCGCACTGACATTCCCCCCTTTTTTTAGTGCCTTTCGCGCGCCGCGTCCACGCGGCGCCGATACCACGCCCCGGCCAGTAACAACAGCGTCAGCGCCAGAAGCGGCAACAGCATGTCGAACTGCAGCGCGTTCTCCTGCTCGATCGCTTCGAGCGTCTTATAAATCGCGCTACTGTACACCCCCCACTTGATCGAAAGCCCCAGCGCCGCCGCGGCGAGATAGGGTTTGAGTGCGAGCCCGCCAAGCCCGGCGGCGTAGTTGATCACCGAATGGGGAAAACCCGGTAAAATCCTGAGCGCGCACTGCGTCAGCATATCGCTTCGCCGCTCGAGCGTTTGCATCACGCGCGCAGTAAGCCCGCTGGGGGTTATCCGCGCGCGAAACCGCGCAGCCAGAAGGTAAGCGACCCAGGCGCCGGCGACGCTGCTCAAGGTGAGCATCAGGGTCGCGGCCAGCGGCGGATAGAACGGCGCGATCAGCCAAAGCCCGATACTGCCGGGAAGCCCGATGGCAAGTGTGGCCGCCATGATCAGCATGACGCTTGCGATGATGGCCGGGTGATGGGACGTGTCGGCGGCCCAACGCTTGAGAGCCGACAAATTCGGCGAGTACCAGAGCCAGACGTAACCAAGCATTGCCAGCAGGGCGAACAGCGCCACCCAGCGCCAGCAGAAATACCCGTGTCTAGCCATTGAGCCTTGCTTCGACCCGGTCGAGGATCTGCCGGCTCACCTTGCCGACCATGGGTTTGGCGGCCTTGTTGACGGCTTTTTCCATCAAACGGTTGCGAATGTCATAGGTCAGGGTGAGCGAGACGCGCGTGCCCTCCCCGACCGGCTCTAGCCGGTAGCGCCCCTGGTTTTTCACCCCATCAAGCGACTCCCAGGCAAGCGTGTGGGGGGCGTCTATCTCGGTGACCTCGACATCGAAGGCCCAGTCCATGCCGAGGGCGCGAACGTGCCAGCGGTAGCGGTTGTCCCCAAGCGTGTCGATCGAGTGGATCATATCGGAGTAGTCGGCGAAATCCTCGACGCGCCGGAGCAGTTCGAATACCTGTTCGGGCGGAGCGTGGACGATTTCGCTATGTTCTATGGTCGCCATGAGTGCGTCTCGAAAAGCTGAATGAACGTGCGGGGCGCCGCGCTCAAGGTGCGAACGTGCCAACGCTCTGGCGTAGGGTAGCCCGGGCGTGGGCGCTAGCCAAGCGCGCCGTGAGTGCGTAAACTGCGCTGCGTTCCGGACCGGACCCCGGACTCTTGCCGTCAAGGCTCAATAAATTCTCCGGCCAGCGAGTATTAGCATGTCATCCCCTTCCTGTACACACTCCCCCGCCACCGTGGTGATCTACTCCGGCGGCATGGACTCCTTTACCGTTCTTCATCGCGCCTTGAAAGAAGGTCTTGGCGTACACGCGCTCTCCTTCGACTACGGCCAGCGCCACCGCCGCGAGCTCGACACCGCCAAAAAGGTGTGTGAAACGCTCGAGATTCCTCATCAGGTGGTGGACATTCGCGCCATTCACGGGCTGATCGACAACTCCGCGCTGACCAACGACGCCGCAGCCATGCCCGATGCCGACTACGCCGAAGAGAATTTGCAGGCGACGGTGGTGCCCAATCGCAACATGATCCTATTGTCGCTGGCCATCGCCAAGGCGGTGAACATCGGCGCCGGGCGCGTCGACTACGGCGCCCACGGCGGCGATCACGTGCTCTACCCGGACTGTCGCCCGGCGTTTGTCGAGGCGATGCGCCACGCCGCCGCGATCGCCAACTTCGAACCCATCGAGGTGCACGCGCCCTATCTTGCCGCCACCAAGGCCGAGATTCTGCGCGAGGGCCTGGCCATGGGGCTCGACTACCGCGACACCTGGACCTGCTACGAGGGCCGCGAACTCGCCTGCGGGCGCTGCGGCAGCTGCCGCGAGCGCCTGGCCGCCTTTGCCGAAAACGGGGTGACCGACCCGCTCGAGTACGCCTCGACCAATGATTCGGAGGCGAGCGATGTATCACGTTAAGGAAGCGTTCTACACCCTGCAGGGCGAAGGTGCCCAGGCGGGGCGGGCCAGCGTATTTTGTCGTTTTACTGGCTGCAATCTGTGGTCCGGTCGCGAGGTGGACCGCGAGACCGCCGCGTGCACCTTCTGTGATACCGACTTCATCGGCGTGGACGGTGAAGGCGGCGGGCGTTTTCATGATGCCGCAGCACTGGCCGAGCATCTCAAGGCGCTATGGCCCGAGGCCGCCAGCGGCGCCGTGCCCTACGTGGTGTTTACCGGCGGCGAGCCGCTTTTGCAGCTCGACACCGCACTGATCGAGGCCATCAAGGCGGAAGGCTTCGAGATCGGAGTGGAAACCAACGGCACCGTCAGCGTGCCCCCGGGCATCGACTGGCTCTGCGTCAGCCCCAAGGGAGCCACGACGCTCAAGGTACTGGCCGGCGACGAGTTGAAGCTCGTCTACCCGCAGCCTGAGGCCACCCCAAAACGCTTCGAGGCGCTCGACTTTACCCACTTCTTCCTTCAGCCGATGGACCAGGGCACGCCCGCGGACAACCAGGCCCGTGTCCGTGCCACCACCGCCTACTGCATGGCCCATCCACGCTGGCGGCTGTCGCTTCAGACGCACAAGATCGCAGGATTCGCCTAATGGCCCTTTTCGTTAAAGAACTCAGTCATATCGATGTCTCGGTCTGGTGCCCGCAAAACGGCCTGACCGGCGTGAGCTGGCAGGTGGATGCCACCCTGGAAGGCGAGCTTGGCGAGGACGGTATGCTGTTCGATTTCGGTCGCGTCAAACCCTTCATCAAGAAGACGCTCGACGCCGGGGTCGACCACACGCTACTGGTACCGGTGCAGGCGCCGGGCGTGAGTGTCGAAGCCTGCGACGAAGGTCTTTGCGTGCGTGCCACCGCGCCCTACGCATTTGAGGTGCGCGGCCCACTCCAGGCCTTTACGTTGATCGAGGCGGCCACCATCGAGCGCGCCGCACTCGCCGACTCGATCAGCCAAACGCTGACCCGGACCTGCCCGGAGAACGTCGAACGGGTGACGCTTACGTTTTTTGACGAGGTCATCGACGGCGCGGCCTATGGCTACAGCCACGGGCTGAAGCGTCACGACGGCAACTGCCAGCGTATCGCCCACGGTCACCGCTCGCGCCTCGAAATTTATCAGCACGGCGAGCGCCAGCCAGCGATCGAGCGTCGCTGGGCAAGCTGGCTCGACCAGCGCTACCTGCTCGAGCGCGCCGATATCGATACGCAAGGCGAAACACAGCTGACGTGTCGCTACATGGCCGGCGAAGGCGCGTTCGCCCTCACCCTGCCGGTGGAGCGCTGCGCGGTGTTGCCCTACCCAACCACCGTCGAGAACATCGCCCGCTGGCTCGCCAAAGAGATCGCAAGCGAGACGGGCACGCCGACGCGGGTACATGCGTTCGAGGGCTTCAACAAGGGCGCCACCGGCGAAAGCGAGGGGGTGTGAGCATGGCGGCGCTGATTGCCAGAGAGAAGCCCGCCGCCCCCAACGGCGGCTGTCGCGCCGGCTGCGGGGCGTGCTGTATTGCGCCATCGATCAGCTCCGCCATTCCGGGGATGCCCGGCGGCAAGCCTGCCGGCGTTCGCTGCGTCCAGCTCGATGACGACAACCTGTGCCGGCTATTCGGTGATCCGCGCCGGCCAGCGGTTTGCGCGCGGTTCGTGTTCGATCACGACGTGTGCGGGGAGCGCCGCGACCAGGCGCTAGCCACGCTCGCCTGGCTCGAGGCGAGTACCTGACTCGCCTCGACCGACTCACCTGGAACCGGCGTTTTAGCCCTCCATCCCGGCGGGCTGCGGCAGGCGCCGTTCCAACAGGTTGATCCAGCGCACCAGCACCGGCGCATCGCTGTGGCTGACGCTTGAAAGCTTTTCACGGAAGAGCTCACGCGTCTTTCGATCCTCTGGGGCAATATGGGTCAGCCAGAACTCGAGCGCGGCGAGCTCGTGGTGGCGATTGCCCTGCTCGCGAGCGTGGTCGATGGCAAGCTCGGTCAGCGCGGTCACCTCGCTTTTCGAGTAACCCTGCAGATGACGCACTTTGGCAAGCTGGGTGGCGATCTCCGGTAAAAACAGGCTGCTGCGTTCACGGGCGATGGTCAGGCACTGATCCAGATACTCCTCAGCGGTAGAGAGCTCCCCAAGCTCGATACAGGCGTCGGCGTACCAAAGCACCGGACGCTGAAAGCGGTCGCGCCCATTGAGCTCCGCCATCTGATCGAGGCTCTCCTTGAGCCTTGATAGCCCCGCCGGGTCACCGCTGAGCGCCTGCTGCCAGCCAAGCACGCCCTGAGCGGAGATTTGCCATAGCTGTAGATCCGGTGTCGCGGTCATCGCCGCGGCGCGCTCGGCGTGGCGCGCCGCCAGGTGAACGTGACCGAGCTGACGATAGAGCGCGGTGGCGAACATCAGGGCGATGGCAAGCGTGCCGGGGTGGCCAATTTTCTCGGCCAGACGAATCGCCGCGGCGATATGGCGCTCGGCACGCTGGTAATCGCCGCGAAGGCACAGCGTCCAGCCCTGAAAGCAGGCCGCGCTCACCTGGGGGTGCTCCGAGAACGGCAGCCACTCGATCATCATCGGCGCATTGAGCGGGTCGAGCTCGTTGAAGTGGTCGAACGCCTGAGCGATACGTCCAGCCCAGTACTCGCACTGAGCGCCGGCGTAGTCGGCGAGCCGGCCATAGCGCGGATCCTCCAGCCGCTTGGCGATATTGGAAAGCGTCGCGGCCAGCGCAAAGGCGTCGGCGTGGGCATAGCGCTGGCTGCGGCTCAACCAAAGCCCCCACTTGACCAGAAAGATCTGCTCGAGATCCTCCGGGTCCTCGAGCGGGTCGCCTCCCGCGTCGCGCAAAAGCTCCCGGGCGCTGACGAAACACTCGTGAGCGGTCGGCGAGCCGTGGCCTTCAAGGGCGAAAGCAGCCTGGCCCTTGACGGTGAGAAGACTCACTTCACGCTCGAGGTGATCCGCCGCCTCCCCCAGACAGCCCAGACCGAAATCCGCCATCTTGAGCGCGGTGCGGTTGGCGCTGACCTTGAGCGCCTCACGGGCAGCGAGTTCGAAGTAGCGCGCGGCGCGGGTTTGGTGGCCACTGCGGCGCAGGTGATTGGCAAAGTCGCCGGGGTGACGGCTGATCCACATCGGAAAGCGCTCTTCGATCAGCGTGACGACCTGCTGATGAAGCGCGCTGCGCACGTCCTTCGGGCAGGAGAGGTACGCCGCTTCGTGCAGCAGCTGATGGCTGAACTGATACTCGCTCTCAATGCCGGGCTGCTCGAAGGCATCGATGATTTCGAGCTGGCGCATATGCTCCAGCGCCTTCAACAGTCGGCTCTTGTCGGTCTGACTGGCGGCGAGCAGCATGTCGAAGCGAAAACGCCGGCCGAGCACCGCCGCCACGTGAGCAATGTCGCGGTCGCGCTCGAGCTGGTCGACCCGGCTGGTCAGAAGGCCCAAAAGGCCCTTGGGCAGCTCGTTGAACTGCACGCTGCGACCTTCTCGACGATCCATGTCCAGCCGCCGGCAGATCTCCTGTAGATAGAGCGGTACGCCATCGCAGCGCTCGACGATCTGATTCTTGAGCCTTGGACTCAGGTGGATCTGATAGCGTTTGGCAAGCTGGGTCAAAAGCCGCCCGGACTGGCCAGCGTCGAGTTTGCCAAGCGATATCTGCTGGTCCCAGTGCAGCTTGACCGGCAGCGGCTCGCGGCCGTGGTGGCTGGCCACCAGCATGAAGGCGGTGTTGATGGGAAGCCTGGCCTGCAGCCCGGTCAACACCTTGAAAGAGGGTTCGTCGAGCCACTGCAAATCGTCGATCATCAGAAGCAGCGTGCGGCTTTGCGCCTCGCGCTCGATCAGCCGATGTAGAAGCCTTGCGACCAGCTCCACGGCGTCGCCGTTTTGGGTGAGCTGGGCACTATCCTCGACTTCCCGCGCGCCCAGAGCCTGCTCCAAAAGCTCCTGGCGCGCCTCGTCGAGGGACGTTATCTCGAGCGTTTGCTGCAGCGCGTGGAGCGTTTCCAGATCACACGCTTTTTGGCAGTGCCAGGCAAGCAGCTGGCGGGCGACGCCGTAGGGCTCCAGTACCGAAAGGCGCGTGGTGGGCAGCCAGCACACCGCCGCGTCGCGACTGAGCTCCAACTGGCGAAAACCGACCATCAGCGCGGACTTGCCCATGCCCGTGCCGCCGCGCACCAGAATGCTCTGGCGCAGCCCGATGCTCGCCCGCGCCTGGCCGTCGCGCAGCGCTCTCAACGCGGTTTCGCGGCCGATGAGACTCGGCGGCGTGGCATCACGCCCGCCTTCGTTTTGCCCCAACACCAAAGCGCGCAGGCGCACGCGGCCATCACTGGCCACCAGCCGCGACGAAAGCCTGGGCTGCAAGTCGAGCGCCGGCGGCATGTGCTGGCTCGCCTCTTGCGAAATCACCAGCTCACTGCCTTCGGCGGCGCTCATCAGCGACAGCGAAAGCTGGGTCACCTGACCCAGGGGATCGGCGAGCTGGCGCTCGGGCAGATAGACGACCCGGCCGCTGTTGAGCCCTGCGGCGAGCTCGAAACTCGGCGCCTGCTGCTCGATACTCCAGCGCCGCGTGATCTCCTGGGGCAGCGCCTGGCGGCAGTGCTCGTAAAGCGCTACCAGCTCGGCGAGCTGGTGGGCCGGGCCGTGGGTGCCGAAGCAGGCAAGCCCTACCCCGCCGGTCGCCCCGGGAAGCCAAAAGCCGCCCAGGTGATGGCACTGCTGCTCCAGCCAGCGCAAAAGCTCGAGCTGGAGCGTCAGGCAGTGGCGCATGGCGCCGCGCTCCTGCCAGTCGCCCTTGAGCGTCAGGCGAATGGCCATGACCGAGAGCTGACGTAGCTCGATTTCGTCCTCGCGCAGCGGCTTGCTGTCGGCGGCCAGCGCCCTCGAGTAGGCGCCCTGGGGGCTGACGATCTGCGTCTCGACCTGGCCGTCGGACCAGTAGCTTGCCAGCTGTAGAAAGCCAGGTTCGGGCTGCTGTCCCGAGAGCGCCAACAGCTGCAGATAACTTTGATACTGCTCGTGGGCCGCGGCCATGTGATTGTTTTCGGCGAGCTGGCGTACCAGCCGTTCGTGAAACGGACCGTAACCCGAGAAGCTGCTGACCAGCTCCTCGATCATCGCGTCCGGCACGTCGCTTTGCGTCTCGAGCACCTGTTCGGCGAAGCGGATCACCCGCTGGCGCCACTCGTTGCGCGTCTGTACCAGCCAGCGCTGAAACTCGCTGCAGTTGGCAAGCGACAGCTCTTCGACCAGATCGCCCTGGTAACAGGCCATCACCGCCTCGAGCCTATCGAGATCCGCCGGGCCTTCGAGCAGCGTTTGCAGCTCGTGCAGATCGACCTGCCAGTGCGCCGGCAGGTTGAAGGCGATGGTCTGACGCGACACGTTGAGCACCGTGTCGGCGTTGTCGCCAAGCGACTGGCGCAGACAGTGAAGGGCGTGGCGCAGGTTGGTGCGCCCGGAGGAGAGCCCCTGATCCGGCCAAAGCAGCTCGGCGAGCGCGGCGCGGTTGACGGGCTGGCGATGCAAACACAAATAAATCAGCAGCGCCTTGACTTTGTCGTAGCTGAAATGGGTCAGTACGTCCTCTCCCAGCGACAGGGAGAAATGGCCAAAAAGGGTCAGCTTGTCGATCTGCTTGGCATCGCGCATGAGACTCATCCTGTCTGGACGGGGCTCGACTTAAGCCGGCACACCGCTATGAAAACGAAATGCTGTATCGGTTGAGGTGATCAGCTCGGCTTCACGCGCCACGAAAAAAGCGATGCGATCATCGATCGGCTCTGCCGTTTGCTGCCGCGCCAGCAGCAGGTAATCCTCGAAGTGGCGCCCTTCCGACTTGACCAGCGTGCGATAGAACCGGGCGAGCTCTTCATCGAGGTAGGGAATCAGCCGCGCGAAGCGCTCACAGCTGCGCGCCTCGATCAAGGCGCCAATGATCAGGATATCGATCAGCCGCTCCGGCTCGTTGGCGCGCAGGTGCTGTCTGAGCCCTTCGGCGTAGCGCGACGCGCTCAGGTGGGTATAGGTAACGCCGCGACGCTCCATCAGCCCGACCACCTGCTCGAAATGCAGAAGCTCCTCGCGGGCGAGCTGCGACATTTTGGAAAGCAGCAGTGGCTGGTCGACATGGCGATATAGAAGATGCATCGCCGTGGAGGCAGCTTTCTTTTCGCACTGAGCGTGATCGATCAGCAGCGTTTGCGGGTTGGCCAGCGCCCAGCCAAGCCACGCATCCGGCGTTTTACATGCCAGAAAAGCGCTGAGGCTTTCCGGCAGCAGGTCTTCGGCGCCAAGCGCGTGATCCTGCGACTTCAATTCGGCTAACTCTATCGACATATACGGTTACCAAGCGCCTTTGCTAATGAAATACGGTACAACGCCCTGGCGCGGCGTCCGTGTCTTCGGGTCATCGTCATTTTTCAAACGTTGACGGCAAAACCATAGCACGTATTTAACTCAACTTTGGCCACGGTTTGCGCCCGGCGTAGCGCTTTGGCGGAGTCTTGACCGTTGACAGCCGCCCGCGCCTTTAACGCTCTCATTATTAAATGGTCTATAGCGGTGTGATTGCAAACGGCTTTTAACGTGATACGCGTGTGCGCGGCGAACATTGACAGCTCGACTGATCAAGAAAAGCCTGTTTAAACGGGCGTTTGTCACGCTGGGGAGACCGCACAAAAGGTCAGTGGGGCTGCTCGCTTAACATTGTCGACAGTTTCACGTAGAATCGCCGCCATCCACCAGACGCTGCCTTTCAAGCGACTATCACGTGCCCAGGCATGCCCGAAACCGTGCGGGCTGGCCGGGTACCATCAAGAAAACGAGAGGGCCCCAACGTGCTTGAAGCTTATCGCCAACATGTCGAGGAACGCGCCGCCGAGGGCGTACCACCCAAGCCCCTGAACGCCGAACAGACCGCGGCCTTGATCGAGCTTTTGAAAAACCCGCCGGCCGGCGAAGAGGAGTTCGTTTTAGATCTGCTCACCAACCGTATTCCGCCGGGCGTCGACGAAGCCGCCTACGTCAAGGCGGGCTTTCTGACCGCCGTTGCCAAGGGTGAAACCGAGTCACCGCTGGTCGACAAGACGCACGCGGTCAAGCTTCTGGGCACCATGCAGGGCGGCTACAACATCGTCTCCCTGGTCGAGCTTCTCGATAATGAGGAGCTTTCCAGGGAAGCCGGCGAGCAGCTCAAGCACACTATTTTGATGTTCGATGCCTTCCACGACGTGGAAGAGCGCGCCAAAAATGGCAACGCCGTGGCGAAAGACGTCATCGCCTCCTGGGCCGAGGCGGAGTGGTTCCTCTCCAAGCCTGCGCTCGAGGAAAAGATCACCCTGACCGTGTTCAAGGTGCCCGGCGAAACCAACACAGATGATCTGTCCCCGGCGCCTGACGCCTGGTCGCGCCCGGATATTCCGCTGCACGCCAACGCCATGCTCAAAAACGAGCGCGAAGGCATCAAGCCCGAAGTGCCCGGCTCGCGCGGCCCGCTCGATCAGATCAACGAGATCAAGGAAAAAGGCTACCCGGTCGCCTACGTTGGCGACGTCGTAGGAACCGGCTCCTCACGCAAGTCCGCGACCAACTCGGTGCTGTGGTTCTTCGGTGACGACATGCCGTACGTGCCCAACAAGCGCGCCGGCGGCTTCTGCTTTGGCGGCAAGATCGCGCCGATCTTCTTCAACACCATGGAAGACTCCGGGGCGCTTCCCGTCGAAATGGATGTCGAGAAGCTCGAGATGGGTGATGTCATCGATATCTACCCTTACGAGGGCAAGGTGTGCAAGCACGGCACCGATGAGGTCCTCACCACGTTCGAACTCAAGACCCAGCTGATTCTGGATGAAGTACGCGCCGGTGGCCGTATTCCGCTGATCATCGGCCGTGGCCTGACCGGCAAGGCGCGCGAGTCCCTCGGCCTTCCCGCCTCGGACGTATTCCGCCTCTCCGAGCAGCCCAAGGATACCGGCAAGGGCTTTACGCTGGCCCAGAAGATGGTCGGCAAGGCCTGCGATCTTCCCGGCGTGCGCCCGGGCATGTACTGCGAGCCGAAGATGACCACCGTTGGCTCGCAAGACACCACCGGCCCGATGACCCGCGACGAGCTCAAGGATCTGGCGTGCCTGGGCTTCCAGGCGGATCTGGTGATGCAGTCGTTTTGCCACACCGCGGCCTACCCCAAGCCCGTGGACGTGGATACCCACCACACCCTGCCCGACTTCATCATGAACCGCGGCGGCGTCTCGCTTCGCCCAGGTGATGGCATCATCCACAGCTGGCTCAACCGTATGCTGCTGCCGGACACCGTCGGCACCGGCGGTGACTCGCACACCCGCTTCCCGATGGGCATCTCCTTCCCCGCGGGTTCTGGTCTGGTCGCCTTTGCCGCCGCCACCGGCGTCATGCCGCTGGACATGCCGGAGTCGGTACTGGTGCGCTTCAAGGGTAAGCGCCAGCCTGGCGTTACGCTTCGCGATCTGGTCCACGCGATTCCGCTTTACGGCATCAAGCAGGGGCTTCTGACCGTTGCCAAGTCCGGCAAGAAGAACGCCTTCTCCGGCCGCATTCTCGAAATCGAAGGTCTCGAGGATTTGACCGTCGAGCAGGCCTTCGAGCTTTCCGATGCCTCCGCCGAGCGTAGTGCAGCGGGCTGCACCATTACGCTGTCTGACGAGAGCGTGACCGAATACCTGAAGTCGAACATCACGCTGTTGAAGTGGATGATCGCCAACGGCTACGGTGATGAGCGTACCATTAGCCGGCGCATCGAAGGGATGGAAGCCTGGCTTGCCAATCCGAGCCTGATGCGCGCCGATAAGGACGCCGAGTACGCCGAGATCATCGAAATCGATCTCGATGAAATCAAGGAGCCGGTGCTGTGTGCGCCGAACGACCCGGATGATGCGCGGCTTCTGTCCGACGTTGCCGGCGAGAAGATCGACGAAGTCTTCATCGGCTCGTGCATGACCAATATCGGGCACTTCCGCGCGGCGGGTAAACTGCTCGAGAAACAGCCGGCGGGCAGCCTCAAGACACGTTTGTGGCTGGCACCGCCGACCAAGATGGATCAGCATCAGCTGACCGAAGAAGGGTACTACGGTATCTACGGCCGCGCCGGGGCGCGGATGGAAATGCCGGGATGTTCACTGTGTATGGGTAACCAGGCCCGCGTCGAAGCGAAAAGCACCGTGGTGTCTACGTCTACACGTAACTTCCCGAACCGTTTGGGCGATGGTGCCAACGTGTACCTTGCCTCGGCGGAACTGGCGGCGGTTGCCGCCGTCGAAGGCCGCCTGCCAAGCGTTGAAGAGTACCAGCGTTACATGGGTGAATTTGACGCCATGGCCGGCGAGATCTATCGTTACATGAATTTCCACGAAATCGAGGAGTATCAGAAGATTGCCTCGAACGTGATTCCGGTTGCTCAGGAAGCCTAACCGCTTTGTGGTAACCGACCCATCGCCGATGCTCGCACCATCGCAGAGGGGTTATCCGTTTTCCTCTCTGAGCCGATGACCGAACGCCCCGCTCCTCTTTTGAGGGCGGGGCGTTTTTTATCGCTCGCTTTCACCCGTTTCGTTTTTGCCAAGGAGTGCTGCCCCATGACGACCCTGCCCGCCTCTCCCTCAGGCCTTGTGACCCCGGATTTATGCGACGCTCACCCGGAAGTGGCCGTGCTCGACCCGCTGTTCGTGAACCTGGGCGGTCTCGACGCCTTTTTCGGCCCCGTGCGCACGATCAAGTGTTTCGAGGACAACTCGCGGGTCAAGGAGGCGGTAGCCGAGCCTGGCAACGGCGCGGTGCTGGTGGTCGATGCCGGCGGCTCCTATCGCTGCGCGATGCTTGGCGACATGCTCGCACTCAAGGCGGCGGAGAACGGCTGGGCAGGGGTGGTCATGTTTGGCTGCGTGCGCGACGTGGATATTCTGGCGACGCTTCCCCTTGGGGTGATGGCGCTGGGAAGCCACCCGCGCAAAAGCGAGAAAAACGGCGAGGGACAACGCGACATTCCCGTCACCTTCGGCGGTGTGACGCTGACACCGGGTCAGTGGCTCTACGCCGATAACAACGGCATCCTGGTGTCCGACACCGAGCTCGCTCTCGACTAGAGAATGCGCACTGATCGACCATCGGGCGCGGCGCCGGCGCCGCGCGCTCCATCACTTCGAACGTGTTTGCCATGCAGCCGCTGAAACCGCTGGGCCGTGCCCTTTACCGAACGCTCAAGGATCACTTGAGACCGCTGATCGCTTTTCATCTGCTCTATACGCTGCTGGCCTCGGCGCTTTTACTGCCGGCCATCGGCTGGCTGTCGCAAAAGCTTTTAGCCACGCTCAACCGCACCGTCATCACCACCGAGGCGCTGACCGCGCTGCTTTTTAGCCCGCTCGGGCTTTTGACGCTGTCGGTGGGGCTCTGGTTCGCGTTTTTGCTGATCTACTGGCAACAGGCCGGCATGCTGGTCGTGGCGACCCGGCCGCGCAACAACCACTATCAACTCGCCTTCGAGGCGCTGTGGCAAAGTACCCGACGCCTGCCTGAGCTTGCCGGGCTGGTCGTCGTTCAGGTGGGGTCACACCTGCTGCTGCTGGCGCCGTTCATGGTCGCGCTCGCCTGGCTTTATGATGCGCTGCTCGGCGGCATCGACCTTTACTATCTTCAGCGCATTCGCCCGCCAGTGCTTTGGTACTTTCTGGCCTGCGCGCTGCCGCTGGTGCTTGGCTGGATGAGCCTCGCCGCCTGGCTTTATCTTCGCTGGATGCTGGCGCTCCCTTTGGTCGCCCTGACGCGCTGCTCGCCTTTATCGGCGCTCAAACAGAGCGTGCCTCTCACCCGAGGCTGGCGCCGCTCGATCGGCGTGGTGGTGCTCACGCTGCTGGTGCTGATCGTGGCGCTACCGGTGCTCGTCACCTGGCTTTTTGACCTGGTCGTCACCCCGCTTCTCTGGTGGCTACCGGAGCGAAGCGCGGTGCTGATTCCAGCGATGCTTGCCTACCTCACTGGCTTTGTGCTGATCACGCTGACCATCACGTTTCTCGGCATTGCGCTGAACGCGCTGCTCTCGGCCTGCCTTTACCAGCAGCTTGGCAGAGGCGAACCGTCGCCTGCACCCGGCGAACGTTCCAGCCGCTTCACCTGGGCGCCAGAGCTTGCAGTGCTGGCATTTGCCGGACTGCAGGCCTGGTGGATTCTCAATAGCTTCGAGCTGGGCGACAACGTCAAGGTGATCGCCCATCGTGGCAGCTCCATGGTAGCGCCGGAGAATACGCTTTCCGCGGTGCGCCGGGCGCTCGAGGATCGCGTCGACTACGTGGAGCTCGACGTACGCCTCACCGCCGACGACGCGGTGCTTTTGTACCACGACCGAAGCCTTACGCGCCTGACCGGCGACCCACGCGACTTCGTTGAGCTGACCCGCGAGGAGCTCTCCGGCTTCGATGTGGGCAGCTGGTTCGGCGACGCCTTCGCAGGCGAAGCCATTGCCGGGCTCGACGAGACGCTGGAAACGGTGCGCGGTCGGGCGGGGCTGATGATCGACATGAAAGCCGCCCCGGAAAACCAGCAGCGCCTCGCCGAGGCGGTGCTGGCGGCGCTGGATAGGGAGTCGGATATTCGCTATCGCTGCTGGGCGCGCCAGCCAAGCGCGCTGAGTGCCATGAGTGAGTGCGGCTTTCCCAACGCGCTTTTGGAGATGCGCGTGGCGACCATGACCCCCGCGATTGCGCGCTTCCTCAAGGAGCAGGCGCCTTCGCTACGCGTAACGCTGCTGGCCCAGCTCATCCTGCCGGGCACCCTTGACCGGCGTCAGTTCGACGCCTTGGGGCTAAGACACAACCGCATCACCCACCAGGAGATCGAACTCGCCGCGCGCTACGGCTACGAAATTCACGCCTGGACGGTGAACGACCGCGCGCGGATGTCGACGCTGATCGACCTGGGCGTCGACGCGATCATCACCGACTACCCGGAGCGGCTCAACGCGCTCAAAAAAGACCGCCAACGCTTGAGCGATGGCGGTCTGATGCTGGTGAAGCTGCGCAACTGGCTACGCGAGTAGCCCGTTGTAAAAGGCTATTCGCCCATGGCTACTCGCCCATGACCACGCCTTCGCGGCGGGGGTCGGCGCCGCCGAAAAGCGTGCCGTCTTCCAAGCGGCGAATCGCCTGAAGGCCGCTGGTCAGCTCGCGCTCGCTGACGTTGTGCCCACGCTCCATGAGCGAGCCGATGGTGGCCTCGGGAAAGCGCCCCTCTTCGAGCCAGACATCGCCGCCAAGGGTCACCGCGTGGGGCAGGTTCAGCGCCTCCTGAGCACTCAGGCCCCAGTCGCGCATGGCCAGAAGCGTTCGCGCGGTGTAGGAAATGATTGCGGCGCCGCCCGGGGAGCCCAGGCTTGCAACGAAGTCGCCGCTCTCCTGGTCGAACACCAGCGTCGGGCTCATGCTCGAGCGCGGGCGCTTGCCGGGCTCGACCCGGTTGGCCACCGGCTCACCGTCGACCTCGGGCGTGAACGAAAAATCGGTCAATTCGTTGTTGAGCATATAACCACCGGCAAGCTCGGTGCCGCCGTCGGCCATGATGCGCGACCCGAATGCCTGCTCGATGGTGGTGGTCATGGCCAGGGCGTTGCCCTCTTCATCGACGATACTGATGTGGCTGGTGCCGTACTCGGGTTGGGTCGGCTGGCTTGCGTAGCTCACCTCGAACTCGCCGGGGTTCCCGGGCTCGGCGCTCTCACCCATGCTCGACTCTTCGATCAACTGGCTGCGGCTTTCCAGGTAGGCCGGCGCCAGCATGGTGGTCCAGTCGCCGCCCGGCGCCTCGACGAAGTCCGGGTCGGCGATATAGCGGTTGCGATCGGCAAAGGCGAGCCGTGACGCCTCGAGAAACTGGTGAAGCCAGCCGCTGCTGGCCGCACCGTTGTCCAGCGGCGCTTCGACCATGGGCTGGCTTTCGAGCATGCCGAGAATCTGCATCACCGTCAGGTGCCCGGAGGACGGCGGCGGAAAGCCGCACACACGCCACTGCTGCCAGGGCGTACAGATCGCCTCGCGATTGACGCTTTCGTAACCGCCTAGATCATCGAGCGTGATCGCGCCGGGGCGCTGTGGGTGGTTTTGCACGCGCGCAACCAGATCCTCGGCGACGTCGCCTTCATAAAACGCGCGGCTGCCTTCATCGGCAATACGGCGCAGCACCGCGGCAAGCGCCGGGTTGGTCAGCGTCTCGCCGACCGCGAGCGCCTCGCCCGCCTCGTCATAGTAAAAGCGCGCCGCCAGCGGGTCATCGCGCAGCGCCGGGTCGTCGGCCAGGCTCGTGTGCAAACGCTGGCTCACTTCAAAGCCCTCTTCGGCCAGCGTAATCGCCGGCACGAAGAGCGACGCCCAGTCCAGCTGGCCGTGGGCGGCGTGGGCGGTCTCCAGCATCTTGAGCGTGCCGGGCACGCCCACCGAGCGCCCGCTTGCCACCGCGTCCATGAACGCCATCGGCTCGCCGTCTTGCATGAAGAGGTTTTCATCCACCGCCTGCGGTGCGGTTTCGCGGCCATCGAAGGCGCTGACGTTTTCGCCGTCGTAGTACATCAAAAAGGCGCCGCCTCCGATGCCGCTGGACTGCGGCTCGACCAGGGTCAGCACCATCTGCACCGCGATGGCGGCGTCCAGGGCGTTACCGCCGGCCTTGAGGATTTGATACCCCGCGTCGGTCGCCAGCGGGTTGGCGGCGGCCACGGCGAATTTCTCATTGGCCCAGCCCGGCTTTTCCTCATAGCCCGATCCCACCTCCGGCGTCACCGCGGGCGTTTCGTAGGTGAAGCCAAAGCTGTAAAGCGGCACCAGCAGCAGGCCGGTCAGGGGCAGCGTTGCCCGTAGTAACTGCATGATCACTCCTTTGACGTCTCAACGCGTAAACGCCGGCACATCTGAACGGAAAAAACGGGGTTCGACACTCACTCAACAAGATAGCCTATAAAACGCATCCGCCCGGCACAATGGCCGGGCGGGTCGAGGCTTAAAAAACGTATCGATTTAGGCGATGGTTTCACCGGCCAGCATGAACCAGGTTTCCAGCACCGCGTCCGGGTTGAGCGAAACCGAGTCGATGCCCTGCTCCATCAGCCACTTGGCAAGCTCCGGATGATCCGACGGCCCCTGACCGCAAATGCCGACGTATTTTCCTTTCGCCTTGCACGCCTGGATCGCCATGGAGAGCAGTTTTTTGACCGCCTCGTTACGCTCGTCGAACAGGTGCGCGACGATACCGGAGTCACGATCGAGCCCAAGCGTTAGCTGGGTCAAATCGTTGGAGCCGATCGAGAAGCCGTCGAAGTACTCCAGAAACTCGTCGGCCAGCAAGGCGTTTGCCGGCAGCTCGCACATCATGATCACTTTCAGGCCGTCCACGCCGGCGCTGCGCTCCAGGCCGTTGGCGGCGAGCAGCTCGACGACCTGTTTCGCCTCGCCGGTCGTGCGCACGAAGGGCACCATGATCTCGACGTTCTTGAAGCCCATTTCATCGCGTACCCGCTTGAGCGCTTTGCACTCGAGCTCGAAACAGGGCCGAAACGATTCGGACACGTAGCGCGAAGCGCCGCGAAAGCCGAGCATCGGGTTCTCTTCGCCGGGCTCGTAAAGCTTGCCGCCGATCAGGTTTTCGTACTCGTTGGACTTGAAGTCCGACAGGCGCACGATCACGCGCTGCGGATAGAACGCCGCCGCCAGCGTCGAGATACCCTCGACGAGCTTGTCGACGTAGAAGCTGACCGGGTCATCGTAGCCGGCGGTGCGAGCGTCGATCACCTGCTTGAGATCCGGCGTCTGGCGGTCGTACTCCAGAAGCGCCTTGGGGTGAACGCCGATCATGCGGTTGATGATGAACTCGAGGCGCGCAAGGCCCACACCGGCGCTGGGTAGCCCGGCAAAGCCAAAGGCGCGGTCCGGGTTGCCGACGTTCATCATGATCTTGAACGGGATGTCCGGCATGGCGTCGACGCTCGACACCTTGCACTCGTAATCCAGAAGTCCTTCGTAGACGTTGCCGGTGTCGCCTTCGGAGCAGGACACCGTGACGTCCACACCCTCGCGCAGCGCCGTGGTGGCATCGCCACAGCCCACGACCGCGGGAATGCCGAGTTCGCGGGCGATGATCGCCGCGTGGCAGGTGCGCCCACCGCGGTTGGTGACGATCGCCGAGGCGCGCTTCATGATCGGCTCCCAATCCGGATCGGTCATGTCGGTCACCAGGATATCGCCGTCATGGATCTTGTCCATTTCGTCCGGCGTCATCACGATCTTGACCGTACCGCTGCCGATCCGCTGGCCAATGGCGCGCCCGGTGATCAGCTTGCGCCCCTTCTCTTTCAGGTGGAAGCGCTCGAGCTTGCCGCCCTCCTGCTGGGAAACCACGGTTTCCGGGCGCGCCTGAACGATATAGAGCTTGCCGTCGTCGCCGTCCAGCGCCCACTCGATGTCCATTGGCCGCTGGTAGTGCTTCTCGATGATCATCGCCTGGCGGGCAAGATCCATGACCTGCTCATCGTTGATACAAAAGCGTCCGCGATCGGAAAGCGGCACGTCGACGGTGGCCACGGACTTGCCGGCGCTGGCGCTTTCACCGTAAACCATCTTGATCAACTTGGAACCGAGCGTGCGGCGCAGTACCGCCGGGCGGCCGGCTTCAAGGGTCGGCTTGTGAACGTAGAACTCGTCCGGGTTGACCGCGCCCTGCACCACGGTTTCTCCCAGCCCCCAGGAGGCGGTGACGAACACCGCGTCACGGTAGCCGGACTCGGTATCGAGAGTGAACATGACGCCGGAGGCGCCGGTTTCCGAGCGCACCATTTTCTGAACGCCGGCGGAGAGCGCCACGTTTTCGTGGGCGTAGCCGCGGTGCACGCGGTAGGAGATCGCACGGTCGTTGAACAAGGAGGCGAACACTTCGTGCACGGCGCGTTTGACGTTATCGAAGCCTTCTATGTTGAGGAAGGTCTCCTGCTGGCCGGCAAAGGAGGCGTCCGGCAAATCTTCCGCGGTGGCGGAGCTGCGCACCGCGGCCTTGAGATTCGGGTGGCGCTCCTGAAGTGCCGAGTAGGCATCGCGCAGCGCGGCCTCGAAACTCGGCGGCAACGGCGTATCGATGATCCACTGGCGGATGGCGCTACCCGCCTCGGCAAGCGCCTTGACGTCGTCGACGTCCAGACGCGCCAGCAGCGCGTTGATACGGTCGTTCAAGCCTTCATGGGCGAGAAATTCGCGATAGGCATGAGCGGTGGTGGCAAAGCCGCCAGGGACGGTGACACCGGCTTCCGCCAGGTTGGAGATCATCTCGCCGAGCGAGGCGTTCTTGCCGCCCACGCGCTCGACGTCGTTCATGCCCAACTGCTCGAACCACACAATGTACTCTTGCACGCAACACCCCTTTTGTCTTCAACGGCTAACGTCCACCGCGCCTTGAACCAGGTGACGGGGCAACCCCGTCATGTCGGTCACTGTCATCGAGCGTGTCACCCTATCACCCGCCCCTCGTATTCGCCATTAGTCTAAGTAACAAGTCACTGAAGGTTTTTTACAACATAGCGGCATTGAAGGGCTTTTCTGTAGTCGGGCGCCTGCGAGCGGCCTTTGGCTTCGCGTTTGCGACACGTTGTGCTGGCGCGATGAAGCGGTAAGAATAGCGCTTGAATTCACAGGCAGGAGAACGACATGAAACGCACGGCGTTTTTCATTTCCGACGGGACGGGCATCACCGCCGAAAGTCTGGGACGAAGCCTTCTGGCGCAGTTCAGCGGCGTCGAGATCACGATGCTGACCAAGCCCTACATCGATACGATCGAAAAGGCCCAGGCGCTGGCAGACATCATCGACGCCACCGCCAACCGCGACGGCCAGCGCCCGATCATCATCGACACCATCGTCGATCAGGACATTCGCGATGTGATCCGTCGCGCCGAAGGCTTCAAGGTCGACGTCTTTTCGACCTTCCTCGAGCCGCTGGAGCAGGAGCTTGCGACCCACTCCTCCTACAGCGTGGGCCGCACCCACGCCATCGGCAGCGACGACGTTTACATGGATCGCATCCACTCGGTGCACTTTGCGCTCGATAACGACGATGGCGCGCGCACCCACCAGTACGATCAGGCGGACGTGATCCTGGTGGGCGTGTCGCGCTGTGGCAAGACCCCCACCTCACTGTATCTCGCGCTGCAATTCGGCATCCGTGCGGCCAATTACCCGCTGACCGACGACGATCTGGACGAGGACGGAAGCCTCAAGCTTCCCAGGGTGCTCGCCCCTCACCGCCACAAGCTTTTTGGGCTGACCATCGACCCGCGACGGCTCTCGGCGATTCGCAACGAGCGCCGCCCGAACAGCCGCTACAGCTCGATCGATCAGTGCGTGCAGGAGGTCGAACAGGCGGCGTCGCTCTACCGGGCGATGAGCATTCCGTTTATCGACACCACGCGCTTCTCGATCGAGGAGATCTCGACGCGCATGATCGCTGAAACGGGACTGGCGCGGCGCTTCTCACCCCGTTAAACAGTACGATCGAAAACGCCTCAAAGGCCCTTGGGCGCAAAGATGCCCGGGGCGTTGCGCCAGTAGCCCTTGTAATCCATGCCAAAGCCGAACACATAGCGGTCCGCCACCTCCAGGCCGCAGTAGTCCGCCTTGAGCCCGGGCACGGCCTTGCGATCGTGCTTTTTATCGACCAGCACCGCGGTCGTGACGCTGGCCGCCTGGGCCTCTTCGCAATACTTCAAAATCGCGGCGAGTGTGGCGCCTTCATCGAGAATATCGTCGATGATCACCACGTGACGCCCGGCCATCGGCACCTCCGGCGAGACGCGCCAGAAAAGCTCGCCGCCGCGCAGCTCGTTGCGATAGCGCGTGGCGTGCAGGTAATCCACTTCCAGCGGAAAGCCCAGACGCGTCAGCAGGTGGCCGGTGGTGATCAGACCGCCGTTCATCACGCAGTAAAAAACCGGCAGCTTGTCGCCCAAATCCGCGGTAATGGCCTCTGCCATGCGGTCCAGCGCCTCTTCGACCTGGGCCTGGGTGATCAGGCAGTCGGCGTTATCCATCAGTTCGCGCATCGAATCCAATGATTCGAGCGCTTCTTTATCGAGTTTGGCCATCATGGGCTCCGGTAGCGGTAGCAAAAAAACGAAGCGCGATCAGCCGCCCGCGCTTCGAGAGTCTAAAGAGGTGTCGAGTTGGGCGCGCCGTGTGTTAATCGACTAGCTCGCCAAGCCTTGCATTCGTGCGGCGCCAGCGCTTGAGCGCGGACAGCGCCTTGAGATCCGGCCGCGCGCGGGCGTAGCGCAACTTGCCGATGCGCTTGTTGCCAAGCGCCTGGCAGTGACCTACCACCTCGAGCGCGGCGTCGCGGTCGTTGCATACCAAAAGCATGTCGCAGCCCGCGGCCAGCGCCGCCTGGGCGCGATCGACGGGGCTGCCCGCTACGTGGGCCCCGGCCATGGTGAGATCATCAGAAAAGATGGCGCCCTTGAAACCGAGCGATTCTCTAAGCATCCCAAGCCAAGCGGGAGAGAAGCCCGCCGGGCGCGGATCGAACGCCGAATACACCACGTGAGCGGGCATGACGCCGTCGAGCTGCGAGGCCAGGCGGGTAAATGGCAACAGATCCCGGGCCTTGAGCGCAGCAAGGGAGCGGGAATCTTCGGCAAGCGTCACGTGGGTGTCGGCTTCGATGCCGCCGTGGCCGGGAAAGTGCTTGCCGATGGCGGCCATGCCCGCCTCGTGGAGGCCGTGGATGAAGCGAGCGCCGAGCGCGGCGACGTGCTCCGGGTTGTCGCTGAAGCTGCGATCGCCGATCACGCTCGACACTCCGCTCTCCACATCGAGCACCGGCGCGAAGCTCAGGTCGAGCCCGCAGGCTGCCATCTCCATGCCCAACAGCCAGCCGGTGTCGCTTGCCAGCTGCCCGCCCTGCTCCGGGTCTTCGGCGTAAAGCTCGCCGATACGCGCCATGGCAGGCAGGCGCGTCACGCCGGATTTGATGCGCTGGACACGACCGCCCTCCTGGTCGATACCGAGCAGCAGATCGGGTCGAATGCGGCGTATGTCCTGGCACAGTGCGCTGACCTGCTCGGCGCTTTCGACGTTGCGTGAAAACAGGATCACCCCGCCCACGGCGGTATCGGCCAGAAGCGCTTTTTCGGCGCGCGTGATAAAGGGCCCTTCGAGGTCGAGCATGACCGGGCCAAGCGGTTGCGTCATCGGCATCTATCCAACAAAACGGGCGCTCATTCTAGTCGATCGCCGCGCTCAAACAAAACCGGCGGGTCGTGGGTCAGGTATGAAGCCAAACCGGCGTACCCGGCACGGCGACCTCGAATACCCACAGCAGGTCCTGATTTCTCAGGCGCACACAGCCGTGGGACGCCGCAACGCCCATGGGCTCATGTGGTGGAGTGCCGTGCAGATAGATATAGCGGCGTTGGGAGTCGACGGATCCGCCACGGTTGACCCCGGGCTCGAGCCCGCAGAGCCAAAGAATACGCGTCAAAATCCAGTCACGATCAGGATTTTGTTCACCCAAAGTGGGACTAAAAACTTCACCGGTAAAGCGGCGCCCGCGAAACACCGCGTTTTCCGGCAGGCCCTGGCCGATCGAGGCGCGCACGTAGTGCCAGCCGCCAGGCGTCTGGCCGCTGCCTTCGTGTTGCCCCACCCCGTTTGCACCGGACGACACCGTGCATTCGTGAACCACCCGCGTTCCCTGCCAGGCGCGAAGGCGCTGCTCGGTGAGGTCGATTTCAAGCCATGGCGCCTCGGTTGGCGGCAGCTCAGCCAGAATGGGCGTGGCCATGATGAGCCTCCTCGATCGCCGGGGGAAGCGGCGCGTTCATGGCGGCAACGACCACCGGGCGCAGTCGGCGCACCAGATCACGTACCGAGACCTGCTCGTTGTACTCCTTGGCCGCGATGTCGCGCAGCGCATCGAGCCCGGAGAGCGTGAAGATCACCGTGCCGAGCATGAAGTGCAGCCGCCAGAAGCGCTCGGCGTCGGGCAGGCCGGGTGTGGCGCGGCGAACGAGCTCGACAAAGCGAGTGAAGACATCGCCGTACTGCTCCTGGATATAGCGGCGAAGGTGGCCCTGAGCCTGACTGTAGGCGAGCCCCAGCAGGCGCATGAACACTTTCAAGCTGTTGCGCTCGGCCGGCACGGTCAACACCGTCGTGGCCATGGTTTCGAGCAGTACTTCCAGAGGAATCTCATCATCACCATAGCGGGCGTGCAGCTCATCCAGCGCTTCGTGAAAGCGTTGGCTGAAGGGGTCGAGATAGCGCGCAAACACCGCCTGAATCAGCGCCTTTTTCGAACCGAAGTGGTAGTTCACCGCCGCCAGGTTCACCCGCGCCTTGCTAGTGATGTTGCGCAGAGAGGTCTCTGCAAAGCCACGCTCGGCGAACAGCACCTCCGCCGTATCCAGAATACGCGTGACGGTATCAGACTGCGCCATGGCGCCCTCCAGAAAACGAGTGTTTAAAACATCGCGAAATAGTAGGTCATTAAAACGCCGGGCTCAATCGTGCGAAACCCTGATATGCCCTCTTTTAAAGGCGAACGGCTTTATAATCCGTGGCTTGAGTCATATACTGGACAGAGGAACATACTGTATACTTAAACACATATATTTAAGTCATTTTTTATAGTTACCTTTTACCCTGGAGTCAGCCATGCCTCGTCCTCTTACCGTTCGTCAGCAGCACGTATTCGATTTTATCGTGAAGACCATGAACGAGTACGGCTACCCACCCACCCGCGCCGAAATCGCCAAAGCGCTGGGCTTTCGCTCACCCAACGCGGCCGAAGAGCACCTGCGCGCGCTCGAGCGCAAGGGCGCCATCCGTATCATTCGCCACACCTCCCGCGGCATCCGCCTGCCCAATCAGGAAGGGGTGGAAGCAGCGGAATCCGCCGCTGAAGCCAGCGACAGCGTCGAATCCGCGACCCAGGGGCTGCCGATCATCGGCGAAGTGGCCGCGGGCAGCCCGATTCTGGCCGCCGAACACATCGATCGTTACTGCCCGCTGCCGGCGGAGTATTTCACGCCGAAGGCCGACTACCTGCTGCGCGTACGCGGGCTGTCGATGAAGGATATCGGCATTCTGGAAGGCGACCTGCTGGCGGTACACCGCACCGAGCGGGTACGCGACGGCCAGATCGTCGTGGCGCGCCTCGAGGACGAAGTCACCGTCAAGCGTTTTCGCCGCGACGGCCACCAGGTCACGCTGCACGCCGAGAACAGCGATTTCGCTCCGATCGAAATCGATCTTCGCACCCAGCAGCTCGATATCGAAGGTGTCGGCGTTGGCGTGATTCGCGGCGGCAGTGGCCAGGCGCTGGGTTAATTGACCTATCGATTGAGACAGGGAAATGTGGCGGTGCCGGGCAACCCTGCGCGAGGGCGCTGTGAACCCTTCCCTGGGCGCTACTTTCGCCATCCATGGCGAAAGACCCTCGCTACGGTCAGCCCGGCACGGCGGCCCGTATTGTCATCCTCAAGCTTATAAACCAAAAACGGGGCACTTTCGTGCCCCGTTTTTTAGTTGAAGACGACCGTCTTGTTGCCGTCGATCAGCACGCGATCTTCCAGGTGCCACCTGAGCCCGCGGGCGAGCACGGACTTCTCCACGTCGCGGCCAAAGCGCACCAGATCCGTGGGCGTGTGACAGTGGCTGACGCGGTGGATGTCTTGTTCGATGATCGGGCCGGCGTCGAGCTCTTCGGTCACGTAGTGGCAGGTCGCGCCGATCAGCTTCACGCCGCGCTCGAACGCCTGGTGATAGGGCTTGGCACCGGCAAACGACGGCAAAAAGCTGTGGTGGATGTTGATGATCTGGCCGGCGTATTGGCTACAGAGCGCCGGCGGCAAAATCTGCATGTAGCGCGCCAGCACGATGCAGTCCGCCTCGAGCGCCTCGACCTGGCGCTGCACCGCATCGAACGCGGGCTGCTTGTCGCTGGGGTCGACCGCGATGTGGTGATAATCGATCCCGTACCACTCGCTTAGCGCGCGCATGTCCGGGTGGTTGGAGATGATGCCCACGATGTCGCAGTCGAGCTCGCCAGCCTGCCAGCGGTAGAGCAGATCGACCAGGCAGTGGGACTCTTTCGACACCATGATCACGACCCGGCGCCGCTTTTGGGTATCGACCAGCGCCCACTGCATCGAAAACGCGTTGGCGATGGGCGCAAACGCCTGTTCGAGCTCGGCCGCGCTCATGCCGATGGAGTCGGCGAGAATCTCGTAGCGCATGAAAAATCGGCCCGTTTGCAGATCCGAGTGCTGGCTCGCCTCGGTGATGGAGCCGCCGTGCTGAGCAATGAAGCTCGACACGCGCGCCACGATGCCTACCTGATCGGGGCAGGAAACCACTAAACGGTAATAATGCGACATGAATACACTCTTGATACACGTTTCGAAGACGCGACCCGACGGGGTCGTCAAGAACCGTTGAGGCCTTGGGGGGCGTTAGTGTAGCGCAAGCGGCGATCGGGAACACTGCCAGGATTGTTAGCCGCCCCCGCCTTACCGTATAGTTAAAGTCTTACTTTTCAGGCTGTTCAAAATCAATGGATCCATCCCGCGTTCAACTTCGCCCCCGACGCCGACCGCCCCTGCGCATTTTGCCGCTTGGGGGCTGCGGTGAAATAGGAATGAACCTGACGCTTTATGGTTTCGATGGTCACTGGATCGCCATTGATTGCGGGATGATGATTCGACAGGATCTTCCCAGCGCTCCGCTACAGGTGCCCAGCACCGATACGCTGGCCGAGCTTGAGATTACCCCTAAAGCGCTCTACATCACCCATGGCCATGAGGATCACATCGGCGCGGTCGCTTGGCTTTGGCCCAAATGGCAGTGCCCGATCTACGCCACGCCCCTGGCCGCCGGGTTACTCCGTCACAAGTTTGCCGAACACAATCTTTCAAGCGCCGCGATTCGCGTGATCGAGCCCAACGATGCCCTCGAAGAGGGCCCGTTCACGCTGCGCTATTTACTGATGACCCACTCGATTCCCGAGAGCTGCGCGATCATGATGCTCGCCGGCGGCTACCGGGTATTGCACACCGGCGACTGGAAGCTCGACCCGACGCCTTTGATCGGCCCGAGCGTCGACCCGGCGCACTTTCAGGCGCTGGCACCGCTGGATCTGGTGGTGGGTGATTCGACCAACGCGCCGCTTCCGGGCAGTGCCGGCAGCGAAGGTTCGGTGGCCAACGCGCTGACGCAAACGCTCAAGGCCTGTACCGGGCGCGTGGTGGTCTCCTGCTTTGCCAGCAATCTGGCGCGTGTGTGGGCGATCGGCCAGGCGGCGGCCCAAAGCGGGCGCCGTGTGAGCCTGATGGGCCGCTCGATGGAGCGCATGGTCGGTGTGGCCCGCGGTCTTGGCTATCTCGACGATTTTCCGCCGCTGGTGCCGCCCCAGGACCTGGGCTATCTGCCACCGGACGAAGTGGTGGTGATCGCCACCGGAAGCCAGGGCGAGCCGCGCGCCGCGCTCCAGCGCCTGGCCCAGGGCCGCCACCCGTTCATGGACCTGGAAGCCGGCGATAACGTCATTTTTTCCGCCAAGGCGATTCCCGGCAACGAGCGCCCGATCGCGGCGCTCAAGAAGCGTTTCACTCAGCTCGGCGTTCAGCTTTTCGACGAGAACAACCACCCGGAGCTTCACGCCACCGGCCATCCCGCCCAGGAGGAGCTCAAAACGCTCTACCGCTGGGTTCGGCCCACCGCGCTGCTGCCGGTTCACGGCGAAACGGTGCATCAGCAGGCGCACCAGGCGCTGGCGCAAGAGCTCGGCATCAAGGCGCCGCTGGCCCCGGTCAATGGCGATATGCTATGTCTGGATAACGAAGGGTTACGCGTTGAGGCGCGCCACCCGCAGTTGCCCCAGGTGGTGGATCAAAACAGCGTGACGCGCCACCCCGGGCTTGCGGACGGCCAGTCGAGCGGCGCGCGGCGCGGCACGCTGTTTCTGGCACTGCCGGTATGCGCTTCTGAGACCGGCTGGCAGCGTATCGGGCGTTTGATGCTAGACGCCAGTGGCGCCAGCCCCATCGACGAAGAGAGCTTTAGCGATTGGCTCGACGAGCGGCTCGACGAAATCGAAGTCGACTCCCTCGCCGAACTCAGAGAAGCACTGACGCCGGGGCTGGTTCGCTGGCTGGGACACCACTGCCAGCATCTGCCGGAGGTGCACCTTCAGATCATGGCGACCGAGCCGCCCGGCGCTTGAGCCGGGTAGCCCCTTACACGCGCCCACCAACGCCCTCCTTGATCGCCTCCTACCAGCGCGCGGCATCGTCAAAATCGGTGGCGCGCTCCTTGACCCAGTAATCGCCCTGGCGCGAGTGCTCCTTTTTCCAGAAGGGTGCGCGGGTCTTGAGAATATCCATGATGAAGTCGCAGGCACTGAAGGCGTCGCGCCGGTGAGCGCTGGCCACCACCACTTGTACGATCGGATCCCCCGGGCGCAGATGCCCGACCCGGTGCACAATCACCACGCCTTTGAGCGCCCAGCGCGAAGCGGCCTCCACCGCGATATCGGTGAGCGCCTTTTCGGTCATGCCCGGATAGTGCTCGAGCGTGAGCCCCGTGACGTCCGGCGTTTCGTTGAAATCGCGTACGAGGCCGGTGAAGCTCACCAGCGCCCCGACATCCTGACGATGTTCGATGAGCGTCTCGTAGCCCTCATCAAAAATGAAGGCCTCCTGCTGCACGCGGATGTGAATAGGCGGCGTATCCGCTCCCGAAGCGAGCGCTTGCTCAGAGGAAGGCGTCTGCATTCAGCCTCCGGTAACTGGCGGGAAAAAGGCGATCTCGTCTTTATCGGTGATTGGCGCGCTATCGTTGGCCATCACCTGGTTGACGGCGCAGAGCGTGCGCTTGTCCGCCAGTGCGGAAAAGCGCGCGTCGCGCGCCTTCAGGTACGCCTTGAGCCCGGCCACGTCGCGGCTTTCGAGATCAGAAAGCGACAGCGATAGATCACTTTCGCCGACCTGCTCACGCAGCTCGGCCAGAAACTTGACCCGTACGCAGGGCGACACGCTACAGCGCTCGCCCACGCTCACCTCGCCCGGGTTACCCTCACCGGTGACGATCGGCCCATTCTGGCGCTGATAGTCGCCGCGCACCCCACCCTGCTTGCTCTCGAGCTGAATCGCCTCGATGCGCATCTCCTTGTCGACCGCCTTGCACATGTCGTAAAGCGTCAGGCACGCCACCGACACCGCGGTTAGCGCCTCCATTTCGACACCGGTACGCCCGCTGAGCCGGCAAAGCGCCTCGACATTCACCGCGCCGGTGTCGAAATCGAGCGTAAAGTCGACGCTCACCTTGCTCAGCGACAGCGAGTGACACAGCGGAATCAGTTCAGAGGTGCGCTTGGCTGCCTGAATACCGGCGATACGCGCCGTGGCCAGCACATCGCCCTTGGGAAGCTCGCCGTCGCTCAAGAGCTTGAGCGTAGCCGGCGCCATGACGATGCGCCCTGACGCCACCGCTTCCCGGCGGGACTCCTCTTTATCGGCGATATCCACCATATTGGCTTCGCCCTGGGCGTTCAGATGCGTCAGCTGCATGTCGTTATCCCTGGTCATTGCGGTGCTCTCGTCACGGTGCGCGCGGGTCCATTCGAGTACCCAGCGCGCGATCTCGTCGATGTTATCAAGGTTTAGCTGCGGGATAGAAGCGTCAAGCCGCTCGGGGGCTTCGCCCTTGAGCGCCACCGCCACCACGTTGTCGCTTTGTATAATCGACTCATCGCCAATGCCATCGCGGTAGAGCACGAGCTTGGAAAGCGGCCAGGTCTTGAAACCCTCGACGATGACCAGGTCCGGCCGGTGTGCCGCCATGAGTGACAGCAGGTGTAAAAGATCCGGCCCTTCCTGGCCGGCTTGCCTCTGCGCCGGCGTCTCCTGCATCAGCGCGTAGCGCTGGTTGGATGCCACCAGCATCGGCGCGGCGCCGGCCTCGCGAAGCCGGTAACTATCCTTACCGGGCTTGTCGATATCGAAGGCGTGGTGGGCGTGCTTGATCACACCCACGTTCAGGCCGGCCTTTTTAAGGCGCGGCAATAGTTCGGTCAGAAGCGTTGTCTTGCCCGTTCCGCTCCAGGCCGCCACGCCCAGCACCGGAAACGGCGCACTGATGGGTTGCAAGAGCATCTCCACGCCCGCCTAGGCGAGCTCTTTTTCCGGGGGGAGAATGGCATTAAGCACGATACCGACCAGCGCGGCCAGGCTAACGCCCTGAAGGGTGAACTGGCCGCCGCCAAACTGCATGCCGCCAATACCGAATACCAGGATCAGTGACACCACGACCAGGTTGCGCGGCTCGGTCAACGACTGCCCCGCGCGCACCAGGGTGTTCATGCCCACCACCGCGATCGAACCGAACAGCAGCGTCATGATGCCGCCCATGACCGGCCCCGGAATGGTCAGCAGCAGCGCGCCGAGCTTGCTGATAAAGGCCAGCAGAATCGCCAGCACGGCGGCGACGATCATGTAGATCGGGTTGAACGCGCGGGTGAGCGTGACGGCGCCAGTGACTTCCGAGTAGGTCGTGTTGGGCGGGCCGCCGAACAGCGCCGCCACCATGGTGGCCAGGCCGTCGCCCAACAGCGTGCGATGCAGGCCGGGCTTTTCCAGATAGTTTTGCCGCGTGACCGAGCCGATCGCCACCATGTCGCCAATATGCTCGACCGCCGGGGCGATCGCCACGGGAATCATGAACAGAATCGCCGCCCAGTGAAAGCTCGGCGCGGTGAAGGCCGGTACCGACAGCCAGGCCGCCTCGCGGATGGGCGTGAAGTCGACCACACCCATGATCAGCGCCAGCGTATAGCCGGTGACGACCCCACCCATGATCGGCACCAGACGTAGAAGCCCGCGACCGAACACCGCCAGCACCAGGGTGACGAAAAGGCTCGCCATGGAGAGAAAGATCGCTTGACCGTAGCCGATGTTATCGCTGGTATCTCCCACCGCCATACTCACCGCCGTCGGTGCCAGGGCAAGGCCGATCACCATGATCACCGGTCCCACCACGACCGGCGGCAGCAGTCGATTCAGCCACCCCACCCCTTTTAGACGAATAATTTGCGAGATAACGGTATAAACCAGACCCGCGGCGATCAGCCCGCCAAGCGTCGCCGAGACGCCAAAGTGGGCGATCGAGCCTTGAATCGGCGCAATGAAGGCAAAGGATGACGCCAGAAACACCGGCACGCTTTGACGGGTCACGCCGTGAAAGACCAGCGTACCCACGCCGGCGGTGAACAGCGCCACACTCGGGTCAAGACCGGTCAAAAGCGGCACCAGCACCAGCGCGCCAAAGGCCACGAAGAGCATCTGGGCGCCGGTCAGAAGCGTTCTGGGCCAGGACTCACGGGATGAAGCGGTACTCATATCACGTTCCTTAACGTACTCTTGGTACCCAACGGGCACCGGCGTTATCAGTTGCGATGCGGGCGGCTCATAGTGGCCACCCAAAAAAAAGCCCCCGGCGCAAAGCGCAAGGGGCACGGTATAAAACGCGATCAGCGCGTTCCGAAGATCTTGTCGCCGGCGTCGCCCAACCCCGGCACGATATAGCCGTTCTCGTCCAGGCGCTCATCGACGGAGGCGGTGTAGATATCGATATCCGGGTGCGCCTCGCGCACACGCTCGATTCCTTCCGGCGCAGCGACCAGCACGATCACTTTCATGCTTTCGCAGCCGCGCTCGCGCAGCATGTCGAGCGTGGCGATCATCGAGCCGCCGGTGGCGAGCATCGGGTCGATGACGATCGCCATACGCTCTTCGATATCGTTGGCGAACTTGGAAAAATAGGGTACCGGCTGGAGCGTCTCTTCATCGCGATAAAGCCCGACCACGCTGACCCGGGCGCTCGGGATCAGGTCGGTGACACCTTCGAGCATGCCAAGGCCTGCGCGTAGAATCGGCACGACGGTGACCTTCTTGCCCTTCAAGCGCTGGGTCTTGATGCGCTCGCCATTCCAGCCCTCGATCTCGTGATCCTCGATCTCGAGATCCTTGGTCGCTTCGTAGGTCAGCAGTTTGGCCACTTCCCCTGCCAGTTCGCGAAAGCTCTTGGTGCTCAGACCCCCTTCCCGCATGAGGCCCAACTTGTGCTGGACGAGCGGATGATTAATGGCGTAAACACTCATGGAACTACCTCACTGCAGGGTTAAAAGCGCCCGGCCGGCGCAAAATTGCGCGCTATTCTACCCGCAACCGGGGGCAAGGTTAAGGGGTCGCGGGCAATTGCCAAGTGATCGGCGCGCGCCCCTGCTCTTCCAGGAAACGATTGGCCTGGGAGAAATGACGATTCCCCAGAAAACCGCGATGGGCCGACAGCGGCGACGGGTGCGGTGATTCCAGAATCAAATGCCGCGACTGATCGATCAGCGCTTTCTTCTGTCGGGCGTGACTACCCCACAGCAGGAAAACGCACGGCTCGGCGTGCTCACTCACCGTTTTGATTGCCGCGTCGGTGAAACCCTCCCACCCCTTGCCGCGATGCGAGGCGGCATTACCGCGCTCGACGGTCAAGGCGGTGTTCAAAAGCAGCACGCCCTGTTTTGCCCAGTCTTCCAGAAAGCCGTGGTTGACCGGTGTAAAGCCGACGTCGCTTTCAAGCTCTTTGTAAATATTGACCAGCGACGGCGGCACCGGCACGCCAGGCATGACCGAAAAGCAGAGCCCATGGGCCTGATTGGGCCCGTGATACGGGTCCTGGCCCAGAATGACGACCTTTACCTGTGAAAGCGGCGTCAGCTCGAAGGCACGAAACCAGTTCGAGGAGTGCGGGTAAATCACCTTTTTCGCCGCTTTCTCTTCGGCCAGAAACGCCTTGAGCGAGGCCATGTAATCGGCCTGAAACTCTTGGCCCAGCCACTGACTCCACTCTGTCGGTAAAGGGTCGGTCATCTCATCTCACTTTTTGATTTGGTCGGCGAGCGGCTCGACATAGGCAACGCCCATGTCCCAGGGAAACTGGATCCAACAGTTTTGGCCGACTTCGGTCAGGTATTGATCGACCAGCGGACGACCGTCGGGCTTGGCGTAAATGGTGACGAAGTGCGCCTTGGGCAGCATTTCGCGCACCGCGCGAGCGGTCTTGCCAGTATCGACCAGGTCGTCGACCAGAAGCCAACCATCGCCGTCATGATCGACGCCTTTCAATACACCAAGCCCGCCCTGATCCATGTGGTCATAGCTTTTGATGCAGACCGTATCGATCAGGCGAATGTTGAGCTCGCGGGCGATGAGCGCGGCAGGAATCAGTCCGCCTCGCGTGATCGCAACGATCCCCTTGAAGTCGCGCTCGATGAGCTGGTGGCACAGGGCGCGCACGTCGCGGTGAAGCTGGTCCCAGGAAACCGTGAAATGCTGATGGTAGCGTTCGCTGCTCATGGGGGCGTCACTCGTCTTCGTTGAAGGAACATACCGCGAATACGCTAAAGCCTGCGTCGCGAATCTTTTGTGAGCCACCAAGCTCCGGCAGATCGATGATCGTCGAGGTTTCCACGACCTGACCACCGCTTCTTTGGATCAGGTTGGCGGCGGCGAGCATGGTACCGCCGGTGGCGATCAGATCGTCCATCAGCAGAATGCGATCCTGCTGTTCGAAGGCATCGGCGTGAAGCTCCACTTCGGAGTGACCGTACTCCAGCGTATAGGTTTCGCTGATGGTCTTGAACGGCAGTTTGCCCTTCTTGCGTACCGGCACGAAACTGCAGCCAAGCTCGTAGGCCAGCGGCGCGCCGATGATGAAACCGCGCGCATCGATCGCTGCGATGGCATCCAGATCCATGTCCTGATAGCGGTGCACGAAGCTATCGATCAGTTTACGAAAAGCCGAGCTGTTTTGTAGCAAAGGGGTAATGTCGCGAAAATTGACGCCCTGTTCAGGCCAGTCGGGAACCGTGCGAATAACGGACTTGATGTAGTCGCCGTAGATGCTCATCGCGTCTCTCATGGGTTGGTAAAAGGCCAGGCGCCTGCCTAGCCGAAAAAGAAGAATTTAACTGCGAACAGAAGCCCCAGCACGACCACCGCCGGATTGAGATCCGCAAAGCGCCCAGAGAGCACTTTGATGCCCACGAAGCTGATGAACCCAAGCGCGATGCCGTCGGCGATGGAGAACGTAAGCGGCATGGCGAGCGCGGCGATCAGCACGGGGGCTGCGTCGGTGGCATCGTCCCAGTTGGCATGGGCCAGGCTTCCCGCCATCAGCACCGCTACGTATAAAAGCGCGCCGGCGGTGGCGTAGGTGGGAATGGAGCCGGCGAGCGGGGCGAAGAACAGACTGATCAAGAACAGCACACCAACCACCACCGCGGTGAGGCCCGTGCGCCCGCCGGAGGCGATGCCCGCGGTGGATTCGATGTAGCTCGTCGTGGTCGAGGTGCCGAGTACCGCGCCGGACATGGACGCGGTGCTGTCCGCCATCATCGCGCGACCGATGCGCGGAAGCTTGCCGTCCTTATCCAACAGCTTGCCGCGGTGGGCAACGCCGACCAGGGTGCCGGAGGTGTCGAACAAATCGACGAACAGAAAGGCGAAGATGACGCTGAGCATCGCCACGTCCAACGCGCCCGCCAGATCCATCGCCATGAAGGTCGGCGCAATGGACGGCGGCATCGACATCAACCCGCCGTACTGATTATGACCAAGCGCCATCGAGACTACGGTCACACCGAGAATCCCGATCATCACCGCGCCGGTGACGTTTCGATAAGCAAGAGCGGTGATCACGAAAAAGCCCACCATCGCGTAGATGGCGGAGGGCTGGGTCAAATCGCCCAGCGACACCAGCGTTGCCGGGTTTTCCACCACGATACCGGCGTTCTTGAGCGCGATCATGGCCAGAAACAGTCCGATACCCGCCGCGATACCGAGGCGCAAAGACATCGGAATGGAGTTGATGATCCACTCGCGAATCTTGAAGATACTCAGCAAAAAGAAGGTCAAGCCTGAAAGGAACACCGCGCCGAGCGCCGCCTCCCAGGTGTAGCCCATTCCCAGTACCACGCCGTAGGTGAAGAAGGCGTTGAGGCCCATGCCCGGCGCCTGGGCGATGGGGTAGTTGGCCCAGAGCCCCATCACGAAACAGCCGATGGCGGCGGCGACACAGGTCGCCACGAACACCGCGCCGTAGTCCATCCCCGCTTCCGACAGGATGCTCGGATTGACGAAGATGATGTAGGCCATGGTCAAAAACGTGGTGATGCCCGCGATCACCTCGGTTTTGACACTGGTGTTTTGCTCGGTGAGCTTGAAATAGTTATCCAGACCCTTCATATCGTTGTGATCCCTGCGCCCTTTGCCAAGAAAAGCCGCACAGTCTACCGAAAGCCCCAAACCGATGCGAGCCGGTAGTGCGCCGCTCATGAGTGCGGGCAAGCCCGCCGTTTCGTTGCCACTCACTGTCTAGCAAGCTTCAGGCCATGTATTAACCGTTCGGTCAAACCGGCCCGACCAACGCCGTGTGCCCCTGCGCTACGTCGGGCTCACCCGCGCGCTGCCAGCACCCGCTCGACGGTCTCGACGATGACCTGGGTTTGCGGGTCGATTTCGATATTTACCCGAGACCCCGGTAGGCGCTCACCCAACACCGTGCGCTCGAGCGTCTCGGGAATCAGGTTGACGCTGAACTCCACACGCTCGCCGGCCGGGCGAACGTCGCCCACGGTGAGGCTGATACCGTCGACGCCGATATAGCCCTTCTCGAACACGAAACGCCCGAAACTTGCGGGCAGCGAGAACCAGAGCCGGCGGTTGTTGGGCGCTTCATCGATGGCCACCACGTCCGCCATGCTGATGATGTGACCGGACATCGAATGGCCGCCGATCTCATCACCAAAGCGCGCGGCGCGCTCTATATTAACGCAGTCGCCGACCCCAAGCGCACCAAGATTGGTCAGCCTGAGCGTTTCGCGCATCAAATCGAAGCTGACCCGCTCGCCGTCGATTGCGGTGACGGTCAGACATACGCCGTTATGCGATACCGACGCCCCGAGCTCGAGCCCTTCGTTGAGCGGCGCCTCGAGCGCCACCACGTGGGTTCGAAACTCCTCGAGCTCGCGCACTTCGACCACGCGAGCGACTCCCTGCACGATACCTGTAAACATCACTCCCCCTGATTGGCGCCCGACCATCGAGGGCCGGGATTAAAGCGTCATTATCGCCTTTTAAGCCGGCCAGGCCAAAGTGCGTTTGTATCGATTGTTGGCAATAGCGCATTCCTGCTGAATGCGCGATAACGGCACTCAAAACGCTTGCCCGTGCGCCGATCGCGACCGATTTTGTCAGTCACCGCTTGGCACCTGGTCTACGTTGACAACCCGCCGGGGGCTATTTAGACTTTCGCCGCAACGACGATAGACGCCGATTTATACCCGGATTGCGGGCGTCCACCAGCCAACGGCGGTGAAGTGCAGCTAAAAGGGCGAGCCCAGCATTGATGGCCACCCGTCGGGGTGGCTTTTCTGTTTTAGCCCCTTTGTTTTAACCCTTTTTTTAACCCCGCCACTTCCCGTCTTCGGCCTCACATAAAGGCAGACGCCATGATCGAACTTAGTAACGTCAGTAAAACCTTCGGCAGCGGCCCCCGCGCGGTCCACGCCCTCAAGAACGTCAATCTCACCGTTCCAAGAGGCGCCATTCACGGCGTGATCGGGCTTTCCGGCGCTGGCAAGTCGACGCTGATTCGCTGCGTCAACCTGCTCGAGCGCCCGAGTGAAGGCCGCGTTTCGCTCGACGGCCGCGACATCACCACCCTCAAGCGGCGTGAGCTCAACCGCACTCGCCACCGCATCGGCATGATCTTTCAGCACTTCAACCTGCTGACCACGCGCACGGTCTTCGACAACGTCGCCCTGCCCCTGGAGCTAATGGGTCAAAAGCGCGCCGATATCAAAACGCGCGTCACGCCGCTTTTGGAAATGGTGGGACTCGTCGACAAGGCTCGCATGTACCCCGCCCAGCTCTCCGGCGGCCAGAAGCAGCGCGTGGCGATCGCCCGGGCGCTGGCGAGCAACCCCCAGGTGCTGTTGTGCGACGAGGCGACCTCGGCGCTCGACCCGCAAACGACCAGCTCGATTCTCGAGCTTCTGCGCGACATCAACCAAACGCTTGGCATCACGATTCTGCTGATCACCCATGAAATGGAGGTGGTGAAGTCGATCTGCCACCGGGTCAGCCTGATCTCCGGCGGCGAGCTGGTCGAGGACGCCGACGTCGGCGACTTCTTCACTGCCCCCAGTACGCGGCTCGGCCGCGAGTTTCTCAACGACTTCTTGCAGCTCAGCCCGCCCAAGGAGCTGATCGCAAGACTCTCCGACACCCAGGGGCCGCAGAGCCATCCGGTCGTGCGTCTGACGTTCTCGGGCGATGCGGTTTCCACGCCGCTCATTTCGCGCCTCGCCCGCGAGTGCAGTGTCGATGTCAGCATTCTGCAGGCCAAGGTCGAATCCATTCAGGAGCGCACGCTGGGGCTGATGATCGCCGAGCTGTTGGGAAGCCCCGAGCAGACCCAACAAGCCATGGCGTATCTTCAAGCGCATCAACTACAGGTAGAGGTACTAGGCTATGTCCAGCGCGATGTTTGATCTTGTTCTCCAGGCCACGCTCGATACGCTCTATATGGTCGCGGTCTCCGGGGTCATCGCGACGCTTTTGGGTCTGCCACTCGGCGTGCTGCTCTACGTGACCCGCCCGCGCCAGATCATGGCGATGCCGGTGCTCAACCAGGTGCTGAGCCTTGTCACCAACATCGGCCGCTCGATCCCCTTCATCATTCTGATGGTCGCCATCATTCCGTTCACGCGCATGCTGGTGGGCACCTCGATCGGCATCAACGCCGCCTCGGTGCCGCTAACCATCGCGGCGATTCCGTTCGTGGCACGCCTGATCGAAGGCGCACTCAACGAAATCTCGCCCGGGTTGGTCGAATCCGCCCAAGCGATGGGCGCCACCCCTTGGCAGATCATCTGCAAGGTGCTGATCCCCGAGGCGCGCGGCGGCATCATCACCGGCCTCACCATTACCGTAGTGACGCTGGTGAGCTACTCCGCGATGGCCGGCGCGGTCGGTGGCGGCGGGCTGGGGGATTTGGGCATTCGCTACGGCTACAATCGCTTCAACCCCACCATTATGCTGGTCACGGTGGTCGTGCTGGTGGTCATGGTGCAGGGTTTTCAGAGCCTGGGCGACTATCTGGTGCGCAAGAGCGACCGTAAATAGCGCCTTGAAATCGGCCGGCATGGCACATATATAACTCGAAAGCATTATGGGCCGGTTTTTTATTGCTATAATACCCATTACGTTAGAATCGTTACGCCCGTTAACAGGAGAGACATCATGCAAAAGCAGCTATTCGGCGGTTTGACCGCGCTGGCCCTAGCGATCAACGTCGCCAACGCGCAGGAAGCCAAAAGCATCAAAATGGGTACCGTGGCCGGCCCGGAAACCGAAGTGATGCAGGTTGCCGCGCGTATCGCCAAGGATGAGTACAACCTCGACGTCGAGATCATCGAGTTCACCGACTACGTCACGCCGAACGCCGCTCTTGCCGACGGTAGCCTGGACGCCAACGCTTACCAGCACGCGCCCTACCTCGAAACGATGAACAGTGACCGCGGCTACGACCTGGTCGCCGCCGGCTACACCTTCGTCTACCCGATTGGCGCCTACTCGGAGAAGTACGAGAGCCTTGATGAGCTGCCGGACGGCGCCCAGATCGCGCTGCCCAACGATCCGACCAACGAAGGCCGCTCGCTGATTCTGATGCATAACGAAGGCCTGATCACGCTCAACGACCCGGAGAACCTGGAAGCGACGCCGATCGACATCGCCGAGAACCCGCGCGATTTTCGCTTCCGCGAAATCGAAGCCGCTCAGCTTCCGCGCATTCTGCCGGACGTCGACATGGCGTTCATCAACAACACCTTCGCCCAGCCGGCAGGCCTGAGCCTGGACGATGCGCTGGTGCGCGAAGGTGCAGAGTCGCCCTACGTCAACCTGATCGCGGTAAGAAGCGGTGACGAGGAGCGAGAAGAGATCCAGCAGCTCGTCGACGCCTACCAGCGCGATGAAGTGATCGAAAAAGCCGAGGAGCTGTTCCAGGGCGGCGCGGTACCTGGCTGGACCGAATAACCGCTCACGGCAATGACAAACCGGCCTCATGAGACCGGGCATTCAGCAGGTCGGCCTTTATGGCCGACCTGTTTCATTTCAAGAGATCAAGGAGGCCCGCCCATGGCCTGCGCCGACTACGCACTGTTGAATCGCCAGCTCGAGTCGCTGCTCGACACCCGCGACTGGCTGACCAATACCGCTCAGACCTGCGCCTTCATCATGGAAGCGCTCGACTCACTCAATTGGGTCGGCTTTTATTTGCAGCGAACGCCCGAACTTTTGAGTCTGGGCCCGTTTCAAGGCAAGCCCGCCTGCAACCCGATACCCTTCAGCAAGGGCGTGTGCGGGGCAGCAGCGCGTACTCAAACGACCCAGCGGGTCGACGACGTGCACGCCGTGGCGGATCACATCGCCTGCGACGCCGCCTCGAACGCGGAGCTGGTCGTCCCCATCGTGGTCGGTGGCAAGGTGTGGGGCGTACTCGATATCGATAGCCCAGAGCCCGCTCGCTTCAGCCAGGAAGATCAAGCCGGCATCGAGTCACTGGTCGCGACGTTCATCGCGCGCACCGACCTGCCCCTGCCCGGCAGCGCGGCCTGACGGTTTTACTTTCCACGCAACGCAAAACGCCCCGACCAAAAGGCCGGGGCGTTTTTGAATTCTGGTAGGACCAGGCGGATTTGAACCGCCGACCTCCACGATGTCAACGTGGCGCTCTAACCAACTGAGCTATGGTCCTTCACTATTCACCGATTCACTGCCTGAAAGCGGCAGATGGTAGGACCAGGCGGATTTGAACCGCCGACCTCCACGATGTCAACGTGGCGCTCTAACCAACTGAGCTATGGTCCTTCAGTGCGGTGCGTATTCTATCTTTTCACGGCGTAATTGCAACCGTTTTTTTATCGAACGCTTTTTTATAGAGTGTTGAAAAGAAAGTTCTCTTTTACATCGACACGTCTTTCGCGGGCCAGCTAAGCTTACTCGTGTATTGTTTATCCCATGTTAAGGAGGCTGGTTTGCCTGAGCTCTTGTTGGGCGGCATTTCGCTGCTCTTGCTGCTGGTCACGGCGGTCCCGCACATTCGTCTGCGATGGTGGCTTGTTCGCAGCTTCGAATTTCCCCGTGTTCAAATCGCCATCGCCGCCCTTTTAAACGCCTTGGCCGTTTATTTCCTGCTCGACCCCGGCCATTGGCGCTCCGTCGCCGGCATTTTCTCGCTGATCGCCCTGTTCGTGCAGGTCGGCTACATACTGCCCTGGACGAAACTCTGGCCTCTTGAGGTTCAAAACGCAAAAAACCCGCCTGAAGATCAAACCCTCAAGCTGTTGGTCTCCAACGTGCTGACGCCTAACCGGAATGCCAAGGGTCTGATCGAGTTGATCGAAACGAATCAGCCGGACATCGTTTTAACACTGGAGTCGGATCAGTGGTGGGGCGACCAGCTCGACGCGGCGCTCAACGACAAGTGGCCCTACAGCGTTCGAGTACCGCTGGACAATCTTTACGGCATGCACCTCTATTCGCGCCTCGAATTGACCGACACCGAAGTCAAATGGCTGATCCAGGACGATATTCCGTCGGTACACACTTACGTTACGCTGGCAAGCGGCGCGCGGATACGCCTTTACGCAGTTCACCCACGCCCACCTGCCCCCAGCGAAAGTGACAAGTCACTATGGCGCGATGCCGAACTTTTATGGGTAGGTAAACACATCCACGAAGATCCGAAACCCTCCCTGGTCGCGGGGGATCTCAACGATGTCGCCTGGTCGCGTACCACGCGTCGCTTCTGTCGCGTAGGCGGCATGCTCGACCCACGCCGCGGGCGCGGCATGTTCAGCACCTTTCATGCCAACTATCCGTTCATGCGCTGGCCGCTGGACCATATTTTCGTCACCGAGCACTTCACTTTGGTCGACATGCATCGACTGGAAGGATTTGGCTCGGACCACTTCCCGATTCTCGCCACCTTCTGCTATCGCCCTTCTCGTCAGGACGAGCAGCCAACGCCGGATGCAAGCGAAGAGGAGCGTGAAGAGGCCGACGAGACGATTGTTGAGGGCAAGACGGAGAAACAGGAGAAGTAACCCGCCCTGCCCGTTGGCTCACTCCGGAACGCCGCCTTTAGTCAGCACGGCCGGATCAAGCAGCCGCTCGAGGGTCTCGCGATCCAGATCGGTCTCCTCCTCTGCCACATCGATGATCGGCCGCCGTGCCTGGTACGCCTTCTTGGCGACCGCGGCGGCGGCGTTGTAGCCGATGGTGCTGTTGAGCGCGGTCACGAGGATGGGATTTCGCGCCAGCGGCTCCTGCAGATGATCCTCGCGTACCTTGAAGGTGGCGATCGCGCGGGTGGCCAGAAGGCTTGCGGTATTGCTCATTAGCGTGATTGAGCTTAGAAGATTCGAGGCCACCAGCGGCAGCATGACGTTGAGCTGAAAGTTACCGCTTTGCCCGGCCACGGTGATAGCGCTATCGAGACCGATCACCTGGGCAGCTGCCTGGGCCGCGGATTCGGGAATCACCGGATTCACCTTACCCGGCATGATGGAACTTCCCGGCTGCAGCGCCTCGAGTTCAATTTCCCCAAGCCCCGCGAGCGGCCCGGAGTTCATCCAGCGAAGGTCGTTGGCGATCTTCATCACCACGCAGGCAAACCCTTTGAGCTGGCCCGAAAGTTCGACGGCGGCGTCCTGGCTCGAAAGACTGGCGAAAAAGCTGTCGTTGGGCGTAAACGAAAGCCCGGTCTGACGGCTGAGCTCTTCGGCCATCTTCTCGGCAAAGCCTTCCGGCGCGTTGATACCGGTACCCACGGCGGTACCGCCCTGGGCCAGGCGCTGTAAGCGCGTCATGGCGCTATCAAAACGCTCGATGGCCTGGCCGACCTGGCTCGACCACGCGCCAAGCTCCTGGTCCATACGCAGCGGCATGGCATCCATCAGGTGGGTGCGTCCGGTCTTGACGACGTTCTTGAGTTCCTCGGCGCGCTGGTCGATCGCATCGCGCAGGGTCAACAGTGCCGGGCGCAGCGACTCCTTGACGGCGATCGCGGCGGCGACGTGGATGGCGCTGGGGATGACGTCGTTGCTCGATTGCCCCATGTTGACGTGATCGTTGGGGGTGACCTCGACGCCTTCACGGGAGGCAAGGGTCGCCAGCACCTCGTTGACGTTCATGTTGGTCGAGGTGCCGGAGCCGGTCTGGTAGACATCGATGGGGAACTGGTCGTCGTGCTCGCCGTCGATCACCGCCTGAGCGGCTTTCTCGATGGCGCGGGCGCGCGGCTCGTCGAGATGACCAAGCGAGAGGTTGCTGCGCGCAGCGGCAAGCTTGATGCGGGCTACCGCATGAACGAAAGCGGTGGGCATGGGCGTGTTCGATACCGGAAAGTTATTGATCGCCCGCTGGGTTTGAGCGCCATACAGCGCGTTTGCCGGCACCTCGAGTTCTCCCATGCTGTCGCGCTCGATACGTGTTTCCATACGTTTTCTCCTTTTAAGCGAGCCGCTCGTTCGGCTGCTATTGACGCGTTTAGCAAACTACCCACTTTACCCTAGCCACTGGAGCGGCTATCGACAACGTCGAGCCGGTTCCTGGCGTCAATTGAGCGCCTATCGATTGATCGCTACCCTGGCCTTTGCACCGTTCTCCAACAGCGCCGCCATGTTGCAGCGCACAAAGACCGTTGCTATGCTGCAAAGCAGCAAGGATTTATGCTAAACGTCAAAAGATTGACGTAACACGCGTAAGAACACGGCTTCGAGAATGGGCCTTGTTCCTTTCCATCGACTAACGGGAGAAACACCATGGCAACGTTCCAACAATCGCCAACCAACGAGCAGTTCCATTCGCTTTTTCTCGGCCCCTTGCAGGCCTTCGTTTCGCTCGGCGTGAACACATCAGAAAAGCTGTTCAACGCCCAGCTCAATGCGCAAAAAGCCTACGTCGATCTAGGCCTGGAGCAGGCGCGCCAGCTAATGCAGGTAAAGGACGCCGCCGAGCTTCGCGACTATATGGAAGGCCAGCAGCGTGTGGCTAAAACGCTGGCCGAGCGCCTCAAAGGCAATGCCGATCAGATGACATCGATTCAGCGCGACTTCTTTCAAAAAAGCCAAAAACTGACCGAAGAAAATATGCAGAAAGCGCAGCAGCTGGCCAGCTCGATGCGGGAAACCGCCTAGCAAAAAATCGCCCGGCCGCTTGAAGGCGGCTACCAGCCAAGCGCCGATTTAACAAAGGGAATCGTCAATTTTCGCTTGGCCGATAGCGACGCCTGGTCGAGAGTTTCGATCGCCGTGCAAAGCTCGCCAAGCTCCCGCGGGCCGCGGTGTAAAATATAGCGGGCCACGTCGTCGGGAAGCTCCATTCCCCTGGCGCCGGCGCGCAGCTTCAACGCCTGCAGACGGTCCGCGTCGTCCAGCGAATGCAGGTGATACGTCACTCCGAAACTCAGTCGTGAAGCCAAGTCCGACAGCGCCACGTTGAGTTGGCGCGGTGGGGCGCTGGCGGCGATGATTAGCCCTTTGCCTGCGTCACGCAGCCGGTTGAAGGCATGGAAAAGCGCTTCTTCCCAGCGCTTGCGTCCAACCACGCACTCCAGATCGTCGATCGCCACCAGGTCGAGGCGTTCGATATCCTCAAGCATCAATGGCGGGAAGTGCCCCAAATCCGCCAGCGGTAGATAGAGCGCGCGCTTGTCACGATCCGAGGCGGCGTGGCAGGCGGCCTGCAACAGGTGGCTTCGCCCGCTACCGGGCGAGCCCCATAGATAGACGAAGGGTTCCGCGTCCGGCTCGAGCTGGCGGCCAAGCGAGGTCAGAAGTGAGGCATTGGCACTGGATGCGAAGTAGTTATCGAAGGTGGCGTCGTCGCGAAGCCCGACGCCCAGCGGCAGCTGAGCCGGCACTCTGCTCATGGAATCTCCCTGTCCCTGTCGTGATCGAGCCGGTTGAGCGACTTGGCGCCGGTAAGCTTCGCCTCGCCGTACAGCTCGCTATTTTTATACCGCTCGATCACCTCGCGCAGAAGCACCATGATGACCGCCGCGGCGGGTAGCGCCAATAGTACGCCAGTCAGTCCAAAAAGACTGCCCCCGGCCAGTACGGCGAAGATCACCGCCACTGGATGCAGGCCGATCTTGTCGCCCAAAAGCTTTGGCTGTAGTACCACGCTCTCCATTACCTGACCCACGCTAAACACGGCCAGTACGCCAACAAGCCCCCACCAGCTTTCGAACTGGAAAAACGCGACCACCAGCGCCACCCCCAGCCCAACGATGAACCCCAAGAAAGGCACGATGCTGACAAGGCCCGACACCACGCCAATCAAAAGGCCGAAATTGAGCCCGATCAGCGTAAGTCCTAGTGCGTAGATCACGCCAAGGCTCAGCATGACCAGAAGCTGGCCGCGCAGGAATGCGGCCAGCACCGCGTCGCAGCGTTTGGCGAGTCTGGCGGTATCGCGGGCGTAGTGGCGCGGCACCAGATCCGCCATGTTGGCCAGCAGGCGGTCCCAGTCGAGCAGCAAATAGAACGTGACCACGGGAATCAGCGCCACGTAGGTGATCCAGGTGACGAACGCCGCCCCGGAACGGCCGATGCTCGCCAGCGCCTGGGCCAGATAACCGCCGGCGTCGCGCCAATTCTCCAACAGCGTGGCTCTCACGTTGCCAAGTTCGGCGCGCACGTCATAGCCGGTCCACTCCAGCACCTGGGGCGCCAGGCGATTTTCGACCCAAGTGAAGATGTCCGGCAGCGCCTCGCCAAGCTGCTTGATCTGCGAGACGATCAGCGGAATCAGGATCAACAGCGCCGCGGCCAGCAGTAAAAAGAGCGCGACGAAGACGCTGGCCACCGCCAGCGGGCGCTTCATGCCCCACTGCTGGAGTTTGTTGGCGATAGGGTCGACCAGATAAGCGAGGATCATGCCTGCCACGAACGGCATCAGCACCGAATCAAGCAGGTACACAAGGCCCACCAGCAGCAGGATAAACACCACAGCCCAGGTAGAGTGGCGCATACTCGAATCGCTCCTTAAAGGGTCGCCTGTCGCGACATAACGTCATGTTATCGTTGTAAGATAACGTGTCTTGCACGATAACTCGACAGGACAATGCGGCAATCGATGCCAAATGGTACAATCCGCCGAATTATCGGCCGCCCTCGGCCGCGACCCTTCCTATCCCGTACTGCCATAGGCTCCAAAGGACCTGTCATGACCCAGACAACCCCTCCTCCGGCTTCCCCGTCACTTAGCTACAAGGATGCCGGAGTCGATATCGATGCCGGCAACGCCCTGGTAGAGCGTATCAAGCACGTGGCCAAGCGCACGACGCGCCCCGAGGTCATGGGCGGTCTGGGTGGTTTCGGCGCGCTTTGCGAACTGCCCGAGGGCTACCGTCAGCCGGTGTTGGTCACCGGTACCGACGGCGTGGGCACCAAGCTGCGCCTGGCGATGGATCTTGGCAAGCACGACACCATTGGCATCGACCTTGTCGCCATGTGCGTCAACGATCTGGTCGTTGCCGGCGCCGAGCCGTTTCTGTTTCTCGACTACTACGCTACGGGCAAGCTCGATGTCGATATCGCCGCCGACGTAGTGACCGGCATCGGCACCGGCTGCGAGCAAGCGGGCTGCGCGCTGGTCGGCGGTGAAACCGCGGAAATGCCGGGCATGTACGAAGGCAATGACTACGACCTGGCCGGCTTCTGCGTCGGTGTGGTCGAAAAATCCGAGATTCTCGACGGAAGCCAGGTCGACGAAGGCGACGTGCTGCTGGGCCTCGCCTCGTCCGGCCCTCACTCCAACGGCTACTCGCTGATTCGAAAGATTCTTGAGGTCAGCGAGTCTGCCCTCGATGAGCCGCTGGATGGCCAGCCGCTGGGCGATGCGCTGATGGCGCCGACGCGCATCTACGTCAAGTCGCTGCTTTCAATGCTGCGCGAAAGCGAGCTTGCGATTCACGCGCTGTCGCACATCACCGGCGGTGGCCTTTTAGAAAACATCCCCCGCGTACTGCCGGAGCACCTGGCCGCACGGGTCGACGTCAGTACCTGGAAGCGCCCGGAGGTTTTCAACTGGCTGCAGGCCAAGGGCAACGTCAGCGAAGTGGAGATGCACCGGGTGCTCAACTGCGGCATCGGCATGGTGGTAGTCGTGCCCCAGGCGCAGGCCGACGAGGCGATGAGCTATTTGCAGGATCAGGGCGAAACCGTTTACCGCATCGGCGAAATCGTCAAGCGCGAAGAGGACGCCGTGATTCTCGAGAACCTGGCCGCGGGAGAGGCCAGCCAGTGAGCGATAACGAGTACACAAGCGACACGCTCAACGACATGACGCCAGAGCCGGTCGATCAGCGCCGCATCGTGGTGCTTATTTCCGGCAGCGGCAGCAACCTGGCAGCGCTGATCGAAGCCCAGAATCACGACCGGTTGGGCGGCGAAATCGTCGCGGTGATCTCCAACGAGCCCGCCGCGTTCGGGCTCAAGCGCGCCCACGAAGCCGGCATCGAAGCCGTTGCGCTGCCCCACCGCGAGTACGAAAGCCGCGAGGCCTATGACGGCGCGCTGATCAAGGTGATCGAGCGCCACGAGCCGGATTTGATCGTGCTGGCAGGCTTCATGCGCATTTTGACGCCGCGCTTCGTACAGCGCTTTCTGGGCAGAATGCTCAACATCCACCCGTCGCTTTTACCTGACTATCAGGGGCTCAACACCCACGCCCGAGCGCTGGCCGACGGGCGCGATCTGCATGGCTGTAGCGTACACTTCGTCACCGAGGAGCTCGACGGCGGCCCGGTCGTGCTGCAGGCCGAGTGTCGCATCGATGAAGACGACGATGAGCAGCGGCTAAAAGACAAGGTGCACGCCCGCGAGCATCTGATTCTGCCCATTGCCGTGCAGTGGTTTTTGCAGGGCCGGCTCAACTACTCAAGCGATAAGGTCACCATCGACGGCCAGCCGCTACCGCCCCAGGGGATGCGCCTGTCTCATGACGACGCCGCCGAAGAGCTCGACGAAGACGTTTGACGGCTCCCTTGATAGCAAAAAGCGCGCCTTCCCGAGCGCGCTTTTTTTATGCGGCTGTTGATGCGATGACCTGTGAGGTCAGGTACGTGGCAGCGTCACGCCGCGCTGGCCCATGTACTTGCCGCCCCGATCCTTGTAGGAGGTTTCACACTCCTCGTCGGCGGCGAGAAAAAGCATCTGCGCCACACCTTCGTGGGCGTAAATCTTCGCCGGAAGATTGGTGGTGTTGGAGAACTCCAGCGTCACATGACCCTCCCACTCTGGCTCCAGGGGCGTGACGTTGACGATGATACCGCAGCGCGCGTAGGTGGATTTCCCCAGGCAAATGGTGAGCACGTTACGCGGGATACGGAAGTACTCCACGGTGCGCGCCAACGCAAAGGAGTTGGGCGGAATGATGCAGACATCGCCCTTCACGTCGACGAAGCTCTTGTCATCGAAGGCCTTGGGGTCGACGATCGCCGAGTGGATGTTGGTGAACACCTTGAACTCGTCGGAGCAGCGCACGTCGTAGCCGTAGCTCGATGTGCCGTAGGAGATGACCCGCTGGTCGTTGACGTGGCGCACCTGCCCCGGCTCGAAGGGCTCGATCATGGCGTCACTTTGCGCCATGCGGCGAATCCACTTGTCAGACTGAATACTCATTGCTGCTCATCACTCGCTAAAGGAAATCGTGGGGCCGCTTTGCTGCGTTCCCATCACCGAAGCCGCCACCTGGCGGGCGATTTCGGCAAAGGTTTGGCTCTCGTCGCTTTCGGGGCTCGAGACCACCGTGGGCTTGCCGGAGTCCGCCAGCTCGCGAATGGACATCGCCAGCGGGAGGCGCCCCAACACTTTCGTGGCGTACTCCTGAGCGATGCGCTCGCCGCCGCCAGTACCGAAAATGGCCGCCTCATGGCCACAGCTTTCGCACTTGTAAAGGCTCATGTTCTCGACCACGCCCACCACCGGCACGTTGACCTTGCGAAACATCTCGATGCCCTTGCGCGCATCCAGAAGCGCGATATCCTGGGGGGTCGTGACGATCACCGCGCCGGATACCGGCACCTTTTGGGCAAGTGTCAACTGGATGTCGCCGGTGCCCGGCGGCATGTCGATCAGCAGAAAGTCGAGCTCGCCCCACTGGGTCTGATTGAGCATCTGCTGAAAGGCGCCAACGACCATCGGGCCACGCCACACCATCGCATCGCGGGAATTGACCAAAAACGCCATCGACATTGCCTTGAGCCCGTGGGCCTGAAGCGGCATAAACGCGTTTTCACCGGCAGGCTGAGGCCGCGTGCCCTCTTCCACACCGAGCATTTGCGCCTGGCTTGGGCCATAGATATCGGCGTCGAGCACTCCAACGCGATACCCCTGGGCGGCGAGCGCCAGCGCCAGGTTTACGGTGACGGTGGATTTCCCCACGCCCCCCTTGCCGGACGCTACTGCGATTATGTGCTTGATCCCATCCATTGTACGCTCCTTTGCACAGCGTTTAAGTGGCTAAATCATACGCGCTGGCGCCCGGTTCATAAACTCGAAACGATAAAAAGCGGGTACGGCGTTTGCCGTACCCGCGTAGCGACTTCTTAATGCTGCCCGTTCAAGGGAAAACGCTTTACTGGGCAGCACTCTGCTCGTCGGTTTCCTCCTCGCCTTCATCGTCCTGCGAAGAAGCACCGTTGGATTGGCCGGACTGGTTTGAGCTCTGACCAGTCGGGCTCTGTCCAGTCGGACTCTGTCCACCCTGATTCTGCGCGCTGCTCTGACCATTCTGTCCGCTTTGGCCCTGTGACCCCTGGCCCTGACGGTTCTGGGCTTGATCAGACTCCCCCTGAGACGACTGGCTCTGTCCACTCTGACCACCCTGATTCGACTGCTGGCCGTTGGGAGCCAGATTGGGCACCTCGTCTTCGCTGGCGTCGTCGACTTCAAGGCGAGCGTCGAGCGCGGATAGTTCTTCGCGCCAGTCGCTGAGCTGACTTTCCAGCCGCTCGAGCTGCTGCTCACGCGTTTCGATATCGCTTTCGACGTTTGAGAGCTCTTCGCGACCCATATCCAGGGCCACCATGAGATCGTCCATTTCCGAGCGAACCTGTGTCAGGCTCTGCGCCTGCTCATCGCGCTGTTCGGTGAGCGAATCGATTTCCGACTGAAGATCATCGCGCTCGCTGCTTGCGCTTTCACGCTCGCTTTCCAGCTGATCGACCTCCTGCTGGGCACTGTCGATCTCTTCTTGTAGTGATGCGAGGCGCTCTTCGGCGTCGCTCACCTGGCTTTCGAGCTCCTCGAGCTGCTGCTGAGCTTCGTTTTGCGCGTCGAGTACCTGCTGACGCTGCTCTTCGGCCTGCTGGCGCGCGGTTTCCGCTTCCTGACGGGCCTCTTCGGCGCTTTCACGCGCCTGCTCGATCTGGTCCAGATTCGACTGCGCTTCATCACGCGTCGAGGTGATCTCGTCACGCTCGTCGCGCAGCGACTGCATGTTTTCCTGAGCGTTTTGAAGCTCCTGTTCGAGGCTCTCGACTTCCTTTTCGAGCGAATCGCGCTGGTTTTGAAGTTCTTCGAGACGCGACTGAATCGTTTGGGCCTCTTCCTCGGCCTGCTGCACGCTTTGCTGGGCCTCCGCCTGGCGCTGCTCGAGCGAAGCAATCTCTTCGCGCATCGCGCCGAGGTCGGTTTCCGCCTGCTCGATTTCGCTAACGCGCTGGCTCAAGCGCTGATTTTGCTGCTCGGACGTCGCCAAATCGTTTTCCAGAACGTCGATACGATCGCGATGGGTATTGGCGTTGGACTGCGCCATGATGGCCCAAACGACGGCCACGGCGGCAATACCGGCAATGGCCCGAACGCGGTTATGTTTGAAGAGCTCGCTGGTGCTGAGCTTGCCGCCGCGGGGCTGACCGGCGGGTTGTTGATCCAGCTTGGTGTCGTCTGCCATGGTGCGTCCCTGAGGAATCTGTTGATTTTCAAAGTTGGTATTTAAAAACAGTAGTTAACTTGCCCGACACCCGCCAGTTATTCTCCTAAAACATCGTTTCAACGCAGTCAACGTTAGCCAACCATTAAATAATTATGCGACTAAAAACGGCCATGGTTATGACGATAAAATATAAAGATCCACGGTCGATGTCAGTAAAGGCTTACAGAAACCCGGTCGTTAACACGCTACCCTGTCAGCTCATTTTTCATTTTTTCAACGTTTCCCATGTGGTACACCGCATGTACGTGATCAATTCATCCTTGACGGCGCCCACCACCGAAGCGCTTCTGCCCTGCCTACCGGGGGTCATATTTCAGCTCGACCGCTCGCCAGATGGCACCCTGCGTTTTACCTATCTGGAAGGCGATCGCGACATACTCGACCACCTGGACCGCGCGGCGCTGGCCGACAGCGCCAACGCGGCCATCGCACAGCTTACCGGCGAACACTGGCCGATGGTGAGCACCGCCATCGAGCGCTCCGCGCGCTGGCTCGTGCCGCTAGCTACCCGTTTCAAGCTTTGTCACCCCTCTCACAAGGCCTACTGGATCGGCGTCAGCGCGTCACCGGTGCGGGTTGACGGCGGCGTTCGCTTCAACGGCATGATGATGAACATCACAGGCCAGGTGGTGAACGAGCAGCGTCTCGAGAAACGCTGCCATACCGACGTGCTGACGGGGCTTCCCAACCGCCGCAAACTAATGCTGGAGCTCAACCGTTTGAGCATGATCAGCGAGCAAGACTCGACCCCCTTTTCGATCATGATGATCGATGTCGATCACTTCAAACGCTTCAATGATCGGTTTGGTCACGCCTACGGCGATGAGATTCTGCGCGCGTTGGCCGAGCGCACCAGAGCGCTTTTGCGCGACAGCGACATGCTGGCAAGACTGGGGGGTGAAGAGTTCGTGGCGGTAGCACCACGCACAACGCTTGGCCACTGTTACCGCGTCGCCGAGCGCGTGCGCGACAGTATCGCGAAGCTCGATTTGGGCGCCGGCACCGGGGAGGTCACCATCAGCATCGGGGTCGCTGAGTACCGCTCGCAGGAGATACTCGCCACACTTTTGAAGCGCGCAGACAAGGCGCTTTATCGCGCCAAGGACACCGGGCGAGACTGCGTTTACTCCATCCAGTGAAGCCAGGGCGCTCAAGACGGCGACTCTTTTACCGATTACCCGGCCAGCGGTGTGGCAGTTCCCGTAACGCGATGGCATCATAAAGCGCTGCATATTATTCATCGCTTAACGAGGTAGTCATTTCAATGTTCGAGCATATTGAGCGGGTCCCGGGTGATGCCATTCTTGGACTGATCGATGCTTTCAAAAAAGACACCAACCCACAGAAAGTGGATTTGGGCGTCGGCGTTTATCGCGATGCCAACGGCAATACGCCGATCATGCGCGCCGTCAAGGAAGCAGAGGCTCGTCTGCTCAATAACGAAACAACCAAAACCTACATTGGTTCTCACGGCGCGCCCGCCTACGGTGAAGCCGTGCTGCCGATCGTACTGGGTGAAAACTCGAGCGTACTGAGCCAGAAACGCGCCAGCGCCACCCAGTCCCCCGGCGGCACCGGCGCGCTGCGACTGGCGGCGGACTTCATCGCCGGCCAGATGCCGGGCAAGGGCATCTGGGTCAGCGACCCCACCTGGCCGAACCACCACGGTATTTTCACCTCGGCAGGGATCGAGCTTCATAAGTACCCCTACGTCGACCCGGACAACCGCCTGGACTTCGAAGGCATGGTCAACGCGCTCAAGAAGATTCCCGAGGGGGACGTTGTCGTGCTGCACGCGTGCTGTCACAACCCGACCGGCTTCGATCTCTCCCAGGCGCAGTGGCAGGAAGTGCTCGAGATTGTGAAAGAGCGCAAGCTTCTACCGCTGGTCGATTTCGCCTACCAGGGCTTTGGTGAAGGGCTGGAAGAGGACGCTTACGGCGTACGCCTTCTCGCAGAGAACCTGGATGAGGTGATCATCACCAGCTCCTGCTCAAAGAACTTCGGCATCTATTGTGAGCGTACCGGTGCGCTGATTCTGGTGGCGAAGGACGAAGAGCAGATGGAGAACGTGCGCTCTCAGGTCGCCATCGTTGCGCGCGAAAACTACTCCAATCCGCCGGCGCACGGCGGTGCCATCGTCAGCGAAATTCTCCACGACCCGGAGCTTTGCCAGATGTGGCGTGAAGAGCTGACCGAAATGCGCGATCGCATCAATACGCTGCGCCGCGATTTCGTCGAAGCGCTCAGGCCCTATGGCCTCGCTGACAAGTACGCTTGCGTTGCCGAGCAGCGTGGCATGTTCTCCTACACCGGCCTGACGCCGGAGCAGGTCGATCGCCTGCGCGACGAGTTCGGCATCTACATGGTTCGTTCGGGCCGGGCCAACGTGGCCGGTTTCTCTCAGGAGAACCTGCCCTATCTGGCCAAGGCGATCGCCGCCGTCAACGAGTAACGCAGTACCTTCAAAAGCGCCCAGACAATCGTCTGGGCGCTTTTGTTTCCGATCATCAAAACTGACCGATCAGTCAAATTTCCGAGGCTTTCCATGGCGGCCCACGGCTTTCGCTATCCCTGGTATAAAAAAGAAGACACCGACGCGTTTTTCGCGCTGTTTCAAAACAACATTGCCAACTTCGTGATCATCGCGATCACCATGCTGGGCATGGACTTTCCCGCAGAGATCGTCTTCGGGCAGGTTCTGCCCGGGGCGGCGGTCGCGGTCATGGCGGGCAACTTCTACTACGCCTGGAGTGCGACGCGCTTGGCCCACCGGGAGCAGCGAAGCGACGTGACCGCGCTCTCCTACGGTATCTCGACGCCGGTCATGTTCGTCTTTCTTTTCGGCGTGCTGCTACCGGCCAAGCAGTTGACCGGCGATGCCACGCTCGCCTGGCAGGTGGCGGTGGCGGCCTGTTTCATCAGCGGCGCCATCGAGGCGCTGGTGAGCCTGGTCGGGCGCTTCGTGCAACACCATTTGCCGCGAGCGGCCATGCTCGGCGCGGTGGCGGGCGTGGCGCTCACGTTCATCGCCGGCGAAATGCTGTTCAAGACGTTGGAGATGCCGGTCATCGGGCTACTGGTGCTGGGCATTACCATCGTGGGGCTGATCGCCCGGGTGAGCATGCCGTTCAAACTTCCCACGTCGCTGTTTGCCATCGTGCTGGGCACGGTGATGGCGTACCTGATCGGCGATGCCGGTGGCGAGCGCTTTAGTGACGCCTTCACGCATCTGGGCTTTTATCCGCTGCTGCCGAATTGGGCCTGGTGGGACGGGCTTGGGCTACTGTTCGGCGGGATGCTGGCGGTGCTGACCGTGGTGCTACCCATCACGCTTTACAACGCCATCGAGACGATGAACAACGTCGAGGCGATGGAAGCCGCCGGCGATAAATACGACGTGCGCGAATGTCAGGCGGTGGACGGCGCAGGCACCATGATCGGCGCGCTGTTCGGCGGCGTGTTTCCAACCACGGTGTACATCGCTACCGTCGGCGCCAAGTGGATGGGCGCCGGGCGCGGCTACAGCATTGCCAACGGCGCGGTGTATGGCCTGGCGACCATGCTCGGGCTGATCGCCGCCCTCGCGGCGATCATTCCCGTTTCCGTGGTCGCCCCCATCCTGGTGTTCGTGGGCATTTCGATGATCACCACCGCGTTCCAGGCCAACGACACCCGCTACTATCCGGCGGTCGCGCTGGCCATGCTGCCCTACTTCGCCAACTACGTCTCGACCCGCTTCAACCGCGGCGCTGAAGAGGTCGTCAGCGGTATCTCCTCGGCCATCGTGGTGATGGGCCAGGGCGCCATGTTCATGGCCATTCTGCTCGGCGCGATGACGGTGTGCGCCATCGACCACCGCTTTCGCAAGGCGGCCATCTTCGCGCTGGTCGCGGCGGGCTTCTCGTTCGTTGGCCTGATGCACGCACCGAAGCTTGCGCTCAACGCCGCACCGGACTTCGTCATGGGCTATCTTGCCATGGCGCTACTGTTTAGCTACTTCGCGTTTCAGAAAGCGCGTCATCCCTGATATCGGCAGGCGCCGCCTGGCGGTGCGGGCGCGACAGTATGCGCCGCAGCACGATCCAGGCGGCGAGTCCGGCCATCACGTTGCCGATCGCGGCGCCGGCGGCCAGCCCCACCCAGCCGAAAAGCAGCGTCCCGAGCCACAGAGACGGCAGGTAGAACACGAACAGCCGCGCGCTGGACAAGAGCATCGCCCGAAGCGGCCAGCCCAGCGCGTTGCCTGCCGACACCACCAGCATGCATACGCCGAGCAGCGCATAGCTTGGCAGCATGAAGCGGATCAGAAGCGTCAGCGCCTCGCGCACCTCCGGGTTACCCGCCAGCGCCGCGGCCACCCAGGGCGCAACGAGTGCCAGCACGATGCCGAGGGCAAGCTGCCACACCAGCGCCACCTTGAGCGCCAGGCGCATCAGCCGATGAATCTGTGCCCAGTCGCCCGCCCCATAGCAGCGGCCAAGCCAGGGCGGCAGCGACATGGTCATGGCGAGAATCACCATCAGCGACATGGTTTCCAGCCGATTCGCCAACCCCCAGGCCGCCACCTGAACATCGCCGAGCCCGGCAACCGCGGTGATCGCCAGCATCGCGGCCAGCGGCGGCATTAGCTGGCTGACCATCGCAGGCCCGGCGATACCGATAAAACGTCGCCAGGAGGCTCGCGCTTCAAGAACAATGCCGTCGAACGCCAGCCACTGATGGCGTGCCAGTTTGCGGCTAATCACCGCGAGCCCGACGCCAAAGGCGACGACGCTCGCCCAGGCCGCGCCAGGAAGCCCAAGCCCGGGCCAGTCGCCTGCGCCAAAGATCAGCAGCGGGTCGAGCGCCAGGTTGACCGCACTGCTGAGCACCATCATCTTGCCGGGGAGGTAAGTATCGCCGTGGGCGCGAAAAAGGCTGTAAACGAAGTATAACAGCGCGGCCAGCCAGGCAGAAAAAAGCTGCGGGCCCCAGTAGGTTCGTATATAGCCAAGTGCAGTATCATCGGCGCCAAGAAGCGTGAAAATAGGCGTCTGTAACAGCCAGAGCAGAATACATAGCGCGCCGATGACGCCGCCACCGGCGAGCAGTACGAGACTTCCCAGGCGCCGTGCACGCTCGTCTTCGCCCGCCCCCAGCGCCCGAGAGACCAGCGCGGCGATGGCAATTCCCATGCCGACCTGCACGCCGATGATCAAAAACGAGAGCGGAAAGGTGAACGACTGCGCCGCCAGCGGCGCCGTGCCCAGGCGCGCAATGAAAGCGCTATCGACCAGTTGAAAGCCCAGCAGCGCGAGAACGCCGATGGCCATCGGCCAGGTTTGTCGCCACAAGGTGAGGCCCAGAGTGTGCTGACGCGAAGTGGCCAAGACGAAACTCCTATCGAAAATTTTTTGCGACTCAAAACGCAAAAGCGCCACCGCCCCGGCCGGGGCGATGGCGCTTTTTAACACGGTGGACTTACTGGCGGATACCTTCGAACACCACGTAGAGTTCGAGCTCGTGCATGGCTTCCGGGAAGTCGCTCATGTCGATACCGTAGTCGCTTAGGGTGATCATGGTGCTACCCTCGAAACCAGCGCGGTAGTTGCCCCAGGGGTCGTCACCTTCACCGATCAGGGTCACCGGCATTTCGAGTTCCTGGGTTTCGCCGTGCAGCGTCAGCTCGCCGGTCAGCGTGCCTTCGTTGTCACCTTCGGACTCGAAACCGGTCGAGGTGAACGTGGCCGTCGGGTACTCGCTGGCGTTGAGGAAGTCCTCGCTCAGGATATGACGGTCGCGCTCGGCGTGATTGGAGTTCAGGCTATCGACCTGCACTTCCATCTCGACGGTTGAGGCGTCCAGATCGTTTTCGTCGTAGGTGAATTCGCCGGAGAACTCCTCGAAGCTACCCAGAATGTAGGACATGCCCAGGTGGCTGATCTTGAACTGTACGAAGGCGTGCTGGCCTTCGGTATCCACCACGTAATCGGCGGCCTGGGCCTGGCTTAGCGGTACCAGCGCAGCGGCAGCAACGGCAGTTGCAACAAGGCTCTTTTTCAACATTGAAACGTCTCCTCTCTTTCCCTGGTTGAGTCGGGGCGCCCTCCGGCGACCCGGGTGAAATCGTTAAGCTCGGCGTCGGCTATCGGCTGGGCTGAGCATACGCGAAAGCGTCGTATGACGGTTGACGAAATGATGCTTGAGCGCGGCCAGCGCGTGGCCCGCGGCGATGACGATGAGCGTCACCGCGCTGTACCAGTGAATGTCGCCAGCAATGGACGCCTGATTGGGAAGACTCGACAGCACCGCCGGCATCTCGAACCAGTCGAAGACGCTTACGCCTCGCCCGTTCGCCGTCGAAATCAGATAGCCGCTCAGCATTACCAGAAGCAGCAGCACGTACAGGCCGATATGCCCTACGTGGGCGGCAAGGCGCTCGAACCGGCTGCCCTCACCTTCTGGGGTAGGCTGCACGAGCCGCCAGACAATACGCGCGGTGGTGACCATCAACAGCAGGATACCGATCGAGCGGTGTACCCAAGGCCCCTGATTGTACCAGGGGTCGTAGTAGCCAAGACCGGTCATCCACCAGCCTAGTATAAAAAGGCCGATCACGGTCAAGGCACTGAGCCAGTGAAACGAAATGCTGACAAGCCCCCACCCGCTTCGTGTATTGCGCCACATGCCCCGGTCCCTAATGAAGAGTTACCGTCTTTTGTTGTCAGAACGGTAAATAAGGTTTTGATTTGGAAAGTGGGCAGAGCATAACGGTTTACCGGTGTGAGCACCGCTGAAAAAAGCGGGACAGTTCGTTCGTAAAAACCGTTTATTACCACGCTAACAATACGGTTGGCGTCAACATTTTCGAACGCGACCTTTACACCTAGCCGATTCAAACACGAAAAACCCCGCCAGGGCGGGGTTTGAAGAGAGCTGAAAGAGCCCTTGCACTAGCCTGCCAGCGCATCGAGCCCGCGGGCAAGGTCAGCGCGGATGTCCTGCTGGTCCTCCAGCCCCACCGCGATGCGGATCAGCCCCGGGGCAATCCCGGCGGCCTCGCGCTGGGCATCAGACAGCCGGCCATGGGTCGTCGTGCCCGGGTGGGTGATGGTGGTTTTGACATCGCCCAGGTTGCCAGTGATCGACAAAAGCCGTGTGGCATCGATCACCTGCCAGGCACCCTCCTGGCCGTTGACGACCTCGACCCCCAGCACGGCGCCGAAGCCGCGCTGCTGTTTTTTGGCCAGTGCGTGCTGGGCGTGATGCTCAAGACCGCTGTAGTGCACGCGCTCGACCGCCGGATGCTCGGCGAGCCACCTGGCCAGTGCCAGGGCATTTTCACTATGAGCCTTCATGCGCAGCGAGAGCGTCTCGAGCCCCTTGGTGAAAATCCAGGCGTTGAACGGGCTCAGGCAAGGGCCACAGGTGCGCACCACGCCGAACACCTCTTCGAGCAGATCAAAGCGCCCTACCACGGCGCCGCCGATGGCGCGCCCCTGCCCGTCCAGGTACTTGGTCGCCGAGTGGATCACAAGATCAGCGCCCAGCGCGATAGGCTGCTGAAGTGCCGGGGTCAAAAAGCAGTTATCGATGGCAAGCAAAGCGCCATGCTCTTTGGCGATCATTGAAAGCGCTGCGATGTCCGCCACCTCAGACAGCGGGTTCGACGGCGTTTCGGCAAACAGTAGTTTGGTGGCGGGCGTCATCGCCTGCCGCCAGGCCTCGAGATCGGAAAGCTCGACGTAACGCGTGGTAATGCCGAACTTGCCCAGATACTTGTCGAACAAGCTTACCGTCGAGCCAAACAGCGAGCGCGAGGCGACGATCTCGTCGCCCTGGGAGAGCAGCGCCAGCGCCGTCGAAAGAATCGCCGCCATGCCGGAGCTGGTCGCGACACAGCGCTCCCCGCCTTCGAGCGCCGCCAGACGGCGCTCGAAGGTATGCACGGTCGGATTGGTGAAGCGGGAATAGACGTTACCGGCTTCCTTGCCACCGAACTTGCGCGCCGCCTCGGCGGCGCTTTCGTAGACGAAGCTCGAGGTCGGAAAGATCGGCTCGGAATGCTCCTGCTCGAACGTCCGGTGATGGCCGGCGCGAATGGCCAGCGTGTCAAGCGCGTACTCGGGAGCGTCGTTTGAGTGATCGAAGTCGTCCTGCATAAAGCTACCTTTGGCAATCCGTGGGCGTGTCAGTCGTCCAGATCGTCGTCCTGGTTGTGCATGTCGACCAGCGCGTGATCGCCGGCGCTTTGATCCTTGGCGGCATCGTTGCGGTTGGCTTCCAGCACGGCCAGGTACGCCTCGTCGATATCGCCGGTCACGTAATGTCCGTCGAAGACCGAGCAGTCGAACTCCTTCATGTCGGGGTTCACTTCGCGGCACGCCTCTTTCAGGTCGTCAAGGTCCTGATAGAAAATGCGGTCGGCGCCGATCAGCTCGCCCACTTCCGCTTCCGTGCGCCCATGAGCGATCAGCTCCGAGGCGACCGGCATGTCGATGCCGTAGACGTTCGGGTAGCGAACCGGCGGCGCGGCGGAGGCGAAGTAGACGTTGCGCGCGCCGGCGTCGCGAGCCATCTGGATGATCTGCTTGCAGGTCGTGCCGCGCACGATGGAATCGTCCACGAGCAGCACGTTCTTGCCGCGAAACTCGACGTCGATCGCGTTGAGCTTTTGACGCACTGATTTTTTGCGCTGGGTTTGGCCCGGCATGATGAAGGTCCGCCCAATGTAGCGGTTCTTCATGAACCCTTCGCGATAGGTCACGCCCAGGTGCTGTGCCATCTCCAGCGCCGAGGTGCGCGAGGTATCGGGAATCGGGATGACCACATCGATATCGTGATCCGGCCACTCGTTGAGGATACGATCGCCAAGCTTGCGGCCCATCTGCATGCGCGTGCCGTACACATAGGCGCCGTCGAGCAGCGAGTCCGGGCGCGCGAGATAAACGTGCTCGAAAATGCAGGAGTAAAGCTCGGGGCGGTCCGCGCACACCTGGGTGTGGTAGTTGCCCTGCATGTCGACGAAGATCGCCTCGCCCGGGCCCAGGTCGCGCTCGAGCTCGAAGCCACCGACGTCCAGCGCCACGGATTCCGACGCGATCATGACCTCCTGGGTATCGCCCTCCTGACGGGTACCGAACACCACCGGGCGAATGCCGTGCGGATCGCGAAATGCGACCATGCCGAAGCCGTTGATGATCGCTACCGCCGCATAGCCGCCCTTGCAGCGACGATGCACCCGGCGCACCGCATCGAAGATGTCCTCGGCGGTCAAATGCAGGCCTTGCTTTCCGAGCTCGTGGGCGAACACGTTGAGCAGCACTTCCGAATCGGAGCTCGTATTGATGTGGCGAAGATCGGTCGAAAAAAGCTCCTGCTTCAACTGCTCGGAGTTGGTCAGGTTACCGTTGTGCGCCAGCGCAATGCCGTAGGGCGAGTTGACGTAAAACGGCTGGGATTCGGCTTCGCTCGAGGAGCCCGCCGTTGGGTAGCGCACGTGACCGATCCCCAGATGACCTTTCAAGCGCGCCATGTGGCGGGTGTGGAAGACATCGCGCACCAGGCCATTGCTCTTGCGCAGTAGAAAGCGTCCCTCGCTCCACGTCATCATGCCCGCGGCGTCCTGCCCTCGGTGCTGAAGTACGGTCAGCGCATCGTAAATGCCCTGATTCACCGCTTGCCCGGCCAGAAGGCCCACAATACCGCACATTCGTGTTACCTCTCTTTGTGCTGCGGCTTACCCCAAGGCAAGCTCGAGCGTGTTCAAACCTGAATGTTACTTGTCCGCCATCGCTATTTCCCCGCCGCGTCAACGCACGTTCGAGGAGGGCAAAGGCGCACTCGAGGAGTCGTCCGACGGCCCAAACGAGCGAAGCTCGGGCAGGCTGATATCGCGAAGCGATTCGGGCGCTCGGGGAAGCTCGCGCTCCCATTGATTAAGCTGGCTGACGGCCCAGTCTCTTAGTTCGATGAAGGGGGGGCGTAGGCTCGCCTGCTGCCAGGCCTGTAAATCCGAAAACGGCGTCAAGGTGATCAGGACCGTGGCGATCAACAGCACCACTACGCCCCGGGCCAAGCCAAAGGCGGCGCCGGCGAAGCGGTTCAAAAGCCCCATGCCGACCCACACGATCGCTGCGTGCACCAGTCGAATCACGATGCCGCAAAGCAGAATCACCGCAAAGATCACCAGCGCAAAGGCCAACACCAGGCGCGCATCGTAGCTGTCGATCATGCCGCTCAAGAGCTCGGCGACCGGGTCGGCGAGCACCCGGGCCACCATTAGCGCCACGACCCAGGCGCTCAGCCCCAGCGCTTCACGAACGAAGCCACGCAAAAACCCCACCATCATGGACAGTGCCATCACGGCCAGAAACAGCGCATCGAGCCAGGTGAGCGCCATCGTCAATCTCTAACCCGCACCAGCAGCCCCTGAACGTTGGCCCGCTGTTTGATCAGCGCCATCGCCGACTCACCCTCTTCCGAGGTGGCATAGGGGCCGACGTAGACCGAGGTGAGGTTGTTGTCCCGCGCGCGGCGAAAAGCGCTGAACCCCTGGTTCGAAAGCTGCTCCGAGAGGCGCTGGGCGTTGGAGATATCGCCGAAGCTGCCAACTTGAACCGCCCACTCACCCTGCGCGGCAGTCGCGGGTGCCGAGGCGGATTGGCTCGCACTCGATGACGTGCTCGACGTTGCCGTGTTGGCCGCCACGATCTCGGCGATCGGGTCCGACTGGGCCGGCGCCTCTTCTGTCGGCTGCGAGGCGTTGGAGCCACTCTGGGCGGCGGCGACGCGATCGGTGAGGGGTGCCCGGGGGTCGGCCGGCACGGCATCAATAGCCTCCTGACCATCGCCACCCTGGGCCGATTCACCGTCGGTCAGCGCCTCGACGCTCGCCGGTGCCTGGGGCGCGGGAACGTCACGACGCGCCACGCTTTCGGGCTGTTCAATGACGAACGTGGGCTGAGGACGCTCCTCGCGAGGAGCCGGGTCGCCCATCAGCCACGGCACAAAAATCGCCAGCAGCGCCAGGAGTATCACGATTCCGCTAATGCGTTCCGCTTTACCGTATTTCATATCCCTCTCCTTACAGCGTGGGGTCGGCTCGAGCGCCAGATGTAGCGCGGTGGCTGTGTCAGGCCTGCGGCAGCGGGTACTCCAAAAGCGCGGCAACGGTTTTGAACGACCCCATGGCGAGTACGCGATCACGGCCGTCGAGCTCGGCCCCAATGATGTCGACGCCCTGTGTAGGAGAATCGGCCAAAGCGTGAACCACGCCGCCCTTCGCTCTAATGCGCTCGGCAAGATCCTCGGCGGGCCGCCCGCGCTCACCGTTAAGGCTTACGCAGACCCAGTCGCTGATGCAAGGCATCAGGGCCTCCAGCACGCCATCGGCGTCCTTGTCCTTGAGCATACCGATCAGCGCCCACTGGCGAGCGCCTTCGTCGAGCGTTGGCAAACGGCTGGCGACATAGCGAGCGGCGTGAGGGTTGTGACCTACGTCCAGGCACCACTGCCCGATCCACTGCATCCTGCCGGCCACGATCAGCGAGCGAAACGCCTGGTTGACCAGCGCGGCGTCGAAGCTCACGCCGACGAGTGCAAGCGCCTGGAGTGCGGTGGCGGCGTTGTCGATGGGAAGCCCCGGGTCGATGAGCGCATCCAGGGAGACGGTGTCGCCTTCGTCGGTCAAGCCGTGCCAGCACCAGCGGGTGATCAGATCGTTACTCGCCTTGGCGTCAGCGCTGTGCTTGAAGGCCACGCCCAGCGCATGAAGCGTCGAGGCCATTTCGATAGCGGTCTCGGCGACGCTCACCGGCAGAGACCGGCTGCCTAACACGGCGGGCTTCAGCGGCCGGAAAATACCGGCTTTTTCGCGACCGATCTGCTCGATGTCGGTGCCCAGGTAATCGGCGTGATCGAGGGCGACAGTCGTCACGATACTCACGTCCGGCTCGACGATATTGACCGCGTCCAGACGCCCACCCAATCCCACTTCCAGAAACGCCAGATCCAGCGCCTGCTGAGAAAGACACCACAGCGCACAGAGCGTTCCCGCCTCGAAATAGGTCAGGCTGATCGCCGGCTCCTGAGTGCGCGCCTTTTCGACCCGCTCGAAGCCTTCGATCAACTCGGTGTCACCGGCAAGCTGGCCGTTGATCGTTACGCGCTCGTTGTAGCGTACCAGGTGCGGCGAGGTATAGGTGCCGGTGCGGTAGCCGTGAGCGCGGGCGACGGCCTCCATCATGGCAAGCGTCGAGCCCTTGCCGTTGGTGCCTGCCACCATGACTACGCGCGTGGCGACCGGTCGCTCCAAAAGGCCCATGCGCTCGGCCACGTTTGACACGCGCTCGAGCCCCATGTCGATACCCACCGGGTGCAGGGTTTCCAGGTGTTCGAGCCAGCCGGCTAACGTGTCAGGCATTGCGGTTGGCTTCATCGCTTGAAGAGCCGGTCGGGGCCGCCTTGGACTTGGCTTCGACCTCGCTTGCCAGCGCCTCCTCGTCTACCACCGGCTCATTGACCTCGGCCGCTGCCTCGACGCTCTCCTGATCAAGAGGGCGCGCGCTCTGGTGGGTGAGCTTGCGCAGTACGCCGCCGACCCGCTCGCGCATTTCGTGGCGATGAACGATCATGTCGACGGTGCCGTGCTCGAGCAAAAACTCGCTGCGCTGGAACCCTTCCGGAAGCGTTTCGCGCACCGTCTGCTCGATGACCCGCGGGCCGGCAAAGCCGATCAGCGCGTTGGGCTCGGCGATGTTGAGATCACCGAGCATCGCAAGCGACGCCGACACGCCGCCGAAGACCGGGTCGGTCAGCACGGAGACATAAGGCACGCCCGCCTGCTTGAGCTTTTCAAGCGCCGCGGAGGTCTTGGCCATCTGCATCAGGGAGAACAGCGCCTCCTGCATGCGCGCCCCGCCGGAGGCGCCAAAGCAGACCAGCGGAATTTCCTCTTCGAGGGCGACGGTCGCCGCGCGGACGAATTTCTCGCCCACGATCGCGCCCATCGAGCCGCCCATGAAGGTGAATTCAAACGAGACGGCGACGATCGGCAGACCGTCGAGCTCGCCGCGCATGGCGATCAGCGCATCCTTCTCGCCGGTCTCCTTCTGAGCGGCGCTCAAGCGGTCCTTGTACTTTTTGGAGTCCTTGAACTTGAGCCGGTCGACGGGTTCGAGATCGGCAGCGATCTCCTGGCGCCCTTGCTTGTCCAAAAACCAGTCAAGGCGTTTGCGCGCGGTCAGCCTCAAGTGGTGGTCGCACTTGGGGCAAACGTTTTGATGTTTTTCCAGCTCCGGCAGGTAGAGAACCGCTTCACACTTGGGGCATTTACGCCAAAGACCGTCGGGCACGCTGGCACGACGGTCCTTACGCTGGATACGGCCCATGGAGGGTACGATTTTGTCTAACCAGCTCATATCAAAAAGGCTTCCGTAGTCGTCAACGCCCGGCCTTGCCAGGCTGTGAGTGTCGTCGATCAAAGTTCGTCATAAAAACAGTTTAGCCGATGAAGAGGCTCAGGCGTCCATCGCGGCGCGCATCTCGGCAAGCACGCTTTTAAGCTCGCCGGCGATCACCTCCGGCGTCTCCAGATTATCGGCAATGCGGTTCACCAGCGCACTGCCGACTATGACGCCATCGGCCACCTTGGAGACCTCGGCGGCGGTGACGCCGTCGCGAATGCCAAAGCCCACGCAGAGCGGGAGATTCGTCATTTCACGCAGCGGCGCGAGATGCTCGGCCACGTCCTGAGCGTTGAGCGTGGCGGCGCCGGTGACGCCCTTGAGCGACACGTAATAAAGATACCCTTCACCGTGGGCGCATATTGTAGCGGCTCGGGCATTGGAAGTGGTAGGTGCAACCAGGAAAATTGCCGCCAAATCACGTGCTTTCAATAGCGGCCCGAACTCCTCGGCCTCTTCTGGCGGCATGTCCACCACCAGTACACCGTCCACGCCAACGCTTGCCGCCCGGTCGGCGAAATGGGCATAGCCAATGCGTTCGATCGGATTCAGGTAGCCCATCAGCACCACCGGCGTTTCACTATCGGCCTGGCGAAACTCGGCGACCATGTCCAGAAGGTCCACCAGCCGGGTGCCTTTGGAGAGTGCGCGCTCGCAGGCCTTTTGAATCACCGGGCCGTCGGCCATGGGGTCGGAAAACGGCACGCCCAGCTCGATCACGTCGGCACCGGCCTCGACCAGGGCGTGCATGAAGCCCACGGTGTGCTCCGGGCCCGGGTCGCCGGCGGTGATGTAGGGGATCAAGGCCTTGCGGCCCTGGCGTTTGAGTTCGTCGAAGCGCTGATCGATACGGTTCATGCTCACCCTTAAAACTTGAGTCCATCAATGTCGGCAACGGTCATGATGTCCTTGTCGCCACGACCCGAGAGATTGACCACGATGTGCTGGTCAGCACGCATGGTCGGCGCCAGCACCTTGGCGTGCGCCAGCGCGTGGGCGGACTCCAGCGCCGGCATGATGCCTTCCATGCGGGTCAGCTCGCGAAACGCCTCGAGCACCTCTTTATCGTTGGCAGCCACGTAGTTGACGCGCCCGGCATCCTTCCAGAGCGAATGCTCCGGACCCACGCCCGGGTAGTCGAGCCCGGCAGAGATCGAGTGAGTGTCCGACACCTGCCCCGCTTCGTCAGACATCAAATAGGTACGGTTGCCGTGCAGCACGCCTCTGGGGGCATTGGAGGCCAAAGGGGCGGCGTGGCGGCCGGTTTCGACGCCGTCGCCGCCGGCTTCGACGCCGTACATGGCGACATCGTCATCCTCCAGAAACGGGTAAAAGAGCCCGATGGCGTTGGAGCCACCGCCCACGCAGGCGACCAGCGCATCCGGCAGCCGGCCGATCTGCTCGAGCGACTGTCTGCGCGCTTCCCGCCCGGTCACGGCGTTGAAGTCACGCACCAGCTGTGGGTACGGGTGCGGGCCCGCCACGGTGCCGATGATGTAGAAGGTGTTATCGACGTTGGTGACCCAGTCCCTGAGCGCCTCGTTCATGGCGTCCTTCAGCGTGCGCGTGCCGGACTCGACCGGAATCACCCGAGCGCCGAGCAGGTGCATGCGGTAAACGTTGAGCTTCTGGCGCTCGACGTCCGTCGCACCCATGTAGACGTCACACTCAAGCCCCAGCCTTGCTGCGACCGTGGCGGTGGCCACACCGTGCTGGCCGGCACCGGTTTCGGCGATCACCCGAGGCTTGCCAGTCTTTTTCGCCAACAGCGCCTGGCCAATGGTGTTGTTCACCTTGTGCGCGCCGGTGTGGTTCAGATCCTCGCGCTTGAGCCAGATCTGCGCGCCGCCGAGCGCCTCGGACCAGCGTTTGGCATGATAAAGCGGCGAGGGTCGGCCGACATAATGGGCCAGATCGAAATCGAACTCGGCCTGAAAGTCCGGGTCGTCGCGCAGGCTGGCGTAGGTCTTTTCCAGGTCTTCGAGCGCGAAGCTCAGGGTTTCCGACACGAAGCGACCACCGTAGGGGCCGTAGTGGCCGCGCGCGTCCGGCATTTTGGTCAAATCGCTGAACCGGGTCTTCACAGTTTCGGTATCACCAGTCGCTGAAACAGTCACAGAGGTACCTCACAAGATCGCCCGAGCAGGCAAACGGTAAATGAACGTGGTTATTGAGTGAATAGAACCTGATGGCCTCGACTCAGTAGCAAGCCCCGGCGTCGCCGAGTGCTACCTGGCGCACGAAACCGCTCATCGCCACCGGGTCCTTGACGCCCGGGGCGGCCTCGATACCACCGGAGACATCCAGCGCAAAAGGCGCTACGCGCGCCACCGCGTCACCGGCGTTGGCCGGGGTCAATCCACCGGCGAGGATAACAGGTTTTTCGAGATCTGCGGGAATTCTGGACCAGTCGAAGGTTTCCCCGGTTCCGCCGGGAACGCCCGGGCGATAGGCATCGAGCAGCAGCGCCCGGGCGCCCGAGTACTCCCGCGCCGCGCGCTGAAGATCCACGTCGTCGCGCATGCGCAGCGCCTTGATCCAGGGCCGCCCGAACTGCTCGCAAAACGCCGCTGATTCGTTGCCGTGGAACTGCAGCAGATCGAGAGTCGGTAGACACCGCTCAATGACCTCCACCGGCTGGTCGACGAAGAGCCCGACCCTTGTGACGAAGGCCGGCACTCGGGCACTCAACGCCTCCAGACGCGCTTGGGAAACGGCGCGCTTGCTGCCCGGCCACATGACGAACCCCAGCGCGTCGACGCCGAGGCCCACGGCGGCGTCGATATCCTCCGCTCGGGTCATTCCACAAAACTTGATGCGCGTGCGCATGGCGCTTCTCCGGATAACGGGGATTTAGGGCCTGCAAAGCCGTTGGCCCGGCAAGGCTTAGCTTGCAGAATTTTCATCAACAGGATTTTCGCGGGCAGGCGAATCCATTTTGGGGGCGAAAGAAAGCTTGCGGCGAGCGGCGATGCGTGGATTGTCTGGAAGCGTACGGTCACCGGTCCACTCACCGGTGAACGCCAGAAGATGGGGCCCCAGCGGCTCGCGGGGAAGCGCGAAGCGCTCGTCGAAGACCGAGTCGACGAAGTGAAGCCCGCAGGCCGGCGCGGTGACGTCGCCATCCCGGCGGCTTTTCTTCGCCAGTAGCGCCGCAATGTAGCTTTCATCCTTTGCGCCGCGCCCCACGCTTGCCAGTGCCCCCGCGATATTGCGGATCATGTGGTGCAAAAAGGCGTTGCCCTGAATGTCGATTACCACCAGCTGTCCGTGGCGGCTCACTTCGCAAAAATGCATCTGCCGCCAGGGCGTTTTGGATTGGCACCCCGCCGCGCGAAAGCTCGAAAAGTCGTGCTCGCCCACCAGCGCCTGGGCGGCGCGATGCATGGCGGGCGCATCCAGCGGGTCGCGACACCAGGTGACCTGATGGCGCTCGAGCACCGGGCGGCTGGGCTGGTTCAAGAAGACGTAGCGGTAGCGCCGTGCCAGCGCCCCCAGGCGAGAGTGGAAATCGTCGCCGACCGGTTTGACCCAGCGAATGGCGACATCCCTGGGGAGGTTGGTATTGGCGCCGAAGATCCAGGCCTTTTCGCTGCGCGCGGCCGGCGGGTCGAAGTGAACGATCTGGCGGGTCGCGTGGACGCCGGAGTCGGTGCGACCGCTTGCGTGGATCTGCACCGGCGCGCCGGCCACTTTAGCCAGCGCCTCCTCCACCGCCGCCTGAACGGAAGCGGCGTGCTTCAAGCGTTGAAAGCCGCAAAAGCGTGTGCCGTCGTATTCAATACCGAGCGCCAGCCGTCCGTCGAGCGGCGTGGTTTCATCGAAATGGTAAAAAAGCGTCATCAGCCACGCCGTATTGGAAATCAGGGAAAAGGATCAGCCATTATCCCGACGTCGCGGTTTAAATGCTACCTCCTCGATTTCCCACTCGGGGCTCGACGCTGGCGTCTCGGCTACGGGCGGCGGGTACTCACTCGGGGCAGACGGCGCTTCATCGGTAGTCGTCAGGCTTTCAGGCCGGTAGTCGATGGTATGGTTGGGCGGCCGAGCCGGCTTTTGAGGCGCCAGCGCCAGTGCTTCCTCTTCCTCTGCCGTGGCGGGTGCGGGCTCCCCGACGCTCGACGCCATCGAGGCCCCACCCTCTTCCCACTCGCTTGGCGCTGGCCGAACGCGCGCTTGGCCGCTCAAGGCGCGACGCTCGAGCGCCAGGGTCTGCGGCACGGGCGCCTCGGTGATGGCGTGAAAGGTCGGGGGTTCTTGTGCCTCGCGGGCGCGCTCTTTCTCGCCGAGCGACACGTTTGTCGGCGCGGGTTCCTCGACGGCGGCGGGTGGCACGGCGGCGGGCGGTTCGGGCTGGTGGGCGGCCTCCGGTGCAGGCGCTTTGGTTGGCTCCACGGGCGCGGCACTTGCCGGCGCGGCGGGCTTTACGGTGGGCTCGGCCCGGGCGGGGCCGGCGGGTGCGGGCCTGGCCGACGCGTCAGGGCTCACGGGCGACGGCGCGGCGACTGGGGCAGGCTCCCACTGGCGCTCGCGGCGTTTGCGACTGATCACCATCGCGGCCAGCAATAGCGCCAACCCAAGCCCTACCGGCCAGACCCAGTGCTCGCGTAAAAGCGCCAGCGGCCCGAGAGAAACCTCGCGGGCGCTGCTTTGCGCCGCCGTGCTGGGCGCCGGTGCGTCAGGCGCCGCCGCGCCAGATAGCGTTTGGGTCGTTGGCGTCTGAGCAGGAGTCGAGGCCAGGGCGCGCACCTCGTCGAGCGCCTGGCGCAGCTCGGCCACCTCAAGTGTGAGCGACTCGATCTCGGCGGCCTGGCGCGCCTGCTCGTCGAGCATCGCGCGATACTCGCTTTCCGTCGGCGCGGCTTCAACCGTGGCGAAAGGCGAAAGCGAGGCCAGCACCTGGCCAAGCACATCGGTGGACAGCGGGCTGTTGGCCCAGGCCCGACCGTCGGGGATCGGCTCGCCGCTGACCGCCAGTGCCGCCTCGATACTTTGCGGTGTGACCTCCCGGCTCGGCGTCTCACTGGCCAGATCGTTCATCAGCGCAAGCGCCTCGACCAACTCGCCACCGTCCCCTGCGACCTCTTCGCGCTCTTCTTCTCCAGCGCTTTCCGCCATCAGCGGCGCGTCCGTGGCTGGTGAGCGCTCGCTGGGTGCAGGCGCCTCGGTTGGCAGACGCTCGGCGGAATCTGCGGGCTCTTCAAGCGGAGCGTTTTGCGCCATTTGTGAGCTGGAGGCCGGCGGCGGGTCGGACTCGATACCGGGCGCCTGGATCGCCGCGCTTCGCGCAGTGACGGCCTGCGCCGCCTGCTGCGGGCTAAGGCGCAACGCCTGCTCTCGTCCCGGGATCTCGAGGCGCTGGCCAACTCTGAGAGTGTCGATGCCACCGCTTTCGAAGGCCGCCGGGTTGGCATCGGCCAGGGCGATGACCATCTGCTGAACGTCGACGCCGGGCGGGCGGGTGCGAAGCGCGATGTTCCACAGCGTGTCGCCGCGGGCGACCGTGGCATGGGATGCGCCTGGCGAGGACGTGCCTGTTGAGGACGTGCCTGTCGAGGACGCCGTTGGCGCGTCCCACGGCGCGTTGGAAGACAAGGCAGATGCCGGTGCCGGTTGCGAAGGCGACGATACAGGCGCGGGAGTGGCGGCAAGCCCAGTGTCCGTCGTGCCAGGCAGATAATCCACCGGGTCGAACAGCAGCGTAACCATCTGCGTCTGGCGACCGCTTGGCGTGGTCAGCGTAATCAGCACGTCGAGCCAGGGCGTATCGACGGCGCGGGCGCCGCTCAAGCGTAAGAACGTACGCCCGTTCTGACGCACTGGAATGACCTCGACGTCAGAGAGCAGCGGCGACCAGGCAAGGCCCAGAGCGCTGAACGCGGCGGGCTCGGCCACGGCCGCGCTGATATCCTCGACGCGCAGGTTATCAACGGCCAGCAGGCTGATCCTGGCATCGAGCGGTGCCTGCAGCGGCGAAAGCGTCGTGGCCGGCCCGAACTCTACGGCAAGCGTTGCCGGACTGAGCGTTGCAAGAGCGCACCAGACGCCCCCGGCGAGCGTTTTTTTCATCCAGGCCCCTCGAGATTGATTACCCAGCGCCCACCGCGCAGGCACTCCATCATACTTTATTACCATACCCCAGTGAGTACGACCCTCCTACGCGAGTTTAGCGATTTTTTAGCCGGGCAAATAAAAAGGGAGGCCGCCTGGGCCTCCCTTTTTCAAGCGATGACGACGCTCGCGATCAGTGCTCGCGCAGAATCTTCAGCATGCGCTTGAGCGGCTCCGCCGCGCCCCACAGAAGCTGGTCGCCAACGCTAAAGGCGGAGAGATACTCGCCGCCCATGTTGAGCTTACGCAACCGCCCTACCGGCACGTCCAGCGTGCCGGTCACGGCGGTCGGCGTGAGGCCGGCGATGGTCGCTTCCTTGTCGTTGGGAATCAGCTTGACCCAGTCGTTATGCTTGGCGATGCGGTCCTCGATCTCGTCGAGCGGCACATCCTGCTTGAGCTTGATGGTGAACGCCTGGCTGTGCGAGCGCATGGCGCCAATGCGCACGCAAAGTCCGTCGATCGGAATCGGGTTGTCGCCAAGCCCCAGAATCTTGTTGGTCTCGACGAAGCCCTTCCACTCTTCGCGGCTTTGACCGCTGTCGAGCTTGCTGTCGATCCAGGGGATCAGGCTACCGGCCAAGGGTGCTGTAAAGTTCTCAGTGGGGAAATCTCCCCCGCGCATTTTGGCGGTCACTTGGCGGTCGATCTCCAGAATGGCGCTGGCCGGATCGGCAAGCTCCGACGCCACGCTTTCGCGCAGATCGCCCATCTGGTTCAAAAGCTCGCGCATGTGCTTGGCGCCGGAGCCGGAGGCGGCCTGGTAGGTCATCGAGGTCATCCACTCGATCATGTTGGCCTCGAAAAGCCCGCCTAGCCCCATTAGCATCAGGCTGACGGTACAGTTGCCGCCCACGAAGGTTTTAGCGCCCTTGGCCAGCTGCTCGTCGATGACGTGGCGATTGACCGGGTCGAGCACGATGGTCGCTTCGTCTTCCATGCGCAGGGTGCTGGCGGCGTCGATCCAGTAGCCGTTCCAACCGCTGTTGCGCAGATCGCCGTACACCTTTTTGGTGTAGTCGCCGCCCTGGCAGGTAATGATCACGTCCAGCGCCTTGAGCGCCTCGATATCGAAGGCGTCCTTGAGCGCAGGCACGTCGACACCGATGTCGGGGCCTGGCTGGCCGACCTGAGAGGTGGTGAAGAACACCGGTTCGATGCCGTTGAAATCACCCTCTTCCTGCATACGGTTCATGAGTACCGAACCCACCATGCCCCGCCAACCGACAAAACCGACCTTCAACATGCTTTGATCTCCCGTAAATTGAATCCTGTCTCACCACTATAACAAAAGACGTCGGCCGCTGCGCAAAGCGGCCGACGCCGTGGAAAACGAAGCGACCATCAGGCCAGCGCGTTGAACGCCTCGATTACCGCGTCACCCATCTCGACGGTGGACACGCTGGTTTCGCCTTGCTTTGCGATGTCTGCCGTGCGAAGACCCTGGTCGAGCACGTTGCCCACCGCGGTTTCGATGCGCTCGGCCAGGCCGGCTTCGTTCAGCGAATAACGCAGCATCATGGCCACCGAGAGCATCATGGCCAGCGGGTTGGCGATGTTCTTCCCGGCGATATCCGGGGCGCTGCCGTGGCAGGGCTCGTACATGCCCTGGCCAGTTTCGTTGAGCGAAGCCGAGGGCAGCATGCCGATGGAGCCGGTGAGCATGGCGGCGGCATCCGACAGGATATCGCCGAACATGTTGCCGGTGACCACCACGTCGAACTGTTTGGGCGCGCGCACCAGCTGCATGGCGGCGTTATCGACGTACATGTGCGAGAGCTCGACGTCCGGGTACTCCGGCGCCAGCCGCTCCATGACTTCGCGCCACAGAATGGTGACCTCGAGTACGTTGGCCTTGTCCACGGAGCAGAGTTTCTTTCCGCGCTTTTGCGCCATTTCGAAGGCGACCCGGCCAATGCGCTCGATCTCACTTTCCGAATAGATGTAGGTGTTGAAACCTACGCGCTCGCCGTCACGCTCCTCGATGCCGCGGGGCTGGCCAAAGTAGATGCCGCCGGTAAGCTCGCGCACGATCATGATATCGAGCCCGGCCACCAGTTCAGGCTTCAGGCTCGAGGCGCTGGCCAGCTGCGGATACAAAAGCGCCGGGCGCAGGTTACCGAAAAGCCCGAGGTTCTTGCGCAGGCCCAAAAGGCCCTTCTCAGGACGTTTGGAGAGATCCTCGATCTTGTCCCACTTCGGACCGCCGACGGCGGCGAGCAGGATGGCATCGGCAGATGTGGCTTTTTCAAGCGTCTCAGCGGGCAGCGGCTCGCCATGAGCGTCATAGGCGCTACCGCCCACCAGGGCTTCTTCGACCTCGATATCGAGCCCTGCGTCCTGGCAGGCTTTCAACAGGCGCGCAGCCTGGGCGGCGATTTCCGGGCCGATACCGTCGCCGGGCAGCAGCAATACTTTCTGGGTCATACGAATTCCTTAAAAAGCGTCGGTAAACGTCAAGCACTCTGACGGAAAAGCCACGGGCGCGCCTGGCGGTGCTTCTCCTCGAACGCGCGAATGGCGTCCTCGTCCTGCAGCGTAATGCCGATATCATCCAACCCTTCGAGCAGGCAGTGCTTGCGAAAGGCGTCTACCTCGAAGGGGAAGGCGTCGCCGCCGGGCGTGGTCACGCGCTGATTTTCCAGATCGACGTCGAGCCGGTAGCCCTGCATCGCTTCGACTTCCTGAAACAGCTGCTCGACCTGCTCTTCGGGCAGCGTGATCAGCAGAATGCCGTTCTTGAAGGCGTTGTTGTAGAAGATATCGGCGAAGCTTGGCGCGATGACCACGCGAAAACCGAAGTCTTCCAGCGCCCAGGGGGCGTGTTCGCGGGAGCTGCCGCAGCCGAAGTTGCGCCGGGCGAGCAGCACCTGGGCGTCCTGGTAGCGCGGCTGATTGAGCACGAAGCCGTCGTTGAGCGGGCGCTTGGAGCAGTCCTGGCCGGGCTGGCCCTCGTCGAGGTAACGAAGCTCGTCGAACAGGTTCACGCCAAAGCCGGTGCGCTTGATGGATTTAAGAAACTGCTTCGGAATAATCAGGTCGGTGTCGACGTTGGCGCGATCCAGCGGTGCCACCAGACCCTCGATGCGTTCGAACTTTTTCATGGCTTAGGCCTCCTGGGCGTGGTTGGCATCATTGGCGGGGAGCGTGCGCACGTCGACGAAGTGGCCGGCGATCGCGGCGGCGGCGGCCATCGCCGGGCTCACCAGATGGGTGCGCCCGCCGTAGCCCTGACGGCCCTCGAAGTTACGGTTCGAGGTCGAGGCGCAGTGCTCGCCGGCGCCGAGCTTGTCGGCGTTCATCGCCAGACACATCGAACAGCCCGGCTCGCGCCACTCGAAGCCCGCGTCAGTAAAGATTTTGTCGAGGCCTTCGGCTTCCGCCTGGCGCTTCACGAGCCCCGAGCCCGGCACCACCATGGCGAGCTTGATGGAGTCCGCCACTTTCTTACCCTTGGCGACCTTCGCGGCCTCGCGCAAATCCTCGATGCGCGAGTTGGTGCAGGAGCCGATGAACACCTTGTCGAGTTTGATATCGGTGATCTTCTGGTTCGCCTGCAGGCCCATGTACTCCAGCGCCCGGGTGTGGCTGCGCTTGACGGTGTCATCGGAGGCGGCCAGCGGATCCGGCACCTGGCCGGAGATGCCGGTGACCATTTCGGGGCTCGTGCCCCAGCTCACCTGAGGCTCGATCTCTTCGGCCTTGAGGGTCACGACCTTGTCGAAATGAGCATCGTCATCGGACACCAGCGCGCGCCAATCGGCCACCGCGGCCTCCCACTGCTCCTCGGTCGGGGCGAAGGGGCGTTTGGCCAGATAGTCGATGGTGGTGTCGTCGACGCCGATCAGGCCCACCCGGGCGCCGGCTTCGATGGCCATGTTGCACACGGTCATGCGCCCTTCCATCGATAGCGAACCGATGGCGCTGCCGGCGAACTCGATGGCGTAGCCGGTGCCGCCGGCGGTGCCGATCTCACCGATGATCGCCAGCACCACGTCCTTGGCGGTCACGCCAAGGCCAAGCTCGCCTTCCACCCGCACCTGCATGTTCTTCATTTTTTGCGCCAGCAGGCATTGGGTCGCCAGCACGTGCTCGACTTCCGAGGTACCAATGCCGTGGGCGAGCGCGGCGAAGGCGCCGTGGGTCGCGGTATGGGAGTCACCGCACACCACGGTCATGCCGGGAAGCGTGGCGCCCTGCTCCGGGCCCACCACGTGCACGATGCCCTGGCGCGGGTCGTTGATCTTGAACTCTTCGATGCCGTACTCGACGCAGTTGTCGTCGAGTGTCTGTACCTGGATCAGCGAGACCGGGTCTTCGATGCCACTGTTGCCGGCGGCGCGCTCCTTCTGCGTCGTCGGCACGTTGTGATCCGGCGTTGCCAGGTTGGCATCGAGGCGCCAGGGCCTGCGCTTGGCCAAGCGCAGACCCTCGAAGGCTTGGGGCGAGGTCACTTCATGGAGCAACTGGCGGTCGATGTAAATGAGCGCGGTACCGTCGTCGCGCTGCTTGACCAGATGCTGATTCCAGAGTTTGTCGTAAAGGGTTTGACCTGACGTGGCGTGTTGCTCTGACATGCTGCTCTCCCGGGCGGTGCCCTGCTGATTCGGTCCGGTGCTCTTTCAAGCCGCCTCTTCGGGCGTTATAGGGTCAATCGTTATGTATAGCGTCAGTGTCACGCGCCTCGCGCATAAAAGCAATTCATGTTATTCATGCAATAGATTCCATAATGGAATAGCAGCCCACCGAGTAAAAACGCCATGGATACCCAAAGTCTGCAGGCTTTCATTGCCGTCGCCGATACGCAGAGCTTTTCGCGGGCCGCCGAGCAGCTTCATCTTACCCAGCCGGCCATCAGTAAGCGCATCGCCACGCTCGAGACCCAGGTAGGCGCGCGGCTTTTTGATCGCATCGGGCGGCGCATTTCGCTGACGGAGGCGGGCCGGCTACTACGGCCTCGCGCGCTTCATATCATGCAGTCGGTCGAAGATAGCCGACGGGCGCTGGCCAATCTTTCCGGTCAGGTAGGCGGAACGCTGACGCTCGGCACGAGCCATCACATCGGGCTTCATCGTCTGCCGCCGATCTTGAAGCGCTACACCGAGCGCCATCCGAACGTGGCGCTGGACCTTCGCTTTCAGGACTCGGAGCTCGCCTACCAGGGCGTCATCGATGGCACGCTCGAAATCGCCGTAGTCACCCTCGCCCCGACACCGTCCGAACAGCTCGAAACGGCCGAACTCTGGCGTGACAGACTCTGCTTCGTCTGCGCGCCGGATCATCCGCTGGCGCGTAAGCAGACACCACTCACCCTGGACAGGCTCAGCACCTTTACCTGTGTCATGCCCGGGCTCAAAACATTCACTCACTCGCTGATCGAAAAGCGCTTTCTTGGCGTCGGTCTTACGCTGTCCGTGGGGATGGCGACCAACTACCTCGAAACGCTTAAAATGATGTGCAGCGTTGGGCTTGGCTGGAGCGTACTGCCGGAAAAAATGCTCGACGACACACTTGTGGAACTAAACGTTGAAACGCCGCCCATTGAGCGCCCGCTTGGCTATCTCGTCCATACCGACCGTACGCTCTCCAATGCGGCCAGGCAGATGATCGAGGCGCTGACGGCAAGCTATTGAAAAGCTGTACGAGTAGCTTTCATTCTAATGATTAAAATAAAATTAAAACCCATTAAAAGGCATTAATTACACCTTGTTTAGAAACGAAATAGGCACTTATATCGTTCAATTTTCTTCCTGATTTTACATTAAGTAAACTCCTATACACTAAAAGTTACATTTACTTACACAAATGTGACCACTCTAGCCTGTGTAGGATACGCACCCATGCAAAGCCCTCTTCGCCGCTTTTGGCCTCTTGGCCTGCTCGCAAGCCTGATGGCAGGAGCGGCCCATGGTCAAAGCACCACGGATCTCACCCGTGAAGCACTGGTTCTAGACGCGCGGGAGGGCAACCTGACCTCCTCGATCAGCGGTCTCGAAACGCTCTATCGACAGACCGGCGATGAATGGGTGCGTGCTGATTTGATCGCGCTTCTACTGCGCGCCGAACGCTTCGACGATGCGCTGGCCGTTTGCGCCGGCTGCTCTCTGGAGCAGTACCGCTCCAACGAACTCGAAAACCTTGGCGGCGCGGCGCGGCGCGTGCAGGCCCATGAGCAGGCGCTGGCCTTCTATCAGGCGCTGGCGCGGCGTGATCCGCAAAATGGCCAGGGGTATCTAGGGCAGGCGCTGGTCAATACCGACCTCGAGCGCTACACCCAGGCTCAAATCAACCTCGAGAACTACGAGCAGGTCGCGGGCACGACGGCGCAGGGGCTGGAGGCGCGCGGCTATCTTGCCTCGCGCACGCAAAACGCCACCCAGGAGCTCGCTGCCCGCCAGGCGCTGATCGAGCGGGATCCGAGCAACACAAGCGAACTGCAGGCGATTTACCGCTTGGCGGTAGGTTTGGGCGCCAGCGGCGCGGCACGCGATCTGATGAATCAGAATCCGGACGTTTTCAGTGCCAGCGACCGGCTTTGGCTGGCCTATTACGAAGCGGTCACCGATATTCGCCTTGGCATTCATACCGATACACCCTCGCGCACTGCAAGCGGGCTCAGCCAGCTCGAAACCGTGCTGGCCAACGCTGAGCTTCCCGATCAGCTCAAAACGCTGGCCGAGTACGACAAGGTGGTCGCGCTTGCCGAGCTTCGACGCTTTAGTGAAGCCGAGGCACTCTCCAAACGCCTGGAGCTTCAGCACGGCACCCTGCCCGATTACGTGCTCCGCGCCCGTGCGCTGGCACTTGGCGGTCTTGGCCACCCCGATGAGTCCGCCACGCTCTATCGCGGGATCATCGCGCGCTCGCCGGGTATGGCGATCAACCCGGACGACCCACTCAACGAGGGATTGTTCTTTAGCTACACCGATGCGCAGCGCTTTGCCGAAGCCGACCGGCTATTAAAAAGCTGGCTCACTCAGGAGCCGGAGTACCGCTGGGACTTTACCCGCACGACGCAAATTCCCAACGCCAACTACCAAAAGGTGCTGCTGCTCGATGTGCTGCTGACCGCCTGGCGCGGCCGGATAGGGGAAGCGAGCGACAGGCTGGCGGCCTATCAGGACCAGGCGCCTGGCGACCCTTACCTGGCGATTACCCAAGGCGATCTCGAGCGTATTCGAGGCTTGCCGCGAAAGGCTGAAGCCACCTACCAAAGCGCCGAGCCCATGCTTGCGCCGGATCAGCGCTATCAGGCCGAGCACGGCGTCCTTTTATCGCGGCTTCAGCGCGGCCAGTGGGCCGGCACGACGGATGCAATCGCCCGCGAGATCACTGATGCCCGGCCCAGCCCGTCCCGCGATGAGCTGGCCCGCGAGTGGCGCGAGGCCCGTGCCCCGCAGCTGAGCGCTTCGTTTACCCGGAGCAGCGGCGAAGGCGTGAGCACCCAGGCATCGAAAGAGTGGCGCTCGCAAGTGCGCCTCGACGGGCCGCGTAATGCCCAGGGGTCGCGCCCGTTCATCACTCAAACCAATCAGTACGGCGAGTTCGACGACCAGGACCTGCGCGCGGGCACGACCGTTGCGGGCTACGAGCTCAACCTGTACCCGGCAACGGTGGTCCTGTCGGCGGGTCACGGCGCTCAACTGGGCAATGACTTCGTCGCTCAGGCCGAACTCAGATACGCCGCCAGCGATCACGTGACGGCCACCGTCGCGGCGGAGCACAACACCCTCGACACCCCGCTTCGCGCGCTCAACGACGGCGTCAGCGCCGACCGCTATCGCGGTGAAATCGCCCTTTACCGCGACGAACGCGGCGCAGGCGCCCTTGGCGTGTCGGCAATGGATTTCGATGACGGCAACCTTCGCCGCTCGGCCTACGGCTACTGGCGCGAGACGCTCTATCACCTGGACCGCTGGCAGGTGAACGGCGAGGCCCAGGTCGCAGCATCGGCCAATGACGAGGTCGAGGCGAGCTACTTCAACCCCGAGCGCGATGCGAACGTGGCGGGCGTGCTGTCGGTGAACTACGAAATCCCGCTGGACTACCGCCAAAGCTTCATTCAAACGCTGTCGCTCGGCGCTGGACGCTACTGGCAAAAAGAGTTCGACGACGAGAACACCTGGTCGATCGGCTACGGCCACCGTTTCGAGCTTGCCCCCACGTTCAGTCTCGAATACGGCATCACCCGCGAACGCGCGGTGTATGACGGCATTGCCGAGTACGACAACACCTTCACCGCTGGCTTTATCTGGAGATTCTTGTAATGCACTGGCGCACGCTCATTACCGGTCTGGTGTTGCTCTTGTTGAGCGTTCAGGCGCACGCCGAACGCACCCCTGACGATTTCGTCGTCATCAGCTACCACGACGTGGTCGACCGTCAGGTCACGCCGAACCTGCCGATCTACCCCCAGACCATTACCCGCGCCCGACTGGTCGAGCACTTCAACTTGATCGATGCCGAGGGCTACCGGCCGGTCAGTTTTCAGCAGATCCTCGATGCCCGTAACGGCGGCGCACCGCTGCCGGACAAGGCGGTCCTGTTGACCTTCGACGACGGCTACGCAAGCTTTTACGACATCGTCTTTCCGCTGTTGAAGCTTTATGATTTCCCCGCCGTCCAGGCCGTGGTGGGCAGTTGGCTCGACGTGCCTGCCGGCGGCCAGGTGCCCTACGGCAATATCACCCTACCCCGCAGCCGTTTTTTGAGCTGGGATCAGGTCCGCGAGCTCGACGAGTCGCCGCTGGTCGAGATCGCCTCGCATACTTTCGATCTTCACCAGGGTGTGCTCGGCAACCCTCAGGGCAACGAGCAGGGTGCGGCGGTTACCACGATCTGGAACCGCCAGACCGGCTATGAAAGCGAAGCCGCCTATACCGCGCGCATTCGCGCCGACATGGCCCGCACCCGCGAGCAGTTCGAAGAGCACCTGGGGCGCGAGCCGCGCATGATGGTCTGGCCCTACGGTGCTTACAGCCAGGCGACCATCGATCTGGCCGCCGAAGTAGGCATGCGCTACACCTTCAGCCTTTTGAGCTCGCCCAACCGCTCAGGCGAGTCGCTTGCGAGCATTCACCGCTACCTGATCGATCAGGAGACCAGCCTGGAGACCCTGGGCGAGATTCTCGCCAACAACGTGTGGGAGAAAGAGTCCCTTCGCATCGTACACGTGGATCTGGACTACGTTTTTGATCCGGACCCGGTTCAGCAGGAGCAGAATCTGGATCGACTGATTCAGCGTATCTATAGCTACGGCATCACCACGGTTTATCTCCAGGCGTTCGCCGACCCGGAGGGTGACGGCGTTGCCAACGAGCTCTATTTCCCCAACCGCCACCTGCCGATGCGTGCCGATTTGTTCAACCGCGTGGCCTGGCAGCTCAAAAAGCGCGCCGGCGTGAAGGTGTACGCCTGGATGCCGGTGCTCTCCTTCGATCTCGGTGACGGCCATCGCTACGTTCTCAACGACCGCACCGGAGGCGAGGCGCCGGAGCACTACCGCAGGCTCACCCCATTCGATGCCGACAACCGCCGCATTATCAACGAGATCTACCAGGATCTGGGGCGTCTGACCAAGTTCGACGGCGTGCTCTTTCACGACGACGCCTTTTTCACCGATCACGAGGACGCAAGCCCGGCGGCACTCAGCGCCTATGAAAACGCCGGCCTGCCCGGTGATATCGAAGCGCTTCAGCAGGAGAATCAGATACAGCGCTGGACCGACTTCAAGGAGCAGTACCTGGCGGACTTTACTCGGGAGCTTTTACGCTCGGCCAACTACTACCGTCAGTCGGACAACAAGGCGTTCACCAGCTCGCGCAACCTGTACGCCACCACGATCATGAACCCGGAAAGTCAGCAGTGGTTCTCGCAAAGTCCCGAAGGCTTCGCTCAGGCCTACAACTACGTGGCGGTCATGGCGATGCCTTACATGGAGGAGGCAGACGACGACCCCAACGGCTGGCTCAGAGAGCTTGCTCGGCGTTCACTTTCCCGGGTCAGTGCCCAGCAGCTCGTGTTCGAACTTCAAACTCAGGACTGGCGTACCCAGACACCGATTCCGAGTGAAGAGATCGCCGAGTGGATCCGTATTCTGCGAGAGGAAGGTATCAAGCACATCGGCTACTACCCGGACGATTTCCATGAAAATCATCCCAATATCGACGTGATCAGACCGTACTTTTCCCAGGGCCAACGCTTTAGAAAACTGCCATGAACCTACTCGACCTTCTGGCCACCTTTACGCTTGGCTACCCAAGTGTCATGGCCACCATCTGGATCTGCGGTGGCGTGTATTTCTACCTGCACTGGGAGCGCAAGCAGCCCAAGACGACCCCGTTTCAGTTCGACCCGTCGGCCCCGGCGGTCACGGTGCTGCTGCCCTGTTACAACGAGGGCCTGAACGTCGACGAGACGGTGCAGCACCTGTTCAAGCAGAACTACCCGAACATGGACGTCGTGGCGATCAACGACGGCAGTCGCGATGACACGCTGGCTCGCCTACAGGTGCTCGCCGCGCGCTACCCCAAATTGACAGTGCTGGATCAGCCCAACCAGGGCAAGGCCAGCGCCATGAACAACGGCCTGGCCCACGCCAGCGGCGACATCATCGTGGGCATCGATGGCGATGCGATTCTCGATTACGACGCCGTCGGCTTCATGGTCAGCCACTTCGTCGCAAGCCCTCGCGTGAGCGGCGTCACTGGCAACCCCCGGGTGAGAACCCGCTCGACGGCGATCGGCAAGATTCAAACCGGCGAGTTCTCGGCGATCATCGGCCTGATCAAACGCGCCCAGCGCATCTACGGCATGGTGTTCACCATCTCGGGCGTCATCTGCGCATTTCGCCGTCAGGCGATCGAGAAGATCGGTGGCTGGAGCACCGACATGATCACCGAAGACATCGATGTGAGCTGGCGCCTCCAGCTCGACGGTGGCCAGGTTCGCTACGAGCCCCGCGCCATGTGCTGGGTGCTGATGCCGGAAACCCTGCGCGGACTTTTCAAGCAGCGCCTGCGCTGGGCCCAGGGCGGTGGCGAAGTGTTTCTGCGCTACTTCACCCAAACCATGCGCTGGAAGAACCGTCGCTTCTGGATCCTGATGCTCGAGTACATCGTCAGCGTCGTCTGGTGCTACTCGGTACTGGCGCTGATCGTTGCGTGGCTGGTCAGCAAGGCGCTGACGCCGGACGAGTGGCCGGTGACCGGCAGCGTGCTCTCCTATTTCAGCAGCATTTTGATTTTCATCAGTTTCATTCAGTTTTCGGTGAGTTTTTACATCGACAGCCGTTACGACCGCGACATTCTCAAGTGCGTTTACTGGAGCATCTGGTACCCCTTCGCGTACTGGATACTCAACCTGGTCACCGTGATCATCGCCTTCCCCAAAGCGATGACGCGCCAAAAAGGACGGCTAGCCACCTGGCAAAGCCCCGACAGAGGAGAGCCCTTCAATGAGCAACAAGCTGATGCCCGTGATCATCGATAACCCTTGCCAAAAATGCTGGCAGTACCGCACGCGCGATACCGTGATGGCGCTGGCAACGCTCGGCTTATGGCTGGTGGTACTTTCAAGGCTGCATACGTTCTACACCGTCGAGGATGCCATCATCGAACAGCTCTACAGCTCGACGATGCTGCAGCTGCTGGCGGCAGGCTTCATCGTCACGTTCCTGACCTTTCATTTGTGGGCGGTGTACAACCGCTACCTCTACAAAAACCTTCTGCGCCGCGCCGAACGCGTCGCCGCTATCCCGTTAATCGAGAATGAGTACGCAGCGCCCTTCTCGACCGATATGGGCACGATCTTCCAGCCGGAGAAGGAAGTAGTTCGCTAATCGTTTTCAAAAAAGTACTACGTAAAACGCCCGGGTCGACGTGCATCGCCCGGGCGTTTTCCTTAAGGCCAGTGCCAATACTCCGTTGATCTGGAGAACGTACCGCTTTCAAGCGTTTAACCCACGCGCTCCCTTCAGGCAGCGAGCTAGCGAAACAGGTTACGTCCGCGTTTTTTGCGCCGGTAAAAACCGGACGCCAAAAACGCAAGCCCCAATCCCATCAGCATGCTGACCCCTTTAGCCGCGGCTCCTCCCATTGGGCTACCGTGCCAAAGAGCGTGGCCCATAAAGGCGAGCATCGCGGTCGTGATTAGCACTCCGGCAAGCATCAGCGCCTGCCAGGGGACCCACACTTCGCGGGGTCTCTCGCGCTTTCCTCGCGCCAGCCCCCAGCCGGCGGCCAGCGCGATCGTGCCGAGCCCGGTCAACAGGGAGAAGAAGATGGCAAGACTCAGTGCCCCTTCCGTCAACGAATCGCTCAGCTCACCGATAAGCGCGTAGCCCATCAGCAGGCCCAGCAAAAGCGTGACCAGCCCTACCAGCGCAATGATCGCGCCGGCTATTCGTTGAGCCGCGCTCAAACGGCGCGGGCGAAACGTGTTCACAAGAAGGTCCTCATTGATAGAGCTTACCGGCCCCGAGTAGAAAACCATCCTGAAACGAGGCCAGTTCTTGCATCTTCACGCTTGCCTCAGGCGTGTTTGGCAAAAAGCTCTTCGCCGGTCAGGTCGTGGGTTCGCTCACAAAACGAGTAGAACGCCGGCTTCTGGTCGATGAAGACCTGGCTTTTGAGCCGCCACGCACCGTCGCTCTGCAAAAGCCCCACCGGCACCAGATACTCCCCGGACGCGTTGAGGCGAAAGAACAGGTGCGTGCCGCAGCCGCTACAGAAGCCGCGCTGCGCCCACTCGGACGAAGCGAACGTCGAGATCCGCTCTTCCCCTTCGAAATCGACGCGGGTACCGCAGCTGGCTACCATCAGCGGCCCCCCGCTCCACTGGCGGCACGTCGCGCAGTGGCAAACGTCGACGTTCAGGCTTTCCGGGCGGGCGGTGATGCTAACGGCGCCGCAAACACAGCGGCCCTGATGCTCTGACAAGGTTTCCATGACACTCTCCCATCGTTGTTATTGAAAAAATCGCTGTTACAACAGCCAGCCGTTGCCATCACTCGATGGTACGCAAAGTCTTTAACGATAATCAAAGGATAGCCGCTTATCGCGTGCGCCAACTGATTAACACGCGACAGACCGCGCTGGTTTTTACGGGCCGATTTCATTAGCCTGCGAGTCACGTTTTAAAGGAGTCTTCATGGACAGAACCACCGCGCGGCGGCGTCTGGCGGGAACGCTGGCGTTTTCGGGTTTAGTGGCGCAAATCGCCGGCTTCACGCCCTGGACCGATACACATCCGCTTGTGAGCTACCTGCTGTGGGCGGCGGTGGTGCTGCTATGGAACGATATTCCGCGCCGCTCGCGACTTCAGGCGGGCGTACTGATCGGGATGGGGGCGTCGATGCTGCTGACCGCCCATCTGGTGTACGGAGCACCCATCGACTGGCCGCACGTGCTCGAAGGCAACGTATTCGTCGTCGCGATGCTGGTCGGGGTGAGCTTCATTTCGCTGGTGGGGCGCCAGGGCAATCGGCCCGCGGCGGGCAAGCGGCTCACCGGCAGCGGCGGCGTGTTGCGCACCTGGCTGGGGGTTCATTTTCTCGGCACGATTTTAAACCTCTCCACGGTCTTCATGGTGGGCGACCGGATCGCGCGACGCGCGCCGCTCACCGCCCCCCAGTTTCTGGCGCTGAACCGCGGACTCTCGAGTGCGGCACTCTGGTCGCCGTTTTTCGCCTCGATGGGCGTGGTGATCGCTCTGGCACCGGCGGTCGAGTACAGCCAGATTGCGCTGGTGGGCTTTCCGATTGCGATGCTCTCCGGGGTGATCACTACCTTCGAGCTTAATCGGCGCTTCGATTTGCGCGAGGTCGATGGCTTTTCGCTTTCGCCGAAAAGCCTGTTCATGCCGCTGGGCATGGCCATGGGCGTCATGCTGTTTCACTTCGTGCTGACACCGCTGCTGTCGATCGTCAGCATCATTACCTTTCTGGTTCCCGCCGTAGCGGTGGTGGCGAACCTGCACGAAGGACCGGCCTTTACCGTCAAACGGGTTCGACAGCACGTTTTCAACCGCCTGCCCGCGATGCGCGGCGAGCTTTCACTGTTTTTGGCGGCGGGGCTTTTGACCATCGGGCTTTCAACGCTGGTCAGCGCGGCGGCGGGTGACGACTGGACGCTCTTCGAGCACTTCGGGATCGTTCAGGCGATGGCGAGTTTCGCCGCCATTACGATAAGCGCGCTGGCCGGGCTTCACCCGATCATCGGCGTCTCGATACTGGCCTCGGTCCTGAACCTGGACGCTCAGGAGCAGACGCTCTTCGCCTTCGTGGCGCTCAGCGGCTGGGCGGTCGGCACCAGTGTCGGGCCGCTTTCCGGGATCAACCTGTCGCTGCAGGGGCGCTATGGCGTCAGCGGCTATCAGATGATGCACGACAATCTGGTGTACGCCGCCATCATGAGCCTGCTCTCGCTGGCGGCGATCGCAGGCATCGGAACGTTCGGAAACTGAGCCGGCGTCACAAGCCGAATATCAGGTTTCGACGATTTTCGTGGGGAAGCGATAGAAGTAGCGGTGACCGCACTGATGGCAAGGTTCGATGCGCGAGACACGCTCGAGCATGACCTGGGTATCACAGTGCACGCAGGCCATGAGACCGGGTGCGGCCATTTCGCCTTCGCAGTAATCTGCCCGGGCGGCTTCCAGGTCATCCTCGAAGCGTTCGCGCTCGACCACGCTGCGATCGGCGATGGATAGAAGCGACTCAACCACTCGCCGCGACAGCGTATCGACGTCGATCCCCAGCCACTGAGCCACCTGCTTGCCGGAGTCCGCCATGTAGTGGCGCATGTCTTTCAAATCGCGCTCGACCCAGGCGCGCAGCAGCGCCAGCTCGTCCTTGGTGTACTCTTCGAACTCGGCCTCGAAGGCGACGGCGTCGTCCAGATCCTTTTGCAGGTTCGTCCAGGTCAATTCGCCCGCGCCGTTTTTCATGCGCTCCAAAAGACGCTCGTAGCCTTCGCGTAAACGGTGGTCGTTATCTCGTTCCATGGATGCTCTCCTTTCTCAATACCGCTTTAAATACCGCGCTTGACTGCCTGGCCGCTATCGCTGGCTAACCGTTCAAGGTTACACCAGCATAGGATACAATCGGCATTACTGATCTGACAGCCGTCATTCTCATTCATACCGCGCCCGAATCGGGCGAACTACGCCAAGGCATTGAAAAAACCGATGGATGCACATTATAGCCCTCGCGAGATCGAACGTGACGCCCAGCAGTACTGGGACAAGAACCAGTGCTTCAAGGCGGTAGAAGACGCCAATCGCGAAAAGTTCTACTGCCTCTCCATGTTCCCCTACCCCAGCGGTAAGCTCCACATGGGCCACGTGCGCAACTACACCATTGGCGATGTGGTCTCGCGCTTTCATCGGATGCAGGGCAAGAACGTTCTGCAGCCCATGGGGTGGGACGCCTTCGGCATGCCGGCGGAAAACGCCGCCATTCAAAACCAGGTGCCGCCGGGTGAATGGACCTACCAGAATATCGATTATATGCGCACCCAGCTCAAGGCGCTGGGCTTCGCCTACGACTGGAGCCGCGAATTCGCCACTTGCGATTCGAGTTACTACCGCTGGGAGCAGTGGTTCTTCGGCAAGCTGATCGAAAAGGGCCTGGTCTACAAGAAGATGTCCACGGTCAACTGGGACCCGGTGGACCAGACGGTGCTGGCCAACGAGCAGGTGATCGAAGGCCGCGGCTGGCGCTCCGGCGCTTTAGTCGAGCGCAAGGAGATTCCGCTGTGGTTTTTGAAGATCACCGACTACGCCGACGAACTGCTGGCGGATCTCGACAAGGTCGAATGGCCCGAGCAGGTCAAGACCATGCAGCGCAACTGGATCGGTAAGTCGAAGGGCGTCGAACTCAGCTTCGACATCGAAGCCCAGGGCGGCGACGCGTGTGAGCCGCTGTCGGTTTACACCACTCGCCCGGATACGCTGATGGGCGTGACCTACGTGGCCGTCGCCGCCGGCCATCCGCTTGCCAAAGCGGCCGCCGAGCACAACGCAGAGCTTGCCGCATTTTGCGAAGAGTGCGCCAGAGGCGGCACCTCGGAAGCCGAAATGGCGACCAAGGAGAAACTCGGCATGCCCACCGGCCACCGGGCCGTGCACCCGATCACCGGCGAGCGCGTGCCGGTTTACGTTGCCAACTTCGTGCTCATGGAGTTCGGTACCGGCGCGGTCATGGCCGTACCCGCCCACGACCAGCGCGACTGGGAGTTCGCCACCAAATACGGCGTCGCGATCAAACCCGTGATTGCCGATGCGAACGGCAAGACGCCGGATCTAAGCCGGGAAGCCTTTGTCGAGCACGGCACGCTGATCAACTCCGGCGAGTTCGACGGGCTCGGTTTCGAGGCGGCGTTTGACGCCATTGCCGGAAAGCTTGCCGAGCTTGGCCGCGGCGAAACCAAAACCAACTTCCGTATTCGCGACTGGGGCGTGGCCCGCCAGCGCTACTGGGGCGCGCCGATTCCGGTCAAGTACGGCCCGGAAGGTCAGACCGTGGCGCTCACCGACGATGAGCTACCCGTCGAGCTTCCCATGGAAGTCACCGTCGACGCCTCGGGCTCGCCGCTCAAGAAAATGCCCGAATTTTTTGATCTGGGCGATGGCTGGACGCGGGAAACCGACACTTTCGACACCTTCATGGAGTCCTCCTGGTACTTCGCCCGCTTCGCCTGCGCCGATAACCACGAGGCGATGCTCGACGAGCGCGCCAACTACTGGCTGCCGGTGGATCTTTACATCGGCGGCATCGAGCACGCCATTCTTCACCTGCTCTACGCGCGCTTCTTCCACAAGCTGATGCGAGATTTCGGCCTGGTCGAGAGTGATGAGCCGTTCCAGCAGCTGCTCACCCAGGGCATGGTCATCGCCGAGACCTACTACCGCACGCTCGATAACGGCGGTAAGCAGTGGTTCAACCCGGCGGACGTCGATGTGAAGCGCGACGACAAGGGCCGCCCGATCAGCGCGGTGCTGGTGAGCGACGGTGAGCCGGTCGAGATGGGCGGCATCGAGAAGATGTCCAAGTCGAAAAACAACGGTGTCGACCCGCAGTCGATGATCGAGCGCTTCGGCGCCGACACGGTACGTCTTTTCATGATGTTCGCCGCGCCGCCGGAGCAGTCGCTCGAGTGGTCCGACTCCGGCGTCGAAGGCGCGCACCGCTTTTTGAAGCGTATCTGGCGTCAGGTCAGCGAGCACATGGAGGCCGGCGAGCCCCAGCCGCTGGATAAAGGCGCGCTTAACGACGACGAAAAAGCTCTGCGACGCAAGACGCACGAGACGATCAAGAAAGCGAGCGACGACATCGGTCGGCGCACCACTTTCAATACCGCCATCGCGGCAGTGATGGAGCTCTCCAACGCCGTCGGCAAGTTCGATGCAACCGCCAGCCAGGGCCTGGCCGTGGCACGCGAAGCGCTCGAGGCCTGCGTACTGATTCTCGCGCCGATCACCCCGCACCTTTGCCACACCCTTTGGCAGCAGCTTGGCCACCAGGAGCCGGCCATCGAGGCGACCTGGCCCGCGGTGGATGAAGCGGCGCTGACCCGTGACAGCCTTGAGCTTGTCGTGCAGGTCAACGGCAAATTGCGCGCCCGCCTCGAGGTACCGGCGGATGCGGATAAAGCCTCCATCGAGCGTCTGGCGATGGAGAACGACAACGTACAGCGCCATCTCGAGGGCCAAACGGTGCGTAAGGTCATCGTGGTTCCGGGCAAGCTGGTCAACATCGTGGTGGGCGGATGAGCACACTCTATACACGCCGGCGGTTACTCGCACTGGGGAGCGTCGCCGTATCGGCGGCGCTGCTGGCAGGCTGTGGCTTTCGGCTGCGCCGCGAAGGCACATTGACCAGCCTGCCGCCGCTCAGCCTCGAAGGCGACACCTCCACGTCGCTTGCCCGCGAGCTCGACAGCCTACTTACCCGCCAGGGCACCGACGTGACCCCGGGCGCCCCCTGGCGGGTCACGCTGGGCACGCCGGTGGTCGAGAACCGGTCGCTGGGAAGCGAAGGCCGCGCCAACCGTGACCACGAGCTCACCATGCGCGTAACGCTTTCGGTACAGCAGCGTGAGAACGGCGCCTACGCGCTCAATAACGATATCGTCTCGACGGCCACGCGCATTCGTATCAACGAGGACGACCTCTTGAACCGAGAATTGCTGCTGGACGAGGCGAAACAGACGCTATCGCGTCAGCTCGCCCAGCGCATCGTCGAGCGCCTGGCGACACTTGAGGCGTCGCCTTGAAGGTCTTTGCCGACCAGCTAGGCGGCCAGCTCGCCAAAAAGCTTCCGCGGGCGGTGATCGTCGCCGGTGAAGAGCCGCTTCAGCATCGCGACGCCTGCGACGCCGTGCGCCAGGCCGCGCGCGGCGCCGGCATCGAGGAGCGCGAAGTACTCGACGTGGAGCCCAACTTTGCCTGGGGGCGGCTTCTCGAAACCGCCAGCAACCTGTCGCTCTTTGCCAGCAGCAAGCTTTTGGAGCTGCGCCTTGGCACCCAAAAGCTCGGCCAGGAGGGCGCGAAAGCGCTCGCCCAGTACGCCGAGCTGATGGAGCAAAGCGACGATGTCCTGCTGATCAGCATGGGCAAGCTCGACGCCAAGCAGCAGAAAAGCGCCTGGTTCAAGGCGCTCGACAAGCACGGGCTGTTCGTGCCGGTGTGGCCGGTGGATGCCTCCCGGCTCGGCTACTGGCTGCGTGACCGCGCCGGGCTTCACGGCGTGCAGATCGATCTGGACGCCGCGCGTCTTTTGGGCGAGCGCACCGAAGGTAACCTGCTTGCCGCCGACCAGGAGCTTCAAAAGCTTGCGCTGATTCACCCGCCGAATACGCGGCTCAACGTGGACAGCATCGCCGTGGGCGTCGAGGATAGCGCCCGCTTCGACGTCTTCAACCTGTCCGACGCGTGCCTCAAGGGCGAGCCGCAGCGTGTCTCAAGAATCGTCACCGGGCTTAGAAGCGAAGGCGTGGAAGCGCCGATCGTCCTCTGGGCATTGACCCGAGAACTTCGAACGCTTCTGTCGCTGCACCAGCATCTGGATCAGGGGCAAAGCTTCGAGCACGCTTGCAAGACGCAAAAGCCGATGATTTTCGACAAGCGCCGACCGGCCTATCAAAAGGCGATCAGCCGCCTGCCGATGAAGCGTTTGCACAAGCTTTTGCTGATGGCTCAGCGACTCGATCTCGCGGTCAAGGGCGCCAGTGGCGTGCCGCTCTGGCCAGGCCTTCACGATTTGGCGATGACGATGGGCGGCGCCAAGGGTATACTCGCCGAAACCCCGTGGACCTACCGCATCGGGGTTTAGTGCGCCGCTCTTGCGTGGCGCCTTCATAACCAACTTTATTAGAAAAAGCGCTCTGATAGCGTTCAAGGATCGAATACCATGAAAACCCTGCGTTCCACCCTGTCTGCCCTGTTGATTCTAGCGTTGGTCGTCACCAGCCTTCCGATCATGGCCTCTGTGGACGCCTCCAATCGCGCCCTGATCTCCACGCAGTCAGTGCTCGCCAGCGACCAGGCCGGCGCCGAGCGTCAGCGTATCAGCGACGTGCTCGCCCGTGCCGATGTCCAGCAGGCCCTCGTTAACCAGGGCGTCGACCCGGTCGAGGTTCAGGCCCGCGTGGCCGCTTTAAGCGATAGCGAAGCGAAAGAGATGGCTCAGCGTCTGGACGAGCTGCCCGCTGGCGCCAGCGGCGTAGTCGGCGCGTTGTTTGCCGTATTCATCATCCTGTTGATCACCGATATTCTCGGTCTGACCGACGTCTATCCGTTCACGCGCTAAGCATTCGATGCGTCGTCTCGCTCACTACGCCCGCACTGCGGGCGTTTTTGTACTCGCCCTTTGGCTTAGCGGCTGTGCGCGACATCCGGTGCTGCTCGAAAGCACGTATCGAACCATCACGCCTCGCGTCGAGCTGACTGATGTGCCCTTCTTCGCCCAACGCGAGTATCAGTGCGGCCCGGCGAGTCTGGCCATGGTGCTCAACCATCAAGGCGAAAGCGTAGCCCTGGAGACGCTCATTCGCGAGGTGTACCTGCCCGGTCGCGAAGGCAGCCTGCAGCCGGAAATGCTCGCCAGTGTGCGCCGTCATGACTTGATCCCCTATGTAATCCGCCCCACCCTGGATGCGTTGCTGCGCCACCTGGACGCGGGTGAGCCGGTCGTGGTGATGCAGAACCTGGCGCTGCCTGTCTACCCGCTGTGGCATTACGCGGTCGCGATCGGTTTTGATTTGGCCAACGAGCGGCTGCTCTTGCGAAGCGGGGAAATCGAGCGTCATGCGCTCGCTTTCAGCCGTTTCGACGCCACTTGGGCGCGCAGCGAGCGCTGGGGATTCGTGGTCAAGGCGCCAGGAGAGCTGCCCGTCGATGTCTCGGCGCGCGGCGCGCTGGACGCCATCAGCGCGTTCGAGGCGCTGAACGGCGCAAGCGCGGCACTACCCAGCTGGCAGGCGCTGGTCGAGCGTCACCCTGAAAGCGGGCTAGCCTGGTTCGCGCTGGGAAACGCCTTTTATAGCGAAGGTGAACCGAGCAGCGCGCGCCACGCCTTCGAGGCGGCTACCCGCGCAGACCCGACGCTTGGCGCAGCGTGGCTGAATATGGGGTTACTGCTGGCACTCGAAAACGATATGGAGGCGTCACAAGCGGCGCTGCGCCGAGCCGCCGAAATCGCAGGCCCGTGGCAGGCGCGCGCTCAGGAGCTACTGGACGACTGACATTTCGACCACAAGAAACAAAAAGGGCCCAATGGGCCCTTTTCGATCGAAGGCGTTTGATCAAAACACCCGATTCAACCCATTTTGCGCCGCCACCCGGTAGGCTTCGGCCATGGTCGGGTAGTTGAAGGTGGTATTGACGAAGTAGCGCAGCGTGTTCGCCTCGCCCTCTTGCTGCATGATCGCCTGGCCGATATGAAGAATTTCCGAGGCCTGGTCACCGAAGCAGTGGATGCCCAGAATCTCCAGCGTATCCTGGTGGAACAAAATCTTGAGCATCCCGACCGTGTCGCCGGTAATCTGCGCCCGGGCGGTGTCCTTGAAAAACGCCTTGCCCACTTCGTAGGGCACCTTCGCCTCGGTCAGCTCGCGCTCGTTGGGACCAAAGGAGCTGATTTCGGGAATGGTGTAGATGCCGGTTGGAATATCGGTGACGAAGCGATACTCCTTGTCGAGCAGCTCGTTGCTCGAGTTCAGGCCCTGATCATAGGCGGCGCTGGCCAGACTCGGCCAGCCGATCACATCCCCGGCGGCGTGAATATGGGGAAGCTCGGTACGGTAGTGATCATCGACACTGAGCTGGCCGCGGCCGTTGGGCTGCAGCGCGATATTCTCAAGGCCGAGTGAATCGGTGTTACCGGTGCGCCCGTTGGCCCACAGGAACGCGTCGGCACGAATCTTCTTGCCGGATTTAAGATAGACCACGACGCCGGACTCGTCGGGCTCGACACGGTCGTACTCCTCGTTATGCCGAATCAGCACGCCGTGCTTGCGCAGATGGTACGACAGCGCATCGCTGATTTCGTCGTCCAAAAACGACAGCAAACTATCGCGGCTGTTGATCAGATCGACCTTGATACCGAGCCCGGAGAAGATCGATGCGTACTCACAGCCGATGACGCCGGCGCCAAAGATCACCAGGGTGCGCGGCGTGTGCGCCATGGCAAGAATGGTGTCGGAGCAGTAGATGCGCGGGTGGCTGAAGTCGATGTCACCCGGGCGGTACGGGCGCGAGCCAGTGGCGATCACGAACTTCTTCGCCACCAGCTCCTCGACACCTTCCTGACGGTCGCGAACGAGGAGCGTATGCTCATCCTTGAAGCGCGCGGTGCCGTGAATCAGGTCGATACGGTTGCGCGCGTAAAAGGTGGTGCGCATTTCGACCTGTTTATCGATGGTATCGCGAGAGCGCTCCATGACGCGTGGGTAGGAGAACATGCGCGGCTCGCCGATGTCGCGAAACATGCGGTTGGTATTGAACGCCATGATCTGCTTGACCTGGTGGCGCAGCGCCTTGGAGGGAATGGTCCCCCAGTGGGTGCAGTTTCCGCCGACCTGCGGCTGTTTCTCGATGATGGCCACGCGCTGATCGTTCTTTGCCGCGTTGATGGCCGCGCTCTCGCCCGCGGGCCCCGTACCGATCACCACGACATCGTAATTGTGAACCGCCATACCGTCTGCGTCTCCTCGATCCCATTTCGCGCACGCTAACGCGTGTGCGGTCCTGTCCCTTGCGTGGCGCTCAGCGCCGCGTGGCGTCGTAGCCCAGATCCGCGCCGCGGCTCTCGTCGCTTGCACGACGAGCGCTTCCGCGCTTGCGGTTCTCTTCCTCGCAAACCTTGTCCTTGCCGCCGCAAATATCGCAGCCGTCCTTCATGCCGATCTGATTCAAGCCACCGCAGGAGCCTGCAATGGGCTTGCGCCCGACCAGCACACCCACCGCCATCGCGGTCATGATCAGCGCCATGAAACCAAATACCAGTAGCCAAATAGCCATTGAAACCTCCTGGGACGTTACCTGCCCTCGAGACAGTTGCGATAAGCAAAAGTGCCTGGCGGAGCAGTTGTGCGTCGTTACTCAAGGTGTACGGCCTCATTATACCGTAAATACGGGGTATGATCAGGCAGTAGGCCTTTTAACCAAAACCGGCTTTGAACCTGGTTCATCGAAACGGGCGTGCAAGCGCTATAAAAAGAGCGGGGCCGGCCCATGGCCAGCCCCGCTCTGCGTACATCGACTTCTTAACCGCCGAAGTCGTCCAGCATGATGTTTTCCGGCTCAACGCCCATATCCAGCAGCAGTTTGATCACGGAGGCGTTCATCATGGGCGGACCGCACATGTAGTACTCGCAGTCCTCCGGCGCCGGGTGATCCTTCAGGTACTCTTCGTAGAGCACGTTGTGGATGAAGCCCGTCGCCCCTTCCCAGTTGTCTTCCGGCAGCGGATCGGAAAGCGCCAGGTGCCATTCGAAGTTCGGGAACTCCTCGGCCAGCTGATCGTACTCCTCGTTGTAGAACGTTTCGCGCCAGGAGCGCGCGCCGTACCAGAACGAGATTTTTCGATCGGTCTTCAAACGCTTCAACTGATCGAAGATGTGGCTGCGCATCGGCGCCATGCCGGCACCACCGCCGATGAAAATCATCTCGGCATCGGTGTCCTTGGCAAAGAACTCACCAAACGGCCCCATGACTTCCACCTTGTCGCCTTCTTTCAGGCTGAAGACGTAAGTCGACATCAGGCCCGGCGGGTGGTCCGATTTGGGCGGCGGCGTGGCGATACGGATGTTGAACTTGAGAAGACCCTTCTCTTCCGGGTAGTTCGCCATCGAGTAGGCGCGGATGACCTCTTCGTTGTTCTTGTGCCGAACGTCGAACAGGTTGAACTGCTCCCAGTCGCCGCGATACTCCTCGTCGATATCGAAATCCGAAAACTTGATATCGTAAGGCGGGGCCACCAGCTGCACGTAGCCACCGGCGCGGAAGGCCACTTCTTCGCCTTCGGGAAGCTTCAGGTTCAGCTCCTTGATGAAGGTCGCAACGTTGGGGTTCGCGGTAACCACGGTTTCCCACTTCTTGACGCCGAACACTTCTTCGGGCACTTCGATCTTCATGTCCTGCTTGACCGGTACCTGACAGGACAAACGCCAGCCTTCCTTCTTTTCACGCATGGTGAAGTGCGACTCTTCGGTCGGCAGAATCGAGCCGCCGCCCTCTTCCACGCGGCATTTGCACTGCGCGCAGGAGCCGCCGCCGCCACAGGCGGAGGAGAGGAAAATGCCGTTGGCCGCCAGCGTGTTCAAAAGCTTGCCGCCGGCCTGGGTCTTCAGGGTGTTCTCGGGGTCGTCGTTGACTTCGATCGTCACGTCCCCGCTACTCACGAGCTTGCTGCGCGCTGCCAGAATGATCGCCGTCAAACTGATGACGATGACCGTGAACATGACAACACCGAGCAAGATGATGGATGTATCAACCATGTCGGTTTCCTATTGCTGAGGGTGTTCTCGGCGACGAGGCGCCGCCGAGAACACCGGCCGATTAAAGCTGAATGCCCGAGAAGGACATGAAGCCCAGGGACATCAAGCCAACGGTGATGAACGTAATACCCAGACCCTGTAGGCCACCGGGAACGTCGCTGTACTTCAGCTTTTCGCGGATACCCGCGAGTGCGGCGATCGCCAGCGCCCAGCCGGTACCGGCACCGAAGCCATACACCACGGCCTCACCGAAGTTGTAGCTACGCTCGACCATGAACAGTACGCCACCGAGGATGGCGCAGTTCACGGTAATCAGCGGCAGGAAAACGCCCAGCGCGTTGTAGAGCGACGGCACGTACTTGTCCAGAAACATCTCCATGATCTGGACCAGTGCGGCGATGACGCCGATATAGGAGAGCAGACCCAAAAACGACAGGTCGATGTTCTCGGCACCTTCGATACCGGTCCAGGTCAACGCGCCTTCCTGAAGCAGGTACGTGTAGACCAGGTTGTTCACCGGCACGGTGACGGTCAGTACTACGATGACCGCGATGCCCAGGCCAATGGCCGAGGAGACCTTCTTCGAGACCGCCAGGAACGTACACATGCCCAAAAAGAAGGCAAGCGCCATGTTCTCGACGAACACCGAAGCGACGAAAAGGCTCAGATAGTGTTCCATGTTACACGGCCTCCTTCGGCTTGGTGTTTTCCTTCATCTTGAACTCGTTCTCCTCGACCTGCTCCGGGTTGATCGAGCGCAGTACCCAGATCAAAAGGCCGATGATGAAGAACGCGGAAGGCGGCAGAAGCAGCAGGCCGTTACCGATATACCAGCCCCCATCCTGCACGGTCGGCAAAACGGTGAAACCGAACACGCTGCCTGCACCCAGAAGCTCGCGGAAGAAACCCACGACCATCAGCACGAAGCCGTAACCCAAGCCATTACCGATACCGTCGAGAAACGACATGCCCGGCGTGTTGGACATGGCGAAGCCTTCGGCACGTCCCATCACGATGCAGTTGGTGATGATCAGACCAACGAACACCGAGAGCTGCTTGGACATCTCGTAGGCGTAGGCTTTCAGAATCTGATCGACCACGATGACCAACGAGGCGATGATCGTCATCTGTACGATGATCCGGATCGCGGACGGGATGTGATTACGAATCAGCGAGACGAACAGATTCGAAAACGCGGTAACGAAGATAACCGCCAGCGCCATGACCAGCGATACGCTCATGCTGGTGGTGACCGCCAGCGCCGAGCAGATCCCCAGAATTTGCAGTGCGATGGGGTTGTTCTGAAATATGGGCGCGGTCAACACGCCCTTTGCATTTACATCCGCCATGATCAAGCCCCCTCAACGTCGTTGAAGTTGGTGTCGGTGTCTTCGGCGTCATCCGGCTCGGCGTTTTCACGAAAACGCGCCAGATACGGGCCAAAGCCCTCTTCGCTGAGCCAGAATTGCAGCATGTTGGTCACGCCGTTACTGGTCAGCGTGGCGCCGGACAGCGCATCCACTTCGTACTCGCTGCTGGCGCCGCCCTTGGTCAGGTGAATTTCCGGCGACAGGTCACCCTCGTCGTCGTAGATCTTTTTACCTTCCCACTGAGCCTGCCAGCGCGGGTTGTTCACTTCCGCACCGAGCCCGGGCGTTTCGCTGTGCTCGTAGTAGGTGATACTCACGATGGTGTTGCCGTCACCTTCCACGGACAAAAAGCCGCGCATACGGCCCCACAGGCCCTGACCGCGAATCGGCAGCACGATCTGCTCGGGGCTGTCGGGATCACCCACAAGATAGACGGTCGAGTAGCTTTCGACCCGCGAAAGACCGGCAATGTCACGGTCACCGGAGAGCGTGCGGCCAGTGGCCGGATCGCGCGAGGCTTCGAAACCGTCGTACTCGTCGGCATCATACTGATCGGTGTACTCACCGGTCTCGAGCTCAACGACGCGCCCGGTGATCTGCTCGCTGAACGCCTCTTCGACATCCATCCCCGGCTCGTAAAGCTTGGCCACGTTGAGGATGTTGGTTTTACGGTCGAGCTCCTGGTTGAGCTGCTGGGTGGGGCGAAGCGCCACCGCGGCCGTCGACACGATCACCGAACAGACGATACATAGCGAAAACGCCACGATCAGAATTTTCTTGATGGAGTTATTACCTTGTGCCATTAGGCAGTCTCCTCGGCCGGTGTACCGACGCGCTTCTTGCGCCGTTTGACATTGGCCTGGACGAAGAAGTAATCGATCAAGGGTGCGAACAGGTTCGAGAACAGGATCGCCAGCATGATGCCTTCCGGGAAGGCCGGGTTCACCACGCGGATCAATACCGTCATCACACCGATCAATGCACCAAAGACCAGGCGGCCCTGATTGGTCATCGAAGCCGATACAGGGTCGGTCGCCATGAACACCATGCCGAAAGCGAAGCCGCCGATGACCAAATGCCAGTACCAGGGCATCGCGAACATCGGGTTGGAGTCGGAGCCGATCAGATTGAACAGCGTGCTGGTGATCACCATGCCGAGGAAGACCCCGAGCATGATTCGCCAGTTCGCGACCTTGGTCCAGAGCAGTACGGCAGCACCCATTAGAATCGCCAGCGTCGATACCTCACCCACCGACCCCGGAATGAAGCCAAGGAAGGCGTCCGTCCAGCTGAAGGTGTTGGCCAGAGTATCCATGCCGTCCTGATACGCCATGGAGAGCGCGGTCGCACCGGTATAGCCATCGGCGGCGACCCAAACGCTGTCGCCGGAGATCTGCGCCGGGTAGGCGAAGTACAAAAACGCCCGTCCGGTCAACGCCGGGTTGAGGAAGTTCTTGCCCGTACCGCCGAAGATCTCCTTACCGATGACGACGCCGAAGGTGATACCCAGCGCCACCTGCCAAAGCGGGATGGTGGCGGGCAAAATCAAGGCGTAGAGCACCGAGGTCACGAAGAAGCCTTCGTTCACCTCGTGGCCGCGTTTGATCGCGAACAGCACTTCCCAGAACCCGCCGACGGCGAAAGTCACGAGATAAATCGGCAGAAAGTAGGTCGCGCCGAGCACAAAGTTCGCCCAGAAGCTGCCCGGGTCGTGGCCGCCGGCCACCGCCATCATGATCGCTTCGCGCCAGCCGCCCATTGAGGCGTAGCCCGCATCGATCGCGACGTTAGCCTGCCAGCCGGCGTTCCACATGCCAAAAAACATGGCCGGGAACGTGCATAGCCACATGGTGATCATGATCCGCTTGAGATCGATACCGTCGCGGATATGAGCGGTGGTCTTGGCCACGCTCGGCGGCGAATAGAAAATGGTGTCGACCGCTTCATAAAGCGGATAGAACTTCTCGTATTTGCCGCCCTTGTGGAAGTGCGGCTCGAGCGTGTCGAGTGTCTGTCGGATACCCATATCAGGCCTCTTTCTCGATCATGGTGAGGTTGTCACGCAGGATAGGGCCATACTCGTACTTGCCGGGACACGCGTAGGTGCAAAGCGCGAGGTCTTCCTCGTCGAGCTCTAGGCATCCAAGGTCCATGGCAGATTCGATGTCACCCACGATCAGCGACCGCAGAAGCTGGGTCGGCATCACGTCCAACGGCATAACCCGCTCGTAGTTGCCCACCGGCACCATCGCCCGCTCGGAGCCGTTGGTGGAGGTGGTCGGCGCGAAGTTGTTGAGCCCCTTGAATTTGGACAGATAAATGCCCATGACCGAGTGGCGGTTCGTGCCGGGCGAAAGCCACCCCATGAAGGTACGCTTGTTACCCTCTTCGAGGAGACTCACCTGATTGTGAAAGCGGCCGAGATAGGTCAGCTTGCCTTCGGCGGCAAAGCCCGAGAAGACAGAGCCGGAAATGATCCGCGTGCCGTGCGGCTCGATCACCTCGCCTTCGAAAAGCTCGTCAAGGTTCGCGCCGAGGCGCGTACGTACCAGACGCGGCTTTTCAGAGCGCGGGCCGCCCACGGCGACGATCCGGCTAACGTCGAGCTTGCCTTCAGAAAACAGCTTGCCGAAAGCGATCACGTCCTGATAGCCGATGTGCCATACACTCTTGTGCAGCGCGACCGGCGACAGGTAGTGAATGTGGGTGCCGACCAGCCCCGCCGGATGCGGCCCCTTGAAGCTTTCGGTCTTCACACCCTCGATGTCGCCACCGGGAATGGAGGCGTTTTCACCCGTGCACAGAAAAACGTTGCCCTCGGTCAGGCGGGTTAGCACCTTGAGGCCGTCTTCGAATGCCTGGGTATTTTCATCGATGATGACACCGGGGTCAGCGCTGAGCGGATGGGTATCCACCGCGGTGACGAAGATGTCGGAAGGCGTCGCGTCGAGCGCCGGCGTGCGCGAGAAGGGTCGCGTACGCAGCGCCGTCCAAAGCCCTGTTTCGACCAGTTGGTCGACGACCAGCTGGCGGTCGAGAGTGGCCAAGGCGTCACGCTCGTGAGAAGCGAAGGTCATCGCTTCTTCGTTTTCGTCGACCTTGATGACCACAGAGAGTAAACGTCTTTTTTCGCCACGGTTAATGGCTACCACTTCACCGCCGGCCGGAGCGGTAAAGCGCACCCCTTCCGTTTTCTTGTCGGTGAACAGTAGCTGGCCCAGTTTGACCTTATCCCCTTCCTGAACTTCCATGGTTGGCTTCATGCCAACGTAGTCAGTACCCAGGATGGCCACATGGCGCACTGGCTGCGCATCGTCGATACGCTGCTCAGGCGCTCCCGTGATGGGAAGATCCAGGCCTTTTTTGACTTCGATCATAGTCTCGCCCAGTTGATGGATCGGATATACGAAGGTAAGGGGTTCGAATGCTTCTTTTCTGCATAGAGATTTTTTGTTGGCTGTGCAGATTGTTACCAGTCAGGCCCAAGCACGCTTGAACCACCCCGAAAAATCTACCGTATTATAAAGATAAGCGCGGCCAATGACCACATCCACCACCGCCTCCTAAAGTGCTATATACATATACACCCAGGTTTATTTACCCATAAAAAAACGCCACCTTATCGGTGGCGTTTGAGGCCTTGAGCATTGCGAGAGCGTCAGTGGCGCGGCAGTTTCAAAAACTCGACGTTGGACATGTGCTGCAGAATGCGGATCACCTGGCAGCTGTAGCCGAACTCGTTGTCGTACCACATGTAGACCACCGCGTGGTTGCCGTTGGCGATGGTCGCCTTGGCATCGACGATACCGGCGTGGCGATTACCCACGAAATCGGACGACACCACCTCCGCCGAGTCGACGAAGTCGATCTGCTTTTGAAAGTTGGAATCGATCGACATACGGCGCAGGTAGTCGTTGAGCGAGGCGGCGTCGGTCTCCTTCTCGAGCGTCAGGTTCAAGATCGCCATGGAGACGTTGGGCGTGGGCACGCGAATGGCGTTGCCGGTCAGCTTGCCTTCGAGCTCCGGTAGCGCCTTGGCCACCGCCTTGGCCGCGCCGGTTTCGGTCAACACCATGTTGAGCGCGGCGCTGCGACCGCGACGATCGCCCTTATGATAGTTGTCGATCAGGTTCTGGTCGTTGGTGTAGGCGTGTACGGTTTCGACGTGGCCCGTCTTGACGCCATACTCGTCGTTGAGCACCTTGAGCACCGGTACGATGGCATTGGTGGTGCAAGAGGCCGCCGAAACGATACGATCATCGGCACCGATAGACGTGTGGTTGATGCCGTAGACAATGTTCTTGATGTCGCCCTTGCCCGGCGCGGTGAGAAGCGCCTTCGCCGCGCCCTTGCACTCCAGGTGCTGGCCAAGGCCCGCTTCGTCGCGCCAGATGCCAGTGTTATCGACCACTACCGCGTTATGGATACCGTAAACGGTGTAGTCGACCTCCGCCGGCGAGTCGGCGTAGATCACCTGCACCACGTTGCCGTTGACGGTCAAGGTGCGCGCCTCGACGCCGACCGAAATCGAGCCCTCGAAAGGGCCGTGAACCGAGTCGCGGCGCAAAAGGCTCGCGCGCTTTTCGAGATCCTTGCCAATATCACCGCGACCGCGCACCACGATCGCACGCAGGCGCAGAAGATTGCCCCCACCGGCCTTCTCCACCAGCACGCGGGCCAATAGCCGGCCGATACGGCCAAAACCATAAAGCACGACATCCTTGGGCTCGCCAATGCTTGCGCCCGCCTGGTAGCCGTCGACGATCTCATCGAGCTCGCGGGTCAAAAAGGCGTTCAAATCACCGCCGCCTTGATGCTTGAAGCTGACCGCGAGCTTGCCGATATCGACGTGGGCCGGCCCCAGATTCATCGCCGCCATCGCCTCGACGATCGGGAACGTGTCCTGGACCGACAGCTCAGTGCCTTCGATTTTACGCACGAAGCGGTGATCCTTGAGAATGCGGATGACCGACTTTTTGATCAGCGAGCGCCCGAACATGGTGGCGACAACGTTGTTCTGACGATATAGCTTCCCGACCAGCGGAATCATCTGCTCGGCAAGTGCTTCGTCGCTTTGCCACTGTTGAAAAACGTTCTCGAGCGTTGACTGACTCACGGGCGGCCTCTTTACGTGTTGGATCGGGGAAGATAATCGACGTGTATTATCCGGGGCTTACAGTGAGGCCGCAATCAAAGGATAGTCGCACGCCGTGTAGGGGTATTACAGAAACGTCCATTTGACTACAAACTCAAAACGCGCTTGCCGCTACGCAAAACCGACCCGGAGCGCCTCTAGCCGGGCAGCTCAACCTGTCATGGCCTATGGTGTATGATGCTCGATTTGCCCGGACACAAACTTTAGTCGATCAGCCGTCACATGACAGCTACCCATCGACACGGATTCAAGCGATCGTCGCTTAAACGACAGACATTCATACGACAGATATTCACACGATAGATACTTAGACTATGTCCTCTTTTTCCCTGCTCGACCCACCCAGCCCCCAGGGGGTACGGGATACGCTCTATTTAACGGCGCCGCCGGGCAGTGCAACGGCGCTGGCACTGGCGCGCATCGCAGGCAACGGCCCGCTTTTGGTCATCACGCCAAGCACCGCCAGTGCCCAGCGACTGGAACAGGACCTGGCTTTTTACAGTCAGGTGCCGGTATTGCCGTTTCCAGACTGGGAGACGCTGCCTTACGACAGCTTTTCTCCGCACCAGGATATCGTCTCAGCGCGGCTCAGAACGCTGAAGCTGCTCCAAAAAGGCGTCAAGGGCATCGTGCTGATATCGATCAACACGCTGATGCAGCGCCTTGCGCCGGTCGACTACATCGCCGGGCGCGTCATGACGCTCAAAGCCGGCGCGACGCTTGCGCGCGAAAGCTTTCGCGAGTCGCTAATGCGGGCCGGCTACCGGGCGGTCGAAACCGTGTATGAGCCCGGCGAGTACGCCATGCGCGGCGCGCTGATCGACCTGTTCCCCATGGGGGTAAATGAGCCGATCCGCATTGACCTGTTCGACGATGAGATCGACACGCTGCGCCATTTCGATCCAGGCAACCAGCGCTCCACGGAAAAAGTCGAGGCGATCGAGCTTCTGCCCGCCCATGAGTATTCGCTGAGCCGCAGCGCCATCGCCTGCTTTCGCGAGCAGTTCGAAACCCTGTTTGACGTCGACCCGCGCCAGTGTCCGCTTTATAACGATGCGCTCAAGGCGATCCCCTCCCCGGGGCTCGAGCACTACCTGCCACTGTTTTTCGACGAAACCGCCTCGCTTTTCGAGCACGTCACGCCAGACACGCGGGTTGCGCTTCTGCCGGACGTGTACGAGGCCGCCGAGCAGCACTGGCGCGCGATCGAGTCGCGCTATGAGAACCTGGGGGTCGACCCGACCCGCCCGCTGGTGCCGCCGAGCCGCGCGTTCATACCGGTCAACGACCTGTTTGCCCGCATCAAGGAGCGCCCCCGGCTGGAGCTTCTTCACGACGGCGCCACTCAGCGTCACTCCCAAGCACCAGAGGCTCAGGCGCTGCCTGCTCTCGCCCTCAATGCGCGGGCGCAGAAGCCGTTCGAAGCGCTTTCCGGTTTTTTGGCCACTAACCCGGAGTCGCGCGTGCTGTTCGTCGCCGAATCGCGGGGGCGGCGCGAAGCGCTCGAGGAGCTATTAGCGCCGCTGCGCCTGGGGCTCGAGGCGGTGGACGGGTTCGACGCGTTCATGGCCGGCCAAACGCGCGCCGCCATCACCGAAAGCCAGGTATCGAGCGGGCTATGGCTGACCGACCCGAACGTGGCGGTCATCACCGAAACCGAGCTTTTCGGCGACGTGGTGCGCCAGACCCGGCGCCAGGAGAAAGCGACTGACGACAACGAGCTGGCGGTACGCCATCTTTCCGAGCTCAAGGAGGGCGCGCCGGTGGTTCACCAGGCCCACGGTGTCGGGCGCTACCTGGGGCTCGAGGCACTGGAAGCTGGCGGCCAGGCCAACGAGTTTTTGGCGCTGGAGTACGAGGGCGGTGCCAAACTCTACGTGCCGGTCGACAGCCTCCACTTGATTTCGCGCTACAACGGCGCCGATGACGAAAACGCCCCGCTCAATAAGCTCGGCTCGGACCAGTGGGAGAAAGCGCGACGCAAGGCCGCCGAAAAGATTCGCGATACCGCCGCGGAACTGCTCGATATCTACGCCCGGCGCGAGGCCCAGCAGGGCACGGTGTACGACACGCCGGACGCCGAGTACAACCGCTTTGCTGCCAGCTTCCCGTTCGAGGAGACGCCGGATCAGAAGGCCGCGATCGAGGCGGTCATCGGTGACATGATTTCGCCCCAGCCGATGGATCGCGTGGTATGTGGCGATGTCGGCTTTGGCAAGACCGAAGTCGCGATGCGCGCCGCGTTTCTGGCGGTACAGTCCGGCCGTCAGGTGGTCGTGCTGGTACCCACCACCCTGCTCGCCCGCCAGCACTTCGAGAACTTCCGCGACCGCTTCGCCGACACCGCCGTCAACATCAGCCTCATTTCGCGCTTCACCGGTAGCAAGGAGATGACCAAAACCCTCGAGAACATCAAGGAGGGCCAGGCGGATATCGTCATCGGTACCCATAAGCTGCTCTCGAAAAGCGTCGAACTGCCCAAAATGGGGCTTTTGATCATCGACGAGGAGCACCGATTTGGAGTCGCCCAGAAGGAGAAGCTCAAGACCCTGCGCGCCGAGATCGACATTCTCACGCTCACCGCCACGCCGATTCCACGCACGCTGAACATGGCGATGAGCGGCATTCGCGATCTTTCGATCATCGCCACGCCCCCGGCCCGGCGTCTGTCGGTCAAGACCTTCGTTCAGCAACGCAACGAAAGCCTGATCAAGGAGGCGCTGCTGCGAGAAATTCTGCGCGGCGGCCAGGTTTACTTCCTGCACAACGAAGTCAAGACCATCGAGAACACCGCCGAGCAGCTTCGCGAGCTGGTGCCCGAGGCGCGCGTGGGCGTGGCCCATGGCCAGCTACCGGAGCGAAGCCTGGAGCGCGTGATGTCGGATTTTTATCACCGCCGCTTCAACGTGCTGGTCTGCTCGACGATCATCGAAACCGGTATCGACGTACCGAGCGCCAATACCATCCTGATCGAGCGCGCGGACAAGTTCGGGCTGGCTCAGCTTCACCAGCTGCGCGGGCGGGTTGGGCGCAGCCACCACCAGGCCTACGCGTACCTTCTGACGCCGCCGCCCAAGTCGATGACCCGCGATGCGGTCAAGCGCCTGGAAGCCATCAGTGCCTCCATCGATCTGGGTGCGGGCTTTCAGCTCGCCAGCCACGATATGGAAATTCGCGGCGCCGGCGAGCTTTTGGGCGACGAGCAGAGCGGCCAGATGGAAACCATCGGCTACTCGCTCTACATGGAAATGCTCGATCGCGCGGTCAAGGCGATCCGCGCCGGCAAAACGCCCAATATCGAAGCCCCGTTCAATACCGGCGTCGAAATAGGGCTCAACCTGCCAGCGCTAATCCCCAACGACTATATTCATGACGTGCAGCAGCGGCTGGTGATGTATAAGCGCATCGCCAATACGCAAAGCGATGCCGAGCTCAAGGAGCTCCAGGTCGAGCTGATCGACCGTTTCGGCTTGCTCCCGCAACCGCTCAAGAACCTGATGCGACAGACTCGCTTGCGCCATCGCGCCGAACCGCTGGGCATCGCGCGTATCGAGGCCGGCGAAAGCCGTGGACGGGTTCTGTTCAGTGCCGACACCCAGGTCGACCCGCTCACCCTGGTGAAGCTCATTCAAACCTCGCCGGCGCACTACCGCCTCGACGGCTCGGACACCTTGAAGTTCGAATTCGCCATGGAAAAACCCGAGCAGCGCTTCGAGGCCGTCGAAAACCTGTTGGGTCTTCTCAACCAAAAAGTAGCGGCAGCGTGAACCTTGATGCAAACTTGACCTTAAGCCGCCTACACAAGCGGATAGGCTCGAATCAGGCCGCCATGCGGCGGTGGATCAACTCATTAGGAACGACCATGAAAACACGACGCACCCTTAACCTTTGGGGGCCAACCAGCCTGGCCGTACTGCTGGCCGCGACCCTGGGCGCCCCGGCCTACGCGCAAGAGGCGGCCGAACAGCCGCCCCAGGTGGCGACACCGGGCCTCGACGCCGACGCGCTTGCCAGCGCCGAGCAGGTCAGCGCGCAGCGCGAGCTGCCCCGCGGCCATTTCCGTCTGCCGGAAGAAGGCGACATCGTCGGCCAGTACTACACCGTCACGGTAGACGATCCGGAAGAGACCCTGCTCGATATCGCCAGGCGCCACAACATCGGCTACGAAGAGATCCGCATGGCGAATCCGGATGTGAGCCTTTGGGTACCCGGTGAAGGCACCGAAGTGATCATTCCGGCCCAATACATTCTGCCGCCGGCAGAGCGTAAGGGGATCGTGGTGAACCTGTCCGAGCTTCGCCTCTACTACTACCCGGAAAACAGTCCCGGTATCGTCGAAACCTATCCGGTAAGTGTGGGCCGTGAAGAGTTCGCGACGCCGGTCGGCATGACACAGACCACGGTCAAGGTAAAGGACCCGGCCTGGGCTCCGCCCGCCTCCATGCGCCGTGAAGCGGCCGAGCGCGGCGACCCGGCACCGGAAATCGTGCCCGCCGGCCCGGACAACCCGCTGGGCCGTCACGCGATCCTGCTGGGCATGCCGAGCTATTTGATTCACGGCACCAACCGCCCAGACGGGGTCGGCATGCGCGTCAGCCGCGGCTGTATTCGCATGTACCCGGAAGATATCGAGTCGCTTTATGAGCGCGTACCCAGCGGTACCCAGGTCAACCTGATGGATGCACCGTTCAAGGCCGGCTGGGGTGCCGACGGCACGCTTTACGTGCAGTCCTACCCGCAACTCGAAGAGAACGTGGGCGACTTCGAGCCGCTTTTGAACGCCATCGAGCGCGTCGAGTCGCTGACCGACGAGGAACTCGAGATCGACTACGAACAGGTCAAGCGCGCGGTCGAGTCTCCGAACGGCCGTTTCGTCGCCCTTTACGGCCCCCAGGCCCCGGCCCCGGCGCCCGAGTCCCCCGCCGAAAAGGCGCCTTCCGAGCGTCAGGGCCTGTTCGAGGATATCGAGCTGAGTGCCACCGTCGAGTCTGACAGCGACGCCTAAGGGTGTAAACAGTGAAAAAGGGCACCCCACCGGGGCGCCCTTTTTTATGCCCGCTCGATCAGCGGCCGCGTATCCCGCGCTGACCTCAGGCATTAAAAAAACCCCGCACAAGGCGGGGTTTTTTTACATCTAACGCAGACCGCTGAGCCGTTTGAGTGCTCAGTGGTCCATGCAGAATTACTTCTGCATGGAGCGCTGGAACTGACGGCTCATTTCTTCACGGCCTTGCTCAGACATCTGCAGAGCGGCTTGCGCGTCGCGCTGAGCCTGGTTTGCAGTGTTCAGAGCCTGAGAAGCCATGCTGCGAGCTTCTGCAGCGTCAGCCTGTGCAGATTCAGCAGTCATGCGTACTTCTTCCAGCGCGCTGGTAGAGGCACAACCAGCCAGAACGGCCAGAGAAGCAGCGGCAGCAGTCATTTTCAGAGCAGTCTTCAGAGTCATGATGTTCTCCTTGAGTCTTCCTTGGGTACTACGTTGAAGGTCTGACAAAGCGTAAGGCTAGAAGCTAGCTTAAGATTTGTCTACCTGCGGTAAAGGTTCTTTCCAATGACCGACTCGATGATCCAATCACGTGTGATTCGGGTCACGTTGTCGAAGTCAAACGCTGTTTTATATTAGTCCACAACGCTTGTCTATAGTCACCGTCCAAAACCTCGAACTTCCTTATGGATCACCATCATACTAGCGGATCACAACGCGAGTGCCAACATCGACCAGCGATGCAATGCGCTCGATCTGCTGATTGTTGACGGCGATGCAGCCCTGGGTCCAGTGATAGCGCCCATGAATGTCTGGATCGGAGGTGCCGATACCGTGAATACCGATCGCCCCGCCGAGCGCGGTGTTTTGCGGCGGAAAGCCGTAGCGGCGGTACTCGTCGAAGTAGGCCTCGTAATCGGCCTGGGTATAGACACCCTTCTCCAGCGCCATACGCGCATGGGCCGGCGTGGGGTAGTCGATACCGATGAAAATGCGCCACTTGCTCTGGTTATTGAAGCGGTAGATGCGAAATTCGCCCAGGGGTGTGGTGCTATCGCCGCGCACCCGGTGGGTACGCGCCCCACCGGTTCCCCGGGAAATCGGCGAGAAGTGCTCGATTCGGTCGCTACCGCGAAAAATACTCAACGATGAGGCCTGATCGTCGATCAGCACCCAAAGCTCGCTACTGTGACGCGGCGCCGCCGCGCGGCTGATGAGCGTGCCCACGAGATCACTCGGTGCCGGTGTCACGGGAGCAATGACGTTGGCACTGGCCACGGCCGGAAAGCCCATGGCGAGTGCTAAAAAGCGGCGGCGGTTTACGGGCATCGATCGGCTCTCGGTACGGGCCGGGGCAACCGGCCAGCGGGTATGAATGGGCTGGAACGTTTATACCCCATTGCCCCGGTGCCTGTCAGCGCCCAGGCTAAAATCAGATATCCTCGAACTCGCGCATGCTGGTCACGATCTTGCGAAGCTCGGCTTCGTGCCCTTCGGCGAGAGAGTTGAAAAACGCCGCTTCCTCCTCGATTTTGGCGCACTCGGCGCGGTGGGCATAAAGCGCGCGAAGATTCTCCTGGGCTTCTGATGCGGTTTCGATCACCCCGTCGATCGAGTCGGCCACGCTGCGCTGGGTAATCGCCTCGAGCCTTGGCGGCTGGGGGAAATCGCCGGTTTCGTCGAACCACAGCTCCATCACTTCGCTATGATCAGAACCGTCGTGAAACAGCGCCTCGAGTCCGCTTTGCATCTTGACCTCGCGAGAGGCGAGATAGGTCAACGCCATCGACAGCCGCTCGTTGTCGGTACGATCGGCGCCGTCACTGTAGCGCTTGGCCATGCGGGCGTGGTAGTCCGCGGCCCACGTAATCAAATCCTTGACCTGGTTGTAACGCGTATCCATGAGTTCTCCTTGTGAACAGCGCGGGCAGTCACCGTTGCCCGCTCGACACTTTCTTTCAAGCGCGTACTCTAGAGCATTTGGCGCCGGCCGGGTTCCCCAGAAAACGGATGAATCACCACTCGTGGCTGGTTTCGCGCAGCGCCGTCATCTCTTTTTTGGCCGCCTGAACGCTTTGATAAAGTGAGGATGCAAACGAAGCCTCGCTTGCAAGCGCGATCATCGAAGGGTTGTTGATGGGCCGCTTGGCCGCGCCTTCATCGCCGTGAAGCTTCAAAAGCGCGCCGATCAGCCAGCCAAGCCAGCTTTCGGGCTGGCCGGCCAAATCGCGCAGACGAATCAGCTCGGCAAGCTCCGGGCCGTCGGCTGCCAACAGCGTCTGCCAGCGGCGCGTATCCAGGCGCGCGTGCTCGGTGACCTCGGCGAGAAAGCTCTCCAGCGCCAGCTCGAATAGCGCCAGTGCTCCCTCTTCGATCGCCATCTGGCGCGTCACGTAATGCTCGTCGTCATGAACCGGCGTTTCGATCAGAAGCTCCGCCTGATAGAGCAGTTGGTTGGTGCGGGACCGGGCACTCACTTGCGCTTGTCCTCGACGTGCCACTTGCCGCCCTCGAAGGTGGCCTTCCAACCGGTCGCCTTGCCCTCTTCATCGGTCATCACGTACTGCTCCTTGTTCTTGCGCGAGTAGCGAATCTGCGCCGGGCGGCCATCCGGATCTTCGCTCGGCGCCTTGAGAATGAAGTGGTACTTCTCCGGTAGCTCATCCTTATGCGCCTTGAGCTCCTTGACCAGCGGCGGGCGCGTTTCACGATTCTTGGGAAACTTGCTGGCGGCCAGAAACAGCCCGCTCGCCCCGTCGCGCAGCACGTAGTGATCCTCGACCTTTTGACAGGCGAGCTCTGGCATCGGGATCGGGTCCATCTTCGGCGGGGCCACTTCGCCGCTTCTCAGCAGTTTGCGCGTGTTCTTGCACTCGCTGTTGGTACAGCCAAAGTATTTGCCGAAACGCCCGGACTTGAGCTGCATTTCGCTGCCGCACTTGTCGCACTCGATGACCGGACCTTCGTAGCCCTTGATCTTGAACTTGCCGTGCTCCACCTCGAAACCGGTGCAGTCCGGGCTCTGGCCACATATGTGCAGCTTACGCGTTTCATCGATCAGGTAGCTGTCCATCGCCGTGCCGCACTTGCCGCAGCGGCGTTTGGCGCGAAGCGCATCGGTTTCCGCCTCTTCGCCGGCGTCTTCGGCCACCACTTCCTCGCCGGGGATCAGGTCGATAGTGGTCTTGCAGCGCTCCTTGGGCGGCAGGTTGTAGCCGCTGCAGCCCAGAAACACGCCGGTCGAAGCGGTGCGGATCTGCATGTCGCGCCCGCAGGCCGGGCACTCGATGTCCGTGGGCACCGGCTGGTTAGGGCGCATGCCCTCCTCGCTTTCCGCCCGGCCAAGCTCTTCACGAAATTCGCCGTAGAAGCTATCGAGCAGCGCCTGCCAGTTGCGCTCACCTTCGGCCACTTCGTCGAGACTATCCTCCATGCGCGCGGTGAAGGAGTAGTCCATCAAATCCGGAAACGACTCCTTCAAGCGCTCAGTGACGATATCGCCGAGCTTTTCGGCGTAAAAGCGCCGGCTTTCAAGCTTGACGTAGCCGCGATCCTGAATGGTCGAAATGATCGCCGCGTAGGTCGAGGGCCGACCGATGCCCTGTTTCTCGAGTTCCTTGACCAGGCTCGCTTCGGTGTAGCGCGCCGGTGGCTTGGTGAAGTGCTGCTGCGGGTCGAGCGCCTCCAGCGTCATCGGTGTTTTGACCGGCAGGTCCGGCAGGCTTTGATCTTCGTTTTTACCCGCAGGCTTGATGACCCGGGTATAGCCATCGAACTTCAGCACCCGCCCCTTGGCGCGCAGATCATAACCGTCTACCTCGACGCTCAGCGTGCTCGACAGGTACTCCGCCGGCACCATCTGGCAGGCAACGAACTGGCGCCAGATCAGCTCGTAAAGGCGCTCGGCGTCGCGCTCCATGCCGGAAAGATCGCTCGCCTTGCGCGACACCTCGGAGGGGCGAATCGCCTCGTGGGCCTCCTGGGCGCTCTCCTTGCTCGAGTAGCGGTTGGGGTTTTCCGGCAGGTAGCGCTTACCGAATTCGCCCTCGATATAGTCCCGCGCGCTCTCGACCGCATCCTTTGACAGATTGGTGGAGTCGGTACGCATGTAGGTGATGTAGCCCGCCTCATACAAGCGCTGGGCCATGGTCATGGTCTTTTTCACCGAGAAGCCGAGCCGGCCGCTGGCCGCCTGCTGCAGCGTCGAGGTGATGAAGGGCGCGCCGGGTTTGGAGCTGGTCGGCTTGTCTTCACGGTTGGTGATCGAGAGCGAGGCGCTTTTCAGCGCCTCGATGCGCGAGTAGGTCTCATCCTGTGAGGTCGGGCGAAACGCCTGGCCATCCTGACGGGCGAGCGCGAAACGTACCGGTACGCCGTCTGGCGACACCAGATCGGCGTGCACGTCCCAAAACTCTTCAGGGATGAAGGCGCGAATATCGCGCTCGCGCTCGACGATCAGGCGCACCGCCACCGACTGCACGCGCCCAGCGGAAAGGCCGCGGGCGATCTTCGCCCACAAAAGTGGCGAGAGCATGAAGCCGACCACGCGGTCGAGAAAGCGCCGCGCTTGCTGGGCCTCCACACGGGGAATATTGAGCGCCCCCGGCGACTTGAACGCATCCTGAATGGCGTTTTTAGTGATCTCGTTGAACACCACGCGCTTGTAGCGAGCATCGTCACCGCCAATGGTCTCGCGCAGGTGCCAGGCGATCGCCTCCCCTTCGCGGTCCAAATCCGTTGCGAGATAGACGGCGTCGGCCTTTTCCGCGAGCTTTTTGAGCTCGGCGACGACCTTCTCTTTACCGGGGAGAATTTCGTAATGGGCCTCCCAGCCGTTGGCCGGGTCGATACCCATGCGCCGAATCAGCTGATCGTGGGCTTTCTTCTTTTTGTACTCCGCCTTTTCATCCGGCGAAAGCTTTCGGGTCGCTGCGGCCTGGCGCGCGCGCTCCTTGGGGTCGACGGCGGTCTTGCCCGAGCCGCTGGTCGGCAGGTCACGAATATGACCCACGCTCGACTTAACGATAAAATCGTTGCCGAGATACTTATTGATCGTCTTCGCCTTGGCGGGCGACTCGACGATGACCAGTGACTTGCCCATAGTGCTCCACTTCCTGTTGCCTAAGCGTTCAAGAGCGCTCTTGCGCGCTGTGCCCAAGAGCCGCTCTAAATACGTGCCGCGCTGAAAACGTTTAAAACGCCAGGCGGCCTGAAAAATGCGCCTACCCTACCCCAGCCCTTTCCCAAGCGCCAGTGGCGCCATACGCCAGGCGCCCTTTACTAAATAGGGGTCTAACCCCGCGTTTGCAAATTTTCGTTCAAAAAAGCCCCGCGCCTTTAAATCCTGATCGTCTCGACCCCGATCGACCAGAGGCAATAAAAAAGCCCCCGGACAGGCCGGGGGCGTTGGAGCTAACGTCACTCGAAAAACGTTACATCGTTAGCGCCGTGTACGCGGCTTGACTCGCGAGGTGCTGGTGCGCTTGGCGCCGCCGGCTTTGGCCTTGCTCGCCTTTGCTGACGTCACCCCGGCGTCACTCGAGGGTTTGGCGTCAGCGTCCGGCGCTTCAACTTTTTCAGCGGCGGTTTCGTTTGGAGAAGACTGCTCGTCGGCTTTGGTCAACGCGGCGGCACTCGATGAAGCTTGCTGATCCTCGGCGCTTTCAACGGATTTGCCGGCTGCCGACGTTCTCGCCGCACTGTCAGCACTGGTGCTCGACGCATCGTCTTCGACGTCGACTTTCGCTTCCTGAGCCGGCGCGACGGAAGCGGGCGCCGATGCCTCGACGGGTTTTTCCGGGCTGCGCGCACGATCAAAAAGCACCTTGATCTGCTCGAAGCGCTCGGCGCCACGCTCGCTAAGCTCACCGCTGGCGCCAAACACCTGGCTCAAGTGCTGCACGTGCTTGTCCAACGCGGCGTTGTCCTCGCCTTCCAGCAGCGTCGGCAGCGACTCGAGCGCCTTTTCGCGGTCGAGTTTCAAAATGAAGAACTGCTCGCGCACCAGGCGCTTGAACTCCTCGAGCGTCGTTTGGGTTTCAAGTTCGGCACGAGAGGCGCGCAGGCGCTTGAAATTGCGCTCGTCAGTGGCGGGCGCACCGCCCAGTACGTAGATGATCGAGCGAACCACCGCCTCGAGCGGCCCGCCCTGGCTGATTTTTTCGCGCAGCGCCTCCTTGCGCTGTTCGATGAAGCGAAGGTGCTCGGGCTCCGCCCCCGGGCGGCGGCGATGTACGTGGGCATCGCCATAAAGCCCTACTGCGGCCTGAAGCTGCGGCTGACCGTACATCGACAGAAACATCTTTTCGGTGGCGCCATCGCGAACGTCGCGGAAAGTATTGAGCCCATCGACGATCTGGTCCGACACAAAGGATTCGAGCGTTTTAAACAGGTTGTCGTCGCTTACCTCGACCCGGTTTTCACGTACCGCCTGAGCCATCATGGGCAAGAACACGGTCAAGGGGTTGCGATCCGACATCAGCCGATACCCCAAGCGGATCGGGTGCATTCGACGCATGAACCGCGCCGACTCCGGGGTGACCATCGCCTGAATCAAGGGCTGCAGGTAGAGCCGGTAAAAGCCCAGATTGATTTCAGAGATACGTGCAACGGTGGCAAAGCGCCGGTCGTCATCGACGCGGTGATGTACCTCGTCGTCCAGCTCATCAAAATTCCGCGGGGTGAATTCGAGCAGATAATCGCGCTCGATCAGGTCGGCGTCCTTGCGCTCGCTGGCATGCGTTATCGTCGTTTCATAAAGCCCCGGCGGCATGACATCGATGTAGTCCATGTTGGCCGTGAATTCCGAGTGCTCCTTGCGCGAAACGCTGCCGGAAACGAAGATTCCCAGGTGGCCGGTGGTATCGTGCATGCAGTAGATGATGGTCTGCTCGTTGGCGACGATATCGTCTTCGCCCTCGTAGAGATCACGAATCCAGCCAAGCGCCTGGGGTGGCGGGGTAATGTCGTCGCCGCGGGAGCAGAACACCACCACCGGCGAGCGCAGGTTACGAAGATCGATACGCCGCCCGTCACGGCTCACAAGCTGCGCGGTGGAAAGACGGTTACCCACGAACAGGTTATCGACGATGTACTGAATTTCATCGCCGCCGAGAATGACGTGCCCGCCCCACCAACGCTCGAACTCAAGATAACGCGTGGATTCGGTGTCGACATTGGCGTACAGGTGATACTGCTTCTTCCAGTAGGTGTTGGCCGGGTTCAGGCGCTCGAAATTCTGCACAAGCCAGGCACCGTCGAACTGGCCATTGCCAAGATCGCTGGTCAGCGCGGTGATCCAGCTACCGCCGGCCATACCGCCGGTATAGCGCATCGGGGCCTTGCCGCGCTCGCCGGCCCAGTAGGATAGCGGCGCGCCGGCGATCAAAATGGGGCCGAACACGTCCGGCTCCAATGCCGCCGCCATCATCAGCTGCCAGCCCGCCTGGCAGTTACCCACCACCATTGGCTTTTCGGTGATGTCCGGATGCAGCGAAATGATATGACGCAGAAATTCGACTTCCGCCTCGACCACGTCCTCGACGGTCTGGCCAGGCTCCGGATAGGGCAAAAAGCCGATGAAGTAGCACGGGTGGCCTGCTTTCAACGCCACGCCCAATTCACTGTCGGGTTTGAAGCCGCCAATGCCCGGGCCGTGGCCGGCGCGTGGGTCGACCACCACGAAGGGCCGCTTTTTGGGGTCGACGTGTGTACCTTCCGGGGGAAGCACGCGCAGAAGCTCGTAGTTGGTGGGGTGTGCAAGGGTACGACCGTCCATCACCACTTCGGTCTTGAATCCCAGCACGCTGGGCTTGGTCAGCTCCATGTGCTCGAGATACTGATTACCGCGCACGCGCATGACGTCCCAATAGAGGATGCTGCGCTCGATGCTATCACGCCAGTAACTCGCGGCAGCGCGGCCAAAACCAAACGGGTCCATCATGCTGACCAGCGCCTGCTGGCCGGATGAGGCCTCGCCGCTTTTCTGACCCGGAAGTCCGGGGAGCCAGCGACCCGACAGTAAGGGATTAGCGAGAAAATTCATGGTTTCTCCTGATGGATTGGTGCCCGAGACGCATCCACGCAACACGCCCTCATGCTGCAATGCAATATAGTCTAGACCAAAGCAGTCAAAGCGTCGATAACGTCGAAACCGTCGGGACGTGGCGACCTTTTCGGTGATAGCATCTCCCCGCACCTGGCCCGCCGCTCATCGACCCTTGCCGCGGCCTGTTACTGATCGAGGATTGCATGACCCCGACCGGCCTGCTCAATCGTCTGACCTTTCGCCAGCTCCAGGTGTTTCAGGCGGTCTATCAAAAGCGCTCCTACTCTCGCGCCGCCGAGCAGCTCGGGCTCACGCAGCCGGCGGTGAGCGCCCAAATTCGCCAGCTCGAGCACGCTCTGAAAGCGCCGCTTTTCAACTACGCAGGGAAAACGCTCTACGCGCTACCCGCCGCGGATACGCTGGCGATTTCCACCCGGGAAATCATCGGTCAGCTGGCCAGGCTTTCGATGAACCTGTCGGATCTCGATGGGCGCATCAAGGGCGAGCTCAATCTCGCTGCCGTCTCGTCCGCCCAATACGTGGTGCCCTATCTGCTTGCGCGCTTTCGCGCCCAGTACCCGGATATCAACGTGCGCTTGAAAGTGTGCAATCGAAGCCAGGCACTCGAACGCCTGGCCGAGCAGCGCGACGATCTGGTGATCATGGCGATGGTACCGCAAAACGACGCGCTCTCGGTGACGCCACTTTTGGAGAACGAGCTGATTCCGGTGGTATGGCCGGATCACCCGCTATTGACCATGCCCTCGCCCACGCTTGCGGACTTTGCGCGCCACTTCATACTAATGCGAGAGCCCGGCTCCGGCGTGCGCAACGCCTTCGAACAGCTGGCCGCCGATCAGGAAGTAGGCCTTGCCCATCGAATCGAGCTTGGCTCCAACGAGGCCATCAAACAGGGCGTCATGGCGCACCTGGGCGTGGCGGTACTTCCTCAGCTGGCGGTCAAGCTCGAGCTCGAGCACCACCTGTTGGCAAGCCCGCAGCTTCCCGCTTTTCCGATTCGCAGGTCCTGGTGCGCGGTTAACCGACGCGATCAGCTCCTGACCCCAGTCGCCGAGCTTTTTTTGCGCTTCACTAAAGAGCGCCTGGATGAGTACCGCCGCTTTTTTCAGGCCCGCGCCACGCCGCTACCGGGTCACGCGGTGTCGTGCCTGCCGGTTGAAAGCCCCCCGTGACCGGCGCTGGCGCTGTTTTGCCCCTTGCCAACTATGTTACATTAGCGCTACTACCTACGTCGTATCGCGCCGGTTCGGCCAGCGGCGTAGAGACCGCACTTTAAGGAGTGTCTTTTAGAAAGCGCCGGTTGATCGACCGGTCGTTCGCGCTTTTCAAACCCGCTCCTTGATTTAGCCCGTTGCACAGTAGAGAGGCGCTTTTTATGAGCAACACCCCCACACAGCGTGTGTCCAGCGGCCAAAAGTATCGTAACGAGCACGGCACCTCCGCCATCAAGGATGGCATGAAGGTTCGCCGCGAAGAGCCCCAGTCGCCGTCACTCGAGCGCAAGCCCAAGTGGCTGCGCGCCCAGATTCCCGGCGGCGAGCGTTTTGAGGCGGTGAAGAAGAACGTCTCCACCCACCGCTTGAGTACGGTGTGCGCCGAATCGCACTGCCCCAACATGGGCGAATGCTGGAGCAACGGCACCGCCACCATCATGCTGATGGGCTCGGTATGCACCCGGGCGTGTCGCTTCTGCGCCGTGGATACCGGTAACCCTCACGGCTGGCTCGATCATGAAGAGCCCGAGAATACTGCCAAGTCTGTCGAGCTGATGGCGCTACGCTACATCGTGCTGACCTCTGTCGACCGGGACGACCTCGATGACGGTGGCGCCGCTCACTACGCCAGTTGCATCCAGGCGATCAAGACGCGGACCCCGGACGTGGTGGTCGAGGCACTGACGCCGGACTTCGATGGCCGGCTGGACGCCATCGAGCGCGTGGTCGATTCAGGGCTCGAGGTCTTTGCCCAGAACGTGGAAACCGTGGAGCGGTTGACTTCTCGCGTGCGTGACCCGCGCGCCGGCTACCGCAAGACCCTCGACGTGCTGGCGCATGCCAAGAAGCACCGCCCGGACGTGATCACCAAAACGAGCCTGATGCTGGGCCTTGGCGAAACCGATGAAGAGATCCTGCAGACCTTCGACGATCTGCGCGAGATCGGTGTCGATATCGTCACGCTCGGTCAGTATCTGCGCCCGACGAAGAACCACCTTCCGGTGGAGCGCTGGGTGACCCCGGAAGAGTTCGACCGCTACCGCGTACTGGGTCTGGAAAAAGGCTTCATGGAAGTTCCCTCCGGGCCGCTGGTACGCTCGAGCTACCGCGCCGACAAGGTGTTCGAAAAGAACAATCTGGGGCTTGCCGCGCCGGCCGCCGTCCCGGGCCAGCAGCAGGATGAAAACCGCATTCCGGCGTTCAACGTCGGCTGATACGCCTTTCAAGCGCCCATCAAAAAGCGCCTGCCCTTTTGGGGCAGGCGCTTTTTTATATCACGCCGATGCGTCGTCGCTCACTTTTACCGTTTTGCGCTAAAGCGTTTTGGTCTGAACCGGTCCAAGCGAGCGTTTGAGCGTTGCGGCAAGCGCGCGGGCAAGCTTCTCACCCACCTCATCACAGCTTGCCTCAGGCCCTGACGGCTCGATCAGATCCTGCAGGCGAGTCACCGCCATACCGGCGTAGCCGCAGGGGTTGATGCGCGCGAAAGGCGCAAGATCAGCGCTGACGTTCAACGCCACGCCGTGGTAGCTTGCGCCGCGGCGAATGCGAAGCCCGAGCGAGGCGATCTTGGCTTCGCCCAAAGGCGTTGCCACGTAGACGCCGGGGGCGTCCGGTCTTGCCCGGGCGCCGATACCAAAGCTCTCGAGCACCTCGATCACCGCGTTTTCCAGCGCGCTCACCAGCTCGCGCACGCCGATTTTGGCGCGGCGCACGTCCAGAAGCGGGTAGAGCACCACCTGGCCCGGGCCGTGGTAGGTCACCTGCCCGCCCCGATCGGTTTGCACCACAGGGATATCGCCGGGCATCAGCAGATGTTCCGGCTTGCCGGCCTGGCCCTGGGTGAACACCGGGTCGTGCTCGACGAGCCAGAACTGATCCGGCGTTGTCTCGTCGCGCTCGTCGGTGAGCGTGCGCATCGCATGCCAGACCGGCTCATAAGCCTGACGGCCGAGCCGGTAAAGCTCGATGGGGGCGTCATTTGCCATCGAACGCTCGTCCATCACGCGATCGTTCATCACACGACCATGTGCACACGGCCGGTCGCCTTGAGCTCTTCGAACAGCGCGCCAAGCTGCTGCTCGCCGGTGGCGCGAATCGATACCCGCACCGACTGAAAGCGGCCGTTGCGGCTATCCACTACCTGCATGGCGCCGGCATCGAACTCGGGGTCGTACTTCACCAGTATTTGACAGACGATGGCGGCGAAGTCTTGCGCGGCGTCACCCACGACCTTGAGCGGATAGTCACATGGGAACGTGATTTTCGGGGGCTCGCTTGGCTTTTGCGTGCGCAGGTCGCGAAACCCGTTGTTTGCACCCTTTTTCATGGCTTGCCTTTGGTTGCAAAAGTTAACTGCAAAATGGCGCGCCCGGTAGGCGCGCGGAGATATCAAACGCTTAGTCGGTGAAACGGCTAAACAGCCCGCTGAAAAAGCGCTGTACCTGATCGAACAGGCGCTTGAACAGCCCGCCCTCTTCCACGCTTTCAAGCGCGGTTAGCTGGCGCTCGCCTACCATCTCTTCGCCCAGGTAGACTTCCAGCGTACCGACGTTGTCGCCCACGGCGACCGGGGCCTGGAGGTCTTCGTCCAGGTTCAGGCGCGCGCGCAGCTCTTCGTTGCGATTGCGCGGTAGCGTCATGAAGACTTCGCCATCTACACCGACGCGAAGCTCGTTGATATCACCGCCCCAAACCCGCGGGGTGGCAAGTACCGCGCCGCGCTCGTAAAGCTTCATGGTTTCATAAAAGCGAAAACCGTAGCTTAGAAGCTTCTGGGTTTCCTGGGCGCGGGCTTCTTCGGAGTTGGTGCCCATTACCACTGAAATCAAGCGCATGTCGTCACGCTTGGCCGAGGAGACCAGGCAATAACCGGCATCGTTGGTCCAGCCGGTTTTCAAGCCATCGACGGTCGGGTCGCGCCACAGCAGGCGGTTACGGTTGGGCTGGTCGATACCACCGTAGGAAAAGCTTCTCTGCGAGTAGATCTGATAGTGTTCGGGGTAGTCATTGATGATGTGCTGAGTCAAAAGCGCCAGGTCATGGGCCGACGAGTAGTGGTTATCGTGGGGCAAGCCCGTGGCGTTTTCGAAATGCGTGTTGCGCATGCCGAGCCGGTCGGCGTGCTGGTTCATCAGGTCGGCAAAGGGCGCTTCGCCGCCGGCCAGGTGCTCGGCCATGGCCACGCTTGCATCGTTACCGGAGACGATTACGATACCGTGGAGCAGATCCTCCACCGACACCTGGTCGCCCACCTCGATGAACATCTTGGAGCCGCCGGTGCGCCAGGCGTTTTCGCTGATGTTGACCATATCGCTCATGTTGATGGTGCCGCGGTCGAGCTCGCGCTCCACCATGTAAGCGGTCATCAGCTTGGTGATACTCGCCGGCGGCAGACGCTCGTCGGCGTTGTGCTCGACCAGTACGCGGCCGCTATCGGCATCCATTAAAATCCAGGAGCTCGCGGCAAGCTGCGGCGCCGCGGGGATGATGGTCTGGGGCTGGGGAATCACCTGAGCCGTGGCGGGCAGGGCCACTGCGGTCACCGTTGCGATCAGACAAAGACGAGCGGTACGGCGAAACGCATTGAAAATAGTCATTACTCACTTCTCACTTGCATCAATAAAACGTCAAAAAACGAAAGGTATCGGACACCGCCGATTATCTCACAACGAAAACCTGAGAGAAGCCTGCCTGGCCCAGCGCCACTCGGGCCTGCTGCTCCTGATTCGGCGACATGGGGCCGACCTGTACGCGGTGTACATCGTCATCGCTTTGCACACGCACCGAGTGTAAAAGCTCGCCGCCCAAGCGCTGCTGGAGGGCGCGGGCGCTCTCTTCGTTGCCGAGCGCGGCGATTTGTAGATAGATTTCATCACCGCCTGTCGCCGGCTGAGCGCGCGCCGGCGCCGGTGTTGGCGCGGCGGCCTGCGCCGGTACAGACGCTACGGCGGGCGCCCGCGAAGACGCAGCGGCGGGCACGGGCCTTGCGCCCCCGCCTCGATTGGCCAGCCACTGCTGCGGGTCGATCGCTTCGACGCGTACCCGGCCGGTGCCGTTGTCCAGAATTCCAAGGCGCGCCGCCGCCGCGTAGGAGAGATCGATTTCGCGGTCGCTGTGGAACGGGCCGCGGTCGTTGACCCGCACGATGACCGAATTGCCGCTATCGAGACTGGTGATTCGGGCAAAGGTCGGCAGCGGCAGCGAGCGGTGCGCCGCCGACATCTTGTACATGTCGTAGATTTCGCCGTTGGAGGTGGCGTAACCATGAAATTTCTCGCCGTACCAGGAGGCGGTGCCTTGTTTGGTATAGCCCGAAGCGCTCGGCAGCACGTGATATGTTTCGCCCCACACCTGATAGGTCGAGCGGTTGCCTGCCCTTGAGGGCGCCTCGATGCGCGGCTGGGCATCCGGTACCTGGCTGACATCCGGCGGCTCGACCGGGTAGGCATCGCCGCTCATGGCGTAGCGCTCGCCGCTCCCGCTGGCGGTACTCGCCGCAGCCGGTGACGCCTCGCGAGGCGGATGGTTGGCATTGACCGTGGTCGGCGCATTTTGGCCCGCGCACCCGGTCACGAGCGTCAGCAGCGCCGCGCCCGCGCCCAGGGCGCGGGTCTGTTTGAACAGTTGTCTCATTGCTGGCCCTCAAGCGTGTCGGCAATGGCCCCGGCGAGCTCGACCACCGCCATCGCGTAAAGGTGACTGTGGTTGTAGCGAGTGATCACATAAAAGTTGTATTCGCCGACCCCGTAGCGGGTCTGGCCGTCGGCGAGTTTGAGCGCCAGCGGCACGATCTCAAGCGACGGGTCGAGCTCATCGTCGCTGATAAGCCCCGCCTCGGCAGCTTCGCGAACCGTCACACTCGGCGCCCGAGTCTGGTTGAATGAGAGCGCCTGCTCGGCGGCCTCGCTGCCGGCTGCCTCGTGGTAGATCGGCGCGCCGGCCTGCCAGCGGTGCTCGGCGAAGTAGTTGGCGACACTGCCGATCGCATCGACCGAATTTTCCCACAAATCGCGGCGCCCATCACCATCGAAGTCGACCGCGTAAGCCTGGTAGCTGGTGGGGATGAACTGCGGATAGCCCATCGCCCCGGCGTAGGAGCCCAGCACGCTTTCCGGCGCGACCTCCTGCTCGTGGGTGATGGCCAAAAACGCCGCCAGCTCGCCGCGGAAAAAGCGCCCGCGCGATGGGTGGTAAAAGGCGAGCGTCGCGAGCGAATCCAGCACGCGGTGATCGCCCTTGTAGCGCCCGTAATAGGTTTCCACACCGATGATCGCTGCGATCACCTCGGGCGGTACGCCGTAACGCTGCTCTGCGCGATCAAAAGCCTCCTGCTGGGTGCTGATGAACGCAGCGCCCTGCTCGACTCGCTCGTCACTCATGAAGATATCGCGGTACTCGTGCCATTCCAGCCGGCGCTCGGCGGCGCCTTCCATGGCGTCGAGCACCTCCTGGCTGAAGCTCGCCTCGTCGAGCGCCTGATCGAGCCACGCCCGGGGAATACCCTGACCTGAGAGCTCGTCGATCAGCTCCGCTGTCGCCGGGTGCCGCTCGGGGTCAAATGCGCTTTCCGGCTCGCCCCACGCCGGTAAGGCGCCGGCCATCGCCACCGCCAACACAATGCCGCCAACGCTTTTTCGGGTCCTGCCCATTCCCCACACTCCTTTGTCATAAAATCGCGTCAACACCGGTCAAGCACTAACGCGACAGCAGCCGCCGATGGGCATGAATCGACATGAGAATACCGAAGCCGGCCATCAAGGTCACGCTCGATGTCCCGCCGTAGCTCACCAGCGGTAGCGGCACGCCCACCACCGGCAGAATACCGCTGACCATGCCGACGTTGACGAAGACATAAATGAAAAACGTCAAAATGATGCTGCCGGCATAAAGTCGCCCGAAGGTCGCCTGGGAGCCGGCGGCGAGCCACAGCCCACGGCTAACGATCAGCGTGTAGAGCACGAGCAGCAGCGTCATGCCGACGAGGCCGAACTCCTCGCCCAGCACCGCGATAATGAAGTCGGTATGGCGCTCGGGCAGAAACTCGAGCTGCGACTGGGTACCTTCGAGCCAGCCCTTGCCCCAGATGCCGCCGCTGCCGATCGCCGTGGTGGATTGAATGATGTTCCAGCCCGACCCCAGCGGGTCGCTGTCCGGATCGAGAAACGTCAGCACGCGCTGGCGCTGATAGTTGTGCATGTTCATCCACAAAAGCGGCAGCGCCGCGCCCGCCAGCGCCGCGATAAACGCGATCAGCCGCCAGGAAAGCCCTGCCAGCAGTACGACCAGCACCGCGGCACTTGCGATCAAAAGCGACGTACCCAAATCCGGCTGAATCGCAGTCAGCACCACCGGCGCCCCGATGATGATGGCGCATACCACCAGATCGCGAAGCCTGGGCGGTAGCTGGCAGCGATTCAGGTACGCCGCCACCATCAGAGGCACCCCCAACTTCATCATTTCCGAGGGTTGAAAGCGAATTACGCCAGGAATCTCGAGCCAGCGCTTGGCGCCCATGCCGATATCGCCAACGATTTCGACCGCCACCAGCATGGCAAGCCCCACGCCATACGCCAGCGGCGCCCAGCGCAGAAAGGTGGTGGGGCTGAGCTGGGCCAGCGTGAACATCACTACCAGCGCCAGTCCAAAACGTATCGCCTGGGCGATGACGACCTCGATGCGCTGACCCGATGCGCTGTAAAGTACTATCAGCCCGCTGGCCATCAGTACCAACAGCATGGCCAAAAGCCACGGGTCCAGGTGCAGGCGCTCCCAGATACTCTTGCGCCGGGCGATACCGCTATCCGGCGGACGAACCGGGTGGCGGCGAAAGCTGCGGGGTAGTGGCCAAGGCACCATCAGTTACCCTCCACGCCGGTGCTTTCATCGCTCATTTCATCGAGTATTTCCTCGGCCTCGGGGGCCTGGTCGCGCAAAAGCCAGGCATCGGTCATGGCACGTGCCAGGTGCGCGGCGTGGGTACTGCCGCCGCCGGCGTTCTCGACGATCACCGACACCGCAATTTGAGGCTCCTCGATCGGTGCGAAGGCCATGAACAGCGCATGGTCACGCAGGCGCTCTTCGAGTTGGTCGGCGTTATAGCGCTGATCCTGACCCAGTGAAAAGACCTGGGCGGTCCCGGATTTACCGCCCATCCGGTACTCGAGACCGACGCCGGTGCGCCGCGCGGTCCCTTCGCTACCGGAGAGCACTTTCTCCATCCCGCTGAAAACGCGATCCCACCAGCTGTCATTGCTGAGTTCGATATCATCCAGCGTATCCGGCAGCACTGCTGGCATCGGTTCGCCCCCAATGCGCCGCGCAAGATGGGGCTTCACCCAGTGTCCACGGTTGGCAAGCGTAGCCGTGGCGCTGGCAAGCTGCAATGGCGTGATCTGTAGATACCCTTGCCCGATCCCCACCGACAACGTCTCACCAGGATACCAGGCCTGATTGAAGCGCGCCCGCTTCCACTCCCGCGACGGCAAAAGCCCGGTGCTTTCGCCCTGCACATCAAACGCCACGCGCTGGCCAAAGCCAAAATTACTGAGCTGCTCGTGAATGTTATCGATGCCCAAGTCGTGGGCCAGTGAATAGAAGTAGGTATTGTTGGAGACCGCCAGCGCTCGCTCGAGATTGACCCGGCCGTGACCCCAGCGCAGCCAGTTGCGGTAGCGGCGCGAGTCGTTGGGCAGCTGGTAGTAGCCTGGATCGTTGATCGTGGTGTCCGGCGTGATCACGCCCTCGATCAGTCCGGCCAGCGCCATGAACGGCTTGATCGTCGAGCCCGCCGGGTAGTGCCCGCGAATGGCGCGATTGAAAAGCGGAAGGTCGATATCTTCCTGAAGCCCGCGGTAGGACGCCACGTCGATGCCGGTGACGAACTGATTGGTATCGAAGCCCGGCGTCGAGACCATGGCGAGGATTTCACCGGTGGCAGGCATGATCGCCACGATCGAGCCGCGGCGGCCGTCCATGAGCTCGTAGGCGAGCGCCTGCATCGACTTATCGAGCGTGAGCGTCAGGTTCTGCCCGGGTACCGGGTCGGTGCGCCCGAGCTCTCGAAGCACCCGCCCCCGGGCGTTGGTCTCTACCTTGCGAAAGCCGGCCTCGCCGTGCAGCTCCTCTTCGTAGAAACGCTCGACCCCGGTTTTACCGATAAAGTGCGTGCCGGCGTAGCGGCCAGTGTCCAGCTCCTTGAGCTCGTCGGCGTTGATGCGTCCGACATACCCAAGCGCATGGGACATGATCTCGGCATCCGGGTAGTAGCGCAAAAGCTGCGCCTCGACCTCGACGCCGGGCAAGCGGTGGCGGTTGACCGCGAGCCGGGCTATCTGATCCTCGCTCAGATCACTCATCAACAGCGCCGGCTGGAAGGGGCGCTGGCGCTGGCGCGAGCGTACGTTGAAGGCCTCGATCTCCTCCTCGGGCAGCTCCAGAAGCTCGACCAGAAGCGCTAATGTCTCATCCAGGTCGTCGACGCGCTCGCGCACCAACGTCAGGTTGTAGGTTGGGCGATTTTCCGCCAGCAGCACCCCGTTGCGGTCGAAAATCAGCCCTCGTGTGGGCGGCAGTGGCTCGACGCGCACGCGGTTTTTTTCCGAACGGGTGGTGTAAAGGTCGTGCTGTACGATCTGTAGATAGGCGAGACGGCCGGTCAGAACCCCGGTCAGTAGCAGCACGAACACGATCGCCAAAAGCGACCTGACCCGGAAAATGCGAAGTTCCTGTTCGGCGTTTTTTAGCGTGTCGCGGCGCTTGCGCATAACAGCAGGCAACTCTTGAAACTGGCACGAGCCGACGCGGGCATGGGGTGCCCGGCCGTGCGCCTAGCGGTGGTAAGGATGACCGATGAGCAGCGTCCACGCGCGGTAGAGCTGCTCGGCAAGCATGACCCGCACCAGCGGGTGTGGAAGCGTCAGCCCCGAAAGCGACCAGCGCTGGTGGGCAAGCGCAGACACGGAAGGCTCCAGCCCGTCCGGCCCGCCGACCAGCAGCGCGATATCGCGCCCTTCCATGCGCCACTGCCCCACTTCCTGGGCGAGCTGCTCGGTGCTGATACGCTTGCCATCGACTTCGAGCGCCACGACCAGTTCATCTCCGCGAAGCTTTTCGCGGATGCGCTGCCCTTCCTGGGCCCGGGCGCGAGCGACGTCGGCGTTTTTGCCCCTGGGGCCCAGCGCGATCTCCTCGATCTCGAGGCTAAACTCGCGCGGCAGGCGCTTTCTGTAGGTGTCGACACCCTCTTCGACCCAGCCGGGCATTTTGGTGCCCACGGCGAGAAGACGCACTTTCATGAATCGATGCTCATTTCAATCAGCAACTTACGACATCGTAATGCGCTGGTCCGGCTTTTGCAGCGTTTCGTTGATCATCTCGTCACCGGCGCCGTCGCTCGGCAGATCCGCCCAGAGGCGCTCCAGATCGTAAAGTGCGCGGGCTTCGGGCAGCATGACGTGAACGAGCACGTCGCCCAGATCGACCAGCACCCAGTCGGCGTTATCGCCGCCTTCCACGCCCTGGGGCTTGAGCCCGGCAGCCTTGGCCTTTTCGACCACGTTTTGCGCAAGCGCGGAGACGTGACGGGTCGACGTGCCGCTGGCGATCAGCATCAGGTCGGTGACCTGAGTCAACTGCGAAACGTCCAGTTGGGTGATGTCGCGCGCCTTGAGCTCTTCCAACGCGTCGATCGCCAGGGTTTTCAGTGTATCGATTTGCATGACTCCTCGAATATCCTCGTGTGGTGGTCAACAAATAGCGGGCCATTGTAACGGCTTCTATACCGACTACCAGCGCTATTAGCGACTTTGATAGAGCTCGCGGGCAAAAATCTGCGTCTCGACGGCCTCGGGCAGCAGGTAGCGCACGCTTTTGCCTTTGGCCAGGCGCGCCCGAACCTCAGTGGCGGAAATCGCCATGCGCGAGTCAAGCTCGAGAAAAAGAAAGCGTCCAAACGGATGCTCCATCAAATCGACGACCGTATCGACTGCGCGATGGCCGACCAGTTCCGCAAGCGCCGGCGGCAACGTGTCGCTATAGCCGGGCCGCGCGATCACTACCAGGTGGGCCAGCTCGAAGATCGCCTCGGGCTGGTGCCACTGGGCCAGGCGTAAAAAGGTGTCGAATCCAATTACCATGCTGAGCCGCGCCTGGTCGCCGTACTCGCCTCGAAGCTCTCTGAGTGTCGCGACGCTGTAGGAGGGACCGTCTCGCTTGAGCTCGCGGTCATCGGCGATCAGTCCAGGGGTGTTACCGATACCGGCGCGCAGCAGCGCGAAGCGCTCCTCGGGCGCGACCTGGGGCGTATCGCGAAGCGGCGGCCGTGGAGCGGCCACCATGTGAAGACGCTCGACGCCAAGGGCCTCGCGCACTTCGACGGCGCTTCTCAAATGGCCCAGATGAACCGGGTCGAAGGTGCCGCCGAGCATGGCGACGTTGGCAGGCGCTTCGCTCATTGACGCACCTGGCCCTCGCCCAGCACGACGTACTTTTGTGTGGTCAGGCCTTCGAGACCGACCGGGCCGCGGGCGTGGAGCTTGTCAGTGGAGATACCGATCTCCGCGCCCAAACCGTACTCGAAGCCGTCGGCGAAGCGGGTCGAGGCGTTGACCACCACCGAGCTCGAATCCACCTCGGCCATGAATCGCCGGGCAAGCGAATAGTCCTCGGTGACGATCGCATCGGTGTGCTGCGAGCTGTAGCGCTCGATGTGCGCCATGGCGTCATCGATCCCGTCGACCACGCGCACGGCCAGAATCGGCGCCAGATACTCGGCCGCCCAATCCTCCTCGGTGGCCTCGAGCGCCTGTGGCAGCAGCGCGCGGGTGCGCTCGCAGCCGCGAAGCTCCACCTCGAACTCGGCAAAGGCCCGCGCGAGCTCCGGTAAAATGAGGTCGGCGACAGCAGCGTCGACCAGCAGCGTTTCCATGGTGTTACAGGTGCCATAGCGATGGGTCTTGGCGTTGATGGCGATGGCGAGCGCCTTGGCCGGGTCCGCGGTAGCATCGATATAGACGTGGCAAACGCCGTCGAGGTGCTTGATGACCGGCACCCGCGCCTCCAAGGAGATACGCGCGATCAGCGACTTGCCCCCCCGGGGAATGATCACATCGACGAACTCGGGCATCGTGATCAGCGCGCCCACTGCGGCGCGGTCGGTCGTGGCGACGACCTGCACCGCACTTGAGGGAAGCCCGGCGCTTTTAAGGCCGGCCTGAAGGCAGGCGTTGAGCGCGGCGTTGGACGCTTGCGCCTCGGAACCACCGCGCAGAATGCAGGCGTTGCCGGATTTGAGGCACAGACTCGCCGCCTCGATGGTGACGTTGGGACGCGACTCGAAGATGATGCCGATCACACCCAGCGGCACACGCATCTTGCCGACCTGGATACCGCTGGGGCGGTAGTTCATCGCGCTGATTTCCCCGACCGGGTCGGGCAGCGCGCCGACCTGCTCGAGGCCCGTGATCATGGCGTCGATGCGCGCTTCGGTCAGCGCCAGCCGGTCCAACAGCGCCGCATCCAGGCCGTTTTGGCGGCCGCGCTCGAGATCCGCCTGGTTGGCCTCCAAAAGCGCCGGGCGGGCGGCGTCGAGCTCGCGAGCGATCGCGCAAAGCGCGCGGTTTTTACTCCCGCTATCCGCGGCGCGCAGCGTTTTCGCCGCGGCCCGGGCGCGCTGGCCAAGCTCTTTCATATAGGCCGGCACGTCGCTTTCGGCCAGCGCGGTCAGGGCGTTATCGTGATCGGCGCTTGCAACGCTCATGCTCTCTCCCAGTGTGGTCATCGTGGTGCCTGCATAGACTCGCCCCGTATTGGCGGGTGTTGGCAAGATTTGGCAGGTGTCAGCGAGTCGGACCGTCCGCTCGACGGCTGCCCGCTGCAACGGTGGAAACATCTAATAACATTATCACCCACAAAATAAATAGACTAAACGTTATACTGAGTTTTCGAATTCGAACCACCCGTACGCCTTAGACGTAGCGTCGCTTTTTCGCATCAGGCCCTCTTCTCAAACCGAGTCAGCAGTCAGTTACCATGCCAAACGAGTACAAAGTATGCTTTTTGAGAATCAACCTGCTGCTGGCCGCCGCCGCGCTCGCTTTCTGGTCCTACGGGGCACCGGCTCCCGCCGCAATTGCACTTTGGGTCGGCGCGTTCTGGCTGTTGCTCACAGCGACCCTTATGGACTTCAACCTGCGCCGCTCGCGGGATCTAAGCTGGCAACTGTTGACCATACTTTTGCTGCTGTATCTGATCGCGGCCGCGCCGGAGCGCCATGGCATCCTGGTTTGGGTCTGGGCGGCATTTTTCTTGCTCCCTCAAAGCCGGATGATGCTCACCTTCAACGTGTTGGGCGCCGCCGTCAGCTGGGTACTAGTGGCGCTTGCCACGCCCATGGCTCAAGCGCTGATGCTACTGCTGGCGCTGGGTGTTCTATCACTTTTGGCCTATGCCCAAAGCCGTAAGCTGGTCGACGTGCACGGCTCCAGCGTACGCCAGCGGCTGCGCTTGATTCCGGGGCTCAATCTGTGGCCCGCCGAGCAGCTTTTGCGCGATTTGAACCGTGAGCAGATTCGCGCCAAACGCGAAAACATCCACGCCGAGGTGATGATCGTTCACGTCAAGCGTCATCAGCTCTGGTCCTGCGCCCAGCGCCTTTGCAATTTGACGCACGCTTTCGAGAGCGTTTACCGCCTCGATGGATCATCGCTTGCAGTGCTGCTGCTGTGCACCGACCCTCATGACATGAACGAGCGTCGCCAGCGGCTTTGCAGTGCGCTCCCCGGCGACACTCGTTGTCAGTACGTTGCGCTCAGCGAGCTTGGATCAGAGCCGATCACGATCAAATCGCTCACCCGTCAATCCGTCGCGATCGACGCGCCCAGAGAGTGCTGTTCATGACCCGATATTTACATCCGCGGGCGCTGATGTCACTGACGTATGTTGCCTGCCTGCTGATTACCGCCTGTTATACGCTGTGGCTCTACGCCATGGGCTACTATCGCGAACTGATGGTGCCGCTGTTTATCACGCTGCTACTGATAACGGCGGTGCTTTTGCACTGCGGCCGCGCTCTTTCGCCTTACGGGCCTCGGGCAATTTTGCTTGCCAGCGCCTATATCGGCGTCTCCTCGGCCTTCTACTTCGGCCTGGCACACTCACTGCTTTGGCTGGGCCTTCCGGTGGCGGCGGCGTTCGTGCTGCTCCCGCACTGGAGCGCGCTTTGTTTGAATTTGCTCTATACGCCGCTTTGGTGGCTGATACCGCCGGTCGAAAGCGATTTTTTTCCTCTTTCCTTCGGCTATTTGGCGATCATTTTAATGTTCGCTTTGCCGCCCTGGGAGCTGGCCAGACGCCATGCGCTGCTGCGCGCCTCTGATCCTCATGACAACGAATGCGACGCTTACGATATCGATACGCTCAAGGAGCGGCTGAGCAACGAGTTCCAGCGCGCGCGGCTGCTCGACAAACGACTGGCGGTGTTGGTGCTCCATTTGCCCCAGCTCGACATGGCCGAAGAGCAGTTCGGCCTTCGCACGAAAAAAGCGCTGCTGGAGGCGCTTTGTAGCGAGGTCAACCGCCGCTGTCGCGATCACGACCTGCTGGGCCGCTTGGGCGGTGCGAATTTTTGGCTGGTTCTGCCGGACACCAGCGAAAGCGGCGCGCTACTGGTACGCGAGCGTCTTTATCGGGCGCTTTCAAGGCGAGTGCTGATCGAAACCGGCCCGCTCGAGGCGCGCATCGGTGTATGCTTACCGCGGCCCGACGAGCGTTTTACTCCCTTCATTCTGCGTCTCGAGCGGCTATCGGAAACGCTACATCGTCATTGATTAACACAGCACCCCGACCATGAACGGAGTCTTTTGTGTCGCTCGCCGAACAGCTGATGGATCTATCGCTTTCACCTTTTACGCTGCTTCTTCTGATCTTTTTGATATCGGCGCTCGAGTCGCTGGCCGTGGTGGGCCTTTTGGTCCCCGGCGTGGTGCTGGTAACCGCAGCCGCCTCCATGGCGGGCCATCAGGGAGTGGATATGCTGGGGCTGTTGCTGGCCGCGTTTTTCGGCGCGGTCGCCGGCGACGGAGTCAGCTTCAAGCTCGGCTATGACTACCGCGAACAGATAACGCGCCGGTGGCCGCTGTCCCAGCATCCAGAGTGGCTGGAGCGCGGGAGGCGCTTTTTCGAGCGTTACGGTATCTATTCGGTGTTCATCGGCCGCTTCGTCGGGCCGGTGCGGCCCATCATTCCGCTGATTGCCGGCATGATGCGAATGCGCCCGCGTACCTTCGTATGGGCCAACCTGAGCTCGGCGCTGGTATGGGCACCCGCCTACGTGCTGCCGGGCTATCTTTTGGGCCACACCTGGCAGCGCTACCTGACACTTCCGCCTAACATCGAAGCCGCACTGATGGTCATTGGCGCGATCACAGTGGCACTGGCGGTCGTGTTCTCCTGGGGGCGCGCCCAGGTGGGACGCCACGGCCGGCTCTATTTGATGACCGCGCGCCTGGCGCGGCGTCTGCCTTTGGCGCGCCGCCCCTGGCTTGCCATGAGTCAGTCCGGCGAAGTACCGCTGGCCTCGCTGCTGCTGTTGATCATCGCACTGACGGGGTTCTGCGCCTGGACGTTGTACGTGCTGACCTCCCCGGAGTCGCTAACGCTCGATCTGCAGGCCCAGCGGCTGTTCGACTGGCTTCGAACCGAGCCGCTGCTGTGGTTTAGCCTGGGGTTGGCCAAACTCGGCGACAAGCTCGGCATTGCGGTACTGATGACGCCCTGGGCGCTGTGGCTTGTGCTCAAACGGCGCTTCGACGTGCTCGCGTGCTGGGGGGCAGCGCTTGGCGGCGTTGCGCTTTTAAATATTGTCGGCAAGGCGGTATTCGGCCGCGCCCGGCCGGAGACGCCGGATTACCTGGTTGGCTCGCTCTCCTACCCCAGCGCCCATACGTCCGGCTTCGTGGTAGTGGTGGGTCTTGCCGCCGCGTTCATCGCCGCCGAGTGTTCGCGTCGCTATCGCCTGTGGGTCTACTGGGCAGCGATCATCATCGTGCTGCCCATGGCGCTGTCGCGACTTCTGCTTGGCGTGCACTGGCTGAGTGACCTGATCGGCGGGGCGCTTCTGGGGCTTTCGGTCTGCGCGCTGACCCGGCTTTTATGGCAACACCGTGCGCGGGCGCCGCTGTCACCCTGCCCGTTTACCGCGCTGATGGGAATAACGGTAATACTGGTCGGCCTGCGCATCGCCTTTTTGCCGCCGGTATAGTCAAAGCGAGCTGCCTAGGGTCTTTCTGAAAAGTCGGTGAGTGAAGACAAGACAAGGCAAAAATTGGCGAAGAAACGGAGTTTACAGTGTGTAAATGAGTATTCTGATCGAACTCGCGCACGAGCCAATTTTTAACACCGTAATGTCGAGCGTAGGCACTTTTCAGACAGAGCCTAGCCCAGCGCCAGCCAGAGCCCCACGCCGATCATCAGCGTGCCGGCAATGCGGTTCATCAGGCGCACGTTACCGCTTTTGCCCAGCGTTTTACGAAGGGTCTTGCCGCCGGTGGCGTAAACCAGAAGGCTTGCAAACTCGATGACGAGAATCACCGCGATCAGCGCGACGAGCTGGTGAAAAAGCGCCCGGCTGCTGTCGAGAAACGGCGGCAAAAGGGCGACGAAAAACGCCCACCCTTTCGGGTTGGCAATCGCCGTGACGAACCCTTGGCTTGCCAGCTGAAGGCGCCCGGCAGGCTTTCCGGTCTCGATCTGGTCAGGAATCGCCATGCGCCCTCGCGAGCGCCACATCATCACGCCAAGATACGCAAGATACGCCCCGCCAACCCACTTGAACACGGTAAAGAGCGCCGGCTGCTTGAGCATCAGCGCGGCCACGCCAGCGCCCGCCGCTGCGGCCACCAACCCCACGCCCAGAAGCTCCCCGGCCATCATCCAGAGCGTGCGTTTGACGCCCTGGGTCATGCCCAGCACCATTGAAAGCGTCATGCACATACCCGGCGTCAGCGATACGAACAAAAAAGTGGGAATGAAGACGGAAAGCGTGGCCCAGGAGAGCATGTGCGTGAATCCTTGAAAAAGTCGATATGAACGGCCAAACCTCAGCGGGGCCTACCTATTCGCCTTCGCCCCAGCGCGGCATCAGGGTGTGGGCGATACCGAGCTGATTGAGAATGCGCGCGACGATGAAATCGATCATCTCATCGATCGTGCGCGGGCGGTGATAGAACCCGGGAGCGGCAGGTAAAATCACCGCGCCCAGCCGGCTCAGCGTCAGCATGTGCTCGAGATGAATCGCCGAGAACGGGGTTTCCCGCGGTACCAGCACCAGCGTTCGCCGCTCCTTGAGCGCAACGTCTGCGGCGCGCTCGATCAAATTGTTGCTCGCCCCCGTGGCGACCGCCGACAGCGTGCCGGTCGAGCAGGGGCAGATCACCATCGCCGACGGCGCCCCGGAACCCGAGGCGACCGGCGCCATCCAGTCCTCGCGGCCGAAGCAGCGAATCTGGCCCTCGAAGGCCCCGCTCAGCGCCGTCAAGGCCTCCTGCAGACGCTCGGGCTTGGCGGGCAGATCCACATCGGTTTCGGTTGCGATCACCATGTGCGCGGCCTTGGAGATCATCACCCACACCTCGTGGCCGGCCTCGATGAGCACCTCGATCAGTCGCAGCCCGTACTGGGCGCCGGAAGCGCCGGTCAGCGCCACGCTCACTGGCGCCTTGAAGGTTGGCGCGGTACCTGGCTGTGTCGACATTTAGCTCTCCCTGGCGCGAAGCGCGCTCAAAAGCCGTTCGTGAACCCCGGCAAAGCCGCCGTTGGACATCACCACGATGCGATCCTGAGGCAGCGCCTTGGCCACCACCGCACTGACCAGCGCGTCGATATCGTGATAGAGCGCGCCGTGGCCCTGCTCGTCGACCAGCGAGGCCATCGACCAGTCAAGCCCGGCAGGTTCGAACCAGAACACCGCATCGGCATCGTCTACGCAGGCTTTCAGGCGGTCACGCAGCGCTCCCAGCCGCATGGTATTCGAGCGCGGCTCGATGACCGCCAGAAGCCGCCCCTTGGGCGTGGCAGCGCGTAGGCCTTTCAGGGTCGCGGCGATTGCCGTGGGGTGGTGGGCAAAATCGTCGATCACCTGAACGCCGGCGATGTCGCCGCGCACTTCCTGGCGGCGGCGCGGGGTTTGAAAGCGTGAAAGCGCAGCACAGGCCCGCGGCAGGTCCACGCCCAGCTGGCGCGCGCAGGCGAGTGCGGCGAGCGCATTGCAGGCGTTGTGCTCGCCGGTCAGCCCCCACTCCACCACGCCATCCTCAGAGGTGTCGCCCTGCTCGAAAATGACCTTGAACCGGCTGGCATCCGGCTGCTCCAGCTGGTAACGCCAGGGGCTTTGCGCGTCGCTCCCGAAAAAGGTTACCGGTGTCCAGGCGCCCATGTCGAGCACGCGCGAAAGCGCCGGCTGATGGTCGGCCACCAGCAGCAAGCCGTTGCCCGGCACGGTGCGCACCAGGTGATGGAACTGGCGCTCGATCGCGGCCAAGTCCGGGAAAATATCGGCGTGGTCGAACTCCAAATTATTGAGCACGGCAACGTGTGGACGGTAGTGGACGAACTTGGAGCGCTTGTCGAAAAAGGCGGTGTCGTATTCGTCGGCCTCGACCACGAAGGGGCCATTCGGTGCCCCCAGGCGCGCCGAGACGCCGAAGTTGCGCGGCACGCCGCCGATCAGAAAACCCGGCGCCTGGCCCGCGCTCTCCAATAACCAGGCGAGCAGGCTCGCCGTGGTGGTTTTGCCGTGGGTGCCGGCAACGGCGATGACCTGGCGGCTGGGGAGCACGTAGTCGGCGAGCCACTGCGCGCCGGAGGTGTAGCGCAGCGTCGAATTCAAAAGCGCCTCGACCTCGGGGTTTCCGCGCGAGAGTGCGTTGCCCACCACCACCAGGTCGATATCCGGGCCGAGATTCTCGGCGCGGTACCCCTGCATCAGGGCGATACCCGCCTCCTCGAGCTGAGTACTCATGGGCGGGTAGACGTTGGCATCCGATCCGCTGACCCGGTGGCCAAGCTCGCGGGCCAACAGCGCCAAACTCCCCATGAAAGTGCCACAGATACCGATAACATGCAGATGCATGGGTCGCTCCCTTACTCGCCGACATCGCGTTTGCAGCGGCGCACATGAAAAACGTAAAAAAATCAGCCGATGAGACTAGCATGCCTTGGCCGAGCGCTCACCACTGCGGCTCAATTAATCCGCCCACGGTGTGACAACGAAGGCGCTTTGTAGCAGGATTGCCGCTTTATCCACCCACCCTTTCGAGCGGGGCGCTATTTCGCCCTTTGGAGTACACGATGCGTAGTGTGATTCGCACCTTCTTTCGCGGCGTTCGCCTGGTAGTGACGCCGTTCATGCTGGCTCAGGAAAAACTCTCCACGCCCCAGGGTAAGGAGCGCACGACTGATGAGCAGGCCCAGGTGGATGAAGCTTGCCAGGCACTTGCGCTTTACCAGTTTCGTAGCTGCCCGTTTTGCATCAAGGTACGCAAGGAGATCGCCCGGCTGAATCTCCCTATCGAAACCCGCGATGCCCAGCACGACGCCGAGCACCGACAGGCGCTCGAGCAAGGCGGTGGCAAGATCAAGGTGCCGTGTCTTCGCATCGAACGCGACGGCGGTCAGACCGAGTGGCTTTATGAGTCCAGCGACATCAACGCTTGGCTCGAATCGCGCTTTGGCTAGCCCTTGAAACTGTCTTTAAAACTCCACCCGCCGAGCGCGCAGCTCGAAGCGCCCCGAAAGCGTGGCGGGCTCATTTTCGCTTTGGCCCCCGGGGGCGCGCTCGAGCTCAAAATCACCGTCGATCCGACCGACAAGCGTGAGCCAGGCGCCATCGCGCTCGGCGCGTGTCAGGGTGACGTTAAGCGCGCCAGCCGCCGCGTGGTACACGGGCCCGGTGGTGTCACTGCTAATGAAGTAGACCGCTTCGGCTTGCTCGAGCGTTAGCGTCTCGCCCGCCTCGCTCAGCGATAGTCGCAGCGCCAGCGAGTCGCGGGGGCTCGGATCACTAGCGTCGGTAAACCCCGTAATATCGACCACCAGTGCCTGGCGCTGCTCGACGAAACTGGCGCTGACATCCTCATTTTCTCCGTGGAGATACCAGGCCATCGGCTCATCGTCGAAGGTGGCGCTGATCGCCGGCGCCGGCTCGGTGTCTGCCAGCACTGTCGCCGATAAAAGCGTTGCTAACGCGGCGTGCATGGTCAGCGCGCCCAAAAGGCGTCGTAAGGATGTCAGCGTGCGCGCAATCATGGCGTTCTCCTGTTCTGGCAGGGGATAAATCATACGTTAGTTTTATTTCATATATAAGGCACGGTGCGGCCTGGCGCCGGCTCATTCAGCAGATGAATGAGTCGTGTCATTTTTTCGATTGTGTCCGGTGATGGCCTCTCTCTATGTTATTAGCACTGCGCCGTTGAGGGCGCGGCACTCTCAAAACCTCCTTCGAGAGTGCCGCTTGGCGTTCGATGCTGGCACTGACCGTGTCTTTTGAACCAGCGCCGGTAGCTCAACGGCGCGGGTCACAGTGAATCAACAATAACGTGGGATGGGAACAAACATGACGTCCAAAAAAGCCGTTTTTAAAAAAACCCTGCTGGCTTCGATCATCGGCGCAGCCTTTGCAGGCTCCGCGCTTGTGTCGACGGCGGCGAGCGCCGAAACACTGCGTATCGGCTACGCTGCCGACCCGGAAACGCTGGATATTCACGAGCAACTCTCCGGCGGTATGCTGCGCTTTTCACATCTCTCTTTCGACCCCCTGGTGCGTTGGACCAAGGATTTCCAGTTCGAGCCGCGCCTGGCCACTGAGTGGGAACAAGTCGACGATACGCACCTGCGCATGACGCTGCGTGAAGGGGTGACCTTCCACTCCGGCAACGAGTTCACCGCCAAGGACGTGGTCTGGACCATCGAGCGTCTCAAGGAGAGCCCGGACTACCGCGCGATCTTCGAGCCGGTCGAAAGTGCAGAAGCCATCGACGACTACACCGTCGAAATCACCACTGCCGAGCCCTATCCGCTGCTACTCAACCTGGCCACCTACATCTTCCCGATGGACAGTGAGTTCTATACCGGTGAGACAGAGGATGGCAGCGACAAGTCTGAAATCGTCAAGGCAGGCGACTCCTTTGCCTCGCGCAATATCTCGGGCACCGGACCTTTCGAGGTCACCAGCCGCCGTCAGGGCGTGCAGGTGGACTTCGAGCGCTTCGACGACTACTGGGATACCGAAAGCGAAGGTAACGTATCCGAGATCATTTTGACCCCGATCTCCGAGAACGCCTCCCGCGTGGCTGCCCTCCTCTCCGGCGGCGTGGACTTCATTGACGCCGTACCGCCCAACGATCTGGATCGCGTGCGTGAGGCACAGAATATTAATCTGATCGAGGTGCCCGGTACGCGCATCATCGGTTTCCAGCTCAACGAAGAGCGCGTCGAGGCGTTTCAGGATGTTCGCGTGCGCCAGGCCGTGGATCTGGCCATCAACCAGGAAGGCATCGCCGATCGTTTGATGCGCGGCTTCGCCACACCCGCCGGTCAGCTCTCCGCTGAAGGCTACGTCGGCCACAATCCAGAGCTTGTTCCGCGCTACGACATCGAACGCGCTCAAGAGTTGATGACGGAAGCGGGCTATGAAGATGGCTTCACCATCGACATGATCGCCCCGAACAACCGCTACGTGAACGATGCCCAGATCGCCCAGGCCGTCGCCAACATGCTCTCGCGCATCAACATCACCGTGAATCTTCGCACCATGCCGCTGGCCCAGTACTGGCCGGAGTACGACGAGCGCGGCTCGGACATGGCGATGGTCGGCTGGCACTCGGATACCGAAGACACCGCCAACCTGTTCCAGTACCTGACCTTCTGCCCGGATGAAGAGACCGGCGCTGGCCAGTACAACTACGGCGGCTACTGCAACGAGGAGATCGACGCGCTGGTGACCGAGGCCGACAGCGAAACCGATCTGGAAAAACGCGCCGAGATGCTGAAAGAAGCCGAAGCCATGCTTTACGAAGACGTGGGCTACATCACGCTTCACTGGCAGAACCTGGCTTACGCCGCTGCCGACGGTGTCGACATCGAGCCGGTCGTCAACGCGATCGACTTCCCCTACCTGGGCGATCTGGTCATCACCCGGTAATTCCAGGGTCACTACGGCCCATCAGGCTCGACGCTTTAGCACGGATGCTTCGCTCTCCACCCGGTGGAGAGCGAAGCGTTGCGTTGGGCTTTATCCGGCATTGACCCCAGAGCTTTTTGCCAACGACCTTCCTGATAACGTACACACAGGTGGCGTACGCCATGATTGCATTTCTCATCAAGCGGCTGATGCACGCGGTACTGGTGATGTTCGTCATCAGCGTGCTGGCCTTCGCCATTCAGGACAACCTGGGTGACCCGGTACAACAGCTGGTGGGTCAGTCGGTCCCCGAAAGCGAGCGCGAGGCGCTGCGCGAGCGTTTGGGTCTCAACGACCCCTTCCTGGTGCAGTACGCGCGCTTTGCCACAAACGCCCTTCAGGGCGACTTCGGCCAGTCCTATTTCTACCGCGAGCCGGCGCTGGAGGTCATCGCCCGCCACCTGCCGGCAACGCTCGAGCTGGTGTTCGCTGCCACGCTGATCATCGTCGTGCTGTCGGTGCCGATCGGGGTTTACAGCGCGATCAAGCCGCGATCCCTCGTGTCGCGCTTTTTCATGGGTGTATCGATCATCGGTATCTCGGTCCCGGTTTTTTTGACCGCGATCGTGTTGATCCAGATTTTTTCGATCGGTATCACGATCACGCTCTTTCCCGAGCAGACGGCCTGGGGTGCCTGGCTCAACGGGGTGCTCTCGACCTCGGGTAACATGCCCTCCTTCGGTCGCGGGTATGATCTCGTCCACGTGGTCGGCCACTGGGACACTAATCTGGCGAGCCTGAACGGTTTACAGCATCTGGTGCTGCCCGCCATTTCGCTCGCCTCGATCATGCTGCCGCTGTTCATTCGCCTGATTCGCGCCGAGATGATGGAAGTGCTGCAGTCCGAGTACGTGAAGTACGCCCGCGCCAAGGGCATTTCGATGCGCCGCATCTACTTCGTTCACGCGCTCAAGAACACCATGCTGCCGGTCATTACGGTCGGCGGCGTGCAGATCGGCACGATGGTCGCCTATACCATCCTGACCGAAACCGTTTTCCAATGGCCCGGCATGGGACTGATGTTCCTGGAAGCGATCAACCGGGCCGACATTCCGCTGATCGTCAGCTACCTGATGATCGTCGGCGTCATTTTCGTGGTGACGAACACCATCGTGGATTTGATCTACGGCTTCGTTAACCCCACCGTCAAACTGACAGGTAAGCCCGCATGAGTGCCACGACCGCCCCGAGCCGCTGGGAGCGCCTGCGCGACTCCTATCTGTGGTACAGCTTCAAGCGCGACCGCACCGCCCAGCTGTGCCTTTTCGTCTTCATTTGTTTGGTGATCGCAGCGTTTGCCGCGCCGTTGATCGCCCCGACCGACCCCTATGATCTGCGTCAGATCAACATTCTCGACTCGGAATTGCCGCCGTTCTGGATCGACGGTTTCGATGAGCGCTACACCCTGGGCACCGACGCTCAGGGGCGCGATCTCTGGTCGATCATTCTTTACGGGACGCGCGTGTCGCTTCTGATCGGCTTCGGCGCGGTGATTCTGCAGGCGCTGATTGGCGTCACGTTTGGCCTGATGGCCGGCTACCTTGGCGGGCGCGTGGACGCGCTGTTGATGCGCCTGGCCGACATCCAGCTGTCGTTTTCGACGCTAATGGTGGCCATCGTGGTCGGCGCGGTGGTCAAGGCGACCATGGGTAGCGCCTTTTACAGCCAGTACGCGGTGATCATGCTGATTCTGATCATCGGCCTGGCCGAGTGGCCGCAGTACGCGCGCACCGTGCGCGCCTCGGTGCTGGCCGAGCGGGGCAAGGAGTACGTCGACGCCGCCCGCGTGATGGGACTCAAGAGCCGGCGCATCATGTTTCGCCACGTGCTGCCCAATACGCTGTCGCCCATTTTCGTCATCTCCACGGTACAGATCGCCAACGCCATCATCTCCGAGGCGGCGCTCTCGTTTCTGGGCCTTGGCATGCCGGAGACCCACCCGTCGCTTGGCTCGTTGATCAAGGCCGGGTTCGACTATATCCAGTCCGGCTCCTGGTGGATCACGCTGATTCCGGGTGCGGTGCTGGTGGTGCTGGTGCTCTCGATCAATTTGCTCGGTGACTGGCTGCGCGATGTCATGAACCCACGACTCTACAAGGGGTGAGACCACCATGGCACTACTCGAAGTTTCAGGACTCGACGTGCGCTTTGCGCTGCGCCAGGGCGAAGTACGCGCGCTGCGCGACGTCAGCTTCACCCTGGACCGGGGCGAGCGCCTCGGCATCGTTGGCGAATCCGGCGCGGGCAAATCCGTGGCGGCCTTCTCGCTTTTGAACCTGATCGCCAAACCCGGCTTTATCGCTGGCGGTAGCGTCACGTTCGAGGGCCAAACGCTCAACACGATGTCCGAGCGGGCACTCAGGAAGGTACGCGGCCACCGTATCTCGATGATCTTCCAGGACCCGATGATGACGCTCAACCCGGTGCTGTCGATCGGCGAGCAGATGGTGGAGTGTCTGAAAGCGCACCGCCGGATCTCCAGCAAAGCCGCCCGCGCCATTGCGCTGGACAAGCTCCAGCAGGTGCAGATCCCGTCGCCGGAAAAGCGCCTCGATCAATACCCGCACGAGCTCTCCGGCGGCATGCGCCAACGCATCATCATCGCCATCGCGCTGCTGCTCGATCCGGACATCATCATCGCCGACGAGCCCACTACCGCGTTGGATGTCACCATCCAGGCCGAAATCATGGCGCTGCTGCTCGATTTGTGCGAGCAGCACAACGTCGGTTTGATCCTGATCACCCACGACCTGGGTGTGGTTAGCCAGGTCACCCAACGCATGCTGGTGATGTACGCCGGACGGGTGATCGAGCAGGGCCCGACCCGCGAAATCATCAACGACCCGCAGCACCCCTACACCCAAGGGCTGATCAACGCTCTACCGCAAATGGCCACGCCCGGCGAGAAGCTCAACCAGATCCGCGGCAGCATGCCCTCACTTTCCAATTTGCCCAGCGGCTGCGCCTTTCATCCGCGCTGCGACTTTCGCATTCGCTCAAACGGCGAGCCGCGCGCGGCGTGCGTCGAGCAGGTGCCCGGCTTCGTCGACACCGGGAACTGCCGAGTGGCCTGCCATATGGTGGCGGAAATGCTCGAAGACCGTCGGCTGAAGGAGGAAACCCCATGAGCCTCGAGGCGACCCACGCAGAGCCGACCGAGAACGTCATCGCAAGCGATGCGCCGAATAGCGCGCGCGGCGATGCGCTGCTTGAAATTCGTGACCTGAAAAAGCGTTTCTCGCTGTCCGGTGATTTTCTCGATCAGCTGCGCTTCAAGAAAGGCAGGATCACACGCCATCAGGAGCACGTGCACGCGATCAATGGCGTCAATCTGGACATTCAGCGCGGCGAGGCGCTTTGCGTGGTGGGCGAATCCGGCTGCGGCAAGTCGACGGTGGCACGTACCGTCATGGGGCTTTTGAGCCCCTCGGAAGGCGAAATACGCTATGACGGTCAGCGTATCGACGATTTGAGCGCGCGAAAGCTGCTGCCCTATCGCAAGCGCATGCAGATGATTTTTCAAAACCCCTACGCCTCGCTCAACCCGCGCATGACCATCCAGCAAACCCTGGAAGAGCCGCTGCGCTTTCATCACCCGGAGTGGGACCGCGCGAAGGTAGCCGACAAGGTCGAGACGGTGATGCGCTCGGTGGGCATCGACCCGGACTGGGGCAAGCGCTTTGGCCACGAGTTCTCCGGCGGTCAGCGACAGCGCATCGCCATCGCCCGGGCGCTTGCGGTGGACCCGGAATTCATCGTCGCCGACGAGCCGATCTCCGCACTCGATGTCTCCATTCAGGCCCAGGTGCTGAACCTTCTGATGGACGCTCAGCGCGAGCGCCACCTGACCTATCTGTTCATTACCCACGACCTGGCGGTGGTAGAACATTTCGGCACGCGAGTGGCGGTCATGTACCTGGGCACGGTGTGCGAAATCGCGACCACTGCTACGCTATTCGACAAGCCGCGCCACCCCTACACCCAGGCGCTGTTATCGGCGATACCGCGGCTCAAGGATGACCGGCCACAACATATTCGCCTTTCCGGCGAGGTGCCGACGCCGGTGAATTTGCCCAGCGGCTGCGTGTTCCACGGACGCTGCCCCCACGCCAATGCGCGTTGCAAGGCGGAGATCCCGCTGTTGCAAACCCAGCCTGACGGCACCCGGGTGGCCTGTCACGGCGTCGAAGAGGGCCGACTGTGACGCCGCGTCACCCGTCTGGCGTCGCTTTTTCATCACGATGGGGTAAGGCATGGAAATCCGCTGGCTAGAAGACTTTATCGCCCTGGCCAGAACCCGGCACTTCTCGCGGGCGGCGGACGAGCAGCATGTCACCCAGCCCACCTTCTCAAGGCGTATCAAGCTGTTGGAAGAGGAGATGGGCGCGACGTTGATCAACCGCCAAACGCTGCCGCTATCGCTGACCCCGGCAGGTGAAGAGTTTCTGACGCTTTGCGAGCAGATCACCGACCGCGTGCGCCTGACCCGCGACCGGGTGCAGGAGATCAGCGCCGGCGAGCAGCGCCGCATCATGTTGGCCGCGCCGCAAAGTCTCTTGTCACGGTTCATGCCTGAGTGGCTCGAAGGACTGGGCTGGCAGCATCAGGTCCAGCCCTACCTGCGGGCGACGGGCTGGGCGGCCAGCGACTACTTTCAGGCGCTGGGCCGCGCCGAATGCGATCTGGCGATCTGCTATTGGCCGACCGGGCGTTTCGATCCGGATATCGACACCAGCGCCTGCGTTTACCGGGTGATCGGCACCGAGCGGCTGATTCCCGTCATCGCGGCAAGCCTGACCCATCAGCCCGGCGCCCAGCTTCCCGGAAGCCCCACCAAACCGGTGCGCTGGCTTGCCTATCCCAAGCGCAGCCTGCTGGGCGGGGCGATCAAGGCCCACCTGGCAAGGCTTTCGCACAGCAGCTACCTGAGCGCGCAAAGCGACAATCTTTTTGCGGCGAATATCAAGGAACTCGTGCTTCTGGGCTATGGTATGGGGTGGCTGCCCGAGCGAAACGTCAGCGCCGAGCTCGAAAGCGGCGCGCTGGTGCGCGCCGGGGATACTCGCTTCGACGTGTCCACGGAGCTTCGCCTGTACCGCCATCAGAAAAAACACCACGCCGAGCTGGAGAGGCTCTGGAGCGAGCTACCCGCGCTTCACGTTTAAAAGGGACGACCATGTCAGAGACACTTTTTGCCTTACAGCTGGCGCACTTGAAGCGCTTGGATCGCGCCTACGCCGGGATTCTCGAGCGCGAAGGCCTCGAGAGCGTGGCCATCTACAGCGGCCATAGTGAGCCCTTCTTCGCCGATGACCACGCACCCGCTTTTCAGGCCTATGGACACTTCATGCACTGGGTCGGCTTGGCCGGGGCCGAGCGCAGCTGGGTCGTCATCAAGCCAGGGCAAAAGCCCCAGCTGCTGCTCTACGCCCCGAGCGATTTCTGGCATCTGACGACCACTCTACCCGAAGAGCCCTGGATCGAAGCCTTCGATATCACGCTCTGCAAGGAGCCCACCGCTCCAGCGCTTTCGTCCAAAGCGGCGGTGATCGGCGACGTCGAGCGCCTGGACGCGCGTCAGCAAAAGGCGCTGTCCGGGGCGCAGTTCATGCCTCAGGCGCTGATCACCGCGCTCGACGAGCTGCGCGTGATCAAAAGCGACTACGAACTCGCCTGCCTGCGCGAGGCTAACCGTTTGGCCAAGGCGGGCCATCAGGCGGCCAAGGCGGCGTTCATTGGCGTGGGCGCCGAGCTCGACGTTCAGCTTGCCTACCTGGGCGCGAGCCGTCAGCGCGAGTCCATGGTGCCTTATCAGAATATCGTCGGTTTGAACGGCCACGCCGGCGTGCTGCACTATCAGCACTACGACCTGACTCCGCCGAAGCACAGGTACAGCCTGCTGGTGGATGCGGGTCACCGCTTTCGCGGCTACTGCGCCGACATCACCCGCACCCACGTCGGCCCGGACGCGCCGGAAATCTTCGCCGCTCTGGTCGTGGCGCTGTACGGGCTCAAAAACGAGCTGGTTCAGAGCATCGGACCCAACGTCGAATTTTTGACGCTGCACCAACAGATGCACCGCCGCCTGGCGAACATTCTGGTGAGTTTCGATCTTTATAAGGACAGCGTCGAAAGCGCAGTCGATCTCGGCGTTACCCGCGCCTTTTGCCCTCACGGTCTTGGCCATCTGCTGGGCCTACAGGTACACGATGTGGCGGGCCTCAAGAGTGAAAGCGGCTCTCCCCTGCCCGCCCCGGAAGAGCACCCGGCGCTGCGCCTGACCCGCACGCTCAAACCCGGCATGGTCGTCACCATCGAGCCCGGGCTCTACTTCATTCCCATGTTGTTGGCCCCACTCAAGGAGCGCGAGCTTGCCATCAACTGGCCGCTGGTGGACTCGCTAATCAACTGCGGCGGCATTCGGGTCGAAGACAACGTCGTGGTCACCGAATCGGGGTTCGAGAATCTAACGCCTTGAAGCGGGCGCCCTGAAGCAGAGAGCGAGGCAACCCGCCGGCTAAATTCCAAAAAGCCGGCGGCTGTTGTCGCGGATGGCATCGAGGATCTCCTCCGGTGACTCTTCGCGAATCTCGCAAAGGCTTTTAAACACGTGTTGAATACGCTCGGGCCGGTTGGGTTCGCCCTGAAACCCCTGAACGGGCATGTCCGGCGAGTCCGTTTCCAGCAGCAGTTTTGAGAGCGGTAGCCGCGCAAGCGTACGGCGCGTCTTGGTGGCGCGCTCATAGGTCATGGTGCCGCCTACGCCAATAAAATAGCCCACCTCGATGAACGCTTGAGCCTGCTGCAGGCTTCCGGCAAAGCCGTGCACGACACCCGTTTTAGGTAGCGCCAGGCGACGCAGGTGCATCGCGAGCTTATCGTGGGTGCGCCGCGAGTGCAGGATCACCGGCAGCTCGAACCGGCGGGCCAGTTTGAGCTGCGCGTCGAGCAGCGCTTCCTGCTTTTCGAACTGCGGGTTGTCGATAAAGAGATCCAGCCCGATCTCACCGATGGCGACCAGTTTCTCGGGGCGCTTTTCGAGCCACGCCTCGAGCTGGCTCACGTGCTCCTCCTTGAATTCACTAATGGTTATTGGGTGAATCCCGAGCGCGGCATGGATGGGCTCGAACCGCTCGGCCAGCGCCATGACGCCGTCGAAGCGCTTTGCCGTAACGCCAACCGCAATAATCTTTTCAACACCCGCCTGACGTGCCTGCTCCAGACTCCGCAGCTCATCGCCATAAAACGGGGGGAAGTCGAAGTGGCAGTGAGTATCAACGAATCCTGCGGTCATGCCGGCTCTTCTCCAGGGCTTTTACAGGTGATAGTAAATCGGTTAGATGCGCTCATACAAAAACGCCCGGCTTTCGCCGGGCGTTTCATGTTCATGGATCGAAAATCGATCACGCCATTTTAGAAGCGTAGTGTAACGCCGCCGCCAATGGTAACCGGGTCCATTTCGACATTACCGATGGTGTCGCCGTTGACACGATAGTCGGAATCGACGTCGGCATAGTTGGCAAAACCGTTGAGCATGACGTTATCGGTGACTGCCAGATCGATACCTACCTGGGCCGCCGCGCCGTAGCTGTCCTTGATTTCGACATCGCTCGGCACACCGGAGAAACGGGTGTAGTTGAGACCCGCACCCACGTAGGGCTGCACTTTGGACTCGTAGCCACCCAGCGGGTAGTAGTTGACCATCAGGTTGACCGGCAGGCGGTCGGTAGTACCCACGTCGCCCAGGGCGTCAGTGTTCAATTGATGCTCGAACTTCTCAGAACCGTTGAGTTCGATGCCCACGTTGTTGGTGAACAGATAGCCCAAACCGTAGGTGAAACCGCTTTCGTTTTGAACATCCAGCGAACTACCCAGAAGGTTACCGTTGCTGGAACCGGTATCGGTTTTAGCGTAACCGCCGCGAACGAAGACGTCACCCGCCTGGTAGGCAAGCGCGGTCTGGCTTGCCATTAGAACGCTTGCAGAAATTACGGCAGCTGAAATTACTTTAACTTTGCTCATCACGGTCATCCTTTTAGTTTGCCGATGGCTCAATTTGCCACGAACGACGCCGTTGCCTCCGGCTTACTTATACAATATATACTAATCGAACAGTGTTTCCAAACATTCAGTGGAAGTCTTTTATAATATTTTTTTCTAACGACCGCTGTTTTATAGGCATAAAAAAAGGTCCCCCGAAGGGGACCCAGGTGGAGCACGCCAGCTCACTCGGTGTATCGTCCGGTTGGACGACATGGCAACGAAGGGAGAATCGAGAAGTCGTTTGATTCTATTCGTATGCCTCTTGCCCATTTATATTGCGAGCGGCGTGCCACTATTTTTTTACACTTTAAAAATCAACTACATATAAAAAAATTCCGTATCACCACTTACTGCGCCCCTGTTCATGCTCTTTTAACGCGCACCATCAGCGGGCACAAAAACCCGTTTTTGCATCATTGCGTTGCACTAAAGTCGTATTCGATCGGAAAATTTTCGCTGCTTCAGCCACTTGCCGTACTGCTGGCCCCAGCGTTACGCGGTGACGACGCTTTGTGACACGCCACGTGCCACGTAAACTGATCCGCTATCGCATCTTGATCCGCTTCCCATCCGGCCTTCAAAGGAGCCCCCATGGCGTTCGATTCCACTACCTCCTACATCGCAACCGAGGCGCTCAAGCAGGCGGTCAACGCGGCCGTTATGCTCGAGCGCCCGCTCTTGATCAAGGGCGAGCCGGGGACAGGAAAAACGCTGCTGGCCGAGGAGCTTGCCCGCTCGTTCGATACCGAGCTTTTGACCTGGCACATCAAGTCGACCACCAGGGCGGCTCAGGGGCTCTACGAATACGATGCGGTCAGCCGGCTGCGCGACTCCCAGCTGGGTGTCGAGGGTGTCGAGAACGTCGCCAACTACATTCGTCCCGGCAAGCTGTGGGAAGCGTTCACCGCCGATAAGCGCGTAGTGCTGTTGATCGATGAAATCGACAAGGCGGACATCGAGTTCCCCAACGATCTACTTCAGGAGCTGGATCGCATGGAGTTCTTCGTTTATGAAACCGGTGAAACCGTACGCGCCCGGCACCGCCCGATCATCATCATTACCTCGAACAATGAAAAAGAGCTGCCGGATGCGTTTTTACGCCGCTGCTTTTTCCACTACATCGACTTTCCCGATCGCGACACCCTGCAAGCGATCGTCGATGTCCACTTTCCCGACATCGCGCCAACGCTCGTTTCCGAGGCGCTCAACGTCTTTTTTGAACTGCGCGAGGCGCCAGGGCTCAAGAAAAAGCCCTCGACCTCGGAGCTGGTCGATTGGCTGAAGCTTTTGATGAGCGACGAGCTTTCCCGTGAAGCGCTTTATCACCGCGACCCCTCAAAAGCGCTGCCGCCCATGGCCGGGGCGTTGATCAAAAACGAACAGGATACCCATCTGTTGGAACGTCTCGCGTTCATGATGCGCCGCCAAAAAGGGCCGGGGCGTTAAGCCATGTTCATCGGCCTGTTTGAGACGTTGAAGCGCACTGGGGTGCCGGTTTCGCTGCGCGAGCTGCTCGACTTGCACGCGGCTCTCGAGTCCGGCGTGGTATTCGCCGATATGCAAAGCTTCTACCATGTCGCGCGCACGGTGATGGTCAAGGACGAGCGTTACTTCGACCGCTTCGATCGCGCCTTCGCTGCCTGGTTCGAGGGGCTCGAAAGCGTGGAGGCCGGCATCGAGGCGCTGATTCCGGACGAGTGGCTGCGTCGCGAATTCGAGAAGCAGCTCTCCGAGGAGGAGAAAGCGAAGATCGAGTCGCTGGGCGGGCTCGAGGCGCTAATCGACACCTTCAAAAAGCGTCTGGAAGAGCAGAAAGAGCGCCACGCCGGCGGCAACAAGTGGATCGGTACCGGCGGCACCAGCCCCTTCGGCGCCTACGGCTACAACCCGGAAGGCATCCGTATCGGCCAGGACGGCTCGCGCCATCGCCGCGCCACCAAAGTGTGGGACGAGCGCCGCTTTCGCGACTACGACGACAGCCTGGAGCTTGGCACGCGCAATATCAAAATGGCGCTACGTCGGCTTAGAAAGTTCGCCCGCCAGGGCGCGCGTTCAGAGTTCGACATCAAGGGCACCATTCGGGAAACCGCCCGCGATGCGGGGCTTTTAAACGTGCAGATGCGTCCGGAGCGCCATAACGCCGTCAAGATCCTGCTGTTTTTGGACGTCGGCGGCTCGATGGACGATCACGTGCGCGTGTGCGAGGAGCTCTTCTCCGCGGCGCGCTCTGAGTTCAAGTACCTGGAATACTTTTACTTTCACAACTGTGTCTACGAAGGCGTCTGGAAAAACAATCGCCGCCGCGGCAGCGAACGTCTCTCGACATGGGAGCTTCTGCGCACTTACGGGTCGGATTACCAGGTCGTGGTGGTGGGCGATGCGGCGATGTCACCTTACGAGATCACCCACCCGGGTGGGAGCGTCGAGCACTTCAACGAGGAGCCGGGAGGCGTTTGGCTAGAGCGTTTGACGAAGCACTTCCCGAAACTCGTATGGCTCAACCCGGCCCTGCCGCGCACCTGGGAGTACACCTACTCGACGAAGCTGATTCAGGAGATCGTCGAGGATCGCATGTACCCGATGACCGTCGAAGGGCTCGAAACGGCCATGCGCGAGCTTTCGTGAGTGCTTTGATGTCGTCAGTGCTTTGATGTCATAAGTGCTTTGCTTTCGCAGCCACTTTTTATACGAGCAAAGGCCAGGCTCGAATGACGTTAAAGCGCGCTCGGCGCGCGCTCGAGGCCTTCCAGGAAATCACGCTTGGCCGCCTCGAACGCTTTCGGGTCGTGCTTGAAGCGACGCAGTATCCGGTCGTGATCCAGCGTCAGGGTGGGTGAAACGTCCTCGAGACGCGTCGCCGGATGGCGGGCGTTGAGTCCGACCCGCTCGCCGTTTTCGCCGTCGAACCAGCGCTTGAGTCCGCAATCCTGATAAAACGCCACCTGAGAGGGCTCGCCCACTTCGACCTTGAGCGGCACGTTGAGGCTAAGCTCGCTGATCAGCCGCGCCCTGGCGCCCTCACGCTGCTCCCAGGCCAAACTCAGCGTCATGCCCTCGCCCTTCTCGTCGAGCACCAGTAGCGCCAGCGCCAGAATCTCGCCGCCGCTTCCCGTACCGGCGATGAGCCGCGCGGCTTCCTGCTCGAACAAAACGTTTTGGGTGCCCGTGAAGACCACCAGCGGGGTCAGGCCCGCCTGCTGGCCGTACACCTTTGCACACAGTTTGGCGAGACACGCGCGGCGCTCGCGGGGCTCTTTAATCTGGACAACCTTCATTGCGCTCTCTCATCGTGCTTATTTCTGACCAACATCGGCGCGCGTGCAGCGCCGTTCAAGGCTCGCAAGCCTAGAGCAAACCGCGCCTGGGTGCCAGAGCGATCACGCAAAGCAAGCGCTCATGTGCCAGGCTGGTCGCACAGAACGCAATATCCCCCAGGCCGACAAGGAGAGCCCGTGCCCCAGTTCATCAACGACCCGACCCTGCCCAAACCCGATTTTCCCGGCAGCCACATGGTGGTGGATGACCAGTATGTGTTCATTTCCGGACTGACCATTGCCGATATCGTCGAAGAGGATCAGGTCATCGGCGACGTCGCCAAGGAGACCCACCGTATCATGCGCGAGCTCGAGCGCATGCTGCGCCAGGAAGAACTTGAGTGGCGCGATGTGGTCCGCGTCGATATTCACATGACCGACCTTGGTGAGATCAGCAAACTCGACAGCGTCTACGCCGAATTTTTCGACGCGGGCCAGTACCCGGCGCGTACCTGCACCGAGGCGAGCCGCCTGTGCAAGGGCAGCAACGTGGAGATCACGCTGATGGCGAGCCGCAGCCGACGCTCACAGAAAGAAGGCAACCCCCAGCCCGATTCGGATACCGGCCCGGAATAACCCCTTCCCTATTCCAAACGCCTTCGAGCCTGGCCTTTGCTCGAAGGCGCGTTTTCGAGTATGTCGAGAATTCGCTCGATATCCAGATGCGCCTCCAGCGTGTCGGCCAGGCGTTCCAGCTCGCGCTCGCGATGGGCGCTATAGTCGACCACACTGCTCGATGCCAGCCCCAGCCGCGCAAGCAGCGCCTGACACGCCTCGGCGCCATCGAACACCCCGTGAAGGTAAGTGCCCAGCACCTGGCCATCTTCGCTTATGGCACCGTCGAGATGACTGCCCAGATCGAACAGCGCGCGCTCCAACGCGGCGCCGTGACTAACGCCGTTGTGGATCTCGTAGCCGCTCACGCGCACGCCCTCTTCGATCATCACTCCGTCCACGTTTCGAAGCTGTTTGCCTTTGGCCATGGTCGTGGTGAGCGCCAAAAGCCCGAGCCCCGGTACGCGCCCGGCGGGCCCTTCGAGCCCCTGCGGGTCCTCGACCCAGTCACCGAGCATTTGAAACCCACCGCAGATCCCCAGCACGCGCCCGCCGTAACGCAGATGGCGAGTAATCGCCGCCTCCCAGCCATTTCGCTTGAGCCAGCCAAGGTCGCTCAGCGTGCTCTTGCTGCCGGGCAGAATGATGGCGTCTGCCGGAGGAATCGGCTCGCCTTCCTGAACGAAGCTCAACGTGACCTGGGGGTGCAGGCGTAAGGCGTCGAAATCGGTGTGGTTGCTGATGCGAGGAAGCCTGGGCACCACCACGTTCAGCGTTTGGGCACTTTTTTCGGCCTGAACCCCGGCGATAGCGTCCTCAGCGTCGAGCAGGTGGCCCTTGAGATACGGCAGCGTGCCGAAGACCGGCTTGCCGGTGTGCTGAGTGAGCCACTCGAGGCCGGAGCCGAGCAGGCCGATATCACCGCGAAAGCGGTTGATGATGAAGCCTTGAGTGCGGGCCTGCTCGGACGCGCTCAAAAGTGCCAGCGTACCGACGAGCTGGGCGAACACGCCGCCGCGGTCGATATCGCCGACCAGCAGCACCGGGCAGTCGACGGCTTCGGCGAAGCCCATATTGGCGATATCGCCTTTTCGCAGGTTGATCTCGGCAGGACTACCCGCGCCTTCGGCGATGATCACGTCGAAGCGCTCGCTCAGCGCCTCCCAGGCGGCCATGACGCTCTCGGAAGCGGTGCGTTTGAAGGTGTGGTAGTCGAGCGCGTCCATATGGCCATGCACGCGGCCGCGCAGAATCACCTGGGCACCACGGTCGCTTTCGGGCTTTAACAGCACCGGGTTCATGTCGCTATGAGGCGCTACCCCCGCCGCCATCGCCTGCAGCGCGGTGGAGCGGCCGATTTCGCCTCCGTCGACAGTCACGGCGCTATTGAGTGCCATGTTCTGGGGTTTGAAGGGCGCCACCGATACGCCGCGGCGCGCCAGCACCCGGCAAAGCCCGGCCACCACCGTGCTCTTACCCGCATCCGAGGTCGTGCCCTGAATCATCAGCGTGGCCATACGCGCGCCCCTATTTAAAAGGGCGAACTCTAGCGGCTGGCGGCGGGGCTGGCAATGGCCATAGCAGCCGCCATGCAAAGGGAATGGGGCGGCGTCACCTACCAGCGGTAGCGATAGTTGACCACCGCCGCCGTATCGTCGGGCGCGTCGGCGTCGTGGCCGGGCTCGAGGGTGTGCAGTAGATTCACCTGCCACTCGCTATGTTCGCTACTGGCGAAAGCGTAACCAAGCTCGATGTCCACCTGACGCCCGGAAGGCGACAGCGACGCCTCACGGGTTTCGCGCACCACGGTGCCGTCGAGGTGCCGACCGACCGGCACCTCGACGCTGGCATCTGCACTCTCGATGCGCAGCGGCTGGCGAACGCTCAGCGCCAGCCGTTCATCGGCGCGCGCCCCCTGGCCCTGCCACTGCGCGCCCAGCGCCATCTCACGAGCCACGATGTTATCGACGCTTGCCAGCAAACCGCTGCCACCGGCATTACCACGGGCCTGCTCGAATTCGGCGAACCCGCTGAAGCCGCTGCCCAACACCATTTGAAGTTCGACGCCAGCAAACGTCATGTGGTTGTTTTCCCCGAGGCTCAGTGCGCCGGTGCCGTGAGCGCCAAGCAGTCCTTCCTGCTCGTTCAGCCGGCCAATATGGGTCGCGAGGCTCAGCGCCGGCGTCAGTGTGAACGAGGCGCCGATATCCGAGCGGTTCGAGCGGTAGCGGCTCTCCTTGGAAGCTTCGACGTCGCCGGCCCAGTGCGAGGCGCTCACCTCGACACGCTCGCCCAGCGCGTAGCGGGTTTGCACGCCGCTGACGCTATCGAGCCCTTGGGTCAGCGCCGAGCCGCCTTGAAAGGAGATCATCGGCATCATCGACGACTCGGCGTAGCCACTCATCGGGCTTGCCTGATCGCCGTCGAAGCGAAAAGCGCTGAAGCCAGCCGCGCCGAGACCGGCCGTGCCGAGGCCCGCCGCGCCGAAGTCCACGTCGAAACGACTCGCAAGCGGGGTGCCAGCGCTATCCGTGCTCGCCGTGAACTGATAAGCGCCGCTGTCTATGAACTGTGTATCGACCGCCTGAACCGAAGCGCTGGCAACGCGCTCCATGCTGTTGCGCAGCTGGTCATCGTACGCTTTGCGCGGCTGAGCATTGCCGCTCAGGTCGATCGCGTAGTCGCGCCCCAGCGCGTCGAACGCCGCAACGTTTTCAAGCGCTTGGGTACTGGCGAGTGCATCGCCGTAGGCGCCGGAGAGCTGGGCGAAGGAGGCGCTGGCAGATTCACCGCCAAGTGCCACGCTCTCGCCGCTGGGAACGACCAGCTCGCCGGCAGGCGCCAGTGCCGCGTCGATATCGGCGGCCCCCTGACCTAAATAGAAGAAACCACAGTTGGCGGTGCCTGAGGCGCCGCAGCTGTTTTGGCCAAACAGTGCGCTGTCGCGGCGCGCGGTTTCCAGCAGGCGCTGGCTCACCTGCTGCGCTGTCAGGTGAGGCCAGCGCGCGATGATTCCCGCAGCGTACTCCGCCACCCGGGGCGCCGAAATGGACGTGCCCTGCGCCCCCACCTGACGGTTGACGAAAGGCGCGGCCAGCGTGCGCGACTGTAGCCGGGCATCGTCGCCTGGAAAGCTGCTCAACGGGTGCAGATTGCCCTGCTCATCACTGCCCACGGCAATCAGCGTCATCTCGAAAAGCGCCGGCTGGCTTGCATACAGCGGTTTGCCTTGGGTATCGATTGCCGCGCCGCTGTTACCGGCGCTGACGACATACACCGCGCCCTTGCCATCGTTGGCATTAACGACACGCTGATAGGACTCATTCGTCGAAACGCCGTTAAAGCTCAGCCGCGGGTCACTGGCCTCCAGCCGCCGCGAGAAGCTGGTATTGATGACCCGCGCCCCGCGAAGCGCCGCCTCGCCAATACCGTAATCCAGCGTACTGCTGTAGGTCGTCCCACTGGCATCTTCTACCTTGATCAGATCCAGCCGGGCGTTACCGAGCTGACCGCCGGAAATAGTCGAGGCGACCACGCTGCCGTGCCACTCATTGCCCCCGCTTACATCCTTGAGCCCGGTATGCACGTTCAGGCTGTCGATCACGACATCGTTATTGAGGATACGGTCGATATCGAAGCCGCTATCGACGATGCCGACCCGCACACCCAGCGGCTCGATCATGGGATATCGATTGGAAGGCGCTTCATCCGTGGGTGATTCCACGGGCACCCGACTGACCGGCGGCTTTTCGATCGGCGGCGGTTCAACCGGAGCAGGTGCAGGCGCAGGAGGCGGTTCAACCGGGGCGGGGGCAGGCTCGGGCTGGTAAATGCCGGTAGAGGAGTCATCCGGGGCGCCACCTCCCCCACCGCCGCCGGAGCTGCAGCCGGCAAGTGAAACGGCGGAAAACGACAGTGCGACCGCGACGACCAGCGAGCGAGGTTTGAACGGCGCGGCAGGCAAATGAACATTCGAGATTTTCATGGGAGCCCTTTGAATGAGCGTGACGGCGAGCAGGAGAACGTCCAACGCCGTACCGCAAACCCCGACGGTGTCATTCTCGCATTTAGTGCGCCAAATCTAGCCCATTTTTATTAGACCATTTAAAAGAGTTAGGCCTTTAAATGGGGATATTTCGTCAAATAATGAGCATCCCCCTCTTCGGTCCTATAATTCTTTTTAATGAATCACCGGTTGGTCATTCAAGCCGCTTTCATCAAACGCTCACTACCGACCCACGGCAAGCCTTGCACCGACCGCTGGGCAGACAAGCTGCGCGGTTTCGGCTAGGGTAATTGGCCCTTTACGCCATCGATCGCCAGCCATGCAAACGCTTTTAAACGACATCACCGAACAGCTCGCTCGTGAAACCGAGCGCGGCAAGGTCGCCGACTACATTCCCCAGCTCGCCGAGGTCGACCCTCATCAGTTCGGTATCAGCCTGGCCACGGTCGAGGGCGAACGCTTCTCGGCCGGGTGCGCGGCCACGCCGTTTTCGATTCAGAGCATTTCGAAGGTGTTCACGCTCACCATGGGGCTTGGCAAGCTCGGCGACGGCCTGTGGGCCAATGTCGGCCGTGAGCCTTCGGGAGATCCGTTCAACTCTATCGTTCAGCTCGAACACGAAGGCGGCAAGCCGCGTAATCCGTTCATCAACGCCGGTGCGATCGCCGTGGTGGATGCGATCATGATGGGGCACGAGCCGCGGGAGTCGCTTGCCGAGATTCTAAGCTTCGTGCGCTATATCGCCGACGATACGAGTATCTGCTTCGACCGCCAGGTCGCCGCTTCTGAGATGGCGCACAAGGACCGCAACGCCTCGCTTGCCCACTTCATGAAGGCCTTCGGGCGCCTTCGCCACGATGTCGACAAGGTGCTGGGCACCTATTTTCATCAGTGCGCCATCGCCATGAGCTGCGAGCAGCTCGCTCACGCCGGGCTCTTTCTCGCCTCGAACGGGGTCAACAAGCCCAGCAACCTGCGCGTGGTCTCGCCCCAGCGGGCGCGGCGGATCAACTCCTTGATGATGATGTGCGGCCATTACGACGCCTCCGGCGAGTTCGCCTTTCGCGTGGGGCTTCCGGGCAAAAGTGGCGTCGGCGGAGGCATTCTCGCCATCGCCCCAGGGCGCGGGTCGCTGGCAGTCTGGTCGCCGGGTCTCGACACCTACGGCAATAGTTTGCTGGGCGCCCGGGCACTGGAGATGTTCGTCCAGCGCACCGGCTGGTCGGTGTTTGGGCATTAATTAAACCTTTCCCGTTTTTTTAAAACGGACATCCAACCGACACGGCGTTGTCATGAAGCACCGCTAGCCTCTGTGATCACCAATGAGATCGATCTCATTTTTCGACACAGGATGACCGATGGCGGATATAGCGAGCGTGGCAAAGCGTGCAGGGGTCTCTCGGGCCACCGCGGCACGCGCCTTTTCAAGCCCTGAACTAGTGCGCGACCAGACCCGCGAAAAGGTCCTGGCCGCCGCTCGGGAGCTGCGTTTTCGGCCCAACACCGTGGCACGTCAGCTGCGCGCCCAGGCCACCCGGATGATCGGCGTCATGGTGCCGAGCCTCGACAACCCGGTGTTCGCCGAGCAGCTTCAGGCCATGGAGGTCGCCGCCCGCGAGCGCGGCTTTTCGCTTTTGATCACCACCAGCGAGTACGACCCGGCCCGCGAGAGTGACATCGTCGAGTCGATGTTGCGTCAGCGGGTGGATGGGCTCGTGCTGACCGTGGCGGATGCCGACCAGAGCCCGCTACTCACCTCACTGCGCCGGGAGTCCACGCCCTGCCTGCTGGTCTATAACCCGGCGGGCGAAAGCGGCTTTCCCTCGATTGGCGTGGATAACCGCGCTGCCAGCGAAGCGGCCACCCGCCACTTGATCGATCTCGGCCACACCCACATCGGCATGGTGGCCGGGCCGCTTCTGCAATCCGACCGGGCCCGCCAGCGCTTCGAGGGCTACCGCCAAATGATGCAGAACGCGGGGCTTACGTCGCGCGCCTTGCTCGAGATGCCGCGCCATACCCGGGCCGAACTCGCCCCGATCAAAAGCCAGCTCGAAGGCCCAAATGCCCTCACCGCGCTGATCGCTACCAACGACCTGCTCGCCATCAGCCTGATCGGCGAACTCACCCGCGCCGGGGTCAAGGTACCCGGCGACGTCTCGATCATGGGGTTCGACGGCATTGCCCTTGGCAAATGCCTCTACCCCTCGCTTTGCACCATCGAGCAGCCCCGCGCCGACATCGGCCGCGAGGCCGTCAACGCCCTGCTCGCTCTGCTCGAAGGCGAGCAACCCGCGCCACCGCTTCTGCCCTACACCCTGCGCGAAGGCGAAAGCGTGGCACCTCCTGTTGCCATCACTGCTCTCTGTTCGACCCAACGAGGTTCTCACCATGCGTAACACTCCCGTACGTCTGCTGCTTGCCACCGCCCTGACGGGTGTCTCGAGCCTTGCCGCGGCGCAAGGCGCCACTACCGCGATCTGCTACAACTGCCCGCCTGAGTGGGCGGACTGGGGCGCCCAGCTTGAGCTGATCGAAGAGAAAACCGGTATCCAGGTGCCCCAGGACAACAAGAATTCCGGCCAGTCGCTGGCCCAGCTGGTCGCCGAGGCGCAGAGTCCAGTGGCGGACGTGGTCTACTACGGGGTCACCTTTGGTATTCAGGCCATGGAAGACGATGTGGTCGAGCCCTATCAGCCCGAGCACTGGGACGAGATTCCGGAGGGGTTGAAGGACCCGGAAGGCAACTGGTTCGCCATCCATTCCGGCACGCTCGGCTTCATGGTCAACGTCGATGCGCTCGACGGCGCGCCGGTGCCGACTTCCTGGGAGGACCTGCTCGACCCGGCCTATCGCGGCATGATCGGCTATCTCGACCCGGCCAGCGCCTTCGTGGGTTACGTGGGTGCCACCGCGGTCAACCTGGCCCTCGGCGGTGACCTCGAGGACTTCACCCCGGCCATCGACTACTTCAACGCGCTTGCCGACAACGACCCCATCGTGCCCAAGCAGACCAGCTACGCGCGCGTGCTTTCCGGTGAAATTCCGATCCTGCTGGACTACGACTTCAACGCCTACCGCGCCCGCTACAGCGATGGCGCCAACGTCGAGTTCGTGATTCCCGAAGAGGGCAGCATCGTGGTGCCCTACGTGATGAGCCTGGTCAAGAACGGGCCCCACTCGGACAACGGCCGCGAAGTGCTCGATTTCGTGCTATCTGACGAGGGCCAGGCGGTGTGGGCCGACGCCTACCTGCGCCCGGTACGCGAAGAGGCGATCTCCGACGAAGCGCGTCAGGTGTTTTTGCCCGACAGCGACTACGCCCGCGCAAGCGCGGTGGATTACGCGGCCATGGCGCAGGCGCAGCGCGAGTTCTCCGAGCGGTATCTCTCGGAGGTTCGCTGATCATGTCCGCCACACTCAAGCAGCCCTTCGGGGCTGCTTTTCTCGACCGACACCGGCGCACCTCCCGCCGGGCGCAGCTGATTACCCTGGTCGCGCTGGTGCCAGCGCTGACCATCTTCACGGCGTTCTGGCTACTACCGTTCTCGCGGCTTCTGCTGATGGGGGCGGAGGCGGATCGCGCCAGCGGCGTTAGCGCCTACCTGACGCTCTTGACCCACCGCCAGTACCTGATCAGCCTGGCGACCACCGTCACGCTTTCGCTGGCGGTGTCGGTCGCGGCGGTCGGGATTGCCGGCTTCGCCGGTTTCTTTCTAGCGCGCCACCGTTTTGCGGGCCAATCGCTGCTGGTGGCGATCCTGACCTTCCCACTCGCCTTTCCCGGCGTCGTGGTGGGTTTTCTGGTCATCATGCTCGGCGGGCGCCAGGGGGCGCTGGCGCAGACCAGCCTGTGGCTGTTCGGTGAGCGCTGGGTGTTTGCCTACTCGCTGCTGGGCCTGTTCATCGGCTATCTCTACTTCTCGATCCCGCGGGTGATCACCACCGTGATGGCGGCCTGCGACAACCTCGATCAGAGCCTGGAGGAGGCCGCGCGCGCGCTCGGCGCCAGCCACTGGCGGGTGATGCGCGATGTGATCATTCCCGGCATCGCCCCGGCGCTGCTCTCCACCGGCGCGATCTGCTTCGCCACCAGCATGGGCGCCTTCGGCACCGCTTTCACCCTGGGGACGCGGCTGCCCATTTTGCCGCTGAACATCTACGGCGAATTCACCAACTACGCCAACTTCGCGATGGCGGCGGCGCTTTCAGTGGTGCTTGGGCTGATTACCTGGGCGGCGCTGGCGCTAGCGCGAAAGCTTGCGAGCAACGCCCTGGGAGCCTCGGTATGAGTCAGCGCCTGCGTTTTTCACTGCAGCTGGGGTTCACCCTGCTGGTCTGCCTTTTCATGATCGTGCCCATCGCCATGTCGGTCATGGCGGGGCTGACCGAGAACTACTTTCAGGGCTTGCAAAGCGGGCTGACGCTGCGCTGGGTCAGCGAGGTGTGGGTGCTCTACTCGGACACCATCTGGCTTTCGATCAAGCTGGCGCTGGCGTGTCTGGTCATCACCACGTTGATCGGTGTGCCGGCGGCCTACGGGCTTCTGCGAAGCCGCCACCGCGTCGCGCACGCCATCGAGGAACTTCTGCTGCTGCCGGTGGCGGTACCGGGGCTTGCCACAGCGCTGGCGCTTTTGCTGGCCTACGGCAGCTTCCGCGAGTTTCGCTCGAGCTGGCTGTTCATTTTGATCGGCCACGTGCTGTTCACTCTGCCGTTCATGGTGCGCGCGGTGCATTCGGTGATGCACACCGCCCGCCTGCCGCTTCTGGAGGAAGCCGCGGCGAGTCTCGGGGCGAGCCCCTGGCAGCGCTTTTTCGGCGTGGTCGTGCCCAACTGCGCCAGCGGCATTCTGGCCGGGGCCTTGATGGTGATCACACTTTCGATCGGCGAATTCAACATCACCTGGATGCTGCACACTCCGCTCACCAAGACTCTGCCGGTCGGCCTTGCCGACAGCTACGCCTCGATGCGCCTGGAAGTGGGTTCCGCCTACACGCTGGTGTTTCTGCTCATGATCGTGCCGCTTCTGGTGATGATCCAGTGGGCCGGAAAGCTGACCGGGCCGCGCCGCTAACCCCGCCCCCTCCATTGAATACGTTTTAGAGAGCGATCATGTCCTTATCCTCGAGTATCACGCTGACCCGGTGCAGCCGCACCTTCGCCGGCGGGCACGTCGCCCTTGAGCCGCTGGATCTTCACATCAAGGCGGGCGAAACGTTGGTGCTTTTGGGCCCCTCGGGCTGCGGCAAGACCACCACGCTCAGAATCATCAGCGGCCTGGAGCGCCCGGACCCGGGCGGTCAGGTGCAGTTCGGCGAGCGTGATGTCACCGCCCTGCCCATCGAGAAGCGCGATGTCGGCATGGTGTTTCAGAACTACGCGCTGTTTCCCAACATGAACGTGGCCGACAACATTACCTACGGGCTTCGCATTCAAAAGCTTTCCCGCGCCGAGATCGACCGTCGCCTAGCGGAGGTGTTGGAGATGGTGGATTTAAAGGGCTACGCCGAGCGCTCGATCGGTGCGCTTTCCGGGGGGCAAAAGCAGCGCGTGGCGCTGGCCCGGGCGATTGCCGTGCGCCCCCGCGTGCTGCTGTTCGACGAGCCGCTGGCCGCACTCGACGCCAAGCTTCGCGACCGGCTGCGCCTGGAGATCGGTGCGCTTTTGCGCGAGCTCGGCATCACTGCGGTGTACGTGACCCACGACCAGGACGAGGCCATGGCGCTCGGCGATCGCATCGCCGTGATGCAGGCCGGGCGCATCGCCCAGCTCGGCAGCCCGCGCGAGATCTATCACCAGCCTGCCAACGCGTTCGTGGCGGACTTCATCGGCGCAGTCAACCGCCTCGCGGTGCAATCGCAGATATCCGACGGCACGTTTTGCGTACCCGGCGGCACGCTGCGCGCCTCGCACCTGGCCACGGCCAACACCCTTTACTGCCGCCCGGAAGACATCCAGGTGGTGCCCATCGAGAACGCCCAGCTCAAGGGCCGCATCATCGAGAGCGTTTTTCTGGGCCAGGCACAGCAGCTGGCAGTGGATACCGGCAATGACACGACGCTATCGGTACGCGTCTCGTCACGCCAAAGCTGGCCGACGGGCAGTGAAATCGGCCTGATGATCCCGGAGCAGGCGCTGTTTCACCCATCGGCCAGCGGAGCAAGCGCGCATGGATAAGCCCTTTCTGATTGCCCAGATCACCGACCCGCATATCAAGGCCGGCGGCAAGCTCTCCTACCGCCAGGTCGATACGGCGCGTGCCCTGACCCAAGCGATCGACACGCTCAACGCGTTGACACCGCGCCCGGATCTGGTACTCATCAGCGGCGATCTGGTCGATTTTGGCCATCCCGAGGAGTACGCCACGTTCACCAGGCTGACCGAGGCGCTGACGCGGCCCTTCTACGTCATTCCCGGCAACCACGATCACCGCGCCAACCTGCGCGAGGCGCTTGAGAGCCATCGCTACCTGTTCCAGCACCCCGAATATCTGCACTGGGTAATCGACGACTACCCGATCCGCCTGATCGGCCTGGACACGCTGGTAACCGGCAAGCCCCACGGCGAGCTCGATGCCGCAAGCCTTGCGTGGCTGGAGGCTACCCTGGCAAAGCGCCCGGACACCCCGACGCTGGTCATGCTGCACCACCATCCGTTTGTCAGCGGTATCGACCATATGGATCATCAGCCACTGCTCGATGCCGGGGCGTTCGAAGCGGTGATCGCGCGCCATCCGCAGGTCGAGCGCGTACTGTGCGGGCACCTGCATCGCAGCCTGCAAGCGCGCTTTGGCGGTACTCTCGCACTCAGCTGCCCGGGGGTGTCGCACCAGGTGAGCCTGGATCTAAGCATGGATGGGCCGGCGCACTTTCAGCTGGAGCCGCCGGGCTATTTGCTGCACGCCTATACCCCGCAAAGCGGGCTGATCACCCACCAGGGGTTCATCGAGCGCTACCCCGGCCCCTACCCGTTCTTCGACGCTAACGGGCTGATCGATTGAGCAGCGCCTCATACACCGCCAGGTCACTTTCCGAGAAGCAGCAAAACGTGACCGATTCGACCGTCGAGTGTTCACTCAGCGCCGCCTTGACCGTTTCAACCGCGACCTCGGCGGCACGCTCGATGGGAAAGCGGTAAATACCGGTACTGATGCTGGGAAACGCGATGGAGCGGGCATTGACGGACGCGGCGAGTTCCAGCGCGCGGCGGTAGCAGCCGGCGAGTTTCTCGGCCTCGCCGCGCTGTCCGCCGTTCCATACCGGGCCAACGGCGTGGATCACATAGCGAGCCGGTAGCCTGAAGCCGTCGGTCAGCTTGGCATCGCCTGTCTCACAGCCGCCGAGCGTGCGGCACGCCTGTTTGAGTTCGGGCCCGGCGGCGCGGTGGATCGCGCCGTCCACCCCGCCGCCGCCCATCAGCGACTGGTTGGCGGCGTTGACGATCGCATCAACATCGAGTGTCGTGATATCGGCCTGAATCGCATCGACGTTCATGGGGCTCTCCCTTGTTTAACTCGTTCAGGTTAACGATAGCCGACCCGACCCGGGGCTGCCCTCTTTCGCACTCTGCTGGCTGCTCTCCCAGGCCTGCACCATTTGCTTGCGCGCCACGCCCCAGCGGTAGCCGCCCAGCGCCCCGCTTTGCTGGATCACCCGGTGGCATGGGATCCAGAGCGCGACCGGATTCGCCCCAACGGCGCTGCCGACCGCCCTTGAGGCGCCGGGCTTGCCAAGCGCTTTGGCCAGCTGACCGTAGCTTGCAAGCTCCCCGGCGGGAATCGCGAGCAGCGCGCGCCATACCGCAACCTGAAAATTGGTGCCCGCCACGTGCAGCGACAGTGCTCGCGCGTCACCAAACGCGCCGTCGAAAAGCGCCTCCACCACGTAGCGCGTGGCCTCGGGCTGGTGAATTAGCTGGCTTTTGGGCCACGCAGCGGTTAGCCCGGCGAGCTGCTCGCCCATTCCATTGGCGCCGATAAACCCCAGCCGGCAGATACCCCGCTCGGTGGTGGCCGCCAGCGCCGCGCCAAAGGGGGTTGAGTGAACGCCGTAGCGAATGGTGAGCCCGTCGCCCTGTCGCTTGTGCTCGCCCGGGGTCACCGCGTCGAGCGAGACGAAGTGATCGTAAAGCCGGGAGCCGCCACTAAGCCCCACCGCATGGGCGGCCTGAAGCAGCGAATCGGTCGAGGCCATCAGGCGCTTGGCGCGCTCAAGGGTCAGCGCCTGTAGAAAACGCTTGGGCGAAATGCCGGCATAGCGGCGAAAAACACGTTGAAAGTGCGCGGGGCTCCAGTACACGTGAGCGGCCACCTCGGCAAGGCTTGGCTGGCTCGCCGCGTTGTCCACCATGTAGGCCATCGCCTTTTCGATCCGCCCGTACTCGTCCATTGCCCGCTCCGTTGTTTCTGCTCTTCGAAGTCTAAGCGCCTTGTGACCGGCTGCCGACCCGAATCCTGCGCTCCTTTCAACCCTGAACCATTCCGCTTTCACACAATGCGACAGCGCCGCGGCGCCACCTCAATTTTTTACAATACCCAGGGGGCTGGCATTGAAATACTCTGGCCCTCTTCTCCACCATGGAATCATCACCATGAGTATCTCGCTACTGCTGCCCATGTCCGCCTTTGCCCTGGCGGCCTCCATCTCGCCGGGGCCGGTCAACCTGGTGTGCCTGAGCAGCGGCACTCACTACCCCATTGCGCGCGGCCTGGTATTCGTGACCGGCGCCACGCTTGGCTTCATCGCGCTATTTCTAAGCGTAGGCGCCGGGCTTTATTCGCTTTTGCGTCACTGGCCAATGCTGGAAATCCTGCTGCGATGGGCAGGCGTGGCGTTTTTGCTCTACCTGAGCGCTAAACTGGCACTGGATGACGGCAGGCTTTCCCACCGTGCGCCCGCCAAAGCCCCCGGGTTCTGGACCGGCGCGGTGATGCAGTGGCTCAATCCCAAGGCGTGGCTTGCCTGTGCCTCCGGCATCAGCGCCTACACCGGCGCCAGCGCCGAGCTGACGCTGCTGTTTGCCGCGCTCTATCTTCCCATCTGCTGGCTATCGCTGTCGTGCTGGGTTTACGCCGGGGCGTTTTTGAAGCGCTACGTGAGCAATCCGACCCTTTTGGTCGTGATCAACCGTGTGCTTGCGCTACTGCTGGCCGTGAGCTGTCTGTTCATCGTGCTGGACTAGCGAAGGCTTCGACGTTGAAGGCGTTCGATACTGATGCGGCGTGGCAGCGAGTAGCCGCTTGAAGGTGCGCTGAAAGTGGGGCTGGTCATTGAAGCCTAGCGCCAGCGCCGTCTCTGCGATGGAGTGGCCCTGGTTTAACCATTCGCGCCCCAGCTGGACGCGCCGATTGATCAGATAGGCTCTAGGCGTCATGCCGTAATGGCGTTTGAAGCCTCGAATCAGGTGCCCTTCGCTGTAGCCGCTCACGTGGCATAGCCGCTCGAGCGTGAGCGCCTCTTGCGCGTGATCGTCAAGATATGCGGCCAGGCGCTCCAGCGCCGCCGGCACGTGCGCGGGTGAGCGCGCAGGGGTCATCGCCAAATGTGTCAGCACCGGCAAAAGTGTCTCGGTAAGCGCCGCGCGTTTTTCATCGAGGCTCGCCTTGTCGCTTCTCAAACACGTCGCCATACGCCGGTAACGGCGGTAGAGCGCGGGCTTTGACAGTACCGCCGTGGCAATATCCTGCCACTCCGGGCCGCTTGAGAGCCCCGCGCGATAGCGTAGCTCGCTCACCCAAGCGACCTCCACGTACAGCATCATATACGCCCAGGGCTCATGCTCGATGGGGTTGCAGGCGTGCACCCAACCAGGATTCATCAGCACCAAATCCCCCGCGCGAATGGGGTGCGTATCGCCTCGATAGTAGAACGAGCTTCTCCCTTGTGTGACCGCGCCGAGCGACCAGTGAGTATGGCTATGGAGTGCGTAGGCGACTTGGCGAGCATCGCTGATGCAGCGAAGCTCTACCTGAGGCAAACGCGGGTCACGCCAGAAAAGAGGAGTCGATGCGTTCATTACCGTACCTTTCGAAAATGAGTCGTGACCGGGTGACAAAAGCGCCCATGCCGAAAGCGTTAGTCCTTTGGCGCTCGATCACCTACCCTACAGGGTAGGTTTTCAAGCGCCCAGCTCGGGGCACCGGCTTCATACAGGACTATGAAGCGTCGCCATTTTAGTCAGGAGGACGTCGTGGCTCATAACACGCCCGATCATAAAGACGCCATTCAGCTCTACGCCCGTATGGGCTACGCCTCACGCGGTATCGTCTATTTGCTGGTCGGGGGGTTGGCGGCGCTGGCCGTTTTCGGCCAGGGCGGGCAAACCGAAGGCAGCCGCGGCGCACTCGAGCGTCTTCTGAGCGCGCCGTTCGGCCAGGTGCTGCTAGGGCTAATCGCGTTGGGGCTTGTGGGCTACGCCATGTGGCGCTGTATTCAGGCGATCAAGGACGCCGACAATCACGGCACCGACCCCAAGGGGCTCGCCATTCGTGCAGGACTTTTGATCAGCGCGGTCACCCATACGCTGCTGGCGTTCTATGCCGCCAGCCTGATCTTTCGTTTTGGCGGATCTTCCTCAAGCGGCTCCGGCGGCTCCCAGGGCGCAGTGGGCTGGCTTTTCGAGCAGCCTTTCGGCCGCTACCTGGTGGGGCTGGTAGGGCTTTGTGTGATTGGCGCCGGGGTGGCCCACTGCCTCAAGGGCGCAAAAGCCAAGTTCGACAAACACTTCGATATGCCTGAATCCACCAAACGCTGGGCGTACCCGGTATGCCGCTTCGGTTTGGTCATAAGAGGCATCGTATTTTTGATTGTCGGCGGTTTTTTCATCATGGCGGCGTATCATATCAACCCCAGTGAAGCCGGCGGTACCGAAGAGGTGTTTAGCGCACTTCGCACCCAGGCCTTCGGTCAGTGGCTGCTGGCTTTCGTGGCCATCGGGCTGTTCGCCTTTGGCGCCTACAGTGTGCTCGCGAGTATCTATCGCCGCATCAACCCGGGGATGTAGAAACGCACATGGCCATGGCATCGAAGCGTACCAAAGCGTGGCTTGCGCGCCTTAACGGCTCCAAAAACATGCTCTGGCTTTTGGGTACGCTGTCGTTTCTTGAAACGATCATTCTGCCCATTCCGCTCGAACTCATTTTAATTCCGCTGATGGCCGCCAACCGTGAGCGCATCTGGCGACTGGCCGCGGTCACCACCGCCGGATGCCTGTTGGCCTCGCTGGTCGGCTACGGCGTGGGGCTTTTGCTCTTTCAGTCGATCGGCACCTGGTTCATCGCCTTCATGGGAATCGAGCAGAGCTTTCAGACCTTCCAGACGTTTTTCAATCAGTACGGCTTCGCCGCCATTCTGGCTATCGGTATTCTGCCGATTCCGTTTCAGGTCGCCATGATCACCGCCGGACTTTCGAACTATCCGGTGCTGCTGTTCGTGCTGGCGGCCCTGATCGCACGTGGACTTCGCTACTATGGGCTGGCCTGGCTGGTTAGCCGCTTCGGCCATCGGGTATTGGTGCTTTGGAAGCGCCACGCCCTATTGACCAGCGTTGTGGTCGGCCTGTCGGTGTTGCTGTTGGCTCTGTTGCTGCAGTTTCTAGCGGGACTGATTATGTCGTCCTAGACCCCGTAGTCACGCTCGACCCTGGCAATGCGGGTGCGAAAATGGCGATACCACCGCTGATGGCCTAACCGCTGCGCCTCCTGGTGCTCGGCGTGATTTTTCCACGCCTTGATCGACTCGATATCCGCCCAGTAGGAAACCGTCACACCTACCTCCTCGCGTGCGGACTCCACGCCTAAAAATCCCGGCTGCTCGGCGGCGAGCGCGACCATGCGCGCGGCCATTACCTCGTAACCTTCGGTGTGCTCGGTAAGCGTCGAGGTAAAGATCACGGCGTAGTACGGAGGTTCGGGCGTTGCGGCTAGTAGCATGGCGGCTTCTCGCTGGGCGTGTTGAAATCGTCATCCTATCCATTGCACATGGGAGCGCCAACCCGAAATCGAGCATCCTGCGCCGAAAGGCGCAATGGCCGTTTTCGTCCGGTTTGTGGCCGTGAGTTGTCTCGTCGTAGTGACAGCGCCTCGTTAAGCTGGAACCTCACTCAAATCAAGAGGTTCACCATGGCACCTACCAACGCTTCAAACCCCGCGACCGCCCTGCTTCTGATCGACGTTCAGGCCTCCTTTCCTGCCAAGGAGTATTGGGTCGAGAGCCTGGCCAATGCCTGGAAGCCGAAGCAGCGCGCCCTGCTCGATGCTGCCCACGCTGAGGGTATTCCAGTGGTGCGCATTTTCCATGAAGCGCCGGGAAGCCAAGGGCCGTTCGACCCCGACCAGGGGATGATTCAACCGCTCGACGGCTTTGATGACCCCACGGCGATTACCTTTCACAAGCGCGTACATAACGCGTTTAGCGATACCGGGCTCGAACAATGGCTATGCGAGCGCGCCATCTCTCGCTTGGCGATTAGCGGTATTCGTACAGAGCAGTGCTGCGAAACCACCGCGCGGGTCGCCTCGGATCTGGGCTTCGAAGTCGACTTCGTCAGCGACGCCACGCTCACGTTTCCCATGACGCGCCACGGTGTGACCTGGTCCGCCGAGGATATCAAGGCGCGCACGGAGCTGGTGCTGGAGGGCCGCTTTGCGCGTATCATCGATACTCAAAACATGATCGATGAGTGGCAAACCCGGCGTGACTAGCTTTCGACCCCTGAATTCGCCGCCCGCACGTGGGAATGCCCCCCTGCGGGTGGCAGTGCTGATGATGCCAGGCCAAGTGCCGCTCGATCTGATCGGCCCGCTTCAGGTACTGCACTGCGCTGAGCGCCTCTCCTTGAGAATCGAGATCAGCTACCTGGGACCGAGCCCGGCGCTCGAGTGGCTAGGGCCTCTTACCCTCGGCGGCATCGCGCCGCTGCCGACCGCGCTTTCGCACCACGACCTGCTACTAATCCCCGGTCAGTATCGCAGCGCGGTCGACCCGTTAGCTCAGCGGGCGTGTATCGAGTGGCTGAGAGCCAACGTTAACCAGGTCGATACCATGATGACGGTGTGCTCCGGTACGCTGTTGCTGGCCGAGGCCGGCCTGCTCGACGGCCGCCGCTGCACCACCCATCATACCCTTTTGGATCAGCTGCGCGAGAAGGCGCCTGGGGCCCGCGTGCAGGGCGATTGTATCTTCATCGAAGACGGGCGCTACTTGACCAGCGCGGGCATTTCCACGGGCATCGATACCATGCTGCACTGGTTGACCCGTATGGGCGGCCACGCACTGGGGCTTTCGGTGGCGCGCGAGATGGTTCTTTATTTGCGCCGCAGCGGTCAGGAGCCCCAGCTCGGCGCCTGGCTCGAAGGCCGTAATCACGTGGATGAGCGTATTCACCGTGTGCAGGACGCCATTAGCGCCGCCCCCGTGAAGGCCTGGCGGGCGGAGGTGCTGGCGTCCCAAGCCGCCATGAGCGAGCGACATTTCCGGCGTCAGTTCAAACAGCTGACCGGCATGCAGGTGAGCGACTACATCAGCGGTTTGCGGCTACAGCGAGCCAAAACCCTAATGATTGAAACCGCCTGGACACTCGACCGCATCGCCGAAGAGTCCGGCTTTGGCGACGAACGGCAACTTCGCCGCTGCTGGGCGCGCGTGGAGATACGCCCGCCCGGCGAGTGGCGCCGCGACCAGCCAATGGCGATTACAGCGCCAACAGAATTTGAATCGCCATAACGATCATACACACAAGCCCCACGCCGTAGGCGATGGTGCGCCAGGGCTGAAGGCGTGCAAGATAGGCGAGCGTATGCGCGTAGCGCGCCGCGGTGAATACCATGAACAACCACATGGCAAGCCCGGGCGACGCCCCGACCAGCACGTAGGCTACGCCCAGAGCCAAAAAGATGGGGATATTCTCCAGATCGTTGGACCAGGCCTTACTCGCCTGCTGCACCTGAGGAAGTTCCTCCCTGGACGGCTCCTTCCCCGCCATGCGCGCGTCTTCCGGGGTCTTGAACGTCATTTTGGTAATACGGTGATACCCCTGGTACAGCCCGGTCGCCCACATCTTCACAAACAGCAGCACCGTCGCCACGGCGTACCAGTAAACGGCGTCATCCATGATGACCTCCTTGGATCGGTTGATGGCCGCCGTGGCAAACCCCACCACGGCTCAAAGCCACTGTAAGCATAGCTGACCCTGGCACCAGCGGAGAAAACACCGCTGGTGTTTAGAGGTGATCGCCATGAACGGCTGGAACCGGCTCGCGGTCAGCATGCGCTTCACACCAAATATGGGAACGTAAGCGGCGATTGCCCATTCTGAGGGCCTTTTGACACCGGGCTTCTAAAATCCAAAGCGCTCGTTTACCATGCGCCACCCCCTTTTCGAGCGCTGCCTGTCATGTCTGCCAACGCCCTGTATACCGACCTCTCCCGCTACTACGACGTCATGTGCGAGGAGATCGACTACCCGGCGCAGAGCCGCGCCGTACAGCGCTTGAATCAGCTTTTCGGCAACGGCGGGCGTCGCCATCTGGATCTGGCCTGCGGCACCGGCCCCCACGTGCGCCACTTTCTCGACGCAGGCTTTGATAGCATCGGACTCGACCTCAACCCGCCCATGCTGGCGCAGGCCGCCAGGCGCTGCCCCGAGGCGCGTTTCAGCCATCAGGACATGGGCGACTTCGTCGTCGGTGAGCCGCAGGATCTGATCACCTGTTTTCTCTACTCGATTCACTACAACGCGGATGTCGAGCGCCTAAAGGCGTGCATCGAAAGCGCCTGGCGCGCGCTCGAGGCGGGCGGCGTAATCTGCTTCAATGCCGTGGACAAGGAGAAGATCGACAACGCCCTTTCGGTCAAACACACCGCGCGCCGGGAAGAGGAGACGTTCACGTTCAGCTCCGGCTGGCACTACCCGGGTAAAGGCGAGCGTCAGTCGCTAAAACTCTGTATCGAGAAAACCACCGCCGGGCAGAGCGAGCGCTGGGTCGACGAACACGCCATGGTCGCCGTGAGCTTCAAGGAACTCATCGCGCTGCTAACGCCCTACTTTACCGTCGAAGTGTTCGAGCATGATTTCCAGGCGATCACGCCCTGGAACGGCGAAACGGGCAACGCGCTGTTCGTGTGCGTCAAGAACTAACCATGTATGCCAAGGGCGAACCCGAGAATATCGGCTACTGCACGTAGTAGCCGCTCACCCGCCAGGTCCCATCCTCGAAGTGCGGCGTGACGGTCTCGGTCACCTGCTTGTTGGCGAAGCTGGTTTGAAAGGTAAAGATCTTGAGATCCCCGCGCGGCGCACCGGGCATGGAGGTGTCGCTGACCACGCGCAGCGGGTGGCGCGACTCCACCGGCCCCATGTCTTTTCGCGCAAGCTCAACGGTGCGCGCCAGCATATCCGGCGATAGCGGGCGCTGTAGAAGCGGCGACGCCGACTCCCAGGCTTTCTCGAACTCTCCGCTGTCGATGCTGGCAAGCCAGGCCATCACCGCGGTTTCGGCCGGGTCGCTATGGGCAACGGCGTGGGCGGGTAGTATGGATAAAGCGAAAGCCGCCATTAAGGTACGGTGCGAAGTAGGCATAAAGGGGGCTCGTGTGGAAAAGGGTGTCTTCTGTATATCGGTCGTGCGGCGTCGGGCTTTAGCTCGTGACAACGCCTTTCAACGTGCAAAGCGTTGACCCTGTTTAATTCAGCCGGCGCAGGTGACGCTGGCAAGCGCCGTATTTGCTTTAGCCAAGCGTTGTCACTAGGGTATTGAGCGGGCAGCGCCTCTCACGCCTTCTCGCATACCGCTTTCGGTGATCGGCGGTATGTAACCCAGCCAGCCTTCAATAATTAAAAAACGGCATATAAAACGACACTCGCAAGGAAAACATCATGTCATACCCACGCGTATGCCAGTTCAAGCGACTGGCACTCGGGCTTAGCGTCTCTGCGGCCATGCTCTCCAGCGCCCAGGCACAAACCAGTGACTCGCAAACCATCGACGAGCTGCGCGCCCAGCTCAACCAGATGCAGCAGCGCATCGAGCAGCTCGAACGCCAGCAGTCCTACGGCGAATCAAACAACGACCAATCGATGGCATCGAATCAGGGCACCTCCAGCCAGAGCGGCGCTGGCCAGAGCGGTTCCAATCAAAGCGGTTCCAGTCAAAGCAACGCCAGCAAGGACGCTTATGGTGAGGGCACCGCCACGGGCACCTCGGCCAACGGCGAAGAGGCCCAGCTCGCCCAGCAGAACCAGCAAACGCTTCAAGAGATGCAGCAGGTCGAAATCGGTGGGCTGCTCGAACTCAGCGGCAGCGTCAACGACTGGGATAGCCAGAGCAAGGACACCTCGGGCGATCTCGACTTCGGCAAGTTCGTCGTGACCGTTCAGGGTGAAACCGGCGCTATCGACTACTCGCTGGCCTACCGCTTCTACGACGACTACCACTTTTTGCAGCACGGCTGGATCGGCTACAACCCCACCGAGGAAGACTCGTTCAAGCTGGGCCTGGTGCAGACGCCCTTTGGCAACATGGATTACGGCTACCTGGGCTGGTACGGCAACCTGGGCTATCTGGCGGGCTTCAACGATAACCAGAACGCCGGCATCAAGTGGGATCACTCCGCCGGGCCCTGGGACACCTCGCTTGCGTTTTTCAAAAGCGACAGTCTGGGCGATGGCAACGAGCACTACGGCGCCAACGCCGTGGGCGATGGCGCCCAGGGCAACAGCGAAGAGAACCAGGTCGCGGCGCGCCTAGGCTACACCTTCGGCCATGACACCGATTACGCCACCCAGGTGAACGTCTCGGCGAAGGGCGGTCAGCTCTACAACCGCAACACCGAACGCAGCGGCGACAATTGGTCGGCGGCACTCGGCGTGGACGGAAGCTACGGCAACTGGCGCACGCTGGTCCAGGCTACCACCTACGAGTACAACGCTAAAAATCCCGACGAGGCGACCTCGGGCATTTCCGATAACGCCCTGCAGATCGGCGCGTTCAACTTCAACTACCTGATTCCCGCTCAGGGCGAAATCTACTCGGCGAGCGTCGGTTACAACATGGACGTGGACTGGGGCCCGGTTGAAAGCCTCTATTTCTTCAACGACTTCAGCGTGATCGACCCTTCAAACGACTTTACCAGCCTCAACGGCGGCTTCGGCGATCAGCAAAACCCGATGGTCAACGATCTGGGCGTGCAGATGACCGCCGGGCCGTTCTTCGCCTGGTTCGATATCGTCTCGAACAAGAACGGGCTGAACTACTTCGGCTCGCCGGTCGACGACGGCTGGAACACCGCGTTTTTGACCAACTTCGGCTTCGAGTTCTGATCAAAGCGTCCACGCAAAAGGCCACCTGTCGAGGTGGCCTTTTTTATGTCGAGCGCCGCGCTCAGCGGTCAACGCCGGTCAGGATGCCGGTGGCGTTGGGCGGTGCTGATGCTGTAGGCCCATCAGGAAGGTGCGCAGCACCTGGTCCTTACACTCGCGGTAGTTCTTGTGGCTGGGTTTGCGAAAGAACGCGCTCAGCTCGTGGGAACTCAGCGGCAGCCCTTCACTCTCGAACAGCGCCAGAATGTCCTCGGCCTGCAGGTTCAAAGCGATGCGCAGCTTCTGAAATACCTGATTATTGGTGAGTTTGGACTCCGGTGTCGGTGCCGGGCCTTCACGCTTGCCGCGCTTGTAGCTGATGAAGCCGTTCAGAAACCCCGCCAGATCCTTGTCTCGCATTGATTTGAAGGCCTCGTCGTCATCCTTTTTGAGCCAGGCAGTGACCTGCTCCTGGGACACCTCGACGTCAGCCAGCTTGAAAATGGTGACGATGGCGGTGTCCTTCAAATCGAAGGCGTAGCGTAGGCGGCGGAAAATATCGTTATTGGTCAAGATTGAATCCTAACGGGGGGTCAGCGTGGTTAAAAGCGCGTCGATCTCGGCTTTTAGCTCGTCATCTTCGATGTGCGCGGCGCTGGCCTTGGCCTGGCGCAGGCTCTTGAGAGCGGCATCCGACTCATCGAGTTCCACCTGAAGCGTCGCCATGGAGTAGCCGATCGAGGCGACATAGTCCGGCAAGGGCCGGGCCGCGGCTTTATCCAGCGCTTTCTGGTAAAGCGCCAGCGCCTCATCCGACTCCTCGGTGAAGTCCGCCAGCGTCTCCCACTGCTCCGGGTGATCCTTTTCAGTGTACTCGTTGTCGATACAGAGCGCCTCGAGCTCGCCATAAAGCGCCTCGAAGCTCTCACGGTCCTCGTGGTGAGCGGCCTTCATCAGCTTCTCGGCCAGCTCATAAACCGCCTTATGGATTTTGGTGTTGATCACAGCACTACCTTGAAAATCGAATGAATGGACGCGGCTGTCTTACCGGGCGGCCTTTTCGCCATTGTAACGCGCGTGGCCGCTGCGAGCTTTGCTATTTATAGTCTCACGCGTTAATGAGCGGGTCGGATAAATGTTCGGCGGGCTTCTTCGATATGAGGACGTAAAAAACACGTCTCGGCGTGATCGTTGATCATCCCCATCGCCTGCATGAAGGCGAACACCGTAGTCGGCCCCACGAATTTCCAGCCCCGCTTCTTGAGATCTTTCGAGAGTGCTACGGAGGTTGGCGAGGTCGAGACGCTCTGCGGCACGGCCACTTCATTGGCCTCGGGCTCGAAGCGCCAAAAGTACGCCGCGAGCGAGCCCTCCTGCTCGACCATCTCAACCGCGCGCCGGGCGTTATTGATTACCGCCTCGATCTTGCCGCGATGGCGAACGATACCGGCGTTCTGGAGCAGGCGCTCGACGTCACGTTCATCGAAAGCCGCCACCTTGTAGAAATCGAACCCGGCAAAGGCCGTGCGAAAATGCTCGCGCTTGGCCAGAATCGTGCGCCAGCTCAGCCCCGCCTGAAACGCCTCTAGGCTGATCTTTTCGAACAGGCGCTGATCATCGGCGACCGGAAAGCCCCACTCGCGGTCGTGATAAGGCTCGAGCTCGCCGGGTGACACCGCGCACCAAGCGCAGCGGTGGTATCCATCCAGGCTTTGAGCAGTCTTGTCCATCAACTCGGCATCCGATCAGTCAAAACGAGTGAGCAGCTTAAAAGTGGCGGCTTGATGTGTTGTGCTTTGGCGTGCACGACGGCCTCACAGTAGCCTATAAGCAGGTGAAAAAACCTTGAAGACCCGTAAGCGATCAGCGCTACGATGCAAGTCCACTCTCTGTCATGTTTCCTTTACTAGAGCACCACTGTTCCCGCGTCTGACGATACATTCGCAACGTGCAGCCGTGATATTCCTGAATCTCGAAATGATCGAATCCTGCTTTCGCGGCGACCTTTTGCGAGGCCGTATGTTCTGGCTCGATCAGGGCAACGACTGAGGGCAGCGACTTCTCGTTGAACGCTTGATCGAGCACTGCCTTTACCGCCTCGGGAGCAAAGCCCTGATTCCAGTAGCGCGCGGCCAGCCGGTATCCCAGCATGATCTCTTCAACGCCACCGATTTCTTCAGGGCTGACGCCGCAAAAACCGATCAGCAGGTTAGTATCCTTCTCCACCAGCGCCATTGGGCCCATTCCGTGGGCTGCATAGCACGTACAGCACCACTCGATGAATTGGCGTGTGGCCACTTCATCGAACACACCGCGCATGGAATATTTCATGACCTCTGGGTCACCCAGAATTGAAGTGAGAGCCGACAAATCGTTTAGAGAAAGCGGACGAAGCCGCAGCCTGTGAGTTTCAAGGTAGCGCATCCCTTTTCCTCGTATCGCTTGCGATGTTGATAAGCTATTGCTTATTAAGTTATCACATAGCGGCACGCCATTTGACAGAGCCTGGCGGGGCCACAATGATGCCACTCGCAGAGTGAGAACATCTGGTGTCAATCGAGTACACGATATAGTCTCAACGCATCCAGGTGCTGCAGGCCATTTTCGATGATCGGTTCGGAATAATTTTCCAGGAAATGATTTTTCAAGACTCGATCGACTCTGAACCCGTGGCGCTGATAATAGGTCAGTTGATAGCCGAACGCCCCGGTATTGAGTTCTACCCGCTGCATGTTCCTGGCTTTAAGCTCACCTAGCGTATAGCTCAGCAAGCCAGAGCCTATCCCCTGCTTCTGAAACGGCGGGCATACCGCGATATTGACAATTTCGGCGGTCTTCACGCCGATCGGTTTAACGATACATGCGCCAATCGTTTCACCGGCGCTGTGCACAGCGAAGCACCACGCGTTCTTCCGATAGGATGCAATGCTGCGCTCGGAGGGATCCGCTTCAAGTAAAAGCGGAAGGGGAACCTCGCCGGCGCACACCTCTTTGTAGTCCACGTTCACCTCGAACGAAATTCGCCAAGTGATTGTGCGGCAGTCTTGATTAGCGCCCGGCGTACTGCAGAATCTCGTAGGAGTAGGCGTACTGGAAGGTGCCGGTCAGATCAATACAGGAAAGGTCTTCGCGTAGTTCGGACACAATGGCGTTCAGGTCCCTGCCCTTTCGAACGGCGTCTTCAATATTCGACTGCGTGGTGAGATACCCCACCAGAGAGTCGAGCGAGAATGTTATCGGCAGCCAGCCCTTTTCGCTTGCAAGAGTGCAGAGTTCGGGGTCGTCGGTGAGCTTCATGTTTTCGTAGCGCGTACGTGGCGGTGATGGATATCGTGTCAGATAGTCGTTACGAAACCATTCATTGAACAGGTGCGATGTCGCATGCCCCAAAAATGAGAAATTGTAAACGATCCAGACAGCCCCAGGCTGGGACGCAGCTTTATAAACAGCCACCGCTTGTGCAACGTCGAACCAGTGAAAGGCCATGCACGTGGAGATAAGGTCAAAACGGCCCAGCTCGGCAAGCGCGGTGTAATCCGCTTTTCTGACCGCAAGACCACGCTCTTGTGCAATGTTCAACATTTCGCTCGATGAATCGATACCGACGACATCCCGGGCTATATCCAGCAGGGGAATGGTAGAGTCGCCAGTACCGCACGCGACATCCACCGCTCGTTCAAAACGCTCGACAGGTAGATGACGCTTCATGATCTGAAAAAGTGCCTGATGGGCTTTCGGACGATATCGATCATATCGCTGCCCAACGCCTTTATCGGCGAAATACCCGGTCATTTCGGCTTCCCTAAACAACGGCTTTTCAACCTGGTGTCATTTTCAGCATCTATTTAAATAATTAAATCTGCATGGCCCAAGAGAACAAGCCTTTTTTTGCCCTCGACGCGTTCTCTCGCCCACTCTCAAAATCTTCCCTACAAGGATAAAAACAGAGCATTGACACTTTGATGAATACGTATTTTCCCAATAGGGATAAAAACGCTACACTGACCGGTATCCGACCCATTTTTTCCTTAAAGGGAAAAATATAACTCATGAACGCTTCTGAAAATACCGCCGCCGCTATGCCCTTGACCGTTACCCGCGCAGAAGACCTGGGCCGGCTCATACGCCAAACGCGCAAACGCCAAGCGCTGACCCTCGAAACGCTGGCGGGGCTTTGCGGAGTGAGCATGCGCTTTCTGAGCGAGCTGGAAAACGGCCGAGCCTCCTGCGGCCTGGGCCGGGTTCTACTGGTGCTGGAAACGCTGGGAATCGAGCTTTCGGCACAGCCTACGGATATCGATACATGATAGTTGATCACTTGAACGTATGGTCCGGCCGAAAGCGGGTTGGCGCGCTGTGGCGCGGTGACGATGGACGTCTGATGGGGTTCGAATACGATGCCCAATGGCAGGCCAACGGGCACGCCATCTCCAACAGTTTGCCCCTTGATCAACGCCTCTGGCCGCCCGAGACGCTGACGGCCCACCACTGGTTCGGCAACCTGCTTCCCGAAGAGCAGGCACGGGCCGCGTTGATCCGCCAGCTGGGCATTCCCGATGACGATTTTGCACTACTGGCCGCGATCGGCGGTGATTGCGCCGGCGCGCTTTTGGTTCTGCCGCCTCACCTCACCCCTGAAGCGCTAGAGACACAATCAGAAAGCGTGCCTCTTTCACCCACCGATCTAAACGAATGGGCGGGCTTCAAACAGCGCTACGCGCTTTTTCATCCATCTCCAGGGAGTGTTCAGCCGCGCCTGTCACTGGCCGGTGCGCAGGATAAGATACCGGTCATCTGGCAAAACGAACGTTTTCACTTACCTCAGGGGTTGTCGTCTTCGTCCCACATCGTCAAATTCGCGGTCGAGGGGCGCGACCTGATCATTTATAACGAGCTGTATCTCAATACGCTCGCAAGCCTGGTAGGTCTGCCCTGCCCGGCCACGTTCGTACGCCATACGGGAAAACACGCGCTGCTGATCGTCGAACGCTTTGATCGCAGCAACGTAAACGGGCAGCGCGTGCGAATACATCAGGAAGATTTATGCCAAGCCCTGGGCCTTGCCCGTACACATAAATACCAGGAGCACGGCGGGCCGCACTTTAGCGAGTGCATACAGCGCATCAGGGAAGTCTGCAAACCGCCGGCCCCAGCGCTTACGCAGCTGCTTCGCTGGCAAATTTTCAACGCGCTCGTCGGCAATAGCGACGGACACGCAAAGAACGTGTCCCTACTTCAGGATGAGAAAGGCAAGTGGCACATGGCACCGGCCTACGACCTGGTCGGAACGGTGGTACTAGGGTTCGATCCACATCTCGCCTTTTCCATCGGCGAACAAACCAACGCTTGGCAGCTTTTGCCACGGGACTGGCAGACGCTGGCCGCGCAAAGTCGCATGAGCTACCCCTTCATCAAGCGCGAAATCGAGCGGCTGCGTCAAAGCCTTCAATCGTACAGCGATTCAGACGAACTCAAGAGCCGCTTGCTAGCTGCCGGCCTGCCCGAAAAAGGCTGGATACGTCTTCAGCAGCAGCGCCAGCATATCGTCAAACAGTGCCGGAAGGCCGAGCGCTGGTGAACATTTAGCGCATCGATGTATTTGAGCACCCGGCCACGTTGAGCCAGAAAAACCCACTAGACTTGGCTAACGCGTACCGATTTCGATGACGACACCAGGGATGGTCATGGCCGCTTATTTTCACCCTCTCCGCACACTTCGTGTACTTCGCTTTCCTGCCACAATACTGCTGCTGGGTATGCTGCTGAGCGCCTTCGCCTACGCCAGCGACGATGCTACTGCCCCGGTAGAGCCGAGTGGCGAATCGCCAGCAGGACAAATCGAAACCACGCCTTCGCCGCAAAAGGATGCGGAGATCGCTCAGCGCATTGGCGGCATCTTTTCCGAAATCGAGGGGCTCTCGGCAGTCGAGGTCAGCGTGACCCAGGGGATCGTGACGCTGGCCGGGGAAACGGCCAACGAGCGCAAGGCGCAGCAGGCGGTGGGGCTGGCCAATCGGCTGACCGACGTGGTCATGGTGGATGATCAGATCGACCGCACGCTGGATGTTCAGGACAACGTTGCAACTGCTTACCAAGGGCTACGCGCCAAGAGCCAGAGCCTTTTGCGCGCGCTGCCGCTGATCGTGGTGGGCTTTCTGATTTTTGGCGTAGTGGCCTGGTTCGGGGCGTGGCTCTCGAATCGCACGCATCTTTGGCAGCGAGTCACGCCCAACCCCTTCGTCGCAGAGCTGGTGGGGCAAACGATCAAGGTCGTGTTCATCGTACTGGGGCTGATCATGGCGTTGAGTCTGGTGGGCGCCGAGACCATCATCGGCACCCTTCTGGGGGGTGCCGGGGTGATCGGCATCGCGATCGGCTTTGCGGTCAAGGACACCATCGAGAACTACATCGCCTCACTCATGCTCAGCATCCGCCAGCCCTTTCAGGCCCGCGATCACGTGGTCATCAACGACCGTGAAGGGATCGTGGTGCGCCTGACCTCGCGCGCGACCATTCTGATGACGCTGGAAGGCAACCAGCTGCGCATTCCCAACGCCGACGTGTTCAAGGGCATCATCCTCAACTACACCCAAAACCCGGAGCGCCGCTTCGATTTCGAGCTGGGCGTGGATGCCAACGACGACCCGCTGGCCGCCATCAAGGTGGGCCTCGATGCTCTGAACGGGCTGCCCTTCGTGCTGGGCGAACCCAAGGCCGTGGGGGTCATCACCAACGTGGGGGATTCCAACATCGTGCTGGAGTTTCAGGGCTGGGTGAACCAGTCCACCACGGATTTCGGCAAGGCGCGCAGCATCGCTATCCGCGAAACCAAGCACGCGTTGGAGCATCACGGCTTCACCCTGCCCGAGCCGATCTATCGGCTCAGCTTTCGCCCGGAGCTTGAGGAGTCGCTGATGCGTATTCAAAGCGGGAAGCTCGCCGAGCGCGATTCGGCCTTACCAGCAGCGACCGAACCGGAGCTCGATAGCGCCGCAGACAAGGAGAAACAGCAGGCGAAAGCGCGCGCTCAGCAAATACTCAAAGGCGAACAGACCGACGGCGTGTTCGACGCGCGGCCCGACGAGAAGCTAATGAAAAAGGTAGAAGAAGAGATCGCGCAGACCTCCAGTGAAACGGATCTGTTGAGCAAACGGCCGGCGAAGGAGTAGCGTTATCGAGTACGGCAAAGGCACCGCTCGACGTTTTATCGTTTAATATCGAGAAACCGAGAAATGATAACGCCCCCATCGAAACGAACGCGCTCGAAGGACAATGCATGAAGATCAATAAAACCCTGCTCGCCCTTTTAACCCTCATACCCGCCATGGCCCTCGCCCAGGACGAACCCGCCGGCTCGCAGTGGCAAACCGAAGAGCATCACGACGAGGAGCTGGATCTCCACTTCGTCGTGCTCAAGACCCACGCGACCGGACTTGCCTACCCGACGGTGGTGTTTCGCTGCTTCGAGGATACGACCGTGGCCTACTTCAACCTGTTCGATCAGGACGAAAGCGAGGCCTACAAGTACGAAAGCGTCACGGTAGCGCTCGATGACGCCGATCCCGAGCCGGTCGACATGGCGCCGATCGACGACGGCCACGCGCTGGGCTTCTGGCAGGGCGACGAGGCCATCCCGTTCATCGAAAGCCTGTTCGGTGCGCAAACGCTGAGCCTCAACGCGACGCCGGCCGAGGGCGACCCCATCGAGCTCACGTTCAACATCGAAGGTATCGAAGAGCGCATCGAATCGGTGCGGGGTTCGTGCGGCTGGTAGCGGTAGAATTACCCGCTAGGTGATCGCGCGTTCAGCGCGGCTTCGAGCGCTGACAGCGGATACGCCTCGCCCTCTACGATAGCGATGGCCTCAGCCGGGGCCACCTCGACGACGTACTCGCGGTCGCTTTCGGGAAAGCGCGCCAGCATCAGGAGGATTCGCCCCAAGCGCTCGTTGACGCGGCGCAGATCCCAAAGGCCGCTCGTGAGATCGAGCACCACATAGCCGGTGGCGCGCTCCCGAATGACCGGCGAATAGACCCAAAGCGACATGCGCGGCTCGAAAGCGACGGTCGTGATTTCGTACTGCCCGTCGAGCAAGTAGTGCGGTGTTTCCATTCTGCCCCCTACCCTTCGTCACGCGTGGGAAAGCTTGAGCCCCACCAGCCCCGCCACGATCAGCGTCAAACTCACCAGCTTGAGTACGCCCACGGATTCACCAAACAGCACGATGCCCAGCACCGCCGTGCCCACCGCGCCGATCCCTACCCAAATGGCGTAGGCAGTGCCTACAGGCAGGCTCTTGAGCGCGAGGCCCAGCAGTAGAAAACTCGCGGCCAGCGAGAATACCGTCCATGCGGTCGGCCAGAGTTTCGTAAAGCCTTCGGAGTACTTGAGCCCGATGGCCCAGCCGATTTCCAGAAGACCCGCGATAAACAGAATGACCCAGCTCATCTATTCCTCTTGGCCTGTTACTCGATCAATGTTCAACTGATGGATACTCAGCGTGTTCATGCCCAACGGCGCAATTATCACACGGCGGCACCCGTCATTTAGAACCACGAGGCTCGGTCGACATTGGCGAGCGCCTTTAAAGCCATCACAAGGCGATAAATCGGCACCGTAACAAGCTCTGCGCTATACTGCGCCACTTTTCTTTTCGACCCCATCCAAGACGATCCGTCAGAGCCCCTCATGCCCTTTGCAAAACTCGGCTTATCCAGCCCTCTGGTTCAAGCGATTACCGAACTCGGCTACACAACGCCCACGCCCATCCAGGAACAAGCGATTCCTGTCATTCTCTCGGGCAAGGACCTGGTGGCCACCGCCCAGACCGGCACGGGCAAAACCGCGGCCTTTGTTCTGCCACTGCTCGAACGCTTCAGCACGGCGGGCGAGCTGCGCGGCAAACGCATTCGCGCGCTGATTCTGGTGCCGACCCGGGAGCTGGCCGTTCAGGTCGAGGCAAGTGTGGCGCAATACGCCAGGCATTTGCCCCTGACCTCCATGGCCGCGTACGGGGGCGTGGATACCGCGCCGCAAAAAGAGCGCCTGATCGAAGGGGTCGATATTCTCGTCGCCACGCCAGGCAGGCTGCTGGATTTAGCGCATCAGCGGGCGGTGCACTTCGATGAACTCGAAGCCATGGTGCTGGACGAAGCGGACAGAATGGTCGATATGGGCTTTGTCGATGACATTCACAAGATCCTCGTGCGCCTGCCGGAAAAGCGTCAGAACCTGCTGTTCACGGCCACCATGACCAACGAGGTTCGCGCGCTGGCATCAAACTTTTCCAACAGCAAGAAGACCGAGCTGGCGGCGGACATCTCCATTACCCCGAACGTGCGCGCCGCTGCCAGCATCGAGCAGTGGCTCATCACGGTCGATAAAGACACCAAGTCGGCGCTGTTGAGCCACTTGATCACCGAGAATGCGTGGGATCAGGCGCTGATTTTCGTCGAGAAGAAACATAGCGCCGCTAAGCTGGTCGCCCAGCTCGAAAAGCGCGGCATCAAAGCGGACTCCATCCACGGCGGCCGAAGCCAGGCGATGCGCGAAACGGTGTTGGGGCAATTCAAATCCGGTGAACTCAAGTATCTGGTCGCTACGGGGGTTGCCGCGCGGGGGCTGGATATTGGCGAGCTGAGCCGCGTGGTGAACTACGATTTACCCTTTCCGGCGGAAGAGTACATTCACCGTATTGGCCGAACCGGCCGTGCGGGGGCCACGGGTGAAGCCATCTCCCTGGTCGATATCAGCGACTTCAAGAACCTTTGCGCCATTGAAAAGCGGCTGAACAGTCTCATCGAGCGCCGGGAAGTTGAAGGCTTCCCGGTCAAGAAAGCGGTGCCCGTTTCACACCTGAACCATGCAAAAAAAGCCAAGCGCTAGCACGAAGCCAGAAGCTCACGTTTTGAACGAATAATAGAGTGAGCTTCGCGACGACCACTTTTGCGATCAGGCCCCATCACCGCCGCCCAGGAGTAAACGCTGAGCCATCAACGTTTACTCCAATCTTCAAGCGGGTGAAAACGCGTCCAGCAGCTCGGCATTAGTCGGGTATTTCTCCAATAGCTCATAAAGCTTCTGCGCGCCTTCGACGGGTTTGAGCGGGGTCAATGCGCGACGCAGTGTGCGTACTTTTTCGATATCCCTGGCATCGATCAAAAGCTCTTCCCGGCGGGTGCTGCTTTTGGCGATATCAATGGCCGGGAAGATCCGCTGATTGGCCACGTCGCGTGACAGCACGATCTCCATATTGCCCGTGCCCTTGAACTCCTCGAAAATCACCTGATCCATACGGCTGCCCGTCTCCACCAGCACGGTGGCCAGAATGGTGAGCGACCCACCGTTTTCGATCTTTCGCGCCGCACCAAACAGCTTGCGCGGTATTTCCATCGCCCGGCTATCCAGCCCGCCGGACATGGTGCGGCCATTGCCCCGCTGCTCGGCGTTATGCACACGCGAAAGCCGCGTTAATGAGTCGATCACGATCATCACATCGTGCCCTTCGCCGGCTTGCCTACGCGCCGTTGCCAAGAGCTTATCGGCCATTTGCACGTGGTGGGTGTAGCTTTCATCTGACGAGGAGGCATGGACCTCTGCCGACACGCTGCGCTTGAAGTCAGTCACTTCTTCCGGGCGCTCATCGATCAGCAAGGCGTACAGCTTGATCGCCGGGTGCGCCTCGGCCACGGCCTGGCAGATGTGTTTGAGCAGCGTCGTTTTGCCCGAGCCTGGGGGTGCCACGATCAACCCACGCTGGCCCATCCCGATGGGTGTGATCAAATCCATCGCCCGCACGCTGCGCTCGGTGGAACCGGCTGCAAGCTTGATGCGTGGGGATGGATGAATCGCGACGCCATTCAGAAAGCGCTTTTCGGGATCATCCAGGAATTGATCTTCAACGACGTCGGCGGGTTTGGCCTCTTGCTGCCGTTTGACCTTCAAGCCTAGTGTTTTTCGTGTCATAAGTTCGCTGGTTCGCTTTAAATCAATTGAATATATAGTACAGGTAGCAGAACGGTCATATCATTACGATACTCGGTGTAAAAAAACGAATAAGTCCAACTTTTATGAAAAGGTATCGAACTAGACCTGATATTAGTAGTTGATTACTAACACGGCGTTCTGATCATGGTTATCGAGCTTGGAGCGTGGCATAATAACCTATACTTATTTGTTTTCCTCGATTCCATAAAACTCACCCTTCAAAGGAATTTTTTACAGACTTAAAGCTTGGCATAAACGACGCAAGATACGAGTGCCCGGCAGCCAGAAGTAGCGAATATGTATGAGTTTAATACACTTCAGGTTTCCGGTATAAATAACAAAGTGATTAGCAAAACAATACATAAGCCCATTGCAAATCTCCACACCCAGTGCATATGCCCCAGCTTTATCAAGAAATCGGACTTTTTGCCGGATTCTTTTTGAATCAAGAAACTTAAATACCAGATCGCCAGATTGTATAAAAAAACAACAATCAATAAAAACCCAGAAGTAATATTAAACAAGCCCCGCTGCCACCAAACCATCCCCTCTATTGGAAGCAACACAGACCATTGACCAACCAGAAGACCAAACGTAAGACAACCTATTGCATAGGTATTTGACAGTATCTGTTTGGCAATCAAGGCAGGGATAGAAAATTTTGAAAACATTAATGCTACACCGAATGCAAATAAGCCAAAAGAGCCAATTACATTCCAAAGATTAGGACCTAAGCCCTCACTGATTGCGGCCTGATAAAACTCAACTTCCGAGTAAAAGGCGTTAGCCCAAATAACAAATAGGAATGCTGGAAATGCCCATATAAAGAAAATGAAGAAAGCTTCTTTCAAACTCTCATTCGGAATAAAGTCACTCCTCGCGAAATGTCTAAATTGCTGAGCTAAAATTGTTTTCATAAGTTCTCTATTTATAATAAGAAGTTAAGCCGACTACGCGGGTTTTGGCGAAGCTTACTTTTAATATAAGTTATATCCTTATGTCGGTGGCTTGCCTGTCCAAGAATGTAGTGCATGTGACAAGTTTTCGGTTGAGATACCTCTCAATATAAATACCTCGCACAGAAATTCCTCGGCGGTATTAAGTGCCTCAATCGCCGTCTTCGTAGAAAGCGAGTGGTAGACGCTTGTATCCGCCATGCCATGAATTGCGATACCGGGAATAGAAAAGGTTTCATGGGTACTTGTGAAATGCATTAGCTCATGCCGGATATTTTTTAGTGTTATAAACTGTTGTCCGGCACCTTCACCGAGATTAAGTTTCTGACCGAATACGATAAGTGGCCACTCTTTAATCTTTCTATCAAGGCCGCACCGAGTGCTAGTTAGATCGGCAGAAATTTTTTCAACAGCGTGCGCATATGCGGGTTCAGTTATGAGAATTCGAAAGTACACATTGAAAAACACTTCCACACATTGCACCGCGAGGATAACGCAAAGTGCAGCATCTTGTCGCGCCGTAGAGTCATCTTCTACATCACTGGATTCAGCGACGCGAACACAAAGTCGTCGAAGTGCTTGGAATAGTTCCCAAACCATGTAACTTGGTGATGATAAAATGCGATCCGTGGGCATTAGAGCTAACTCCTACAATAAAAGACACAAGAAACAAGTGTTCGGCAATCTTAGGAATTAAGTTTAATTTATTTATTAGCCATTTCAAACCTGATAGTTTTAACAAACCGTTCTTCAAAAACTCGGGTAGCAAACAGCTTGATCTCCGGGTGCTCCTCAGCCACGGCCTGGCAGATGTGTTTCAACAGCATCGTCTTGCCGGAGCCTGGGGGGGGGCTACAATCAACCCGCGTTGGCCCATCCCGATAGGCGTGATCAAATCCATCGCCCACACGCTGCGCTCGGTGGAGCCGGCTTCCAGCCCAATGCGTGGGCACGGATGAATCGCAACGCCATTTAGAAAGCGTTTTTCGGGATCATCCAGGAATTGATCTTCAACGACGTCGGCGGGTTTGGCCTCTTGCTGCCGTTTGACCTTCAAGCCTAGTGTTTTTCTCGTCATAAGATCGATGGAGCGCCTTGGGTAAGCTGGGTGCATAGAGTAATGGCTGGGCTTTGAAAATGATATTAAGCCCGAGCAACACTGCTTCAGCCATTTTCAGTGAACTGGGGCAAATCATCGGCAATCTCGAACCACGGCGCCTTGTTACCCACGAACACATGGCGGTTTGGACGTATACCGGGATCAACATCGAGGGTGCCGAGGGGAAGCGCGTAAACCTCCGGCTTTTCAGCAAACCGGGTATGAATGCTGGACCCACAGGTCGAGCAGAACACCTTGAACTCCCCCGGCGACGACTCATAGGTTTTGAGCAGCTCTTCGCCTTTGACGGTTCGCCAGTCACAAGCCTGCACCTTGGCGCAGGTTCGAAACGCGGCCGCATGGAGCTTGCGACACATGGAGCAGTGGCAGTGGTAAACGTCGGTAAGGGGGCCGGTTATTTCGTATTGGACGCCGCCGCAGAGGCAGCTGCCTGGTAGGGTCATTTTTTAACTCGCTATTTTATAACGCTGCTCAGCACGCTCAGCTACAAAATGGAGGCAAAGCCGCAATGTGGTAGACGTAGCCGTGACTGGTCTTGTTAGGGCTATTGCGATACAGTTGTACGGAGTTTCCGTACGTAATGGTGGAATCATGGATATCATCAGTGTAAACAAATTTAGAGACAACCTGAAAAGCCTTGTAGAGCAGGTTGTTAACAACCATGAACCCCTCAAGGTGACACGTCGCGCCGGAGAGGCTTTCGTCATCATGAGTGCTGAAGACTGGGAAAGAGAGCAGGAAACCCTGCATGTGCTCCAGAACCGAGACCTGATGCAGCAAATTGCGACTTCACTCGAGACTCACAGCCGTGGCCAAGGATACACACCCAATGATGAGCAGCTGAATGAGATCACTGGTATTTGAGGGCAGCACCTGGGAAGCCTATGAAAGGATGCGAGAGAAAGACAAGAAGCTGCACAAAGCCCTCTGCAAATTGCTGAAAGAGATGCTCCGCTCCGACGACCCCTCCACTGGGATAGGCAAACCTGAACCACTGAAACACAACTTATCAGGCCTATGGTCACGGCGCATTTCACAGAAAGATAGACTTATATACCGATTCGACGACACCTCTATATACGTTTTTGCTATTGGGGGGCATTATGATCAGTCATAACACCTTCCTCACCGGAAAATAGCAATTGGACGACTAACGTGAGGACTCAGCCGCGGCTAATCGCGCAGCGGTATAGCGCTGGAGAGCCTTGTTAAGTTTAGCCTCCCAACGAAGCACCCCGTCTCTAGGCTCGAGACACACCGTATGCTGTCAACGCGCTTTGGACTTGATCATCCTCAGTTGTTTCTGGATAGAACTGGTAGCTCGGCGCGAGGATCGGCTTGACGGCAGTGATTCGCACTTCAATTAGACTATGAATCTTGAATTTGCCCGCGACCTTTTCCTCTAGTGGCTCTGCCAAGCCGGCGTAACGAGAATCTGACCGTGCCACACAGTTCGCGCGGCCGCGCGACTTGAAACCCTTTTGCACGAACACGTCCACGAACTAAACACAGACAGCATCGTTCGATAGTATATTCCGCATGCTTCCAGCCGATGCAATATTGGCAATCACGAGGCGGTCATTTTCGTAGGCGGCGAAGACCTCTTTCGGAGACACGTTCGGATCTCCGTCGCGGTCCACCGTTGCAAGCCAACATAAAACGCTTCGATCGATGTATTTCTTGACTTCTTCAGTGATCATTTAATCCTCCAACAATCGTAAGAAATAGCACACATCATTCCGGCCAGCGCCTAAGCTTAGTTGCCGCCGGAGCAGCCAAAGGCTGCGGAGGACACCCGAAACGTGGCAGCGCTTTGGAAGAGCAACTGCAACGAACAGTTATGTTTTTTTATCCCATCCAACTACTTTTCCGTCGTCTAGTGTAATTCGTAGGCCGTAACTTCGCCTTCCGATTGGATAATACTTCCAAACCTCTTTAGTTTTTGTTTTTAAGACCTTAGTATCGATCGCTTCCGGCTGCCCTAACGAGTCGCGTAATTGCGATTCCGATTGACCTTGCCAGAAGTACCCGCCATAAATTTTTCGAGCAAGCTGCTCATTTTTATATTTTTCTTCTAGGACTCGAAGCCGCTCAGGCTTTTTGTCTTTCTTCTCGATGCCGCTATGATTGTTTGAATTTCCTGAACCACTGTACTCCACAGGATCTATAAAAGCTGCACAGAGCACGAATGCGACAATTCCGACTATGGCGAGTAAAAGAATGATCGTCCAATACGATATAAAGAGCTCATAAAGTACCGCTAGGACTACAAGCGCTATCAGCAGCGCAACTCCGCCCCCCTTCGCTTTTCTAGCCATTCCAACGGGTCCTTTTACTGAATTGCAGCTACATAACGCCGCCGTCACGCGCTTGTTGCGTGCATTGCCTTGTTAATCATTCTGGTAACGCAATAGAACATCGAGGCTCTTTATAACCTTCCGTTCCATTAGCTTTAAGTCTTTAATCGAGTTTTCGGGATCGGGAACCCCCTTGATTACTGCATTAATGGTCTCAGAGGCTTGTCCATCATACTCCTCCAGCAAACTCAAAAGGTTTTTTTCACCGATTAGACCCGCGATTGCCCGCGCTTTCTTTAAGTGATATTCATTTGCAAGCATCTCCTGCCCAGCCTGACTCACATACTCTTCGGTCGCTTAATTATAATTATAAAAAAGTGATTGCTGTGCCGATACGTATCGATATAGGTGGCCAGAGAAAATTGACAGGGCATCGATTAGCTCGGCGACTTTTTCTCTTTGGAATTTTACTGCCCCTTGCTGTTTTAAATCCCTGAGGCGCTGCTTTTCAATAAAGTAAGGTACCAAGCCGACCACTACGCCAGAAAGTAAACCAGAAAGTGCTGGTATCCCGATTTTTATCAGGTCGCTTAAGACCTCAAGACTAGCAATTTCAATAGCCACCTCTTCCATTTATTAGTCTCCACCTATAACCTATCGAGAATGGTTAACGTCCGCATTTGCGACCGGTTTGCAGCGCAGCGAAAAACCAGTCCGACAACATGCGATTGTTACGTTTTTGCATGCTGCTCCACGATGCTTGCTACCTTGTTGCTTCCGAATGGCAATAAGGTGACTTTTCCTTCTTTCTCGTCAAAGTGCACAAGCTTTTCTTTGTGCAAGGATTTCAATATTTTTTTGTAATATGTTTTATTCGTAGACTCGGTCCACTCCATCAGCTCAGCAATACTCACATTCTTATCCGTCGATGATGAAAGCAATAAAATCTGATCCTTTAGGTTTATATTGGGCGATAATACTTTTTTAAAGCCTTTATTATCCCAGATTAATGGCGTACTTCGTTGAGCAAGCGCGTCTACTGCGGTTTGCGCTTCTTCAAGGGAGCCAGTATGAAAAACACGAACCAACTCCGCCATAACCCAATTAACCATTGTAAGCATAAGAGTTGCATCAACGTTATTTGCATTGACCTCGCCGCCTACATGCCCTACTCCACGATTGTTTCGAATTTCATAAAGAGCTGGTAGCATTCTCGGTATAAGAATTTGAAAGCTTCTAGGTAGAGAAGCCTCATTTTCGAGCTGCCTGCATGCTGCAACCATATTTCGAGGCTTTGATGGAGATGTGGGATAGTTACCATCAACATGACCATTAATAATTGAGTAAACTATTTCACACAATTTGCCTACACTTAACTCGGCTGGCTCCCACCTATGCTCCATATAGTTCTGTGTTAATTTCTTATATTCTTTAATTAGCGGCGTACGGAGCCCCGCTGGCAACGAACCGAGCAGAGTTTTAAGTTCAGCCATATTAGTTTATATCCAATTTACGCTTTCCTTCCTCAGTGACATAAAATTGTTTCCCTTCCTTTTCACAGAAACCCTGCTTTACGTTTTGGTTCAAACATTCGGTGGCGTTGCCAAGCCGTTTTTGATTGGCATTGCTTAATGCGCCTGTTACGTCTTTCGTTTGAAGTCTGTTTTGGCCCTTAGACTCGACCCATACCGCAGTTGCTAGAAACTTGAGATTCTGGTTGGTGTCGGCATTCCTATCCCTAAGCCATATGCCAAGAGGCTTCGAAGCGATCTCGTCATGCCCTGATAGATCAGCCTCTTCATGATCGCTATTGCCGCCGTGAGGAGGTGATGAGTTAATAACTGGAGCTAGGGCCATGAGATCCTCGGCCCTGTCTAAAATTTTATCCAGCTGTTCAGATAGCCAGGCCGGCTCCCCTTCACCGGAGAAAGTTATTTCGCCAATTTTAATCTCAATCTTTGATGCACTCATTCATATATCCTTTTTTGTACGGAGTGGCAGTGAACGTAACAGTGATTATATAGACGGCTGCATAGCATCAATAAACGCGCCAGCACATTCATTGATGCTATACAGCCGACACAAAATAACTATAACTCGCTGTTTTATAAATTTTCTCAAAAATCCTGAGTAGCACATTCATTATTCGCGTGCCCGCTCGTTTTGCCTGTTTCAATCATACTCTATTCACAAATTTATCTTAGGTCACGTGGTAATTTAGTGACATCGGTCAGCAATAGGTCGTAGGCCTGTGTGAAATTCTAGTGGTGACGCTTGGAGAGGGATGACGGGGGATTGGCTTAAGTTAATGTTATGACGGATAACGAGGGCTTTGGCGGCATCGGGGCGGCTGGCGCCGCCCGTCGCGCGCTGAAGCGCCCTCCCACAACACCAGAATGAGGGCGGTTGCGGGAGGCGCTGGGGAATTAGTCTTTAAGAACGTACTTCAGCGTTTCGACAACTTGATCAGTAGTCGTACACCAGGCTTGCGCCCCCGCATCCACTTCCTTCAGCGGGTGAACGATATCTTCAGCGTGCAGCGTGATATAGGGCTTGGCGAGTGCTGAGCAGTAACCGGCATCAAACGCGGCGTTCCACTGCTTGTACTTGTCGCCGAAGCGCACGACGACGAGATCGGCTTGTTCGATCAGCGTGCGGGTGCGGATGGCGTTGACCTTGGAGGATTGATGGTCGCGCCAGAAGCCGTTTTCGGGCTTGCCCAGGTGGTCGCCGGCGGCATCAGAAGCGTCGTGGTCGGTGACCGGGGCGGTGAAAACGATATCCAGGCCGGCGGCGTCGGCACCGCGCTGGATATCGTCGCGCCAGTCGGTGTGGATCTCGCCAGAAAGGTAGACATAAAAGCTCATGGGGTGCTCCTTGGGTGTCAGTGCGTGGTGAGGTGATGGTTGGAAATCGTGAGCGCCGGAAGATTCAGTGCCCTTAAGCATCGCGAAATGAGAAGCGCCTTATCCTGCGCGCTGGTCGTCGCGCCGGGCCTGGTCGATGCGTTCGATCAGCTCGTCGACCTGAGGGTTTTCGAGCCGCAGGCGTTTGAACGAGATCTCCGCGAACCCGAGCTTGCGGCGGATGGGGAGAAACGCCACCTCGCGACTCACGCGGCTACTGGCAGTGGCCTCGCGCAACGTTAACGTGACCTTGTCCGGCGAGCTCATGGCGGCGTAGTTCACATTCATCACGTCCTTGAGCTTGATCGTTTCGTGCCGCTCGCCATAAACGAAAATCAGGCGATCGCCGCCGTCGTAGACGCGGTCGGCCACGCCGGCGAACACCTTTTTGAACATCCGCCAGCCCGCCACCAGCATGATCAACGGTATCAGCAGAAAAAGCGTAAAAGAATCTGCGGTGATCAGCCCGACCAGGAAGATGAATCCCACCACCGATAGCCATAGAAACGGAAACACTCGGCGGCTGAAAAAGGCCGAGCGCGAAATGACCGGCAGGTTCTCGTACATCGGCGTCGTCCCAACAGCGGCGATTAAAACGGTGGCCATCATTTTATGGAAAAACCTTCCAGATGCCTACCGGCACTCAAAGAAGCGGCTCGCGGGCCAGCAGATAACTATCCATGATCCAGCCGTGCTGGTCGCGAAGCGCGGTCCGGCGCTCGAGAATCTGTTGCTCGACGTCTTTCAGGCGCCCTTCGATCAGGCACTGCTTCTCCATGCCAAGATACGCCCCCCACCAGATATGCACGTGCTTATCCTCGAGCACACTGAACGCCCCGCCGCTGTCGAGCAAGACGGCCACGGTTTCGGCATCGGTCGGCCAGCCATTCTCGCGCAGCCGCCGGCCGGTGGTGATATGAACCGCCCCCGCCAGGGCGTTGAGCGGTATGCGGTGCTCGGCGGTGAGCACCTGCAGGCTGGTGATGCCGGGGATGACGTTGACTGTGAGCGCGCGCCCGGCGTCCAGCAGGCGCTTTGCGATGCGCAGGCTGCTGTCGTAAAGCGAAGGATCGCCCCATACCAGCATGGCGGCGCGCCCGCCCTGGGGTAGGTGTTCGTCCAGAAGCTGCGCCCATACCGCGGCAATCGCCGCGTGCCAGTCGTTGACCGCGCCCAGGTACGGCGCCTTGCCATCGCGGGTGGGCAGGTCGAACTCGACGATGCGCGTGGGGCTCTCTTCCTCCAGCAGCTCGTCACAGAGCAGGCGGCGCAGGTCGATGAGGTCCGCTTTTGATTCACCCTTGCGCGGCAGAAGGACCACGTCCGCCGCGTTCAGCGCGCGCACGGCGGCGAGCGTGACGTGCTCCGGGTTACCGGTGCCGATGCCGATAAAGGCGAGTTCGATCACGGCGTGCCCTCCTCGCCGCTGGCAAATGGTGAATCCGCCGATTGGGGCCGAAAGCGGCGATCATAACCGACCGCGTACAGGCTGCTTTCCTGGAAGTCGTCGGATTCGAGCACCGGCCCTACCAGAATCAGCGCGGTGCGCTGGAGCGTGTGGTCGATCAGGGATTCCACCGTGGACAGTCGAGCGCGCACCACGTGCTCGTCCGGCCAGCTGGCCCGCCACACAATCGCCACCGGGCACTCTTTGCCATAGTGCGGCGTCAGGCTTTCTACCACTTGGGCCAGGTTGTGAATGGAGAGGTGAATGGCAAGCGTCGCGCCGGTGCGGGCGAAGTGGGCAAGCGTCTCCCCTTCCGGCATGGCGCTTGCCCGGCCCGGCGTGCGGGTCAGCACCACGGATTGCGCCACGCCGGGTAGCGTCAGCTCCTGGCCTAGCGTTGCGGCCGCGGCGGCAAACGAGGGCACGCCGGGGGTGACGCTATAGGGAATAGCAAGCGCCCGCAGGCGGCGCAGCTGCTCGCCCATGGCCGACCACACCGAAAGATCGCCGGAGTGCAGCCGGGCGATATCCTGGCCTTGCGCGTGGGCCGTCTGGATTTCCTGCATGATCTCATCGAGCGACAGCGGCGCGGTGTTGATGATGCGCGCATCAAATGGGCAGTGCTCGAGAATTTCTTCGGGGACGAGCGACCCCGCGTACAGGCACACCGGGCAGGCGGCAATCAAATCGCGCCCTCTGAGCGTCAAAAGATCCGGAGCGCCGGGGCCTGCGCCAATAAAATGAACCGTCATCATCCAACTCCTTGCAACGCTTTAGTGGCCACCGCGGCCGTGGCCTTTCTATCGTCTGAAACTGTACGCGGGCCCAAAAGCCGCGCCCCGTGGCCTGCGGCCAGCAGCGCCACGGCCTCGGCCACGCTGCCGGTGCCTTTTTCGCGCAGGCTGTAGGCCGAATGCGTCAGCGTGGTGGCGCTGGGGAGTGCTGCATCCGCCACGCCGATTACCGGGATGTGGCGGGCGCTTCCCAGCGCTTGAACCAAAGGCAGCATACTGTGCGCCACCGCCAGCCGGTCGATGGGGCCGTACTCGGCGATCAGCTGATCCAGCGCCTGCGCAAGCGACGCCTGCGTTGCCCGCGAGCGAAAGCCGAACCCGGCAACGGTGTGCGCGGGGCTGACGGCTGTTTGTATGCTCATCGAACGCCGCGCCACTGCACGATCGGGTAGCTGGCTTTCCAGCCCCGCCGCGTGCCCATGGGCGCGGCGTGGGCCAGCTCCAAGCGCAGCAGTTCACCGCCGGCCTGCTGCTGCCAGTGGGCCAGCAGCGCTTCGGATTCCAGCGTGACCGCGTTGGCCACCACCCGCGTGCCGCTGGGCAACACCTGCCATAAGGCGTCCAGCAGTGTTTGGGAAAGCCCGCCGCCGATAAACACCGCATCGGGAAGCGGCGCGTTTTCGAGTACCTCCGGGGCGCGGCCTTCGTTGACGTCCAGCCAATCGACGCCCAGATTGTGCGCATTGCGCCGCGCCCGGGCGGCGCGATCAAAATGCTGCTCGAAGCCGATGGCCTGGTTATCCGGGTGGGCCAGCAGCCACTCGATGGCAATGGAGCCAGAGCCCGTGCCGATATCCCATAGCCGCTCGCCGGGTCTGGGGGCCAGTGCGGCAAGGGTGAGTGCGCGCACGGCCTGCTTGGTGATCTGGCCGTCGTGCTCGAAGAAATTATCGACAAGGCCGGGTGTCAGGGGAAGCGCGGGGCCGTTACCGGCGACTTCAATGCCTACCGCCACCGGGTGGGCGATATTTTCGGGAAGCGCGTCATCCACGCCCAGCGTGCGGATGCGCTCCTCCGCGCCGCCCAGCGCTTCCAGCACATGTAGCCGGGATTCCGCAAAGCCGAATGTTTTAACCAGCGCGGCCAGTTCCGCCACGGCGGCGCCATCGCGCAGCAGCACCAGCAGGCGCCGGCCGCTTTGAAGATAGGGCCGAAGGCGGGTCAAGGGCTTGGCGTGCAGGCCAAGGCAGGTGCAGCGCTCAAGCGGCCAGCCAAGCCGCGCCGCCGCCAGGCTGAAGGTCGAGGGCGATGGCACCGCACTCCATTCACACGCCTCCAGGTGACGCGTTAGGCTGGTACCCGCGCCAAACCAGAACGGGTCATTGGAGACCAGCATGACCACCCGGCGGCCGCGCTCGGCCAGAAGCGCGGGGATGCCCTCAATAAACGGCACCGGCCACTCGCGTATCTGCGCGTTCAGCGGGGGCAGCAGACGCAGGTGGCGGCGGGCGCCAAACACGATCTCGGCACTCTCCAACAGTTCGCGGCTTGCCGCTGTCAGGCCCGCTGTGCCACTCTCCCCCCACCCAAGCAATGTGAGCCAGCAAGCCTTGTCAACTAACGCCATGATAAATGTCCTGATTCTTGGGGGTACCAGTGAGGCCAGCGCCCTGGCTTGCGCCATAAGCAAGCGCGGTATTGCCGCCATCTTCAGCTATGCAGGCCGCGTCAAGGCGCCTAAAGCGCAGCCGCTGCCCACCCGCGTGGGCGGTTTTGGCGGCGCCGAGGGTTTGGCGGCCTTTATCACCCAACAGCGCATCACCCATATTATTGATGCAACCCACCCGTTTGCCTCACAAATGAGCCTTAACGTGCTGGCCGCCGCCCGGCAAACCGGCGTACCGGCGATTGCCCTGACGCGCCCGGCATGGCGGCGTGGCGCTCATGATAACTGGCAGCACGTCGCGAGTATCGAAGCGGCGGCAAGCGCCCTGGAAGGCCCGCCCCAGCGCGTGCTGCTCGCCATTGGCCGCATGCATCTGGCAGCGTTCACCGCCAGGCCCCAGCATCACTATGTGCTTCGCCTGGTTGACGCGCCCACCGCCCCGCCGCCGCTTACACACTTCACCACCACCGTGGATAGAGGTCCCTTCACGCTGGAAGGCGATTTAGCCCTGCTCAAGCACCAGCGAATCGAGCGCATCGTGTGCAAGAACGCCGGCGGCGACGGCGCCCGCGCCAAGCTTAACGCCGCACGCAGGCTTGGCGTGCCGGTCATCATGATCGAGCGCCCGCCGCTTCCCGCCCGGCTTGAAGTGCACGGCGTCGATGAGGTGCTGGCCTGGCTCGATCACTCTGTTGATCGCGGTGTATAAACCAGCGGTGCGCCCTCTCGCTCGATCAACCGCGTCTGTGTTGATCCCACGATCACCAGCGTGCGCATGTCCGCCATGTCGGGCGTGGCCTCACCCAGTATCGTCACGCGGATCGACTCGTCCGGCGTGGACACCGCCCGGGCGAAGATGATCACGCGCTCGGGCTCGCACGCTTCGCGCAGCACATCCAGGGTGCGCTCGAACCCCACCGGGCGGGACTTCGAGCGCGGGTTGTAGAACGCCATGGCAAAATCCGCTTGTGCCGCCAGGCGCAGGCGCTTTTCGATCAGCGCCCAGGGCTTCAGGTTGTCGGATAGATTGATGCAGCAGAAGTCATGCCCCAGCGGCGCGCCCGCGCGGGCGCTGGCGGCCAGCATCGCGGAAATCCCCGGCAGTACCTGAATATCGAGCGCCCGCCACGCGGCATCGCCCGCTTCCAATGCTTCGAATACGGCGCTTGCCATGGCAAACACGCCAGGGTCACCGGAAGATACCACCACCACTCGGCGGCCCTCGTGCGCCATGCGCAGCGCGGCCTCGGCGCGGCGAATCTCTTCACGGTTGTCCGAGCCGTGGCGGGTCAGGCCCGCCCGCGGGGCGACGCGGTTGACGTAGGGCACGTAGCCGACCACGTCCGTGGCCTGGTCGAGCGCGGCCGTGACTTCCGGGGTAATCATCGATTCCGCCCCCGGCCCCAACCCGACGATTTTGACCCAGCCGCTCATGGGCGCCTCCCGTGTCCGTGAATCAGCACGATAGAAAAGTACGGCACTTTGTCGCCGGCATCCTTCAGCGGCACCACGCGCTGGTTCTCCATGGCGGCGTACTCGATCAGCCAGGCGTCGGCCTCGCGCCCGGCACTTTTCAGCGCCCGGCGCAGCTTGTCCAGGTGGCGGCCGATCTTCATCACCACCAGCGCGTCGGTTTGGCGCACGCGCTCGACAAGCGTGTCTTCCGGGAGTGTCGCCATCGCCACGGTGAGCACGTCATCGCCCCAGGTAATGGGGGCGCCAGAAGCGGTCCACGCCGCCGACATGCCGGTAATCCCCGGCACCACGGAAACCGGCACGCGGTTGCGCAAGCGCGTATACAGATGCATGAACGAGCCGTAGAAGAACGGGTCGCCTTCGCACAGCACGACGACATTGCACCCGGCCTCGGTCATCTCGATCAGCTGCGCCACGCTGTGTTCGTAAAACGTCGAGAGCAGTTGATTGTAGCGCGGGTCATCGAAGGGAATTTCCGTGGTGACTGGGTACTCCATGGGTAGCTCGACCACACCGGGCGCCAGCAGGCCCTCGACGATGCTGCGCGCGTGCCCGCGGCGGCCCTTCTTGCGGAAATAGGCGATATGCGTCGCACCACGGATCAGCCGGTCGGCGCGCACGCTCATCAGATCCTGGCTGCCGGGCCCGAGGCCCACCCCAAACACGCAACCCTTGCTCATTCGACACGATCCGCCAGGGCGTTGATGGCGGCCACCGTCACGGCACTGCCGCCCAGGCGCCCACGCACGATGCAGCTGGGAAGCTTTGGCGTGGCAAGCAGCGCCTCCTTGGACTCCGCCGCGCCTACAAAGCCCACCGGGCAGCCGATGATGGCCGCCGGGCGCGGGCAGTCCGGGTCTTCGAGCATGTTGAGCAGATGAAACAGCGCCGTAGGCGCGTTGCCAATCGCCACCACCGCGCCTTCAAGGTGCGGGCGCCACAGTTGTAGCGCCGCCGCCGAGCGTGTGTTGGCCATCTCAAGGGCAAGCGCGGGGGTGCGCTCGTCATTGAGGGTACAGATAATCGCGTTATCCGCCGGCAGGCGCTTGCGGGTAATGCCTTCAGATACCATGCGCGCATCGCACAGAATCGGCGCGCCCGCCTCTAGAGCGGCGCGCGCCTTGTTGACCACGTCATATTGAAAATGGATATGCGCGGCCAACTCGACAAGCCCCGCGGCGTGAATCATGCGCACGGCCACGGTCTCTTCCTCTGCAGAAAAGCGGGCAAGCTCGGCCTCGCGGCGAATGATCGCAAAGGACTCCCGGTAAATCGCCGGGCCGTGGGTTTCATAGGTGTAAGGCACCCAAACTCTCCAGATAAATGAAAACGTCAGACTCGCTCAGCCCGGTAGCCACCGGCGCGCTATCGGCGCGGCCGTCGATAATGACATCAAAACGCCCGTTACGGCCGGTCAGGCAAATGGCGGCCGGTTGCCGCCGGGCGCAGCCCTTGGCGCAGCCGGAAATATGCACGCTGGCGGCGCCCACCTCCTTCAGCCGCTCGGCCAAGGAGTGAGTAGCGACACTCGCCTGCTGGCAAAAAGGCGCGCCGGGGCAGGCGTCCATCACTAGCCGCGGGTCGTCATTCTGAACAATGACCTCGCCAAGCGCTGGCATGGCGGCGGCGCCCGGCTGCTTGATCAGCAGCCTGCGCCAGGGCGTTACCCGCAGGGCGCTCACCGCCTTCGAGGCGACCAGCGCGCGCAGCGTCTGGGCGCTTACCCGCCCAAACGGCAGGCCAGCTACCACGCCCCCCTCATGCTTGCCAATGGCCAGTTTCGCGCCGGGCGGGGCCGGGGGCGTATCTGCCACTGCCCAGGCGGGCAGCGGTGCGCGGTGCCTGGCCATACGCCCCGCCGCCGCGCCGCCGCTTTGCATGAACCAGTGGGTCAGGCGAATCAAGAGCGCCACGGCGGCCTCGGCATCGGTCACCGCCGAGCCCAGCGTGAGGCCCTCCAGGCGTACCAGCAGGCCACCGTCTGCCGAGCGCTCGATGCGAAAATCCGCGGGGCTATCGCGCAGCACCGGCGCGGCGCCCGCGTCGATGGCGATGCCTACCTTGGCGGGCATTTCGGCAAGCTCCGCGCCCCGTGCCTGCAACTGCCGGGCGATGGTGTGGGTGGCGTCCCCCGCTTGCCACGCCGGGGCCAGCATCAGTTGGGGCTGGCGTTCGGCCTCACTGCTGTCGCTCACCAGCTGATGCTCGATGAGAAACGCCATCAGCGGTGGCCAGCTGGCCTCGGTCACGCCGCGCAGCTGAATATTGGCCCGGCGGGTCAGTTCGAGCAAACCGCTGCCGAAGCGCTCGGCGGCCTCACACAGCGCCAGTGCCTGTGTGCGGGTCAGCTCGCCCAGCGGCGGGCGCACGCGCACAAGCCACCCGTCACCGGTGGCCATGGGCCGCCAGGCGCCGGGGCACCAGCCCTTTACTTGCGGCTCGCTCATGGGCCGCCCCGCTCTCGGGCTTCGTCCATTTCCAGCAGCAGGTCTTCAAGGGCGGCGCCGTGTTCGCCGGGCGCCTGCCACATGTCGCGCTGGGCGGCTTCCAGCAGGCGCTCGGCCATCTCTTCAAGGGCTGCCGGATTGTGGTCGCGCAGAAACTGCTGGTTGGCGGGGTCGAGCACCAAGGCGTCGCTGACCTGGGCGTACTGGTAGTCGGCCACCAGGTCGGTGGTCGCGTCATAGGCAAACAGGTAATCCACCGTGGCGGCCATTTCAAACGCGCCTTTATAGCCGTGTTCGCGCATGGCGTTGATCCACTTGGGGTTGAGCACCCGCGAGCGGATCACCCGGGCAAGCTCTTCTTGCAGCGTGCGAATCCTGGGTACCGCCGGGTTGGCGTGGTCCGCGTGGTAGATCACCGGCGCCTGACCGGCAAGCGCGCGGCTGGCATTGGCCATGCCGCCCTGAAAGGCGTAGTAGCTGTTGGAATCGAGGATATCGTGCTCGCGGTTATCCTGGTTCTGCATTACGGCGTCCAGCCCCTGAAGCTGCTGCTCGAAGGCGCCTCGCGCGGCGGTGCCGGAATCCGCAAACTGGCCGTAGGCGTAGGCCCCGGCGCCCAGGTAGGCCTCGGCCAGGTCATCGGCGTTTTCCCAGCTGCGGTTCTCGATCAGCCGGTTAAGGCCCGCGCCGTACTCGCCGGGCTTGCTGCCGAAAATGCGATAGCGAGCTTCTTGCGCTGCCTGCTCGGCGCTCAGGCCTTCGTCTTGCAGCGTTTTCTGGCGCGCCATCACCGCCTGGCGGATGGTGTTGCTGTCGCCGGGCTCTTCGAAGCTCGCCACCGCCTGCACGGCGGCATCGAACAGGCGGATCACATTGGGAAACGCATCGCGGAAAAAGCCGGACACCCGCAGCGTCACATCCACCCGCGGGCGGTTCAGCAGCATGGAAGGAATCACCTCGAAATCGATCACCCGCTGGGAGCCCAGCGACCACTTGGGCCTCACGCCCATCAGCGCAAAGGCCTGGGCGATGTCGTCGCCGCCGGTGCGCATGGTGGCGGTGCCCCAGATGGAGAGTCCCAGCCGGCGCGGGTAGTCGCCGTTATCCTGCAGGTAGCGCTCGACGAACGCCTGGGCGGACTTTTCGCCCAGCTTCCAGGCGGCGGGCGATGGAATCGAGCGGTTGTCCACGCTGAAGAAGTTACGCCCGGTGGGCAGCGTATCCAGCCGCCCGCGGCTGGGGGCGCCGCTGGGGCCGGCGGGTACGAAAAGGCCGTCAAGGCCATCGAGCAGGGACTGAATTTCCAGCGACACGCCGCGCTGCATGGTCGCCCACAGCGTGCGGGCAAAGCGCAGCTGCTCCGCCGTGGCGGGGTAATTTGAGGTAAGCGCTTCAAGGGGGCGGTCACCCAGCACGTACTCGTTGACCCAGCATTCGGCCAGAAGCTCCAGGCGCTCGCGGGTGTCCGCGCCGGTGCGCCAGGGGGCACCCAACTGCTCGGCAAGAATAGCGGGCCTGGCGCCCTGCCACGGCTCGCTGCCGGCGGCCAGCGGGTCGATATCGAGCGCCAGGTCGCAGGCGAGGTTGTGCAGCAGGCCACGGCTTGCCACGCCCTCGCCTCTTGGCAGGCGCAGCAGCGCCACCAGTGTGCCCGCGCGTTTTTCACGCGGCGGCGGCGTGCCCAGAATGTGCAGGCCGTGGCGGATCTGGGCTTCCTTGATATCGCACAAGAAGGTATCCAGGGCGTTGAGTATCTCGGCCTCGCACTCACCGTTCACCGCATGGGCGAGTTCCCGGTCGATGCCGGTGTCGCGCAGGTGCGCAAGAATCTGGCTGCGAATCAGCGCCTCGCGCCGCGGGTCCATATCCAGCGCCTGGTAGTACTCGTCACACAGCGCCTCCAACTCGGCCATGGGGCCGTACAGCTCGGCGCGGGCCAGCGGCGGCATCAGGTGGTCGATGATCACCGCCTGGCTTCTGCGCTTGGCTTGTGCCCCTTCGCCGGGGTCGTTGACGATGAACGGATAGAAGTGGGGCAGCGGCCCCAGCGCAATATCCGGCCAGCACTCGGCGCTGAGCGCAGTGCTCTTGCCCGGCAGCCACTCGAGATTGCCGTGCTTGCCCACGTGAATCACCGCGTCTACCCGGTAGTGTTCGCGCAGCCACAGGTAGAACGCCAGATAGCTGTGCGGCGGCGCCAGCTCCATATCGTGGTAGGACTGGGTCAGGTCCTCGATAAAGTCGCGCTCGGGCTGAATGCCTACAAAGGTGTCCCCAAGGCGGATACCCGAGATCATCAGCCGCCCCTGGCGGCACTTGGGGTCGTCTTGCGGCGCTCCCCAGCGCGTCCATATGGTGTTCTGGAGCGTAGCGGGCAGGGTTTGAAACCAGGCTAGATACTCCTCAACGCTGATGCTTTGCCAGCAGGCGCGCTGATCGAGGCTGCCGTGGTCGTTGGTGACCGCGCCTTGCAACCGGCGGATCAGCTCGTCGCCGTCCGCGGGCAGCTCGTCCACCGGGTAGCCGGCACCCTGCAGGGCGCTCAGGATATTCAGCGTCGAGGCGGGCGTATCCAGCCCTACCCCGTTGCCGATACGCCCGTCGCGGTTGGGGTAGTTGGCCATGACCAGGGCGATGCGTTTTTGCGCGTTGGGCGTTTCACGCAGCCAGCAGTAGCGCCGGCCAAGCTTTGCAACGAACGCCGCACGCTCCGGGTGCAGGGCGTGGTGAGTAATCGAGAGCTGGCAGCGCTCGTTAAAAAAGGCCTCGGCCTTGAAGCCCACGGCCCGGGTGATCACCCGCCCGTCCATTTCCGGCAGCACGATCTGCATCGCCACATCGCGGCTGTGCAGCCCAGCAGCCATGCCCTGCCAGTCCTCCACCGTGCTGCTGGCCAGCATCGCCTGAAGCACCACGGGCCGGCCGATGAACAGGCTATGCATTTCATCGCCCAGCCCGTCGGTTTCATCGGCGTTGCGATTCACCGAAAAGCTGGTGGTGTTGATGATCAGCGAGGCGCCGGTCTGCTCGATGAGATGATTGGCAAACTCGATGCACGGCCCCTCCTTCAGCGAGGCCACGGCCACCGCCAGCGGCGCCAGCCCTTCGGCCTCGAGTGCGGCCAGCATGCCGTCGATCACGCCGGTGTTGGCGCCCTGCAAATGGCTGCGATAGAACAGCAGCAGGCACACCGGCCGGCCGTCTTCATACTGCTTGCGCCACTCGCTGAGGCTGGCCGCCGGGCGGCTCGATTCACGTTCCTGCGGGGCGTAAATCACTGCCGCCGGAATCACCTTGGGCTCCTGCCAGGCAAACGCACGGCTTAGGCAGTGGCTGGCAATAAAGCGCAAAAGCCCTTCGGCGTTATCTACGCCGCCTTCACGCAGGTAGCGCCACACGCGGTAGGCGTCATCGAAGCCGATGCTCGAGTCTTCCAGCAGCGCGTCATCCGGCGCGTCGCAGCCCGGCACCAGTATCAGCTGGCGCTCCGGCTTCGCCGCCGCCCAGGCCAGCAAGCGCTCATGACCATACTGCCAGTAGCCCTTGCCACCTAACAGCGACACCACCACCAACCGGGCCTTTTCCAGCACCCGATCTTCGTAGAGATCATACGCCGCCGGCTTGATCAGGTTCATCCAGTTGGCCAGGCGCACCGAGGGGTACGCCTCCCCCAACCGCTCGGCGGCCTGAGCCAGCGCCGAAAGATTGCTGTCGGCGGCGGACAGGATGACGATCTCGGCGGGGCTTTGTTGAAGATCGACGATACCTTCATCGTCGACAAAGCCTCCGGGCTTGGCGGCAAATAGATGCATTAAGGTGTCGCCGCAGTCTCGGCAGCGGCCAGCGCCTCGTGCAGGTCGGTGCTATCAAGCCCGCGGCCGATAAATACCAGCTGGGTCTGGCGCGGCTCGTCCTGGCGCCATAGCCGGTCGAAGTAGCCCTCAAGACGCTCACCCACCGCCTGAATCACCCGGCGCATGGGCTTGCCGGGGATAGCGGCAAAGCCCTTGGCGCGGTAGATCTCGTGGCTTTTCAGCAGCGCCTGCAGGTTGCTTTCAAGGGCGGTGGCGTCTACTTCGCCCAGGGTAATCACGCAGGAATCGAAGTGGTCGTGGGCGTGGTCGTGGTGTGCGCCTTCGGCGTGGTGCTTGTCGTGATGATTGGTAATCTTGTCGATATGCGCTTCACTGGCGGCGCCAATGCCCATCAGGGCTTCCAGCTGGGCCGTATCAGTGGCCTGGGTCTGGTCGATAAACAGCGTCTTGACCGAGGCCGGTACCCGCGCCTGCACCAGCGCTTCCACCCGGGCCTTTTCATCGACACTCAGCAGATCGGTTTTGGTCACCAGGACTAAATCCGCCGCGCTTAACTGATCATCAAGAAGCTCTTGCAGGCTGGGGTCATGGTCCAGACTGTCATCCGCCAGACGCTGGGCGGCGACCTTGGCTTCGTCGCTGGCAAAGCGCCCGGCGGCCACGGCGGGGCCGTCGATCACGGTAATGATGGCATCCACGGTGCAGTGCTGGCGGACGTCCGGCCAGTTGAACGCCTGCACCAAGGGTTTTGGCAGCGCCAGGCCGCTGGTCTCGATCAGGATATGGTCGATATCGCCGCGCCGCTCGACGAGCTTTTTCATCACCGGCAGAAACTCTTCTTCCACGGTGCAGCAGATACAGCCGTTGGCGAGTTCATAGATGCCGTCGTCACCCTCGAGCGCTTGGCCTTCACCGGGCTCACAGTCGAGGGCGCAGCTGCGCAGCAGGCTGGAGTCGATATCCTGCTCGCCGAATTCGTTGACGATCACGGCGATCCGTTTGCCGGTGATCTGGCGCAGGATATTGGCAAGCAGCGTGGTCTTGCCGCTACCCAGAAAGCCAGTCACCACCGTGGCGGGAATTTTATTTAACTGCATGAAAGGATTCCTCAATATGGGAGCTTGCGGCCGTGGCCTGCGCTGAATCGTTGCCGGGAGCGTGGCTGAAAAGACGCGCCACCGCGGCCGGGTTATTCGGGAAAAACAGGTGCAAGTAGGTCGCGGTCAGGCGGCCGGCCCGGTAGATCGGCTCGCCAGGTGCGGGGTGGCGCTGACGGCGCCCGTAAGCGATGGGCTCAGGCGTTTGCCCGGCCATGGAACGATGGTGGGCATGGCCGCGAATGGGTCCTTCGGGCAGCTCGGCGGTCTGCATACCCTGGCAGCCTCGGCGCCCGCGCATGGCGCCGTGCCCCGGCAGTAAACCGAGCATGGGGTGCGTGTTCTCCGCATAGTCGGTGAGCGTTTCCAGGCTATACAGCATGCCACCACACTCGGCGAGAATGGGGTTGCCCGCGCGAAAGAAGCCTCTAATGGCATCGAGCATGGCGGTGTTCGCCGCGAGCGCCTGCGCGTGAAGCTCCGGGTAGCCGCCGGGCAGCCACAGCGCATCGCACTCGGGCAGGTCGGCATCGGCAAGCGGTGAGAAAAAGCGCACGCGCGCGCCCATCTGCGCCAGTACATCCAGGTTGGCCTGATAGATAAAGCTGAACGCCGCATCGCGGGCCACGCCTATCGTATGCCCGGTCAGTGCCTGCGGCACCGCAGCAAGCGCCTCGGTCGGCGCACTGAAACTGATCGGCGAAAGCGTGGCCAGCGCGTCCAGCAGCCCCGCGGCTTCCAGCGCCTGCGCCGCAGCTTCAAAACGAACTTCCAGCTCAAAACGAATCTCTTCGGCCTGCACCAGCCCCAGGTGGCGCTCGGGAAGTGTCAATTCAGGGTCACGGGGTACGGCGGCCAAGAACGGTAGGGTGTCAGGCAGCGCGCCTTCAATCAGCTCCCGGTGGCGCTGGGAGCCGCAATTGTTGGCAATCAGCCCGGCAACATGGATATCGTCACGAAAGCCAGCCAGCCCCGTTACCAGCGCGGCGGCGGTTTGGGCCATGCCTTTGACATCCATCACGATGGCCATGGGAATGCCAAACAGCGCGGCCAGATCGGCGCTGGATGGCTCGCCGTCATGAAGGCCCATGGCGCCTTCCACCAGAATCAAGTCGGCCTCGATAGCGGCTTCATAAAAGCGCTGGCGGCAGTAGGCTTCACCGGCCATCCATAAGTCGAGCTGATCAACCGGCTGGCCGGAGGCCTGGGCGAGAATCTGCGGGTCGAGATAATCCGGGCCGGTCTTGAACACCCGCACCACCTTGCCCTGATTGCGCAGCAGCCGCGCAAGCCCGGCGGTTAGCGTGGTTTTGCCCTGGCCTGAGGCGGGGGCCGAAATAAACAGCGCGGGGCAGCTGGCAGAAGGTTGGTTCATCAGTATTCGATCCCCGCTTGCGCCTTGACGCCGCCGCGAAACGCGTGGCGCTCGTCTTGCACGATGCTGATGGTGTCGGCGATCTCCTGAAGCGGTGTAGCCATGGTGCGTCCGGTGATGATCACGTTCTGGTGCGCCGGGCGGCGCTGTAACGCCTCGACCACGGGGGCGGTATCCAGGTAGCCGTACTTGAACATGTAGCTCATTTCATCGAGCACGATCAGCCCGTACTCCGGGTTCTCGAGTAACCCCTTGGCCACGGCCCAGGCGGCCTCTGCGGCCTCGATATCCCGCTCGCGGTCCTGGGTTTCCCAGGTGAAGCCGTGGCCCATGATGTGCCAGTCGAGCCTTGGGTGGTCGCGAAAGAACAGGTACTCGCCGGTCTCGCGGCGACCCTTGATGAACTGAATGACGGCGCAGCGCTGGCCGTGGCCCAGAGAGCGCGCCATGGTGCCGAAGGCGGAGCTGCTTTTGCCCTTGCCGTTGCCCTTCAGGAGAATCAGCACGCCGCGCTCCTGCGTCGCCTGGCTGATGCGCTCATCGACCACGTCTTTCTTGCGCTGCATGCGGCGTTGATGGTCCGTCATGAAAACTCCTTGATTGGCAGTGTGCAGTAGCGTGCGTCAAGCTCTCGGGCAAGCCTTGCCCCCTGGCCGCGCTTGACTCTGGCGCCTTCGGTATCCAGCACCAGGCAGTCGCCTGGCGGCGCCAGACCCACAAGGGACTCCCGGGTGCGGCCGTCGGTAATCAGGTAGGTATGAATGGCAAGGCCCGGCTCGCGGCGCTGCCACTGGCGCACCAGCTGGCCTGCCTGAACGATCATGGCGCGCAGCGGCGTGCCGCCCCCGCCCTCCGCCGAATCGAGCCGGGCTGCCAGGCTCTTGGGCGCGCGCTGGCGGGGCAGCAACGAGGTGATGGTGTCGTTGCCGAAGCCAAACACCGCCATCTGCTCGCGCCCCAGATACGCTTGGCGAGCAAGTGACTCGACCCAGCCCTTGGCACGGCCCAGCAGGCGCTGGCCCAACGTCGAGCCAGACGTATCCAGCAGCACCAGGTGCACCTTCGGCTGCCCGGCCCGCGACGGGCGGTAGCGGAGTGTTTGCCAGGGCCAGGCGCCGCGGTTGGCGGCAAGCGTGGCAAAGGTATCCAGGTGCGGCGCGGGAGGCAGCGTGCGTGTGTGCGCCCCTTGCCCCCACTGGTGGCCCTTGCGGGCGCCGCCTTCGGCAGCGCCGCGCTTACTCCCCGGCAGCATTGGAGCTTCAGGTATGGTCGCCGCTTCCGTCTGCCGGGTTTGGTTAACGGGAGGCATCGCACCCCACTGCCCCGCCTCGCCCGGCTGCCCCGCGCCGCTGCCTGCTTGAGCCTTGCTGCCAGTGGGCGGCGAGCCGCCGCCGCTCTGTTCAGAGGGCGGAGCAGGTGGCGGATTGTTTGAGGCGGGCGGCGTCTCTTCCCGGGTGCGCCGGTGTGAAAGCACCCAGGGGGCGACGGTGTCGATATCGGTTTGGTCGATGGCCTTCTGGCCCTGCCAGGCGGCGTGGGCCTGGACGGCGCGGTGCCAGGTCACGTCAGCGCGCAGGCCCTCGACGCCCGCCGCCTCGCAGCGCCTGGCGATCTGCTCGTATACCCAGTCCGGGGCGCTTACCGCGTCGAGCCGCTGCCGGGCGCGTTCGATGCGCTGGGTCAGCGAGCGCTGCTCGGCGTCAAAATCCGCCGCGTAGCCTGCGGGGTCACGGTCGAACGCTTCGCGCTGGCGCACGATGGCGATGCGCTCTTCCACGCTGATCGAGGCCGGCTGCTCCAAACAGAGGCCGAAGCGGTCCAGCAGTTGCGGGCGCAGCTCGCCTTCATCCGGGTTCATGGTACCGATCAGGCCAAAACGCGCCGGGTGAGAGTGGCTCAGGCCGTCGCGCTCGACGATATTGACGCCGCTGGCGGCCACATCGAGCAGCAGATCCACCAGGGTGTCGGGCAGCAGGTTGACCTCATCGACGTAGAGCACGCCGTTGTGCGCCTTGGCCAGAAGCCCTTCGTGAAAGGCGGCCTCGCGCTCGGTAAGCACTTTCTGAATATCCAGGCTGCCGGTCAGGCGCTCCTCACTTGCCCCGAGCGGCAGCGTGACAAACGGCGACGGACCAAGGCTCGTGGCCGGCAGGATGGCGGCCAGCGCCCGGGCCAGGGTGGATTTGGCGCTGCCCCGCGGGCCGCTGATCAATACCCCGCCGATGCGCGGGTTGACGGCGTTGAGCAGCAGCGCCGTCTTGAGCGCGTGCTGGCCGACCACGGCGGCAAAAGGGAACGGGGTCATGGGTGCCTCCAGGCACTGTCAGAAAGATCCGTGGAAGGTGCGGCGCGTTCCACGCGCGGCATGTAGACCGGCGCGCCGTCCATTTGCGCAACGCTCAGGCGCTGACGATAAAGCCGCTCCAGAGCGCCCAGCGTCATCACCTCGTCGCATCGCCCGGCGAGGGCCTCGCCGTCCGGGTAGAGCAGCAGAACGTGGCTGCACCAGCGTGCGGCCAGGTTGAGATCGTGCAGGCACATCATCACCGCACGGCCCTGGCGGGCCTCGACGCTTATCAGCGCCATCACCGCGCTTTGATGGTGAAGGTCCAGGTGGTTGGTCGGCTCATCCAGAAGCCACACGGCAGGGTTCTGGGTCAGCACGGTGGCCAGCGCCACGCGCTGGCGCTCACCGCCGGAAAGTGTGGAGACCGGGCGCGATGCGAGCGCTTCAAGATCGAGCGCGCTCAGGGCCGACCGCAGCCGCTCGATATCCTCGAGGCTTTCGCGCTGCCAGAGCGACAGGTACGGGTGGCGGCCCATCATCACGGTCTCGGAGACCGTGGCGGGGAAACCGTCCATGCGCTCCTGAAACAAGAGCCCCAGCCGCCGGGCGATAGACCGACGCCTGAGCGAGCCAAGCGGTTGCCCATCCAGGCATACGCGTCCCGTGCGCGGCGCGGTGAGGCCCGCCAGGGTGTGCAAAAGCGTCGTCTTGCCCGCGCCGTTGGGGCCGAGCACCCCCCACACCTGACCAGGTTCGAGCGCGAACTCCATCGCTCCACCTGCGCTTCTGCCGGGGATGGCAAGTTTCAGGCCCTCTGCCTCGAGCCGTGGCGCTTTCGCCTCGGGCGCTTTCGCACCACGCCGGTTCATGGGCGGCTCCGGTACAAGAGCAGCAGGAAGGTGGGCACGCCGAGCAGCGCGGTGATGACACCGACCGGCAGCTGCTCCGGGGCAATCAGCGTGCGCGCGAGCGTATCGGCCAGCAGCAACAGCGTGCCGCCAGCCAACGCGCAGGCGGGCAGGATACGGCGCTGGTCGTTGCCCAGCACCAGGCGCAGCATGTGCGGCACGACCAGCCCCACGAAGCCGATGCTGCCGGCGGTGGTGACCGCCACGGCGGTCAAAAGGCTTGCCAAAAGATAGATGCCCCACTCGAAACCACGCACGGTCACCCCCAGGGCGGCGGCCTGCAGCGAACCACGGGCGAGCACGTTGAGGCTTCTCCCCAGCGGCCACAAAAGCGCGCAGGTCAGCAGTAAAACGATCAGCGGCGGCCAGGGCGTGCGCGCGTAGGCAAGATCGCCCATCAGCCAGTAGAGCATGCCCGGCAGGCGCTCGGCGGGGCTCATGGCGAGCATCAACGTGACCAGCGCCCCCCAGCCCGAGGCCACGACCACGCCGATGAGCAGCAGTCTCGCCGGCGTCCAGCCGCCGCGGCCCTGAGCGAGGCCAAACACCAAAAGCGTTGAAAGAAGCGCCCCGGCAAACGCCGAGCCGGTCACCAGCAGTCCCCCCAGGCCCGCCAGCATCGCGCCAAGCGCCCCGATGCTGGCCCCGCCGGAAAGCCCGAGCACGTAGGGGTCGGCGAGCGGGTTTCGCAAGAGCACCTGCATCAGCGCCCCCGCCACGGCGAGCAGCCCGCCCACGGCAAAGGCGGACAAGGCGCGTGGCAGGCGAAGATCGAACACCAGGGTATGAGCGAGGCTATCGCCCTCCCCGAACAGCGCCTGCATGAGCTTTGCCACCGACAGCGAAGCGCTGCCGGTGGCGAGCGCCAGCAAAAGCGCGGCCAGGGCGAGCGCCGTCAGCGCCACGGGCCAGAAACTCAGGGAGCGGCCATTCACGGCGCATCTTCCCGGGCCGTCGCCAGATGCCCGCAAAGAAGCCTCGCCCCTTCAGCCAAACGCGGCGTGGGCCGCTGAAGGAGGGACGGCGGCACGAAGTAGAGGTGATCGTTTTGCACCGCACGAAGCTCGGGGTACCGGGTCCAGTGATCGAGCCAGTCGCGGTTCTCCTCGCCCATGCCGCCGGCCACGATCACGGCCGGGTCGGCGGCGAGCACCGCCTCGTCATCGAGGCGCGGCACCAATCTTCCCAGCTCGCCAAACACGTTGCGCCCGCCGCACAGGCGGATCACCTGGCCAATCAGGTGTTCGTCGTTGACGCTCATCAGCGGTGAGTCCCACACCTGGTAGAAGGTATCGACCGACGCTTCCCCTGCGTACTGCGCCCCGAGCGCGGCCATGTCGCTTAAAAAGCGCTCTGCCACGCGGCGACCTTCCGCTTCGGTGCCGGCAAGCGTGGCGAGGCGCTCGATGGCGCCGGCCACGCCGTCGACGCTGCGCGGCTCGATATAAAACACCGCCATATCGAGCGCTTCCAGCGTCTCGAGCTGCTCGGCGGGGTTGCCGGTCACCCAGCCGATGGCCAGATCCGGTTCGAGCGCGACCAGCGCTTCCAGATCGAGCCGGGTATGGCTGCCGACCGAGATAACGTCTCGAGCCTCGGGCGGATAGTCGCTGTAAGAGACCACCGCGACCACGCGATCACCCGCGCCGGCGGCATAGACGAGTTCCGTCGCGCCAGGCGAAAGCGCGGCGATACGGCTGGCAGGCGCGCTCAGGCACACCTCGCGATCCAGGTCATCGAGCGCGCACACTTCGGCCCGAGCGGCGCTAACGCAAAGCGCCGCCGCCAACCCCACAAGCCATTTATTGACCAAAGTTGACGCTCAGAAACGCCGCGCGCCCGGCGTTGATGTAGTCGGCGCCGTCGAACGAGCGCGTGGTGACGTAGTCCTGATCCAGGGCGTTTTCCAGCGTCACCCGGGCGCTCCACAGCGGTGCGAATTCCCAGCCGGCGCGCAGGTTCACCAGGCCATAACCGGCCAAGCGATCCTCGTTAGCCGCATCCCGGTAGCGGTGGTTCTGGGCAATCCAGGAGCCGCCGGCCGAAAACTCGCCAAGCTCGCGGTCCACGTCCAGGCGCAGACTCTGGGTCGCGCGGTTCTGCAAACGGTTGCCGGTGGCGCGGTTTTCCGGGTCGGTGTAGGTGAGCGCTGCGGCAACCGTCCAGCCGCCCTGCTCCACGCCGCCGGAAAGCTCGGCGCCGCGAATGCGCGAGGTCGGCACGTTGAACTGCTCGCCTTGCCCTGCGATCAGGTTGTCGATGTCGGTCTGGTAGAGCGCGGCGTCCCAGAAGAAATAGGCGTACTGGCCGCGGGCGCCGAGCTCCACGGTTTCGGAGGTCTCGGATTCCAGATCCGGGTTGCCGAAGTCCGGGTAGTAAAGCTGGTTATAGGTCGGCGCGTTGAAGGCGGTGCCGACGCTCGCCCGCAGGGTATGGTTCGCGTCGAGGTCGAAGCCGAGCGCCACGCTTCCAGTCACCTCGTCGCCATAGCTTTCGTTGTGATCGAAGCGGGCGCTGGTTTGCAGGGTGAACGGGGCGAAATCGAAAAGCGCTTGGGTGAAGGCGGCGGTGTTGTCGCGGCTCGTCTCGTCGTAATCGACGGTGCTGTCGATGCGGTCTTCGCTCTGCTCGACGCCGGCAATGAACTCGTGAGCCCCCACGGTGAAGGTGTTTTCAAGCCGCGCGGTGCGGATGGTCGTATCGAAGGTGGAGTCGCCGAACTCGTCAACGTTATCGCTTTCGTCGCGGGCCTCGGAAAGTGTCACCCGCGAGCGCCAGGCATCCCCCACCGGAAGCTCGGCATAGACGCCGGCGATCTGCTGGACAAAGTCGTTCTCGCCGCCGTCGTATTCGTTGTTGCCGCGTGCGCGCAGCGCCAGTACGCCGGCCTCGCCCCCGTTATCAAAGGTGTGCGACACCCGGGCGAGTGCCGTGGTGTTGTCATAGCCCTTATCGTCACCGCTTCGGCGCACCGGCACGCCGTCGGTGTTGAAGTGGCTCGCCGCGAAGCTATAGCGGGTGCCGCCCTCTGACCCACTGAGCCCTGCGCTTGCGCGCGCCGTGCCGAAGGAGCCGCCGCCAAACGAAAGCCGGGGCTGCGGGCCGTCGCCCTCCTCCGGGGCGTGGGTGAAGAGCTGTACGACACCGCCGATGGCGTCCGCCCCGTAAAGGCTTCCTTTTGGTCCGCGCACGATTTCGGCGCGCTCAAACAGGCGCGGGTCGAGACTTCCCCAGGCCGCCCCGCCGCTGGTGGCCGAGCGCAGACGAATGCCGTCGATCAGCAGCACGTTCTGGCTGCTGCCGGTACCGCGAAGAAACACGCTCGCATTCTTGCCGAAGCTGCCGTTGCTGGAAACGTCGACCCCGGGCTGGCCACGCAAGAGGTCCGTGACGCTGACAGGATCCTGCCGGCGAAAAGTGGCCTCATCGAGCACGGTGACGGATGAAAGGCTTTGATTCGCGGTGCGCGGGGCAAGGGCCGCGGTTACGACCACCGGGTTGAGCGCCTGCTTCTCCTCGGGAGTGTTCGAAGACACCGTTTGGGCGTGAACGGCCAGCGGCAGTGCGGCGAGCGCAAAGGCGGCAAGCCCCAGGGTGGGTCGCGCGTAGGTCATGATAAGCCCCTTGAGCCGTGCTCACCCGCACGGCCGATTTTTTTATGGCCGCGCGGCGAAGGAGCAAGGGGAAATGCGGGGTCGAGTGCCCCGTATCAGCCCTGAGCACGCCCTCCGCGACTCGGCATTGATGGTAGTGAAACCGTGGTTTTGGGCCGGTCTCCGGGCTGACGAGCAAAAAGGCGAGGCCTTTTTCAAACGGCGGCCTTCCCATGTCGCGTGCGACACAGTGGCGTAGTGGCCGTTGTTGACTCGATTACCGTTGCGGGGGCAGCGCTGGAATGGACACCAGCTTCCCGTTTAACCGACGCAAGGTCGGCACCCAAAAGTGAGCGTAAACTAGCAAGCCGTTAAGGCCAGGTCAATCGCACTCGGCCAGGCTCGCTTGCGCAATGCTGGGCGCGGCCAGGCGCTGCACCAGGCCGTGACGCACGTACCAGACACGCTCGGCGTGGCGCGCGGCGTCCTGGCTGAACCAGCCGTTGAGATCGCGAAGGCGGCGCTCCTCACGCGCCATGGGCACCAGCCCTCGGCCGACCTCGCTCAGGATCAGCACGATCGTGGCGTTGCACGCCTTCGCGGCACGGCAAAGCGCGGCCAGATCCTCGCGCCACTGGGCGCGCAGGCGGTCGCTGTCGGTATCAAAAGCGCCGTCGCGGGCCACCCAGTCGAGCACGCCGTTGATCACCAGCGGCGTGTCGGGAATCAGAATCGAGTGGCAGTCCGCCAGCCGCTGGCCCGGGGCGAGGGTCCACCAGGCGGCGTTTTGAAAGCGCGTTTTTACGGCGTCGCGCTTGCCTGCGCGGGCACCGCCGATGAAAAGCTGCATTGCCACTCTCCTTCTCTAGCGCGATGGGACAGGTTCAGGCGCCGGCCGGTGGCCTGGGTCACCGTGGCCTCCCAGAAATCCACGGTTTCAAAACGCCGTCTCAGTTCACGAATCACACCGCCGTGGGTGACGGCCAGCACGCGCCGGTGGCCCAAAGCGCGCGCGTTGTCGGCAAGCGTCGACAGCCAGCCGTCAAGGCGCGTGCGCAAATCCCCGGCGGATTCGCCGCCGGGGATTTTAAGCTCTCCAACGCTATCAATCCATGCCCTGTAGCCCGGATTGTCCTTGAGTTCGTCGTAAACCTTGCCTTCATACTCGCCGAAATCGAGCTCGCGAAGTCGGGGCTCCAGATAAACGCTCTCAGTCGCAGCGTCGGGCCGGGCCCACTCGAGGGTTTGACGACAGCGGGTCAGATCGCTTGCGTAGATCGCATCGAAGTGCTCATCCTCCAACGCTTTTTTGAGCGCATTGAGCCCCGGCTCGGCGTCGGGAAACAAAAGCGCGATATCACGCTGGCCCTGGTAGCGCCGTTCAAGGTTCCAGGCGGTCACGCCGTGGCGAACCACCACCAGCTCCACATCAAGATCACTAGCCAAAGCTCGACTCCTTCTATTAACGCGCCAATCATGTCGCCGTTGATGCCCTTGAAGGCGCGAAGCACCCCGGCGCGAAACAGCACGGTAAACAAAAGCGCCCCGGCCAGCCAGCCAAGTAAGGGCGGATAAAAAAGCGCCACGCCCAAAAGCGGCACCAGCGAAAGCGCCACGTCCACAGGGGCCAGCGAGCGCTTGAACGCGTAGGCGAGCCCACTGGGTTGGACGCAAGGGCTCAGCACCAGCATGGCGGCGCCGGCAAAGCGGGCAAGCGCCGGCACGATCAAAAACCAGAGCGCGGGCGCGCCGATATCAACCAGCGCCCAGAGCAGCACCGCCTTCCAGGCGAGCAGGAAAAAAAGCGCCAGTATCCCGAAGCTGCCCACCTGCGGGTCCTTCATAATTTCCAAGCGCCGCGCAAGCGGCTGATTGCTGCCAAGGGCATCGGCCAGGTCCATCGCGCCGTCCAGATGCAGGCCGCCGCCGAGCGCCACCCACAGGCTCAAAAGCGCCAGTGCGGCGATGGGCGCCGGCAGCGCTAGCGCATCAAACGCCAGCGCAAAAAGCCACAGCAGCGCACCGATGAATAGCCCAACCAATGGGTAGGCGCGCAGCGCCCAGCGCCGGGTCGACGCATTCCAGGGGCACTCGATCGGCAGCGGTACGCGGGTCAGAAATTGAAACGCCAGCACGGCGCCGTAGAGGGCGTTTTTCACGGCGATGACTCTTCGCTGTTTCGGGACGTGGTGTCCAGGTGGGGATGAACGTCGGGATCAGCCTTCCACTCGATGGCGCACCCAGCGATTACTTCGATCACCGAGTCCGCTTGCTGGGCCAGCAGCCGGTGAAGGCGCTGCAAAAACGTCACGAAACGCCAGACGCCCGGGTCCGACGGCAGCGGCGCTTCGTTGAGATCGTTGGAGACGATGACCAGGTGCAGGCCTCGAGTGCGGGCATCGCCGAGCAGCTTTTTTAGGCAGCGCAGACCCTCCCGCTCGGCCTCAAACGGCTCGAACGCCGGGCCAAACAGTAGCTGGCTGGCCCAGAGGGTGAGGCAGTCGAGCAGCACTGCCTGGCCGTCGGGTACAGAAGCGACCGCTTCGTCCGGGTAGAGCGGCGCCTCCAGCGTGACCCAGCGGGCGTCACGGCGGGCCTGGTGGCGCGCGGCGCGCTCGCTCATTTCGCCGTCGTCCTGGCGGGCGGTGGCCACGTAGTAGCAGCGCTCGCCCCCCGCCGCCAGCGTGAGCGCTTCGGCCAGTTGGGATTTACCCGAGCGTGCGCCGCCGCTGACGAAAACGATCATCGTACGCTCGAGTGCGAGCAGCGCGTGATATTACACGGCGCGAGCCTTTCACCCGCGCCGCCGGCCGGCTTTTTTGGGCTTTTCACACCGCTTCTCCTGCCGTACCCAGCGCGATCATCATGAGTAGAAAAAGCCCCCAGGCTCCGTGCATCAGACCAATGGTGATATCGATGTGGCGCGCCGTTAGCGCGACGCGCCCCGGCCCCAGCGTGGCGCGGTGCGAAAGCTCGCCGCCATAGACGTTCACGCCGCCGAGCTTCACGCCCAAAAGCCATGCCACCATCGCCTCCGGCCAGCCCGCGTTGGGGCTGGGATGGCGCGGCGCCTGGCGCCGGGTGTGGGTAAAGGCGCCAGCCACCGCCAGCGGCTCGCGCCCCAGGGAATTCCAGAGCGCCCCCGCCGCCCACAGGCACACGGCGGTTAGCCGCGCCGGCAGCCAGTTGGCGACGTCATCGAGTTTTGCCGAGACGTAGCCGAAATCCGCGAAGCGTGCGTTTTTGTAGCCCACCATCGAGTCCAACGTATTCACCGCCTTGTAAGCCAGCGCCAGCGGCGCGCCGCCAATGAGTGCGAAAAACAGCGGCGAGGTGATGCCATCGACGGTGTTCTCCGCCACGGTTTCGACCGCGCCGCGGGCGATTTCGGGCTCGTTTAGCGTGGCGGTATCGCGCCCGACCACGCGCGACAGCGCCTCTCGCGCCGCCTCGAAATCCCCCCTGGCGAGCGGCGCGGCGATGGCTCTGCCTGCGTCCGCCAGCCCCTTGATGGCAAGCGTGGTGGCCAGTAGCCAAAGCTCCGCCGCGACCTTCAGCCAAGGATGCACCATGCTCAGCCAATTGAGAAGAAGCGTTGCGAGCCAAAACGTGCCGGCAACGACCAGAAGCGTCAATAGCGCCCCCTTGAGCCGCCGCGCGTACCGTCCGCCGCGGTTGAGCCGCGCTTCCAGCACCGTGATCATCCGTCCCATGCCGACCACCGGATGCGGCAGCCCGCGTGGGTCGCCCACCACCAGATCGATCGCCACTGCCAAGAGTATTAGCGTTACGCCCACTAGCGCGTCACCCCGGCATTCTCAAACGTGGCCATCTCGCTGATCATCGCGCAGGCGGCTTTTAACAGCGGAAAGGCGAGTGCGGCGCCGCTGCCCTCGCCCAAGCGCATGTTGAGTTCGAGCAGCGGGGTCGCGGCGAGCGCCTCGAGTGCGACGGCGTGACCGGGCTCGGCGGAGCGGTGGCTGAAAATCAGAACCTCGCGCACCGGCGGGCAGAGCCGCACCGCCGCCAGCGCCGCGACGGTGGCAATGAAGCCGTCGACCACTACCGGCAGGCGGCGCTCGGCGCTTGCCAGCATCGCCCCGGCCATGGCGGCAAGCTCGAGCCCGCCAACGGCGGCCAGCACCTCGAGCGGCTCGCTTCCCGGGGCCCGGGCGACAAGCGCCTTTTCGATCACGTCGATCTTGTGCGCCAGACGCGCTTCGACAAGGCCGGTACCGGCGCCCACCAGCGGGCCGACGGGCCGGTTCAAGAGGGCGGCGAGCACCGCGCTGCTGGCGGTGGTGTTGGCGATCCCCATCTCCCCCAGAATCAGGCACCTGCAGCCGGCACGCGCGGCGCGCTCAACGGCGTCGACGCCCACCTGCAGGGCCTGGTCGAGCTCGGCGGCGCTCATCGCGTTTTCGCGGGCGAAATTGCGCGTCCCGTGGCGTACTTTAGCGTCCACCACGCCCTCGGTGCGGACATCGCTTGCCACGCCAACGTCGACCACCTCGATACGCGCCTCGATCTGGCGGGCGAAGACGTTGATCGCCGCCCCGCCCTGGGCGAAGTTGGCGACCATCTGTGCGGTCACTGCCTGGGGAAAGGCGGACACACCCTCCTCGGCCACGCCGTGGTCGGCGGCGAAAACGACGATGCCGGGCGGGTCGACGTGGGGCGTGAGCGTATCGGTGATATGACACAGCGACACCGCCAAATCTTCCAGCCGGCCAAGGCTACCCGGCGGCTTGGTCAAGGTATCGAGATAGGCCCGCGCGCGCGTTTGAAGGGTGGTATCGAAAGGCGTGATACGCGAAAAGTCGCGGGGCATGGCGAGCTCCGAAAGCAAATGGGTAAACGAGTAAGCAGCTATAATAAGTGGGTATAAAAAAGCACCCATCGAGCCGAGGGCGACTGCCAGACCATGGTAACAAAGCCCGAGGGCGCTGGCGCCTGTTCCCGACATGACCCTCGGGGGCTGGATCGCGGCTTACCCTTCACCTTTAACGCCCTTTTGGGCATGCTGAACCTTTCGAGCATGCTGATGAAAAACGCCCATGGGCTGGCCAACAGCTTGGGCTGCGAGCGCCAGGTACGCTTCACCGCCCTTTTCATCGACCGCGCGGGCGCTTTAGTAGGAAAGTTACCAAAATCGCGACTAAAATCCGCGCCAAAAGGTTTAATGCTGCTCCATACAGTCTTAAACTGGCCTAAAAGCATGTAAAATTACTACATAGAATTACTACATAGCATGCCCTGACTAACGCCTAGCCGAGGTTTCCATGACGTCCACCACTTCCGCCCCGTTGAACGACACCGTCGCCAAGGTGACACAGCGCATTCGCGAGCGCTCCAGGGAGCGCCGGGCGCTTTATGAAAAGCGCATGGCTGACCAGCACCAGCGCGGCGTGCATCGCGCCGAGCTCTCCTGCGGCAATCTGGCCCATGGCTTCGCCGCCTGCAGCCCGCAGGAGAAAGATTCGCTGAAGCTGATGAACAGCGCCAACCTGGGGATCATTTCGGCCTACAACGACATGCTCTCGGCGCACCAGCCTTTCGAGACCTTCCCCGCGACCATTCGCCAGGCGGCGGGTGCGATGGGCTCGACCGCGCAGTTCGCCGGCGGCGTGCCGGCGATGTGCGACGGCGTCACCCAGGGCCAGCCGGGCATGGAGCTTTCGCTTTTCTCCCGCGACGTCATCGCCATGGCCACCGCCGTAGGGCTTTCGCACAACATGTTCGACGCCGCGCTTTACCTGGGCGTGTGCGACAAGATCGTGCCGGGGCTTTTTATCGGGGCGGCGCGCTTTGGCCACCTGCCGGCGATGTTCGTACCGGCCGGGCCCATGCCGTCGGGCTTGCCCAACAAGGAGAAAGCGCGGGTGCGCCAGCTCTTCGCCGAGGGAAAGGTGGGCCGCGCGGAGCTTCTGGAAGCGGAGTCCGAGTCCTATCACAGCCCCGGCACCTGCACCTTCTACGGCACGGCCAACTCCAACCAGCTGATGATGGAGGTGATGGGCCTGCACCTGCCAGGCACGTCGTTCGTCAATCCGGGCACCGAGATGCGCGAGGCGCTGACCCGCTTTGCCACCGAACAGGCGATTCGCAATACCGAGCCCGGCGGCACGTATCGCCCGTTCTACAAACAAATCGACGAGCGCGCCATCGTCAACGCCGTGGTCGGGCTTCTCGCCTCCGGCGGCTCCACCAACCACACCCTGCACCTGATCGCCATGGCCGCCGCCGCCGGCGTCACGCTGACTTGGGACGACTTCACCGAGCTTTCCGCGGTCACGCCGAGTTTAATGCGCGTCTACCCCAACGGCCAGGCGGACATCAACCACTTCCAGGCCGCCGGCGGCATGAGCTATCTGTTTCGCGAGCTGCTCGGCGCGGGCCTTCTGCACGGCGACATTCCCACCGTGTTCGGCACTGACCTCACCGCCTACACCCAGGAGCCTTTCCTGGAAGACGGCAAGCTCGTCTGGCGCGAAGGGGTTGATGCGAGCCTGGACGAAGACGTACTGCGACCGGTGGCCACGCCTTTTGCACCTACCGGGGGCTTGACCGTACTCGACGGCAACCTGGGCCGCGGGGTGATCAAGATTTCTGCGGTCACCGAGGAGCACCGCGTGCTCGAGGCGCCGGTGCGCATTTTTGATGACCAGAACCAGATGAAAGGCGCGTTCGAAGCCGGCGAGCTCGACCGCGACGTGGTCGTGGTCGTGCGCTTTCAGGGCCCGAAGGCCAACGGCATGCCGGAGCTTCACAAGCTCACGCCCTACCTTGGCGTGCTGCAGGATCGCGGCTTCAAGGTCGCACTCGTCACCGACGGGCGCATGTCCGGCGCCTCGGGCAAGGTGCCCGCCGCCATTCATATCAGCCCGGAAGCGCTCGACGGCGGGCCGCTGGCCAAACTGCGCGACGGCGATGTGGTCTTTCTGGATGCCAACACCGGCGTGCTCGAAGCCAAAGTGGACCCAGCGACCTGGGCCGAGCGCGGCCTCGCGCACGCCAACCTGGATGCCTACCACGTCGGGATGGGCCGCGAGCTCTTCGGCGGGTTCCGCCATTTGGCGATGCGCGGCGAGGAAGGCGCCGGCGTGTTCGGCGGTTTCGAGGCAGACGACCTGGCCCGCCAGCAGAGCCAGATCAGCGAGGAGGACGCCTGATGCGACCGGCGCTGATCGGCGATATCGGCGGCACCAACGCCCGCTTCGCGCTGGTCATTCCCGGCGACACGGCGCCCTATGACATGCTGAATCTGCCCTGCGCCGACTACGCCGGGCCCATCGAGGCCATTCGGGATTATCTCGAGCGGGTGGGTGCCATCGATGAGATGGCCCCTGTCGAGGCGTGTCTCGCCTTCGCCTGCCCGGTTCACGCCGAGCGGGTGAAGATGACTAACAACCACTGGGCGTTCGACAAAAGCGACGTTCAGGCAGCGCTCGGCCTTTCGCTTTTCAAGGTGATCAACGACTTCACCGCCCAGGCGCTCGGCGTACCCCACGTCGATGAAACGCATCTTTTCGAGGTACAGTCAGGCCGCGCGCAGCCACACTCGGCGCGGCTGATCATCGGCCCGGGCACTGGGTTGGGCGTGGCCGGCGTTTTTCCCGGCCGCCACGCCTGGATTCCGCTGCCCACCGAAGGCGGCCACGTCAGTTTCGCGCCGATGGACGAGCAGGAGCTGGCGCTTTTACGCTTTTTCCAGAAGCGCTACGGCCGCGTCAGTGTCGAGCGCGTGCTGTGCGGTCAGGGGCTTTTCGAGCTCTATCTTGCCTATTGTGAGCTGGAGGGCGTCGCCCCGCGCTTTCAAACCCCGGCCGAGATCAGCCAGGGCGCCGACGACGGCGACGCCCTGGCGCGCGCGGCACTGCTGCGCTTTTTAAAGATTCTGGGCAACGTGTGCGGCGATGCCACGCTGACCATGGGGGCACGCGGCGGCGTCTATTTGTGCGGCGGCATCTTGCCCCGGCTGCTCGACTGGCTTCCACAAAGCGAGCTCAAAAGCGCCTTCAACGACAAGGGCCGGATGCAGGCCTACAACGCCGATATTCCCATTCAGGTGGTCACCCACCCCTGGACGGGGCTACTGGGCGCCGCCGAAGCACTGCATAACGAAGAGGTTACTTAGCCACCTCTGTTGGGCACGAACAAGCGCCCGGGTCTTAATAAAACAATGAGCGCAAAGCGCGTATGAGGAGGTATGCATGACGCCAGTCGTGACCTTTGGCGAGGCGCTGGTCGATATGCTTTCTAGCCGATTAGGCGACGAAGCAGGCCCGGAAACGTTCACCCCCTATGCCGGCGGCGCGCCCGCCAACGTGGCAGTGGCCTGCGCACGGCTGGGTGTGAAGAGCCGGTTTCTTGGCATGGTCGGCGATGACAGTTTCGGGCGCTTCATTACCGCCGAACTCGCCCACCACGGCGTGGAGACTCAAGGCATCGTCACCACGCGTGAAGCGCGAACGGCGCTGGCGTTCGTTTCACGAGACGCCGAGGGCGAGCGCACCTTCGACTTCTACCGCCCGCCAGCCGCGGATCTGCTGTATCGCGAGAAGCACCTTCCCGGAGATACCTTCGCACGCCCGTTGATCTGGCACGTGTGCAGTAACAGCCTGACCGAGCCCGCCATTTTCGACACCACCCTTGCCCTGACTCGCCGGGCGCGCCGCTCAGGCGCTCTGGTCAGCGTGGACGCCAACCTGCGCCACAACCTGTGGGCCGGGGGGATGGCCTCGATCGAGCGCGTGATTGAGCTGCTCGACGAGGCCGCGCTCATCAAGGTCTCCCGCGAAGAGCTCGACTACCTGCGCGGCGACCAGCCCCCGGCCCGGTGGCTCGACGCGCGCCTGGCCGCCAGTGCCAACGCGATACTGGTGACCGACGGCCCTCACGAAGCCGTGCTTAAAACCGCCCACTTCGAGCATCGCCTCACCCCGCCGCCGGTCAAGGCGGTGGATACCACCGCCGGTGGCGACGCCTTCATGGGCGGCTTTCTGGCACGGCTCTGCCGGCTTGACAACATCGAGCGCGCGCTAAAAGACCCTGACGTGCTGATCGAAGCCCTTACACTGGCCTGTCGCTGCGGCGCCCACGCCGTTACCCGCCCCGGCGCCTACGCTGCCTTGCCTACTCGAGGTGATATTCCCGGTTTCGAGTAGACATAGGCGCCTAACATGCCCTCTTGAACGAAAAAGGCCCGAGCGGTTGATCCGCTCGAGCCTTTTTTACTTGGCGCAAGAGCCTAGTGGTGAAAACGCTCCGCCGCTTGCTGGGCGAGCTTTTTGATGCCCTCCCAGTCCTCGGCGTCGACCATTGCTTTCGGTGTCAGCCAGGAGCCGCCGATGCACATGACGTTGGGCAGTTTCAGGTACTCCTCGGCGTTGTCCAGCGTGATGCCGCCGGTGGGGCAAAAGCGCGCCTCGGCAATTGGACCGCCAAAGGCCTTGATCGCCTTGGCGCCGCCGCTCGATTCTGCCGGGAAGAACTTGAAGCGGCGGTAGCCGTACTGCCAGCCGGTCATCAGCTCGGAGACGGTGGAGACGCCGGGTAGCATCGGTACCGGGCTCTCTACACCATAGCGGTAGAGCGCCTCGGTCGTGCCGGGGGTGACGACGAAATCCGCGCCGGCCTCTTCGGCCTGGCGATACTGGGCGGGGGTAAGCACGGTGCCCACACCGATGCTCGCGCCCGTCAGCTCCTTTTTCATGCGCTTGATGGCCTCGAGCGCGCAGTCGGTGCGAAGCGTCACTTCCAGTACGTTGATCCCACCGTCGATCAGCGCGCGGCCCATGGGCACCGCGTCTTCGATACGCTCGATGGTGATCACCGGGATGACCTCGGCCTTGAGGCAGATGCTGTCGAGCTCGGCGGTACGGCTGGACGGAAGCTGTTTATCGATTGTCATAAAATCTCCAAACCCTAACGCGGGCGTGCAGTGGGGGGGTCAGGGTGCCCAGTAGATGGCCAGCGGGCAGCTTAAAAAGGCGCGGATAGGCAGCTGTCGAACATCGTCGCCGCCCATGGCGCTGCCGAGTACGGCGCGCTTGTCGTCGCCGGTGATGTGTAGAAAGTGGCGCCGCGCCTGGTGCAGGCGGTCGGCGCTCAGGGTAATGCGCGGCTGCGGCTGGCTGGGCGTGCGCACCGCGACCAGCGCCTCATCGGTGGTCATGGCAAGGCCAAGCTCGGGGCTATCGGGAAAGAGCGAGGCGGTGTGGCCATCGCCGCCCATGCCCAGAATGACGACGCTTGCCGGCCAGGCGAGCGGCTCGAGGCGCCGAGCGACCTCTTCCACGCCTTGCTCCGGCGTTGCGGCCTCGCTGGTCAAGGGGATGAAATCGGCGTTTGCCGCCTCCCCCACCAGCAGATGCTCACGCACGAGACGGGCGTTGCTGTCCGGGCTTTCGACATCGACCCAGCGCTCGTCGGCCAGCGTCACCTGCACCCGCTCCCAGGCAAGCGGCCTTTGGGCGAGGGCGGTAAAAAATGGCACCGGCGTGGAGCCGCCGGAGACGACCAAAAGCACCTTCTCCTGGCGCTCGAGATCCTCGGCCAGGGCCTGATAAACCGCTTCGGCCAGCTGTTCGGCCAGCGCTTTACGTGCGTTGCTCATGTCAGTAGTCCTCGTACCAGCTGCGCCCGTCCTGGGTGATCATGGCGATCGACGCCACCGGCCCCCAGGAGCCCGCCGGGTAGCGCCGGGGCGGCGTTTCGCGCGTTTTCCAACCTTCGATGAGCTGGTCGCACCAGTGCCAGGCGTACTCGACTTCGTCGCGGCGCACGAACAGGTACTGCTGGCCCTTCATCACTTCCAGCAGCAGCCGCTCGTAGGCATCGGGAATCCGCGACTTGGGAAAAGCGCTGTTGAAGTCCAGATGCAGCGGGCCGGGGCGCAGGCGCATGCCCTTGTCCAGGCCGCTATCCTTGGTCAGTACCTGAAGCGCGATGCCCTCTTCCGGCTGCAGACGGATGATCAGCTTGTTGGCGGCGATATCGCGCTGGTCGGGGTCGAAGATGTAGTGCGGCTGCTGGCGAAAGTGAATGACGATCTGGGACAGCTTTTCCGGCATCCGCTTGCCGGTGCGCAGGTAGAACGGCACGCCGGCCCAGCGCCAGTTGGACACCTCGGTTTTCATCGCCACAAAGGTTTCCGTGCGGCTTTCGGTATTGGCGTCGTCTTCTTCCAGGTAGCCCGGCACGGACTGGCCATCGCTGGTGCCGGCAATGTACTGACCGCGCACCACGTCGCGCCCCAGCGCCTCGCCGGTAAACGGCTTGAGCGCCTTGAGCACCTTGACCTTTTCGTCGCGAATGGCATCGGCGTCCAGATTCGACGGCGGGTCCATGGCGATCAGACAAAGAAGCTGGAGCAGGTGGTTTTGCACCATATCGCGAAGCTGGCCGGCGTCGTCGAAGTAGCCCCAGCGCCCTTCGATACCGACCTTCTCGGCTACGGTGATCTCCACATGTGAAATGTGGTTCTGATTCCACTGGGTACCGAACAAGGGGTTGGCAAAGCGCAGCGCGATCAGGTTTTGTACCGTTTCTTTACCGAGGTAGTGGTCGATGCGGTAGACGCGCTCTTCCGGGAAGACAGCGCCGATGGCGTCGTTAACCTCTTTCGAGGACACCAGGTCGTAGCCGATGGGTTTTTCCACCACCACGCGGGTATCGTCGTCGAGGCTTTCGCTCGTTGAGAGGTTATGGCAGATATCGCCGTAGATGCGCGCCGCCACGGAGAGATACACCACCATGGGATGCTTCGAGCCTTCGCGCCACTGTTTGATTGCGGCGTAACCTTCGGCCTCTTTGAAGTCGAGCTGCAGGTACTCGAGCCGGTTCAAAAAGCGCGCGAGACTTTCCGGGTCCTGATCATCATTTTTGAGACGTTTTTGGAGCGCCTCATTGACCAGCTCGCGAAAAGCCTCGGTATCGTGCTCCTGGCGGGCAAGCCCCAAAATGCGCGTGGCCTCAGGCATCAGCCCTTCGCGGTCGAGATGATAAAGGGCTAAAAAGAGCTTGCGCGTGGCAAGGTCCCCCAGCGCGCCGAACAGCGCCAAATCGATGGCGTGGTTGGGGTCGCCCAGAGGGGATTGGGGCTGGCTCATCGTGACTCCTTGAATCTTGAGGCCGCTCAACGTTGTTTAATTACCTAAAAGTTATCCGATGGCGGCCACTATACGCAATAAACGATGTAATTTTACTACTAAATGATCACTGCTCGGCCAGCGCGTCTGAATACGCCGCCGTGCCAGCCAAGACCGCTCGCTAAAGACTTGCTGGCATAAAAAAAGTATCCCTTACTTTTTACAGACTTTTTATACTACCCCGTGCTGAGATAGCGCTGGATGATCCTCGAGGGAACGCAATGCCCTTTTTGAATGTGCATAGAGTGAAACACTGGGCGCTTCGCCGGCGCTTTGCGCCCATCGTGCGAATTCTGGCGGTGCTCTGGGTAGTGCTGGCGCTTTTCATGCTGGTGCCGCTAGTGGTGCTGCTCTGGGAACATGACCCGGACGCCAAGGCCTTCATTCTGGCGATCGTGATCGTGATGACGCTCGCCGGGGGGGCGCTTGCCGCGACGCACCGCGTTCCCATTGAGCTTAAACCCTGGCAGATGTTTGTGCTAACCGCGGCAAGCTGGGCGAGCGTCAGCGGCTTTGCAAGCCTTCCCTTGATTCTGGGCGCCCCGCAATTGAGCGTCACCAATGCGGTGTTCGAATCGGTGTCGGCGATCACCACCACCGGCTCCACCGTGATGGTGGGCATCGAGCATCTTTCTGACGGCCTCAAGCTCTGGCGGGGTTTGATGCAGTGGCTCGGCGGTATAGGCATCATCGTGATGGGCATCGCCATTCTGCCGTTTCTGAAAGTGGGCGGCATGCGCCTTTTCCATACCGAGTCCTCCGACTGGTCGGACAAGGTGATGCCGCGAACAGGCGGCATTGCCAAGGCCACCTTGAGCATCTATGTGGCGCTGACCCTACTGGCCATGATCTGCTACTGGCTAGGCGGCATGCACCCACTGGACGCCATCGTGCATGCCATGTCATCGCTTTCGACAGGCGGCTTTGCCAACTCCGACGCCTCCTTCGGGGCTTATGCGGAAAAGCCCTGGCTCTTGTGGATGGCCAGCGCCTTCATGCTCAGCGGTGCGCTGCCCTTCGTGCTGTATATCCGCTTTATCCGCACCTCACGCAGCGCGCTGTGGAAAGACCAGCAGGTACGCGGGCTCTTGAAGCTGCTGCTGGCGGCGATCCTGATCCTCAGCGCCTGGCGGGTGCTTCAGGGCGATGACTGGTTCGTGTCGCTCACCCACGTTACCTTCAACGTGATTTCCGTTGTCACCACCACCGGCTACGCGTCGGATGATTACACGCTGTGGGGGTCGCTGCCGGTGGTGGCGTTTTTCTACCTGACCTTTGTCGGGGGCTGCAGCGGCTCCACCAGCGGTGGCATGAAGATCTTCCGTTTCCAGATTGCCATGCTGATGCTGCGCAACCAGCTGCGCTATCTGATTCATGCCAACGGTGTCTTCACCACGCACTATAACCAGCAGCCGGTTACCAGCGATATTTCCAGAAGCGTGGTGGCGTTTTCCTTCTTCTTCTTCATCACCATCGCGGTGCTGGCCCTGCTGCTCTCTGTGCTGGGGCTGGACCTGGTAACCGCCGTGACCGGGGCGGCCACGGCGGTCGCCAACGTGGGCCCGGGGCTTGGCGATACCATTGGCCCGGCCGGCAACTTCTACACCCTGCCGGACGCGGCGAAGTGGCTTTTGTGCATCGGCATGCTGATGGGCCGGCTGGAAATCCTCACCGTGGTGGTACTGATGACACCGATGTTCTGGCGTCGCTAGATGGCGTGCGCGCGCACGGGCTCCACTAGAAGCCGATACCCGACGCCGGCTTCGGTCTGCAGCAGTACCGGCGTCTGGGGGTCGTCGCCGAGTTTCTGGCGCAGCCGGCTGACCACGATGCGAAGGTAGTGGGTATCGTCCACGTGGGTCGGGCCCCACACTTCCTTGAGTAGCTGGGTCTGGGTCACCACCCGGCCCGCATAGCGGCACAGGCGGGCCAGCACCGCGAACTCCTTGCGAGTCAGGTGCACCGGCACCTGGTTCAACGCTACCCGGCGAAGCTCCAGGTCAATGGTGAGCCCCTGGCTTGTATAGCAGCGGGCGACCGCCTCGCCCTTCGCCCGCAGCGCCTGGCGCTGCACGGCGCGGATACGCGCCAGAAGCTCTTGAATGCCGAACGGCTTGGTCACGTAGTCGTTGGCACCGTTATCCAGCGAGCTGACCTTCTCCTCTTCACGGTCGCGCACGGAGACCACGATCACCGGCACGCTGCTGTGCTCGCGGATGCCGCGCAGCACCTCATGGCCATCCATGTCGGGCAGTCCCAGATCGAGCAGCACCACGTCCGGCGCCTGGGTATACACCGCGCCCAGCGCCTGCTCGCCGTTCTCGGCTTCGATTACCGAGTACCCCTGGGACGCCAGACTGATGCGCAGAAAACGCCGGATCTGCGGCTCGTCGTCAACAATCAGTATGCGTGTGCTGCCTTCACTCTTCATCGGCTCTTCCTGGGTCGGTCTCCAATAGCGGCAGGGTCATGATGATGGCGGTGCCCCGCCCGCTTTCTGCGGTATCGGCACTGATCGTGCCCCCGTGGGCGCCGACCATGCCGCGGCAGATCGCAAGCCCCAGGCCACTGCCGTGAGCACTGCGGTCGCCGTCGCCACCGCTGTAGAACATGTCGAATACCTGCTCGCGCAGATCGTGAGCAATGCCCGGCCCCTGATCCTCGATGGTGATTACCAGCGTCGCGGGCTCTCCTTCACGCAGATGCGCCTTGATGGAAAGCTCCCCACCCGGCGGTGAAAATCGCTGGGCGTTATCCAGCACGTTGACCAGCGCCTGCTCGATCAGCGCCGGATGAACGTACAAAAGCGGCAGTGACGCGGGCCAAAACCGGCGCACCGTCACGTGCTTCAAGGAGTGCCCCAGGCGTTTGAGCGCCGAGTTGATCAGGTCCTCGAACGCCACCCAGTCACGCTCGAGTTTGAGCGTGCCGTGGCCCAGACGCGTCATGTCCAGCAGGTTCTGGATGTAGCGGTTAAGGCGCTCACTTTCGGACAGAATACCGTCGAGCAGTTCGCGCTGGTCACTGTCGCTGAGCTGTGGCCTGAGGTCGATCAGCGAGCTGGTCGCCCCGATGATCGAGGCAAGCGGCGTGCGCAGATCGTGGGAGACCGATGACAGCAGCGCCGAGCGCAGCCGCTCGTTCTCCTCGGACACCCGCGTGGCGTTGAGCTCGGACACCAGGCGGGTACGCTCCAGCGCCATGCTGAGCTGGCGCACCAGGGTATCCATCAGCGCTTCCTGCTCGTGGCTCAAGGCCTTGGGAGCCGCCGACAGCTTGAGCGCCAGCATGCCCACGCCTTGCCCCTGCACGGTCAGCGGCGTCAGGCGCCAGGCCTGCTGGCTGAGCGTCTGGGTGCCGCGGCCGCTGGGTTTCTGGTGCTGCCAGCTCCATACCGCGGCCTGCCGGGCGGTGATGTCCAGGTGCTCGGAAGCCGGCAGCGCATGCACTACGCGCACTTCGCTGGCACTTTCGGCACTCTCGAGAAAGGCGGTAGGCACCATAAAGCAGTCCACCAGGGTATCCACCCCCACCTTGGCAACGCCCTTGCTGTCGGTCGCCATGGAGAGCTGCTCGGCGTAGCGCAGCAGCAGCCGGGTCTGATCGCGGCTTGCGCGCAGCGCCATCAGCCGCTGACGCCCGCGCCCGGCAAGCTGGCCCACCACCAGGGCCACCAGAAAGAACAGCACCACCGTCAGCAGCTGGCCGCGCTCCACCATCGCAAAGGTCAGGCGCGGCTGGGTAAAGAAGAAATTGAACACCAGAAAACCGGCCACGGCGCTGAACATGGCCATGGTGGTGCCTGCCCATACGGCGCTGAACAGGACCGCGGCCAGAAACACCAGCGACAGATTGGCAAGCTCCAGCCAGGGTTCCAGCAAAAGCGCCACGCCAAGCGACGCCGCCACGCCCAGGCTGGTGGCGATGAACTGAGAAGGACGCAGCCGTACCCCCAGGCGACGCAGCGGCCGACGGCGGTTGCCGCTCCCCTTTGCCACCACGACGATATCGAATGCCTCGGCACGGGCCAGCAACCGCTGAGCCAGCGGCCGCGACCATGGCCATGCGCGGCGTCTGACCTCGCGCCCCACCACGATCGTGGTGGCATTGATGGCGCGGGCGTAATTGACCACTTCCCCCAGCTGGCTTTGCCCCTGCAGGCGTAGCGAATCACCGCCCAATCGGGTCACCAGGCTGAAGGTCTGTTCGACCGCCAGCTGCTGCTCGGCGCTGTCGGCGCCCTTGTCTACATAGACGGCGCGCCACACCGCCAGGCGCCGCTCGGCCATCCGGTGGGCCGCGCGCACCAGCGATATATCCTCGTCACCGCCGTTGATGACCACGACCAGATGCGGCCTGACCGGCCAGGGCCCCGCCCGCCCGCCGGCGTCCATGGCCACCTTTACATCGGCATCGACCCGCTCGGCCATGGTCTGAATGGCCAGCTCGCGCAGCGCGTTGAGGTTCGACTCGTTGAAATACCCCTCCATGGCGGCCCGGGCCTGCTCGGGGATGTACACCTTGCCACGCCTCAGACGCTCGAGTAACTCTTCGGGCGTGAGGTCAACCAGCGATACATCGCGGGCGCGCTCGAGCAGCGTATCGGGCACGGTTTCGCGCATGCGGATGCCGGTAATCCGGGCGACGTCGTCATTGAGGCTCTCCAGATGCTGGACGTTGACCGTGGTCCACACGTCGATGCCCGCCTCCAGAAGCTCCTCGATATCCTGATAGCGTCTGGCGTGGCGGCTGCCGGGGATATTGCGATGGGCGAGTTCATCCACCAGCAGAATGCCGGGGCGCCGCGCCAGGGCGGCATCGAGATCGAACTCGTGAAACGTTCGCCCGTGGTGCTGCAGGGGCGAAAGCGGAATGCGCGCCAGCCCCTCGCACAGCGCCTCGGTGTCGGCACGCCCGTGGGACTCCACCACGCCGATCACGATATCCTCGCCCTCTTCCATGCGTTCACGCGCGGTGCGCAGCATGGTGTAGGTCTTGCCGACGCCAGGAGCGGCGCCCAGGAATACACGCAAACAGCCGCGCGCCTCCCGGCGCGCGGCTTTGAGTAATGCATCGGGATCGGGCCGCGGATCCGCTGAGTACATCGTGTCACTCCACGGTGTTTGAAGGGGTATCGTTTGCTGCCGAGTCAGCCCCCGGTGCAGCCGGGTAGCGTTCATCAAGGCTTGCGTTCAGACGCAGCACGTTGATCATCGGCGCCCCCAGCCAGCCGGTATTCTCAAGGGCGGGCTCAAGCAGCGCGGTCACGCTAGCTTCGTCGATTTGGCGTGCCTGCGCTACCCTTGCCACCTGGAGCCTGGCGGCTTCCGGCGAAATATGCGGGTCAACCCCGGAACCGGAGGCGGTAATCAGATCGACAGGTATCTGATCGACACTGACACCTTCACGCAGGGCAATGGCCTGGGCGTCGGCTTCAGCCCGCTCGCGCAGCGCCACGTTGCTGGGTGCCAGATTGGAGCCGGATACACTGGCCGCATCGTTGCCCGCGGCAGAGGGTCGGCCGATAAAGTATTCATTGCCCACAAAGGTCTGGGCGACCAGGCGGGAGCCGATGACCCTTCCCGAGGCGTCCCGCAGCAGGCTGCCGCCCGCCTGTTCCGGAAACAGCCAGCCGCCGACGGCGGTGGTGGCCAGCGGGTAGGCAAGCCCCAAAAGCACGGCCATCACGGCCAGAAAGCGCAGCGCGCTGCTCCACGAGGCGCGTGTCTGGAGGGCCTCGTCTTCCACGTGTAACGTTTCTTGCTCGACGTTCTCGACAGTTTCCATCGATGTTTCTCCTAAAGGAACAGGGCGATCAGCATGTCCAGCAGCTTGATGGCAGGGAACGGCAGCAGCAGCCCGCCAAGCCCATAGATGAGCAGATTGCGACGCAGAAGCTCCGTGGCTGAGGCCGCCTTGACCGACACCCCGCGCAGGGCGAAGGGGATCAGTGCCGGAATGATCAGCGCATTGAACAGCACCGCGGCCAGCACCGCCGAAGTGGGCGAGTGCAGATTCATCACATCCAGCACGCCAAGCGCTGGAATGCTCGCGGCAAACAGCGCCGGGAGGATGACGAAGTACTTGGCGACGTCGTTGGCCAGCGAAAACGTGGTCAGCGCTCCGCGCGTCACCAGCAGCTGCTTGCCGATTTCCACCGCGCTGATCAGCTTGCCGGGGTCGGAGTCCAGATCCACCATGTTGGCGGCTTCGCGGGCGGCCTGAGTGCCCGAGTTCATCGCCAGACCAAGATCCGCTTGGGCAAGCGCGGGCGCATCGTTTGTGCCGTCCCCGACCATGGCCACCAGGCGACCGCTGGCCTGCTCCTCGCGAATCAGCGCCAGCTTGCGCTCCGGCGTCGCCTCGGCAATGTAGTCATCCACCCCTGCCGTGGCGGCAATCGCCGAGGCGGTGATCGGGTTGTCGCCGGTGATCATGACCGTCTTGATGCCCATGGCGCGCAGCTCGGCAAACTTCTCTGCAATACCGCTCTTGATCACGTCAGACAGTGCCACCACGCCCAGCAGCTGCTTGCCTTCGGCCACGGCGATGGGCGTGGCGCCGTCTCGGGAAATACGCGCAATCACCTGCTCGTAGTCGCCGGGTATCTCGCCGCCCTGCGCCGTCACCCAAGCGGCGATGGCGTTGGGTGCCCCTTTGCGCAGCGTGCGTCCACTCGTCAGGTCAACGCCGGATAGCCGGGTCTGTGCGCTGAAGGCTTCAAACGTGGCGCCGTCGGCCTCTTCACTGAGCTGACTATCCACGCCCTGCTCGGTGGCCAGCGCGACAATCGAGCGGCCTTCCGGGGTCGGATCGTCCAGTGAGGTCAAGAATGCCACGTCGCGCAGGCGCTGGCGCGATACCTGCTGGCAGGGGGCAAACTCCGTGGCGCGGCGATCCCCCAGGGTAATGGTGCCGGTCTTGTCCAGCAGCAGCGTATCGATGCTGCCGGCAATCTCGACGGCCTTGCCCGACTTGGCCACCAGGTTGGCGCGCAGGGCGCGCTCCATGCCGGCAATGCCGATGGCCGGCAGCAGGCCGCCGATGGTGGTGGGAATCAAACACACCAGCAGCGCCACCAGCATCACCGTGGACGTTTCCACACCGACGAAGGCAGCCATGGGCACCAGGGTCACCACCACGATCAGAAACACCAGGGTGAGCATGGCCAGCAGCACCGACAGCGCCAGCTCCGAAGGCGTCTTCTGACGGCTGGCACCTTCGACCAGGGCAATCATGCGATCCAGCAGCGACTCGCCTGGGTTGGCGCTTACCTCAATGATCAGCTGATCCGACAGCACCTTGGTACCTGCGCTGACACCGCTGTTATCGGTACCGGCTTCACGCAGTACCGGGGCGGATTCGCCGGTCACCGCGGATTCGTTGATGGACGCCGCGCCCTCGACGATGTCGCCATCCGCCGGAATCAGCTCACCGGCCATCACCTTCACCCTATCGCCGCGGCGCAGGGAATCGGCGGACACTGGGTGGGTCGAGCCATCGGCATCGAGCCTCTGCGCGGTGAGTTCCCCCTTGGTCTTGCGCAGTGCCCCGGCGTGCGCCTTGCCGCGTGACTCCGCCAGCGACTCCGCGCCGGTGGCGAACAGCACCGTGGCCAGCAGCAGCAGCGCAATGGCCAGGGCAAAGCCACCGTTTTCACCCTGGGCAAAGGCCACGGGGGTCAGCGCAAAGCACACCACGGTGCCAATGGCGACCACGGCCATGACGGGATTGCGGGCCAGAAGCTGCGGCGCCAGGCCCTTGATCGCGCCGGTGACCACCTGCCCCACGGGCAGCGAACGGCGTGGCTTGTTGACTAACGGTGTATCTGACATCTCGTTTCTCCTAGAAGCCCTGCACGACGGCTTCGGCAATGGGGCCCAGCACCAGCGCCGGCAAAAAGCCCAGCAGATTGACAATCACGATCACCCCGGCGGTCAGGCCCATGAACGCCAGGCTGTCCATGGGAAGCGTGCCCCGGCCAGCAGGAGCCGCGCGCTTGCCCGCCAGCCACGCGGCCACCGCCAGAGGCACCAGCATGGGCAGAAAACGCCCCACCAGAAGTGCCACCACGCAGGCAAGGTTCCACCAAAGCGTGGCGTCCCCCAGCCCCTCGAAACCGGAGCCGTTGTTGGCAAATGCCGAGGTAAATTCGTAGAGCACCTGGGACAGGCCATGGAAGCCGGGATTCGAATTCTGCACGGCGCCAGGCATGGCCACCGTGAGTGCCGAAAGCCCCAGAATGACCAGCGGCTGGGCCAGAATTGCCAAGGAAATCCAGCGCATCTCGCGGGTCTCCAGGGGCTTGCCGAAAAGCTCCGGTGCCCGGCCGACCATCAGTGAGCCGACAAAGGCGGCCAGCATCAGGTAGAGAAAGAAGCCAATCAGCCCCACCCCTATGCCACCAAAGGTCACGTTCACGAACATGTCCATCAGCAGCATCATGCCGCCCATGGGGTTGAAGCTGTCGTGCATGGCATTGACCGAGCCGTTGGAGGTCTGGGTGGTCCAACTGCCCCACAGCGCGGAAAGGTCCGTACCGAAACGCAGCTCCTTGCCCTCCAGGTTGGCCCCGGGCTGGGAAAGCTCGGCAAGCGCGACGTTGGGCATCCGTTCGGAGTAGACCACCACCGAGGTGGAGACGAGCGAGAACACCAGCATCACCACCCCCACCCCCAGCATGAGCCGCCGACGACCGCTGATCAGGGCAATGGCAAACAGCAGCGCCACCGGAATCAGCGTAAGCGAGGCGGTTTCAATCACGTTGGCAAGCGGCGTGGGGTTCTCGAGCGGCACGCTGGAGTTGGGTCCGTACCAGCCGCCACCGTTGGTGCCCAGCTGCTTGATGGCAACCATGGAGGCCACCGGCCCGAGCGGAATGGACTGTACCTCCTCGACCTGGGGGTCCAGCATTTCAACCTGAGGCGCCGCCTGATAGCTTGCCGGTACGCCCTGCCAGGTGAGCAGCAGCGCCACCACGACGGCCAGAGGCAGCAGAACGCGTACCACGCCGCGGGTCAGGTCCTGGTAGTAGTTGCCCACGCCTTTGAGCACGCTGGCGCCGCGCTTGATCAACAGCGTGCGCGCGATGGCCACCAGCACCGCAAGCCCCGTGGCTGGGGTCAGAAACTGCAGCGTGACAATCGCCAGCGTCTGGCTCAGGTGCGAAAGCTGCGCCTGGCCCGAGTAGTGCTGCTGGTTGGTGTTGGTCGCAAACGATACCGCCGTATGCAGCGCGGTATCCCAGGGCATGCCGGCGATACCGTCCGGGTTCAGCGGCAGCATGCCCTGGAACATGAAGACCAGCCAGGCCAGCAGGATCAGCCCTGCATGGAGCTTCAGGATGGCCAGCGCATAGGCCTGCCAGGTCATGCTCTGATGGCTGTCGATACCTGCCAGGCGGTAGATGGGGGTTTCAATGACGGCGAACAGCGCATCCATCCGGGTTCGCCTACTCCCCAGCGCCCGCCCCATGTAGAGCCCCAGCGGCACGCCGAGCAGTGCCACCAGCGCGTAAATGGCGATCATGTCGTTCATGGCGATCTCCTAGAAACGCTCGGGGCAGATTAATGCGTAGAACAGATACGTGGCCGTAACCGTCGCGATGATCAGCAGTACAATATTCATCAATACGCCTCCTGTGATTGACCCAACGAGCATAAGAAGAGCAGGCGTAAAAATTCGATGTCGTTTGGAGCCTCAGGCGTTAAAAAGGCGTAAAAAAACGCCATTCAAGGCGTTTTGGAGGGATCTTGCGACCGCGTGCTCTCGACAGCTTCCCCATGAATAAGGGACTATCGACGCTGCCCTGTTGATCAAGTGAACCTGCCCCGATGAAAATCATCATTCTTGGCGCCGGCCAGGTCGGCGGTACGCTGGCCGAACACCTCGCGCGTGAAGAGAACGACATCACCGTGGTCGACACCGATGCCGCCAAGCTCCGCGAGCTGCACACCAAACTCGATATTCGCACCGTCACCGGCGCCGGCTCCTACCCCATCGTGCTGCGCCAGGCCGGCTGCGAGGACGCCGACATGCTGATCGCCGTCACCAACTCCGACGAAGTCAACATGATCGCCTGCCAGGTGGCGCATACGCTGTTTCGCACGCCGACCAAGATCGCCCGGGTGCGCGCCACGCCCTATCTGACCCGCAAGGGCCTGTTTGCCCACGAAGCGATTCCCATCGATGTCTTGATCAGCCCCGAGCAGGTGGTCACCGATCACGTGCGCCGCTTGATCGAACACCCGGGGGCGCTGCAGGTGCTGGAATTCGCCGGTGGGCTCGTCCAGCTCGTGGCGGTCAAGGCGTTCTACGGCGGCCCGCTGGTGGGCCAGGACCTCGCCTTTCTGGGGCGCCACATGCCCAACGTCGACACCCGCGTAGCGGCGATCTACCGGCGCAACCGGCCGATCATCCCGCGCGGCGATACGGTGATCGAAGCCGACGACGAGGTGTTCTTTCTCGCCGCGCGGCGCGATATCCGCGCGGTGATGAGCGAGCTCAGGCGCGTCGAGCGCGGCTTTCGCCGGGTGGTGATCGCCGGCGGCGGCAACATCGGCGAGCGCCTGGCCGAGCATCTCGAGCACAGCCATCAGGTCAAGATCATCGAGCACAGTCTCGAGCGCTGTACCACGCTCTCCGAGCGGCTCGACCGTACCGTGGTGCTCCACGGCAGCGCCACCAGCAAGCGGCTGCTCGAGGAGGAGAACATCGAGGATTGCGACATCTTCTGCGCGCTGACCAACGACGACGAGGTCAACATCATGTCGTCGCTTCTGGCCAAGCGGCTGGGGGCCAAGAAGGTGCTGACGCTGATCAACAACGCCGCCTACGTGGATCTGGTGCAGGGCGGCGAGATCGATATCGCCATTTCACCCCAGCAGGCGACCATCGGTAGCCTCTTAACCCACGTGCGCCGGGGCGATATCGTCAACGTGCATTCGCTCAGACGCGGGGCTGCCGAAGCGATCGAGGCGATCGCCCACGGCGACAAGCAGTCGTCGAAAGTGGTGGGCCGGGCGGTGCGCGACATCGACCTGCCCGAGGGCACGACCATCGGGGCGATGGTGCGCGGCAAGGAGGTGATCATCGCCCACGGGGACGCCACGGTGGAAAGCGGCGATCACGTGATTCTGTTCGTGATCGACAAGCGCCGGATTCGCGACGTCGAGCGGCTTTTCCAGGTGGGCTTGAGCTTTTTCTGAGGGCTCAGATCTCCACGGCGCGCCCGATATACTCGATGGGGCCGGTGGGCAGGCCGGTGGGCGAACCGGTGGCGTCTTCCAGCGTGAGCTCGAAGAGCTGGTTGTCCTCGAGCGGCGGCAGGTCATCGAGATTCAGGCGGATGGGCTCGCCGGGTTCGACCAGCCCTAGTGACACGGGCCGCTGCCAGTCGTCGGCCTTGGTCCAGAACTCCAGCGTCTTGCCTTCGGGCACCTCGAACGTGCCCAGCGGTATCAGCTCGATTTGACGGCGGTTGGCCGCCTGCACCACCCAACCGGCAGACTGGCTCTGCGGCGCCAGCAGCACCACCATGTACTCCGGCGTGGCGGGGCCCAGCGGCTGCAGCAGCAAAAGCGCGGCCATCAGGATCGTGGCGGCGACGCCCATCCCGGACACCGCGCGCCAGAAGCCAAGGCGCTGCCAAAGGCTGGGCGCCTGGACGGGCGGGTTCGACAACGAGGCCGTGTCGACCGGCGCCGGGCGGCGCTCGTCGAGGCTTCGCTGAATACGTGGCCAGAGAAAATCGCTCGGGGCCACCGGCTCGGTCAGCGCGTTGTAGGGGAAAAAGCGCTCTTCCCAGTCGCGGACCGCTTGCTGTAGGGCTGGGTCGTTTTCCAGGCGCGCTTCGAATGCCTGGCGCTCGGTAAAACTCAGCGTGCCGAGAACGTACTCTCCCGCCAGGGCGTGGTTGTCATCGTGTTGATCGGCGGCTTTCATGCCAGACACTCCCTTAAACGCACCAGGCTGCGCTTGATCCAGGCCTTGACCGTGCCCAGCGGCGCACCCGTGTGTGCGGCGATTTCTGCATGGCTCAAGCCATCGACATAGGCCTGAAGCACGCAGTTGCGGCGTTCGACATCGAGTTCTTTCAAGCATTCGTCCATTCGCTGGCCGGTTTGCCAGTCGAAGGCGTCGACGCTCTGCCCTTCCGGGCGTCTCACATCCTGCTGCTCGAGGGTATCCGGCTCGACCTCGTCACCACTCAGGTCACGTCGTCGAATGGCGTTGAGCGCCAAGTGACGGGCGATGCTGTAAATCCAGGTACGGGCGGCGCCCTTTTGCGGGTCGAAGGTATCGGCCCGCTGCCAGATCGACAGAAAGGCGTCGTGGACGATGTCCTCCGCCATACCGCGGTCCTTGACGATACGCAAAACGACGCCGAGCATCCGTGCGCCTTCCTGGCGATAGAGGGCGTGAAGCGCCTCCTGCTCTCCGTTGGTGCAGCGTCGTAGCGTTTCGGCGACATCTAATTCGTTGATGTTTTCGGACACAGCCATGCTCCCTCGTGATGCGCTGGCTCATTTCCCTGTGCGCGGAGGTAGCATAACGAGTAAGGGCCCGCTTAACGAGCCCTTGATTCAACTGAGGCGGGCCAAGCCCTCCTCACTGCTTCTTATAGCGCGAGACTTACTCGGCCATGAAGAAGTTGTAGTCGGCCTGGTAAGTGACGATGGCGGTCGCGCCTTCGTGGTCGGCGTTACACTCCATGTCCGGGGCGACGCCGCCTTCGGTGTTCAAACGTTGAATGTAAGTAACGCCGGTCATGGCGCCTTCACCTTCGGCCGGGTTGGCTTCGACCAGCTGAAGCGGAATGTTGCCTTCACCGTTGTCAGCAGTGGCAAGCTGGGTACCGGTCACTTTGGAGCCGTCCAGCGCTTCCCACGTGGCGGGCGGGCCGTAATAGCTGCCAACCTGGTTGCCGTCGCTGTCGTTGAGCGCCGCGCTCGGGCCCTTGAAGACCCACTCGACGTCGCCGGAATCGTTGGTTTCACACATGTATTTGATCGCACCAACGCCGACGGTTTCGAGCGCAACGGCGTGGCCGTCCGGTACCTGGACGTCCTCTGGCGTTTGTGCCAGAGCAGCGTGACTGAAGGATGCAATCAGGGCGGTCGCCAGGGTAGCACGCGTTAGATGTTGAATAATCATTTCAGTCTCCTTAAAGGTTGTTGTCAGCCGCATCATTCCCGGCGGCTGTACAGGGGATACACACGAGCCTCCCGTTTGGATGCACTTTTTTTAAAATTTTTTTGGCGCGCCACGCGCTATCCGCTTTTGGGCCTTTTCTTTTATAGTCAAAACAGCGTCTTAACCTATTAAAAAAACAGGGGCGTCAACGTAGCGTCATAGGGTCTCGCTACGCTTTAAAGAAAACCCTACCGCCTTTTGCCTTTTGGAGTACTGCATGTCGTTACACCAAGCGCCGTATATCCTGTCACGCCGCACCTTTCTGGGCGGGCTTGCCGCCTCCTCCTCGCTAATTCTGCTGCACCCGTTCGCCGTGCACGCCTCGCCCCGGCAGGCGCACCTACGGCTGATGGAAACCACCGACATTCACGTCAACGTGCTGCCCTACGACTACTACGCCGATCAGCCCAACGACACCATGGGGCTTGCCCGCACCGCCTCCTTGATCGACGCGGTGCGTGCAGAGTCCACCAACGCGATGCTGATCGACAACGGCGACTTTCTCCAGGGTAACCCAATGGGCGACTACATCGCCTACGAACGCGGCATGCGTGAAGGCGACCGTCATCCGGTGATCGACGCCATGAACGTGCTGGGCTACGACGTCGCCACCCTGGGCAATCACGAGTTCAACTAAGGCCTGGACTTCATGTTCAAGGTGCTCAACGGGGCCAACTTTCCCTACGTTTGCGCCAACCTGACCCGCGGCGCGCTGGCGGCCAACCCGCGTGACGACGATCTTTTCCTGCGCCCTTATCTCATCAAGGAGAAGACGATCATCGATGGCGCCGGGCGCGCCAGCACCGTCAAGGTGGGCTTCATCGGCTTCGTGCCGCCGCAAATCATGGTATGGGACGAAAAGCATCTTGCGGGCGCAGCCAATACCCGCGATATCGTCGAGGCGGCCAACGCCTGGGTGCCGGTCATGAAGGAGGAAGGCGCGGACATCATCGTGGCGTTGTCACACTCGGGGATCGACGGCGCGCGGCCGACTGAGCGCATGGAGAACGCCTCGCTCCATCTGGCCGGGGTCGAGGGGATCGACGCGATCTTCACCGGCCATCAGCATCTGGTCTTTCCCGGTCCCACCGACTTTCAGAACATCGACGGGGTCGACCCGCAGCGCGGCACGCTGATGGGCAAGCCGGCGGTCATGGCGGGCTTCTGGGGCTCGCACATGGGACTGATCGACCTGATGCTCGAACGCGACGGCGACCGCTGGCGCATTGTCGATTTCACCACCGAGGCGCGGCCGATCTATCACCGCGAAGAGAGCCGCGAAGTGGTGCCCACCGTGACCTCCAGCGCCGCCGTCACCGCCGCCGTCAGCGAGGAGCACCAGGCGACACTCGACTACATCCGCACGCCGGTCGGACGAAGTGCCGCGCCGCTCTACTCCTACTTCGCGCTGGTCGCGGACGATCCCTCGGTTCAGCTCGTCGCCAATGCACAGACCTGGTACATCAAGGAGATGCTGAAAAACGGCGAGTACGCGGATCTGCCGGTGCTCTCCGCCGCCGCGCCGTTCAAGACCGGCGGCCGCGGCGGGCCCGACTACTACACCGACGTTCCGGCCGGCGATATCGCCATCAAGCACGTGGCGGATCTGTATCTTTACCCCAACACCATTCGCGCCGTGGCGGTCACCGGCGCCCAGGTGCGCGAGTGGCTCGAGATGTCCGCCGGCATGTTCCACCGGGTGCCCGAGGGCGCGGTGGATGCGCCGCTTCTGAACAAGGACTTCCCCTCCTACAACTTCGATGTGATCGACGGCGTGAGCTATCGCATCGATCTGTCAAAGCCCGCGCGCTACACCGCCGAAGGAGAGCTTGCCCGCCCGGAGGCGCGCCGCATCGTCGATCTGACCTTTAACGGCGCGCCGATCGATTTGGAACAGCGGTTCGTGGTGGCCACCAACAACTACCGCGCCGGCGGCGGCGGCAACTTCCCCGGCATCGACGCGGATGCGGTCATCTTCGTTGGCCCGGACACCAACCGCGACATCATCGTGCGCTATATCGTCGAGCAGGGAACGGTGGACCCGGCGGCAGATTTCAACTGGTCGTTCAAGCCGATGCCGGACACCACGGCGCTGTTCGACACCGGGCCCGGCGCGCAGCGCTACCTGGACGACGTGGCACAGACCACGGACATCGAACCCGCCGGGGACGGTGACAACGGCTTCGCGCGCTATCGCATCAAGCTTTGAGCGTTTACACGTGCAGGCGCCCTCGGCGCCGGCACGTGCCAAAAGCGGGCGTTAACGAAAAGGGGCGCGGCGCCCATGGCGCCCCGCCCCTTTCGATGTGAGAAGCCACCCGAGGCACAGCCCCGGGTGACCGGCTTACTGCGCCGCTTTGTGCATGGCAAGCGCGGTATCGAGCATGCGGTTGGAGAAGCCCCACTCGTTGTCGTACCAGGCCATGATCTTGACCAGCCGACCGTTGACCCGGGTGTGGTTGGCGTCGAACGTCGAGGAGTTCGGGTCGTGGTTGAAGTCGATCGACACCAGCGGCTGGGCGTTGACCGCCAGCACTTTGGAGTTCGCCGCGGCCTTTTCGACGATCTCGTTGATCTCGGCCTTGGTCGTATCGCGGCCAGCGGTGAAGGTCAGATCCACCAGCGATACGTTGATGACCGGCACGCGCACCGCCAGACCATCCAGCTTGCCGTCGAGCTCCGGCAGCACCAGCCCGACCGCCGCCGCGGCGCCGGTTTTGGTCGGAATCATCGAGTGCGTGGCGCTGCGCGCGCGGTACGGGTCCGAGTGGTAGACGTCGGACAGGTTCTGGTCGTTGGTGTAGGCGTGAACGGTGGTCATCAGTCCGTTCTCGATGCCGACGGCGTCGTTGAGCGCCTTGGCCACCGGCGCTAGGCAGTTGGTGGTGCAGGAAGCGTTGGAGACGACGGTGTGCTCGGCGGTCAGGATGTCATCGTTGACCCCAAACACGACGGTCGCGTCGGCGTCCGGGCTCGGCGCCGAAATCAGCACGCGCTTGGCACCGGCCTCGATGTGCTTGGCGGCAGCGGCGCGCTTGGAGAAAAGCCCGGTGCACTCCATCACAAGCTCAACGCCAAGCGCCTTCCAGGGCAGGTTGGCCGGGTCGCGCTCGGAGGAGATCGCGATGCGGTCGCCATCCACGGTGATGCTCTCTTCGTCGTGCTCGACGGCGAAGGGGAAGTGGCCGTGCACGGTGTCGTGACGCAGCAGGTGGGCATTGAGCGACGCCTCGCCCAGATCGTTGATCGCCACGACCTCGAAGCGGTCGCGATAGCCGTTTTCGTAAAGCGCGCGCAGCACGTTGCGGCCGATACGACCAAAACCGTTGATGGCAATCTTGATGCTCATGAGACACCTCGTTTGGCAGATAAAAACCGGGGTTGAAATCGGTCGAGAAACGGGAAGAAGGCAAGCAGCGGCAAAATCGCCAATTCAGTAAAAAAATTACAAAAAAGTGAAAGATACGCGTAAATGAAGCCGATCATGTCGTATTCAGGCGCTCTTCGCCGTTAGCCTCTCTAATATGTAGTAAAATTACTATAAAAACGTTATCCTGGTCCAATCATTAATCGTGGAATTTGGCCCGCTTTTCGCCGCGCGGCCAACGTCGTTCAGGAGACGCCCCAATGAGCAACAACGCCCCCGCCCTTCCCCTGCGTCGAACCAAAATCGTTGCAACGCTGGGCCCGGCCAGCGACCGTCCCGGCGTGCTCGAGGCGATGATCGAGGCGGGGGTCGATGTCGTGCGGCTCAATTTCTCCCACGGCGCGAAGGAAGATCACCAGCGCCGGCTGGAAGCGGTGCGCGAGATCGCCGCGCGCCTGAACAAAAGCGTAGCAGCGCTTGGGGATCTGCAGGGCCCGAAAATTCGCATCGCCCGCTTCAAGGATGGCCCGGTCAATCTCAAGGCAGGCGACGCCTTCGTGCTGGACATGGCGCTGGATAGCCAGGAGGGCACCGCCGAGCGCGTGGGCTGTGACTACAAGGCGCTGATCGATGACGTTTCCCCGGGCGACCGGCTGCTGCTCGACGACGGGCGCGTGGTGCTCGACGTGAGCGCCATTCAGGGTCAGGAGGTGCATACCACGGTGCACGTGGGCGGCAAGCTCTCCAATAACAAGGGCATCAACAAGCAAGGCGGCGGTCTCTCTGCCCCGGCGCTGACCGAAAAGGACAAGGAAGACCTGAAAAGTGCGGTCGAGATCGGCGTCGACTATTTGGCGGTGTCGTTTCCGCGAAGCGCGGCGGACATGATCGAGGCGCGCGAGCTGCTCGGCGAGGCCGGCCGTGAAATCGGCCTGGTCGCCAAGCTCGAGCGCGCCGAGGCAGTGGCCAACGATGAAACCCTCGATGGCATCATCGAGGCCTCCGAGGCGGTCATGGTCGCGCGCGGCGACCTGGGCGTGGAGATCGGCGACGAGGCGCTGATCGGCACCCAAAAGCGCATCATCAAACACGCCCGCACGCTCAACCGGGCGGTGATCACCGCCACGCAAATGATGGAGTCGATGATCGAATCGCCCCTGCCCACCCGGGCCGAGGTGTTCGACGTAGCCAACGCCGTGCTGGACGCCACCGACGCGGTGATGCTTTCCGCCGAAACCGCCGCCGGCGAGTTCCCGGTGGAAACCGTCGAAGCGATGGCGCGGGTCTGCCTGGGCGCCGAGCGCGAGCGCCTGGCCCAGTCGTCGAATCACCGCATTCACGAAGGCTTCGAGCGCATCGATGAAACCATTGCGCTATCGGCGATGTACGCCGCCAACCATCTGACCGGCGTGCGCGCCATCGCCTGCATGACCTCGACCGGCTATACGCCCTTGATCGCCTCGCGCATCCGCTCGGCGCTGCCCATCGTGGGCCTTGCCCACAGCCCCATCGCGCAGCGGCGCATGGCGCTTTATCGCGGCGTGGTCTCGATTCCCTTCGATACTTCAAACATGGAGGCCGCCGAGGTCAATCGCGAGGCGCTGGCGCTGCTCAAGGCCCACGGATTGGCGCGCGCCGGCGAGCATGTCATTCTTACCCGCGGCGATCACATGAACGCCCACGGCGGCACCAACACGATGAAAGTGCTCGCGTTAGAGGAGTGATCCTTTATAAAGCCACCGTCGTGTTTTAATCCGATTAGAAAAAGAACAGGAGTGATCCATGCTTGATGCGCGCCCACCTCGCCAGGCCTCTCGCACGCTTGCCGCCCAAAAGCGTATTGCGCTGATTGCCCACGACGGCAAAAAAACCGAGCTGATGGAGTGGGCAACGCGCTGGCAGGACACCTTGCGCCGACATACGCTCCTGGGCACCGGCACCACCGCTGGGCGGCTCAAAAAGGCGCTGGGGCTGGAAGTCGAAGGCTTGATGAGTGGCCCGCTCGGCGGCGATCAGCAGATCGGCGCGCGTCTGGCCGAGCAGCGCCTGGACATGCTGATCTTCTTCTGGGACCCCTTCGCCCCGCAGCCCCACGACCCGGACGTAAAAGCGCTCTTGCGCCTGGCCGCGCTCTGGAACGTGCCGGTGGCTTGTAACGCGGCCAGCGCCGACTTCATGCTCTCCTCACACTACATCGACGAGGAGTACGCAATGATGATCCCCGACGCCGAGGCCTGGGCCCAGGCCCGCGCGCCAGAGCGGGCCGAATGACCCGCCCAGGTTCCTTGCTCTTTAGCGCCTAACGGGTGCGCAGCTGGCGCGGCACCACTTGCTGACCGGTCTGCGCGCGCCCTTCGATGGCATCGAGCGCACATGCCAGCACTCGCCTGGCCATCGCATCGTGATCCTGAGCGACGGTGTTGACCGGCTGGGGCAAAAAGTCGAGCAGGCGGTGGTCGCCAAAGGTGGCAAGCCGGACGCGCTCGGAAAGCCCGCCTTTGGCCAGATAGTGGTCGAACACACCTTCAAGCAGCGTATAGGAGGCAGTGACGATGGCATCCACTGGCGCGTTTTCCCGTTCGAACGCCGCCAGCAGCTCGGCGCCCTCGCCGCGCTCGTAGCGGCTGGCGCAGAGAATCTGCCCGTCCAGTTCGCGCTCGGCCAGGGCAGCCTCGAAACCGGCGCGCCGGTCGCGGCTGATCGAAAGCCCGGGCATCGCCTCCATCCAGAGAATCCGCCTGGTCGCCTCATCGATCACCGAGCGGGTCAGCTCCCGCGCCGCCTCGAAGTCGTCGCTCACCACGCTTGCAAAGCGTGACGGCGACAGCCCCCGGTCCACCCCGACGATGCGCGCGCCGTCGCGGGCAAGCTCCAGGTAGAACAGGTCATCCTGGCTTAAACAGCTGGCGGTGATCAGCACGTCGCAGCGCCGGGCGCGCAGCGCCAGAGCGAGCTGGCGCTCGCTGTCGGGGCAGTCGTCGGAGCTGACCACCAGCAGCTGGTAGCCTTTTTCGCGGGCACCGCGCTCCAGGCGCTTGGCGAGGCGCGCGTAGCTTGCGTTCTCAAGGTCCGGCACGATCAGCCCAAACACCCGGCTCGCCCCGCGCCGTAGCGCCGCCGCCTGAGGGTCGACGTGATAGCGGTGTGCCCGCACCACACTCATCACCTTCTCGATGGTCGCCGCGCTGATGCGGCGCTGCTCCGCCTGGCCGTTGATCACGTAGCTTGCCGTGGTGCGCGAAACGCCGGCCAGTCGTGCAATGTCGGCAAGTGTCATGTCGTGTCCTCACAATGTGCCGTTGAGTGTATCAGCGCCTTGACTAAGCCCCTATTGACTAAGCCCCTACCAACGTCTAAAAACACACCCCTTGTGCCTTCGGGTGAATCGTTTCAGCATAGCGTCATCGAGAATAGCATTACGCGAGGGCGAGGTGTACGCACCGCGCCTGCCCGCCTTACAGGAGAATTCAATGCTCACACTTGGCCCTCACGATATCCTGCCGGGTTGCCAGGCAAGCGACTGGCACGCCGCGCTGGACGCCGCCGCCGATGCGCTGATCGAGGCGGGGCTGGCCGCCCCCGGCTACCGTGACGGGCTGCGCGCCCGCGAAGCCCAGTCGTCGACTTATCTGGGTAACGCCATCGCCATTCCCCACGGCACCCCGGAAAGCCGCGAGCACGTGCGCCAAACCGGCGTGCGCGTGCTGCAGTTCCCAGAGGGCGTCGAATGGCACGACGGCCACCGCGTCCACGTGCTGGTGACCATCGCCGCGCAAAACGACGAGCACCTGAACATTCTACGCGCGCTCACCCACGTGCTGGACCGTGACGGCGTGGCCGATGCCCTGGCACGCGCCGGCTCGCGCGAAGAGATCGCTGCGCTGCTGACCAAACAGGTGCCGACTCCCCAGCTCGATAGTCAGACGCTGTGCCTGAAGTTTCCCGCTCAGGGCGTTAAGGAGCTGGCGCTGGCCGCCGCGGCCAGGCTCTACGAGGGCGGCCTGGTGGATAACGCCTTTATCGCCGCGATCGCCGAAAAACCGCCGATGTGGCTGGGCGACGGCTACTGGCTGACCCGCCACGCCAGTACCTCCATCACCCCGGCGCTGGCGCTCGCCACGCCGGCGGATGAAACGCTTGAAAACGACGGCCACCCGGTGCACGCCCTTTTCTGCCTGGCGGCCAACGCCGACTACCATTTACCGCTTTTGACGCAGCTCGACACGCTGCTTCAAAACGTCGAGAGCCACACCCTGGCCAGTGCCGACGCCGCCCGGGCGCTTTCGCTGCTGGCCGGTGAGAACGCCGCCACGCCGACCCGGCGCGTGCGCGTGCTTAACCCCCACGGCCTGCACGCCCGCCCGGCCAAACAGCTGGTGCAGGTGGCGCGCAGCCAACCCGTGGCCGTTCAGGTGCGCCTTGAAGAGGGAAGCCCGACCAGCGTCTCCGCGGCGAGTTTGACCAAGGTGATCGGCCTGGGCGCCCGACGCGGACAGTGGCTTGCGCTCTCTGCCGAAGGCGAAGGCGCCGAGACCGCGCTCGAAGCCGTGGCCGGCGCCATCGAAGCGGGCCTGGGCGAGAAGGTCACGCCCTTTGACGGCGGGTTCGCCGCCCCCGCCGCCGCCGACCATGAGGAGAAAGCGGTGCCTGCGCTTGCCCCGGATACGCCCCATCAGGGCGTGGCCGCCTCCCCCGGGCTTGCGATCGCCCCGGTGTTCGTGCTGCGCGCACCGCAGTTCGACTACCCGGAAAAGGCCGCGGATGCCGACATCGAGCGCGAGCGGCTGTGGGCCGCGATCGAGCAGAGCAAGGCGCAGCTTAGCGCGCTGGTGCGCAACGCCGCCGGTGGTGACGTGGCCGACATTCTTTCGATGCACGCCGAAATGCTCGACGACCCGGAGCTTCATCACGCCGCGAAAGACGCGATCAGTGAGGGCCGCTCCGCCGAGGCGGGCTGGTGGGAGGCGATCGACACCGCTGCCCACGCCCAGGAGATGCTGGCGGACCGGCTGTTGGCCGAGCGCGCCGCGGACCTTCGCGACGTAGGCCGCCGCGTGCTCAGCGTGCTGTGCGACTTCGAGCTTCCCGAGCCGCCGGCACACCCCTACATTCTGGTGACCGAGGATGTCGGCCCGTCGGACGTGGCGCGCCTGGATACCGAGAAAGTGAAAGGCCTTTTGACCGAGCGCGGCGGCGCCACCGCCCACAGCGCGATTCTGGCGCGCGCCTTGGGCATTCCCGCCGTCGTGGGCGCCGGTCGCGCGGTGATGGCGCTGGGCAATGCCAGCATGATGATTCTCGACGGCGACCGCGGCCGGGTAACGCCCTCGCCTAGTGAGGAGCGCCTGAGCCGCGCCGAGCAGCAGCTGCTCGATCTTCAGGCGCGCGAAGCGGATGCCTGGGAGCGCCGCTTCGAGCCCGCCAGAACCCGCGACGGCCACCCGGTCGAGGTCGCCGCGAATTTGGGCAATACGCTGCATGCGGCGGACGCGGTGGAGCGCGGCGCCGAAGGCGTGGGTCTTTTGCGCACCGAGTTTCTGTTCATGGCGCACTCGAGCGCCCCGGACCTGGCCACCCAAACCGGCGAGTACCGCCAGGCACTCGAGGCGCTGGCCGGCCGGCCGCTGGTGGCGCGCACGCTGGATGTCGGCGGCGACAAGCCGCTGCCCTACTGGCCGGTGCCCCAGGAGGACAACCCGTTTCTGGGCCTGCGCGGCATTCGCCTGGCGCTGACCGAGCCCCAGGTGCTCGAAACCCAGCTCAAAGCGCTTCTGATGGCCGCCGCCCCGGACGCCCAGGGCAACGCGCGCCCGCTTCGCATCATGCTGCCGATGGTCAAGGACGTGGCCGAGTTTCGCGCAGTGAAGGCGATCTTCGACCGCCTGCTGGGCGAAATTCCCGAGGCCGAGCGCGCCTCAGACGTGCAGCTGGGCGTCATGATCGAGATTCCCTCGAGCGCGCTGCTGGCGCCGAGCCTGGCCGCCGAGGTCGACTTCTTCTCGATCGGGACCAACGACTTGACTCAGTACACACTCGCCATCGACCGCGGCCACCCGGCGCTCTCCGCCGAGGCCGACGGCCTGCACCCGGCGGTGCTGCGCCTGATTCAAATGACCGTCGAGGCCGCCCACGCCCAGGGCAAGTGGGTCGGCGTGTGCGGCGAGCTTGCCTCCGACGCCGCCGCCGTGCCGGTGTTGGTGGGCCTGGGCGTCGACGAGCTCTCGGTTACCGCCCGCCAGGTGCCGCTGGTGAAAGCGCGGCTTCGCGAGTTCGACCTCGATGAAGCCCAACGCTGCGCGGCACTTGCGCTTTCAAAGGCGACGGCGGGTGACGTGCGCGACGCGCTGGAGGCCAACTGATGGCGCGGATCATGACGCTGACGCTCAACCCGGCGCTGGATCTTGCCTTCGCCCTCGATACGCTGGCACCCGGCGCGGTCAACCGCCCGCATCACGCCCAGCTCGACGCCGCGGGCAAGGGCGTCAACGTGGCGCGGGTGCTGGCCGGGCTCGGCCATGAAGTGATCGTGGGCGGCTTTCTCGGCGCCGATAACGACGGCCCTTTCAAGCGCGCCTTCGAACAGCTCAGCCTCACCGATGCGTTCTTGCGCGTGCCGGGGGAAACCCGCATCAACGCCAAGCTTGCCGAAAAAAGCGGCCGGGTCACCGACATCAACGGCCCCGGCATCGCGGTCGACGCCAACTCAATCGCTGCGCTGATCGCCACGGTGGAAAACGCGCAAAAGGCCGCACCGCTCGACGCGCTGGTGCTGGCCGGGAGCCTACCGCCGGGGCTCGACCTCGAGGCGTTCGGCGATCTGTTACGCCGGCTCAAGGCCACCGGCGTGCCGCTCTGGGTCGATACCAGCAATGAAGCGCTCAAGTGCGCCATCGACATCGCCCCAGCCGCGGTCAAGCCCAACGAGCTCGAGCTTGCCGACTGGGCGGGAAAGCCGCTCGACACCGCCGAGCGTCGCCTTGAGGCGACCCAGCGCCTGCACCGGGCGGGGATCGACCACGCGCTTCTCTCCGCCGGTGAACACGGCGTCACTTGGGTCAACGCCCAGGGCGCTTGGCGCACGACGCCGCCGCGCGTTCGCCCGGTCAACACCGTGGGCGCCGGCGATACGTTCGTGGCCGCCATGCTGCACGGTCTGCTCAGCCAGTGGCCGCCAGAGCAGACCCTTCGCTTTGCAACGGCGCTTTCCGCGGAGTCGGTGCGCCACCCAGGCGTTGGCGACCCCGATGCCCGCGACTTTTCAACCCTGGAACAAGAGACTCACGTCGAGCGCCTGCACGCCGGTAGTCCCGAGGGAGCCTTTCAATGAACGTTATTCTCATCACCAACTGCCCCAGCGGTATGGCGACCACCTTTCTTGCCGCCCGGCGCCTGGAGCAGGCCGCCACGCGGCTTGGCTGGCAGGCGCACGTCGAGATGCACGGCGAGCTGGCCCCGGTCGAGCAGGCCAGCCGCGAGCAAATCGACGCTTCTGATCTGATCGTGGTGGCCGCCGAGCAGGTGCCGGACCCGGCCCGCTTCGAAGGCAAGCGGCTCTATCACGGCAGCATTCAACAGGCACTGCCGGACCCGGCCGCATTTCTCGCCACCGCCAAGCGCGAGGCGCCGCTTTACACCCCGGCCCCAATGCCGGCCGACGCCGAACCCGCCGACACTGCGGGCACGGGCGCCAAACGCATCGTGGCGGTTACCGCCTGCCCCACCGGCGTGGCCCACACGTTCATGGCCGCCGAGGCGCTCAGCGAGGCGGGCCGCGCGCTTGGCCACGCGATTCGCGTAGAAACCCAGGGCTCGGTCGGCGCTCAGGATCAGCTCACGGAAGAAGAGATCGCCCGGGCCGACGTGGTGATCCTCGCCTGCGATATCGAGGTCGACCCCACGCGCTTTGCGGGCAAGCGGGTCTATCGCACCTCCACCGGCACGGCGCTCAAAAAGCCCCAGGTGACCATCGAAGCGGCGCTGGCTGATGCCAGCGTAGAGGATGGCGGCGCTGCCGCCCCCGCTTCCAGCCAGACCAAAAGCCTCAAGGAGAAAGGTGTTTACAAGCACCTGCTCACCGGGGTGTCGTTCATGCTGCCGATGGTGGTGGCGGGCGGGCTGATCATTGCGCTGTCGTTCGTGTTCGGTATCGAGGCGTTCGAAGAGCCCGGAACACTGGCAGCCGCCTTGATGCAGATCGGCGGCAGCGCCATGGGGCTGATCGTACCGGTGCTGGCGGGCTATATCGCCTACTCCATCGCCGACCGGCCAGGGATCGCGCCGGGGCTGATCGGCGGGATGCTCGCCGCCGACATCGGCTCCGGCTTTATCGGCGGTATTCTCGCTGGTTTTCTCGCGGGCTACGTGGCGCTGGCCGTCACCCGCGGCGTGAAGCTTCCCTCAAGCGTCGAGTCGCTCAAGCCCATTCTGATCATTCCGTTTGTCGCGAGTTTGATCACGGGGCTGGTGATGGTGTACATCATCGGCGAACCGGTCGCCGCCCTGCTGACGGCGCTGGAGAACTATCTAGAGTCGCTCGATTCGACCAACGCGGTCATCCTCGGGCTCTTGCTGGGTACGATGATGTGCGTCGACCTGGGCGGGCCGATCAACAAGGCCGCCTACACCTTCGGAGTAGGCCTGATCGCCTCGAACACCTATGGGCCGATGGCGGCGGTCATGGCCGCCGGCATGGTGCCGCCGATCGGCATGGGGCTCGCAAGCGTTCTGGCGCGCTACAAGTACGCCCCCGCCGAGCGTGAAGCGGGCAAGGCCTCCTTCGTGCTCGGGCTGTGCTTTATCAGCGAAGGCGCGATTCCCTTCGCCGCCAAGGACCCGCTGCGCGTGATCCCCTGCTGCATCGCCGGCGGCGCGGTGACCGGCGCGCTCTCGATGCTGGTCGGCGCCAAGCTGATGGCGCCCCACGGCGGCATCTTCGTGCTTCTGATTCCCGGCGCGATCACCCCCGTACTGCTCTACCTGGGCGCGATCATCATAGGTTCGCTGATTACCGCGGTGAGCTACGCCTTTTTGAAGCGCGGCGCGGCGCAGGTGGTCGTGGCAAGCTAAGCTCACATGATTGAAAAAGCGCCTTAACGGTTGGTTTTATTACGTTAAAGGCGCTTTTTTTTGCCCGGCGTTTGCGCTCCACCATGTTTTATGTAGTATTTTTACACAACAATACGCGCTGGCGACTGACCGGCCAGCGCTTTCAATAAGGTACTTCTGCCCATGTTCCAACTCACCCGCAGCGTCACCTGGCAGGCCCTCGAGCGCCTGCGCGATAAAACTTATCACGACCGCATTCGCGACTACTTTGCCAGCGACCCAAAGCGCTTCGAAAAAATGAGCCTGCGCGTGGGCGGGCTGTTTCTGGACTACTCCAAGCATCACGTCTCCGACGACGTGCTGACCAAACTGCTGGAGCTGGCCGACCACTCCGCGCTGGTTCAGCGCCGGGCGCAGATGTTCTCCGGCGACATCATCAACGTCACCGAGAACCGCCCGGTACTGCACACCGCGCTCAGAAACCCCGGCGACGAGCCGGTGTACGTGGATGGCGAGGACGTGATGCCGGAGATCACCCGCACCCGCGAGCAGATCAAGCGCTTTTCCGAGGCGGTCAGAAGCGGCGAGTGGAAAGGCTACAGCGGCAAACCCATCAAGGACGTGGTCAACATCGGCATCGGCGGCTCGGACCTGGGCCCCAACATGGCGGTGCGCGCCCTTCTGAAGTACCGCCACCCGGAGCTTCACTTTCACTTCGTCTCCAACGTCGACGGCACCCACATCCAGAAGGTGCTCTCACGGCTCGACCCGGCGACCACGCTGTTCATCGTCTCGACCAAGACCTTCTCCACCCAGGAGACGCTTCTGAACGCCAAGACCGCGCGGCGCTGGTTTCTGGAGAACGCCGGGGATGACGCCGACGTTGGCGCGCACTTCATTGCGGCTTCCACCAACCGCAAAGCGGCGATGGAATTCGGCATTCGTGAAGAGAACGTGTTCGAGTTCTGGGCCTGGGTGGGCGGGCGCTACTCCATGTGGTCATCGATTGGCCTGCCGATCGCGCTCTCCATCGGCTTCGAGGGCTTCATCGAGCTGCTGGAAGGCGCTCACGAGATGGATCGCCACTTCATCGAGGCGCCCTTCTCCCAGAACATGCCGGTGCTGATGGCGCTGATCGGCATCTGGTACATCAACTTCATCGGGGCCGAGACCCAGGCCATCGTGCCTTACGACCAGGCGCTGAACCAGCTGCCGTCGTTTTTGCAGCAGCTGGACATGGAGTCCAACGGCAAATCGGTGGATATCTTCGGCCACCCGGTCAACTACAAGACCGGGCCGATCGTCTGGGGCCAGACCGGCTCCAACGGTCAGCACGCGTTTTTCCAGCTGCTGCACCAGGGCACGCGCTACGTGCCGATCGACTTCATCGCCTCACTCAAACCCGAGCCCGGCATGGAGGAGCACCACTTCGCGCTCTTGACCAACATGCTCGCCCAGGCCAACGCCTTCATGGAAGGCAGCCAAAGCGCCGGCCAGGAACTCAGCCAGGACCCCTACAGCTGCCCCGGCAACCGCCCCTCCAGCACCCTACTGCTCGACGAACTGACGCCGAAAAACCTGGGCGCGCTGATCGCGCTTTACGAGCACAAGGTGTTCGTCCAGGGCGTGATCTGGAATATCAACTCGTTCGACCAATGGGGCGTACAGCTTGGCAAGCGTATTGCCGGCGAAATCAGTGAGCGTATTGATACCAACGCGGCGGATTTTGACGCTTCGACGCAGGGGCTTTTGGAGCTGGTGCGGGGGCATTTTCCGGGTGGTAGTGCTGAGGAGGATGGCCAAGCGGAAAGTGGTAAGAAGGCCGGAAAAAAGAAAGGGTAAGCTGATAAAACCGTTTTAAACGATGGCACGCAAAATGCCTTGGCGTTTGCCGAGGCATTTTTACTACTCTGTTGAGTAGTGCAGGCTCTACTCTATTTATCGCTTTTTTACCGGGTCCGACCTTTACCTCCCGAATTCGATATTAAGCACAGTACCTACGGTTTTTAGCGTTTTAAAATAAATTCTAGCAGGTGATCCTAAATAAATGTGATAACGCCGGCCAGTATGCGCGGCTACTGAATGGAGGCGAAGCCGCAATGCAGTAGCCGTCGCCGTAATTGGCTTGGTTATAGATTCTCTGTCATTTCATGAATTTCTTCGGCCATTTGTCGAAACACTAATTTAAAGTTCTCTCTACTTTCTTTCATATTGTCAAGTATCACACCACCCTGCTCAAGTTGGTCATCAGTTAATGCAAATATTGGAACATTAAATTTTTGAGACTGCGCAATCAGCGAATTAAAGTCTGCAATATTAGCAAGATTAAACGGCTCTCCAGTCTTCGAGTATTTGTTAAAGTCTTTCTCAGATATCGTCATTCCTATTGGGTGAAGTGATGGAATAAGTTTGGTTGAAACGGTTTCCTTAATAACATCAATCCATCGCTGAAAAGATTTTGCTGGTGCGCCACTACGTGGCCTATATCTTTGAGAAATAAAACCAATAAACTTTGGTGGATTTTCTGGCAACCGATAGTCAACTGTCGCGTCTCTGAACGGAGCAACATCAGCGTTCCATCGGGGAACCACGTTCGAAAGTGACTTGATAGCTTGAGCACAGAAAAAATCAGGAGACGTTGGAACAATAAAATAGTCGCTTGACATCAGTAAACATTCATTCAAAGCACCAACACTTGGGCTCATATCTATTATTATGTAGTCAAATTCATGCTCTTTACCGGTTATTCTAAGCAATTCTCCAATGCTTCCGGGCAAGTTCTTAATCGCGGGTATTGCAGTGCTGGTAGTTAAAGCAACACTAACTTGCGTTTCGATCTCCGAGAGAGCCAAATTTCCGCAATAAATATATAGATTGGGGTTTTCAGTTCTTGCAGGACTTCCCGCAACAAGACCAGTCAATCTGCCAGACATTACCGGTTGAAGTCCCGTCGAAAGGTCACATCCCGGGTTCTTTGAATAGTAGTCCTCAATATCGTCGACTGAATTATAGTCTAGCACTAATGCGGTAAGGTTGCATTGTGGGTCTGCGTCTACCACAAGAGTTTTGTGTCCTAGCTCTCCCAGCATCCATCCGAGATTGAATGCTGTAGTTGTCTTACTAACTCCGCCCTTGTGGTTAAAGAGTGATATTACCTTCATAATTTAATCTCCATTTATAACGCCGCAATAAGCGGAAAAATAAGCTTGGCTATAATTGTGAGTACAGCGAAACAGGCCAAGCTTATTTATGCCGCTTGATTGCTTTTTTGAGGTGTGACTATCGTCGTTGTGAGTTTACGGGAAGGCAGCCATAGATTTCATGAGTAGACATACCATTGCTTTTACCATAGCTAATATATGAACTCCTGACATCTTCAACAAACTCAAGACACATCTCATTCAACTGAACTAGCCCATGCAAATCACTTTTTAAGCAACAGTACCATTTAGATTTGCTATCATACGTAGGGTGAAGCTTGCTTGGACACATATTCTTAGTATGTACGCATTCATTCTTTTCAGAGCTCAATTGAATAAGATTGATTTTACTATTGAATTTTTCAACCCTTCTATAAGTGATTACAAAGAGTGGATCACCATGAGCAACCACATTCCGTATTGTCTTTAAGGTTTCATACAGGCACCAGAATTTATACTTCTTTAAGTTCATCACTCCTTTTGTCAATTCATTAATTTTGCTAGCAGCCTTGAAACTATCTGAGAAATTCACCTCCTCGGAAAAGTATTCCTTCTCATAATTTGAGTGCTGAAGCATTTTAGTTAAGCACCAAAACAAATTCACAATCATGCTTTCCATTAGTGCAACATGTTTTACGAGCATAAGTTCATTTTGGAACTGTCCAAGAGATTTCAGGTTTTTCTGAAGATCTGTAAACTCTCTCTCTTCTTTATTAATTTCATATAGAAGGTCATAATCTTGATTCGCTTGTGCAGCATTTTTTCTATCTACAAATGAACTTTCAACACTGAGGCAACTTTCATCATACTCCATAAAATCAACGTCGTAATTTTTAATCAATTTTTTAATCACGTCTGCGAGCTTTTTGATTTCGCTTCGGACATGATTCATTCTCATTAATGACACAAACTTTTCCTATAAAATATCAAACAACAGAGTTTAATTATTACTGATGAATAAAAACGACACATAACGCCCCGCTAAACGGCGAGCGCTAGCGAGTCCGGTGGAGGCTGCGCCTTTTGCAGCCGGAACGAATTTGTGTGGTTTATTATACCTTTTCACGATTTTTCTTTAGCCGTCTTGCCGCTGAACATACTTCATTGACTAGTTTTGCCCCAGATGTACTGAGCAGATAAGCCGATTTATCTATTTCTGCGATTGACTTAGTGCCATCAGCCATTGCGTGAGTTAAATCGTTGCGATCTTCTTTCCATTGATGGATACGATCCATAAGAGGGTCGTTGAAGTAAGCAGCCAGTAGCGGGTCATTCGGCTTTCGCTGCCGAATTTCCTGCATTTTTTTACCTAGCATTCGAATTGGGCGATGGTTAGCATAAGTAGTGCCACCCGACTGCTTAAGAGCAGATAGAAGCCGGTCTTCTAGAACTGTATATGCAAACCAACATGCTTCGAGATAAAACCCTTTTTCATGGGCAGACTTCATTCTGCTCATAAGCTCTTTATAGTGGTTGTTTTTCTCACTCAAACTCGGCAACTCCTTTTAGGCATAACAATGACTATATACCCGACTGCATAACCTTAATGAACGTGCTGGCGCTTCATTGAGGTTATCTAGCCGACCAAGTCAAATTTAGCTCATTGATCCTATTGCTAGCAAAGAAAATTTTGCCTTTCTATCCAAAATTCGTGTGCCTTCTCGCTTTGGCTGTAGCACATTTGATTGGAGGGGCTTTGACCAGCGTCCTATTGCCATGTGTGTATTAGAGCCAGAGCGCTATTGATTAGCTGCGAGGCTGGCTCAATAAGTAGTTGAGATGCGCGCGCACTTCTGGCCACTCTCCACTGCGCAGGCTATACATCACCGTGTCACGAATGGTGCCATCGCGACGCAGCTTATGCCCGCGTATCACACCGTCCTTTTTCGCGCCCAACCGCTCAATGGCACGTTGGCTTGCGTAGTTGAAGTTGTCGGTGCGCCAGCCCACCACGTTACAACCCAACGTATCGAACGCATGTGTCAACAGCAGCAGCTTACAGGTGGTATTGATATGGGTACGTTGCGCGCGTTTGGCATACCAGGTGTGGCCGATTTCCACCCGTTTTACCTCAGGCAAAATGTCGTGATAGCTCGTAGTACCCAGCACGGTACCGCTGGCCTCATCGATAACGGCAAACGCAAAACGGTGGCCCGCCTCACGGTCTTTCAAGGCGGTTTCAATAAAGGCGCGTGTTTCATCAGGTGAAGGCACCGGTGTGACACGTAAATTCCACAACTCGCCATCGGCGGCTGCGGCGCGCAGGCCCGCTTCGTGGTCGTGCGCTAGTGGCTCAAGTTTTACACTGTGCGCAGCAAGAATAACGGGGTTAACGTAAGCCATATCTTTCCAGCTCCCTGACAGTGGGAAAAACGATTAGCTCTGATCTTACTAAAGTTAACATCGGAATAGTCGATAGATTCTATTAATAAAAATGAGGGATCGGCCATGAAGATCGGATTTTCCAACCTGATGATGGTCAATACTCGCCGTGAGCCCTCCTCTGGGCCGAGCGCGGCGCGGGTAACAGGCCACCCCTTGTCGGTTGCCGCCCCCAGCACGGACGACCCTCAGACTAAACGGCTCAAGAAACAGAAAGAAGCATTCGAAGCGCTGGCGTCGCTGCCAAGCCCCAGGGGATCGGCGATGCAGAATGCGTCGCAAAAGGTGGGCTTTTTGAAGCAGCGGCTGGAGTCGCTGAAAGCGATGATGCGCTTTGCCTCGCCAGAGCAGCTCAAGGCGATGGCCAGCGAACTCAAATCCATTGCCCGGGAGCTGGGTGCGGCGGCGCGTCAGCTAAGCGGCGGTGGCGGTGGCGCGAGCGCAGGCCCCACCATGACGCCCACGGTCAACGCGGCCCAAGGCGGTCACGCCGGCGTATCGGCGCCGCTCAACGCGAACGCGCAAAGCGAGGCCAGCAGCGCCGAACGCGGTGTCGAGGCCGCCAACGCGACGCTCGAAAGCGCCGAGGCGGCTACCGCCGAGGAGCCCGCAAGCGACAGCGAGCAACTGGAAGCGCAGGAGTAGGAGCAGGAGCAGGAGCCAAAGGATACGCTCGCACCGTTGGATGTGTTGGCGCAGGCCCTCTCTTTCGCGTTACCAGGCACCGAACGCCCCCCAACCATTAGCGCAAGCGAACACGCGCTGCGCTCGATTTTGACCGATGCCAAAAAAGCGTTTCAGGAGGCGGCCAGCGAGCTGAAGTTTTCCCTGAATAAGGAAGAAAAAGAAGCGCGCCGCGAGCTCAAACAAGCCGAAGAAGAGATGGAGAAGGTCGACCATTCGCTTGCCAGGGCCGAATCTCACGCGCTCTACTCGACCCTGGGCCAACTGCTGCCGACTTCAACCGCCAATACTGCTACGGCCGCGGTCAGTATCGATATCAAGGTATGAGCGGTAGGTTCACTTTGCCGCGTACCAATGGCTACACCCCGACGTGCGATGATTAAACCGTACTGCGGGGTGTAGCCGTGGCGCTTGAATACACTGAGCGCGAGAACCTGCCGAATTAGAATCGCTTACCCAAACTCAAGAATAGCGCGCTGCTGTCAGCGTCTTCGACATCGACGTTGGCGCCAATCTGAGCGTCGAAACCGCCAAGCGTTGCGCGAGCCCCCACATCGAGTTCGACGTAATCGCGGTCAAGATCGAGCCGGGGCGCGCGGTAATCGCCCAGCTGTGGCAGGGTTTGCAGCGTGGCGCGGCCAGCGTCGCTCGTTTCGAATTCGCGGCTGTAGCTCACCTGCAGGTAGGGGTTGAACGTCGCCCCGTCGCGCCGAACCTGCCAGCCAAGCCGCCCGATGAGCGAATCGACGTCCCGGTCGGGGTACGCAAGCGCCGTCGAGGAGCGTTCGGTTTCATCGAACCCGTCGAGCTCGACGCGCTGCCAGGTCAGCCCGGCGATGGGGCCGGTTTTGATATCGCTTCCGGCAACGGAGAAGGCGCTTACATCGACGCCGGCGTTCACTGCCGCCGTCAGGTTGTTACCCTGCGTGGACCCGCTGTGGCGCCGAGTGGCGCTGCCCAGCTGAACGTCGCGGTCGGTATCGACATCGAGCCAGCTGTAGCTCAGCTGAGCGTTGGCCCAGGCGCTGTCGGTGTACCAGCCGGTGAACAGTCCAAGCGTCGACGCCTGTTGCTGAAAACTTCCGCGACCGCCGCCAAAGTCGGCGTCCTGATCGCCGTAGCCGGCGAACCCGCCCAGCACGACGCCGTCCTGGTACCAGTCCACGCCAAGAAGCCCCGACGGCGTATTGGCATCATACAAATCGCTCGAACCCGGCTGCTGGCGCTCGGCGCGAAGATCACCCCACCAGCGCACGCCGTTATCAAGCGGTATGGCGTTCAGGTGCTCGGCGACCCGGTTGGCGCGGGTTCGCCCACCCAGCACCGCCGAGTGGGTCACCAGCTGCTGCAGCTGCGGCGCCTCGATCAGCGATACCACGGCTTCGCCGATGATGCGGTGGGTGGCACTCGAGGGGTGGATCTCGTCGGCGAACAGGTAACGTTCGCCGGCATTCGGCGCGACCAGCGTCGCCTGGTTACAAAGCGGCAGCGGCAGGGTGCAGGCGGGATCAACGACGTTGGTAAACCCGTAGGCGCCGGGCGCGGCAGCGACCTCCTGCAGAAGTGCGAAGGTATCGACCGGGATCACCTCCGCGTCGCTTGCCGCCACGGCGGTATAAAGTGTCTCGTTGTATTGCCGGGCAAGCGCGGTGGCACCGGCGCGGGTAGCCGGGTCGCCGTTGAAGCGCGGCGTCAGGCCAAGGTCGGGCACGTTAAAAAGCAGCACGTGGCGGGCGCCAGCGCCTTGCAGCGTAGAGATGAGCCCGGCGGTGGCTACGGCCGTATTGCCAATGACGCTTGCGGCGTCCGCCCCGCTGCTTACGGTAAAGAGATCGTTCGCCCCGCCCCATACGGCGTAGAGCGCATCCCCGTCGGCGACGCCGCCGGTCGAAGCCAGGTAGCTTGTCAGTTGATCGCTCACCGAAGGCGCGGCGCCGAACAGGCTGCTCGAAGAAGCGGCTACCCGCGCCCCGCCGGCGGCGTAGTTATTGCCCCCGGCATTGGCGGGAGCGGCGTTGCTGTCGTAGCGCGCGGCGACGTGTTCAGCCCACACCGGCCCCGGGTTATCGGTAAAGCGGCCGACGAGGTCGAGCTGGTCGGGCGGGATGGGCAGCAGCTGCCCGATGGTGGCGCGGTAGTAGCCGCTGTCGGTCAGGCTATCGCCGAAAAAGACGGTCTCGTTGAAGGAGTCATCGAACGTGCTGGCGGCCAGCGCCGAGAGCGGTAAGGCGTTGGCGGCGACGAGTATACTCAGCGCCAGGCGCCGGTAGCGAAACGTTGGCATGACAGTAATCCCCTGATGGCTGTTGTTGTAGGTCGTGGGGTGATGGCTAACCGGCGCCCCGGGCAGCGCGTCACGTTTAGCGATGTCTGATGTTATGGCACAGCGCCCTGCCCGCTGCAAGAAGGTATATAGACGATCAGCACGTGGGGATTGTCGCCCGATACACATAAAAAAGCCGCCGACGCGAAATCGCGTCGGCGGCTTTTTAAATCCCTTGGCGGGGTTAGAGCGTATTCTTGTACGCCACGCCGCCTTTCATGATCAGCATGAGCTGTTCATCGGGCTTGGTCAGAACGGTGATGTCTTCGAGCGGGTTGTTCTTGAGAAGGATGACATCGCCGCGGGCGCCGGGAATGATCTCGCCGAAATCGCCCACGCAGCCGTAGGCATCCGCGGCGTGACTGGTCGCACCGCGGATCAGCTCGTCGGCGGGCACCACGTCCTTGCGCAGGTGGAACTCGTTGAGCTGATGGACCTGCATGCGGCCAAGCAGGTCGGAGCCGTAAAGCATCTTCACACCGTGCTCCTGGGCCATTTTCAGCGCCTTGCCGCCGGCCTCGAGCACTTCGAACACCTTGCGCTGCAGCTCTTCGGCCATGCCCGCCTCGACCCCTTCGCGCGCCAGCGCGTCGTAGGTGCTCAGCGTCGGCGTCAGGTAGGCGTCGTGCTCGATGAACAGGCGGCAGCTCTCTTCGTCCATCAGGTTGCCGTGCTCGATGGTTTTCACACCGCGCGGAATCAGCCGGTTGATGGCGCGAGCGGTGTAAGCGTGGGCCATGGTGTGAATATTGGCGGCCGTCGCTTCCTCGACGATGGCATCGATCTCTTCCAGCGAGAACTGGGTGCTGTCGATACGGTCGGTGGGTGAAGCCACACCGCCCGAGGCCATGATCTTGATCTGCGTGGCGCCCTTGCGGATCTCGTCGCGGGCGGCCTGGCGCACTTCGCTTACGCCGTCGCACACGCGGCCAAGGCCGGCGCAGCAAAAGCAGCCTTCGAACGTTTGCTGGCCCGGCCCGCGCATGTCGCCGTGGCCGCCGGTTTGGGAGAGCGCGCGCCCGGCGTACATGATCCGCGGCCCGGCCAAAGCACCTTCGTCCACCGCCTTGGCCAAACCGTAATCCGCGCCGCCGGCGTCGCGCACGGTGGTGAAGCCGCGCATCAGCATGGCTTCCAGAAGCTCGGACGACTTGGCGCCAACGTAGAACGGCGACAGCGTTCCCAGCAGCGCGAAGTTCGGCGTAATCGCGGTGACGTGGACGTGGGAATCCACGAGCCCCGGCATCAGGTAGTGGCCCTTGGCATCGATTATTTGGTCGTCGCTGCCTTCGAGCGGTGAGGCGCTGACCGCGTCGATACGGCCATCCTTGATACGCACCTCGTGGTTTTTCAGCACTTTGCCGGCGCGGGAATCGATGACGTTAGCGTTGATGAAACGAATCGTAGACATGGAAGTTCCTTGAAGTGAAGGCGTCAAAACATTTTCTGCGGAAGATAAAGAGACAGCGCGGGGATCAGCACGATGAGCAGCAGCGCAACGATGTCCATGACGATGAACCAGCTCACGCCCTTGAAGACTTCGCTCAGGCTGACGCTATTACCCAGCGACCCCTTGATGACGTAGACGTTGAGACCGATCGGCGGTGTGACCAGCCCGACCTCCAAAAGCTTGACGACGATGATGCCGAACCAGACCAGATTGAGATCCGCCCCTTCCACCAGCGGCAGAATCAGTGGCAGGGTCAAAAGCAGAAGACCGATCGAGTCGATGAACATGCCCAGAATCAGATAAATCAGGGCGACGGCCAGAATGATCCACCAGGTCTCGGTGCTCACGCCAAGAATCAGCTCGGAAAACGCCGAGGGCACGCCGCTCATCGCCAGAAAACGGGTGAAAAAGAGCGAGCCGATCAGAATGATGAAGATACTGGCGGTGCTCACCGCCGTTTGCGTCACCGCCTCGCGCACGGCGGCAACGGTGAGCGTGCGCCGTGCCAGCGCAATGACCGCTGCGATGGTGGTACCCACGGCGCCGGCTTCCGTCGGCGAGAAGATGCCGGTGAAGATACCGCCGAGCACCAGCGCGATCAGAAGCGGCAGCGGCCAGATGTTCTTGAACGCCTCCCACTTTTCAGACCAGCTCGAGCGCACGTTGGCATCCCCGGCCAGGCTCGGGTTGAGCTTGGTACGCACCATGATCATCGCGATGTAGAGAAGCGCCGACAGCACGCCGGGTAGAAAGCCCGCCATGAACAGCTGGCCTACTGAGACCTGAGCGTACACCCCGTAGAGCACCAGCAGTACGCTGGGCGGAATGAGCGAACCAAGCGTACCCGACGCCGCCACGGTGCCGGTGGCCAGGCCCTTGTCGTAGTTGTGCTTGAGCATTTCCGGCACGGCGATGCGCGACATGGCAGCAGAAGTGGCCACACTCGAACCGGAGGCGGCGGCGAAAAACGCCGAGGCCATGACGCTGGAGACCGCAAGCCCGCCGGGCAGGCGCGCCAGGTAAAGCCGCATCGCCTGAAAAAGCCCCTGGGTCATGTTCGTGGTGGTGCATAGATAGCCCATGAACAAAAACATGGGGGCGGCGGTCAGCTCCCAGGTACCGGCGAAGTCAAACGGCGTGGCGGAAATCATGCCCCAAGCCACGCGCATACTGGTCATTTCGCCGATACCAATGATCGACACAAGCCCCAGGGCGATGCCGATGGGCACCCTCAAGGCGATCAAGGCCAAAGCGATGGCAATACCTGCCACGCCTATCTCGATATTACTCATGGGGTTGCTCCTACAGGGCTTGGCGCAGTCGCACTGCCTTGATCATGTTGGCGAGAATGGCCAGGCACATGGCGGCGAAGCCGGCCGGCAGCGCCCAGCGGCTGGGCCACAGGTAGAACGTGAAGTTGGCCATGGCGGTTTCCTGGCGCAGGGTGGCCCGCAGTGCGTCCAGGTAGCTCTGGTAGCAAAGCATGCCGAAATAGACCAACCCCAAAGCGCCTGCGAACAGGTAGAACGCCAGCTGCACGCGGGCAGGCAGGCGCCCCACCACGACATCGACGCTGATGTGCTCGCGCTGAAGCTCGACGTAGGCAATCGGCAGAAAGACCACCGCGACCATGTAATAGAACGAGACGAACTCGAGGGTACCGGTGAAGGACTTGCCGAAGAAAAAGCGAAGCGCTACGTCCAGCGTGACGTGAAGCGCCATCAGGATCAGAAACAGCGCGGCCAGCACCAGCGCGCTTTTGGCGACCCATTGACTCAAGGATTCAACGATGCGCGCGATCATACAGTTTCTCTTGTCATAGCCTGGGAAGATGAAAAGCCAAGCTCGATGAGGGCATCCCTCCAGAAAATCAGCATGTCGTGGTAAAGCTCCGGGTCGTCGCGCCATATGCTTTGCGCGCCCATACCGCGCATCATGCAAAGCGTGGCGTTCAGCGCCACGCGGTTTTGCCGCGACGTATGCCGAGAGCTTGCCACCAGCTGTTCCCAGATGGCTTCCAACGAACCGTTGAACCTGGCTGCAAGGGGAATGAGCACTTTCATGATGTCGGGATCGGTACGCGCGGCGCTCAGATACTCCAGCGTCACCATGTACAGATCCCCCTTGAAGTGCTCATGAAGTACTCTCAAGAGGCTGTCGAAATCGAAGTTGCCCTCGCGCACGCTGATCGTCAGTTGGCGAACGCTTTCGACCTCGCGGTTGAGCAAATCCTCCAGCGCCGACTGCATCAACAGCGTTTTCGACGGGTAGTGATGCACCAGCGCCCCTCGAGAGACCCCGGCCTGACGAGCGACATCCACAGTCGAAGTGTCACGTATGCCCTTGGCCAGCACGCATTCGATCGTTGCCTGCATCACGCGTGCCTGGGTATTGCGTGAACGCTCTTCCTGATTCTGTCGCTTCGTCATGACGGTCCCTTATCGATCTTGTAGATATTGGCTGGCTTGAAAAAAGCCACTCTACGTCAAATCAATAAATACCGTAATCCGCCGGGAGCTTGCTGTAGATTTCGTCCATCGCAAGCTGGGCCAGCGCTTCTTCATCGGTGCGATCGACGCCTTCCAGCAGGGTTTGCCACTTGTCAATGGTGGCGAGGAAATCATCGATCAGCGCTTCGGGGTCTTCCACGCCGTACTCGTCGCGCGCCTTGTCGTAAACGCCGGACAGCGCCTTTTCGCGGAAGGCTTCGACGGAAGCCATCAGGTCGTCTTCCGGCTCGTAGACGTTGTTGCCGTGCTCTTTCGCCTCTTCGATGGCGGACTCCGCGGCAGCGATGAACTGAACCACCATGCGCGTCATGGCCTGAGCGGTGGCCTGTTTGAAGACATCACGCTCTTCATCGTTCAAGCCGGCCCAGAAACCTTCGTTGAAGCCCCACTGCGGGCCAGACCAGTACATGCCAGTGGGCAAAAGCGTGGTGTGCTCCGCCACTTCCCACAGCGAGCGGTCGATCAGGTCGTTGGCCGCGTTGGTCGCGCAGTCCAGCGAGCCGCGGTCGAGACCGCTGTACATTTCGCTGGAAGGCACGTTGACCGGCGTACCACCCGCCTCTTCCACCCAATTTGATACGGTCGAACCCGCGGTGCGAATGCGCTTGCCGCGCAGCTCCTCGAGATTACGCACCGGCTCGCGGCAGAACATGACGTAGGGCGGCGTGCTGTAGGCCCCCAGGTAGACGATACCGAGATCTTCCCACTCCGCCAGCTGCGTGGGGTTGTTCATGCTGAAGTCGGTCACGGCGAGAATGCTCACCAGCGGATCGGCGTAGTTGAAACCAAGCTCCTGCACGGCGTTGGCGACCGGCATTTCGGACGGCGTATAAATCGCGGCGTGGTGCGCGACCTGAACGATATTGTCCTGAATACCCTGAAGGTTGGCGCGAGGGGCCAGTAACACCGTGCCGGTATAAACCTCGGGCGCCAGCTCTCCCCCGGAGAGCTCTTCGACCATCTCCGCCCACTCGATATAGCCGTAGCGTGAATGGGGGTGCTGCTGATCGTAAAAGGAGTTAGCGATGAAAGACGTTTCAGCCTGGGCCGTGACGCTTAAAGCGGGCAGGACGAATGCAGAAACGGCCACCGCGAGTGATGTGCGTTTGAAGTTCATGGTCAGGTTTCCTGGAGCAAATTAAACATCATTATTAATGTTATGTTATTACGTATTTAACGTTTGCAAGTTTCAAACTTTGAAGCGCTAATGCATTATCGAATCTAAACTTATGTAAAAATAAAAACAAGCAGGCCTGTTTGTTTTTTACTGAAAAATCTCTCTCATTGCCGGTAAATCCATGATGGGTCAACAAAACGAGACAACGCTCGATATCGCCGGTACGTGGCAAGGCATCCGCCTGATGCTGCCGCTGGCGTGTTTCACTATCGCCTTTGGGCTTGCCTTTGGCGTAGCGGCCTCACACCATGGCCTGGCCGCATGGCAGGCGATGTCGATGAGCGCGCTGGTGTTCGCCGCCCCCTCGCAATTCGCCGCGCTGGAACTTTGGCAAGCGCCGCTGCCGCTGCTGGCACTGGCAGGTACGACACTTGCGATTCACACTCGGCACATGCTGATGGGCGCCTCGCTCTACCCCTGGCTTGCGCCTTTACCGCGCCGGCAGCGGTTTGCGGTCATTTTCCTGGTGACGGATTCGAACTGGGCGCTGGCGCTTTCCAAATACCACCAGGGCGAGCGCAATGTCGGTATTTTGCTGGGCGGCGGTATTGCGCTTTGGGCGGCCTGGGTGCTGGGAACCGGCGTGGGGCTCGTGTTCGGCGGTGGCATCACTCACCCGGAGCGCTTCGGGCTGGATATGATCATGCTCTGCTTTCTGCTGGTGATCGTGATCGGCAATCGGCCGCGAGCGTTCATGGTGCTGCCCTGGCTTGCGGCGGGCACTAGCGCGCTTTTGGCGTACTGGTGGCTGCCGCCCTTTCTTCACGTCATGGTAGGGGCACTGACCGGTGGGGGCGTCGCAGTGCTGCTTGCCCGATACCAGAGCGTGAAGGTGAGCGAATGATGACACCGACCGTCTGGTCGTCGCTTGCGGCCATTTCGATCATGGTACTTGTCGGCTATGGCTCGCGGGTGCTGGGGCTGATCGTCATGGCGCGACTGACGCTTGGACCGAACGTGCGCCTTTTTATCGACGCCATGTCGAGCTCGGTACTCATCGCCATCCTGACGCCGATGATCGTCGACGGCGATCACGCCACCCGCGTCGCGGCCCTTGCCGCCGGGCTGGTGGCGGTCGCGTTAAAAAGCCCGCTTGCGTCCATCGCCGTGGGTATCGTCTGCGCAGCGCTTTGGCGCTGGCTGTTCTAACGCTTGAAAAAACGCTATGCCCCTGCGCTCACTGCCTGGCAGGTCGTTTCTTCGCCGGACTCCTTGAGGCGCAGAATCATGGCGTGTTCATCGCGGGAGACCACTTCGATCGGCGCCGAAGGCTCGAGATAAAAAGCGCGGCTTGCTTCGAGAAACTCGGGCGAAAACAATCTGAGCTCATCCGTGCGAGGAACGAGTTCTATCTCTTCGGGGTAGGCAATGAACGTGTGGCCGACAACGTCCTTATGCCCGGTGATGAAGACCTGCAGACGCGAATGGCTTCCCGGAACGCTGCTCGTTCGATAGTCGAGCGTCAGCGTTTCCTCATAGGTGAGATCCTTTCGTGTCGTGACGCGACTTTCGATGTGCTCTTCCATGCCGTCCGGGTAGACATTGTCCGAGGTACAGGTCCAGTCACCCAAACCAAACAGGGAGATTCCCGCCATTGCCAGTTCAATCATTCTTCTAACGCCTCATCGAGCATTTCTTCGGTCGAGCGGATACGCGCGTACTCCCCATTCAGATTCGCAAGCGACATGGCGTGAACCTCGTCAGCCGAGCGTTCCACCCCAGCATAATCGCGTTTGGCGAAGGTGAAGGTAGCGTCATGAACGACCGTGACATCGAAGCCGAGATTACCCGCGCTTCGCACGCTGGCCTCCACCGAGTTGCTGGTGCTGACACCCACGACGACGAGACGCTGAATATCGCGCACGCGAAGCCAGCGCTCGAGACCCGAATGGATAAAAGCATCGGGAACGTTCTTCTCGACCACGTGCTCGCCTTCCCACGGCGCCAGTGCCGGCTGGAACTCGACGCCGCATTGTCCCGGCCAGAAAGGGGAATCTGGCGAGCGGGAGATATGGCGTACGTGAACGACAGGGCCCTGAGCATGACGCCACGCGCCGAGCAGGCGCGCAATATTCGCCTCGGCGTACGTATTGTTGCGAGCCCCTACAGCGGGGTCGCTCATGCCGCGCTGCATGTCGATGATAAGAAGAGCGGGAAGCTCGAACATGAATAAAACCTTTAAAAATGAAAACGCCAGGCTCGAATAGCCTGGCGTTTTTCGGGTGCCGACAACCTTACAGCATACGCGGAATTTGCGAGGAGTGGTGGTGCAAAATCGGCGCTTCTTTCGAAAGATCAACGACGTAGCTAAAGCGCGCCTCGAAGTTCAGAAGCTCGCCTTCGACCTCAAAGCGCCAGTTGTAGAGGCCGGTCAGCGCGGCAACGGTTTCGGAGACTTCCTGAATGATCAGGGTCTTTTCGTGCAGCGTGATGCTCAGACCCGGGCGCGCGCCCAGGCGCTCGAAATAGTCGCGATGCTTCTCGCGGGTGTTGGAAATACGGTTGGAAAAGGTGGGAATCAGTACGGCGTTCTCATCGTAGAGCGACAGCAGCGCTTCGACGTCGGCGTTGTTGATTGCCTGCATCCACTCGTTGAGCACGTCATGGGGAGTTCTCATATGACTAACGACCTCTTTAACCAATGTCGGTGACCTGATGCCGCGGGCTCAAACGGCGGTGACCTTTTACGACAGTGACTTTACAAGCCCATCATTCTTATACCAAAGATGTAGCGGGTACCATCTTACCCAAATCGACACGCGAGCGCATGGCGAGTTCCCAAGCCCATTAAAATTCCCGCAATCGATGGAACAGTTTACCCATGGCGCTGGCCCCCGGTATCAGCGCCAGGCCGATCAGGAGCGCGGCGAGCGAGCCGATGTCGAGCCCCCCGCCCCACTGCCAGCGGGAAAGCAGACTGCTCAGGTGCTGTACCACCAGATACACGCCGATGAGAAAGCTGCCCGCACGCACGAGCCCCGCCTCCCCTACCACGCTGTCAGACGCCGACTCATTCGGGTGAAGCCTTTGCGCAAGCGCGGGCGCCTTGAACCATAAAAGCACGCCCAGCAAACACGGCAGCACGAGACTGGCGGAGAACAGTAGTCGCCAGTCTTCGAACGCCTCTGCCGTAGCGAAGGCCGCGGGCAGCGACGACGCCAGCGCCATGAGCGGGCGGGTCACGAGATAGACGGCGAGAAGGCGAATCGCGATGATCGAGAAGGCGCGCATGAAGACTCCCGGCAAAACCGTCAGCATACGTTCATCGCACGCGTTCTAAAACACGCACAAAAAAGCCCCCGGCCATTACTCACCGGGGGCTTTATGCCTGCACAGGGACGTTACGGCGTGTCGCTGTCCTCGTCGATACCGAGCGCGTTCATCGCGGCGCGGAATACATCGGTGTTGTCCACCCACTGCTGGGCGTTTTCGTCCACACCGTAGGTGGAGAGGCCTTCATCGGGCTGGGCCACATCGAGGAAGTACTCGGCGCCGGCGCCCTGGGCGTAAAGCGGCACGAGCTCGCGGGTGTGGTTATCCGAGTGCCAGCGTACCAGCGGCAGCGCGCCGGCGCCCTGGCTTACGATCGGGCTGTAGGCGTTCTGATCCGAATCCGGGCCCTGCAGCAGGCCGTTGCCGTGGTCGGTGGTAACGATGATCATCGTCTCGTCCCAGTCGCTGTTCGCCTCGACCCACTCGACCGCAGCTTCCACCGCTTCATTGAAATCGACCTGCTCCTCGACCAGGCGCGGCAGGTTGTTGGCGTGCGCGGCCCAGTCGACGGCGCCGCCTTCGACCATCAGGAAAAAGCCTTCGTCGTTTTGCTTGAGCACTTCGAGCGCGCCGCGGGTCAGCGTCGGCAAGTTCGGCACGTTCTCGATCAGGTTGCCAGCTTCCACGCCCGGGCGGTTGAACTGCAGCGTGGCGTGGTTCTGCGCCACGCCCAGCACCTTGTCCGCCTCGAGGGTCAGCTCGCCGTTGGCCAGCGCCTCGAAGTCGTCGCGGCTTTCGATCAACTGGTAATCGGTGTCGCCGTCGAGCACACGCTGCCAGGTGGCTTCGCCGCCCACGTAGCGAAAGGCGTCTTCGTCCGGATTGTCGACCGCGTTACCGGCGTCGTCGAAGTACGGGTGGCCGGCGCCGAACACCACGGTGGCAAGTCCGGAATCGATGATCTCTTCACCGAGTGCTGCGTATTCGTTGCGGCTGGGGCTGTGGCCCAGAAACGCGGCGGGCGTCGCGTGGCTCAGCTGCACCGAGCTCACCACGCCCAGCGCCCGACCGCTTTCGACCACGTACTCGCCGATGTGCTTCATGCGCTCGTCATTGTTCGACCAGTTGATGGCGCTGTTGTAGGTCTTCTGGCCGGTGGCCAGCGCCGTGCCGGCGGCGGCGCTGTCGGTGAAGTTCTCGCGGGCGTAGTTGTAGCCGGCGAAATAGCCGTCGTAGTCGCCCAGTTTGCCCTCGAAGCCCACGCCCTCGGCCGCCTCATCGCTCCAGAGCTCGGCGGGGTCGAACTCGACCTTGCCTTCGTCGCTCATGGTCGGCTCGGTGGCGGTGGTCAGCGGGTAGGTGGCGGTGAAGACCTGAGTGTCGAAGTCGTCGTACACTTCCTGGCCCAGCACTGCGTGGCGGTAGTAGCTGGCGGCGCGGAAGGTTTCGATGCCCGCGCCGTCGGTGATCATCAGAATGACGTTTTTGGCACCGTGTGGTTGGGCAAGCGCCGGCGTGGCAAAAACGGACCCTAAAGCAAGCGCGAGCGCGCAGCGTTTGAAAGCGACCATGCTGTTCATCCAAGTCATTGATTAAGAGAGACTTAAATTAGCCACGCCAGATGACAGCGGGATGAACGTTTAGCGCGATTTCAGTGACACGCCGTTCACCACGGCCAGCGGTTGTCGTTAGCATGAGCGGTAATATAGTGTATATTCATACAGTCAACCTATTGCCGATCGGATAGCGTCATGTCGGATTCACGCGCCCTCCCCCCGGGCAGTATCGTTCACAAGGGCCGCGGGGCAACGTTCGACCCGCACAACCGCTTTGCGCCGAGTGTCAGCGTCGAGGAATTCGACGGCTGGTGGCAGGAGCACGCCCCTTTAAGCCTTGCCACCGAGGTACGCGAGGAGCCAAGCAAGAGCGCGCTTGCGTGGAACAGCTCACCGGATCTCTCCTTTGATCGCTCGCTCAATCCTTACCACGGCTGCGAGCATGGCTGCATCTACTGCTTCGCTCGGCCCTCGCACGCCTACTGGGACATGTCGCCGGGGCTCGATTTCGAAACCCGGCTGATCGCGCGTACCGGCATGCTCGAGCACCTGCGCGACGAACTCGCGAAACCCGGCTACGTTTGCCGGCCGATCAATCTTTCCGGCAACACCGACTGTTATCAACCAATCGAGGCGACATATCGCACCACTCGGAGCCTGCTCGCGTTTTTGCTCGAATGCCGCCACCCGGTCACGCTGGTGACCAAGGGAAGTCTCGTGCTGCGCGACTTGGACCTTCTAAAGCGCATGGCCGAGCACCGGCTGGTGCGGGTGCTGGTGAGTCTGACGAGCCTGGACGGCGACTTGAAGCGCACCCTGGAGCCGCGAGCGGCTTCGCCCCAGGCACGGCTGAAGGTGATTCGCGAACTCAGCGCCGCCGGGGTGCCGGTGGGGGTGTTGATCTCGCCGGTGATACCGGGGCTGACCGACCACGAAATCGAGCGGCTGATCGAAGCGGCCCGCGGCGCCGGCGCGCGCACCGCGAGCTGGATGCTTCTACGCCTGCCCCGCGAAGTCGCGCCGCTGTTCCAGGCGTGGCTGATGGCCCACTATCCCGAGCGCGCCGACAAGGTGATGAGCCTGATTCGCCAGTGCCGGGGCGGCAAGACCAACGAGGCGGCGTTCGGCAAGCGCTTTCGCGGTGAAGGCGTGTTCGTCGACATGATCGAGCAGCGCTTCAAGCGCGCCAGCCGTCAATGGGGCATGCAGCCCCGCGCCGAGCAGGGGCTCAACACGCGCGACTTCAGGCCACCCCGCGCTCAGGGCGACCTGTTCGACTAGCCAGCGCTAACGGTTCGGGCCGCGCCGCGCCTTGAGCTCGTCGAGCACCAGCGCGAAGAAGCCGCGAATCTCCTGAAGCTTCGGCCTCGCCTCGACCATCAGGGTGTCCATCTTTTCGAGCTCCTGAGTCTGGGCTTCTCGGGCGTCGAGCTCAGCGCGAATTTCGTCGATGATCTCCACCGAGTCGTTCAACATCGCCTTGAGTTCGGCGGTCGAGGTGGTGTGCAGGCTTGGCCTGGAACCTTGTTCAATACTCATGGCGCCCTCCTTACAGTACGGTAACAGCGATCAGCAGGGCCGGCAGCGCGATGAACACGCCCAGCACCCAGCCGGCGGCCAGCGCCTTGCGCTCGGCGGCGACCCGGCCCAGCCACTGCGCCCCTTTCACCGGTAGCAGACGCAGAAACGGCAGTCCGCCGATGATCAGCACGGCGCACAGATTGAAAAGCAGATGCACCAGGGCGATCTCCAGCGCCAACAGCGCCGTGGCGCCGGAAATCGCCGTGGCGGCCAGCAGCGCCGTCATGGTGGTGCCGATATTGCTGCCGATGGTGAACGGATAGATCTGGCGCAGCGTGAACGCGCCAGAGCCGGCCATGGGCACCATCAGGCTGGTGGTCGTGGAGGACGACTGCACCAGCATCGTCACCAGCGCCCCGGAGGCCACGCCGGTGAACGGCCCGCGGCCGATGGCGCTGAGCATGATTTGCCTGGCGCGCCCAACCATCAGCGTCTTCAACAGCTTGCCGATGTAGCGAATGGAGAGAAAAATCAGCGCCACGCCGATGACGATCAAGGCGATACCACCGGCCACCGCCGGCAAACTCGCCACCAACTGATCTGCCGTGTCCGTCACCGGCTGAGTCAGCTGGCCCACGATATTGACGTTATCCAGCGAAAGATCGGCATCGCCATAGAAAACGCCGGCCACGGCGCCGGCCATGCGCTCCAGCGGGTGGAACAGGATCTCGATGGGAAGCAAAATCACCACGGCCAGCAGATTGAAGAAGTCGTGCACGGTGGCGGCGGCAAAGGCGCGGCGAAACTCGTTCTTGTCGTTGACGTGGCCCAGGCTCACCAGCGTATTGGTCACCGTGGTGCCGATGTTCGCCCCCATGACCATGGGTACCGCCACCGCGACCGGCAGCCCCCCGGCCACCATGCCAACGATCACCGAGGTCACCGTCGAGGACGACTGGATCAGGGCGGTGGCGACGATACCGACCATCAGGCCGACGAAGGGGTTGGTGGCGAACTCGAACAGGCGCTCGGCGTGATCGCCGGTGGCGAGCTTGAAGCCGTCGCCGACGATGGATACCGCGCAGATCAGAAAGTAGACTAACAGCAATAGCGTGAGCCACTGGCGCAGGCGGCCCTGCTTCTCCTTTTGCGCCGGGCGAGCGTAGCTCTCTGGCGCGGCGCGATGGGTCGTCTCTACCATGGTGATCCCTCCGGCGGTTGGCAACGTGGGGCACGTTCACCCTTCACGTTGCGCGCCGCAGGTGACAGCCTGATGACGCCCGCGTGACCGCGCTCACTTATTTCGATTAACGCCCTCCCCAACCATCGAACCGGAACGCCCAATGACAAAGCCCTTGAATGAGCCACTGAGCAAGACCCGATCGAGTTTCTACCGCCGCCTCTACGTCGCCCACCTGATCGACCAGGGCGTGGCCAGCGTGCCGGCACTGATCGAGGCCACCGGCATGCCCCGGCGCACCGCTCAGGACACGATCAAGTCGCTCGACGAGCTCGATATCGTTTGCGTTTTTGAGGGGCAAGAAGGCGAGCGGCACAACATCGGCCGCTACGTGATCGAGAGCTGGGGCGCGATCGACCGTGGCTGGGTAAAAGAGCACGCCACAAGGCTGGGCGAGGCGCTGGGCTACTGCTAGCGCTTATCGCTCACCCAAGTGCTAGTGGGGCGACGGACGAGCAGTCTGGCCGCCAGCGGCGAGGTAATCATCTGGATGACGGCGAAAAACGCCGCGGGAATGGCGATCTCCGGCGAAAGCCCGGAGGCCGCGACGAACGCCGCCGCAATGCTGAACTCCTTCTTGCTCGTGGTAAAGAGATACGCCACCACCTCTGACCGCTCATTGGTGATCAGCCTGGACGCCGTGCCCACTGCGTAGCCTGCCAGGTTCAAACACAGCGCTGCGGCAGCGATCACTAGCGCGTAGGCGCCGTACCCCAGAATGGTCGCGGCGTTGGGCCCCACCACCGCCAGCAGTATCAGCAGATAGATGATAGAGCCCAGCCCCGCGTAGCGGTCGTCAAAGCGGGCAAGCGTTGTGCTGAACCGGGTGCGCAGCGCCACGCCCAGAAGCGTCGGAACGAAAACGATCAGTAAAAGCTCGACCACGATGGCGAAAAGCGGCACGTCGAGCTCGATGCCGGTAAGCGCGAGAAACAGCAGCGGGACCAGCAGCGGTGAAAGTGCCGTAGTGATCGCGTTGAACACCGCCGCCATCGCCACGTTGCCCCGCGCCATCAGCACCAGAAGCGGTGATGACACGTCGGTGGGCAGCGTGCCCAGAAGCGTCTGCCCCGCGGCGAGCGCCCCGGTGCCGAAAAAGAGCCGCCCGGTCAGCCAGCCCAGTAGCGACATCGGCCCGTACACCAGACAAAGCGCCAGCAGCGGCCGCGAGGGGCGGCGCAGCACCGCGCCGACCTGATGGGCATCGAAGGTCAGGCTGATGACGAACATCAAAAGCGCCAGCAGCGGGCCAATCAGCGGCGCCAGCGCCACGCCCGCCGCCGGGTACAAAAGCCCCAGCGCGGCCACCGCCATCACCAGCCATAGAAGCTGCGCCTCGACCCAGACGATGACCCGGCTCATGGCGAGGCCTTTGCGGGGTCACCGTCGACCGGCGCCCAGGCGAGCCGGGCGGCGTTCAGCGTCACGCTTAAAGAGCTCGCCGCCATGGCCAGCACCGCCGCCAGCGGCGGCACCGCCATGACGATGACCAGCCCCAGCGCCAGGGTGTTGTACACCGCCGAGAACACCAGGTTCTGGCGCATGACGTTGCGGGTACGCCTGGCCAAGCGCAGAAGCTCGACCACGCCGCCAACGCCGGGGCGAAGCAGCTGGGCCGCCGCCCCTTCACGGGCGGCGTCGCTTGCCTGCATGGGCGCAACGCCCACCCCCGCGGCGGCCAGACACAGCGTGTCGTTGACCCCGTCGCCAACATAGAGCGTGGGTGACGCCAGCCCCGCCAGCAGCCGTGCTTTCGCCTCCGGCGAGCGCTGGGCGTAGCACGCATTGGGCGCCAGACCCACCTGCTCACCCAGCCAGCTCACCGCGCCCTGGCGGTCACCGCTGATCAGCGCCGTGAGATAGCCCTGCGCCTGCAGCGCGCGAACACTCGCCCGGCCATCCTCCACCGGCGGGTCGGCTAGATAAAACGTTGCCAGCCACCCGCGCTCGTCGGCCAGCACCACTTGGGAGGCAAAGGCATGGTCGGCCTGATGGGCCGCACCTTCAAGCGTGACGCCGCGCTCGCCAAGCCAGCCCAAACTTCCCATCCACCAGCGCTCGCCGCGCTCAAAAGCGATCACCCGCCCGGCGCCGGCGACTTCGTCCAGGCGCACCACGCGGCTTGCGCCCTCCTCTTCGTCAGTTTTATCGCCACTTTCAAGCGCCCAGCGCAACAGCCCCTGGGCCAGCGGATGCTCGCTTTGCCGGGTGGCGGCGGCGAGCTTTCGATGAAAGTCACCACCGAGCGCATCGCGGCACTCGGCGTGAACGACCCGGTGGCGGCCAGCGGTGAGCGTGCCGGTTTTATCGAAGGCCACCGCACGCACTCGGGCCAGCGTCTCGAACGCGCCGGGGTCTCGCAGGGCCACGCCGCGCTGCAGCGCCTGGTCGCTGCCGGCAAGCGTTGCCAGCGGCACGGCCAGCCCCACCGCGCAGGGACAGGCGACCACCAGCACGGAAAGCGCTCGTACCACCGCCTCTTCAAGGCTCGCGCCCAGCATGAAGGCCACGGGCAGCGTGATTAGCGCAAGTACCAGCGCGACAGGGCTCAACCAGGCCGCGAAACGGTCGGCCAGCTTGTGAAGCTCGCCCTTTTGGGTTTGCAGCAGGCGCATCTGCTCACACAAATGATCCCGGCGCCGCTCGCCGGGGGTAGCGTTTACCCGAAGCCGAAGGGCCACTTCGTCGTCGGCCTCGATGAAGCGGTAGCCGGCGTAAACCCGCTGGCCCGTGACCAGATAGCGCGGCACGCTTTCACCGGAGAGCGTGGCGGTATCGAACCAGCCGGCGCTCATCAGTTCACCGTCGAGCAGCAGGGTCTCGCCCGGCGCCAGGCGTTGAACATCGTTCATGCACGCAGCGCTCAGCGGGTGCGACGCGATTTGCCCTTCCCGCTCCAGGGTAATGTCGCCCGGCGCCAGCGCCAAGGCCTCGAAGGCTTTCAGGCCCCGCTGGCGGCACAGCGTTTCGGCCAGTCGCCCGACCAGCAAGAGCGCGATCAGCATGACGGCCGTATCGAAGTACACCTCGACAGCCCCCTGGCCAAGAAGCCAGACCGACACCGCCATCGCCCCCAGCACGCCCAGGCTCACCAGCACGTCCATGCCTGGCCGGCGGGCCAACAGCGTACGAAACCCGGCGCGGTAGAACGGCACGCCGGCGTAGAGCACCACGGGAAGCGAAAAGGCGCCGGAAACCCAGGCCATGACCAGCTCGATACGCCCCGCCGGTACGGCGCCGGCGTAGATCAGAATCGAGGCGAGCATCGTCCACATGCCGAACACCGCGGCGACCCCCAAACGAAGACTCAGGTAGCGCCCCTCTTGTTCGAGCCGCTCGGCGGCGTCCTGCACCGCCTCGAGCTCGCCCAGCCGATAGCCGATGCGCGAGACCCGCGGCGCAAGAGTTGCAAGCGCGATGGCCTGTGCCTCGCCCTGTACGTACACCGTGGCGGTGGGATAGTGAACGCTTGCCTGGGTAATGCCGGGTGCGCGCTTCAAAACGCCTTCGACGGCAAGCGCGCAGCTGGTACACCACATGCCGTGCAGACTAAAAAGCGCGGTCGGGCCGGCGGGCGCGCTATCGCTCATGGCGTCGATCGCCCCACCGGCGTTACAGACAGGGCGGCACGCCGATGATCGGCATGCCGGTAAAGACCACCCCAAAGGCGGAGAAGAGATAGAGCCCAGCGGAGACCAGCGCGTTAAAGCGCGGCCGGCCGGTAAGCTCGCGGCCTACCTTCCAGCCGGCCCAGGCAAGCCAGAAAAGCAAAACGGTGGTGGCGACGCTGACAAGCCCAAGCCCCAGGTTGAGGCCCGTCAGTGAGCCTTGATCCGGTGCCGGCGGCGCTACGGCGCAGGCCACCGACAGCCCGCCGTACACCGCCACGAACCAGATACTCCAGAGCGTGAGCCCGACGATCAAATGCGCCGGATGGCCAAGGTGTAGTCGCTTGAACGCGGTTGGCATCATCTAGCCTCCCATTACGCGGGGCAGCACGCCGAGCGCGCCGACCAGCACCCAGAACGTCATCAGGTTGTAGCGCCAAAGCTGCACCACCACTGCCGGCTCGAAGGGCGCGTGGGCACCCACGTAGCCGTAGCGCACGCGAAACCCCTGCATCGCGGTGAGAATCATCGCAAGCGCCCCATGGAACAGCGCGTATACCAGCCCCACCAGTAAAATCGCATCGTGGCTGGTTTGGGTAGGCTCGAGCCCGGCACTCAGCAGCGACCAGAGCACCAGCCCCACCTGCACCGCGCCCAGCAGCGCGGCGATGAAAAACCCGCCCATCAGGCCGCTATCGCGGCGGGCGCGAAGCCCGCGTACCAGCTTCTCCATGACGCCGGCGCCCACCGTGAGCGCGATGCCGGCGCTGACCAGCACCAGCAGTGAAAGGGGCGACACCTCGGGCATGCGCCACTCGGGTGAGACGGTCCAGAGATAGAACCAGCCGAAAAGATACGAAAGAAAGAACGACCCGTTGGCGATCGAGAACGTCGCCATCGCCCAGACGCCGGGCCCGCTCATGGTGCGCGAATGCAGGGGCGGGTCGCCTTCCTTGACCTCGGCGTCCGGGGCGGCTTTGGGGTGGGCGCCGTTCTCCCAGGCCCAGCGCAGCAAAAACACCCCGGCGACGATGACGAACACCGCGGCGACCGGGTAGAGGCGCGTCAGCAGGCTGACACACACCACGGCCAGCGCCAGCGCGGCCAGAAACGGCCACCAGGAGTTGCCCGGCAGGTGAACGATTTCGCGCACCTTGCCGGTAATGGAATCAGATCCCCACATCTCGCGCCGCCCGTGGCTCGCCACCGCCAGGCCGTGCTTGCCTTCGGCCATGGTGCGCGGTAAATCCGGGTTGTCCCACAGCGGGTGGCGGGTTTCGATGTTAGGCAGGCTTACGAAGTTATAAGCGCTTGGCGGCATCGTATTGGCCCACTCAAGCGTATCCGCGCCCCAGGGGTTGTGTTTGGCCGGCTTGCCGAAGCGAAAGTGCAGCGCGATATCGATCAACACCATGGCAATGCCGGCGGACATCACGAAGCTGGCAACGGACGAGAGCAGGTTGAAGATCTCCCAGCCGTTACCCGCTTCATAAGTGTAGATACGCCGCGGCATGCCCAGAAGCCCGGTCCAGTGCATGATCAAGAACGTGCCGTTGAAGCCCAAAAAGGTGAGCCAGAAGCCCCAGCGACCGATGGTTTCCGACGGCATGCGCCCGGAGAACAGCGGCAGCCAGTAGTAGAAGCCCGCCATCAGCGGAAAGAGCATGCCGCCGACCAGCACATAATGCATGTGCGCGACCACGAAGTGGGTGTCGTGTACCTGCCAGTTGAACGGCACCAGCGCCAGCATCACGCCTGTCAAACCGCCGCAGACGAAGATGATCAAAAAGCCCAACACCCAGAGCATCGGCAGTTTGAATTTCGGTTTACCGAGCCACAGCGTGGCCAGCCACACGAACACCTGAATGGCGGTGGGCACCGCCACCAGCATACTCGCCGCCGAAAAGAACGCCTGGGCGAGCTGGGGGATCCCCACCGTGAACATGTGGTGCACCCAAAGCCCGAAGCTGATGAAGCCGGTGACGATGATGGCGAACACCACCCAGCCGTAGCCGACGATCGGCCGGCCGGCGAATACCGGAATCAGCGTGGAAATGATGCCCGCGGCGGGCAGGAAGATGATGTACACCTCCGGGTGGCCAAAGAGCCAGAAAAGGTGCTGCCATAAAAGCGGATCGCCCCCACCGGCCACCTGGAAAAACGGCATGCCGACCGCACGCTCGAGCTCGAGCAGGATACTGCCCAGAATCAAGGGTGGAAAGCCGACCACGATCATCAGCGCCATGGCGAGAATGTACCAGGCAAACAGCGGCATCTTGTGCAGCGCCATGCCCTGGGTGCGGGTGCGCAATATGGAGACGACGATCTCGACCCCGGCGGAGAGCGCCGAGATTTCGACGAAGGTGATGCCCAACAGCCAAAAATCCGAGCCGAGCCCCGGCGAATACTCGCTGCTCGAAAGCGGCGTGTACATGAACCAGCCGGCATTGGGCGCCATTTCGATGACCAGGCTCGAGGCCAGAATGATGCCGCCGAAAAGGTAGCAGAAGTAGCCAAGTGAGGTCAGCCTGGGGCAGACCAAATCACGGGCGCCGATCATCTTCGGAATCATGTAGATCGCCAGCCCCTCGAGCACGGGAATGGCGAACAAGAACATCATCACCGTGCCGTGCATGGTGGTGACCTGGCTATAGATCTCCGGGGTCATGAAGTTCTGGTCGGGTGTGGCGAGCTGGGTGCGCACCAGCATCGACAAAATGCCGCCGAACAGGAAAAACGCCATCCCGGTGATCATGAAGCGTAACCCGAGCGTGGTGTGGTTGACGATGGTCAGCGCCTTGATGCCGCGCGGGTTGCCCCAAATGTCGTGCAGGTCGTCGTGCAGCGTGCGGCCGTCCCCCGGCTCTTGCGGGTCCTGGGGCGTCGCTTGACGATTGATGGTTGTCATGGGGTTAAAGTCTCCAGCCAGGCACCCAGGTCCCTAAGCGTTTCGTTATCCAGATCGTCGTGTCGCGGCATCAGGTTACTGGGCTTGAGCGTCTGATGGTTTCTCAGCCACTGGTAGACCGCGCCCTCCTCCATGGCCATTACGCCGGCGCCCAAGGCTTCGCGGCCACCGACATCCGAGAGATTCGGGCCGATGTTGCTCGAACTGATACCCGCCACCTGGTGGCAGCCAGAACAGAACCGAGTGAAGTTGTCGCGGGCGGTATCGAAGGCTGCGTTTTGGGCGGCAAGCTCGGCCAGCGCCTCGTCACTGCGCGCGGCAAGCCAGGCGTCGAACTCCGCACGCGGCAGCGCCTCGACGTGAAGCTGCATATGAGCATGGCCCACGCCGCAAAGCTCGGCGCACTGGGCGCCGAACACGCCGGGCTCGTCGGCCTCCAGGCGAATGCGGTTGATACGCCCGGGCAGCATGTCGATCTTGCCGCCCAAACGCGGAATCCAGAAGCCGTGGATGACATCGGCGGCGGTGACATGAAAGTCCACCGGCTCGCCGGCAGGCATCATGAGTTGATTGGCGGTCACGACCTCACCACCTTCGGCCCCCGGGTAGCGTACCTCCCACCACCACTGATGCCCGATGACCTCGATCACCTCCGGCGGCTCGTCCAGCGGCAGCGTCAGCATGCGCTTGCCGGTGGGCACGCCAAACATCAAAAGCGCAATGACCGTGAGTGTGGGCAGAATGATACCGCCGCCGATGATCCAGCGTCGGCCGATGCGCCGCTCCTGGGCGGGAGTGCGGGTAACGTAACGCTTTTTGAAGGTATAGAGCCAAAGCGCGATCACGACGACGAACACGACGGTTCCGAAGCCCAGCATGACGAACCAGATCAGGCGGATATCGCGCGCCGCCGGCCCCGCCGGGTTCAAGATCGAGTGGTCGCCGCCGCAGCCGGCCAATAGTATCGGCGCGGCCAGTAAAAGCGTTAACGCGGCCAGGTTGACCCGCCGTCGCGATGCGCGTTGAATACGCCTTGGGGGCGGCGCCGAATGGTTACGTTCCCTCATACTCTTTTCCCTTTGTCTGCCCACAGGACGTGTCCATGGCATCCACTCCGCAGCGTTCCATAAAAAGCCGCGCCTCGCTGGCCGGTCACCCGCTTCATCCGGTCATGATTCACTTCCCGGTGGCGGCATTGATGGCGCTGGTCGCAAGCGATCTGGGTTACTGGTACACGGGTGACCCCTTCTGGGAGCGCAGCGGCCTGTGGCTTGCAGGCGTCGGTGCCTTTGGCGGCTGGATCGCCTCGATCGCCGGCATAATTGATCTGGTCACGGTGTCGCGTATTCGCCGTTTGATCACTGGCTGGAGCCATGCCATCGTCGCCGTGGTGATGCTCTCGCTTGCCTCGCTGAACTGGCTGTTGCGTCTGAATTCGCCGGAAGCCATTCTGCCCTGGGGGCTTGCGATATCGCTGGTCACCGGCGCCCTGATTGCGCTGGCCGGCTGGCTCGGCGGCCAACTCGTTTACGAACACGCGGTCGGCGTCGACGTCGACGAATGACACCGCCCCACGGCCCACGCCACACTGTTTACGCTTGAAGCACCTTTTATTTCTCATCGCCTAGCCCCACGCCAGGGGCTTTGCCAGTACGAACCCCAGCACGCCGAAGATCCCCACCAGGCTGAGCAGAAGCCCCAGCAGCGTGGCGGTTTTGACGCCGCGATAGATCCCCATTTCCAGGCGCAGAATTAGCCAGCCAAAGGCGCCGTGGGCTGCCACCATCAGCACGACCGCGCCGAGCTTCAAAATCAGCCAGCCGCCCATCAAGTCATGAAGTAGAAACAGCAGGGTGCCGGAGCCGATCGCCAAAAGTGCGGCGGGTGTGGCAACGGTGTTGTAGAAAAAACGCGGCATGGGCGGGGTGCCCTGAGCAAAGCCCGCATCCCGGCGAAGCGCCAGACTGTGATTTAACAGCGCCGGGAGATACAGCAGCGAGCCGCACCAAATCACCAGCGCTGCGATATGAAGAAGTTTTAACCAGGGCATCACGGCGTCCTTGCAATGCTTTAAAAGCGCTTTCGAATGAGAAGCACGTCAAATGAAGACGCTGGAGTCCGCCGGAAGGCCGAGCCAGCCAGAAGGCTTGCAATCGAGTGAGCACGTTCACCGAGCCCCCCGCCCGCCTCTGCCGGGCCGGTCAGGGGTTGAGGCTGTTCTTACCTTAGCCAACTAGCCACGGGCTGGCTAGCAAAGCGAGTCAACGCTTACATGGTAGCCGGTAAACTTGCGCAGGTTGATGACGCCGGTATCGAAGATCAGGTACTGGCCCTTGACGCCGTTCAGTACGCCCTCGACCACCGGCTGCTTGTCGAAATTGTGCGAGGCGATCTTGCGGGGGAACGACTCGACCGGGTAGCGAATATCGAGCGGGGTTTCATCGAGTAACCGAATCGCCTCCCCCCCGTAGGTCTCGCGTAGCGCGTCCAGGCCGCTGGCAACGGCCTCGAGCAGCCGGTCGCGCTCCTTGATCAGATCGAGCGGTTCGACCTCGCCCTTGAGCATGGCGCGCCAGTTGGTGCGATCCGATACGTGCTCCTTGAACAGCATCTCGACGAAGCCGGACTGCTGGCGGCTGGCCACTTCCATGATCGGCAGCGCCTGGATGGCGCCCTGGTCGATCCAGCGGGTGGGCATGTTGGTCTTGCGGGTGATGCCGACCTTGAGCCCGGAGGAGTTGGCCAGATAGACGATGTGCGGGGTGAAACAGTGCGCCTCGCCCCATTCCGGCTCGCGGCAGGTGCCCTGAAAATAGTGGCAGGTTTCCGGCTTCATGATGCAGGTGTCGCACTGCGCCAGGCGTTTGAAGCACGGGTAGCAGTAGCCCTGGGCGAAGCTCTTGTTGGTCTTGCGCCCGCAGTGGGTGCAGGCAATGTGGCCATCAAAGTGCAGGCGAAGCGGCGTGCCGATCAACGCGTTGAGCGCCAGTCGTTGCTCGCCGGCGCGCAGGTGATACGTGACTTCACTGCCAGGTGCCTCGAGCGTGCCCGCCATTTTGCTCAGATGGCCGGACACACGCACGGCGCTTGACTCGCTTGCGAACAGATCAGTCACCCGAGACATCCCGGCCCAGGCCCGCCATCTCCGGCGAAACGCCCGCGCCGGTAGCCCCTGCGCCACAGGTGCGCCGCTCGAGATAGCCCACCCGGTTCTCGTCGGGCACGTTGTTTTCGATTTCAAAACGAATCACCGCCTCGAGACAAAGCTCGGTTTGCTCGGCGGTCAAAAAGCGGCCATCCGGCCATTTACGCAGTGATACCGCCTGCTTGAGGCTTTCGTAAATGCTCGGGGTCATCTGGCTGATCATGCGCTCAAAGCTCATATCATTCATGCAGGGCTCCAGTCGTATCGAAGGTCAGGGCGTGGACCGTGGACGTTTGGCGCAATAGTACCAGCCCGAGGCCAGCCCCACGAGTAGCCCGCCCAGGTGCGCCTCATTGGCCACGTTGCCAAAGCCCACCCACTCGGCAAGCGAGGTCATGGTGAACACCATCCACCCCAGCATGAACACCACCAGCATCTGCGGCACGAAAAAGCCGCTTTCGGGGCGCTTACGTGAGACGAGCCAGACGTGGCCCAACAGCGCATACACCACCCCGGACATGCCGCCGAACAGCACCGTGCCGGTGGCGTACTGCGCCAGATTCGAGCCGATGCCCGCCACCAGCAGCAGCGCCAACATCACGCGGCTGCCCTGCAACGCCTCGATCTGACGACCGAAGTACCACACCCACATCAGATTGAAGATCAGGTGCATCAGGCCAAAGTGCAAAAATGCCGGCGTCAAAAGCCGCCACAGCTGGCCGCCGGTCAGCGTCTCCATCAGACTCTGAGCCACCAGCTGGCCGTTGGCGACGCCCACCGGCACGATGGTCAGCGCCGTAAGTACGCCGTCGCCCAGGGTATTCATGAGCACGAAGACTAAAACGCTCAAACCGATGATGAGCGATGTAACGGGCAGGCGGCGTAAAAGCGTGGCGCCCTGAGTGCGCTGAGCGCTTTGGGGGCGCGGGCCGGTAATCAGCGTTTCGCCCTGCTGCCAGCGGCGCACCAGCGCGGTCAGCTCGGTTTTCTGACGGGGGTCGGCGAGCCACAGCGTCAGGCCCTCCGGCTCTTCGGTGATCCGATGACCAATCCGGTAGTGCCAGAGCGCCTGGCGAAGCTCACGCGTGTCGGCATCAACGGGTAACAGCATGACGGGGTGCATGACACCTCCCTGGAGTAAAGGATCGGCTGCCCGGCGCGGTGGTTTCGTCATGAGCGTAAATCGTGCGCATAAAAAAACCGGCGGAGGGGGCCGCCGGCTTAAAGCAAGGGATCATTCAAGGGAACACTTACTCTGATAGCCAGCGGCGGGGTTAGTTCAGCCATTTTCAAAAAAAGATGTTTCTTAATGTATCTACTCATAATCTGAATTAGAAAGCGCTCGGTAGCCCGCTCAAATGCGGCTGCTCTCTTCACGGTGAACGTCCACCCAAACGAAGCGGTCGGCGCTCAATTCACGCTCGCCGTCGAAACGATAGGCCACCAGCCGCCCATACTTCACCGCGCTGTAATCCAGACACGCGATGTTGCGCGCGGGCAGCGCCGGAATCCCCTCACACCAGTAGTGGCCAATGAACAGCGCCCGCTGCTCGGCGTCGTAATAGCCAAGCCCTTCGCGCTCGGCCTCGCTCAGCGGCCGGGTTTCCAGGTGATCCGGCAGGTTGTCCGGCTGAAACACCACGTCGCCCCAGCGCTTGGGATTGGCGGCCCAGAAATGGGCGCGAAAACTTTTGCGCGTAAAGCCATCGCCGGAGTGGATGGCCACGCCTTCGGGCAGTGCGATGCTGGGCCCTCGGGTCAGCCGGTCGACGATGGCAAACGCCTCGGTCGATGAGTCGGCGGACTCCTCCAGCAATTCATCGGTCAGACACGCGTTGGGCGAGCGCTTCTTGAGCGCCTCGATCAGCGCTGCGTCCCAGCAGGCGTGCACCACGCGAAAGTCGTCGAACTCCAGAAACAGCGGCAGCGTCTTGAACCAGGCGAGCGTGTCTTCCCACTCGTTGGTGTGGTCGCGGTACTGGTAGAGCGTGTCGGCGATGATGCGGTTGTGGCGCGGCGAATGCTCGCGCAGCCAGCGCCGCTCGCTCCCCCTCGGAGCGGGATGGGTGTAGGCCAGGGCGTGGTGCTCATGATTGCCCATCACGATATAGGCCTCGCCTTCGTCGACCATGCGCCGGGCGATCTGCACCGCCAGGCGAATACGCGGGCCGCGGTCGATCAAATCGCCCAGAAAGACGGCCTTGCGCGTCGGGTGGCGATACACCCCGGCGCGTTGTTCGTAGCCCAGCTTTTCGAGCAGCGTCGAAAGCGTCGCCCCGCAGCCGTGGACGTCGCCAATGAGATCATACCCCTGGCTCATCAATCCCCCAGCCGATGACTCCAGCCCAGCTTGCTGCGCAGGATGTCGTAAAAATTGTGGCCCAACGGATGAACGAGCTGAACGCGGGCGGGCTTGCGAGTGATCACCAGCACGTCGTCGGGCTTGGCCACCGCGCGGGTCTGGCCGTCGCAGCTGATGTGCGGGTAGGTGTGGTTGGTTTCGCCGATATGAATCCGGATTTCGCTCGCCGCGTCGATCACGATCGGCCGGCTCGAAAGCGTATGGGGAAACATCGGCACCAGCGTTACGACGTCGAGCTTGGGGTGCATGATCGGCCCGCCGCCGGAGAGCGCGTAGGCCGTCGAGCCGGTAGGCGTGGCGACGATCAGCCCATCACTTCGCTGACTGTAGACGAAGCGGCCGTCGACGAAGAGTTCGAATTCGATCATGCGCACCGCCTTGCCCGGGTGCACCACCACTTCGTTGAGCGCGTCGCCCCGGCCCACCGCCACGCCGTTGCGGTAGAGCACCGCGTCGAGCAAAAAGCGCTCTTCGACCTCGAACTGCCCCGCCAGCACCTCACCGACCCGGGTTTCGAGCTCGTCCGGGGAGATATCGGTGAGAAAGCCGAGCCGCCCGCGGTTGACGCCCAGAATCAGGGTGCCGCTTTGGCACAGCGAGCGCGCCGCGCCCAGAAGGCTTCCATCGCCGCCGACCACGATCACCAGGTCGCAGCGCTCGCCGAGCATGCGCCGGCTGGTTTCCGGCTGGCCATGATCGGGAATCATCGTGGCAGTGCGATCCTCGACCAACACGCGATAGTCATGTTCGACCAGATACGCCACCAGCCGCGAGAGCGAATCGACTACCTTGTCGCTGCCGAGCCGGCCGATCAGGCCGATCGTATTGAACGGTCTTTCGACCGTCGCGTTGGTCATGCTGGACGTACGGGTTGGCGTGGTGGGCATGGGCGGCTCTCACTGTCGTTATCGCCCATTATGAAGACCCGCCCGCACGCGGGCAAATCCGGCGCCTTGTTTATCCGATACTTATCGGCAAAGCAGGCCTTGAGAGCGACAACCTGGCGGCTCAGGCGCGCTCGAGCGTGCCGGTGAGTTGGCGGCGCTTGAGCCACCACTGATTGAGCCAGAGCGAGGCGACGATGATCAGCCCGCCCAGTGCCAGCCGCCCTATATCGGCGTCGCGGTTCCAGATTACCAGGTTGACGATCAGCCCCGCCGGTACCAGCGCATTGTTCATGATCGCAAGCGTGCCGGCATCGACCCGGGTCGCCCCCTGGTTCCAGGCGAAATAGCCCACGCCCGAGGCCGCAAGCCCAAGCCAGGCGAGTACGCCCCACTGAAGCGTCGTGGTGGGCAGCGCCTGAATGTCACCCAATAGCAAAAAGGCCGGCAGTGCGACGATCAGCGCGCCGATGAAAAACCAGCCAAACACGTGGTGCCAGGCAAGCGTTTGAGACTGCCGGGCGGCCAGCCGGCGATACCCCACCTGGCCGATTGCAAAGCTCAAGTTCGCGCCCTGGACCACCAAAAAACCGAGCCAGAAGCCGCTGTCCACGCCCTGGTAGCGAATCACTGCGGCGCCGATCACCGCCAGTGTCGCGGTCACCAGATAGATCGGTGTGAAGCGTCGAAAGAGCAGGTCGTCGAGCAGCGCGATGTAGATCGGCGTGAGCACGGTGAACAGCACCACCTCGGGCACCGAAAGCAGCAAAAAGGAGTGGTAGAGAAAGGTGTACATGACGCCGAGCTGAAGCGCACCAAGCGCCATGAGCGTAAACCGGTCGCGCCAGCTCAAAAGTCTGGGCCGCAAAAACGGCAGAAACACCAGTAGCGCCAGCGACACCCGCACCAGCACGGCGAAGTAGCTATCCACCTGCCCGGAAAGATAGACACCGATCAGCGAGAACGAGAACGCCCAGAGCGCCGTGACGCCAACGAGATACCCCATAGTAAACCCCAGCTATTATTAAAGGTTGACGGGATTATACGGCGCTCGGGGAAAAGGTAAAGCTCGGCGCACGAGGTTCGTTAGCGGCGAAGCACCCAGGCGAGTGCGTAGATGATGCCGGGCAGCCAGCCCAAAAGCGTCAATACCAGCGCGATCGCCACGCGCCTGGCCCCGCCGCCGGCAAGTCCGATACCCAGCGGTGGCAGCAGTACCGACAGCGCCGCGTAGGCGGCCTTGAGTCCGGCAGGCTCATCGACCGAGACTTTAACTGAGTCGTTCCCCGGCGATTTGACGTCCGGCGTTGGCGCCGCCACTTTATCGGGCTTAGCGGGTTCGGGAGTGAAGTGCTCGACGGCGCTGGCCCTGGCGGGCGAGCTCACTTCTTCGCGTTCTACCGGTGCGTGTTGCGCTTTTTTCTCGCGACGCTCGCGTTCGACGGCCTTACGATGCGCCTCTTTATCGATTTTCTGCTCGAGGGTATCGGCGTCGTCCGCCAGATCCTCGTGGTAGCGTTCCCAGTCTTCCCAGTCGTGGGGCGTACCGGATTTGGGCCGCCCGTCACCGGCGCCTCGAGCCCTGGCCCAGGCTTTCTCTTCCAGCGTATTGGGCCGATCCGGGTCGCGCTCGACGCCAACGCCTTTACGGTTCATGTATTCGCGGGCATCCATAGTCGGCTCCTTGTGTGTCAATGCCGGCGCTTCGCCGCATTTAGCGCAAGCGCCTGATCAATGCAGACCGGTCAAAATAGCAGTAGTATAGGCAAGCCAAAAAAAAACCGCTGCCAGAAGGCAGCGGAAGCAAGGGATCGAAAAAGAAGCCAGTACAACACTTCTAGCGGCTACTGTCGCAAGGATGCGGCCGTAGCGAAGGCTATAACGCGTTGCCTGTACACTATCTGACAGCGATTTGGTAAAAAGTTCTCAACGGGACAAAAATTTTCTACCCGCAAGCGGGCGGCGACCGCGTTCGAACCGGTAAGGAGCACGAGTAATGGCGCTTTATTTATTGGTGCTTGGCGTTTGTTTGCTGGTGATCGGTTCGGTGCTGGTCATCTTGATGACGACCAGCACCCCGCGTTATCGCACCGAGCCCAAGGATTTGCTCGCGCTCTTCGACAAGGCGCTGGCAAGCCGGGTCAGCGAAACCGAGTGGAACGCCATGATCGGCTACCCCATTCGTCATGACGAGTATCTCGACGGCGTGCGCCGCCGGGCCTCACAGCTCATGGAACAGTACGGCCGGCGCTGGCAGATCGCCCAGGGCAAGCCGCTTCTCAACGCGGCGGGCCAGCAGGAGCTTCAGGCGCTGCGCGATCACCTTGCCGCACACACCGCCCTGCGCCAGCGCTAGGCTCTGTCTGAAAAGTGCCTGCGCTCGACAATATGGCGTTAAAAATTGGCTCGTGCGCGAGTTCGATCAGAATACTCATTTACACACTGAAAACTCCGTTTCTTCGCCAATTTTTGCCTTGTCTTGTCTTCGCTCACCGACTTTTCAGACAGACCCTAACGTCCCGCCATGCCCGAGAGGAGTTCGTCAATGCTTAGCACCATTCGCCAACTGCCGCTTTCGAGCGCGGTCAAGAGCCACGCTCACGACTTCCATCAGATCGTGATCACGCTCTGCGGCTCGTCGACGTTCGAGATCGAGGGGCTCGGCGGGCGAGTCAACGCGTTTTCCGGCTGCCTGGTGCCCGCCAACCACGAACACTACTACTCCGGGCAGGGCTACAACCGCCAGCTCATCTTCGATATTCCCGATGACGCCCCGGCGCTGACCGGCGAGCACCGCGAACTGATCGCGCTGTTCGACGCGCCGCGCTTTTTCGCCCTCGACGGCGCGCTTCGCCACTACCTGGCGTTCGTCGAAAGCGAACTCGATCACGGTTTTTATGGCCAGGCGCTGGAGCAACAGCCCGACCGGGTCGCCGCAACCCTGCTCGGCGCCTTGAAGGCGCGCCTGGCGACCCCCCTGCCCGCCTCGCGCCGCCAGCTGGATTTGGCGCCGATCGACCGCTTCATTACCGCAAGGCTCGCTGAGCCCTTGAAGGTGGCGGATCTGGCTCGGCTGGCGTGTCTGAGCGAGGCCCACTTCTCGGCACGCTTTCGCACCCAAACCGGGCTCTCGCCCTGGCAGTACGTTCGTCAAAAGCGCCTGAGCGCGGCGCGGGAGCTGGTCGCCCAGAGCCGGCTGGCGCTGGCCGACATTGCCGTACAAACCGGCTTTGCCAATCAAAGCGCGCTTTCACACGCCTTTCGTCGCCGCTACGGCTGCTCACCGCGGGCGCTGCGCAATCAGCTGAGTACGCCCGCGCCGGGCGCAGCGGCGCCCGGCACGGCGGCGTCCGGCGCCGCGTCATCCCACGCCACGCTCGACGGATGGCGTTAAGCCAACGACACTGAGCCCAGAGCGTCGTGCCAGCGACACGACACCGCGCTTTCCGTGAAATCGACACGTTTTGGCGCGAAACTGACATACACCCGCTCGCCCGGCGCTCTACATTCGAGCGTCATCGGGCGTACCGCTCGGCCGTTTTCCACCTACCAACTCCCGGGGGCCAAAATGCTCAACGCCAAAAAAATGCGTGACCCTGCCGTGTGGCAAACCGATCTCGATTCGCTTTTGAAGACCGTAAGCGATCATTACATCGTCGATGAAGACCACTACGTTGCCGAGTTGATCAAGGTGCTGGACGCCGGGCGCGAGGATTTCGAACGTATCGGTGCCAACACCGCCGAGCTTGTGCGCGACGTGCGTAAAATGGATACCGCCGTCGACACCATCGACGAGCTGTTACAGCAGTACAGCCTGGACACTCACGAAGGCCTGATGCTGATGTGTCTGGCCGAGGCGATGCTGCGCATTCCGGACAAGGCCACGGCGGACGCGCTGATCGAGGACAAGCTGGGCCCGGCGGATTGGCAGTCCCACGTCGGCAAGAGCGAGTCCTGGATGGTCAACGCCTCGACCTGGGGGCTTTTGATGACCGGCCGTGTGCTCAAGCTCGACCACCCGCGTGAAGGCCAGCCGGCGAACTTCATCAACCGCTTGGTCAACCGCATGGGCGAGCCGGTGATTCGCCGCGCCATGGTCGAGGCGATGAAGATCATGGGCAAGCAGTTCGTACTCGGGCGCGACATCGACGAGGCACTCAAGCGCTCGAAGCCGCTGTTCAACAAGGGCTACACCTACTCCTACGACATGCTGGGCGAAGCCGCGCGCACCCGTGACGACGCCAAGCGCTATTTCGATGACTACGCCAAGGCCATCGAGGCTGTCGGCAAGACCTCCCAGCGTTTGGACGCCAAAACGCCGAAGCCGTCGGTGTCGATCAAGCTCTCCGCGCTGCACCCGCGCTACGAGTTCGGCCGCCGCGAGCAGGTGCTCGCCGAGCTGGTCGATACCGTGATCAAGCTGGTTCGCCGCGCTCGCGAGCTCGACGTCGCGCTGACCATCGATGCCGAAGAAGTCGACCGTCTGGAGCTTTCGCTCGAGGTGTTCCGCGCCATTTACGAAAGCGACGCTGCCCGCGGCTGGGGCCACTTCGGCCTCGTGGTCCAGGCCTACTCCAAACGCGCGCTGCCGGTGCTCCACTACCTGAACCGGCTGGCCGACGAGCAGGGCGACGAGATTCCGCTGCGTCTGGTGAAAGGCGCCTACTGGGACAGCGAGATCAAGGAGTCGCAGCAGCTGGGCGTCGACGGCTACCCGGTCTACACCCGCAAGGCGTGTACCGACGTGGCGTACCTGGCCTGCGCACAGTTTCTGCTCAGTGACGACACCCAGGGGCGCATCTTCCCGCAGTTCGCCACCCACAACGCTCACACCGTGACGGCGATCGTAGAGCTGGCCAATGCCGGCAACCGTGCCTTCGAGTTCCAGCGCCTGCACGGCATGGGCGAGGCGCTTTACGATGCCGCCCTCACCCGCGCCCCGGAAGGTACGTACTGCCGTATCTACGCCCCGGTCGGCGCCCACAAGGATCTACTGCCTTACCTGGTCCGCCGGCTTCTGGAAAACGGCGCCAACTCCTCCTTCGTGCATCAGCTCGTCGACCCGGACGTGCCGGTAGAGTGGCTTTGCCAGCACCCGGTCGAGACGCTCAAGCAGTACGATACCTATACCAATACCCGCATTCCGGCCCCGCGCGACATTTATGGCCCGAAGCGCAAGAACTCGCGCGGCGTGAACCTGAACATCCGCAGCCATCATGACCCGCTCAAGGAAAAGATGGCCGCGTTCATGGACACGCAGTACACGGTCAAACCGCTGCTGGCCTTCGACATCGAAGACGATGCGGGTGCGACCCACGAGGTCAAGGTGCCGTTCGATCGTTCCCTGAGCGTGGGCACCGTGCAGTGGACGAGCAAGGAGCAGGCGGCCAAAGCGCTGGACGCCGCCTGGGCGTCGTTCCCGCGCTGGGACGACACGCCGGTTTCTGAGCGCGCTGCGATGTTGCGCCGGCTGGCGGATCTCATGGAAGAGCACATGCCGGAGCTGATGACGCTGTGCTCACGTGAAGGCGGCAAGCTTTTGACCGACGGCGTCGACGAAATCAAGGAAGCGGTGGATTTTTGCCGCTACTACGCCATGCGCGCCGAGGAGTCCTTTGGTGAGGTGATCGAGCTGCCCGGCCCGACCGGTGAGTCCAACCGCCTGACCATGGGCGGCAAGGGCGTGTTCGCCGCGATCAGCCCGTGGAACTTCCCGGTGGCGATCTTCTGCGGCCAGATCGTCGCCGCCGCGGTCGCTGGCAACACCGTACTCGCCAAGCCCGCCGAGCAGACCTCGATCATCGCCCACCGTGTGGTCGAGCTCATGCACGAGGCCGGCATCCCGCGCGACGTGGTACAGCTTCTGCCCGGCGACGGCCCGACCGTGGGCAGCGTGCTGAGCGGCGATTCGCGCATTACCGGCGTGGTCTTCACCGGCGGCACCGACACCGCGCAGCTGATCAACCGCTCGCTCGCCGCGCGCGAAAACGCGCCGCTGCCGACGCTGATCGCCGAAACCGGCGGCATGAACGCGATGATCGTGGACTCCAGCGCCCTGCCGGAACAGGTGGTGGTCGATGTGATCCAGTCCGCGTTTCAAAGCGCCGGCCAGCGCTGCTCGGCACTGCGCGTGCTTTACCTGCAGGATGACATCGCCGACCGGGTCATCGAGATTCTCCAGGGCGCGATGAACGAGCTGCGCATCGGCGACCCGCGCGATCTCGGCACCGACGTCGGCCCGGTGATCGACGAGGAAGCTCGCGAAGGGCTGATGGCGCACATCGAAAAGCTCAAGGGCGAGAACCGTCTGGTCGCCGAAACGCCGATGGCGGCTCAGTACACCCAGAACGGCACCTTCGTGGCGCCGGTGGCCTTCACCATCGACAGCATCGAGGCGCTCGAGCGCGAGCAGTTCGGACCAGTACTGCACATCGTGCGCTATAAAGCCCGCGACATCGAAAAGGTGATCGATACCATCAACGCCCGCGGCTACGGGCTCACCTTCGGCGTTCACAGCCGCAACGAGTCGTTCGCTGCCCACATCGCCAAGCGCATTCGTGTCGGCAACGTCTATATCAACCGCAACATCATCGGCGCGGTGGTGGGCGTGCAGCCCTTCGGCGGCCAGGGCCTCTCCGGCACCGGCCCGAAGGCGGGCGGCCCGCACTACCTGCAGCGCTTCGTCACCGAGAAAACCATCACCAACAATACGGCGGCACTCGGCGGCAACGCCTCGCTGCTGGCCCTTGGTGACGAATAGCGTGTGACGAATAGCGTGTGATGAATAAAAACCTTGACCTTCACCCCTTCAGGGGGTGAAGTAAAATTGACTGCTCGGCCGGCGAATCGCTTTTGAGTCGATAACAATAAGTCGCGCCGATCTTTACTTAAAATCCAAAGGGGAACTTCCATGGCTATTGGCGTGTGGATCAGTCTTTTCGCTTATTTTGCGCTCATGGTGGGCATCGGCCTCTATGCCATGCGCACCTCGACCTCCACCTCCGAGGACTACGTGCTCGGCGGGCGAACCTTGAGTCCGAAAGTAGCCGCGCTCTCCGCCGGCGCCTCGGACATGAGCGGCTGGCTGCTGTTGGGCCTGCCCGGGGCGATGTTCGTCTCGGGGCTGGGCTCGGCCTGGATCGGTATCGGCCTGTTCGTGGGCGCGTTTTTCAACTGGCTGTTGGTGGCACCGCGCCTGCGTGAGCAGACCGTGCATTACGGCAACGCCATCACCATTCCGGCGTTTTTGGCCAACCGCTTTCCGACGCGGGCGCTGTCGCTTCGCACGGTGTCGGCAATCGTCATCGTGGTCTTCTTCGCGGTCTATACCGCATCGGGCCTGGTCGCCGGTGGGCGGCTGTTCGAGAGCGCTTTCGCCGGGGTGATCAACCTGGGTGGGTTCAGCGACTACGGTACCGGCATCATCATCACGCTCGGCGTGGTGCTGGTCTATACCGTGGTCGGCGGCTTTCTTGCGGTCAGCCTGACGGACTTCGTGCAGGGCTGTATCATGATGCTGGCGCTGATCATCATGCCGGCGGTGGTGCTGTTCGGCGAAGGCGGCGGCGGCTTCACTCAGGCCTCGCAAACCCTCAACGAGGTCGACCCGACGCTGCTCTCCTGGACGGACGGGCTCACCTTCATCGGCTGGCTCTCCGCAGTCACCTGGGGGCTTGGTTACTTCGGTCAGCCGCACATCATCGTGCGCTTCATGGCCATTCGCAGCCTCAAGGACGTGCCGATCGCACGCAACATCGGCATGAGCTGGATGGCGGTGTCGCTGATCGGTGCGGTATCGCTGGGTATCTTCGGGCGCGCCTACGCCATCCGTAACGGCATGGACGTGGAAAACCCGGAGACGATCTTCATCATCCTCGCAGACCTGCTCTTCCACCCGCTGATCACCGGCTTCCTCTACGCGGCGCTGCTGGCGGCGGTGATGAGTACCATTTCGAGCCAGCTGCTGGTCGCCTCGTCGTCGCTGACCGAAGACTTCTACCGGCTGTTCTTGCGCAAGGAGGCCTCCGAGAAAGAGACCGTGACCGTGGGCCGAGTGAGCGTGGCGCTGGTGGGGATCGTTGCCGCGATCATCGCCTCCGACCCGGAGTCTCAGGTACTGGGGCTGGTGAGTAACGCCTGGGCAGGTTTCGGCGCGGCCTTCGGTCCGCTGATTCTGCTGTCGCTGATGTGGTCGCGCACCAACGGCGCCGGTGCCATTGCCGGTATGGTGGTGGGTGCAGTGACCGTGATGCTCTGGATCACGCTGGGCTTCAACGCCGAATTTCTGGGCGGGCCGGGCATCTACGAGATCATCCCGGGCTTCATCGCCTCGTTCATCGCGATCATGGTGGTTAGTAGCGCCACTCGCGATGCCGGCGAGTATCGCCATATCGAACGCTAGTCGCCCAGACGCTTGCAAGGCCACCTTCGGGTGGCCTTTTTTGTACCCCGTCGCTTAAGTCGTTGAGCCAGATCAAAAAGGCCCTCTGCCGCTGGCGTTACGCTGTACCAACGCTATCAGCGCCAAACGTCACGCTATCACGAGGGAAGCATCATGGGTCGACTCTGGACTACCACTATCACTGCCACCGGGTTCGCCGCGGCCGCCCTCATTACCAGCACCCCGGCGCTGGCCTACGGCCAGGGCGATTTCTTCACCCGCATCGGGGTCGCCAAGGTCGCCCCTAAAAGTGATAACGGCACGCTCGATACGGCGCTGGGCGACCTTGGTGTCGATGTCGAGGATAAGTCGGGCTTCGCCTTTACACTCGGCTACCGTTTTCACGACAAGCTCGGCGTCGAGCTGCTCGCCGCCCTCCCCTTCGAGCACGACGTTCGCTTGAACGGCGACAACATCGCCTCGACCAAACACCTGCCACCGACGCTGACACTGCAGTACTACCCGCTCGGCGGCACCCAGTCGCGGGTTCAGCCTTACGTCGGCGCCGGGGTCAACTACACCCGTTTTTCAAGCGAGGAAGTAGATATCGACGGCGTGGGGCTGGCGCTGGACGACAGCTGGGGCGCGGCGGGACAGCTTGGACTCGATCTGATCATCGACGAGCACTGGAGCTTGAACGCTGCGGCCTGGTACCTGGATATCGAAAGCGACGCCACCGTGGCGGGAAGCGCGGCCGGCAGTATCGACATCGACCCGGTGGTGGTCATGGCGGGGATTGGCTACCGCTTCTAGCCCATGGATCGTTCAAACGCTTGCAAAAAGAAAGCCCGACGCTCGACGCCGGGCTTTTGGCATGCCAGTGCTTAACAGGTAAGCGGCATTTCTAGCCTTCGGTCACGACCTTGTCGACGCGCTCGACGGCCTGAACGACCAGCAGTTGATCGCTTGCGCGCACCTTCTCCTGCTGAAGATAGGCGGCGACCGCCGGGGCGACCTCGCACTTTGCCGGCATTCGCGCCTTGGCCTCGACCAGCGCGTCGAGTCTTGCGATGAAGACGAAGCGCAGCCACTGCGGCAGCGACATGGTATCGACGCAAAATGGCTGACGGCTCTCGAACGCCGGGGCATCCGGGGTGGGCATACGCCAGAGGCCGGCCGCCTTCATCGCGGCTTCGAGCTCGCGCAGCGACTGGTGAAGCGATGGATGTACGCTCATAAGCTCCTGGGGAGTCGGTGCATGAACGTGCCATTATCGCCTTTTCGCGCCCGCGTTGCCATGAGGGCGCGCATCGCTTTGCCGCCACTTTTACGGTTATCCACGGATTCACAGAAAACCTGCAAGAGGCTGTGGATAAACTATGGAAAGGTGACGAGACGCTTACGGCGATGGGCCCTGGGTCAAGTTGTTCAATTTTTGATCATCAAGAGGCGTCAGCGCGCAAACTCCGGCTGACACCGGGAGCGGCTCAAGGTAGAGTGCCCGTTCGCGAAAGGAAAGGATCACATGCAAGCACTGAATACCCTGGACGAGTTCTTTAAGCGAAGCGGCGCCGAGGTGGCCATTTACCATATGGGCCGACGCGTCACCCCGTGCCCGCGAGAGACGCTGGCCGCCTTCGAGCGCGGTGAGACGGCTTGGCCCATGCCCTGGCAGGGGCAGGCGCGCGTGGCCGTCGCGTTTCGCATCGGCGACATGGCCGAGCCCGCGATCTGGTTTCTCGCCTTTGCCCTCGACGAACAGGGCATGCTGTCGCCGGCTTCCCGCGACGGCTTTTTGAACCGCCTGGTGGAAACCCTGGGGCGTAACGTGGCAAACGTTGGTCAGAATGAGGCGAGCAGTGAGCACTTCATGCAGGACAACCCCCTGGCCTTCACCCCGAGCCTGCCGTTTCAGGCCATGCTCAACGCTCGCGCCACCTTCGACCAGCATCTTCCCGCCAGCCAGCACTTCGAGCCGGTGGAGGCTTACCTGAGCGGTCAGCAGACCATCGACTGGCAGGCATTGGGCCTTCAGGGTATTGCCGACTACACTGTGCGCAGCGACGCGCTCACCCAGCAACGCCTGGCCGATTCGATTACGGCAAACCAGTTTGAGCGCGATGTGATTCGCCCACTCTGTCAGTGTTTGGAACACTGCGCGCTCGACGAGCGGCTGGTAATGGCACTGATCGAGCGCGGCGAGCTTGCCGCAAGCGAAGGCGATATCGAAACGCTGTGCGCCTGCGTACGCGCGGTGGGCGCCAGTGAAAGCGCGGCCGTAGGGCGTTGGTATCTGGCGCTGCTCGAGGACTCAGCGGCGTGCGGGCCGGACGTACTGGCGGCGATCGCCGGGCGCGGCTGGGAGTGGCTAGAAGACGCCGAGCGGCTACCGCTGTTTCTGCACCGCCTGGCGGCGCGCGACGACACCGACTTCAACACCGCGGTGCGCGATATCGCGCTGGTTCCGCGGCTGCGGCTTCTGGTCCTCATGACGCTGCGCGATGCCCCCGAGGGCAGCGCCGTACAATCGCGGCTGGCGAAGTTGGCCCCGCGCCACTAACGTTAATGAAACCAGTCATAAATAAAGTCAGTCGTTAATAAAGTCAGCCGTTAATCAAGCCGGTGGTTGAAGCCAATCCGTTTTCGTAGCGATACCCGGGCCTTATCTGGAATTCGGCCCGGGCCTTCGACCCGGGCGCGCAAGGAGTGATCGTGAAGGAACTACCTTATCAGGCGAAAGCCGTCATCGGGCGTCGCGAAATGGTGACCCTGCCGGAACTTGGCCTGCATCTTTGCTGCAAGGCCGATACCGGCGCGCGCACCTCGGCGCTTCACGCCGAGGAGATCACGACCGAAGAGGACGAACACGGCCAGCTCTGGATCAGCTTTGTTACCCATAGCGGCGGGCCCGCCACGCCCTCGCACCGCTATACGCTCCATTTGCATGACCGGCGCCGCGTCACCAGCTCCAACGGCCACAGCGAGTGGCGCTACGTGATTCGCACGCCAGTGATACTGGGCGAGCTCAATTTCCCCGTCGAGCTAACGCTCACCGACCGCAGCAATATGCGCCATCCGATGCTGCTGGGTCGTCGCGCCATGCGCCGCCTGCTGGTCGCGCCGGGCGCCGCTTTTTTGCACGGCGAACCCTAAACCTGCACCTCTTATCGTGATCCGAACCGGAGCCCTGTATGCATATTGCCCTGCTTTCGCGTAACCGCAACCTCTACTCGACGCGCCGGCTCATCGAGGCCGCCGAGGCCCGTGGCCATACGGCTCGCGTGGTCGATACCCTGCGCTGCTACATGAGCATCGCCGCCCACCACCCGTCGATTCACTACAAGGGCGCCGAGATCGAGCGTTTCGACGCGGTCATTCCGCGTATCGGCGCCTCGGTCACCTTCTACGGCTGCGCGGTACTGCGCCAGTTCGAGATGATGGGTACTTACGTGGTCAACGATTCGGTGGCGATCACCCGCTCGCGCGACAAGCTGCGCTCGCTGCAGCTTCTCTCGCGCAAGGGGCTCGGGCTTCCGATCACGGGCTTTGCCCATTCACCGGATGACATTCCCGATTTAATCACCATGGTGAAAGGCGCGCCGCTGGTGATCAAGCTGCTCGAAGGTACCCAGGGAATCGGCGTGGTGCTCGCCGAGACCAACCAGGCCGCGGAGTCGGTGGTGCAGGCGTTCATGGGCATGAAGGCCAACATCATGGTGCAGGAGTACATCAAGGAGGCCAAGGGCGCCGACATTCGCTGCTTCGTGATCGGCGACAAGGTGGTGGCGGCGATGAAGCGCCAGGCCGCCGAAGGCGAGTTTCGCTCCAATTTGCACCGTGGCGGTACCGCCAGCGTCATCCGTATTACGCCGGAGGAGCGCTCGACGGCGATCCGCGCCGCCAAGGCGATGGGACTTCAGGTCGCAGGGGTGGATCTTCTACGCGCCAACCACGGCCCGGTAATCATGGAGGTCAACTCCTCGCCCGGGCTTCAGGGTATCGAAACCGCGACGGGCAAGGACATCGCCGGGCTGATCATCGAGCAGATCGAGAAAAACGCGGCCCCATCGCGCAAGGCCCCGCCCAAGCCTAAAGGTTAAGGTAAAACCGCTAAAATAATCCGCTCAAGGGGTGGCAAATCCCGGCCACCCCCGCCACAATTTGCGTCACCGAAGGAGGTAGACGCTCATGTTTCTTGATAATCGCCAGGTGGCGATGGACAGCGTGCTGGAAGCGCTGGCCGACAGTATTGACTATTTCCAGGATAACCTTGAACGCCTGCGTCCCTCGCTGCGTGACAGCCTCAAACCGTACTACGCCGCCAGGCTCAAACAGATGCGCCAGCTACAGTCGCTTGCGCGCACCCATCTCAAGATGCTGCCTCGCGATGCCGACGTCGAACGCGACGACTTTCTGTGGCTTTGGAGTCGGCTAAAAAGCTTCGTGGGTAACGACAGCCAAGTGCTGATCAACGAGCTGCTGGAGCAGGAGCGGGTGCTGATGCAGGCGCTCTCCACGCTCTTCACCCACCCGCTGCCCGAGCCGATCGAACCGGTGATCGATGCCGCGATGAAAGCGTGTCGCGAGCTGATTCGCGAGCTCTACAGCCTGCAAAAGCAGCGCGCCAAACGCTGAGCTTTTGAACGTTTACCGAGCGGGCTTCTTCGGTGCCTGGCGCTCGAGCGTTGCATCGCCCTCTTCCAGCGCGGCGTCCTTTAAAGAGAGTACGACCGGCAGCCGGTAGACCAGCGGTACGTAGCCGGCCTCTTGCGCCTCGCCGGGGCCCACCTCGATGGGCTCCGCCGGGCCGAGAAAGTGGGGCGCGCGCCTCCAAAGATAAAGATCGCCCAGGGTAGCCACTCGGGCGGCGACTTCGCGAAGCCGCAAGCGCCACTCCCCCGCCGCCCGGCGCTGCTCCGCCACGCACCCCGTCACCTCCATCCCCAGCGACCGGCCGATGTAAACCGCCCGCGGCAGATGCCAGCTTTGGGTCACCAGCACCGCCTCATTGAGCTGGAAGACGTCCTTCGCCCGCGCCAAGGTGTCGTAGGTACTGAAGCCGGCGAAATCCAGCGTCATCTGCGTGGACGGTACACCGCGGCGGTGAAGGTCGCGCCACATGGCTCGCGGCTCGTTATAGGCCTGGGTGCGGTTATCGCCGGAAAGTAGCAGGTGATTGACGCGCTCGCGCGCGATCAAATCCGCGGAGGTGCGCATGCGGGCGTTGAAGTGCGGGTTTCGAAGCCCGCTGCGAGTCCAGTTCGAGGTGCCGAATACCACCGCCACGTCACTTGTACGGCACTGGGCCACGGGCCGGTCGATATAGCGGGCGGTGCTGGCCAACACCCAAACGTTGCCGGCTATAAACACGAATGCCGCCAGCAGCAAAAGCGCTGCCAGCGATATCAGTAGCCACTTGATCGTGCGTTTCACGAAACTAGCCATTCAGCAGCGCCCCGGCCGCCCTTAGAACATGCCGAGCTCAAGCTTGGCCTCGTCGCTCATCATGTCCCGACTCCAGGGCGGGCTGAAGACGATCTCGGTATGCACCTTCGAGATCTGCGGCGCGCCGAGGATCTTGCTGCGCGCGTCGGCGGCGATCACCTCGCCCATACCACAGCCAGGGGCGGTCAGCGTCATGCGAACGGTCACCATCCGTTCGCCGCTGATCAGCCGGTCGATGCGACAGCCGTAGACCAGCCCCAGATCGACGATGTTGACCGGAATCTCCGGGTCGAAGCAGGTTTTGAGCTGATCCCAGACGAACGCCTCGATCTCCGCCTCGGAGGCCGACTCATCGAGTGTCGGTGTGGGCAGGGACTCGAGCCCCAGCGCGTCCAGGTGGCGCCCCTCGATCAGGTAGAGCCGCCCTTCGAAGCCCACGCTGACCGTGCTGCCCTTGGCCTGCATGACGCTGACCTCGCTATCCTCGGCCAGCGTCTGGGTGGTGCCAAAGGGAATGGCAATTGCCTCGACATCACGCTGCAGCGGCAATTTCTGGCCTCGGGTCAGGCTTGCGATTTGCTCGATATCCATAGGCGTTATCTCACCATTTTAATGACACGTTCGAGCGCCGCCACGAACGTGTCGACCTCCTCGAGCGTATTATACGCCGCAAAGGAGGCGCGGCACGTCGCCTCGACCCCGAAATGGTGTAAAAGCGGCTGCGCGCAGTGGTGGCCGGTGCGAATGGCAACGCCCAACTGGTCGATCAAAAGCCCGATATCCTGGGAATGGGCGCCGTCGACGACGAACGACAGCACCCCGGCCTTGTTCGGTGCGGTACCGATGATGTTGAGCCCATCGATCTGGCTTACCCGCTCGGTGGCGTGGGCCAAAAGCGCGCTTTCCCACTGACCGATCGCCTCGATCCCCACGCTTTCGACCCAGCCAAGCGCTTCGCCCATGGCGATCACCTCGGCAATTGCCGGCGTGCCCGCCTCGAACTTGTGCGGCGTCTCGGCGAAGGTCGTGCCAGAGGGCTCGAACGAGACGGTCTTGATCATCTCGCCGCCGCCCTGCCAGGGCGGCATCGAATCGAGCAGCGCCTTCTTGCCGTAGAGCACGCCCGCGCCGGTCGGCCCGTATACCTTGTGCCCGGAGAAGGCGTAGAAGTCGGCGTCCAGATCCTGCACGTCGATCTTCTGGTGCGGCGCGGCCTGGGCGCCGTCGACCAGTATCAGCGCCCCCTGCTGGTGGGCAAGCCTTGCCATCTCCTTGATGGGGTTGATGGTGCCCAGAGCGTTGGAGACGTGGTTCACCGCCACGAGTTTGGTGCGCTCGTTCAGAAGCCCGCGGTAAGCGCGGATATCGAGCGCGCCGCGCTCGTCGACCGGAATCACCTTGAGGGTAAAACCACGCTCGGCGGCCAGAAGCTGCCAGGGCACGATGTTGGAGTGGTGCTCCAGCATCGAGATCAGCACCTCGTCACCGGCGCTCAGATTCTGGCGCCCCCAGCTCTGCGCCACCAGGTTGATCGCCTCGGTGGTGCCGCGGGTAAAGATGACCTGACGCGAATCCTCGGCGTTCAAAAACGCCTGAACCCGGGCACGGGTGCCTTCGAACGCCGCCGTCGCCTCGTCGGCCAGCGTATGCAGGCCGCGATGGATATTGGCGTTGTAACGCGTGTAGTAGTGGTTGAACACGTCGATCACGCGCGAAGGCGTTTGGCTGGTCGCCGCGTTATCCAGATACACCAGGGGCTTTCCGTGAACCTCGCGAGCGAGTATCGGAAACTCATCGCGCAGCGCCTTCAAATCGAAAGGCGCCTGGACGGCAGGACGCACATCAATGGCGGTGTCAGGCATGGCTCGCTCCTTGGTGATTAAGCGCTTACTCGTTGAGGGCGGCGGCGATCTCGACCAGCCCCGCCAGGTTGAAGCGCTCGGGCAGTTTGCCCGCCACGGCGAGCTCGACGCGCTCGCTGATCTCATCGAGCGTAACCTGCTCGAGCACCTCACCGGCGAAAGCCAGCGTCAGCAAACCGCGTGCGGTGGCCTCGTCGATACCGCGGGTGCGCAGCGCATAGACCGCCTCTTCGTCGAGCTGGCCGGTCGTGGTGCCGTGAGAGCACTTGACGTCGTCGGCGTAGATCTCGAGCTCCGGTTTGGCATCGATGTGGGCACGGTCCGAGAGCAGCAGGTTCTGGTTGCTCTGAAAGCCTTCGATCTTCTGGCTGTCGCGCTTGACGTAAACGCGGCCGTTGAACACGCCGTGAGCGCGGTCACCGAGAATGCCCTTGTAGTTCTCGTTGGAGAACGTCAGCGGCGCGTTGTGGTTCACCTTGGTGTGGTTGTCCACGTGCTGGCGACCCTGGCCAAAGAACAGCCCGTACAGGTTGGTATAAGCGTTTTCGCCGTTGAGATCAGCGATGATGTCGTTACGCGCAAGCGCCCCGCCAAGGTTCAGGTTATACGAGGTGTAGACGCTGTCGCGGCTTTGCTCCACGTGAATGCTCGCCACGTGGAAATCGCCGATCGGCGCTTCCTGAAGCTTGTAGTGGGTCAGGATCGCGCCGCGATCGAGCATCAGCTCCGCCACCACGTTGGTGAAGTTGGCGGCATTCGCTTCGCCGGCGTAGTGCTCGATCACCGTCGCTTCACTGCGACCGCCCGCCTCGACGAGAATGCGCGGGTGGCACATGACCGCCTCACCTTCGCGGGAGAGAAACTGCAAAACGATCGGCTTGTCGACCACGGTGTTGGGTGCGATGCGTACCACCGCGCCCTCTTCCATGAATGCCGTGTTGAGCGCGGCGAACGCCGAGAAGTCGACGCTGGTCAGCCGACCAAGCGGCCCGCCGACCGCTTCGTGGTTCTCTTCCAGGGCTTTCGAGAGCGGCAGCACCTGAACGCCCTGGGGCAGCGCATCGATATCGGAAAGCTTCGGTGCGAAAACGCCGTCGACGAAGGAAAGGCGATACGCTTCGACCGGCAGTGTCAGCGTTGCCGCCTGGGCCTGGGAGAACTCGCCATCGTCGGCAAGTTTGAAGTGGCCCTGAGCAATGGCGCGCACGTCGGTGTACTTCCACTCCTCGTCGCGGCGGGTGGGAAAGCCCATCGCCTCGAAGCGGGCCGCGCCCGCCTGGCGGCGGGCGGCGATCCAGCTCGGCTCGCCGCTGTAGTTGACGCTGCGCGTTTTTAGCGTATCCAAAAACGTCTGGGTATCGCTCATGCCACGGACTCCTCGATACCTTCGTATCCGTTCGCCTCGAGGGATTTGGCAAGCTCGGCGTCGCCGGTCTTGACGATGCGGCCATTGACCAGCACGTGCACCTTGTCCGGCACGATGTAGTCGAGAAGACGCTGGTAGTGCGTGACCAGCAAAATGGCGCGATCCTCGGCGCGCAGGCTGTTGACGCCGTCGGCCACGACTTTCATGGCGTCGATGTCGAGTCCTGAGTCGATCTCGTCGAGCATCGCCAGTTTCGGCTGAAGTACCAGCATCTGGAGGATCTCGTTACGCTTTTTCTCGCCGCCGGAGAAGCCTTCGTTGACCGCACGCTGCAGAAAGCTTGCGTCCATCTTCATGAAACCAAGCTTCTCTTTAACCAGCTTCATGAACTCGGGCGCGGGCATTTCGCCTTCACCGCGAGCAGCGCGCTGGGCATTGAGCGCCGACTTCAGCAGATAGATGTTCTTGACCCCCGGAATCTCGACCGGGTACTGGAAACCGAGCAGCAGGCCCGCCTGGGCGCGCTCTTCGATTTCCATCTCCAGCACGTCCTTGCCTTCGAACGTGATGCTGCCCTGGGTCACTTCATAGCCATCCTTACCGGCGATGACCGCCGATAGAGTCGACTTGCCGGCGCCATTGGGGCCCATAATGGCGTGAACTTCGCCGGCGTTGATGGTCAGCGTCAGGCCCTTGAGGATTTCGTTGCCTTCGACGGTGACGTGTAAATCGGTAACTTCCAACATGGTAATAACCCTTCAAAATCCAGCGAGTCGCAGGTGCGACGCTTAAACAACAGGTAGTGGCGAAAAATGCTGGCGTCGGCGCTTAGCCGACCGCGCCTTCCAGCGTCACGTTCAAAAGCGCCTCGGCTTCGACGGCGAACTCCATCGGCAGCTCCTGGAAGACGTCCTTGCAGAAGCCGTTGACGATCATGCTCACCGCGTCCTCTTCACTGATACCCCGGCTCTGGCAGTAGAAGAGCTGGTCTTCGCCGATCTTCGAGGTCGTCGCTTCGTGTTCGATTTTCGCGGTGGAGTTGCCGATCTCCTGATACGGGAAGGTGTGCGCCCCGCAGGTATCGCCAATCAACAGTGAGTCGCACTGGGTGAAATTACGCGCGCCCTTGGCTCTGGGGCCGATCTTGACGAGTCCACGGTAGGACTGATCGCTACGCCCGGCGGAGATGCCCTTGGCGACGATGTAGGAGCGCGTACCCTCGCCCACGTGAATCATCTTGGTGCCGGTATCTGCCTGCTGGCGACCGTTGGTGACTGCAACGGAGTAAAACTCGCCGATGCTGTCCTTGCCGCGCAGTACGCACGAGGGGTATTTCCAGGTGATCGCCGAGCCGGTTTCGACCTGGGTCCAGCTAATGCGCGCGCGATCACCGCGGCACTCGCCGCGCTTGGTGACGAAGTTGTAGATACCGCCGACACCGTTCTCGTCGCCCGGGTACCAGTTCTGCACGGTGGAGTACTTGATGTAGGCGTCATCGAGCGCCACGAGTTCGACCACCGCGGCGTGGAGCTGATTCTCGTCGCGCATCGGCGCGGTGCAGCCCTCGAGATACGACACCGTGGCCCGGCTTTCGCAGACGATCAGGGTGCGCTCGAACTGGCCGGTATTGGCGGCGTTGATACGGAAGTAGGTCGAGAGCTCCATCGGGCAGGTCACGCCTTCCGGCACGAACACGAAGGAGCCGTCGGTGAACACCGCCGAGTTGAGCGCGGCGAAGTAGTTATCCGCCTTGGGTACGACGGTGCCCAGGTACTGTTTGACCAGCTCCGGATAGTCGCGGATCGCCTCCGAAATCGAGCAGAAGATCACGCCCGCCTCGGCCAGCTGCTTTTTGAACGTGGTCGCCACCGACACCGAGTCGAACACCGCGTCCACGGCCACACCGGCAAGGGCCGCTCGCTCGTGCAGCGGAATGCCAAGCTTTTCGTAGGTTTCCAAAAGCTTGGGGTCGACTTCGTCGAGACTCTGCGGGCGGTCTTCCGGGCGCTTGGGCGCGCTGAAATACGAGATCGCCTGGTAGTCGATCGGCGGGTAATCCAGGTGCGCCCAGGAAGGCTCTTTCATTTTGAGCCACTGACGGTAGGCGTCCAGGCGCCACTCGAGCATCCACTCTGGCTCGCCTTTCTTGTTGGAAATAAAGGCGATGGTGTTTTCGTCCAAACCAGGTGGCAGCGTGTCGCTCTCGATGTCGGTCACAAAGCCATCTTTGTATTCGCGACGAACCAGCTGTTCCATCTCTTCGCTTGCCATGGTCGTACCCTCCAGGCCGTTGGGTGGCGAGCCTGCTCGCCGTCCATAAAGTTAACGCCTTTGCGTGTCTTAAGCAGACACCGCCGACAGGCTGATCGTTTGAATAGGTAGCGCAATAGGCAGTTTGATCGGTGAGGTATCGGCCAGATGCGAAAGCGTGACGCTCTCGAGGAGCGTGCGCAGCGCAATCGACACCCGCTGCCAGTTGTCGGAGACGCCACAGCTGCCCGCAAGCTCGCACTCGCCTTCGGCATGGCTACACTCGGTCATCGCCACCGGCCCTTCGATGGCGGCAATGATGTCCGCCGCGGTAATTTGGGAGGCGGGGCGCGCAAGCCGGTAGCCGCCCTGAGCGCCACGCTGGGACGTCAAAAGCCCCGCCTTCGCCAGCATCTTGAGCGTTTTGCTCACCGTGGGGTGAGGCAGGTTGACGGTGCCGGCCAGGTCCGCCGCCGCGTGCGGCGTTTCCGGGTGGCGGGCAATTTGGGCCATCACCACCGCTGCGTAATCTGTCAGCCGAGAAAGCTTTAGCATTGAGGCTCCCGATGGGGGTCGCTTTCGATTGAGGACCATTTTAGTCCTGTATGAAAATGATGTGAAGCCCCGGACTCGCCTATTCAACGAAAAGCGGCGTTTTCGTGCACGTTCGCCGCCAATAGAACCATAAAAGCCAATCATTCTCATTTGTAAGTACTATTATAAGTACTATCGAACCGACGCAAAAAGGCCCGCCAAATGGCGGGCCCCGTATCGATTACGTCAGGCTTTTTTGACGAACTGCGACTTGAGCTTCATCGGGCCGATCCCGTCGACCTTGCAGTCGATGTCATGATCGCCGTCGACCAAGCGGATGTTCTTGACCCGGGTGCCGACCTTGACCACCGAGGAGCTCCCCTTGAGCTTCAGATCCTTGATGACCGTGACGGTATCGCCATCGACGAGCGGGTTGCCGTTGGCGTCGCGTACCACGCTTTCAGTCTGTACCTCTGCCTCACCGGTTTTGGACCACTCGTTACCGCACTCCGGGCAGACGTACTGCAGGCCATCATCGTAGGTATAGGCGGAATGGCAGGCGGGACAGTTGGGCAGCTCGCTCATCGAAGGCTCCATCGCGGGAAAACAAAGCGAGGGAGCCTACACACATTGCGCCCGTCACACCAGCACTTAGCGCTGGTAGGTACCGACCAGGCGGTTCATACCGAGAAGATGCGGCTCGATTTCGGTGAGCAGTTCCGACAGCGTCAGCCCCTCGGGTAGCGAGGTCTGTTGATCCAGCGCCAGCACCCAAAAGTAATAGAGGTGTTTACCATGATTTTCCGGCGGCATGGGGCCGGCGTAGCCGGGTTTATCGAAATCGTTATTGCCGGCGGTGCCGGTGGTAGCGCTCTCTGGAAGCTCGGACAAATCGCCTGGCAGGTTGTATAAAAGCCAGTGAACGAAACCGTAGCCGCCGTTTTTGACCAGCGGCGCGTCCGGGTCATGGCAAATCACTGCAAAGCCTTTCGTGCCTTCCGGGGCGCCCTGCCAGGCAAGCGCCGGCGAGACATCGTCGCCCTCGCCGGTGTACTGGGCGGGTATCGGCTGGTGATCAGAAAAAGCGGGGCTGGTGACTTGCATCGTGGATAGCGCAAAGGCCATGTGAAAGCTCCTTCAAGTGTCGTCCATGTAAGCGGGCGCCGTCCCGCGGTTTTAGTGCGTTAGTACGTGGCGGGCAGCGCCAGCGCATCGGCGTGCTGCTGCTGCCACTGGCGAGCCGTGGCCACGTTGTCGGCGTTGGTGTTTGGGTCGAGCGCCCCATCAAGGGTAATCGTGTCGCCGCGGGTTCTGGCCATCAAGAGCGGGTCCTGGGTGGCGAGCTCCAGCGCGTAAAGCGCGAGCATCAGCTCAAAATCGTCTCGAGTATCGAGGCGGGCCAGCAACAGCGGCACCGCCGGCAGACCGATCTCGCCGAGCTTCTCGGCGGCGACATAGCGGGGCCCGTGGCTGCCCGGCGCGACAAAGCGCGGATCCGACAGTCGGCTAACGAAGTAGGCCGCCCGCTCTTCGGGGCTGGTGGCCAGCGGCGGCTCCCAGTAGATATCGGTCATGCCGTAGCGAGGCATCGTCGTGTAGCCCGTGCTGGTGCTTTGCGGCGTTTCTGGCGCTGTTGCCGGCGTGGCCGGCGGTGGCGTGCGGCCTGCGCAGCCGGCCAATAAAGCGGCGACGGCGAGCGCCAGTACGGCACGTGCGCGTTTTCCCATGTTCATCACGTTTTCTCAGGCCCTTCTCTCATGTCAAGGCGTAGCGATTGGGTGAAGGCCGCCGATCATGATGACCAGCGCCCCTGGCGCTTGAGGCGCTTTTCGACCCAGTGGTCGTAGTAGCGGCGAAGCCCCTGCTTGATGCCGGGCAGGCCGATAATATACGCCCCCGGCACGAGCCAGGGAATACGCTTCATCAACAGCCGGTAGGCGTCGATCCCTTCGATGATACGGCCGTTTTCAAGCTCGATGTGCAGCGAGCGCAGCGCGGTGTCGCGTGCAATGCCGCGCGCGTTGAGCGTCTGCTCGTACTCGGTGACGTCGCACCACGCGATATCGTCGCCTCGCCGCCCGGCCAAGCGTTCGAAAATTCGCCGGTCCTTGCGACAGCTCGGGCACTGGCCGTCGTAAAAGACCCGCAGATTATCGCGTTTGGAAATGTCAGGGTGATTCATGGGCAGTCGCTCCCTTTCGAGACTTCAGTGTGGCACTGCCCGGGGACAACGCAAGCCGCAGTGGGCGATGAACATCGATAAAAAAGCCCGCGCTTTGGGAAAAGCGCGGGCTCGAGGGTCGAGCCGCCGGGCGCATTACCCGGCGCGTTGGTGAGGACTATCGAGCGATCAACTCCACTCCCCCTGTTCCTGCAAACCGCCGAGGCTGACGTCGCTGCTGAACGCCACCACGTCATCCATCGGGAAGCCCATCGCCTCGGCCTCGGGGTCGAACGCCATCGTTCTGGTGGTACTGAAGGCCTGCGCGTCCTGCCCGGCGTCGCGGGTGATCTGGAACGAGGCCAGATCCATCGAGCCGCCGTTGAAGGTCACACGCAGCACCTGAACCCCTTCGGCCAAGTCGAGCGTGAGCGTCGCCCCTTCGACGTACACGCCCCAGTTGCCGGAGTTGGGCACCGCGGCCGTTGCCTGCTCGTAGAAGCCGCCGTTTTGCTCCACCGCCGCGGTGATCGTACGCCCACCGTTAGGGCTGGCGGTCACAAACGATAGCGTATGAGTGCCGGCCTGCTCGATATTGATGGTGTACTCCAGCCACTCGCCTTCGTCTACCCAGCCCACCGCCTCGCCGTCGCCGACCACATCCACGCCATCGCCAGGACGATAGTCGGTTCCAATCTGGAAATCGTCGGCGTCGTTGTAGGAGATGCCCTGCCCGCCCTCATCGTAGTCCACCGCATTGAGCGTGAGGCCCTCATCGGCATCCACGGCCCAGGGCACGCCGCCGGCGTTAAAGGCCTGCTGGCCATCACGCGCCAGAGTGAACGACGCCAGATCCTGGGATCCGCCGTTGAAGGTCAGCCTAAGCACCTGCTCGCCGGCCTCGAGTGCTACCTGGGAAAGCTCGGTGCGCTGGAAGTTGCCCCAACCGCCGGTGGGTGACACCACGACCGCCTCGCTTGTGACATAAGGCGCACCCTCGCCCTGGGTGAAGGTCGCGGTAATGCTGCGCTGCGGGCCGCTGCCATCACCCAGCGCCGACAAAAACGACAGGTCATAGACGCCGGCCTGCTGAATATCGAGGGTGTATTCGATCCACTCGCCTTCGTCCACCCAGCCGATCGCTTCACCGTCACCCACGATATCCACGCCATCCCCGGGGCGGAAATCGCTGCCGATCTGGTCGGCCTCGGCGTCGTTGTAGGCCACGTTCTGTCCCCCTTCATCGTAGTTCACCGCGTCCAGCGTGAACCGGCTGCCGACCTGCCAGGGATCGCCGTCCTCTGTAAAGGCGCGCTGGCCGTCATCCACCGGAGGTTCGACCGGCGGCTCCACCGGTGACTCGACGCGCGTCAGATCGAAGGAGGCCAGATCCATCGAGCCGCCGTTGAAGGTTAGCCGCATTACCTGCTCGCCGGCCTCGAGCGCCACCTGGGTGGTGTCGGTGCGGGTGAAGCTGGTCCAGCTGCCGGTCGACGCCACGCCCACCGAGGAGGTCGTCACGTAGGGGGCATCCCCCTTGGCGAAGCTTGCGGTAATCGAGCGCGCCGCGCCGCCGGTGGCGCCCAGCGAGGTGAGGAAGTCCAGCTCATACACGCCGCTTTCGCTGACGTTGATGGTGTACTCGACCCACTCGCCGTTCTCGATGAAGCCGATCGCCTGGGAAGGCGTGGAGATGTCCACCCCTTCGTCACTGCGGAAGGTACTGCCGAAATGCTCGACGGTGGTATCGTTGTAAGCCACGCCCTGGCCGCCGTTGTCATAAAGCCGCGCTTCAAGGCTGAGCCCCTCATCCCCCACCGCCCACGGCGTTTGAGTCGCATTGAAGGCGCTTTGATCCTCGATTGCCGGGGCCTCGAAGTCCAGCGTGAAGGAGGCTAAATCGAGCTGACCGCCGTTGAAGGTGAGCCTGAGAACCTGCTCGCCCTCTTCGAGCTCGAAGGTCAGCGGCCCCACGGTCTGGAAGTTACCGAAGCTGCCGGTGTTGGGCAGGCTCTGGGTCTGGGCCGGGGTATAGAAGCCGCCGTTTTGCTCGAAAGCGGCGGTGATGCTCTTGCCGGTGCTGGTCGCCGAGGTCGAGAAATTCAGCGTATAGGTGCCGGCGGTTTCGACGTTCAGGGTGTACTCGACCCACTCGCCGTTGGCGACATAGCCGATCGCCTCGCTGCCGTTGGAGATGTCTACCGCTTCATTGGCACGAAACGCAGCGCCCTGGTGCGCGGCGGTGGTGTCGTTGTAGGCCACCCCCTGGCCGCCGTTATCATACAACTTCGCCGCCAGCGTCAGGCCGTCGCTGCCCACCGCCCAGGGCATTTCCGTGGCGTTATAGGCACTTTGTTCGACCGGCGCCGGCGCCTCGAGGAAGTTCGGTACACCGTCGTTATCGTCGTCATCGTAGAGATCCACCCGGCCGTTGCCGTCGGCGTCTTCCGCCCCGGTGGGGTCGTAGGTGGCGACGTTTTCGACCAGGAAGATATTGTCGTTGTAGTCGTAGTTCACCCCCGCGTAGTCCTGGATGACGATGTAGGTGTTCGGGATCACGTTACCCGCGGCGTCCCTGGCGATATACACCCGAATCAGGTGGCCGTCGTTCTGGTCCCAGTTGAGGTTGGTACCGGGATTACCGATGGCGTCGATGGTGTCCTCGTAGAGGTTGGCGTCCGGGTCCGACCAGGAGATGTAGCCCTGGCGACCGGAGATCTCGGCAAAGAAGCCAAACGGCGCGTCGCGATCGAGCGTCGTGGCGGTCAAACCGTTTCCGCCCAGGGTGCGCGGCAGAAGCGTCTGCCCGTCGGCGCCGTCGTGGGCCAGAATTTCGTCGCGGTCGCGGCTATCCACATCGTGGATGAACAGTCGCGCCACGTCCCCCTGGGTGTGGTAGGCCGCAAGCTGGGTGATCTTGACCGGCGCACCCGCCTCGGCGCGCTGGAAGTAGGGCGAGAGAATCTCGTCGCCGTTGGCTTCCACCAGCCCACCGCGGTTCATGATGCCCTCCGCCACGTTGGTCGAGTAGCCAAAGGCGTTGACGATCTCCTGAACCAGCGGCTCCTGCCCGCTTTCGGAGCGGTTCTGGGCCAGGCCCGCCAGGGCGATCGTCTTCTGCGCCGAGTCGGCGTCGCTCGAGCTGATCACCAGGCTCGCCTCATAGAGGCTTGCATCGTCCGGGTCGTCGGCGATGAAGCGCACCGTTACGTCGACCGACTCGCCCGGCTGCAAACTCACTGCCGTAAACGGCTGGGTAAGCTCGAACAGAGTCGTATCGCTGACCGCGATGGCATCGATATCGAGCACCTCGATGCCATCGTTGCGCAGCGTCATCGTGACTTCGTCGTGGACCACCTGGGCGGCGTTGGCCGGATTTTCGATGCGCGACATCACCAGCCGGTCATTGGAGGGCACGGCGTCGTTGTTGATCACCGTGAGCTGACCGCCGGTCACCGGCGAGACACCTTCGATCACGAACATGTTGTCGTTGTAGTCGTAGTTGATGCCGGTGTAGTCCATGACGCCCAGGTAGGTATTGGGAATCACGTTGCCTTCACCGTCGAGCGCGCGGAACATGCGCACGGTGTAGCCGCGCTCGATGCCCGCTGCATCCGCCGGCGGCGTGCCGCCGCCTTGTGGATTGAGCGCCGGGTCGGTGGAGAGATTCGCCACCTCGATGCCGAAGAGACCCTGCCCGGTCCAGCCGCCAGGGATATCGGCGCGGGTGAACGTGGCCGTAGAAAATTCGCCGTTGCTCTTGATCGGCAAGAGGCTCTGGTTGTTATTGCCGGCGTGGTTGCTGAAGATGATATCCTGGTTCTTGTTGCCAGGATTATGGATACCGATCGTCGCCCCACCATCGCCGTGGTAGGCGGCCAACTGGGTGATCTTCGCCTGGCTTACGCCATCGGCCAGCGACCAGTAGCGCGACAACACCTCGTCGTCGTTGACCGGGCGGTAAAGGTCGAAGTCGTTGAGCACCGAGTTCTCGCCGCCGCCGACGGTGGTCAGGCCCTCGATCCGGTTACCGAAGCCGAACACCTCCCACACCTCGTTGACGTTGGGTTCCCAGCCGCCTTCATCGCGGGCCTGCCAAAAGCCGGCCATGTGGATTTCGGCGACCGGCGTCTCGGCGTCGTTGGTGATCAGGCGGATGCGCCCTTCGAACACGCCGTCGCCGGCATCGTTGGTGGGCGGCGTGTAGCTTGCCCGATCGAACAGCACGGCAATGTCGAGCGACTGGCCGGCGGCCAGCGTCAGGCCTTCGAAAGCGTCCGGATCGGCGAGCACGAAGGGGCCATCGATATCGGCATCGAGAATCACCAGATCCTCGCTTCCGGTGTTGGAGAGCGTGACCGTTGCGCTCTCCTTGAAGTCGCGGTTCGGGTTCGAGGCGCTGTTGTTCTCCAGATAGTTGAAGTGCAGTCGATCGGAGAAGTAGGCCGCGTCGCCGCTTTCAATGACCAGATCGGCGCTTTCGTTGACCGCCACCGGGGCCACGTCGAGATAGTCCAGATCACTTGCGCCGTTGGCGCTGGAGACCACGCGCAGGTTGTAGTCGACGCCCGCTTTCAGCGCCACGTAGGTGCCCTGCTCACCGGCATCGCCCGCGCCCGGGTAGCTCAGTACCTCCACCGGCCGGCCGTTGAGCGTCAGCGTCAGCCCCTGGCCGTTATCGGCGCCGGCGTTGGCCGCCAGATCGAGCCGGTAGAGACCGTCGGCGTCCACGTTGAAGTAGAAATCCGCGGTCAGATCGTTGATGGTACGGGCGCTGTCACCGCTTTCGAGTTCGATACGCGCACCGCTGGACACGTCGGCGTACACCGGCATGAACGTATCCGCCGGCGCATCGAACACCCGCAAGAAGTCGATGTTGGGCCCGTTGGCACCCGGGGCGGTGACGCTTACGGTGTTGCTGCCCGCCTGCAGATTGATCAGCACGTTCTGGAAGAACCAGTCGTTTTCTGCGGCGTTACTTTGACCAGCGAAATTGACCAGCCCCAGATCAATGCCGTTGACGGTGAGCGACAGCGGCCGGTCTGCCTTGGTAGCCGCCAGCGCGTAACGAAAGCCCACGTCATAGTTGCCGGTGGTATCGACGTTCACCGTCCAGGTAATGCTCTGATCGCTGGTGCCGTCGAAATCGACGTAGCCCGTGCCGGAGGCGTTGCGGTCATCGGCGCTTTCGGGCACCACCACCGCGCCGTCGAGTACGGCGTTCTCGGCTTCGTAGTCGGTAAAGCCTGCGGGGTTATCGTCGCCGACCACGCGCAGAATCTCGAGCTGGTCGACATTGGGGCCGGTATTGGCCACGGCCTGCAGCCGCACGGTGTTCTGGCCACTAACGAGCGTGGCCGCCACGTCCTCGGTGAGCCACTCGGCCCAGGCCGCATCGCCGGTTAGTCCCGCCGGCGGGCTGAAGTCGAACACGCCAACGCTCACGTTATTGACGAACACTTCCAGCGGCCGGTCGGTGGTGCCGCCGTTGGCGTAGCGAAGCCGCAGCACTGACTCGCCGGCGTCCGCGGTATCGAGATCGAAGCTGAAGGTCAAAAAGTCCACGTTGGTGGAGCCGAAGTCTGCGTAGCCGCCGAGCACCCCGTCGTTATCGTTGGTATTGCCGTCGATACCAAAGGAGCCGGGGCGCAGGCCGTTGGGCAAGCCTTCGGTGGTTTCGGGATTGATGGCGTCCCGGATCTGAATCTGGGCGCCGGCGCCGGTGGCGATAGTCACCGCGGTAGCGTCCTCCGGCGTTCTATCCTCGGCCTGGATCACCAGCAGTGATTCGAGCTCGCCGGGCACCGGATCGACGGGATCGATGACGCCGCCGGGGGCCGGGTCGAGGCGGATGATCTGGCTCTGCCCGTTGGCGCGGTTCAGCGTCAGGATATAGAGCTGGCCGGTGATCGGGTTCTCGATGATGTCGAGCGGGTCGACATAGCTAATGACGTTGCCCTGGGGGTCGCGCAGCACGTCGTCACCGATCACATTGCCGTTGGCATCGAGGGTTATGCTGCGCACGTCGTCGCCGCCGGAGTACTCGGTGAACAGCACGTTGCCCTGCAGGTTGCCGCCGAACACGCCACTCTTGTACTCCACCGCGCCATTGGGCGAGCGGTTCTCACCGAGTGAATAGACCCCCCCGATGTCGTAGGTGCCCTCCGGATTGGTGCCGACCGGGTAGCGGTCCACCTGATGGGGGTCGACGCCGCCGGTCGGGTTGCCGCCGTTCATGATGTACTCGTCGCGCAGCGGGTTGGGGTGACCGTAGTAACCGCCCTCGACCACCTTGAACAGGTAGTCGTCCTGCTTCTCGACGTTGGTGTAGCGCTCGTTGACCGGGGTCGACGGGTCATCGGGGACGTTGCCGCCCGCCGCCGAGCCGTTGGTCGGCACATACAAGAAGCCGTTGGAGTGCCAGACCAGATCGTAAGCGTTACGCGCGCCAGTGGCGAAGATCGTCAGCACCGCGTCCTCGGCGAAGGGGTCGTAGTAGCTTTGCAGCACGTTGCCATCGGCGTCCTGCACCGTGGCCACGCCGCGCTCGTCAAAGACCAGAAACTCGCCGTTGCCCATCGGAATCGGGTCATCCTTGGGATGGCCATCCGGGTCGTTGTAGCGGGTGTTCTGGCCGTTGTTCGGCACTGGTTCGGTGGAGACATCGAAGCCTCCGGGCGGCGCATCGCGGGTCGGGTCGATCTCCATGACCGCGGCGTTGAGCAACCGCTCGGGGCGGTTACCCCAGGCGCTGTCCGGCTCGCCCATCGCCGAGTTGGAGCCCTGGATGAGATACAAAAGGTGCGTCGGCACGTCCGGGTTGGCGGTAGCGTCGTATTCCGGATTGGCGCGGAACTCGAGGCTGTTGGTGACGTGGTCGCCGTTGGAGCGCGGAAGCCCGGTGATGTAGGGCTCGGCGGTGCCGGAGAAGCCGCCATTGTCGTCGAGAGTGATCCTGGTGATCCGCCCGCTGAACTCCGGCACGCCGTTGTCGCGGCCGTTGAGCGGAATCGGATAGTTGTCGGTGATCCAGAGCACGTTTGGATCAGTGGGGTCGACCACCAGACCGATGATGCCGCGCCGGTCGTTGCCGCTCTCCGCGCCCGCCTCGAAGAAGTAGTCGCCGGGAAGCGAAAGCTCCTGACGGTTGCCGAGCGAGCCGGTCGCAGGGTCGATATCATAACGCAGAATCTGACCGCCAATGGTTGCGATGTACATGGTCGAGCCGTCGGCGGTGATCTCGAGCGAGGTAAAGCCGAAGGCGCCATCGGCAGCGCCGTCAAGCTCGATCACATCGTTGAAGGCCACGTCACGCGCCACCACTTCCGGCTCGGCGCCGGTGACGAAAGTGTTGGTGTACTTCTGGAACTCGCGGGTGGGCGCTGTGAGATCGTCGTTGGCGCCGCGGTCCTGGAAGCCGTCGATCACCAGGGTGTAGCTGGTGAACGGCTTGAGCATCTGACTCGGCGAAATGGTCAGCGAGTCGAAGCCGCCGGTGGTGTTGACGTTGAAGGCGACCTCTTGGCCGCTGACGGTTTCGAACAGGTTCACCGAGCCGTCGGTGAGACTTTCGAGCAGCGCGCCGCCCCGGCCGTCGACCACCGAGATACCGACGAAGATGTCGGACGATGGGTCGACGCCGGTCGCCACGGCGCTATCGTCGGGCTCGAGATTGACCTCGACTTCGTTCTCCCCCACGCCGGCGATGGCACGGGCGTCGGTGAAAAAGGCGTAGTCCTCGAAGGCCGGGCGGTCGTCGTTCGGCGTCAGATCCGGCAGCGCCTGGATCTCGATGTACTGGATCTCGGTGTTTTCGTTATCGAGACCCAGCGAGTCCAGCGTCAGGCGGCCATCAGACACCTGAACGATGCGGGTGACCAGATCCGAGCGTACGCCCTGGGTGTCGTCGGCCGGGTTGGTGTCCGCCGGGAAGTCCGCAGGGCGGAACGGCGTGAACGGCGTATTGAACAGCTCCCCCTCGACGTTGAGCACGTTGCGGCTATCGTAAGGCCCGGATGTGTCGCCGATCGACATGGTCACCTCGTAGTAGCCATCTTCGAGCTCGATCTCCCAACCGGCGCGCACGTAGGCGCTTCCGGGCTGGTCGAAGTGGGCGTAGGTCCCCAGGCGTGGGTCGAGCCCGGCGATGTCGTCGGTGCGGTCGTTGACCGCCACGCTGGTCAAACTCGAAATATCCAGCGGCGTGGTGCCGGGCTCACCGTCGTAAATCGACGCCTCGGTGACCCAGCCGTAGCGATACACCTGGCCATCGACGGTCACCGACTGAGTGCCAAAGCCCTTTCCGACATCGGCGATATAGCCTTCAGGAATCGCCACCCCTTCCGGCTGGAAGTTGATCTTGATGGCAAAGCGTTCGCCGGGTTCGACGACGACCGGTGGCTCGACGCCTTCCCGGGTGATGCTCACACGGTCGATGTTGGGACCGGCGTTGGTCAGGTTGGCCAGGCGTATGGTGTTGCTGCCCGCGACGAGTTCGACGTCGAGCGTGGTCTCGGTCCAGTTCTGCCAGTCGGTGGCGCCCACGCCGGTCGAGGCGAAGGCAAGACTGCCCTGGGAGGCACCGCCCACCAGCACGTCCATCGGCCGGTCGACACCGCTGGTGCCGGCGTTAGCGTAGCGCACCGTGAGCTGATAGGTCCCCGCCTGGTCGACGACGACGTTAAAGGAGGCGGCGTCGCCGATATTGCTCCCCATGTCCAGGTAGCCACTGCCGGTAAAGCCGTCCCACAGGCCATCGGCGCCGGCGTCGGCATTGGTTTCCGGGTTGGCGGCGTTGCGCACCTGGGTATCCAGGGTCGTCCCCACGTTGCTCGGGTCATCGATGGCCAGCGCCTCGCCTTCGATGGTGAATTCGAAAGGCGGCGTCGTCGGCGTTTCGCCCTCTTCCGACAGGGCAAACGTGATCTGGTCGATATTGGGACCGTTGGCCACACCGCCGTTTGCCGCGGCAGGAATGGTCAACGACAGCGTATTGGCGCCGGCCTCAAGCGTGACCTCGACGGTCTGCTCGAGCCACGCATCCCAAGGGTCGTTGACCCCGTCGTCGGGGGCATTGGCAAATGCCAGCTGTGGCCTGGCGGCGCCGTTGACGGCCAGATCCAGCGGTCGTGGGGCGGTACCGCCGTTGGCGTAGCGGATCGTTGCCGTGTAGGTGCCCGCTGCTGGCGCGTCGATGTTGAAGGTGATCCGGTCGCCGGCGTCGGTACCGAAGTCCAGGTACGCCCCGCCCACCGCGCCTTCGCGGTAGGTGCCGAAGTCGTCCGGGTTGGCGGCATCGACCACCCGGGTGACCGCGCCCTGGGCGGTGCCGCCCACATCAGTGACCACCGCCGTCTCGGCCTGGATCGTGAAGGGTTCGACCACCGGCGCTTCACCGCCGCCGCCTTCGTCGATATCGTTGACCGTGATCAGCGTGCTCTGCGAGACGCTCGTTTGCCCATCGGATACCGTGACGGTCAGCTCGTAAACGCCGTCCTCGTTGGTGTCAGCGGGAAGTTCCGCATCCGGCGCGTTGATGAACGATAGCGCCCCGGTCGCCGCATCGAAGCGGAAAAGCGCCGCGTCACTGCCGGATAGCTGAACCGACAGCGCGTCGCCGTCGGCGTCTGCCAACGCCAGGTTGGCTATCAGCGTACTGTTTTCGTCGATAGCAACGTTCGCCGCGAGGCCTTCCAGCGTGGGTGCAGCGTTGACTGGAGCGTCGATACGCTCGAACACCAGCGAGTCGATGCGCATCAGCTCACCGCCGGCGCCGCGAAGCGCAAGGCTTGCGATATCGCCGGCAGTCACTTCAAACGGCGTTTCGAACACGATCTCCTTGCGGTTACCGCTCTGGCCGGCGTTGCCGCGGGCGCCCACTCCCACCAGCGTGCCGAAGGCGTCACTTAGCACCACGTTGTCGCTCAGGCTGTTGCTTTGAACGTTGCGCGCCTGCAGTACGGTGTCGCCAATGGTGAGCGTCAGCGAGCCTTCGCCGTCGTTTTCATCGAACACGTAAAGTTTCGCCACGTACCAGCCAGGTTCTATCCCGCCGGCGGCAAGATCGGTACCGATAGTGGCCGGGGCGTTGCTGGTCAGGCGAATCAGCTGCTCGTTGGAGGCGCTGGCGTTACCGGTGACGATCAGATTGGACGCCTCGAGATCGGTGAAATTCTCCGCCTCGATGGTGACCGCCCCGCCGACCTCGACCCCTTCGATCAAAAAGCTCAGCGTTTGAGTGGCAGAGAGCCCCGCCGGGTCGGTGGCGCGGATGACGATGTCGAAGGCACCGCTTATGGTCGGAGTGCCCTGGATGACGCCGTTGACCACCTCGAGTCCGTCGGGCAGGTTCTCGGCACTCAGCGTCAGGCTGTCGCCATCCGGGTCGCTAAAGAGCGCGGCCAGATCATCAAGCGCTATCGCGGTGAAGCTCTCCCCCACTTCGCCGAAGTAGGGCTCGAGCGCCGCGGGTGTGGCGACCGGCGCCTGGTTGACGTTTTCGATGGTGAGTGCGAAATCCGTCGACGTCGTGGCGGCGCCATCGTCGGCGGTGATCGACACGGTATAGGTGCCCGGCGTCAGGCCATCGAGGCTTCCGACCAGGGTCTGCTCGACGATGCTCAAACCGGCCACGGTGACCGGCTGGCCGCTGCTGTCGATGATATCGAAGCGGTAGCTGAGCGCATCGCCGTCATCGTCAACGAAGGGCAGATCCATCTCGAGCGTCGCACCTTCCTCCAGGCTCAGATCGGCGATACCGCCGCCCACCACGCGCGGGGCGCTGTTGGTGTCGGCCTCGGCGGCGTCAAAAAGGCGCACATCGCTGAAGCGAGTGCTGCCCTTGGCGCCGATATCGTCGTCGTTGATGAACACCAGCGAGTCGATCGTGGTGCCGGCGTGGTTGCCTAGGTCGATGGTGAAACGCAGCGTGCCGTTACCGGTATCCACGCCCTGGCCACGCAGGTCGACGAAGCCGCCCTGGGACTGGGTGCCCCCCAGCTGGTAGACGCTGTTGCCGCCGTTGAAGGGGTTGGCATCGTTGTCAAAGCCAACCGCGACGATCTCCGGCACCGGCGACTCGGAAATCGCGATTTCCAGGGTCAGCTGAGACTGGTCGTTGATGGTATAGCTTTCGCCAAGCCCTGCCCGCTTCCAGACGTTATCCGTCAGCGTGAGCGTTGCGCCTTCATCGGATACCGTCGCCCCCGTGCCGCTTGCCGGATTGTCCTGGGCGTCGTTGTAGGCGCTGATGGTGGCATCACCGAAAAGCACATCGAGCGCGGCAGGCGCCGGCTCCTCCTCCACGGTTTCGAGGGTCAGCGCGAGAGTACGCTCGGCGCGGTTGCCGAAGGCGTCGCGCACCAGAAGCGTTGCGGAAAGTGCGCCCTCCTCGAAGCGTGACAGATCAAGCAAAAAGCGGCCGCTTTCGTCCGGGGTGACCTCTTCGACGCTTACACCATCGTCGAAGCTGACGCCAACGAAGGTCACATCGTCGTCGAGCCCGGTCACGCTGAAGCCGGCGGTGGCGGCATCAGACGTATCGATGACGAGCGTATCGGCGCTGAAATCAAGCGTTGTGGCGTCGGCGTCGGCGCTGACGTCGCCGACCGGGCCGCTGCCGGCAGTGGTAACCTCGAGCCGGTCGAGGTTCGGGCCGCTGGAGGCGCCAGCTGGGATGCTCAGCACGATGATATTTTCACCGGCGGTGAGCTCGGTGGTCAGGCTTTGATAGCCCCAGACGTCGAAGCCTTCCGGCGCAAGGTTGGTGGCGTTGGGGTCGGTGGTGACGAAGGGCTGATTGCCCAGCGCCTCTCCGTTAACAAAAAGCGCCATGGGCCGATTGCCGTTGCTGGCGTAGCGAAAATTCAGATCGTACTCGCCGGCCTCCAGAACGTTGACGATGAAGGTCAGGCTATCGCCGGGCTGGCTGCCGTAATCGACGTAGCCAGTGCCGGAGTAGTCCGGGCGCAGGCCTGAAAACGTCGTGCCGCTTTCGGGGTTATTGGCATCGCGCACCAGCGTCGCCGCGCCGTTGGTGGCGCCAAGGGTGGCCTCCTCGGCCTGAATGACGACCGGCTCGATGACCGGGTTAGCCGGCGTTTCGGGGTCGACGACCGTCGGCGCAATCAGTGCGACTTCAACCTTGTCGATGTTGGGCCCGTTGGCGGCACCGCCAAGGCGCAGCGTATTGCTGCCGGCGGCAAGCGTAATCTCGAGCGTTTCCGTCGACCACCCCTCCCACTGGCTGGCGGCGAGGTTAGCCGGGCGGTTGGCTTGCGGCACATCGGACACGTCGTCCGGGTAGTAAGCCGGCGCGTTGGTCGGCGCGAAGGCGAACGTGCCCAACGGGCTGACCGCCCCACCCTCGACAAGGCCCAGATTGAGCGGGCGTGAAGAACTCGTCGCGTAGGTGATCGTGACGTTGTAGGTGCCGGCCGTGGCGACATCCAGCGTGAACTCACCATAAGCGTCGGCGTTGCCAAGCGCCCAATCCAGATAGCCTGCCCCTTCGGCGCCGACCCGGAAGGTTTCGCTACCCGTGGTGAAGCTTGCGATGTTGTCGACCGTGGTCGCGCGGTTGGTGGCGCTGTTTTTTACATCGGCGCTGGGTGACACCACCATGTCCTCGGCCTGCACGACGTAGACATTCGGGTTGGGTGCGCGCACCTCCAGAAAGTCGAGATTGGGGCCGCTGGCGCCGTTGGAGGTGAAGCTAACGCTGTTTTCACCGGCCTTGAGCTGCACGCGCACGGTGCGCTCACCAAAGTCGCTGAAATCCGTTGGCTCAGAGGTCAAGGTGGTGCTCGGTAGATCGAACATGCGATCGACGAGCTCGCCGTTGACGTCCAGACGCAGCGGGCGGTTGCGCTCGCTGCCATCGGCATTCTGGCTCAGCGCGTAGCCCAGCGCCAGGTCGTATTCACCGTCCTGCTCGACGCTGAATATGAACGTCAGCGTTTCGCCGCCAGCTACGCCATCGCCGTAATCGACGTAGGCCTGGCCGTCGGCGTTGACCGCGTTGGCCACCTCCGGTCCGGAAACCACGTTGATCCCCGGGCCGCTCAGCGTCGCGTAGGCACCGCTGGACACCTCCTGGTTTTCGGCCTGGATACGAATGGGAGTAAAACCGGATACGGCGGCGGCGTTGATCATGGCGTCAGGCTCCATCGAGGTCTCGGGGTCGATCATCAAGGCTTGTACAGCGAAGGCATCGTGCGTTTGGGGTGCGACAGGCGCTTGTGCGCTGCTACCGTCTGTAACGGTCAGGTTGAGCGTGTAGAGCGAGTCGGGGAGCAACCTGCGCTGCTCGTCCAGCGCCTCGAGTCTCAGGCTTAAAGGGCCCGCAGGTGGGGCAGGTAGTGACTCGAAAACGAACGGGTGTTCGAGACTTTCGAGCACCCTGGTTTGGTTGTTTGCGTCCTGCCAATACAGGCGCAGCGTATGAATGGCATCGTCCCAGGCAGTGTGTTGGGTATCGATATGAAGTTTGCTGTTCGCAAATATCGTTCCCTCCCACTTTTTTTCTGTTCCCGAGAGGCTTGATAACGCTTTGGATTGATTATCTAAAAGCGATACTAAGTACATGGCCCACCCCATTTTTATTGGAATTATCAAGAGCCTTTAAAGCGCAGTGGACATCGGAGCATTTTTATAAGTATGAAACGACGATGTCCTTCGCCAGAGACACTTGCCAACCTCACCTGACCTCCCGGGCCCAGCGCGTGGTTAGCATGGAGTTTAATCAGACTTCAAAAGCAAGCGGAAGTGGGTATCAGAAAGCCTGGAGCCCACGCTACATGCGGGCTTCACGTGAGCGGAAAAATAAAAACTTGTTAATTCAGCTCTCTTAAAACGCTAACTAAACCGCGATATCCGAAAAACATTGGGAACTTAAGAAAACGGTATTAACGAAAATAATAGCTTTTGATTATTAATTTAATGATCACAGAAAACATTAGCTCCTAAGACTTACTGTTCTTCTCTCTTATTAATTAAATAATGGAAAATTGAAAAAAATAGCCCGAGGTTAAAACAGCGATCCTGATACGCTGGCAAAACTGATAACAATAACAAAATGACCCTGCGTTCATCTTGCAGCCCTCTTACCAACGCCTTGATGTTTCAAGCGAACCGACCCATACGCCACGGTGGGGCGGCCAATAATAACGACAATCCTGCCCTGGAGCGTGCCATGCTAAAACCCAAAGAAGGCTCGGATCTTGCGAAGGTGCTCGGCACCTGCCGACGAAGTTTTATCTACGTGGGTATATTCAGCCTTTTCATCAACCTGTTGATGCTCGTTCCACCGCTTTACATGCTGCAGGTCTACGACCGGGTGATCACCACGAGAAGTCTCGAGACCCTGCTCATGCTGACGCTGGTCACGGTATTTTTCTTTCTGGTCATGGGGGGGCTTGAGCTCATGCGCTCGCGCATTCTGGTGCGGGTTGGCAACAAACTCGACGTGCGCCTCAGCCGTCGGCTCTACGCCGCGATGTTTCAGCGCTCACTGATGAGCCCGGGAAAACCCTCCGCCCAGCCGCTCAATGATCTCACCACGCTGCGCCAGTTTCTGACGGGCAATGCCCTGTTCGCCTTCTTCGATGCCCCCTGGGTGCCGGTTTACATCGCCGTGCTGGCACTCTTCCATCCCTGGTTCGGGCTCTTCGCTCTCGGCGCCGGGCTCATTCTGGCAACGCTTGCCATTATCAACGAGCTCAGCACCAAGGCGCTGTTGAACGATGCCAACGGTCAGCACGTCATGTCCCAGGATCTGGCTAACAGCAACCTGAGAAACGCCGAGGTACTTCACGCGATGGGGATGCTGCCGGGCATCATGGGGCGCTGGAGCGCGCGCCACTACGACTACCTGATGCTGCAGTCCCGCGCCAGCGACCGCGCCGGGGTGATCACCAATACCTCCAAGGTGCTGCGGCTGATGTTCCAATCGCTGATTCTCGGGCTTGGGGCGTACCTGGTGCTGACCGGCGATATCACCCCGGGCATGATGATCGCGGGCTCGATTTTGATGGGCCGGGCGCTTGCGCCAATCGATCAAATGATCAATGGCTGGAAAGGTTTTGCCGGCGCGCGCACTGCCAAAGCGCGTCTCGAGGAGCTTTTGGTGGCCATTCCCGCTGAGCAGCCGCGCATGCCGCTGCCCGCACCCAAGGGGCGGCTAGTGCTCGAAGGCGTGAGTGCCGCGCCCCCCGGGCAAAAGCTCGCCACGATTCGCGACATCGATCTTACCGTGGCGCGCGGCGAGCAGATCGCGATCGTCGGACCGAGTGCCGCGGGTAAGTCGACGCTGGCCCGGGTGGTGCTGGGTATCTGGCCCAGCCAGCTTGGCTGCGTGCGTCTGGACGGCGCGGATATCGCTCAGTGGAATCGCGCCGCACTGGGCCCTCATGTGGGCTACCTGCCCCAGGATATCGAGCTTTTCGACGGCACGGTTTCGGAGAACATCGCTCGCTTGGGCGAGGTCGACCCGGAGGCGGTGGTCAGGGCGGCGCGCAAGGCGGGCGTTCACGACATGATTCTGGCGCTGGAAAACGGCTACGACACCTGGCTCTCTCATGGGGGCAACGCCTTATCGGCAGGCCAGCGCCAGCGTATCGGGCTTGCCCGGGCACTCTACGGTAAACCGGTACTGATCGTGCTGGACGAGCCCGATGCCAACCTGGACGACGCCGGCGAGGCATCGCTTGCCGAGTGTCTGGTGGGTCTGCGCCAGGAAGGCACGACGACGCTGGTGATTACTCACCGCACGCGGCTTTTACAGAGCGTCGACAGAATTCTGGTGCTCAAGGATGGCAGCATCGCCTCGCTCAAACCGCCGGCACGCGTTCAGCCCGCTGTGCGCATGACCGCCGACGGCCTTCGTCCCCAGCCGGTGACCACGCTACGCCCTAGCGCCCGTGGCCGTAATCCACAGGAGAATCAGCCATGAACACACAAACACCCCCGGGCTTCCCCGCCGCCGCCAACGATGAGCTTCCGCTGGAAGATACCCGCTACCGGCGCATGGGCGTGATCATTCTGGCCGTGGCGATCGGTGGCTTCGGCAGTTGGTCGGTGTTCGCCAACCTGGCGGTCTCTGTGGTGGCACCGGGCTCGGTCTCCGTTGAAAGCTTTACCAAAACCGTTCAGCACCTGGAGGGCGGCATCGTGGAGCGCATTCTGGTCGAGGATGGCGACCACGTCGGCGCCGGCGATGTACTGATGGTACTCGATGACACCCAGGCGCGTTCCCAGCTCGAGGTCATCCGCGCCAATTACCTCATCAGCCGGGCCACGGAAGTCCGGCTACTGGCCGAGCTCAGCGACGCCGATACTCTCGACTTTCCTGTCGAGCTGACCGAATCCACTAGCCCACGCGTACAGGATGTGCTCGATGTGCAGCGGCGGCTATTTCATTCACGGCGCGCATCGCTGGAGAGCACGCTGGCCTCGCTCGACGAGCAGGTTACCCAGATGAACGAACAGATCCAGGGTCTGACCAACACCCAGTCGATCAACCAGCGGCGCATCGGCTCACTGGAAAACGACGCGGCGAACCATCGCCAGCTCTTTCAAAGAGGCATGATCAGCAGTCAGCGCCTGCACGAGCTCGAGCGCGAAAGTCTTGAGTATCAAAGTGTCAACGCTCAGCACGCCGCCGACGTGGCCAGGCTCAATTCTCAGGTGAGTGAAAACACGCTGCAAAAACAGGTGCGCCTGCAGGAGTTCCAGCAGCAGGTCGGTGAGGCGCTGCGTCAAACCCAGGCGGAGGTAGCAGACGCCGAGGAGCGCCTGACCGCGCTTTTGGATAACGTTGATCGCACCGAGGTGATCGCTCCGGTCACGGGCACCGTGGTGGGGCTTCAGGTGCACACGCCCGGCGGCGTCATTCGCCCCGGCGAGGCGCTCATGGATATCGTACCCTCGAACGTCGGCTTCATCGTCGAGGCTCGGGTGCCGGATCACGATATCGACCATCTCTATCATGGACAGCCGGCGGAAATTCGCTTCAGCGCCTTCAATCAGCGTCTCTCCAACGTGATCGAAGGCGAAGTCGTGCATATCAGTGCCGACAGCTTCGAGGACGAAGCGACGCGAGCGCGCTATTACAAGGTGCGTTTACGGGTCACACCGCAAGGCGAGGAGAACATGACCGAGAGCATGACGCTTCTGGCGGGTATGCCTGCCGAAGTGATGCTCAAAACCGGCGATCGCAGTTTTGCAAGCTATATCGCCAAACCGATCACGGACATGCTCGCCCGCGCCATGCGCGAAGACTGATGCCGGGCCGCCCCTCGTCGCATCGTCGAACCGTTCGAGTTGGCACTGCCGGCGTATAAACGTGTAGCGTAGCGCTCATCATCAATGAAGGAGCGCTACCATGAGTGCCAAACGGCTTTTGATCATTAGCCATGCGCCCTCTCCCAACACGCGCCGGCTGCGCGACGCCGTGATCGAAGGCGCAAGCGACGAGGCGGTCGAAGGTATCGAGGTGCGCGCGCTCGCCCCGCTCGACGTCACCCCGGACGAGATCATCGCCGCCAACGCGGTGGTCATCGGCACGACGGAAAATCTGGGCTACATGGCCGGGCTGATCAAGGACGTGTTCGATCGCTGCTACTATCCATGCATCGAGCATACCGAGGGCCTTCCGTTTGCCTTCTACGTCAGGGCCGGGCTCGACGGTACCGGCACGCGCCGAGCCCTCGAGGCAATCACCACCGGTCTTCGCTGGCGTCTGGTTCAGGCGCCGCTGATCTGCCAGGGCGATTTCGACGAGGTGTTCATCGACCAGTGCAGAGAACTCGGGCTTTCGATGGCGGCGAGCCTGGAAGCGGGCATCGTCTAAACCCAAAAACGGCACCCGAAGGTGCCGTTTTGCGTTGCCACGCGTAAGACGTACTTGACGCCTATTTTAGCCGTTCGAACACCGTGGCCACGCCTTGGCCCATGCCGATACACATGGTGGCAAGGCCAAGCGTGGTGTCCTGCTGGCGCATCACGTTCAAAAGCGTGGTGCAGATGCGCGAGCCGGAGCAGCCCAGCGGATGGCCCAGCGCGATCGCGCCGCCGTGAAGATTGACCTTCTGATCGAGATCGTCCAGAAAACCAAGATCCTTCAATACCGGAATGCCCTGGGCGGCGAAGGCTTCGTTGAGCTCCACGGTTTCGATATCCCTGGCGGAAAGCCCGGCGGCCTTGAGCGCCTTTTTCGATGCCGGCACCGGGCCGTAGCCCATGATGGAGGCGTCGCAGCCGGCCACACCCGTCGAAAGTACCCGGGCGATCGGCTCGAGACCCAAAGCCTGAGCGCGCTCGTAACTCATGATTGCCATCGCCGAGGCGCCAACAGAAAGCGCCGAGGAGGTGCCCGCGGTGACGGTACCGTTACGCGGGTCGAACACCGGTTTGAGCTCGGCCATGGACTCCATACTCGCGTCGCCGCGCACGACTTCATCGTGCTTGACGTTGACCCGGAAGCCATTGCTGTTGTGGCCTTCGACACCGATGATCTCGTTGTCGAAGTAGCCCTTCTCGTTGGCGGCCTTGGCCCGCTGGTGTGAACGTACGCCGAACTTGTCCTGCTCTTCACGGGTGACGCCGTGCATCTTGCCCAGAAGCTCGGCGGTCAGGCCCATCATCATGGCGGCCTTGGCGGCGTACTTGCTCGCCGCCGGGTTGACATCGACACCGTGGACCATGGGCACGTGCTCCATGTGCTCGACGCCGCCGATGACGTACATGTCGCCCATACCCGCCTTGATGTTCGCCGCGGCGATGTGCAGCGCGGTCATCGAGGAGCCGCACAACCGGTTCACGGTTTGTGCTGGCACGGTACGCGGAATGCCGGTCATGATCGCCGCGTTACGGGCGATGTTCATCGACTGCTCGAGGGTCTGATTCACACAGCCCCAGATCACGTCGTCGACCTCCGCCGGGTCCAGGCTGGCGTTACGCTCGAACAGCGCCTGCATCACCGCCGCCGACAGGTTTTCGGCGCGCACGTTGCGAAATGCGCCGTTTTTGGCCTTGGCCATGGCGGTACGAACCCCGTCGACCACCACGATATCCCTTGGATTCAAACTCATCATATTTCTCCTGTTCGCGGTGACTTAGGCCTGGTCTTTGTAGAAACGCTCGCCGTTTTGCGCCATTTGCTTGAGCTTTTCAGTCGGCGCGTAAAGCGGACCAAGTTCCTCGCTGAGCTTTTCGGCCTGCGCCACGAAGGTGTCCACGCCCATGGCGTCGATATAGCGCAGTGCCCCGCCCCGGAAGGGAGGAAAACCGATGCCGTAGATCAGCGCCATGTCGGCTTCGGCGGGCGTGTCGACGATGCCGTCTTCCAGGCAGCGCACGGTCTCCAGACACAGCGGCGTCATCATCCGCGCGATGATGTCCTCGTCCGAGAACTCCTTCTGCTCACCCGCGACCTCCTTGATGAGCTCGTAGGCTTTTTCATCGGTGACCTTTTTGGGCTTGCCCTTCTTGTCTTCCTCATAGGCGTAGAAGCCCTTGTCGTTCTTCTGGCCCAGGCGGTCGTTCTCAAACATCACCTGAATGGCCGTCTTGCCTTCGCGCGCCATGCGATCCGGGAAGCCTTCCGCCATCACCTCGTTGGCGTGCACCGCGGTGTCCATCCCCACCACGTCGAGCAAATACGCCGGGCCCATTGGCCAGCCGAACTTCTCCATCACCTTGTCGACGTGCTGGAAGTCGGCGCCCTGCTCGACCAGAAAGCTGAAGCCGCCAAAGTAGGGGAACAGCACGCGATTGACCAAAAAGCCGGGGCAGTCGTTGACCACGATCGGCGTCTTGCCCATGGCGCGGGCGTAGGCGACGGTCGCTGCGACCGCCTCGTCAGAGGTCTTTTCGCCACGGATGACTTCCACCAGCGGCATGCGGTGCACCGGATTGAAAAAGTGCATGCCGCAGAAGTTGTGCGGGCGCGCCAGGTTCTTTGCCAGCCGGTTGATCGAGATCGTCGAAGTGTTCGAGGTGAGGATGGTGTTCTCACCGACGTTCTTCTCGACCTCGGCCAGTACGCCCTCTTTCACTTTCGGGTTCTCGACCACCGCTTCGACGACCAGATCGACGTTTTCGAAGTCGCCGTAGGAGAGCGTCGGACGAATGTTGGTGAGCTTTTCAGCCATCTCTTCAGGCGTGAGTTTTTTACGCTCGACCTGCTTGCCAAAAAGCTTGCGCGCCTCTTTCAAACCAAGCTCGATCGCCTCGCCCTTGATGTCCTTCATCAGGATCGGCGTGCCCTTTGAGGCGCTCTGGTAGGCAATACCGCCGCCCATGATGCCCGCGCCCAGCACCGCGGTCTGCTTGACCGGGCGGGCCTGTTTTTCGTACTTGCCGGCCTTTTTCTTGACCACCTGATCGTTCAGGAAGAGCCCGACGAGGTTGAACGCCACGCTGGTCATGGCGAGTTTGGCAAACGCCTTCGCCTCGATCGCCTGGGCGCGCGCACGCTCCTCGCCGGCGCCTTTCTGGATGACCTTGATCGCTTCGATGGGCGCCGGATAGTGCGGGCCCGCCTTGCCGGCGACATAGCCCTTGGCGGTCTCGAAGGCCATCATCTGTTCGATGGCGTTGAGCTTCAAAGGCGCCTTCTTCTCGGCGCGGCGGCTCTGGTAGTCGAGCTCGCCGGCGTTGGCGCGGTCGAGCATATCGAGCGCGGCGGCCTCGAGCTGGTCGTGGGCGACCACGGCGTCGACCGCGCCCATCTTGAGCGCCTCGGCCGGGCGGTTTTCGCTACCGCCGGCAATCCACTCGATGGCGTTGTCCGCGCCGATGATGCGCGGCAGACGCACGCAGCCGCCCCAGCCCGGCAAAATGCCCAGTTTGGTTTCCGGCAGGCCCATCTTGCCCTTCTCGCTCATGACGCGAAAATCGCAGGTCAGAAGCACTTCGCAGCCGCCGCCCAGCGCCAGCCCGTTGACCGCGGCCACGGTGGGAAACGGTAGATCCTCGATGGCGTTGAAGATGTCGTGGACCTTGAGGTTCATCTCTTCAAGATACGCTTCGCCCTTGTCGAACAGCGAATGAAACTCGGTGATGTCGGCGCCGACAATGAAGACATCCTTGGCGCTTTTGATCAAAAGGCCCTTGAGGTCGCGCTCGCCTTCGATCGCGCCGACCGCCTCGCCCAGCTCCTGCACCACGGCGCTGGAAAGCTTATTGATGGACTCATCCTTCAAATCGAAAGTGAGCGTTGCGATGCTGTTGCCACCTTGGGTGTCACGACGCTCCACCGTGATGGCGTTGCCTTGATAGATCATCCGCGCTGTCTCCACTGGTACGGGCTTTACAGATACGAGCTCTACAAATCGGGCGGGGGCCGAACGCGGGCCTGCCGCAATTTTCATACGGTCGTTTGATCGCTCAAGCCTGGTCGAGTTGCCTGTCAAGGTCAAGCCTCCAACGACGCCTCAAGCGGACGATACGCCCGCAAAACGCTACGTTAGAAGACGCAGCCCTTGCCGTTCAAGGCCTGGCGAGGCTCTATCGACTTTCGTTGCAATCCCTGGGATTATAGGCGCTTTCTCAACGAGTGGACCGTCATGGGCGCTTTTCTGACTCCTACCCGCATGGCCAAGTGGCAGTCACTTGCCGAGCGAATCGTTCTCCGGGTCAAGCCCTGGGCCTTTTTATGGCCACCCATCGCCTTCGCCGCCGGGCTCGGCAGTTTCTTTTTGGTGGACCGTCAGCAGTGGTTGGGGGCGGCGCTGGCGCTGGGACTATTGCTGGCCTGGGGGCTCATGCTCTCGGAGAGCCTTTTGTCGCGCGTACTGAGAAAGCGTGGTCAGGAGGGCCTGCCGCGCATGGTCACCACCTTTATCGCGCAGATGATCCACCAGGAAACGCTTTTTTTCACCCTGCCTTTCATTTTGATCACCACGGTGTGGAACAGCGGCCAGCTCATCTTTGCACTACTCGTGTTGGCGATGGCGATTTTGTCGATCGTCGACCCGCTCTATTACAAGTTGGCCGGGCGCTCGCGAAGCCTTTATTTTCTGTTCCACGCCCTGTGCGTGTTTCTCGTGCTGCTGGTGATTTTACCGATCATGGTGCACCTGACCACCGGGGAAAGTCTTGCGCTGGCGCTCGGCTTGACGGTGTTGATTGCGCTTCCAAGCTTCTGGCACCTGGTCAAGGCAAGAACGCTTACGCGCCTGTGCCTGTTTCTCCTTCTGCTGGTCAGCCTGGCGCTTGCGGGCTGGGTCGCGCGGGTGTGGGTGCCGCCGGCCACGCTCTGGATGACGGGAAGCGCGCTTTCACCAGAATTCGACACCGCCAATCGAACGCCGCTGGGTGAGATGACGCTAACGCCAGAGGCGCTGGCAAGCCGTGGGCTCTACGTCTATACCGCCATTCGCGCCCCGCGAGGCTTGAGCGAAACCGTTCACCACGTTTGGCACCACAACAGCCAGGAGCTGGATACGGTGGAGCTCGATATCAGCGGTGGTCGCGAGCAGGGCTACCGCGCCTGGAGTCATAAGAACAACTTCCCCCAGGACCCGACCGGCAACTGGCGAGTCGATATCATGACCGCCGGCGGCCAGCGGCTGGGGTTGATTCGCTTCGTGGTGGCGGCCGATTCCAATGAGGCAAGCGTCGCCGATGGTCGCATTCGCGCCAGCGGCATGAGCCGGCTACACCTGGGGCGGTTCGTTGCCGGGCGGGGCGAAAGTGAAGAAGATAGTGAAAGCGAGGAAGGCGTCGAGAGTGATGAGAGCGTTGAAAACGTCTCCAATGAGGCCCGCTAATATCCGGCGGGCGCTTGCAATCAGCGCCCGAGGTTATGACAATTCGCTGAACACACTCACGGATCGTGACTCATGGCTTCAACAATAGGTTTTCGGCTTGCGCGTTTACCGCACCTGTGGCGCTCCATTCTGGATCGAAGGCTGGCGCCGCTGGGGCTTACGCAAACCCGCTGGGTGACTCTTTACCATTTATGGCGCCTGGGCGAAGGCCACCCCCAGTGCGATCTGGCCAAGGCGATCGGCGTCGAGGCGCCTTCCTTGGTGCGCACGCTTGGCCAGCTTGAGGAGCAGGGGCTGATCGAGCGGCGTGCCTGCGACAACGACCGGCGCAGTAAACGCATCTTTTTGACACCGAAGGCCACGCCGCTGCTCGAAAAAATCGACAGCGTGGCAAGTCAGGCGCGCGAAGAGATGTTCGCGGGCTTGAGCGACGAGCAGCTCGACACGCTCGACGAGTGGCTGGGCGTGATCGAATCCAACGGCCTCGCCATCCAGTCCCGCGACCAGCAGGGCCCCATCGCCTAACGCGAAGAGGCGCTCAGCGCCAAATTATCCGCCTGGCCTGCGAGCGTCTGAGTGAGCTCGCGAAAGGACGCCACATAGAGCGTAAAGCGCTCAGGCCCCTGCGATTCCCACCACCAAAGCGTCATCGCCTGGGCGCTGGACTCGATCACCAGCGCATCCGTTGGCAGGCGCTCCAAAAGCGCCTTCAGCGAGGTCTCGGCCGCCGCCGGCAGCGGCCTGAGCGGCGCGATGCGCCAACGCCAGCCGGCGTGATAGTGCTCCAGCGCCTCGCTTGCGTGGGCATCGCGCACCAGCACGAAATCCGGCCCCGGTGCTTTTTGCGCGTAGGCAAACCGGTAGCCTGGCATGAAGCCCTTGAAGTTATGCAGCGGCGGCGCGGCCAGTTTCACCTCCACCCCTTCCTTGCGCGCAAAGCTTCTAAGCGCATTCTGCCGCGTTTGGCGCGGATTGGGTTTGAGCCACATGACCGGCGCGGCCACGAACAGCACGACGCCCAGCACGATCAACCATTCCATTTACGACATCCCTCTTTCAACCGATCGATACTTGCGTTAAAAAAACCCGCGTTTGGGCCGTTGTGAACCCCATGCGTTGCGCTTACAGTGAACATTACCCGACAAAGGTGCTCTTTGTTGCTTATTGCGAAGGAGATGGGCCATGAGCTATCACCATATTCTGGTCGCGGTTGATTTGACCAAGGACTCCCACCGGGTGCTCGAGCGCGCGATCGCCGTCTCGCAGCGAAACGAGCATGCCAAAATTTCGATCATGCACACCCTGGAGCCGCTCGGTTTCGCCTACGGGGGCGATATTCCGATGGATTTGACCAGCATTCAGGATCAGCTGGACGACCACGCTAAAAAGCGCCTGTCGGAGATCGCCACGCCCCACGTCAAGCCCGAAGATCAGCACGTGGTGGTCGGCATGCCGGATACCGAAATTCATCGCTTCGCCAACGATCGCGGTGTCGACCTGATCGTGGTGGGCTCCCACGGCCGTCACGGCTTCGCGCTGCTTTTGGGCTCCACCTCGACCGGCGTTCTCCACGGCGCGCCCTGCGACGTGCTGGCGGTGCGCGTGGGCCAAAAAGGCGAGCAGACCGACGAATGATGCCGTGGCCCCGCTAGCGCAAGGCGCCCCGCGGGGCGCCTTTTGTCTTTCAAACTATTCCACATCCTGCCAAATCCAGCCGGCCTGTCTACTCGCCCGCCATCGCCTCGAGCTCCATCCAGCGCTCCATGGCCGTTTCCAGCCGCGCCTGTACGCCCTGCAGCTCGTTGAGCTTTGCCGTTACCTCGGTGGCGGGCTTTTGATAGAACGTCGGCTCGCCGATCACCTTCTCAAGCGCCGCTATCTCCTCTTCCAGGGTTTCGATCTCGCCGGGCAGCGCCTCGAGCTCACGGCGCAGGTTGTAGGAGAGCTTGGCCGACTTTTTCGCCGGGGCGCTTTTGGGCTTCTCGGCACTTTTTGCCTCAGCCTTGCCGGTCGGCTCGGTGTTCTGGCGCGCCGCGCCCTCCCAGGGGGCCGGGGGGAGCTTTCCGCCCTGACGAATCCAGTCGCTGTAGCCGCCGACGTACTCGCGCACCACGCCGTCGCCTTCGAACGCCAGCATGCTGGTCACCACGTGATCCATGAAGGTTCGGTCGTGGGAGACCAGCAGCAGCGTGCCGTCGAAATCGAGCAGCAGCTCTTCCAGAAGCTCGAGGGTTTCCATGTCCAGGTCGTTGGTCGGCTCGTCGAGCACCAGCACGTTCGCCGGCTGAGTGAAAAGCTTGGCCAACAGCAGCCGGTTGGACTCGCCGCCGGAGAGCGCCTTCACCGGCTGGCGCACCCGGTCCGGGGTGAACAGAAAATCCTGCAGGTAGCTCATGACGTGGCGGTCGCGCCCGCCAACGCTGACACGGTCGCTGCCCTGAGCGACGTTGTCGTAGACGGTTTTGTCGAGCTCCAGCCCCGCGCGCAGCTGATCGAAGTAAGCGACCTTCAAATTGGTGCCAAGCTGGACGCTGCCCTCGGTGGGTTCGAGTTGGCCGAGCAGGATCTTCAAAAGCGTCGTCTTGCCCGCGCCGTTGCGGCCCAAAAAGCCGATGCGGTCGCCGCGCATGATTTCGAGATTGACGTTGTCGAGGATGACTTCGTCGCCAAAGCGCTGGCTGACACCCTTGAGCTCGACCACCCGCTTGCCGGTGCGCTCGCCGCTGTCTACCGTGAGGTTCGCGCTGCCCTGACGCTCGCGGCGCTGGCTGCGCTCGGCGCGCATCGCTTCCAGCGCACGCACGCGGCCTTCGTTACGGGTACGCCGTGCCTTGATGCCCTGGCGAATCCAGGTCTCTTCCTGAGCCAGCTTCTTGTCGAACTCGGCGTTTTCGCGCGCCTCGACTTCGAGCTCGTGCTGCTTGCGTGCCTGGTACTCCTCGTACTTGCCCGGGTATCGGCCGAGCTTGCCGCGGTCGAGCTCCAGAATATGGGTGGCAAGCTTCGAGAGAAACGCCCGGTCGTGGGTGATCAAAAGCACCGCGCCGTTGAAGGCGAGAAGCTGCTCCTCGAGCCAGGCGATAGTGTCGAGATCCAGGTGGTTGGTGGGCTCGTCGAGCAGAAGAAGATCCGGCTCGGAGACCAGCGCGCGGGCCAGTGCCACCCGCCGGCGCCAGCCGCCGGAGAGCGCGTTCATCTCCGCCTCCGGCGGTAGCCCCAGGCGCGTCAGCACGACATCGATACGCTGATGAAAGGACCAGCCGTCGATCGCCTCGATACGCGTTTGAAGCGTAGCCATCCGGTTCATGTCCGGGTCGGGGTCGTTGATCAGGTGCTGGTATTCGGACAGAAGCTCGCCGGCCTCCGGCAGGCCCATGGCCACCACGTCGAAAATCGTCATGCCGGAGGACTCCGGCAGCTCCTGGGCGAGCACGCCGACCTTCAGGCCCGGCGCGCGCCAGACGGTGCCGTCGTCGGCCTGGATGTCACCGGCCACCAGCTTCAAAAGCGTCGACTTACCGGTGCCGTTGCGACCCACCAGCGCCAGCCGCTCGCCCTTCTCCACCGTAAGCTCAGCGCGGTCCAGCAGGGTCTGTGTGCCATAGGCCAGTTGTAGCTGCTCAAGTCGTAACAGGGTCACGCGGTATCCTCCATGTCGTCAGGCGCACAGTGTAACGCATGGCCCGGTTGAACGGTGAACTCGAATCACCGCCGCCCGAGCCATCCGGCGCCGATGACTCAGAGCCCGCTTCGAATGCGCTTTTTATCCAGCTTGCCGACGCTGGTCTTGGGAATCTCGTCGACGAGACGAATATCTCGCGGCACGCCCCAGCGGTTGAGCTTGCCGTCATCGACGAAGCGCTCCATGAAGGAGATCAACGCCTCAATAGAGGGCGGCTCGTTGAGGTTCTGCGCGACGACCCAAGCCACCGGCCGCTCGCCCCACTTGTCGTCGGCAACGCCCACTACCGCCACTTCCGCGACCTCCGGGTGCTGGCTCAAAAGGCTTTCCAGCTCGAGCGACGATAGCCACTCGCCGCCAGTCTTGATCACGTCCTTGATGCGGTCACTGATGGTCAAAAACCCCGCCTCGTCGATCGAGCCCACGTCACCGGTGTGGAGCCAGCCGTCGCGCCAGAGCTCTTCGCTGCGCGTCTCTTCCTTGAAGTAGGCCTGCGTCAGCCAGGGCGCCTTCATGCGGACTTCCCCCACGCTTTGGCCATCATGGGGTAGCGGCTGGCCCTCGGTATCGACCACCTGAAGATCCACGAAAGGCGCCGGTAATCCTGCCTTGCAGCGCCAGGCAAGTTGAGTCTCATAGTCGGCCTCCTCGACGTGGCGCGGTAGAACGTCGATAGTCACCACCGGGCAGGTCTCCGACATGCCGTAGGCACTGCGGGTATCGACCCCCAGCGCCCAGGCGCGCCGCGAAAGGCTCTGGGTCAGGGCACTGCCGCCCAAAAGCACCTTCCAACCGGTGAGATCCACCCGCCTGGAGGAGACCGCCTCGGTGCTTAGCACCATGTTGAGCAGCGTCGGTACGCAGTGGGAGAAATCGACCCGCTCCTCGACGAGCAGCTTGACCAGCATCTCGGCGTCATATCGGCCGGGATAGACCTGGGTGGCGCCCAACAGCGTGGCCGTGTAGGGCACGCCCCAGGCGTGAACGTGGAACATCGGCGTAATCGGCATGTACACCTTGTCGCGACTCAAAAGCTCCACGCCCTTCGCCTGGAAAAGGTTCGCCTCGCTCAGCGTGTGCAGCACGAGCTGGCGGTGGGTGAAAAAGACGCCCTTGGGATTGCCGGTGGTGCCCGTGGTGTAGAAAAGCGTGGCCACGGCGTTTTCATCGAAGGTGGGAAAGTCGAAGCGACGCGGCTGCTCGGCCAGTAGCGCCTCAAACTCACCAACGACGTTGAGCGACGTATTAACCGCGTGTGGCGTCTCCTGGCAAAGCACGTAGCCGCGTACCCGATCGAGTTTTGGCGCCAGCGGCTCGAGCAGCGGCAAAAAATCCTCGTGGGTCAGCACGAAGGTGTCCTCGGCGTGCTGCATGGTGTAGAGAATCTGCTCCGGGGCCAAGCGTACGTTCACGGTATGCAGCACCGCGCCGATCATGGGGATGGCGAAAAAGCACTCCAGATAGCGATGGCTATCCCAATCGAGTACCGCCACCACGTCGCCGGCCTCGACACCCTGAGCGGTCAGCAGGTGCGCAAGCTGATGCACGCGCTCCTCGAAGTGGCGATAGTCGTGGCGGCTGTGGTCGCGGTAGACGATCGGGTTGGCGCCGGCGGCGCGTACGCCGGCGCTCAGCAAATCCCCAATCAACAGCGGTGGGTTCGTCGCCGAGGCGGTGGCGGGCAGGATTTTGGGGGTGACGTTGGGCATGGGCGGCTCGCTTTTTATTGCTGTGTTAAACGGCTGTTTGATCGCCTTTAGTGTTCACCGCCCGTTGATCCGGCGCAATCCGTTCCCACTTCTGCTTTGGTATTAGCCGGACGTCCCTCCAAGCCGTTACAATGGCGCGACTCTCACCCGCCGATACGGCGTCCACCTGCAGGAGCCGGGTTTGACCACAACCGACACGCCATCCTTTTTACCCGAGGCGCTGTGTTTTCGCCCGCGCGAGGCGCTGGTGGATATCGGCGCCAACCTGACCCACGAAAGCTTCGAGCGCGATCTGGACGCGGTCATCGAGCGCGCCCAGGCAGCTAACGTGACGACGATGATCGTGACCGGCACCGATCTTGCCCACGCCGAGCAGGCCGTGGCGTTGGCCAAGCGCTTTCCCGGTCTTTACGCCACCGCCGGCGTCCACCCCCACGATGCGAGCGGCTGGAGTAATGAACTCGCCCGTCAGATGGCGGCGCTGCATAAAGCGCCCGCGGTGGTGGCGGTCGGCGAATGCGGGCTCGACTTCAACCGCAACTTCTCCACCCCCGCGGAGCAGGAGAAGGCGTTCGAGGCGCAGCTGTCGCTTGCCGCCGAAAGCGGTTTGCCGCTGTTTCTTCACGAACGCGACGCCGGCGCGCGCATGCGCGAAATACTCAAGGCCTGGCGCGACGATATTTCTAAAGCGGTGATCCACTGCTTCACCGGCGAGGCGCAGACGCTCTACGGCTACCTGGATCTGGATCTGCATATCGGCCTGACCGGCTGGATCTGCGACGAGCGCCGCGGCCATCACCTGCGCCCGCTGTGCAAGGACATTCCGCTCAACCGGCTGATGCTCGAAACCGACTGCCCTTACCTTTTGCCACGTAACCTGCCGGCCAAGCTCAAGGGCCGACGCCACGAACCGGCACTGCTGCCCTGGATCAGCCGGGAGATCGCTCATTGGGCCGGCGTGGAAGAAGAAACACTGATCAATGAAACCACCCGCACCGCCCGGCGCTTTTTCAATCTCGATAGCGCCTTGAAGGAGAATTAACGTGGCCGAAATGCCCGGATTTATCGCCATCGAAACCGGCGAAGAGGATGGCCTGCCGCTGGCGATCGCCTGGTCGCTGCCGGAGGGGCGCATCAAGCAGACGCTGATTCAGCCCGACGACAGCTGGATCGAGGAGGACACCAACGTCTCCGGCGCCTACAGCATCGAAGAGCTCGAAAGCCTGGGCGTGAGCCCGCTGGACGTGATTCGCGAGCTCGAAACCGACCACTTCTCCGCCACGCTCTACACCAGCGACAACGGCGAGGACGAAGCGGCGCTGGCCCGCCTTTTCGACACCTACGGGCTGGACCCCTTCATCGAGCTGGCGCCGGCCCACGTGCTTTACGATCGGCTATCGAGCGGCGAGTGGCACCGCCTGCGCGGCGACACTTTCAGCGACCGTGGCCTCGAGCCCATGCGCGCCGAGCACGAAGTCGAGGTGATGCTGGCCCTGCACCAGCGCCTGAGCGAGCGCGAAGATTAGCCAGCCACCTTGTCATTGGGCGTTTTGGTGCCGAGTGCTTCAAGACCTGCTGTAACGGCGCCATCGAGCGTATCCCCCTGCTGATAAAAGCGTGACAGCGCCCGGCGAAACGCCCGGGCGCGAAGTGGCAGCCCGTCGCGCTCGAAACGCGCCGCGCGCTCAAGTACCTTCGCCTCAAAGGCGGCCCGGTCGACCTCGACCGCCCCGCCCAGGTTATCGACGCTCACGTTGAAGGCGCGCCCGCACGCACGGGTAAAGAGATACTCCAGCGCCTGGGGGGCGATTTCGGCGCGCTCGAACGCCGCCTGCTCGAAAGCGTCGCGCCCATCCGGCAGATACCAGTAGCCGTAATCCTCCTGCTCGCGGCGTTTGGCGCCGGCGATGCACCAGTGGCTGATTTCATGCAGGGCGCTGGCGAAGAAGCCGCGCGCGAAAATCACCTGGTGATACGGCGTCTCGCTCGTCGCCGGCAGGTAAAGCGGCTCGTCGCCGCCCTTGATCAGCCGCGTTTGGTAGGTGTCGGCGAATACGCCATCAAACAGCGCGATGATATCGGCCAGCGTCCAGCGCTCGAAGGTCTTGGTCACTATCGCGTCACTTCAAAAAAGGGGTGGAAACACGGTCTCGGTAAATGCGGCCGCCGAGACCCGCTTACAGGCATCCGGCGGCGAAATTTGCTACGCTTGCGCCCTTTCATCGACCCCCTCACGTGGAGGAGCCTAGCCGTGGGCGCCGCCGTTCATCGTATCAAATCCCTCTACGGGCCCGAAACTCGTCTGCTGATCGCGCTGGCGCTTCCCATCGTGGGCGCCCAGCTCGCCCAGGCCGCTATCGGCGTGGTCGATACCATGATGACCGGGCGCTTTGGCGCCACCTCGCTTGCCGCCGTCTCGGTGGGCTCGAGTCTCTGGACGCCGCTGATGCTGTTCATGACCGGCACGCTCATGGGCGTGACGCCGATCGTTGCGCACCTGCTGGGCGGTCAGCGCACCGCGGACATTCCCAGGGCAGTCCACCAGGCGCTTTGGGTCGCGCTGGTGCTCGGCATCGTGGCCGCCTTTTTACTGCATACCGCGACGCTTCCCGTGTTCGAGCGCATGGACGTACCCGAGGCCGTGGCGCGCGAGGCGAGCGCGTATCTGGGCGCGGTCGCCTTTGGTATGCCGGGCATCGCGCTGTTTCAGGCGCTGCGCGCGTTTTCCGACGGCATGAACCATACCCGCCCGGCGCTCTGGATCAGCCTGATCGGCCTTTTGATCAACGTACCGAGCAACTACGTGCTGATCTACGGCGGCGACGGCCTGATTGACCTGTTTGGTGCCTGGCTACCCACCCCGCTTGCTACGCTGCCCGCGCTTGGGGCGCTGGGCTGCGGGATCGCCACCGCCCTTTCCATGTGGTCGATGGCGCTGGCCATGGCCTTCTACACCGCCCGTAGCCGCAGCCGCAACTACCAGGGCATTGCGCTTTGGCAGCGCCTGTATCGCCCATACTGGGCCGGCATTCGCGAGCTGGTCGTCGTTGGCATGCCGATCGGCGTGGCGATCTTCGTCGAGGTGACGCTGTTCACGCTGATTGCGCTGTTCATCGCAAGCCTCGGTGAAGTCACCGTGGGCGCCCACCAGATCGCGCTAAGCTATACGTCACTCTTGTTCATGCTGCCGCTGTCGCTGAGCATGGCGCTGACGGTGCGGGTAGGCAATACGCTCGGCCAGGGGCGCCCGGCGCACGCAAGGCATGTCGCCTGGAACGGCATCGCGCTGAGCGTTCTCATCGCCGCGGTCAACAGCGCGTTTTTATGGCTGAGCGCGAAGCCGGTGATCGCACTCTATACCGCCAACCCGGAGATTCAGACGCTGACGCTTTCGATCATCTCGCTGGCGGTGATCTTCCAGCTCTCCGATTCGCTGCAGGTGAATCTGGCCGGCGCGCTCAGAGGCTACAAGGACACCCGGATCGTCATGGTGATCACCGTGCTCTCCTACTGGATCGTCGGCCTGGGCGGCGGCTACTGGCTAGGCACCCAGGGGCTTGGCGGTCTCACCGGGCCGCTCGGCGTTCACGGCTACTGGGTCGGCCTGATCGCCGGGCTAAGCACCGCGGCACTGCTTCTCGGGTGGCGCCTGAAACGGATCAGCCTGAGGTAAGCGCATGAAACGTTGCCTTTCGATGATAACCCCACTGTGTTCAGCGCTGCTGCTGAGCGCCTGTGGGAGCAATGAGGATCCGGCCTGGCAGGCTTATCACCAGACGCTTGAAAGCGCGCTCGACGCCGAGCCGATCGCCCGCGAGGCACCCTCCAACATCGGCGCCTTTCCAGACCGCCGCGAGCGGCTGCTCGACGTGCCGGACATCCGTGAAAGCATGTTCAACGTCTACGCGCTTCGCGAGTGCGATATTACCTCGCTGGTAGCAGCGCGTAACAACCAGCTTGGGCGCGTCGCGCCCCCCAGCCAACACTGGCTTTACGAGCGCGAGCTGTGGCGGCGTCTGGAACGCTGCTCCCAAAGTGACGTTGTTGAAGGGCTGGGTGAAAACGACCGAGCGCGGCTTTTGAACCTGACCGCGCTCAAGACCGAACAGCTGCCCGCCGTAGGCTTCAATGCGCTGTTCGACTCAGAGGAGTGGGAAAAGAACTTCTCCCGCGCGAGCCAGCCGCTCGAATTGACGGCGCTGCCGGACATGACCCGCGAACTCGAGGCGCTAGGCTATCTCGAGACCATGGTCCTCAACACCTACGACCTCGAGTGGCAGGCGGACTCCGCCACCCTCGAGCAGCATCTCAAAGCCCTTCAGGCGCGCCCGCTGACCGCCGAAGTGCTGCGCACGCTGTTGCTGGGTGCCGAGCGCCTGAACGAGGCCAACCGGCTGCTCGCAAGCCACCTGCCCGCCACGCAATGCCTGCCGGCTTGGCAAAGCGACTGGCTGGCAAATATGGCGCGTGCCGCTCGGCGCTGGCTTGGCCAGGTCAACGCCTTGATCGATGCGCATGAGGTAAACGCCCCAGCGGCGGTGGCCGAGTATCAGCGTCAGTGGCTCTCTCTGGAGACCGCAAGTGCTCCCTGGCCACGCTTTGAAGCCGCACTGATGGAGCACCTTGCGCTTCGCACGGCCTACCCGGTGTGTACACGGAATCAAGGCGTTGATTAAAAAATAAGTAGGTTCTCTTAACCTGGCGTCCAACCTGTGCTATTGGTTGAAATACGCGGTAGGCAGTTTCGCGCCTATCAACGTCGTGACCACGCAGCACCAGGAGGGACACTATGGGTCGACCCCATTCACCCCACTCTGCCCAGGTCATCGACCTGGAAACCGCGCGCCAACGTCAGCAGGCGCGCAAGTGCGTGATTCGTCTAGCCCCCGAGCTCGACGGACTCGAGATGGTTTACCAGCTCGCTGCGAGTCCCGACACCTATTACGGCCTGCCGATACTGGCGTGGGGCTTGCGTGACGACGGTAATGTCGTGGGTCTGGTGCCCTGGATGAACGGGCTGTGCGCCTGCAACGAGCTCGACAGCCAGGAAAACGGTCATTTCGTCGGCTATCGCGACCCGGAAACCGAGGAAATTTTCGAGCTACCACCGGAGCATAAGCACGCCGAACTCATCGCGGCGGCAGACTACTTCGAGTACGAAGCGTCAAAAGACGTGGCGCTGATTCAGCAAATTCCCGACACGCTCGGCACCCACGCGCTGTGCATGAACCAGGAAGATGCGCCCTGGCATATGAAACCGGTGTTTGGTTGGCGTCTTTATAGCAATGGGAGCGTCGAGGCGCTGCTCGCCGACGAAGAGAAAGCGCAAATGTCGCCGATCATCCTGGGTGATTCTTGCCTATTCGATGCCCATACCCGCTATCAGACCATCTACTTCTTTCAGCGCCACATCGCCAATCGGATTCTCGAAGAGGACCCGGCCACACTGGAGGCGCTGGCGATGATGGTCGTGCCCGACGACGAGTAGTGCCGGGTACCGCTCGATGGCTCACGCAAGGCGAATGAAGTAGCGGTATTCGCCTTCGTGTTCACGCTGGGTCATCAGTTCGTGGCCCAGGAACTGACAGAACTTGGGCACATCGCGCGTAGTGGCGGGGTCGGTCGCCACGACTTCGAGAACCTGCCCGGCACTCATGTCGCGGACCTTATTATGCATAAGCATAATGGGCTCGGGGCAGTAGAGTCCGGTAGTATCCAGCGTAGCGTCACAAGCGGGCGTCGTATCAGTCATCTCGGGCCTCGGTAAGGAAGTGGCATATGGTTAAAGTTATCATCGAACGGCGCATCATGCCCGGCCTTGAGCAGGAGTACGAGCAGGCGGCCCGAGAAGCGATGCGCGTCTCGCTCGGCGTCAGTGGCTTCGTCAGCGGTGAGACGCTGGTCAGGGTTGGCCAGCCGGACCGTCGCCTGATGATCACCAAGTGGCGCGATCTGCGTGCCTGGAAAGAGTGGCACCAAAGCGAGGCAAGAGCCAGGGCGATGGAACAAATCCTGCCACTTCTCACCGAAGACGAAACCGTGCAGGTATTTGAAGCCGCTCTTTGATAGGTGACGATCCGCTCGCCGGGTACGCGGGTCTAGTGCGTTAACCGCACGTGAACCGTCACCTCTTCACGATCGTGATAAAGGTGGCGACAGCGAATTTCGGCACTCACCCCCGCCTCTTTCAGCGACTCCTCAAGGGTGTCCAAACAGCGCGTCACTTCGTCCCAGCGCTTTTTCATCGGCAGTTTCAAATTGAAGATCGCCTCACGGCACCATTGGCGCGTCAGCCACCGCTGTACCATGGTCAATACGCGCACGGGCTTGTCGACGATGTCGCACACCAGCCAGTCCAGCCGCTGGTCCGGCGCCCAAACGAAGCCGTCCTCTTTCAAGTGATCGACCTGGCCGGTTTTCATCAACGCCTTGTCCATCGGGCCATTATCGATCGCGTAGACGTACATGCCGCGCTGAACGAGCTGCCAGGTCCAGCCGCCAGGGGCAGCGCCCAGATCTGCCGCCTGCATGTGTTCGGCAAGCCGGGTATCCCACTGATCCCGGGGAACGAACTCGTACCACGCCTCTTCGAGCTTGAGCGTCGAGCGACTGGGCGCGCGCGAGGGAAAGCGTAGCCGGCGAATGCCGTTTTTGAGCTCGCTGCGATTGCCGGGAAAGCTGATGGCGAGCTGGACCCGGTCGCCGCTGGTCCAGAAAACGTGCAGCCGCCGACCGCCGGCCTTACGCCTGAGCGCGCCGCGCTTGGTCAATAAGCTCTCCAGCGGCTTCGTCAATGCCTTGATCAGCCCGGCCAGCGCCTTGCCATCGTTGGTATCCGGCGTTTCATGCCAGATCTCCTCGAAGCTCCAGCGGCTCGATTTGATCTGCTCGAGCATCGGCGTGAGCCGGTCCTCCTTCGAAAGCGACAGCGGAGCCAGCGCGGCTAGACTCTGACGCGCAAAGATGAGCTTGTCGAATCGCGCGTCGCGATGCAGCGTGTTGATCGGCTCGTCGTCGGTCCGCGTCAGGCTCGCCCAGCCCTCCCCTCGCTGTGGCACGCAGGGTACGCAAGCCAGCGCGGCGTGGTGCTGCATCTCTGCCAGCGCATCGGGCTCGAAGCCCGGGCGGCAGTACACAAGCCAGGTTGAGGGCGCTATTTCACTCACGGGGGACTCCACTCTGTGCCGGTCGCATTGAATTCGAGGCGCATCATACCATCGCAGGCCACGTTATCGGGCGCGAACTGCTTATTTACAATAAGATCACGCTGTCATCGTTTGCCACGGCGAGCTTTCGATAGCCCGAATACAGAAAAGCCGCCCATGGGGCGGCTTTTCTATAACCAGCGGCGAATATCAATTCTCTGCGGCATCCTCGATATCTTCACCCGCATCTTCGATGCTCTCGCCGGCGCTTTCAATGCTGTTATCGATATTTTCGCCCGCTTCTTCTGCCGGACCCTGATCGTTGTCGCAGGCTGCAAGCCCGCCAGCCATCAGTGCGATCAAGGCGGCCATCAATAGTTTTTTCATCATGTCTCCTTTCATTTTTTACGCTCCTTTTTGCCGAATTAAACGACCTTTGCATCATACGGTTTTTATTCAACGAAACACAACTGCCAACTTTTTCATTGTCTCGCGTCAGGACACGTATTTTCCACGCATAAAAAAAGCCCCGAACACAGAGTGCTCGGGGCTTTTTCGAATAGGTGCCTGACGATAACCTACTCTCGCATGGGGAGACCCCACACTACCATCGGCGCGTTGCGGTTTCACTTCCGAGTTCGGCAAGGGATCGGGTGGTTCACGCAAGCCATGGTCGTCAGGCGTAACTTTCAATGTATATCGGCTGACGGTTTCGTGATCGTCCCGTTCGACATGAAGCCTTTCGCTTCATGCTCATGCGTATCCGGTTCTTGCTTCGTTGTCACTGCGGGCCGAACCCCTTGGGTGTTATAGGGTCAAGCCTCACGGGCCATTAGTACACGTTAGCTCAACACCTTGCGGTGCGTCCACACCGTGCCTATCAACCAGCTGGTCTCGCTGGGCCCTTCAGGAGGCTCAAGGCCTCGGGGATGTCTCATCTTGAAGGGGGCTTCCCGCTTAGATGCTTTCAGCGGTTATCCCGTCCGCACATAGCTACCCGGCAATGCCACTGGCGTGACAACCGGAACACCAGAGGTGCGTCCACTCCGGTCCTCTCGTACTAGGAGCAGCCCTTCTCAAACATCCAACGCCCACGGCAGATAGGGACCGAACTGTCTCACGACGTTCTAAACCCAGCTCGCGTACCACTTTAAATGGCGAACAGCCATACCCTTGGGACCGACTTCAGCCCCAGGATGTGATGAGCCGACATCGAGGTGCCAAACACCGCCGTCGATGTGAACTCTTGGGCGGTATCAGCCTGTTATCCCCGGAGTACCTTTTATCCGTTGAGCGATGGCCCTTCCATACAGAACCACCGGATCACTAGAACCTGCTTTCGCACCTGCTCGACGTGTCTGTCTCGCAGTCAAGCACCCTTATGCTCTTGCACTCATTGCACGATGTCCGACCGTGCTGAGGGTACCTTCGTGCTCCTCCGTTACTCTTTGGGAGGAGACCGCCCCAGTCAAACTACCCACCACACACTGTCCTCGACCCGGATGACGGGTCGGAGTGAGAACACCAATGATGCCAGGCCGGTATTTCAAGGGTGGCTCCCTCCGAACTGGCGTCCGGAGTTCCTAGCCTCCCGGCTATCCTACACAGGCAACATCAGTATCCAGTGTGAAGCTATAGTAAAGGTTCACGGGGTCTTTCCGTCTAGCCGCGGGTACACCGCATCTTCACGGCGATTTCAATTTCACTGAGTCTCGGGTGGAGACAGCGTGGCCATCATTACGCCATTCGTGCAGGTCGGAACTTACCCGACAAGGAATTTCGCTACCTTAGGACCGTTATAGTTACGGCCGCCGTTTACCGGGCTTCGATCAGGAGCTTCGCCCGAGGGCTAACACCATCACTTAACCTTCCGGCACCGGGCAGGCGTCACACCCTATACGTCCGCTTGCGCGTTGGCAGAGTGCTGTGTTTTTACTAAACAGTTGCAGCCACCTGGTATCTTCGGCCGGTTCGGGCTCGGGGAGCAAGTCCCTCTACCCTACGCCGGCGTGCCTTCTCCCGAAGTTACGGCACCATTTTGCCTAGTTCCTTCACCCGAGTTCTCTCAAGCGCCTTGGGATTCTCACCCTGACCACCTGTGTCGGTTTGGGGTACGGTCGCACATGATCTGAAGCTTAGAGGCTTTTCCTGGAAGCGTGGCATCAGTGACTTCCTGACCGTGGTCAGTTCGTCTCGCATCTCGGCCTTGAACGCCCGGATTTGCCTGAGCATTCAGCCTACCTGCTTTCACCGGGACAACCAGCGCCCGGCTCACCTAGCCTTCTCCGTCCCCCCATCGCAATCATGTCCGGTACGGGAATATTGACCCGTTTCCCATCGACTACGCCTTTCGGCCTCGCCTTAGGGGCCGACTCACTCTGCTCTGATTAGCATCGAACAGAAACCCTTGGTCTTCCGGCGGGGGAGTTTTTCACTCCCCTTATCGTTACTCATGTCAGCATTCGCACTCGTGATACCTCCAGCAGACCTCTCGATCCACCTTCGTCGGCGTACACGACGCTCCTCTACCGCTCATCCAGAGGATGAACCCGTAGCTTCGGTACCTGGTTTAGCCCCGTTACATCTTCCGCGCAGGCCGACTCGACCAGTGAGCTATTACGCTTTCTTTAAAGGATGGCTGCTTCTAAGCCAACCTCCTGGCTGTCTGAGCCTTCCCACATCGTTTCCCACTTAACCAGGATTTGGGGACCTTAGCTGACGGTCCGGGTTGTTTCCCTTTTCACGACGGACGTTAGCACCCGCCGTGTGTCTCCCACGCTGCACTCACCGGTATTCGGAGTTTGCCTCGGGTTGGTAAGTCGGGATGACCCCCTAGCCGAAACAGTGCTCTACCCCCGGTGGTGATACGTGAGGCGCTACCTAAATAGCTTTCGAGGAGAAACCAGCTATCTCCGGGCTTGATTAGCCTTTCACTCCGATCCACAAGTCATCCAAATCTTTTTCAACAGATCCTGGTTCGGGCCTCCAGTTGATGTTACTCAACCTTCACCCTGCTCATGGATAGATCGCCCGGTTTCGGGTCTATATCCAGCGACTGGTCGCCCAGTTAAGACTCGATTCTCTACGCCTCCCTATTCGGTTAAGCTCGCCACTGAATATAAGTCGCTGACCCATTATACAAAAGGTACGCAGTCACAGAACAAGTCTGCTCCCACTGCTTGTACGCACACGGTTTCAGGATCTATTTCACTCCCCTCGCCGGGGTTCTTTTCGCCTTTCCCTCACGGTACTGGTTCACTATCGGTCAGCCAGGAGTATTTAGCCTTGGAGGATGGTCCCCCCGTCTTCAATCAGGGTTTCTCGTGCCCCGACCTACTCGATTTCACTGTGCTCGGATTTCGGCTACGGGACTATCACCCGCTATGGTCAGACTTCCCAGACTGTTCGCCTATCGATTGCACAACTTAAGGGCTGGTCCCCGTTCGCTCGCCGCTACTGGGGGAATCTCGGTTGATTTCTTTTCCTCGGGGTACTTAGATGTTTCAGTTCCCCCGGTTCGCCTCGTATCCCTATGTATTCAGGATACGATACCGACCTTGTGGTCGGTGGGTTTCCCCATTCAGAGATGTTCGGGTCGCAGGTCGTTTGCCACCTCACCGAACCTTATCGCAGGCTTCCACGTCTTTCATCGCCTCTGGCTGCCTAGGCATCCACCGTGTGCGCTTCATTGCTTGACCCTATAACCCGAAGGAGTCCGGGCCCGCAATGAAACGATTGCCGGATACGCTTGAGACGTATCACAAAACAATTGCGTATCGAGATCACGTCACGATTACAGGAGCCGAAGCTCATGTCACCGTATCGTCATTCGATACTGTCAGCATGATATACATTGTTAAAGAGCGACTGCCATAAGCAGTGACAAGACAACGCGTGGCGTCTGGCTTGTCACTGCTCATCAACAGCATCTGATCAGGCAATTCATTGTGGACGTTTACCGCGAGGATGACGCATCGTTTAAGGAGGTGATCCAGCCGCAGGTTCCCCTACGGCTACCTTGTTACGACTTCACCCCAGTCATGAACCACACCGTGGTGATCGCTTTCCCGAGGGTTAAGCTAACCACTTCTGGTGCAGTCCACTCCCATGGTGTGACGGGCGGTGTGTACAAGGCCCGGGAACGTATTCACCGTGGCATTCTGATCCACGATTACTAGCGATTCCGACTTCACGGAGTCGAGTTGCAGACTCCGATCCGGACTGAGACCGGCTTTTCGGGATTCGCTTGCTCTCGCGAGTTCGCTGCCCTTTGTACCGGCCATTGTAGCACGTGTGTAGCCCTGCTCGTAAGGGCCATGATGACTTGACGTCGTCCCCACCTTCCTCCGGTTTGTCACCGGCAGTCTCCCTAGAGTTCCCGCCATTACGCGCTGGCAAATAGGGACAAGGGTTGCGCTCGTTACGGGACTTAACCCAACATTTCACAACACGAGCTGACGACAGCCATGCAGCACCTGTCTCTGCGTTCCCGAAGGCACCCCGGAATCTCTTCCGGGTTCGCAGGATGTCAAGAGCAGGTAAGGTTCTTCGCGTTGCATCGAATTAAACCACATGCTCCACCGCTTGTGCGGGCCCCCGTCAATTCATTTGAGTTTTAACCTTGCGGCCGTACTCCCCAGGCGGTCGACTTATCGCGTTAACTTCGCCACAAGGTGCACAAGGCACCCAACGGCTGGTCGACATCGTTTACGGCGTGGACTACCAGGGTATCTAATCCTGTTTGCTACCCACGCTTTCGCACCTCAGTGTCAGTGTCAGTCCAGAAGGCCGCCTTCGCCACTGGTATTCCTCCCGATCTCTACGCATTTCACCGCTACACCGGGAATTCCACCTTCCTCTCCTGCACTCTAGCCTGACAGTTCCGGATGCCGTTCCCAGGTTGAGCCCGGGGCTTTCACAACCGGCTTGTCAAGCCACCTACGCGCGCTTTACGCCCAGTAATTCCGATTAACGCTTGCACCCTCCGTATTACCGCGGCTGCTGGCACGGAGTTAGCCGGTGCTTCTTCTGTGGGTGATGTCCTTCCTGACGGGTATTAACCGGCAGGCCTTCTTCCCCACTGAAAGTGCTTTACAACCCGAGGGCCTTCTTCACACACGCGGCATGGCTGGATCAGGCTTGCGCCCATTGTCCAATATTCCCCACTGCTGCCTCCCGTAGGAGTTCGGGCCGTGTCTCAGTCCCGATGTGGCTGATCATCCTCTCAGACCAGCTACGGATCGTCGCCCTGGTGAGCCGTTACCTCACCAGCTAGCTAATCCGACATGGGCTCGTCCGATAGCGGGAGCCGAAGCCCCCTTTCTCCCGTAGGACGTATGCGGTATTAGCCTGGGTTTCCCCAGGTTATCCCCCACTATCGGGTGGATTCCCATGCATTACTCACCCGTCCGCCGCTCGCCACCAGGAAGCAAGCTTCCCGTGCTGCCGCTCGACTTGCATGTGTTAAGCCTGCCGCCAGCGTTCAATCTGAGCCATGATCAAACTCTTCAGTTTAAAATCAGTGTGATTCTTGCCTGCCCCACATACGAAGACATGACGCAGAGGCGAATCAATCCTGGCTCAAGGTTCAAACGAATTTACCGTGATACCTCGAAAGGTATCGCTGTGTTCGTCTGCCTTGATATAAGGTGACTTGTCACCCTCATCGGCAAACGCCCACATGAATTGCCTGATCAAATTGTTAAAGAGCTGTTCGACGAACCGTTCGATGACCTGAACCGCTTGCCCGTCGAGGAAGGCGTATTCTACGCATTCCGGTGAATTTGTCAACCGCTGATTTCAGCGAGTGAAGCGAGCCATTCAAACCTGCCGAACAGTGCTCTAACTTCCTGACAAACCGAAGGTTTTCACCTTCATCCACCGCTGGAAACGCTTGGCGTCCCCGGCAGCGGATGCGTACTTTACGGATTTGGTCGGGCGAGTGCAAGCGGTTTGTGCAAAAAGTTCAGCGAGCCAAACGAAACGCTATAAGAAGCAGGCAAAAACAAAAAGCCGGCAGATCGAACTGCCGGCAAGAAGGTAATTAGTTATCGCCCGGTCGTCGGCGTTAGATTTCGAAGCCCAGACCGAAGTCTTCGCTCGATATCGCCATCAGGCTTGCCGCCCCGGCCTGAATCATTTGGACGTGAGCCCGAGTGCGCGGAAGCAGGCGCTGATAGTAAAAGCGGGCGGTGTCGATCTTCGCCTGATAGAACGCCTTCTCGTCACCGTTGAGCCCGGTCGCCGCGCTCTTGACGGCGCGGGCGAACAGATAAGCCAGCGCCACATAGCCCGAGTACATCAGATAGTCGACACTGGCTGCGCCCACTTCTTCGCGGTCCTGCATGGCTTTCATGCCGACGCCCATGGTGAGCTCGCCCCACTCGGCGTTGAGTTTGGCAAGCGGCTCGATGAACTCCTTGAGCGCCGGGTTATCGGCTTCGGTCTTACAGAATCTGTGAATCTCTTTGGTAAAGACCTTCAGCGACTCGCCCTGGCTCATCAGCACCTTACGGCCCAGCAAATCGAGGGCCTGAATGCCGGTGGTGCCTTCATAAAGACGCGTGATGCGCGCGTCGCGCACCAGCTGCTCCATCCCCCACTCCTTGATGAAGCCGTGACCACCAAAGACCTGGACACCTTCGTTGGTGCTTTCGAATCCCACCTCGGTCAAGAACGCCTTTACGATCGGCGTCAAAAGCCCCAGCAGCGTATCGGCACGCTCGCGCTCGTCACCCGGTGCTGCGTGCTCCACCTGGTCGAGCAGCTGCGCCGCGTACAGCACCAGCATGCGCCCACCTTCGGCGAAGGCTTTCTGGGTCAGCAGCATCCGACGCACGTCGGGATGCACAATGATCGGGTCGGCGGGCTTTTCCGGGGCTTGCTTGCCGGAAAGCCCACGCATCTGCAGCCGGTCGCGGGCGTAGGCGAGCGAGTTCTGGAAGCTTGCCTCGATCAACCCAAGCCCCTGAATACCGACGCCCAGCCGTGCGGCGTTCATCATGGTGAACATGCAGGCAAGGCCCTTGTGAGGTGGGCCGACCAGGTAACCCGTGGCGCCGTCGAAGTTCATCACGCAGGTGGCGTTGCCGTGAATGCCCATCTTATGCTCGAGCGAGCCACACACCACGCCGTTACGCTCGCCGACGTTGCCCTCGGCGTTCGGCAGGAACTTGGGCACCAGAAAAAGCGAAATGCCTTTCGAGCCTTCCGGGGCGTCCGGCAGCTTCGCCAGTACGAGATGCACGATGTTCTCGGCAAGATCGTGCTCGCCGGCGGAGATGAAGATTTTGGTGCCGGTCACGGTATAAGCGCCGCCCTCTTTCGGTACGGCGCGGGTCTTGATCAAGCCAAGGTCCGTGCCGCAGTGGGGCTCGGTCAGGCACATCGTCCCGGTCCAGACGCCCTCGACCAGTTTGCTGAGATAGGTGGATTTCTGCTCGTCGGTACCGTGGTGGCGCAGTGCGTCGACGGCGCCGTGAGAAAGTCCGGGATACATTCCCCAGGCCAGGTTGCTGGCACAGATCATTTCCGAGAGCGCCATGGCAAGCGACGGCGGAAGTCCCTGGCCGCCGTGCTCGACCTCGGCGGAGAGTCCGGGCCAGCCGCCTTCGACGTACTGCAGGTACGCCGCACGAAAGCCATCCGGCGCCTTGACATCGCCGTTTTCCAGCCGCGTACAGCCCTCGGCATCGCCGATCTGGTTGAGCGGTAGCAGCACCTCACGGGCGAAGCGCCCGCCCTCCTCCAGAATGGCGCCGACCACGTCCGATGAGGCGTCGTCGCCTTTGCCGATCGCGGCGTAGTGCGCGGGGTAGTCGAGCATTTCGTCCATGACGAAACGCAGATCACGCAGGGGGGCTTGGTAGCTGGGCATCGCGGGTCTCCTCAACCGTGGCCGAAAGCCATAGAAAAAGGCGGCTTTCAAACGATTGTTTGAAATTAGCGCGACGCCGCACGCCCGTCAAGCAGGCGTTTGAATTTGACCGCTACTTACACGCACTCTTTAGTCGAATAGCGAACGGTCACTTGCCCGTTTTGAGATAACGCGGGCGCAAACGGTTCGTGCTCACTGCATGCGAATACCGCCATCCAGGCGAATTACCTCGCCGTTGAGCATCGGGTTGGTGATGATCTGCTCGGCCAGATGGGCAAACTCCTCGGCGCGGCCAAGGCGCTTGGGAAACGGCACGGCGGCCACCAGGGCATCATAGGCATCGCGCGGAATCTCGCTCATCATCGGCGTTTCGAACACCCCTGGCGCGATGGCCATGACGCGCACGGCGTGGCGCGAAAGCTCGCGGGCGGCGGGCAGGCTCATGCCGACCACTCCGGCCTTGGAGGCGCTGTAGGCGCACTGCCCCACCTGACCGTCGAAAGCGGCCACCGAGGCGGTATTGACGATTACCCCGCGCTCGCCGGACGCCGTCGGCGCGTTCTTCGCCATTGCCGCGGCAGCCAGGCGCATCACGTTGAAGGTGCCGACCAGATTGATCTGAACCGTTTTGGCATAGGCGTCGAGATCCGCCGGCTGGCCTTCGCGGTCGACCAGCTTGGCCACGCTCACCACCCCGGCGCAGTGCACCACGCCGGCCAAGCCCTGCTCGCCGCCGAGCTCGACCGCCGCGTCGATCACCTTCTCCATCTGTTCACTCGAGGTGATGTCTGCGGTCATGGCGCGGGCGCGCTCGCCGAGCGCTTTAGCCTGCTCATGCACGCGCTCGCTCACATCGCACAGCAACACGCTTGCGCCAAGGCTCAAAAGCCGCTCGGCGGTCGCCGCGCCGAGCCCGGAGGCGGCGCCGGTGATCAGAAATGCGCGCTGATTTATTTCCATATTAAAGCCCTTTTATCAAAGCCCTTTGCCGGGATTATCAAACGTGGCGCTCGCCTGAGCGCGCAGCTTGAAACGTTGAATCTTGCCGCTGGGGGTTTTTGGCAGCTCGTCGACGAACTCGACCTCGCGCGGAAACGCGTGAGTCGACAGGCGCTCGCGAACCAGCGTGCGGATCTCTTCGGCCAGCGCTTCGGTCGGCTCGAAGCCTTCGCGCAGTACCACGAACGATTTGATGATCTCGCCGCGAATCTCGTCAGGCTTGCCTACCGCCGCCGACTCTGCCACGCCGGGGTGCGTCATGACGCTGTTTTCGACATCGGTCGGGCCAACCCGATAGCCCGCGGTGGTGATGATATCGTCGTCGCGCCCGGCGAACTGAAAGCTGCCGTCCTCGTTTTTGATCACGACGTCGCCGGTCAGGTAGTAGCCGTTCACGAACGGGTTCTTCTCCTGCCAGGTGTAGCCCTGGAAGAAATGCACGGGGGAGTTGTCGATATCCACCGCGAGCACACCGGGCTCACCCGGCGGAAGCTCGTTGTACTCGGCGTCGAGAATCGCCAGCCGGTAGCCCGGTAGCGGCACGCCCATGCCGCCCACGTGTTTGGGGTGATCGAGGCCGTGGTGGCAGTTGCAGGTCATGCCGGTTTCGGTCTGGCCGTAGTGGTCCATCACCGCGCAGCCCAAAGCTTTCTCGACCCAGTTGACGACCTCGGTATTGAGTGGCTCCCCCGCCGAGCTCGCCGCGCGAAGATTGAGACTCTGATGGGCGTCATCGAACAGGCTTGATGCCTTCATCAGCCGGTAGGCGGTGGGTGCGGCGGCGAAGTTGGTGATGTCGTGACGCTTCATGAACGCAAGCGCCCCTTCGGCGCTGAAGCCCGCCTCGCAGAAGTGCGTGGTTGCACCCAGTAGCAGCGGCCCGGCGATGGCGTAATAAAGCCCGTAAGCCCAGCCCGGGTCGGCCATGTTCCAGAACCGGTCCTCGCGCTTTAGATCCACCGCAAGCTCCATATAAAGCGCGAACGCCGCCATCGCCTTGAGCGGCACCGCCACGCCCTTGGGCTTGCCCACGGTGCCGGAGGTAAACATCTGTAGAAACGGCGCCTGAGAGTCGAGCCGCGGCGGCGCGTCGCTCATGGGCGCGTGCGCCAGCGCCGTTTGCCAGTCGAGATCCGCCGAGTGCTCATCCGTTGGGCCACCGACGGCCAGCACCGGCGGGCAGCGCTCGATGCCGTCGAACTTGTGCCGGTTGGCGTGATCGGTGATGACCAGCTGGGTATCGGCGCGGTTCAAACGGTATTCCACCGCGTCCGGCCCAAAAGCAGTAAAAAGCGGCTGATACACCGCGCCGATGCGCCAGGTCGCCACCACGGCCACCAGCAGCGCCTTGGAACGCGGCAGCATACAGGCGATGCGGTCACCCTCTTTCAAGCCCTGGTCGCGTAGCCAGCCGGCCAGCCGCGCACTTTCGGCGTCGAGCTCGCGATAGGTGAGCGTATGCACCTGCTGATGAGTATCTTCGTGTACCAGCGCCAGCGTCTCGCCGCGCCCCTGTTCAAGATGGCGCGCGCAGCACGCCTCGAACGCGTTGAGCTTGCCATCCTTGTGCGTATCGAGACCTTCGATCACGGCGTCAGCCGAGAAGCGCTCGAGATAGTCGGCATAGGCGGGAAGTGAAGCAGTGTGAGTCATGGCGGCTCTCTGTTGTTATTGAATCGAGCTATTGAATCGAGCTATTGGGTCGAGCTATTCGGTCAAGCTATGGGATCGAGCGTGCAACAAGAGACTTGCATTCCGCAGGCATTGGTTTACGTTAACGGAAACTTGCCCTTTGGCTAACGCTAAAAGGATTGCCGGGCCAGCGCAAGCGAGCGGCGCTACAACGGCGTTAGACGTTGGTCGCGCCCAACGGTGAGCCTTGTGCTGAGGCCACCTGTTCATCGCGATACTTTTCAACGGCTACCATCACTACAACAGCCGTATCAGTGGTTTTTGGAGTCGTTTTTACAATCGTTTTTACAATCGTCTTGATAGCCGTCTTAACAACCGTCTTTATAGCCGTCTTTATAACAATGCCATCAGGAGACTTCCCATGAGCAGCGCCAACGACATCGTCTTTCTATCCGCCACCCGTACGCCGATGGGGGGGATGAGCGGCAGCCTTGCAAGCCAAAGCGCGCCGGCACTGGCGGCGGTCGCCATTCGCGCCGCGTTAGAGCGGTGCGCCATCGCCCCGGATGCCATCGAGGAGGGCATTCTTGGCTGCGTGCTGCCCGCCGGCGTCAAGCAAGGCCCTGCCCGTCAGGCCATGCGCCAGGCCGGCATTCCCGATGCGATCGGCGCCACCACCATCAACAAACTGTGCGGCTCGGGAATGAAGGCGGCAATGCTGTGTCATGATCTGATCAAGGCGGGCACGAACTCGGTGATGCTGGCCGGCGGCATGGAGTCGATGTCCAACGCCCCGCACCTTCTCACCAAAGCGCGCAGCGGCTACCGGCTGGGCCACGGCGAGCTCAAGGACCACATGTTTTATGACGGCCTGGAGGATGCCGAAACCGGCAAGCTGATGGGGGTATTCGCTCAGGAGATCGCAAGCGCTCGCGGCTACACCCGCGAGCGCCTCGACGATTTCGCCATTGCTTCACTCGAGCGGGCGATGAAGGCCACTGAGAACGGCTCCCTCGATGCCGAGATGGCGCCGGTGACGGTCACCACCCGGCAAGGCGAGAGCGTGATCGATAAGGACGAGCAGCCTTTCCAGGCCCGCCTCGACAAGATCCGTACCCTGCGCCCGGCGTTCGCCAAGGACGGCACCATCACCGCGGCGAACGCAAGCTCGATTTCCGACGGCGCGTCGGCGCTGATCATGGCAAGCCGCGAAGGCGCCGAGCGCATGAAAGTGAAGCCTCTGGCGCGCATGCTCGGCCACGCCACCCACTCGCGCCACCCGAGCGAGTTCACCATCGCCCCGGTGGGGGCGATCGAGTCGCTATTGAAAAAGGTCGGCTGGAGCGTGGATGACGTCGACCTTTTCGAGATCAACGAGGCGTTCGCGGTAGTCACGCTCATGGCGATCGACGATTTGGGCCTGGATCACGCCAAAGTGAACGTCTTCGGCGGCGCCTGCGCCCAGGGCCACCCGGTGGGTTCGACCGGCTCGCGCATCATCGCGACACTGATCCACGCGCTGCGCACGACCGGCGGCAAGCGTGGGGTGGCGAGTCTGTGTATCGGCGGCGGCGAAGCCACGGCGTTGGCAGTCGAGCTGATCGATTGATCATCAGGCAGCTTTCACAAAAAAACCCGCATCGACTCGATGCGGGTTTTTATTGACCCAAACAGCGGTAGTGTTTAGCCAAAGCGCCCGGTGATGTAGTCGTGGGTGCGCTGATCCTGGGGGTTGGTGAAGATGTTGTCGGTGGTGTCGACCTCGGCAAGATCGCCCATGTGGAAAAACGCGGTACGGTCGGCCACGCGCGCGGCCTGCTGCATATTGTGAGTCACCATGACGATGGTATAGCTCTCGCTGAGCTCGTCGATCAGCTGCTCCACCTTCGCCGTGGCGATGGGGTCGAGCGCCGAACACGGCTCGTCCATCAGGATCACGTCCGGGCTCACCGCCACGGTGCGGGCGATACAAAGGCGCTGCTGCTGGCCGCCGGAGAGTCCGGTGCCGGGCTTATCCAACCGATCCTTGACCTCGTCCCACAGCCCGGCGCGGCGCAGGCTGCTCTCGACGATGTCATCGAGTTCCGCCTTGCGCTTGGCAAGCCCATGAAGGCGCGGCCCGTAGGCAATGTTCTCGTAGATCGACTTCGGGAACGGGTTGGGCTTTTGAAACACGATGCCGACCTGAGCGCGCAGCAGCACCACGTCGCGATCCGGCGCGTAGATATCGCGCTCATCGAGGGTGATCTTGCCCTCGACACGGCAGATGTCGATGGTGTCGTTCATGCGGTTCAAACAGCGCAGAAACGTCGACTTGCCGCAGCCCGAGGGACCGATAAAGGCCAGCACTTCGTTTTCGTAAATATCCAGATCGATGCCATTGATCGCCTGGGTATCGCCGTAGAAAACGTTGACACCTTCGGCCTTGAGCTTGACCTTGTCTGTTGCCTTGCTGACGCGGTTTTCACCGTTACCGACGCTGACGCTGGACATGGCGCCGGATGGTGCGCGCGCCCCGGCATTCGTCGACTCGGAATTCGCAGAAGAGCTCGCAGAAGAGTGCGTAGAAGTATCCACTTACCACCTCGTTTCGAATTTTTTACGCAGCCAGATGGCCAGCGCGTTCAGGCTGAGCATCAGGCCCAACAGCACGATGATCGCCGCGGACGTGCGCGCCTCGAAGAAATTGCGCAGCTCGTTACCCTGCCACAGATAGATTTGCACCGGTAGCGCCGTGGACTGATCCATCGGCGAGCCCGGCACGTTGGCCACGAACGCGTTCATGCCGATCAGCAAAAGCGGCGCCGTTTCGCCCAGCGCCTGAGCCACGCCCAGAATCGAGCCAGTGAGAATGCCCGGCAGTGCCAGCGGCAGCACGTGGTGAAACACCGTTTGCACGCGCGAGGCGCCAATACCCAGCGCGGCCTGGCGAATCGAGGGCGGAATCGAACGTAATGATGCGCGCGTGGCGATGATGATCGTCGGCAGCGTCATCAGCGTGAGCACCAGGCCCCCGACCAGCGGCGCCGACAGCGGCAGGCGCAGGTAGCCAATGAAGATCGAGGCGCCCAGCAAGCCGAAGACGATCGACGGTACCGCGGCCAGGTTGTTGATGTTGATCTCGATGAGATCGGTCAGGCGATTTTTGGGCGCGAACTCCTCGAGATAGATCGCGCTCGATACCCCCAGCGGTACCGACAGCGAAATCACCACCATCATCATGAACAGCGACCCCATGAAGGCACCGGCAAGCCCTGCCGAGGCGAGCGAGCTTCGCGAGTCGGTATTCATGAATAGCGACGTGCTAAAGGACTGACGCAGTACGTCCTGCTCTTGCAGTACATCGACCCAGGCGCGGGACTGCGGGCTCAACTGCAGGCGCGCATCCGGCAGATCCCGGTCGATGTTGCCCTTCACCCACACGTCGACGTCGGCGCTGGCGAGCATCTTGAGCGACACGGTTTCACCTAAAAGCGAGGGGTCCTCGGTGAAGCGGTCGCGCAGCGCATAGCGCTCGCCGGAGGCGACAAGCGCGCGCAGGTCGCGAAGCGCTCGTGGCTCGACCTCTTCGCCCAAGGCCTGCTCGAGCGAGGTATCGATCAACGACTGCCAGTTCACCAGCCCTGCCTGAGTCAGCCACTGGGTCATGCGCTCATCGAAGGCGAACTGGCTCTCGCCCGCTTCGCGCTCGGGTTTGGGCGGAAGGTCGATGACGTCCGGATCAAACGTCACCTCGGTATAGAGCGTGGCCTGCCAGAAGGCGGGAATGCCCTTGCTCAGGATGCTGGCGAACAGAATGGCCACCAGGGTCATGCCGGTCAGTACCGCCACCAGCCCCAGCCGACGGAACGTGTTCTCCTTACGGTGACGTTTGGAAAGCGACTTCTCGATCGTTTCGAGGCGATGCTGGCGGCGCTGCTCAATCGTTAGGGACATGGGCATCTACTCGTATTGCTGACGATATTTGCGCACCACGACCAGTGCGATGACGTTCAAGCCCAGCGTGATCACGAACAGCGTCAAACCGAGCGCGAAGGCGACCAGCGACTGGGGGCTGGCGAAGTCCATGTCCCCGGTGAGCTGGTTGACGATGGTCACGGTGATCGTGGAGACCGCCTCGAACGGGTTGGCATGCAGCACCGGGTTGTTGCCCGCCGCCAGCACCACGATCATGGTCTCGCCGATCGCCCGGCTCGCCGCAAGCAAAAACGCCCCAACGATGCCGGGAAGTGCCGCAGGCAGCACCACCTGGCGCACGGTTTCCGATTTGGTCGCGCCAAGGCCCAACGCGCCGTCACGAAGCGACTTGGGCACCTGCGTGATGATGTCATCGGACAGCGACGAGACGAACGGAATGATCATGATGCCCATGGCGATGCCGGCGGTCATGGCGCTGGTGGTGCGGATATTGATCCCTACCAGATCTCCAAGCATCGACAGAAACGGGCCGATGACCGTCAGGGCGAAAAAGCCGTACACGATGGTGGGAATGCCCGCCAGAATCTCGATGATCGGCTTGGCGATGCTTCGAAGCCAGGGCGAGGCGTACTCCGCCATGTAGATCGCCGTCATCAGCCCCACGGGGATGGCGACCAGAAGCGCGATGGCGCTGACCATCAGGGTGCCCCACAAAAGCGGCAGCAAACCGAACTCGCCCTGCCCGCTCGCGCCGGCGGTGCTGAATCGCGGGTTCCACACCGTGCCGAAGAAGAAATCCGCCGGGTGGATGAAACTGAAAAAGCGCAGCGCCTCGCCCAGCATCGACAGCACGATGCCGACCGTCGTCAGAATCGCGATCGCCGAACTGGCGGCCAGCGCAAAGGTGATGACCCGCTCGACCTGGTTGCGCGCCCGCCAGCTCGGCGAAATGCGCCGCCGCGCCAGCACCAGCCCCGCTACCGCCAGCACCGCCATCACCGCGATCAGGGCGATGTTTTCAAGCGTTTGCAGCCGCGCCATGTGGCTCGCCGCGGCAAGCTCTTCCGGGCTTCCACCGCCGGCGACACCGCGCCCATCGGCCAGCGCCGAGATGCGACGCATCAGGGTCTGCATCTCCTGGTCGCCGAGCCCGCTGACCAGCTCCGGCGGCAGTTGGCCGGTAACCAACGTGTCGATCAGTTGGGGCGCCAGAAACGACCAGAGAAGAAAAATGGCCAGCGCCGGCAGCCCGCACCAGAGGGCAACCAGCGCGCCGTAATAACCCGGGCGCGAGTGCAGTCGCACGTCGCGGCTTGACGCCACCGCGCGGCTGCGTGTCAGCCCCAGGTGATATGCCAAGGCCATCAGCATCAAAAGCGTGGCGATCAAGGCAAAATTGCTCATGGTATGTCTTCGCCTTTTACTTTCTACGTTTAAACGCCGGCATCGAATGCCTCGATGCCGGCGCAATCACTTTCTCACCTGCCTTGCGTTGTCAGGCACGGCGCCTGTCGCAAGGCGGGCCAGACGTTACTCGGCGCTGACCACGGTGCGCGACTCGAACTGCTCGAGCTGCTCCTGACGCTCGCCTTCGTCCATCGGGATCAGGCCTGCGTCTTCCAGCGGGCTTCCGTAGCCAGAGGTCATGTCGTTGAGGAAGAACTCGGTGTACTCGGCAAGGCCGGGGATGACGTCCAGGTGCTCGCCTTTCACGTAGAAGAACAGCGGGCGCGATACCGGGTATTCACCGGAGCCGATGGTTTCGAGGCTCGGCTCGACGCCGTCCATGGTCGCCACTTGCAGACGGTCGCGGTTCTGGTCGTAGAAGCTCAAACCGAACACGCCCACGGCGTTCTCCTGAGCGTCCAGGCGCGCCAGGGTTTCGGTGTAGTCGCCGGCGATTTCGACGATACGGCCGTCACCGCGCAGCGTGTTGCAGGCGTCTTCTTCCACTTCCGCGACGGCTTCGCAGCCGGCGTGCAGCACGCGCTCTTCGAATACTTCACGAGTACCGTGGTTGGAAGCCGGAATGACCAGCGTGATTTCCTGGTCCGGGAGGCTCTCGTCGATATCGGACCAGTTGGTGTAGGGGTTGTCGACCAGCTCGCCGTTTTGGGGCAGCTTGGCGGCGGCGGCCTTGAAAACGAATTCCGGCGTCAGCTCGAATGCGTTTTGATCCAGGCGCGAGGCGAAGACGATACCGTCGTAGCCGAATTTCACCTCGAGAATGTCGTTGACGCCGTTCTCGCCGCAGCTTTCGACTTCGCTTTGACGAATCGGGCGCGAGGCGTTGGCGATGTCGATGGTGTTTTCACCGACGCCCTGACAGAACTGACGCAGACCACCGCTGGAGCCACCGGAGCCCACGACCGGCGTATTGAACTGGGAATAGGTGTTGCCAAACTCTTCTGCAACGATACTGGCAAACGGCAGTACGGTAGAAGAGCCCGCAATCTGAATGGTGTCGCGAGCCATGGCTACGCTGGATACGCCAGCGCTCAGGGCGGCGACTACGGCAACACTTAGCGTCTTTTTGGTTACATTCATCGTTGCGTTCCCCTTGGTGTGAAATCCAGCGCGCCGCTGGAAAAGGTGGCCCTGTGGCCTTCAACACCGAGGAGTCTGCCGCGCTTTGATTGCAATTATATGACAGCGCCGCGCTCACCCACTTTTTTTAACGTGTACGGCCCAAGGCGCGCATCAAGGCGGCGTTACTGAGCGCGGCGTCAGCCAGCGCACGCCCAGGTTGCCCAGCAGCGCGACCGCCAGCATGGTGAGCAGCATCGGCCCCAGGTGATCGACCTCAAAAAGCCCGACCACCACGCCGGCAAGCGCCCGAACCGAAACATCACGGCGTTAGCGACGAAAACGCCCGGCGCGCGTGCTTTCATGATACGGCACTTCTTCGCCGCTCGAGGTCCCGGTTCAAAAAACCGCAACAAACCGCGCTTAGTCTACTGCTATTTTACTACGCGAACTTGGACTGCCCATGACCCTCAAAGCGCTTCACCACCTTTCGCTTCGCACGCTGGCCTTGGCGGCGCTATCGCTGGTCACGCTCTGCGTCGTGGCCCTCGCCCTGCTTGCCTGGAGCGTGATCGAACGGGGGCAAAACGATCTGGCGCTGCTCGAGCGGGTCAACGTCCAGCAGGCGTCCTCGCTCAATCGGGTGCACATATCAGGCCTTGAAGGGCTTCACCGCCTCGACCGGGCGCTCGAGCGTCAGCTCCGGCCCTCGCTTGGCGACCCGATCGAGGCGCTCGAAGCGGTAGAAAGCGACCTCGAAGAGATGAACAGCGGCCTGGCGCGATTTCTCGCTGCCAGCGCCGACTACGCCGGCCGCGACGCGCTCGAGGCGTCGGCTCGGGCGCTGATCGCCACGATGGAGCAGCAGCTTGCGGCGGTACGCGCCGGCGACCGCGGCGGGTATCGCGAGCTTACCGCCCAGGCACTCACGCTCAGTCAGGCGTTTAGCGAGCAGGCGCGCGCCTTCTATGCCTTGGCGGATCAACAGGGCTCTACCCTGCTCTCGCGCGCCGAGCGCCAGGCCGCCACGCTCGGCCAGGCGCTGATCGCGGGCGTGCTGGCAACGCTCGGTATTCTGCTGATGATCGCCGTGATCGGGCAGCGCTACTTTCTGCGCCCGATCAAAACCCTGGTGGGCCATCTTCGTACCCTCGCCAGGGGCGATTTGAGCCGGAAGGTCGAGAGCCCGGGGCGTAATGAAATCGGCCAACTCTACGCCGAGCTAGACACCATGCGCCGCGCGTTCATCGACACCGTCACCCAGCTTCACACCCAGAGCCGCTCGATGTTCGAAAGCGCCCAGCGCCTGGCACTGGGAAGCGAAGAGCTGACCGTACAGAGTCGTGAGCAGCAGGCCTTTCACGCGGCCACGACCACCACGCTCGACGAGCTCACCACGCACACCGCCTCCACCGCCGGCTTTGCCGCCGAGGCGGCCAACCTGACCGCTTCGGCCCGAGCGCGCACGGCCGAAGGAAGCGAGGTGATGAGCGACTTTCTCGCCACCATGGAGCGCATCCAGGCGCGCGCTCGCGAAGTGGACGGGATCGTCGAGGCCATCGATGCGATCGCGTTTCAGACCAACATTCTCGCGCTCAACGCCTCGGTGGAGGCAGCACGCGCCGGCACCGAGGGCAAGGGGTTCGCGGTGGTGGCAGAGGAGGTCAGAACGCTCGCCACGCGAAGCGCCGACGCCGCCGGCGAGATCAGAGCGCTTCTGGCGGAGTCGGGCCGCCAGATCGAGCAGGGCTACGCGCGCTCGCGCCAGGCAAGCGACACCATGCACGACATCGCCGACGCTGGCGAGCAGGCCAATCGCCTGATGGCGCACATCGCCAGCGCCGCCCAGGAGCAGCATCGTCATATCGAGCGGCTCAACGCCACGCTTGCCGAGCAGACCCAAACCCACCGGGCCAGTGCCGACCGGGTCGAACAAAGCGCCCGGGACGCGCTCGCGCTCGAGCAGATCGCCGAGGCGCTCAGAGAAGCCGCCGACGCCTTTCAAATCGACGATGCTCCGCCGACCGGCTTTCACTGGCGCCCCGACCAGGCGTTGGTGCAATCGGCCCGCGGCAATATCCACAGACCGGAAGCCTTGCTAGAGTAGGGCTGGACTCAACAGGGAGGAGCCTTACATGAGCACGAGCCTACTCACGCAGCTAAAAGAGATGACCAAGGTCGTCGCCGACACCGGCGATCTGGAAACGATCCGCCGCTTTCGCCCGGAGGATGCCACCACCAACCCGTCGCTCATCCTGCAGGCCGCCCAGCAGGAGGATCGCCGCGAGCGCCTGGCCGTCATCGCCCGTGAAAGCGCAGATATCGACGAGGCGGTGGATCGGGTCGCGGTAGAGATCGGCTCCGAAATCAGCGAGCTGGTGCCAGGCTACGTCTCTACCGAGGTCAGCTCGCGACTCTCGTTTGACCGCGAGGCAACGATCAAAAAAGCGCACTCGCTGATCGAGCGTTACGCGAAAAACGGCGTTCCCGCCGAGCGAATTCTGATCAAGACTGCCTCGACCTGGGAGGGGATTCAGGCGGCGCGAGCGCTCGAGCGCGACGGCATTCGTACCAACCTCACGCTCTTGTTCGGCTTCGCCCAAGCCAAGGCCTGCGCCGACGCCGGCGCGACGCTGATCTCGCCCTTCGTCGGACGTATTCTCGACTGGCACAAGGCGCAAAATCCGGACGGCGACTTCAGCGGCGACAACGACCCCGGGGTGGCCTCGGTCAAGCGCATCTTCGAGTACTACAAGGCGCAGAATTACGCCACCATCGTGATGGGCGCAAGCTTTCGCAACGTCGACGAAATCAAGTCGCTCGCCGGCTGCGACCGCCTGACCATCTCGCCGGCGCTGCTCAACGAGCTCGATGAAGAGCACGGCACGCTCGAGCGCAAGCTGAGCGCGAAAAGCGCGAAGGTAGGCGCCGATGACGCCTTGAGCGAGCAGGAGTTTCGCTGGGCGATGAACGATGATGAAATGGCCCACGACAAGCTCGCCGAAGGCATCCGCAAGTTCATGGCGGATCAGAAAAAGCTTGAGGAGCTGCTGGCCAAACTGCGCCAGTGATCACCCCAGCGGGGCGGGCCGTGCCACCCAAGCGGAGATGATAAAGGCCCCGGGGGTTGCGCCCCGGGGCCTTTGATGTCAAGCGAAGGGTCATCGAGCGATGACCCTAGTGTACCGGCGAGTCCTGGGATTCCAGCATGTCGACCAGCGGCTGAAACTGTTCGCGGTTGTGTTCGTTCATGTGCATCAGGATACGGTGAGCCTCGAGGATTCGATCACGCAGCCCCTCCTCGTCCGTAGGCACTTCGGGCAGCTCGGTCAGCGTCGGGTCAATGCCGCCCGCGTTTTGAAGCGGCGCCTCGACCAGGGTAAAAAAACGCGCGAACCCCATCACATCCAGCATTTTCTGAATATCGGGGTTGTCAGCGATGATCGTCGGCGGATGTTCCAGACGCCCTTTCACCGCCATGGCTACCTTGGCCAGAAAGCCCAGGGCACTGGAGTCGACGTTACTCGCCTCGCGCAGGTCGATCATCACCGAGCGAAGCCCGGGCGTGTCGGCGAGCCGCTGGGCCTGGACGTCGAGCGTGGCGCAGAGCGTCAGGCGCACGTCGCCACAGAGCTTCAGGATGAAAACCCCGGAATCGAATGCCGCCTTGATACGGCCTTCCTCAATCAGCATGACCAAATCCGCTCACCATCATGATTGTCAGATCGTCGGGTAAAGCGTTGCGGTCCTGGCTCTCCTCGTCAGCCGTCTCCCCCTCCATCAGCAGGGCGTTGGTCTGAACCAGCCGGTCGCGCAACCGCTCGAGTGTGTCACTCTCGCTTACTAATTGCTCAAGCTCCATGAGCCGCGTGTCGAGCGTCTTACCCGGCAAGCATTCCAATACGCCGTCTGAACAGAGCCACAGGCGAAAGTCAGGCGGAAGGTCACAGCTAAGAGAAGGATACTCGATATCGGGGAAAAGCCCGACCGGCATGCCTTCGCCCTCGAGGCGCGTCAGGCCCTGGTCGGTCACCAGTATCGGCATCGGCAGCTGTGCACCGAGCGAATAGTGAAGGGTCTTGGCCTCGTGGTCAATCACCCCCACGAAAAGGGTGGCGTGCTTGCCGATATCGGTATCCTGAAGCTCGCGGTTGAGCGCCTTGAGCCACGTGGCGGCCAAACGCTCCGGCGCCTGGCCGTCCCACTCGTTAAGCCAGCGAATAAACAAGTACTTGAGCAACACCGTGACGAAGGCCGACGAGGCGCCGTGGCCGGATACATCGGCAAAATAGAAGGCGCTGAAGCGCTCATTGAACGGCTGATAGTCGAGAAAATCGCCGGACAAATAGAGCGACGGCGCGAACCAGTAATCGAATCGAATGCCGTTGATAGTGCGCGCGTTCACCGGCAGCAAACGGCGCTGGATATGCCCGCCGCTTTGCTGGTCCATGCGCAAAAGCGCCAGGTGCGTCTCCAGGCTTTCGTTGAGCTCCTTGAGGCGCGCCCGGTCGCGCTCGCGCTCGCGGGCAAGCGCACTGAGTTCGACCGCCTTGCGAATCATGCGCCGTAAAAGCTCGCTGTGTCGCAAGGGGTCGACCACGTGATCCAGAAGTCCGCTCTCCACCGCCTGAAAGAGCGCCTGGTCCTCACGGGAGTCGCTGACTACCAACGTTGGCACCCGGGCGGCCAACAGCGCCCACTGCTCGCGGGGCACCACGCCGACCCGCGCCACGACCAGCGCGACGTTGTCGGGCAAACGTTCGATGTCGCTGGCGGCCAGCACCGCCATGTCGCGGCAGGTGATGGCGCGAGTGAGCGCATCGCGCTCATCGCCCGGGGCATCGATGACCGCGATCAGATGCTTGGAGGAATCCATATCAAGCCTCAGTCGGCGACGTCATCGTCACCAAAATCTGCATCGTCGAATTCAAAGCTGTCCATGGCGAAGGGGTCGTCACCGAGCTCGCCGTCGTTGATCATGAACTGGCGACGCTGCAGGTATGCGTCGCGAATGAATTGGTAGCGGTCGCCGCTGATCAGCGACTCCTGGTCGAGCAGCCCCGCCCGGGTGTCGATGACGTTAAGCGCGGTCAGGCTGATACGTACCGCATCGTCCTCGACGTAGGTATTGGGGTAGGCCGCGATATCCGCCGGCAGGCCCGTGGTGTCGCGCAGCGTGCTCGGGCCGAGCAGCGGCAACACCAGATAGCGCGAGTCGCTCCAGCCCCAGCGCGCCAGGGTCTGGCCGAAATCTTCCTCGTCGGCGGTGATCTCCATGTGGGTCGCGTAGTCCAGAAGACCACCGATCCCGACCGTCGAGTTGATCAAAAACCGCGACGTCGCAAGCCCGGCGTTGGCCGGCTTGCCCTGCAAGAGGCTGTTGAGCGCGGTGCGGATCTCGCCGAGGTTGGAGAAGAAGTTGCCCACGCCAGTCTGCACCGGGTCTGGCGTGACGTTGCGATAGCCGGTGGCGACCGGCTTCAACGCGTAGCGGTCAAGCACGTCGTTGAAGGCGAATACGCGCCGGTTGAAGCTCTCCCAGGGGTCGTCCGGGTGCGCCTGCTGCGCCGTCGTTTGGGTGCTGGCACAGCCGGACAGCCCCATGGTGGCCAGCAGCACGACCGGTAAAACGCTCTTGAGCGCGCCGGCGTTGAGTCGATTGGCCCTTGAGGCGGCTAGTAACCCTGACATGATGATTCCCTCTTTTTTAGTGTGTCCCTGCTTTATTTAATACACGCGTCTACTGACAGCGCAGCACGACGCTGCCGGCGCTATAGCCTGCCCCGAAGGAGCAGATCAGGCCAGTGTCGCCAGTCTTGAAATCGTCGCGGTGCAAGTGAAACGCGATGATCGATCCGGCAGAGCTCGTATTAGCGTAGCGATCGAGAATGATCGGCGCCTGACTTTCGTTGGGGTCGAACCCGAGCACCCTGCGCGCGATCAAATCGTTCATGTGCCGGTTCGCCTGATGCAGCCACAATCGCTTGACGTCAGAGCCTTCGAGTTCGAGCGAGGCCAGATGCGAGGTGATGAGACTGGCCACCATCGGGCACACCTCCTTGAACACCTGCCGCCCCTGCTGCACGAACAACTTGTCGACGCCGAGCGGGTCGCTGTCGGTCACGCGGTTCAAAAAGCCGGCGTTGTTGCGAATGGCGTTCGAGAACCGGGTGACCAAACGTGTGCCCAACACCTCGAAGCGCTGGCTCGCCACGGCGAGATCGCTTCGCTCGAGCACCACCGCCGTGCACGCGTCGCCGAAGATGAAATGGCTGTCGCGGTCGGTGAAGTTCAAATGCGCCGAGCAGATTTCAGGGCTCACCACCAGCGCGCGCTTGACGCTTCCTGACGCGATGGCGTTGGCCGCGGTTTCGATGGCAAAGGTGGCTGAGCTGCAGGCGACGTTCATGTCGAAGCCGTAGCCCGCGGTGCCGAGCGCCTGCTGGATCTCGACCGCCACCGCCGGATAGGCGCGCTCCAGATTCGAGCAGGCAACGATGACGAGCTCGATTCCCTCGGCCTCGACGCCGGCGTTTTTCAGCGCCTGCCCAGCGGCCTCGACGGCCATCTCGCACTGGATCGACGGCTCGTCGTCGCTGCGCTGTGGCAGATTTGGGCGCATGCGCGCCGGGTCGAGAATACCCTCAGCATCGAGCACGTACCGGCTTTTGATGCCCGAGGCCTTTTCGATGAATTCGCTGCTCGAGTAGGCCAGCGCCTCGCGCTCGCCGGCGGCAATTTCGGCGCTAAAGCGCTCGTTGTGACGGTCAACAAACGCGTTGAACGTCGCGACCAGCGCCTCGTTGTCGATGGCGTGTTCCGGTGTATATAGGCCCGTGCCGGTAATCACCACGTCATTCATACTTGTTCTCCCTCGCGTTGTGCTCAACGACCCCGGTACCTGGCCTGCTTAGGCACTCGGCCTGCTGCGTTGAGTGTCATCGTCGCCCCCGGCCCTGGAGGGCGCGCGTTGCGCCTTACGGGCGCGTAATCTCTTCCCACTGTTTTTCGAGGCGCTTGACCGACACCGGCATGAGAGTACCGAGCTGCTGGGCGAACAGCGACACGCGAAGCTCCTGAATCCACCAGCCGAAGGCGACCAGCACCGGATCCTCGACCTGGCCGCGGCGCTCGCTTTCACGCCTTGCGTCGAACTTCGCCTCCAGCGCCTGAATCTCTTTCATCATCATCTGGTCGCGCCCGCGCTCGCGCCCCGCCTTTTCAAGACGTATCAGCGCGGCGTCGAAGTACCGAGGGTACTCCGAAAGCCACGCCCCCGCATCACGGATGAAGCCAGGATAGACCAAACGCTGCATTTGCGCCCGCACATCGCTATAAACGAGCGCTTGGGAGAAGTCGAGATTGCCCTTGAGCCGCTTGGCGAGTTCGAGATGCGCCTTGAGCGCCGCCTCGACCTCTTTCAAGAGTTTTTCGGCGCGCTCGGGCAGCTGGTCTTCCACCTCATTAAGGCGGGCCTCCAGTTCCCCCGCCGAGCGTGGCAGCGGATCGATGGCCACGACCTGGGTAAACACCGCCAGCAGCACGTCGTCGATGAATGCGGACTTCGCGCCGACGTTGGTGAACAGCAGCGCGCACTTTTCAAGACGTGGCAGCGCGCGAATGGCCTTGACCCGCTCGCCGCGCTGGGTGATCGCAAGCCGCGCCACACCTTCCCGGTGCGCGGCCAGGGCCTTGGCCGGGTGATCGAATAGCGCCACCTTGAAGGACGCTCCGTCGACGGCCAGCGCCGGGTAAGCCTCCACGCGGATGCCGGCCTGGGTAGTCACCCGCGACTCGGGCAGCGGCGATGGTGGGAGCTCGTTTAGAGCCGGTGCCTGGGTGGCCTCTCTGGCCAGCGCCTGGGCGCCCAAATTGGCCGCTTGCTCGAAGCGCTTTTCCAGCGCGCGCACGTCGCGCCCCTGGCCGAGTGTTTCACCCGCGTGGTCGACCACGCGCACGTTCATGATCAGGTGCGCGTCGAGCTGGTCGAAACGCCAGTCGTCCGGGTGAACGCGGGTGCCGGTGCGCTGGCGCAGAAACTCGCCCAGCGCCTCGGTCAGTGGGCGCTCCCCGGGCACCAGCGTTTGCAGCGCGGCGTCGATCCAGTCGGGAATCGGCACGACCTGGCGGCGAATGCTCTTGGGCAACGACTTCAGAAGCGCAATACACTTTTCGCGCAAAAGCCCCGGCACCAGCCACTCCAAGGCGTTTGCCGGCAGCTGCGAAAGCATCGCCGCAGGCACGGTAAGCGTGACGCCATCGTCTTCGGCGCCGGGGGCAAAGTGGTAGCTTACCGGGTAGGCAACGCCCCCCAGGGTCAGGTAATCCGGGTACTGGGCACGCGTGACGTCCTCGGCCTCGCGTGCCTTGAGCGAGGCGATGTCGAAGTGCAAAAGCTCGGGGGTTTCGCGCTCGGCCTGCTTGCGCCAGTGCTCGAAGCCCTTGCCGTTGACCACATCAGACGGAATGCGCTCATCGTAAAAGGCAAACAGCGTCTCTTCATCGACCAGAATGTCGCGACGCCGCGCCCGGTCCTCGAGCGCTTCGACCTCGTCGATCAGCTCACGGTTGTGGGCGAAAAACGCGCCTTTGGTCTGAAACTCGCCTTCGACCAGCGCCCGGCGGATGAAGATCTCGCGGGACGCTTTCGGGTCGATGGGACCAAAATTGATCCGCCGGCGTGAGACGATCGGAAGACCAAACAGCGTGACCTGCTCGAAGGCCACGACCTGAGCGCGCTTCATTTCCCAGTGCGGCTCGCTGTAGCTTCGCTTGACCAGATGTTCGGCCTGAGGCTCGATCCACGTCGGATCGATCTTCGCCACGGTGCGGGCGTAGAGTTTGGTGGTTTCGACCAGCTCGAACGCCATTACCCATTTGGGCGTCTTTTTGGCGAGCCCCGAGCCCGGGTGGATGAAGAACTTGCGGTTGCGCGCGCCCAGATATTCGCGGTTCTCGAGCAGATTACCCAAATTCGACAAAAGCCCGGAGAGCAGCGACTGGTGAAGCCGGGCCGACGTCTTGCGCCTTGCCTGGCGCGCCTGCTCCTCGCTTTCGTCTTCATTGGCAGGCAGCGGCCCCGGCACCTCGATCTCCATGTCGCGCAAAAGCTGTCTGAGCTGGCGGAACGTGTCGTGCCACTCGCGCATGCGCAGGTAATTGATGAAATGATCGCGACACCAGCGGCGCAGCTGGCTGCTGGAAAGCGAGGCGCGCGCGTTTTCGATGCCGTGCCACAAATTCAAAAGCGCGACGAAGTCGGAGTCCGGGTCGTGCCATTTCTGGTGGGCCTGATCGGCCGCCTGACGTTTGTCCGCCGGGCGCTCGCGCGGGTCCTGGATCGCCAGCGCCGACACCACCACCAGCACGTCGCGAAGGCTCTGGCGCTCGGCGCCTTCGAGCACCATGCGCGCAAGCCTAGGGTCGATGGGGAGCCTTGCGAGCTTGCGCCCGAGCGGACTGATCTGCTCTTTCTGATCCACCGCGCCGAGCTCGAACAGCAGCCGAAAGCCATCCTTGACGAAGCGGCTGTCCGGCGGATCGACGAAGGGAAACGCCTCGATGTTGCCAAGCTTCAACGAGAGCATCGACAGGATTACCGAAGCGAGATTGGTGCGCTGGATCTCCGGGTCGGTGAACGCCGGGCGCGAGAGAAAATCCTCCTCGTCGTACAGGCGAATACACACGCCTTCGGCGACCCGCCCACAGCGGCCCTTACGCTGGTTGGCGCTGGCCTGGCTGATCGGCTCGATGGGCAGACGCTGGATCTTCGCCCGGTAGCTGTAGCGGCTGATGCGCACCAGCCCCGGGTCGACCACGTAGCGAATGCCGGGCACGGTGAGCGAGGTTTCCGCCACGTTGGTGGCCAGCACGATGCGACGGCCGCGGTGCGGGGCAAACACCCGGTTCTGCTCTTCGTTGGAAAGCCTTGCGTAGAGCGGCAGCACCTCGGTGCCCTTGAAATCCGCCCGGCGCAGGGTGTCGGCGGTTTCGCGAATCTCGCGCTCGCCGGGCAGAAAAATCAGCACGTCTCGCGGGCCGTGCAGCCAGCCGCGCTCGCGCTCCAGGGTTTCGATCTCACCAATCGCCTGAAGAATCCCCTCCTGGAGCGTACGATCCTCCTCGTCGTCGTCGCCTCGTACCAGCGGGCGGTAGAGCACATCGACGTCATACGCGCGCCCGGAGACCTCGACCACCGGCGCGGGCTTTTTGCCGTCGCTGAAGTGGGCGGCGAAGCGCTCGACGTCGATGGTCGCCGAGGTAATGATCACCTTGAGATCCGGGCGCTTGGGCAGCAGGCGCTTGAGATATCCCAGCAGAAAGTCGATGTTGAGACTGCGCTCGTGGGCCTCATCGATGATGATCGTGTCGTAGCGCCAGAGCATCGGGTCGTGCTGGGTTTCGGCCAGCAGGATCCCGTCGGTCATCAGCTTGACCAGGGTGTTCGGCGCACTTTGATCGGTGAAGCGCACCTGATAGCCCACCTGCTCGCCCAGATTCACCTCGAGCTCTTCGGAGATACGCATGGCGACGCTGCGCGCGGCAAGACGCCGCGGCTGGGTGTGTCCAATCAGCCCCCGGCGGCCGCGACCGAGCTCCAGGCAGATCTTGGGCAGCTGGGTCGTCTTGCCCGAGCCGGTTTCACCGGCCACCACCACCACCTGGTGATCGCGTATCGCCTCCAGAATGTCCTCGCGGCGCTCGACCACGGGAAGATTGGGCGGGTAGCTGACCGCCACATGGGTCGAGGCACGGCGCTCGAAATGGCGCTGGGCCTTGTCGATGTCGCGGCTTAGTTCGGCCAAGCCGCGGTCGATGGGCTTGTCCTCACGCAGACGCCGCTTGAGCCCGTCGACTCGCCGCGCCAGGCGGTGGCGGTCGCGAAGGGTCAACTCGTCGAGGGCGCGCTCGAGCTGCGTTACCTGGTCGGCGCTGGTCAAGGAGGGCGTCTCGGTGGTCACGTTAGGCTCAAATTCCATCTGGAGAAACAAAAATTCGGCCCGCCTGAAAAAGCGGGCCGAACAGTATAGCGCTTTCACTCGCAACAGGGCTAACCCGGCAAGGCGCCCTTCCCCTGGGGTCAGACGTTCGCCTGCTCCTCGCCCTTCTCTTCGCTTTTTTGCTCGTCGCGCAGCTCGCGGCGCAGCACCTTGCCCACGTTGGTCTTGGGCAGCTCATCGCGAAACTCGACGTACTTGGGCACTTTATAGGCGGTCAGCTCTTTCTTGCACCAGGCGCGCAGCGTCTCGGCGTCGAGGCTCGAATTTTTCGAGACCACGAAGAGCTTGATCGCTTCACCCGCGTCTTCATCCGGCACACCCACCGCTGCCGCTTCGACGACGTCCGGGTGGCCGGCCACTACGTCCTCGATCTCATTGGGATAGACGTTGAAGCCGGAGATCAGAATCATGTCCTTTTTACGGTCCACGATGCGAATGTAGCCGTCATCCTGGAGCACGGCGATATCGCCGCTGTGAAACCAGCCGCCTTCGTCGATCGACTTTTTCGTCTCGCCGTCCTGGTTCCAGTACCCCTTCATCACCTGAGGCCCCTTGATGCAGAGCTCGCCGGGCTCACCCAGAGCCACATCGTGACCGTCGGCGTCCACGGTCTTGACCGAGGTGCCCGCCACGGGCTTGCCGATGGTGCCAAGCTTGATGGCGTCGGTGGGGTTGAAGCTCACCACCGGCGAGGTCTCGGTCAGCCCATAGCCTTCCGCCACCGGGCAGCCGGTCACCTCTTCCCAACGCTGGGCGACGGGTTTGGTCAGCGCCATGCCGCCAGAAATAGTGAGTTTCAGGTGCGAAAAGTCGAGCGATTTGAAGTCATCGCGCTGACACAGCGCGTTGAACAGCGTATTGAGCCCGATAAAACCGGAGAACTTGAGCTTCTTGAGCTCCTTGACGAAGCCGGGCAAATCGCGGGGGTTGGTGATCAGCACCGAATGGTTGCCGGTATCCATCAAAAACAGACAGTTCACCGTGAAGGTGTAGATATGATAGACCGGCAGCGGCGCGATGATGGTTTCGCTGCCGTCCTTCAGGTGCTTGCCGATCGCCGCACGCGCCTGCAGCATGTTGGCGATCAGGTTGGTGTTGGTCAGCATCGCGCCCTTGGGCCGGCCGGTGGTGCCGCCAGTGTACTGGAGCGCTGCGACATCGTCCGGGGTGCGTTTGACCGGGGTAAAGTCTTTCTCCTGGCCGGCCTTCATGACCTGGCGAAAGCCGGTGGCGCCAGGCAGCCGGTAGGTCGGCACCATCTTCTTGACGTACTTGACCGCGGCGTTGATCAGCCAGCGTTTCGGCACGCCGTGAAGATCGGCGAGTTCGGTGACTACCACGTGTTTGATATCGGTTTTGTCGAGCACCTTGTCGAGCTTGTGCGCCATGTTCGCCAGAATCAGGATCGCCTTTGCGCCGGAGTCCTTGAACTGGTGGGCCATTTCACGTTCGGTGTAGAGCGGGTTGGTATTGACTACCACCAGCCCCGCGCGCAGCGCGCCGAACACCGCCACGGGAAACTGCAGCACGTTGGGCAGCTGAATGGCGATGCGATCGCCGGGCTTTAGATCGGTATGATTCTGCACCCAGCTGGCGAAGCGCCCGGCATAGCGGTCGAGCTCGTCAAAGCTCAGGGTTTGCCCCATGCAGCTAAACGCGGGCCGGTCGCCGTAGCGTTTGACGGCGTTGTCGAAAACGTCGACAACGGAATCAAATTGATCCAGTCCTTCAAGCGTGGGGCCATTCAAAATGGGAGCATCGGCGTGTTCGCTCATGGTGCAATCTCCGCTATCCGTGTCGATAAGTGGACCGACCTTGTTGTTTTGTTAATCGTTTGACGATCTTGTGATGTTGACGTCGCTCCAAGATATACCAGGGGCGCAGGGCTGTAAAACGCTCGATTGAAACTACTGTTTCATGCGAGCCATGCGCCTGGCTCGAAACCGACGTGTCGCGTGCTCATTATGGTGCGTAACGCGCCTTTATGCTTCCCTCTCGCCATACCAGAAGCTCGCCGGGCAGCATCGTCGTCCACACCTCGTTGTGCGTCAGCGGCGCGGTGGCGATCACCGAAACCACATCATTCGCGGTGGTGTGCTCGCTAAAATTGACCGTCATTTCGGCATCCGACAGCTCCGCCTCGCCAAAGGGGGCACGTCGGGTAATGTGCGCGAGTTTGGTCGAGCAGTAGCTATAGAGCGACTCACCGTCTGAGAGCAGCAAATTGAATACGCCAAGCCCCCGCAGGCGCTCGCAGAGCGTGTGCAACAGCGCCGCGACCGGTTCGAAAGACGCAGGCGGAGTTGGAAACGCGCGGCGAAGCTCACCCAACAGCCAGCAAAAGGCGTGTTCGCTGTCCGTCGAGCCGACCGGGGTGTAGACATCGAGCGCAAGCTCCTGCCACCCGTCGAGCTGGCCATTGTGGGCGTAGCACCAAAGGCGGCCCCACATTTCGCGGGTGAACGGATGGGTGTTGGCCAGGCGCACGCCGCCCACGTTGGCCTGGCGGATATGGCTGATCACCACGTTGGATTTGATCGGATAGTCGCAGATTAGCCGAGCGATGGGCGAATCCACCGATGGGTGCGGGTCGCGAAATTCTCGGTAGCCGCCCTGCTCGTAGAAGGCGATGCCCCAGCCGTCGCGGTGGGGGCCGGTTCCCCCGCCGCGGTGCAGAAAGCCCGAAAAGCTAAAGCAGATATCCGTCGGCACGTTGGCGCTCATGCCTAAAAGCTCGCACATGGGGCTCTCCTTGCCAGATGTTTAGCCTAGTTGATCACCGGCTCGCGACGTTTGGTGTCACCACCGGCGCTTCGCGTTTTAGGCGCCGCGCGTTTGGGGCCGGCGTTGCGCGGCGCGCGCGGGCGGTCGTCATCGCCGTCGTCGTGGTTTGACGGACCGCGTTTGGTCGGGCCACGCTTGGTCGGGCCACGCTTGGTCGGCGCGGCCGGGCGGCGAACCCACCAGAGCGCAACACCCGCGCAGGCGCCCAGCGCGATGCCGATGAGAAGCCAGACCAGCCCGCCCCAAAGGGCCGAGGCGCTGTGCTCGAGAAAGCCGACCGCCGACACCATCGCCGCCGGCGCCCAGCCGGTGTAGAACTCGTTCTCCTCGATCAGCGGCAGGCTAAAGCGCGCCGGTATCCACATCGCGCCGGCCACGCCCCAGGTAAGGACCAGCCGCGGCAGGCGCGGCAAAAACGACAACGCAAAATACACCGCCAATAGCACTACCAGCGAAACCCCGTAATAACTTAGCCAGAGCAGTGACATTGAGCCTGTAAACAGCATAATACCCTCGTGTGGGTGAACGCACCCGCGGTTGATTTCCCGTTATGGTACCTGTCAATTTATGAAAGCACAGCCTGGCATGCGCAAAGACTCGCCCGTGGCGCGCTACTATCGCGCCGACGACCCCCACTGGCACTGGCTGGAGCAACGCGACACGGCTGAGGTCGACGCCTTTCTGACCGCGACCAACGAGGAGCACGAGCGCTGGTTTCGCCCGCTCGCGCCGCTTGCCGACACGCTCTATCAGGAAAATCTTTCCCGGCGTGAGCTCGCCGTCAAAAGCCTTGAGACCGCACTCGACGTGTTTACGTTCTGGAGTGAAACCGGCGAAGACGACGACTACCCGCGCTGGTGGCGCGCCCCGCTCGACAACCCCGGCGCGCCGGAGTGCTTTTTCGACGTGGTGGCGCGCGCAGAGGGGCACGCCTTTTTCGAGATCGGCGACATGGCGCTCACCCCGGACGAGCAGTGGCTTGCCTGGAGCGAGGACACCCAGGGCGACGAGCGCTACACGCTGTGGCTGAAAGCGCTGCCCAACGGCGAGCCGCACAAGCTGGCAAGCGATATCGGCCCGGCGCTTTGCTGGGCGGAGGATCAAACCCCGCGCGGCGCTACGCTGCTGTTCACCCGCTTCGATGCCACCCAGCGCCCGGACAGCCTCTGGCGCTGCGCGGTGGATTTCGCCAACCCCGCCCAGGATGCCCCGGCCACGCTCGTGCTGCGCGAAGACGATGCCGAGTTCTGGCTGGGCGTGGGCAAAACGCGCTCGAAGGCCTGGCTTTTGATCGAAACCAGCGCCAAGGACACCAGCGAAATTCTCGCCGTGCCCGCCGACGCCCCGGCCACGCCGCCTCTGCTGCTACATCGGCGCGTGAAAGGCGTCGAGGCGAGCATCGACCACCGCCCCGGCGCCTTCTACCGGCTGCAAAACCAGGCCGGGCCCCACTTCGCCCTCGACGTACTCGACGAGCACGCCCTGACCGAGGAAGACGCTGAAAGCGCCGAGTGGCAAACGCTGATTGCCCATCGGGACGATCAAACCCTGGAAGGCGTGGATGCTTTTGCCTGGGGGCTGATCGTGGCCGAGCGCGACCACCACCAGGCACAGACGCGGCTGCGCCGGCTGGTGCTCGAAGGCAATGGTGTTATTACCCAGGATGCGCCGATCGAGCTGGTCGAGCTGCCCTGCTCGCAGCTGATGGAAGACGCACCGCACTTCGACACCACCGTGGTACAGGTGCGCGAGGAGTCCTTCACTCGCCCGGCGAGCTGGTACGCGCTGGATCTGGGGAGCGGCGAGCGCACGCTGCTCAAAACCCTGGCGGTGCACGGAAACCTCAAACCCGAGCAGCTTGCCAGCCGCCGCCTCTGGGCCACGGCCCCGGACGGTGAGCGCATGCCGGTATCGATCGTGGCACGGGCGGATTTGATCGATGCCCCGCTACCCACCCTGCTGTACGGCTACGGCGCCTACGGCGAGCCGCTGGACCCCTGGTTTTCGATCGCCCGGCTGTCGCTTCTAGAGCGCGGCGTGGCCTTCGCCGTTGCCCACGTTCGCGGCGGCGGCGAGCGCGGCGAGCCCTGGTATCTGGACGGCAAGATGGCGCACAAGGAGAACAGCTTCTCTGATTTTCTCGCCGCGCGTCAGGCGCTGGTCGATCAAGGCGCGAGCCTTGATGACAAAATCGTCGCCTGCGGCGCCAGCGCCGGCGGGCTTTTGGTGGGCACCTGCCTCAATCGCGCCCCCGAGGCGTTCTGCGCCGCCGTGTTGGACGTGCCGTTTCTCGACGTGCTGCGCACCATGCAAAACCCGGAGCTTCCGCTCACCACCGCCGAGTACAGCGAGTGGGGCAACCCGGCAGAGCCGGAGGTGTACGCGCGCATTCAGGGTTATTCGCCGGTGGATAACGTCAAAGCCCAGGCCTATCCGCCGCTCTGGATCGAAGGCAGCTGGTTCGATACCCGCGTCAGCTACTGGGAGCCGGCCAAGTTCTACGTCCAGGTCACCCAGGCCCAGCAGGCCGACGCCCCGGTGTTGCTTTACACCGACAGGGAGAGCGGTCACGGCGGCGCATCCGGGCGCTTCAAGGCGTGGAAGGACGCCGCCCGCCAGGACGCGTTCATCCTGTGGGCGCTGGGTCTCGACAGGTAAGCCCTTATAACGCAAGCGTTCACCCCAATATCCAAAAAAGCGCTCGCAATTCCATGCGAGCGCTTTTTATTGAACGCCAATAATTCGATTTTTTAAACGCCGCTAACTTAATGGAAACGTTTTCCAAAAATACTTTTCAGCCGTACAGGAGTGCGCCATAATAGCCGTTAGTCGCATAGACGAAAGTTTTATACCTTAACGGCGCCTCGGCGCAGGAGAGCAGCATGAAGTATCAGGAACAGTTTCTGACCATTTGGGACACCCCGGCGACGCAGACCGAGCGCCAGAAAAAAGCCGCCAAACCGCGCGTGTCGCTTTTCAAAAGCCTGTCGCTGATGCTGGTGGCGCTCAAGCGTTAAGCGCTCAGACGGGCGCTAGCGAATGGGCAGCACGGCAATGATGTGCTCGTCCCACTCGCGCTCCGGCACGTCATCCTGAGAAACGGCGAAGCCGCGAACGCTAATGCCCTTGCGGTGGACGCGCTCGGCGTCGTTACTCAAGAGCGGGTGCCAGCCGGCCAGCTTGCGCCCTTCTGCCACCCGGCGATAACCGCAGGTCGCCGGTAGCCAGTTGAATTCGCGCACCAGTGCCGGCGTTAGCTGAGTACAGTCCGGCACGGTATCGAAGCGGTTCTCGTAGTCGCTACACTGGCAGCTGTGTGTATCGAGCAAGCGACACGCCACGTTCAAAACGGCGAGCTCGTTGGTGTCGTCGTCGTGAAACTTCAGCAGGCAGCACTGCCCGCAGCCGTCACAAAGCGCCTCCCACTCGTCATCGGCCAGCTCCTCGAGAGCGTATTTTTCCCAGAAGCGTTCGCGCATCTCATCCTCGTTCGTCAAGTGTGGCAGGCGTTGCTGTCTACCGTCATCAGCTCATCGTCAGCCGTTCGTCGCCGGCCGTTCATTGCCGGTAGCGTCGAGCCGCTCGAGACAGTCGGCCCACAGCGGCTCGAATTGCGCTTCGAGCCAGCCGTATTGGTGGTCAAGCCAGGGCGTCAATTCGGCCAGCCGGTTGGGTCCGGAGAGCCGCTGGCCGAGGCCCGCAATGGCGCGGCAGGTGAAGTCGAAATCGGCGTAGCGATGAAGCCAGTCCTGCTCGATCAGCGCCGGCATCATCGCGGCCAGCCGGTTGGGGGCGCCTTCACGCTCGAGCAGTGTATAAAGGCGCGCCACCAGCGCTTCGAACTCGGCGGTGCCGATCAGCTCACGCGCTAGAAAGTGATCCCAAAGAACGTCCAGCGCAATACCGGCCACGCGGCGCTGACCCGCCGGCGCCGACGCCTTGACCCCCTTGACCCGCGCGTGGCTATCGACAAAGGCGTCGACCCGCCGATGGTGGCGAATGCCCGCCGCCACTGATGACGGCCAAGGGGCAAGGTCGCTTCCCTTGACGCCGTCGGCGATCACGTTGCCCAGCAAAAAGCCGTCGCTGCCGCGGCGGGCAAGCAAGGCGTGGGCCAGAAAGTTCATGAATGGCGGTCGACGTGGGCGCGGTGGACGTCCAAAAGATACTCCTCTTTTGCCGGCGGCATCTGCAGGTAAAAGCCCTGGGTCTCGATCCCCTCGAGCACATCGCCGACATCGACACGGGCGAGCTTTTTATCCGCGGTCAAAATCATGGTCAGCACCGCCACGGGCTTGCCAAAAGTCTCCATCAGCGCCTCGGGCACCGGTGCAAGCCCCTGGCGCTTGTCCACGTAAAGATACATCTCTTCCTTGCGCGAGCTTTTGAAGATCTCGCAGACCAGCTTATCGCTCATGCTCCGCTCTCCTGTAGCGCCTGAGATAGCGCGTCGTTCAAACACTCGCCCCGCCAGCCGCCGGGAAGCGTCGGCGCTTCACCGGCCATGTCCTGCATCACCAGCGCCTCGATGTCGCGCCGCCTGAGCAGCACTTCCGGGGCGATACCCAGCGCCGCCGCCTTTGCACTAATGACTTTCTTGAGCGCCTTGAAGCGACGCTTGAAACTCGGCGACGCCGGGTCCGGCCAAGGCGCGGGCAGCGCCTCTTCCGGGCAGTGACGCGCCTCTCTGAGGAACTCGAGCAGCGTATCGCCCTCCTTCTTGACGAAGGCCGGTTTCACGCCTTCGACGCCGGCTAGCTCGAAGCGGTTTTTCGGCATTGCCTCGGCCACGGCAAACAGCAGCTTGTCGCTGGCGAGCCAGTTGCGCGGCAAGTCGCGTCGGCGGGTTTCGCCTTCCCGCCAGGCGGTCATCCGCTGATAGGCATCGATCGCCCGGGGGGGCAGCCGCCACAGCTGGCGCTGGCGGGTGTACCAGAGCGCGTCGCTTTCGCTGCTGCGCTCGGCCTGGGCAAGTTGAGCGGCGCACTCCTCGAAAAGCCACTCCCGGCGCCCCAGCATGTCGAGCTGACCCGCCTGTAGTGCCCAGACCCGCAGCAGATAGATAACGTCGAGGGCGGCGTAGTCGCACTGGCTCGGCGTCAGCGGCCGGAGCAGCCAGTTCGAGCGCGTCTCCTCTTTGGGCAGGGTCTCACCGACCCAGTGCTCGACCAGCTTTTGATACCCCATGGCGGGCACCTCGCCGAGCAGCGCCTGAGCGATCTGGGTATCCACCAGCGGCGTCGGCAGCACACCGGCCCAGAGCTGGAAAATTTCCAGATCCTCGCTGCCCGCGTGCAGCAGCTTGATGGCCTGGTTTTGCAACAGCGCCCTGAACGCCTCGGTGCACGGGGTGGCGACCGGGTCGATCAGATAGGCAAGATCACCGGCGCAAAACTGGATCAGCGCCGGAATCGGAAAAAAGGTGTTTTCGCGGAAAAACTCCGTATCGAGCGCGATCACGCTGGCGGCCTCGACCTCCCGACAGGCGGCGTCGAGCTGGTCGGCGGTCTCGATCCATCGGTAGGACGGTTGGGTTAAAACGGACACGGTAGACTTCCCTGTGGTGGTACCAAAAGCGGCCCAGGTGACGGTAATCGACGCCTCGCGGCAGGCTCGCCGCGGGCGCAGGCAGAAGAGTGTGGCGCGGCTATTCGAGGCCGAAAGGCAGGCGGCCGTTGAACGCGCGGCTGAGCGTGCCGCCATCGACGTACTCGAGCTCGCCGCCCATGGGTACGCCGTAGGCGAGCCGGGAAAAGGCGACGCCGTACTGGGCGAGCTGCGAGGCGATGTAGTGCGCGGTCGCTTCACCTTCGACGGTGGGATTGGTCGCCAACACGATCTCGCGGATATTGCCTAAGCTTACGCGCTTCTCGAGCAGGTCGAGCCCGATCGCTTCCGGGCCGATACCGTCGAGCGGCGACAGATGGCCGTGAAGTACGAAGTAGCGCCCGCCAAAGCCGCCCGCCTCTTCGATGGCGAGCTGATCCGCCGGCGACTCCACCACGCAGAGCACGCTGTCGTCGCGCCGCGGGCTGTCGCACAGCGCGCAGACCTCGGCCTCGGTAAGCGTGCGGCAGCGCTGGCAGTAACCCACCTCACGGATGGCGCGCTCGATCACCTCGGACAGACGCTGGCCGCCCTCGCGCTCACGCTCGAGCAGATGCATGGCCATGCGCTGGGCGGTCTTCGGCCCAACGCCTGGCAGCACCCGAAACGCTTCGATGAGCTGCTCGATGAGCGGGGAAAAACGCATCGCTTAAAACGGCATCTTGAAGCCGGGCGGCAGATTCAGCCCCTGGGTGGCCTCTTCCATCCGCGCCTTGGAGTTGGCTTCGACCTTACGCACGGCGTCGTTGACCGCCGCGGCCAGCAGGTCTTCGAGCAGCTCCTTGTCCTCTTCCAGCACGCTTGGGTCGATGGTGACGTCGCTCACATCGTGACGACCGTTCATGGTGACCTTCACCATGCCCGCGCCGGCCTCGCCGAAGACCTCGGCTTTCGCCGCCTCTTCCTGGACCTGCTGCATCTTTTCCTGCATTTCCTGGGCCTGCTTCATCAGGTTGCCCATTCCGCCTTTAAACATGGTGTCTACTCCCTGGTGGTCAATCGGTGCGGTTTGAAAGCTTAGCGTAAGCCGCAAACGCCGGGCTGTCATGGCGACGTCGAGGTTTTTGGCTTGACGCTCTCTTCGTTGAGCGTTGCGCCAAAGGCTTGACGTAGCTTCTGTATATTGGGGTCGCGTTGCAATAGATCAACGGCGCTGGCGTGACGCTCGCGCTGAAAGCGCAGCGACTGGTCGCGCGGGGTTTCGAGCCTGGTGTCGAGCTCGCCGACCTCAAAGCTCACCGAGCGCGAAAAGCCCTGATCGGCGAGCGCCTTCTCCAGGCGCTGCTGGTGTACATCGGCCTGCATCGCCGACTGGCTCGGGTCCAGGGTCAACACCAGCGTGCGTCCATCATCGCTTGCCAGCTGGCAGTGCGCCGCCAGGTTGCGGGTCAAACCGCCAAGGCCAAGCTGGTCGAACAGCGCAAGCCACCCGGCGTGGTCGAGCCGCCCGCCGGGCACCGGAGCGGTTTTAGCCGCCGCCGCGTCGCTCGACGCCTGCTCGTCGGCTGGCTCTTGAACTTGCCGACCCTGTGCCTGAGCGCTCTCGGCAGGCGCATCCGGCGCAGGTGCGCTTTCTATAAAGGCGCTCTCGGACGACAGGTCCTGTACGGGCACGTCCTCGACAGGCACGTCCTCGACAGGCACGTCCTGTACAGGCACATCCTGCTCATCGAAGTCGGGCACATCGGCGTCAACCACGATGGGGGTATCCGGTACGAACGCCGGCGCGGCGGGCTCGGGCTCGGGCTCGGGCTCGGGCGCTTCAGTATGCGCGGCGGTTTCGTACATCGCCCAGGGGGGCGACGGTTGATCGATCGGACTTGCGACTTCCTGCACCGGGGCGCTGACAGGCGCTGATTCGAACGCCGCCGGGGCAGGATCAGGCTTTTTTGGCGCGTCGGCCGCCGGCTCGTGGTCGGCGGGTGTGGCCGCGTTGGCTTGCGCCATGGGTTCCGAGCGTAGCGGTAGCGGCGTTTTCGGCGGCCGGGGCACGCCCTGGGGGCGAAACGCCAGCATGCGCAAAAGCGTCATTTCCAGCGCGCTGCGCAGATCCGGGGCGTGCTCCATGTCGCCGCGCCCCTGAATACCAATCTGGTAATAAAGCTGAATGTCCTCGGCGGTGAAGTGGCCGGCGAGTTCGAGAATGGTCTCGCGATCACCTTGGCTATTGTCGACCGCGCCTGGCACCATCTGTGCGACCGCCAGCCGGTGCAGAATACCGGTCAGGTCGTCGAGCACCGCGGCGAAGTCCGGCCCCTGCTCGGAGAGCGTGGCGACTTCGGCGAGAATCGCCTGTACGTCGACCTCGGCCAGCGCCTTCGCCAGCGCCAGGATATGGCGATGATCGAGCGTGCCCAGCATCGCGGCGACATCGGCATGGCGCACCGCGCCCTGACCAAAGGCGATCGCTTGGTCGGTCAGGCTCATGGCGTCGCGCATCGAGCCTTCGGCGGCCTTGCCCAGAAGCCACAGCGCGCTTTCATCGAAGGCCACGCCCTCCTGGCCCAGCACGAAGGTCAGATGCTCGACCACCCGCTCCGGCGGCATGTGCTTGAGAGTGAACTGCAAACAGCGCGACAGAACCGTGGGCGGAAGCTTTTGCGGGTCGGTGGTGGCCAGCAGGAATTTAACGTGCGGCGGCGGCTCTTCCAGGGTTTTCAACAGCGCGTTGAAACTGCTGGTCGAGAGCATGTGCACCTCATCGATGAGGTACACCTTGTAGCGCCCCTGGGTCGGCGCGTACTGCACGTTGTCCAGAAGCTCGCGCGTGTCTTCGACCTTGGTGCGCGAGGCGGCGTCCACCTCGATCAAATCGACGAAGCGGCCTTCATCGATGGCGCGGCAGCTATCGCACTGCCCGCAGGGCGTGGACGTAACGCCGTCGTCCCCTTCGCCGTTGGCGGTGCAGTTCAGGCACTTGGCCAGAATACGCGCAAGTGTCGTCTTGCCGACCCCGCGGGTGCCGGTGAACAGGTAGGCGTGGTGAAGGCGCCCCTGGTCGAGGGCGTTGACCAGCGCGCGCTGAACATGGGTCTGCCCCACCAGCTCGTGAAACGTACGCGGGCGCCATTTGCGGGCCAGAACCTGATAGCTCATTGAGCACTATTTCCTTTGGCGGGCTGGCGGCTCCCCGGTAGCGCCGGGGAGGCCACTTCAAACGATCTGTCGAATGGCGGGCGGCCATTCTAGCGGCTGGGAGAGAGCCCGCCAACCGCGGGCCAAAAGGCGCCTTACTCGCTCGGCGCGTCGCTGCCTTCGGAGGCGCTGGCGCGCTGGCCGGCCTCCTTGATCAGCTTTTCGAGTTCGCCGCTTTGATGCATTTCCATCACGATATCGCAACCGCCGACCAGCTCGCCTTCGACCCACAGCTGCGGGAACGTCGGCCAGTTGGCGACCTTGGGCAGTTCGCTACGGATATCCGGGTTGTCCAGCACGTTAACGAACGCGAAACGCTCGCCGCAGCTCATCAGCGCCTGAACGGTTTGGGCGGAAAAGCCACACTGGGGCAGCTGGGGCGTGCCCTTCATGTAGATCAGAATCGGGTTTTCGCTGATTTGGCGCTGGATGTTCTCAACCGTTGTGCTCATGGAGTGCTCCTTCGATCGGTGGCGCGTTCATCTAGTGTACGCAACTCGTCACGTCTTTAAAGAGTACCGCCATCAAGCGGTACCTGAGTAAACTGCTCGGCTTTATCAAGCGCCCTATTCTACGCATGCAGGTGGCGTTGCGCATCCCCCGCGCCGTCGCTAGGATGGGGTATTTACCCGGAGAGACGTTATCATGGCGACCCGCCATTTTCTGACCCTGCTGGATCTGAGCCCGGACGAGCTCGACTACTTGATCGACCGTGCCATCACCATCAAAAGCGAGCTCAAGACCGAAGGCCCCGTTTATACGCCGTTCAAGAACCGGACGCTGGCGATGATTTTCGAAAAATCCTCGACCCGTACCCGCGTCTCGTTCGAGACCGGTATGACCCAGTTCGGCGGCCACGCGCTGTTTCTCTCCCCTCGCGATAGCCAGCTTGGCCGCGGCGAGCCGATCGAGGACACCGCGCGGGTGCTCTCGGAAATGGTCGACGCAGTGATGATTCGCACCTTCTCTCACGAAGGCATCGAAACCTTCGCCAGCGCAAGCTCGGTACCGGTGATCAATGCGCTGAGCGACGACTACCACCCCTGTCAACTGCTGGCCGACGTGATGACCTGGAAAGAGCACCGGGGTAGCGTCGAAGGCCGCACGGCAGTGTGGGTGGGCGATGGCAACAACATGTGCCACTCCTGGATCAACGCCGCGCGCCAGTTCGGCTTCAACCTGCACGTTTGCTGCCCGAAAGGCTACGAGCCGCGCGCCGACATTCTCGAGGCCGCAGGCGATCGCGTGACGCTGTTCCACGATCCGGTCGAGGCGACCCGGGGCGTCGATTTGATCACCACCGACGTATGGGCCTCCATGGGCCAGGAAGAGGAGCAGGCCAAACGCGAGGCCGACTTCGCCGGCTTCCAGGTCACCGAGGCGATGCTGGATGCCGCCGCCGACGACGTGCTGTTTTTGCACTGTCTGCCCGCCCACCGCGGCGAAGAGATCAGCGAGACGCTGCTCGACGACCCGCGCGCGGTGGTCTGGCAGGAAGCCGGCAACCGGCTGCACGCGCAAAAGGCGCTGATGGAATTTTTGCTGCTGGGCCGCATTGGCTAAAGCTCGCTACGCTCGGCACTGGCCGGGCGTTTGGCGCCCGCATGATGCGCACGAAAAAGCCCCGCTCGATGAGCGGGGCTTTTGAATTTGGTGGAGCCTAGCGGGATCGAACCGCTGACCTCAACACTGCCAGTGTTGCGCTCTCCCAGCTGAGCTAAGGCCCCAGAGCAACCGGCGTTTTGTGGCCGAGTGCGCGGCGAATACTAAGCAAGAAAATGCCTCGGGTCAAGCCCGGCGTGGGTTTTATATTTACTAATTCTCCTTTGGCAAAAGCTATGGCACCCTAGGTTCGACCCCTAAGCTCGAACCCCAGGCAATCGACGGCAGAACAAACGTCGAACAACACAACGTGTGAGTGCATGAATGCAGGAGCGACCACGTGATTAACGTTCTCATCGCCGACGACCACCATTTGGTAAGAAGCAGTATCGCGCACCTGCTGAACGAGGAGCGCGATATCACGATTGCAGGCGAAGCCGTCGATGGCGAAAACGCGGTCACGCTTTGTCGTCAGGTCAAACCGGATCTGGTGCTGATGGATATTCGAATGCCCGGCATTGGCGGGCTGGAAGCGACCCGGCGTATCTGTCGCAGCATGAAAAACGTGCGCGTTCTGATTTTAACGGCCTACATGGAAGACAGCATTTTAAGGCGTATGCTCGAAGCCGGCGCCTCTGGCTTTTTGAGCAAGAGCGCCAACATAGAGGAGATGACCAAAGCGATCCGCCAGGTTTACAGCGGCGGGCGCTACGTCAGCCAGGAGATCGCCCAGCGACTGGCACTTGCTCACTTCACCGAAGAGCGCAGCCCGTTTCGCCAACTCTCGCCGCGCGAGCTTCAAATCGCGCTGATGATCGTCAACTGCCAGCGGGTTCAGGACATCTCCGAACGGCTGCATTTGAGCCCTAAAACCGTGAACACCTACCGCTATCGTCTATTCGACAAGCTGGCCGTGACCAGCGACGTGGAGCTGACCCATCTGGCGCTTCGCCACGGGCTGGTCGAGGGCTTTGACGCGCGCGAGGGTTAGGCCTAACATCCAGTGCTCGCTCACGCAGATCCCAGGTTCCATGACTTTCGATGCCAAGCAATTCTTGAGCTCGGTAAGCACCTCCCCCGGCGTTTACCGGATGCTCGACGATCAGCAAAACACGCTCTACGTTGGCAAGGCGAAGCGGCTCAAGGCGCGCCTGGCGAGCTATTTTCGTGGCCAGCTCAACGCCAAGACCCAAGCGATGGTGGCGCGTATCGCCGACGTTCAGGTTACCGTCACGCGCACCGAAACCGAGGCGCTGCTGCTCGAGCAAACGCTGATCAAGGAGCTGCGCCCGCCCTACAACATTCTGCTGCGCGACGATAAATCCTATCCGTTCGTGTTCGTCACCGATCGCCATGCCTATCCGGCGCTCGAGTACAAGCGCGCTCGCCAGCGGCGCGGCGACGGCCGCTATCTGGGCCCCTACCCAAGCAGCGGCGCGGTGAAAGAGAGCCTGACGCTGATGCAAAAGATCTTTCGCATCCGCAACTGTGAGGACAGCGTCTTCGCCCACCGCAGCCGCCCCTGCCTTCAGTACCAGATCGACCGCTGCAGCGCGCCCTGTGTGGGCTATATCTCTAAAGAAGAGTATCAGCGCGACGTCGAGCACGCGGTGATGTGCCTGGAGGGAAAAAGCGACAGCGTCACCGAGGCGCTCGGCCGCGACATGGAGACGGCAAGCCAGGCGCTCGATTTCGAGGAGGCCGGGCGGCTTCGCGACCAGATTTCGAAACTCCGACAGCTCCAGCAGCGCCAGTTCGTCGACAACGAAAGCGGCGACGCGGACATCTTCGCCCTCGCCCACCGCCCCGGCGCCCAAGGCGTTTCCATCATGAGCATTCGCGATGGCCGGCTGCTTGGCGCGCGCCACCACACGCCGAAAAACGACCTCGAGCTCTCTGATGAGATGCTCTTGACCGAGGTGGTCAGCCAGTACTACTTCGGCCAGCCCCACAACGTCCCCGCCGAAGTGATCACCAGCCACGCCCTGGACGATAGCCAGCTGATCGCCGATGCGCTCAGCGAGCAGGCCGGCAAGAAGGTACGCGTGGCGCATCAGGTACGCGGCCACCGCGCCCAGTGGCAAAAACTCGCCATGACCAATGCCGAGCAGCAGCTCGCCTCTCAGCTGGCGAACAAAACCCAGCTCATGGCCCGCTTCGAGTCGCTGCAAAAGGCGATGGGGCTCGAGAATACGCCAGCGCGGCTGGAGTGCTTCGATATCAGTCACAGCCAGGGCGAGGCAACCGTGGCGTCGTGTGTGGTCTTCGATCAACAGGGACCGCGTAAAAGCGACTATCGTCATTTTCGCATCGAAGGGGTCGCTGCCGGCGACGACTACGCCGCCATGCAGCAGGCGCTGACGAGGCGCTTGAAGCGCGTCAAAAGCGGTGAAGCGATCGCGCCGGATGTGCTGATCGTCGACGGCGGCAAGGGCCAGCTCAATATGGCCCGCGGGGTGATCGAGGAGCTTGGCGTCGTAGGCATCACGCTTTTGGGCGTGGCCAAGGGCACCACGCGCAAGGCGGGGCTCGAGACGTTGTTTCTGGAAAGCAGCGACAACCCGCTGCCGATGGACCCGGCCTCACCGGGGCTGCATCTGATTCAGCACATCCGCGACGAGTCGCACCGCTTCGCCATTGCCGGCCACCGCGCCCAGCGCGACAAGGCGCGGCGCACCTCGACCCTGCAGGACATTCCAGGCGTTGGGCCCAAGCGACGGCGCGAACTATTACGCTTTTTCGGCGGGCTTCAGGGGGTACAGAAGGCAAGTCAGGACGAGCTCGCTCGCGTACCGGGCATTAGCGCGACCATGGCCGCGTCGATCTACCAGGCGCTCAATGGATAAAGGTCTTTGCGGCATGGATGCCGCGCCCCAAGGCGGATAGAATAGCCCTACATACGTTTGATTTTCTGATTCTCCGGCAAGGATCGCGCCCTGCGATGAACATACCCAACATATTGACTCTGGCAAGAATCGTTTTCATCCCCCTTCTGGTCGTGCTCTTTTACCTGCCCTACAGCTGGAGCATGCCGCTGGCAGCGGGCCTGTTTGCGCTCGCCTCGATCACCGACTGGCTGGACGGCTATCTGGCGCGGCTCTGGAATCAGTCGACGCCCTTTGGCGCCTTTCTGGATCCGGTGGCGGACAAGCTGATGGTCGCGGTGGCGCTGGCGCTTTTAATCGAGCGCTTCGACACTGCGCTGCTGACGTTGCCCGCGCTGGTCATCATCGGACGTGAGATCGTGATTTCGGCGCTGCGCGAGTGGATGGCGGAAATGGGCAAGCGCGGCATGGTCGCGGTCTCCTGGATTGGCAAGCTCAAGACCACGCTGCAGATGGTGGCGCTTCTGGTTCTGCTTGCCGTCCCCTCCGGCCATGCGCTGGCCATGGTCGGCGTTGCCATTTTGTACGTGGCGGCGGTGCTGACGCTGTGGTCGATGTTTCAGTATCTGCGGGCGGCCTGGCCGCACCTGAGCCGCTCGATGTAGGCATTTGCTGAACGCGCGTTATCTTATTGGTCGCATTGACCATTTCAGCGATTGACAAGCCCGCGTTAGTGCGTATAATTCGCCCTCGAGTCGAGCGGGAATAGCTCAGTGGTAGAGCATCGCCTTGCCAAGGCGAGGGTCGAGAGTTCGAATCTCTTTTCCCGCTCCAAATTGACTCAAAGCGTCGGCAGCAGGATCAGGAGCAAGTCGAGAGCTGGAACGCCAGCCCGGTCGACTCTCTTTTCCCGCTCCAAACGACTTGTAAGGCTGGATGGCAGAGTGGTTATGCAGCGGACTGCAACTCCGTGTACGCCGGTTCGATTCCGACTCCAGCCTCCATATTTTTTATAGCAGCGACCAGATGCCCTCCATCGCCTGCTGCTATACGCCCGGATGGCGAAATCGGTAGACGCAAGAGACTTAAAATCTCTCGGGGGTAACCCCGTGCCGGTTCAAGTCCGGCTCCGGGCACCATCGATTACTCCCCTTTTCCTGATTGATCCCCAAGCCCTGCTTTACGTACACCTGCTTCACGGCTTGTTTGCGCAAACTCTCTGCGCAACATCTCCCTGTTTTTCAAAACGTCGACTGACGACCTTACTGGCGCCCGCGTGAACGCGAGCCGAGCTAGCGACCGGGGCGGTGCAGCAGCCGGCGAAGCGCGCGGTGGTCTTGAGCCGACACGCTATCCGGCCAGAGCCAGAGACGCGCGCCGCCCACGTCCAGCCCCAAAAGCCAAGGGCCGAGATAGTGACAGCGAAGCAAAACGGCGTCATATGGCTCGCCGCACGCTTTTATCCAGCGCGCATAAAGCACCTCATCGAGCGTTTGAATCGATAGCGTGCCCTTGGGCTGGGCGCGGGCGTGTAACGCGACCGCTGCCAACAGTAAAAGCCAAACGGCAAGCACCAGAGGCGGCGGGGCAAACGTCAGACCCACGCCTGCAAGTCCCGATGCCAGCAGCGCGTGGATTATCGGTGGGAATCTAGAGCGTGCGATAGGCACTGTTATCGGTGGTTTCGGCATGCTCGACGATCATCTGAACGAGCCGGCGCAGGTCCGGGTCGGTGGGCCACTCGCGGTGCATCAGCCAGACGAAGAGATCCTGGTCCTCCTCTTCGATCAGGCGCTGGTAAACCAGTCGATCCTCTTCACAGAGCGAATCGAAGCGCTTTTCGAGAAAGGGAATCAACAGCAGATCCAGCTCCCACATGCCGCGACGCGAATGCCAATAAAGCCGTTTACGGAGGATGGCCTCCGGGGAAGTGTCATCGCTCAACGTGGACCTCTATCAAGTCTTGAATGGAAAGCCAGTATACCTGAGCCACAGGGTCGCGCCAGGGGCCGGCTTCGCCTATGCTGTTATTCGACCTAGAACCTTGTTTTAACTAAAGTACCTAGTTTTGATCGAATTGTTTTATCACCCGATGCGCAGTATGCTGAAGTAGATGTTATTGCGGCCGTAAGCGCATACGACCTTTAACGTTTGCAGGGAGCCAACCGATGACCAAGTCTGAATTAATCGAACAAATCGCGATGCGTCAACCTGAGCTGTCCGCCAGGGAAGTCGAAACGGCGGTGCGTATCATACTCGACGACATGACCGACGCCCTCTCCAGCGGTGGCCGCGTCGAAATCCGCGGCTTTGGCAGCTTTTCGCTGCACTACCGCGAGCCGCGGGTTGGTCGTAACCCCAAGACCGGCGACCCGGTAGATCTCGAGGGCAAGTACGTCCCCCACTTCAAGCCGGGCAAGGAGCTGCGCGAGCAGGTCGACGCTAGCCGCGCGCTGGGGTATTGAAACAGGGGCGTTCGAGGCGGGCCAATCGCGTTGTCGGGGATGACGCCGCGTCCTGACTCATACACAATAGAGCCCTTCTGCACGTAAAAACTTGCACGTAAACACCAGGAACTTCTCATGCGTTGGATCAAAGGGCTTTTACTAGCCATCGTATTACTCGTGGTGCTGCTGGTCGGTATCCTGTTTGCCGTGAACAACCAGCAGGCGATCGCCCTGAATCTGATCTGGACCGAACTTCCCCCGATTTCGCTGTCGGTATGGCTTCTGGCCACGCTGACGCTGGGCGTCGTGCTGGGGATGCTGGCGATGCTGGGGGTTTACGTTCGGCTGAAAGCCCGTCTGGCTCGTAGCGAGCGACACAATAAGCACCAGCAAAAAGAACTCGACCGCCTTCGCACCCAGGAGTTCAAGGAACTGGCTTAAATGCAGGATGTCGCGCTGCTCGGCGTGCTTTTCGCCGCCTTGGCCATTGGCTTTGGGCTTGGCGTACGCCATCGCGCCGGCAAGCGTCTCATCCGACCGACGCCCAAAGCGCCGGCGCTGTCGAAAGAGTATTTTGTCGGGCTCAACTATTTGCTCAACGAGCAGCCCGATGAGGCAATCAACACCTTCATCAACGCGCTGGACGTCAATAGCGATACCGTCGAAACGCACATTGCCCTGGGCAAGCTCTTTCGCGCTCGCGGCGAGGCGGACAAGGCCGTCAGCATTCACCAGAACCTGCTCGCTCGCCCCGCCCTTTCGGTCACGACCAACGATCACATCCAGCTCGAGCTCGCCCAGGATTTCATCGCTTTGGGCGTACACGATCGCGCCCAGCGGCTTTTAAAAACGCTGTTGAGTCACACTACCGACGACACCTACCGGCTACACGCCAAGCGCCTGCTGCTCGATTTGCTCGACCGCGAGCGCGAATGGCAGGAAGCGCTGGAGACCGTCGCTCCCATCCTCAAGCAGCAGCCCGTTCTGCGCCGCCCCGCCGCCCACTGGCTGTGTGAGCTTGCCGTCGAGGAAATCAGCGAATCAAGCCGCGCGCTTGCGCGAAAGCATCTAAAAAAAGCGCTGCAGATGGACGAGAACTGCGTGCGTGCAACGCTGCTCTACGCCGAACTCGAAATGGAAAACGGCCACTATCAGCGGGCGATCGACTGGCTCGAGCGCATTCCCCATCAGGATATCGCGCATACCCCCACCATGCTGAGCGCGCTCAAGCGCGCCTACGAGCGCTTGGAGAACTCGGCGGGCTTCGAGGCGCATCTACATAGACTGCTGGAACAGGCGCCGTACACCAGCGTGATCGTGGCGCTGGGCGAACTCGTTCATCGCCGCGATGGCGTCGATAGCGCGATCGAGCGCACCGGCGAGTGGCTGCGCGAAGCGCCGAGTCTGGGCGGGCTCGACTATCTGATCGATCTGTATCTGGAAAGCGAGCGGCTAAACGGCAAGACGTCGCCGGATACCCGCCTGCTGCTGTTGAAACACCACACCGGGGCTCTGCTTGAGGGCCGGCCGCGCCAGCGCTGCCGCCACTGCGGTTTTACCAGCGACCATCTGGTGTGGCAGTGCCCCAGCTGCCGGCGCTGGGGCACGATCAAACCGATTACCGGGATCGAGGGCGAGTAGCGCCGGCGATGTCGGCTTCGATCGCCTTGAGCGCCGCCATCGGCTCCTCGGCCTGGGTGACCGGGCGCCCGATCACCATGTGAGTACTGCCTGCGGCCAGCGCCGCGCTCGGGGTCATGACGCGCGACTGGTCATCGAGTGCGGCAGAGCGTGGGCGAATACCTGGCGTCACTTTCAAAAACGCCTTACCGCAGGCGCTTTCGACCGCTGCCGCCTCCTGGGCGGAGCAGACCACCCCGGCCAAACCGCTTTCATGGGTAAGCCTTGCCAGCCGCATCACCTGCTCATCAAGCGCTCCGCTCACGCCGATATCACCAAGCGCCTCGCCACTCATGCTGGTCAGCACGGTCACGGCGATCAGGTGGGTTTTCAGGCCGTTTCGAGAGAGCCGCTCGGCCGCGGTTTCCATCATCGCCTTGCCGCCACTGGCATGCACGTTCACCATCCAAACGCCCTGCTCCGCCGCCGCCTGCACGGCGCTGGCCACGGTGTTGGGAATATCGTGAAACTTGAGATCCAGAAAGATCTCGAAGCCGCGCCCATGAAGCGCCTCGAGCACCGCTGGGCCGCTGCGGGTGAAAAGCTCTTTACCCACTTTCACTCGACAGCGGGCAGGGTCGAGCTGGTCCGCCATGCAAAGGGCCTGGTCCAGCGACGGGTAATCGAGGGCGATGATGAGGGGAGAATCGGTTGACACGGGCGCGCTCCTTGTTTGAACCGCGCCATTATACCAGCCTTGCCCCGCGCTTTCGTGTAAGCGATCTCAGGACCGAACCTGGGAATGCGCTTACAAAGGCCGTCGTTTTCAGATGACGGCGGCGTGACACAAGCCTTGCCAGGGTGATCAGTAGTCCCGGCGGCGGGGATCGAACCGGGCGAACGACAGCAAGAATCCATCGTTATCTCAAGGGGGCTTACCATGAAGCGAATGATCAAGGGATTACTGGCAGCGACGTTATTGGGCATCGGGGTCAGCGGCGCAGCGCTGGCGCAGTCCATGGCGCCGATCAACGTCAACACCGCCGATGAGGAGCTGCTGGCCGAACTGCCCGGTGTCGGCCCTAGCCGCGCGGCGGCCATTATCGAAGAGCGTAGCGCCAACGGCGACTTCGAAAACGCCGATGATCTCACGCGCGTTAGCGGCATCGGGCCCGCCACGGTCGAAGGCATGCAGGATCAGATCACTTTCGACGAGTAGATTTCAGGCGCCCACGCCCCATTTCCAGGGCCGGGGTGTGGGCATAAAAGGCCGCAGAACCGAGGGTTTGGCCGCTCGTTCAAGCGCTTTCCAGACCATCGCCGGGTACGAACACCCGGCCTTCCATCAGTACACGGGCGCTACGGCTCATCAGCGCCCGGTCGATCTGCCAAACGCCCTGCACAAGGCTCGCCTTGGCACCCACGTGCAGCGTGCCGGATGGGTGACCGAAAGTGACCGCCTCGCGCTCGCCGCCGCCAGCGGCCAGGTTCACCAGCGTTCCCTTTATCGCCGCCGCCGAGGCAATCGCTACCGCCGCGGTGCCCATCATGGCGTGGTGGAGCTTGCCCATCGAGAGCGCGCGCACGACCAAATCAATATCTCCCGCCACCACGGATCGGCCGCTCGACGCCGTATAGTCCGAAGGCCGCGCCACGAACGCTACCTTTGGCGTGTGCTGGCGCCCCCCCGCCGCCTCGAGGTTTTCAGCCAGCCCCATTTTAACCGAGGCGTGGGTGCGAATCGCCTCGAACCGGGCAAGCGCCTGGGCGTCACCGTTGATCGCTTCCTGGAGCTCCGTGCCGGTGTAACCGATGTCCTGGGCGTTGACGAATACGGTGGGAATACCGGCATTGATCATCGTCGCCTCGAGCGTACCGATGCCTGGCACCTCGAGGGCGTCCACCACGTTGCCCGTGGGGAAGATCGCCCCTTCGCCGTCGGCGGGGTCGACGAAGGCCACCGGGATTTCGGCGGCGGGAAAGGTCACGCCGTCGAGCTCGAAGTCGCCGGTTTCCTGCACCCGGCCACCGGTGATCGGTACCCAAGCGATGATCGTTTTTTCGATATTCGCCTGCCAGATACGGACCTCGACCACGCCATCGTCGGGAATTCGCCCCGGGTCGATGAGCCCGGCGCGAATCGCGAATGGGCCGACGGCGGCGGACAGGTTGCCGCAGTTACCGCTCCAGTCGACGAAGGGTCGGTCGATGGACACCTGGCCGAACAAATAGTCAACGTCGTGATCCGTTGAGGTGCTTTTCGAGAGAATCACCGCCTTGCTGGTGCTCGATGTCGCCCCGCCCATGCCGTCGATCTGCTTTTCGTAGGGGTCGGGGCTGCCCATCAAGCGCAGTAGCAAGCGGTCGCGGGCGGGACCCGGCGCTCTGGCCGCTTTGGGCAGATCGTCGAGCGCGAAGAAGACGCCCTTGCTGGTGCCGCCGCGCATGTAGGTGGCGGGAATCTCGAGCTGGGGACTGATGGTCATGGCGTGCTCCTGAAACGCCCGGCGCGGGGCCGGGCGTGTGTGAAGGGTGACAAACGAGGCCGAATCAGGCTGGCGTCGCCTCCAGAAAATCCTGAGCGAAGCGCTGAAGCACCCCGCCGGCGGCGTAGATAGTGACCTCCTCGGCGGTATCGAGCCGGCAGATCACCGGCACGCGCTCGACGCCGCCGGCGCGGTGGATCAAAAGCGTCAGCTTCGCACCCGGCGCGGTATCCCCTTCCACATCGAACACCTCGGTGCCGTCCAGCGCCAGGGTCTTGCGCGTAGTGCCGGGCTCGAACTGCAGCGGCATCACGCCCATGCCTACCAGGTTGGTGCGGTGGATGCGCTCGAAGCCTTCGGCGACGATCGCCTCGACTCCGGCCAGCGCCACGCCCTTGGCCGCCCAATCCCGTGAGGAGCCCTGACCGTAGTCGTTGCCGGCGATAATGATCAAGGGCTGTTTGCGCGCCATGTAGGCTTCGATCGCCTCCCACATGCGCACCACCTTGCCTTCGGGTTCCAGACGCGCAAGCGACCCCTGGCGCACGTGGCCGTCATCGTCGAGGGCCATCTCGTTGTAGAGCTTGGGGTTGGCGAAGGTCGCCCGCTGGGCGGTGAGGTGATCGCCCCGGTGGGTGGCGTAGGAGTTGAAGTCCTCCTCCGGCAGGCCCATTTTCAGCAGGTACTCGCCGGCCGCGCTGTCCGGCAAAATGGCGTTGGACGGCGACAGGTGGTCGGTGGTGATGTTGTCCGGCAAAATCGCCAGCGGCCGCATGCCCTTGAGCGCCCGGGCCGCCGCCATGTTCCCCTCCCAATAAGGCGGGCGACGAATATAGGTACTCTGCGGGCGCCAGTCGTAGAGCGGCTCGACCTGAGTACGCTGGCTCTTGTCGAGATCGAACATCGGGATGTAGGTCTGGCGAAACTGCTCAGGTCTAACCGAGGCCTTGACGATGGCGTCGATCTCGCTGTCATCGGGCCAGATATCCTTGAGCGTGATCGGATGGCCGCGATCATCCACGCCCAGCACGTCCTTTTCGATATCGAAGCGGATGGTACCGGCGATGGCGTAGGCCACCACCAGCGGCGGCGAAGCCAGAAACGCCTGCTTGGCGTAGGGATGAATGCGCCCATCGAAATTACGATTGCCCGAGAGCACCGCCGTGGCGTAAAGGTCGCGCTCCTTGATCTCCTGCTGAATTTTCGGGTCGAGGGAGCCAGACATGCCGTTGCAGGTCGTGCAGGCGTAGCCCACCACGCCAAAACCGAGCGCCTCGAGCTCATCCATCAGCCCGGCATCCTCGAGATACATCGTCACGGTTTTCGACCCCGGCGCCAGCGACGACTTCACCCAGGGCTTGCGAAGAAGCCCCAGCCGGTTGGCGTTGCGGGCGATCAGCCCCGCCGCCACCATGTTGCGCGGGTTGGAGGTGTTGGTGCAGCTGGTGATCGCGGCGATGATCACCGCGCCGTCGGGCAGCCGGCCGTCGAGCTCGTCCTGCTGCACGGCCTCGTAATTGATCGCGATGCCGCGGCTGGCGAGTTCCGACGTCGGCAAATGGGCGTGCGGGTTCGACGGCCCGGCCAGCGTGCGTGCCACGTTCGAGAGATCGAAGCGCAGCACCCGTTCGTACTCCGCGGTTTTAAGATCACTGGCCCAAAGCCCCGTGTGCCTGGCGTAGGTTTCCACCAGCGCCACCTGCTCATCGTCGCGCCCGGTGAGCTTGAGATAGTCGATGGTCTGGTCGTCGATATAGAACATCGCCGCACTGGCACCGTACTCCGGCGTCATGTTGGAGATCGTCGCCCGGTCGCCGATGCTGAGCGCGTCCGCGCCTTCGCCAAAGAACTCGAGATAGGCGCCGACCACGCGCTCACGGCGCAAGAATTCGGTGATCGCCAGCACCATGTCGGTACCGGTGACACCCGGGGCTAGTTTGCCCGTCAGCTCCACGCCCACGATATCCGGCAGCCGCATCATCGAGGCGCGCCCAAGCATCACGCTCTCTGCCTCGAGCCCGCCCACGCCCACCGAGATCACGCCGAGCGCGTCGACCATCGGCGTGTGGCTATCGGTGCCCACGCAGGTATCCGGAAAGGCGACCTTCGCACCGGAATCGATTTGGCGACACTGCACCACCGGCGACATCTTCTCCAGATTGATCTGGTGCATGATGCCGTTGCCCGGCGGAATCACGTCGACGTTCTCGAATGCGAGCTTGGTCCAGTTGATGAAGTGAAAGCGGTCGTCGTTACGCCGCTCTTCGACGGCGCGGTTCTTCTCGAACGCCTGGTCGTCGTCGCCGTTGTGCTCCACCGCCAGCGAGTGATCGACGATCAGTTGGGTCGGCACCACCGGGTTGACCTGAGCGGGGTCGCCGC